>NZ_PPXD01000016.1 GCF_002909375.1 Cryobacterium zongtaii
CCGATCTCGCACGCCGTGACCGGCGGAACCCTCTCGATCGATGCCGCGCACGCCCTACGCACCGGCCTGGGCGACATCGATACCGTCGTCACCGGCCCGGTCCTCGCCGATGCCTTGGCCGGGCTGCTCGCCGACGCCGCGGCGATGGACGTCGACCAGCTCCTCAAACGGGCCCGGCAGACGCGCGACAGCCTCGACGAGGCCGGCATTAGGGTGCGGGAACAGAAAGCCTGGGACGACCGCTACCTGCGCATCTGGACCCTGAACACCGGCCAGGTCCGCATCGACGGGCTCTTCCCGGCGGAACAGGGCGAGTTCATCAAAGCCACCTTCGACAGTCTCACCAGCCCCCGCCGCGGCGGCGTGCGCTTCGTCGACACCGAACGCGCCGCCTGGGCCAAACGCGTCAAGAACGACCCCCGCAACACCAGCCAAATCACCTGCGACGGCTTCCTCGACCTCCTCAAAGCCGGCACCACCATCAACCCCAACGAGATGCTCGGCGGCCGCCGCCCCGCCGTGCAGATCCTCACCACCACCGCCACGACGGCCAGGCCCGCCGCACCCACAGGACCGGCCGCCGCCGACGACATCCTGATCTGCCTTCCCGGCCAAACCGGGCACGGCTACATCGAAGGCAACAACGCCCCGGTCTCCCCCGAAACCATCGAACGCCTCATCTGCGACTCCGGACGTGTTGACATCACAGTCGACGAGTTCAACCGGCCCCTGGACCTCGGCCACGAACAACGCCTGTTCAACCGGGCCCAACGCCAAGCCCTCGCCGCCCGCGACGGCGGCTGCAGGTGGCCCGGCTGCGACCGCCCACCAGCGTTCACCGAAGCCCACCACATCGAACACTGGCTCAGAGACCACGGCAGAACCGACATCAACCACGGCATCCTGCTCTGCCCCGCCCACCACCTGCTGCTCCACAACCAGCACTGGCAGATCTTCGAAAACACCGGCCGCTACTGGCTCCGCCCACCCACAACCATCGACCCCGGCCAA
>NZ_PPXD01000031.1 GCF_002909375.1 Cryobacterium zongtaii
GCTCGATGAAAACTCCGAGGGCATCCCCCTCGTCAGTGACGGACCCCGCCGTAGCGCTGAGGTCGTCAACGCCCAGGCCCAAGCGACTCGGATAGAAGAGATTGCCGAGCTCGAGGTCTTTAGCTCGCACCTGGGCCTGGCAGCTATTCGCACTCTGGCCGACCTGCTGGATTTCATGACTGCCGCACAGGTGACAGTCCTGGCCGATGGCCAGTATTCCATCAATCCGGCCGCTCCCCTGCCGGAGGAAGTCCTGCCCCTGACCGAACCACGCCGCGAGACGGAGGCACAGCTTCGCTGGAACCAATTACACCAAGAAATGTCCCAGCAGATTATTGCGCTCTTCAAACCAGAACAGCCCTACTCGATCAACTCGTTGTCGACAACAATAGAAGAGCTCGCCCAAAAGCTGGGGGCCGATCCACAGTCCATCCGTGAAGCCCTGGTCATCCTCATCGATGAGGGAGATTTCACGATCACCCGTGACCCCCTCCGAGCCACTGCGGATGACCCTTTCAACGTCAACGTGAACTGGGAAGCGTTCTACGTATCCCGCCTTCCGGTGCGATTCAACAATCCGCCCAGCGAAGACAAATAGGCGCCGGAATGACCCCAAATCACGCCAAGCACCCCCAAACTCATTCCCTGGGCGGTACAGCTAGCTGATCATTTTTTGCTGGCCATCACCGAGCGTCCGAACAACGATTTTTGCTGCGGTATCGCGCAGACTCGCATGCATTCTGCGGGCCTCGGCCCGCAGCAGACCAAACGCCTCATCCATGGGCACACCGTAACGCTGGGCGAGGGCGCCTTTGGCTTGCTCGATGAGTACTCGATCCTCAAGCATTACTTTCATCTGGTCCCGAACGGCGATGTGGCTATGGAGCTTCCTGTGCTGCTCAACACTGTTCGCGGCATACAGGGCCATCGCCTCAGCCAATTCTGCATCGCGGCCGCTCAATCCGCCGGGCTCTGCCAAGAACAGATTCAACGCGCCCAACCTCTGCGAACCAAACCGTATAGGAACAGAGTGAACAGCCCGATATCCGCGGGCCTCAGCGATATCGCTGAAGGCCGGCCAGGTCCCTCGAGCGTCGGCGA
>NZ_PPXD01000014.1 GCF_002909375.1 Cryobacterium zongtaii
CGTCGGGCCGCGTTGGATGCCAACGGTGATGACAAGGTCATCGGTTTGATCGCGTGGATGCACACGTTCTCGCCGGCGAAGATGTGGATCGGCGGCCTCAACGCGTTGACCAAGCCGTTGCTGCACCTGCACACCCAGGCCAACGTGGAACTGCCCTGGGCCGAGATCGATTTCGACTTCATGAACCTGAACCAGGCCGCGCACGGCGACCGGGAGTTCGGGTACATCCAGACCCGCCTGGGCGTGTCGCGGAAGACCGTTGTCGGCCACGTGTCCAACCCGGTGGTCAGCGCCTCGATCGGCACCTGGACGCGTGCCGCGGCCGGCTGGGCGGCATCGAACAGCATGAAACTGGCCCGGTTCGGCGACAACATGCGTTACGTCGCCGTCACCGAGGGCGACAAAACCGAAGCCGAGCTGCGTTTCGGCGTGCAGGTGAACACCTGGTCGGTCAACGAACTCGCCGAGACCGTGCACGCCGCCACGGCTGCTGACATCGACGCGCTCGTGGCCGAATACGAAGAGCTCTACGACGTGGCCCCGGAGCTTCGCCGCGGCGGCGACCGGCACGAGTCGCTGCGTTACGGCGCCGCGATCGAACTCGGGTTGAAGTCCTTCCTCGAAGCCGGCGGTTTCAGCGCGTTCACCACCAACTTCGAAGACCTCGGCGCCCTCAAGCAACTGCCCGGCCTGGCCGTGCAACGCCTCATGGCCCAGGGCTACGGCTTCGGCGCCGAAGGCGACTGGAAGACCGCGATCCTGGTCCGCGTGGCCAACGTGATGGGTTCGGGCCTGCCCGGCGGGGCGAGCCTGATGGAGGACTACACCTACGACCTCACCCCCGGCGCCGAACTCATCCTCGGCGCCCACATGCTCGAGGTCAGCCCGTCACTGGCCACCGAGAAGCCGACCCTGGAGATCCACCCGCTGGGCATCGGCGGCAAAGACGACCCGGTGCGCCTGGTCTTCAACGCCGCCCCCGGCCCCGCCGTGGTCGTCGCGATGAGCGACATGCGCGACAGGTTCCGCCTCACCGCGAACGTCGTCGAGGTCGTCGAACCCACCCAAGCACTACCCAAACTCCCCGTCGGCCGCGCCGTCTGGAAGCCCGCACCCGACTTCGCCACCTCCGCCGCCGCCTGGCTCACCGCCGGCGCCGCCCACCACACCGTCATGTCGACAGCCGTCGGCATCGAGGTGTTCCAAGACTTCGCCGAGATCGCTCAAACCGAGCTCCTCGTGATCGATGAAACCACCACCCTGCGGGACTTCTCCCGCGAGGTCCGATGGAACCAGGCGTACTACCGCCTGGCGCAAGGCCTGTAA
>NZ_PPXD01000032.1 GCF_002909375.1 Cryobacterium zongtaii
GTGGTGAGGCCGAGTGCGGTCTTGGTGAAGCTGCGCATGATGAAGTCCTTTGCTGTGGAGTGTGGGGGCTTGCTTGGTATGCAGGTGGTTCGGCCCCACGTCAGAAAAGGTTTGGTCCTCGTGGCGTGCGCGTGCGGGATGCGCCCCTAGAAGTGGCGGAATCGATCCGGCGCGAGATCCCAGGGGTCCTTGCCGAGGAGTTCGGCGACCCCGCGGAAGACGCAGCTCTCGATCACCATGCGCTGATGGAACTCGTCATCGCGGTGCAGTCCGCTCAGCCGCTGGATCGGCAGCCGGAAAAAGGTGATGCGACGCTCACGGGCATCCACCGCGTACCGGGCCACCCCGACGCCGGGAATCACGTTGAGCGGCCCTGCGGCCACCTCGAAGGACACATCGGCGAGTTCGGCGGGCCACACCATGCGCAAGTAGTCGACCGTCGACGCGATGGTCATGTCGAAAGTGTCCACCCGCGTACGCAGGGGAGGAAGGAAAGGTCCGGTGGCAGAACTGCGGATGCCACGGCCGTGTCGGTCCCGGCCCCGACCGCGCGAGGTCGGTGCTTGCACGGTTGTGCGGCGTGAACGAGGCATACCCCCAGTCTACTTCCGGGGCATCGGCGGTACCCTGAATCACCATGTCAGTCAGAGCGTGTTCAAGAATCTCCTGCAACGATGAGGCCGTGGCGACTCTCACGTTCTCCTATGCCGACTCGATGGCTGTCCTGGGACCGCTCGCCGGCACCCACGAGCCACACACCTATGACCTCTGTGAACGGCACGCGCGTCTGACCACCCCGCCTCAAGGTTGGCAGCTCATCAGGCATCGAATCGTGTCGATCGCGGATGCCCAACGCGGCGTTCAGCCCTCGCCCTAGTCGTCTCTCGGACACCCGCTGTCGGCGCGCCATATCGGGCAAACCACCCCGACACGCCCGGGTGTCAGATCCAATTTGCGGCCCCTCCGGAATCCCCGTAATGTCATCTCTCGTCACCCCACAGGTTCGGAAAAGCCGCAGAGCTTCCGGCCTCAAGCGGGACCAACTCCCAGTCAAAACAACCCACATCGTTTCGGTGTGGCTCTTCGTTTTGGCCAGGAATCAGCTCTTCGCAAGATCCCTCGGATCGAACGGACGGAGCGTTTTCAGGCACTAGTTTGCCGGAAACACGCCGCTCAGTCGATTTGACACGGATTCGAACGGAGGCTAAGGTAGTCAAGTTGCCCCGGAGCGACAGCCAATCACATGGCCTGAAGTCGGGTGCGTCCGATCCTTGAGAACTCAACAGCGTGCACAATGTCAAATGCCAAAAACCTCGGTCGTAGGGTCCCTTTCTAGGGGATACCGCGAAAGAGATTCCTTTGGAAAACATTTAAACAACAAAGCAAGTCAGTAATGATTTGTTCTGTCAGTTTCAAACTTGCTGATTGTTCGCCTATTCCGGTGGCTT
>NZ_PPXD01000010.1 GCF_002909375.1 Cryobacterium zongtaii
AGGCAGCCGGGCCGCCCTGCGGGGGCGCGGTCGGCGCGGCCGCGAGAGCCTCGTGCGCTGCCGTCGGCACCACGTGCCGGCGGCGGCGGGTGGGCATCGACGCGGCGGCACCGCGGCCCACGAGTACGGCAGGGGACTCCTCGGCCGGTTCCTGCGAGATGGTGCTGCCGGCATCCTGGGCGGCCACGGTGAGGTCGTCGTCGGCCGGGGCGGACGCATCCGGTGCGGGCGCAGCGGTGTCGTCGGTGGCGCCGGCCTCGGAGAGGATCGTGATGATCACAGTGCCCACGTCGACGGTGGTGCCCGGCTGCACGAGGATCTCGCCGACGACGCCAACGTACGGCGACGGCAGCTCAACGAGCGACTTGGCGGTTTCGATCTCGACGAGCACCTGGTTGATCGAGATGGTGTCGCCGGGGGCGACCTTCCACTCGACGATTTCGGCCTCGGTCAGGCCCTCGCCCACATCGGGGAGGGTGAATCGGGAGACGCTCATGGGGTGCCTTTCACAGCAAGGGGATGATTAGTAGGCGAGGGAGCGGTCGACGGCTTCGAGCACCCGGTCGGGGCTGGGCAGGAAGTGCGTCTCCACCGCGGCGGGCGGGAACGGGGTGTCGAAACCGGACACCCGCAGCACGGGGGCCTCGAGGGAGTAGAACGCCCGCTCGGTGACGGTCGCGGCGATCTCGGAGCCGACGCTGACGAAGCCGGCGGCCTCCTGGGCCACCACGAGGTGGCCGGTCTTGTGCACGGACTCGAGAATCGGTGTGTAGTCGATCGGTGAGATCGAGCGCAGGTCGATGACCTCGAGGCTGATGCCCTCCGCCGCGGCGAGGTCGGCGGCCTGCAGCAGCACGCTCACCATGGCGCCGTGGCCGACAACGGTGACGCTGGTGCCGGTGCGCACCACCCGGCTCGCGTGCAGCGGGGTGCCGGCCGCGGTGAAGTCGACCTCGCCCTTGGGCCAGTAGCGGCTCTTGGGTTCGAAGAAGATCACCGGGTCGTTCGACGCGATGGCCTCCTGCATCATCCAGTAGGCGTCGTGCGGGTTCGACGGGCTCACCACGCGGAGGCCTGGGGTGTGCGCGAAGTACGCCTCCGGGCTTTCCTGGTGGTGCTCGATCGAACCGATGTGGCCGCCGTAGGGTATCCGCACGACGACGGGCATGGTGAGGCCGCCCTCGTGCCGGTTGCGCATCCGGGCCAGCTGGCTGGTGATCTGGTCGAAGCCGGGGAACACGAAACCGTCGAACTGGATCTCGCAGACCGGCCGGTAGCCGCGCATGGCCAGGCCGATGGCCGTGCCGATGATGCCGGATTCGGCCAGCGGGGTGTCGAGCACCCGCTTCTCACCGAATTCGGCGTGCAGTCCCTCCGTCACCCTGAAGACGCCGCCGAGCGGCCCGATGTCCTCGCCCATCATGAGCACCTTGGGGTCGTTCAGCATCGCCTGGCGCAGCCCCGCGTTGAGGGCCTTGGCCATGGGCAGGTTCGCGCTGGTCGGCGCGGCGGCGGTCGTTTCCTGCATGGTCATCAGGACTCACTCCCGTCGAACGAGGTTTCGTAGGCGTCGAGCCAGGCCTTCTGCTCCACGACCAGCGGATGCGGTTCGGCGTAGACGTTGTCGAAGATGACGGAGCGGTCGGGTGAGGTGATCTCCAGGGCGCGGCGGCGCACATCCGCTGCGTGGTCTGCGGCCTCTTCGTCGACGGAGTCGAGGAACTCCTGCTCGACGCCCAGGCCCTTGAGGTAGCTGCGGAAGCGCACGATCGGGTCGCGGGCGACCCAGTAGGCCAGCTCGTCGGGGTCTCGGTACTTGGTGGGGTCGTCGGCGGTGGTGTGGGCGCCGACGCGGTAGGTCAGCGCTTCGATCAGCGACGGGCCGTGGCCGGCGCGGGCGTCGTCCATGGCCTTGGCGGTGACGGCGTAGCTGGCGAGCACGTCGTTGCCGTCGACCTGGATGCCGGGCATGCCGAAGCCGCCGGCCCGCAGGTAAAGCGGGGTGCGGGACTGGCGGGAGACGGGCACCGAGATGGCCCAGTGGTTGTTCTGCATGAAGAACACCTGCGGGGTCTGGTAGCTGGCCGCGAAGACCAGGGCCTCGTTGGCGTCGCCCTGCGAGGAGGCGCCATCGCCGTAATAGACGATCACGGCCGCATCGGTGTCCGGGTTGCCGGTCGCGGTGGCGCCGTCCAGCTGCATGCCCATGGCGTAACCGGTGGCGTGCAGCGTCTGCGAGGCGAGCACCAGCGTGTAGAGGTGGAAGTTGCCGTGTTCCTCCGGTGTCCAACCGCCGAGGGTGACGCCGCGCAGCATCCGCAGGATGTCGACCATGTCCAGGCCCCGGATCATGCCGACGACGTGCTCCCGGTAGGAGGGGAAGACGTGGTCCTGCGCACGGGTGGCGTAGGCGGAGCCGACCTGGGCGGCCTCCTGGCCGTGGCTGGGCACCCAGAGGGCGAGCTGGCCCTGGCGCTGCAGGTTCGCCGCTTCGGTGTCGAACTTCCGCACGACGACCATGTCACGGTAGAACTTGCGGTAGTCGGCCTCGGTGAGGCGCTCGAAGTATGGCAGGAACTCGGCCGCCGATTCAGACGGCGAGAAAGTACCGTCCGTGGACAGGAGCTGCACGGTGGGAGAAGTCAGGGTGCGCACGGGTGCGTCGTTGGAGGTCACTGGCACCGTACTAACCTAGCCGCCGGGCCGCGTGCCCCGTTGGTAGATCCTGAACAATCTCAGCGCCGATCCGTAGGAGCGTGGCCACAGATTCCTCCTCGCCAATCGAGACCCGGATACCCTCCGGGTGGAAGGGCCGGACGACGAGCCCGGCATCGGTGAAACGGTCGGTGGTCGCCGCGGTCGCTGCGCCCAGCGGCAGCCAGACGAAATTGGCCTGCGACGGCGGGACGTTCAGCCCCGCGGCCACCAGGGCGGCACGGATGCCGTCGCGGCGTTCGGCGATCACGCCGACCCGTTCCAGCAGCTCGGGTTCGGCGTCGAGCGAGGCCAGCGCGGCGGCCGAACCCTGCCCGGTGACCGAGAGTGGGATCGCGGTGGCACGGGCGGCGTCGAGGATGCCGACGGGGCCCAGGCCGTAGCCGACCCGGAGGCCCGCGAGGCCGTAGGCCTTGGAGAAGGTGCGCAGCACGACGAGGTTCGGGTAGCGCCCCAGCAGCGTCGTACCGTCGACGGCTTTCGGGTCGGTGACGAATTCGGCGTACGCCTCGTCAAGGATCACCAGCAGGTCGGCGGGGACCTGCTCCATGAACGCCGTGAATTCGTCGGCCGTGACGATCACGCCGGTGGGGTTGTTGGGGCTGCAGACGATCACGACGCGGGTTCGCGGGGTGATCAGCGCGGCCATCGCGGGCAGGTCGTGACCGTGGTCGGCGCGGTTGGGTGCGGTGACACTGGTGGCACCGGAGACCGTGACCAGGCTCGGGTACGCCTCGAACGAGCGCCAGGAGTAGAGCACCTCATCGCCGGGGCCGGCCGCGGCCAGGATCAGCTGCGACAACAGCGCCACCGATCCGGCACCGATGTGCACCTCGTCGGTGGTCAGCCCGTACCGGGCCGCGAGCCGCTCGCGGAGAGCGAGGGCGGAGGCATCCGGGTACCGGTTGAAGGCCGAGACGGCGTTCACCGCGTCGACGACGCCGGGCAGCGGGTCGAACGGGTTCTCGTTGCTGGACAGCTTGAAGGCGGAGGCGTTGGCCGCCTTGCCCTGCCGGTACGCCGGCAGCGCAACGATCTCAGGGCGCAGGCGGACCGAGGGCTGGTCTGAAGGGCTCACTCGGCGAGTCTACGCCGGGACATATTCGCGGTGCCGCATGCTCTGGCCGTATATGCCGCACCGGAAACCCACCCGGCGACCGGCACCGGCTGCCATAGTGGGAGCATGGGTAGTTTCCTGATCAAGCTCATCGTCAACGCCGTCGCCCTCTGGGTGACCACACTGATCGTGGCGGGTGTGCGGGTGGACTCGTACGCACCGGACACGACGGCCGTTGTCCTCACCTACCTGCTGATCTCGCTGATCTTCGGGTTCGTCAACGGGTTCATCGGCGGGTTCGTGCGGATCGTCGCGTTCCCCCTCTATGTCCTCACCCTCGGTCTGTTGTCGTTCATCGTGAACGGGCTGCTGCTGATGCTGGTGGCGTGGATCTCCGGCTTGCTCGGTTTCGGTCTGGTCGTCGAGAGTTTCTGGTGGGGCGTCCTCGGCGCGTTCGTGCTGGGCATCATCAGCTGGCTGTTCGGCCTGCTCGTACGGCCGCTGAACAACGCCACCTCCTAGGCCCGCGCCAGGTCAGTCGACCCGTTCGGCTCGCCAGACGCTCTGCTGCCCGGGTGACTCGCCCACGATCCCGTCCAGCTGCGCGCGGAACGCCACCAACCGGGGCTCCGGCGACCCGTCGACCAGACGGGCGGTCTCGCGGTAACCCACCAGCTGATGCGCCGGCATGACCTTGTCCGCCGGCACCTCCCGGCCGGCGAAGAGTTCCCGCCGCACGTAGAGGCGGTGGTCCTCGTCCGACGTGGAGCCCAGAGCGGGAACGAGGTCGTCCTCGTGCTCGACCGCGATCGCCGGCAAGCCCTCGGGCAACGGCAGGTCGGTTTCCGGCGCCCCGAAGGTGACCAACCCCACGGCGTTGATGTCGCCACGCGAGACCAGCTGGTTGGCGATCAGCCCGCCCTGCGAGTGCGCCACCGGCACCACCGGGTCGCCGGGCTGCACTCCGGCCGCCTGCATCGCCTGCAGCACCGCCCGGTACGAGCCGGCCTCCTGGTCGGCGACGGCCGCGACGTTGGAGGCCATGTCCCACGGTTCGCTCGAGCCGGTCGGACTCCATTCCACGGTGCCGCCGATGAAAACCAGCCACGACGGATGCGCCGCGTCGCCGTAGCGCTCGATGCGCACCTGACCGCCGTCATCCTCGGTGGGGATGCGGTCGGCGAGGTCGGCGAACCCTGCGGGCGGGCTCGGCGGCGCGAGCGTGGCCGGCCCGAGCGTGGCCGGCACAGCGCCGGAGCCGGCTGCCGTGACCCGCAGCGGCACGGCAGGCGGCACGGCAGGCGGCAC
>NZ_PPXD01000029.1 GCF_002909375.1 Cryobacterium zongtaii
ACGCGATTTGGCGGGAAACCCGACTCATCGGGCGAGCCTCGACGGTCAAGAGCACCACCGCGATTCTGCTCTCCGGCGAATCTCACGAAACCCCCAGTCGCGGTCGCGGCATGGTGGAGCTGCCCGACGATCTCCGTGAAGGTGACCTGCTCGCCATCCCCTGTACGGGTGTTGTCGCCCTCCGCGATGTCCGCGCGAGGCCGCAATTAGAAGACGACACGGTGACACCCTCCGAGCTTGACGCCGCTGAATTGACCTGGCTGGCACAACTCGCATGACTACTGCAACCACAGAATCACAGCACGGAGGAATTTGACTCTCCTGTCCAGCATCATGGCCAGGCGGTCCGGCGCGTGCTTGAAATGAGAGTCCACGCCGAACCGGTGGTGCCGGATCACAGCGCCCTCGATCGCCCTCCGGGGCGACGAGGTCGACACCTGTTTCTTCCTCCACGACAGCCACCAGCTCCCGTGGAAGGAAGATTGGCGGCTACCGGTCGTTGCGGGCCGCAGCGAGATGCTCCTGGGCGTTCGTGAACACGCCCCACCACACCATCTCGTGCTCTGGGGGTGAGGAAACACCGCTGGCCAGCGCCGCATCGGCACTGGTCATCGTGGCCGCCAGCGTCGCCAGATATCCGCACTCGAGCGCGTGCCCCGCATCGGGCGCCAGATGGGATCTCGCCGCCGTCAGCTCAAGCACCTGCCGGCGGACCGGGCCGGCGCGCCGGGCCACGACGACAGTTCCAAAAACATAGAACGTGACACACGCCGTGATAATCACCAACCGCGACGCGCCAACCGCACCGAACGTTATGAGAAGTCCAAGAACGCCCACGAGGCCCGACACCATCCAGCCACGCCACAGACGAACCCAGCGACGTTGAGGCGCCGAGATTCCCGGTGGGTACAACACCAGTCGGTGGCCCACGCTGCCATAACGGCCGACCGAGACCGTGTAGCCGCCCCACTTGCACCGTCCATCAAGGACGGGCGAGAGCCACCGGCTGAGCAAGAATTCCGAACTGAGCGTTCGCGCGCTATTCACCTCATAAGCGTCGACCCGGAAACTCGACGTCTCAACGATCAATACGGAACCCATACACCGAATACCGCAATCCTGACGACTTCCCTACGGTTCGCGCTGGCGGCGCCGGACCACCTGGCCATGACGGCCCATCGCTGGAGGTCTCAGCTGACGTGCACCTGTGGTTGTCGTGAGGAGGCGGCAGCGGAAAGAAACTCCAATTTCGCCGCAGGATCGGGTCGGCCCGTTTATTTTTCGGTGTGAGACTGGGCATACCGATGCTGTCATGGGGGACGAATCCCACGTGCGAAGGTCTCGGAGACGGCGATGGGGCGCGATGCAGGCACGAGAGCGGAAGAATTCGATATTGGTCACCGGCGCGACCGGGAATGTGGGTCAGGTGGTTGTGCAGGAGCTTCTGGATGGTGGCGCCCGCGTTAGGGCAACCGGTCGTAGCGTCGCGTCGGTTCGGCGGGTATTCGGCGACCGGGTGGAAGCCGTTGCTCTTGACTTCACCGACCCAACTACCTGGGAAGCGGCCTTCGCTGGGGTGGAGCAAATGTTCCTCATGCGCCCGCCGCACCTGGGGAAACCGAAAAGTCAGATGATCCCGGCGCTGGAGTACGCCCGCGACCACGGGATCTCGCAAATCGTGTTCCTGTCGCTGCAGGGAGCCGAGAAGAACACCATCGTGCCGCACGCGGCGATCGAGGCGTGGCTTCGTGGCTCAGGCGTGGCCTGGACTTTCGTTCGGGCATCCTTCTTTCACCAAAACCTGTCCACCACCCATCTGACCGATATTCGCGATCGGGACGAGATCATGGTCCCCGCACGCAACGGAGCGACGGCATTCGTGGATGTTGACGACGTCGGAGCCGTTGCCGCAGCCGCGCTTCTGAATCCGTCAGCGCATGTGGACACCGCGTGGACGGTGACCGGGAATGAAGCGCTGACCTATGCGCAGATTGCCGAGATCCTCACCCACGAACTGGGCCGGCCAATCCGCTACGCGCGGCCCGGTGTCCTGCGGTATATCGTGCATGCCCGCAGGAAGTTAGGCCTGCCATGGGGCATGGTCCTCGTCACTGCGGCGATTTACACCACCGCCCGGCTGGGCCTGGCCGCAGGCCTGACCGACGATGTCCGTCAGGTCCTCGGTCGCGACCCAGTCGGGTTCGCAGTGTTCGCCCACCGCGACCGCTCGGTGTGGACTCCGCGATAGTTCGGAGCGAGCGCGCGCCTCGGTAGAGCTTTCAGCGGTGCTTACGATCCTGTTTCAGGACGAGGTCGCGCTCGTGCCCGTTGGATGCTCGTGAGAAGTATCCATGTCGGTGTACTCGCCCTCCACCTCCGCCCCCTCGCCGTTTGCTTCCGACGGTCCTGCTGCTGGCTCAGAATCGGTGTATTCGCCATCAGGAGCATTGTTGTTTTTCATGAGCTTCACTCTCGAAGGGAGTACTGAGTTTATCTCTTGTAGCTGGCCCGTGTTCGGGTCCGTCATTCTCGCGTGCCGCTCCCCAGGGGATCGGTGGACGGTAGGAGACGATCACCCCCCCACCCTGATCGGCGGGTCGAGGTTGGTGCGCCGAAGGAGCGCTGTTAAAGCGAAATGGCACCCGCGAGGGAGCCAAACGTTCAAAGCGGCACTTCGCGATCAGTGTGATCACGCCAGCGACCAGCTCGCCGCAATCGCCCGCGAAGGCAACGTGCCGGACCCGCCCGTGCGAACCGATGGTCGACGTGTCCACGAGGTCGCACGATTAGCGCGGAGAGGTGCTTGCGTCTCAACACTCGCAAGAACCCCTCCGCTCTGCCACCACCAGCGCAGCGCATTGTCCCGCCGGGTTTTGAGACGCAACCCGGTGATCAGATCCCGGTCAAGCCTGGATGTCCCGGAGCCACTGTTCGATGGAACGCGGTTCGATACCGAGACGCTGCTGTGCGCTATCCCCCTTGCCGATCTCCTCACCGGACTGAGTGAGCCTCCAATGGTAGGACGCAACAACCGGGTCAGCGCCGGCTTTGCCGAACAACGGCGTGATGAGTGCCCCGAAGTCGTCCGGATCCTGCGCCTCGAAGCTCACGTCCCGGTCAAGATACGTCCCGAAACCCGTTGCCAGGTCGTCCCCAAGAAGACCGGGAAGGGCTCCGACCGCGACCACACCGGTGACCCCGGGCTGATCGAAGAGTCGAACCACCACGTCGGCGATGTCCAGGTGCGAGCTCCACGACACCCGGTAGTCGTCGCGGATGGGATAACGCAGCATTCCCTCTTCACGGGTGGGTCCGCTCACGGTAGGCAGAAGGAGGTTCTCCAGGTAGAGCCGGGGTTCAACGATGGCTACTGACACACCGCTCGCCATGAGTCCCCTCACGAGAACCGACGCGGCGTCCTCCCCCGCCTCGGCCGTGTTCACGCGGTACCCGCTGGTAGAGGCAACCACCCGTGGGGGCTGGGCGCGCGTGACGGCTTCAACGATGGTCCGCGCGTGGGCGAGTTGCTGTTCGGCAGTCCCGATAGGAAGGTGCACGAAAAGACCCTCTACTCCGCGGTAGGCCTCTTCCAAGGACGCGACCGAAGTGAAGTCGACGGCGACAGCATCACCCTCGTAGTTGGATGGGTTGCGCACTGCGGCTGTGACGTTCTTGCCGGCTTTACGGAGGGCTGCGACGACGGGGCCGCCTTGGGCGCCTGTGGCGCCGTGAATGAGATAGGTCATGTGAACCATTAGTGCACACGGTGCACTAGTTACGTCAACTGCACTAATGGAGTAGCCTCGAAATATGACATTCTCCGGTACGCCCTGGCCAGAATGCGGCATTGCCCGATTTCTGACCCTGCTCGATGGCCCCTGGGCGACACTCATCATCAGAGAGCTGCTGACCGGGCCGGCGCGGTTCACTGAGCTGCGCGATGCGCTGACTGGTATCAGCGCCCACACTCTCACGAACCGGCTTCGCCGCTTTGAAACCTACGGGCTCGTAACGAGGACCGTGTATGCCGAGATCCCTCCTCGTGTGGTCTACGAGCTGACGGCGTCGGGTGAAGCGCTGCGCCCCGTATTGGAAGCGATGAACACCTGGGCGGCTACGGTGCCGATGATCGACGCTGAAAGCGCCGTCCCGCTGCCCGCGTCCTGTGTGACCGGTGCCACCGAACCCGCGAGCGCGTAGCGGGCACCCGGACTTCACGTGGACGCCGGTTGCGTCACCTGTCCGTCGGCCGTTGATCGTAGGCGTCTCGGGCGTCTAGAACCGCTTCGATGTGCTGCTCCGCCCAGATGCCCAAGGCGGTCAGAGGCTCACGTAGCGTCCGCCCCAACGACGTGAGTTCGTATTCCACTCGAGGGGGCATCTCGTCGTACGCGGTTCTGGTGAGGACCCCGTCCCGTTCCAGGTCGCGAAGCGTTCCCGAGAGCACCTTGCCGCTGATGCCCCCGACGCTCTCGCGGATGGCACCGAACCGGGCCGGGCCGTCACTGAGCGTGATGACGATCATCGCGGTCCACTTGTTGGCGATCTTCGCCAACGAGGTTCGGGAGGGGCATGTCGCCAACATGACGTTCCATACCGGGGTCGCGTTCGACATGCGTCTCCTTAGTTACGTTGAGGTAACAAGTTACCATCTGTGACTATGGGTGAACACACCGACGAAGGAGCCACCAAAATGACCGAGCCCATCCCCGCAGCCGTTGCTGAGACCTATTTCGCCGCCCTTGGCCGCGGCGATATCCCCACCGTGATGGCCCAGTTCAGCGACGACGTCCTCTGGCACCAGCCCGGCGCCCACCAATTCTCGGGAGACCACCATGGCGTGGCCGGGGTCGGCGCCCTCCTCAGCGGAATGATGGAAGCCAGCGCAGGCAGTTTTCAACTCGCCGTCGCCGGTCCCCCGATGGTCAATGGTGACGTGGTCGCGGTGCCGGTGCGGTTCTCAGGAAACAGCGCCGAAGCGACCATGGACATGGCTGGCATCGATCTGCTCACAGTCCGAGGCGGCAAGATCGTCGAGGTACGACTGTTCTCCGAAGACGGTCCCGCTGAAGATGCCTTCTGGGGTCTGAACTAACCCAGTGACAGCGCTGTTGATCTGACTCGCGTGGGCGACTCGGTTACGCCGTTCTTAAGAAACGGCGCAACCGGGGCCCCCTGCGGATCAGCAGCTGGTCCAGCGCGAGGACGATCAGCAGCGACAGCCCGGACAACGGTAGTAAGACGTCGAGAGCCGCGATAGCCGCGAGCAAGACCCGGTCGGCAGCTTGGCACGGGGAGCCGCCGTCCCGGAGGCCGTGCCACGCCGAGTCCACCACATGATCGGCCCCGTCGCGCACATGACGATCACGGCCAGACAGAGCAAAGTTGTTGCGATCATGTTGACCACCCCAAAGCGTCGCCCCCCC
>NZ_PPXD01000025.1 GCF_002909375.1 Cryobacterium zongtaii
GTGTCCTACTCTCCCACAGGGTCCCCCCTGCAGTACCATCGGCGCAAAGAGTCTTAGCTTCCGGGTTCGGAATGTGACCGGGCGTTTCCCTCTTGCTATAGCCGCCGAAACACCTGGTGATGGTGAATCGAATCTATATTTTTTAGTTATAGAGCCCTCCGTGGAGGGCGTTTGTTCTCGACCGTACATCGAGAACCACATAGTGGACGCATAGCAGCTTATTCAAACTGAGTGTTATCAAATTATCGGCTTATTAGTACCGGTCAGCTCCAAGAGTCTTTAGTCCTCTCTTCCACATCCGGCCTATCAACGCAGTAGTCTAGCTGCGAGCCTCTCCCCCTAAGGGATGGAAATCTCATCTCGAAGCCGGCTTCCCGCTTAGATGCTTTCAGCGGTTATCCGTTCCGAACGTAGCTAATCAGCGGTGCTCCTGGCGGAACAACTGACACACCAGAGGTTCGTCCATCCCGGTCCTCTCGTACTAGGGATAGATCTTCTCAAATTTCCTGCGCGCGCAGCGGATAGGGACCGAACTGTCTCACGACGTTCTAAACCCAGCTCGCGTACCGCTTTAATGGGCGAACAGCCCAACCCTTGGGACCTACTCCAGCCCCAGGATGCGACGAGCCGACATCGAGGTGCCAAACCATGCCGTCGATATGGACTCTTGGGCAAGATCAGCCTGTTATCCCCGAGGTACCTTTTATCCGTTGAGCGACAGCGCTTCCACAAGCCACTGCCGGATCACTAGTCCCGACTTTCGTCCCTGCTCGACTTGTCAGTCTTACAGTCAAGCTCCCTTGTGCACTTACACTCGACACCTGATTGCCAACCAGGTTGAGGGAACCTTTGGGCGCCTCCGTTACTTTTTAGGAGGCAACCGCCCCAGTTAAACTACCCACCAGGCACTGTCCCTGAACCGGATCACGGTTCGAAGTTAGGTATCCAATATGACCAGAGTGGTATTTCAACGATGACTCCACCTGAACTAGCGTCCAAGCTTCAAAGTCTCCCACCTATCCTACACAAGCCACACCGAACACCAATACCAAGCTGTAGTAAAGGTCACGGGGTCTTTCCGTCCTGCTGCGCGTAACGAGCATCTTTACTCGTAATGCAATTTCGCCGAGTTCGCGGTTGAGACAGCTGGGAAGTCGTTACGCCATTCGTGCAGGTCGGAACTTACCCGACAAGGAATTTCGCTACCTTAGGATGGTTATAGTTACCACCGCCGTTTACTGGGGCTTAAATTCTCAGCTTCGCCTTGCGGCTAACCGTTCCTCTTAACCTTCCAGCACCGGGCAGGCGTCAGTCCGTATACATCGTCTTGCGACTTGGCACGGACCTGTGTTTTTAGTAAACAGTCGCTTCCCACTGGTCTCTGCGGCCTTCGAACGCTCCAGGAGTAAATCCCTTCACGCCTCAGGCCCCCCTTCTCCCGAAGTTACGGGGGCATTTTGCCGAGTTCCTTAACCACGATTCTCTCGATCTCCTTAGTATTCTCTACCTGATCACCTGAGTCGGTTTGGGGTACGGGTGACTAAAACCTCGCGTCGATGCTTTTCTTGGCAGCATAGGATCACTGATTTCGCCCTTACGGGCTACCCATCGGGTCTCAGGCTTAATGAACGACGGATTTGCCTATCGTTCGCCCTACATCCTTAGACCGGGACAACCATCGCCCGGCTCAGCTACCTTCCTGCGTCACACCTGTTAATACGCTAACCGCACCAGCATAGGGTCGCACGCTAGGCCTCACGCTTCACCCCGAAGGGATCCATCTAGAGGATTCAGATGCTTAGCATTACTGGATTAGCTTGGACGGTTTTTCATCAGTACGGGAATATAAACCCGTTGTCCATCGACTACGCCTGTCGGCCTCGCCTTAGGTCCCGACTTACCCAGGGCGGATTAGCCTGGCCCTGGAAACCTTGATCTTTCGGAGGACGGGTTTCTCACCCGTCTTTCGCTACTCATGCCTGCATTCTCACTCGTGTAGCCTCCACGGCTGGTTTACACCGCCGCTTCGCTGGCCACACGACGCTCTCCTACCCATCAACACGGCTGAACCAACACCACAAGGGTGCGGCTTACCAAAAATATCAATGCCACAACTTCGGTGGCGTGCTTGAGCCCCGTTACATTGTCGGCGCGGAATCACTTGACCAGTGAGCTATTACGCACTCTTTCAAGGGTGGCTGCTTCTAAGCCAACCTCCTGGTTGTCTATGCAACTCCACATCCTTTCCCACTTAGCACGCGCTTTGGGACCTTAGATGGTGGTCTGGGTTGTTTCCCTCTCGACGATGAAGCTTATCCCCCACCGTCTCACTGCTGCGCTCTCACTTACCGGCATTCGGAGTTTGGCTAACGTCAGTAACCTTTTAGGGCCCATCGGCTATCCAGTAGCTCTACCTCCGGCAAGAAACACGCAACGCTGCACCTAAATGCATTTCGGAGAGAACCAGCTATCACGAAGTTTGATTGGCCTTTCACCCCTATCCACAGCTCATCCCCTCCATTTTCAACTGAAGTGGGTTCGGTCCTCCACGACGTCTTACCGTCGCTTCAACCTGGCCATGGATAGATCACTTCGCTTCGGGTCTAGGACATGCGACTGAATCGCCCTATTCAGACTCGCTTTCGCTACGCATTCCCCTCTCGGGTTAAGCTCGCCACATATCACTAACTCGCAGGCTCATTCTTCAAAAGGCACGCTGTCACACCAACAAAGGGTGCTCCAACGGTTTGTAAGCAAACGGTTTCAGGTACTATTTCACTCCCCTCCCGGGGTACTTTTCACCTTTCCCTCACGGTACTTGTTCACTATCGGTCATGTAGGAGTATTTAGGCTTATCAGGTGGTCCTGACAGATTCACACGGGATTTCTCGGGCCCCGTGCTACTTGGGATACTCTTCGCGCCATTGGAACATTTCGACTACGGGGTTCGCACCCTCTATGACCAGGCTTTCAATCCTGTTCGTCTATATTCCTTTGTAACGCTCACTGTTCGGCAGAATCAGCAGAAAAGTCCCGCAACCCCGACCATGCAACGCCTGCCGGCTATCACACATGATCGGTTTAGCCTCTTCCGGGTTCGCTCGCCACTACTAACGGAATCACTATTGTTTTCTCTTCCTGTGGGTACTGAGATGTTTCACTTCCCCACGTTCCCTCTACCCGCCCTATATATTCAGGCGGGAGTCACCAGGTCACCTTGCGGGCCTGGCGGGGTTTCCCCATTCGGACATCCTCGGATCACAGTTCGTTTATCAACTCCCCGAGGCTTATCGCAGATTACTACGTCCTTCTTCGGCTCTACATGCCAAGGCATTCACCGTTTGCTCTTGAAAATTTGAAATCACATGAGTTTGAATCGATTAAGTGCCGCGAATAAACTCGCGACCGAAATTGACCAATGATCACACACTTCGAAAAGTGTGTTGATCTTTGTAATTTGACCCCGAAGGGTTCAAATTTAAGATGCTCGCGTCCACTGTGTAGTTCTCAAAGTACGGGCGGTACCCCTTACGACCAGCGGCTCCATCACTGAAGCTCGACTGCTGACCGAAAAAGGTCCAGAGGAAAAGTCCACTCACCACTCGAAAGTGATTCGTGTTCCGGTCCCTCAGGACCCAACAGCGTGCATATGCAAACCCGCCTGACCCAACCCTTTCCATTCACTAAAAGTGAAGTACTGAGATCGAACCGATTGGCTCTGCATCAATGTCAATGTTCCACCCATGAGCGCCATCGAAGAACATTCGTCTTCGTATGACTTGGCACCTTGAATCTCCCTGTATACAGAGGAGAGGTGCTGTGCTCCTTAGAAAGGAGGTGATCCAGCCGCACCTTCCGGTACGGCTACCTTGTTACGACTTAGTCCTAATCACCGATCCCACCTTCGACAGCTCCATCCCTTGCGGGTTTGGCCACTGGCTTCGGGTGTTACCGACTTTCATGACTTGACGGGCGGTGTGTACAAGGCCCGGGAACGTATTCACCGCAGCGTTGCTGATCTGCGATTACTAGCGACTCCGACTTCATGAGGTCGAGTTGCAGACCTCAATCCGAACTGAGACCGGCTTTTTGGGATTCGCTCCACCTTGCGGTATTGCAGCCCTTTGTACCGGCCATTGTAGCATGCGTGAAGCCCAAGACATAAGGGGCATGATGATTTGACGTCATCCCCACCTTCCTCCGAGTTGACCCCGGCAGTATCCCATGAGTTCCCACCATTACGTGCTGGCAACATAGGACGAGGGTTGCGCTCGTTGCGGGACTTAACCCAACATCTCACGACACGAGCTGACGACAACCATGCACCACCTGTATAGAGACCTTGCGGGGCGACTGTTTCCAGCCGTTTCCTCTATATGTCAAGCCTTGGTAAGGTTCTTCGCGTTGCATCGAATTAATCCGCATGCTCCGCCGCTTGTGCGGGCCCCCGTCAATTCCTTTGAGTTTTAGCCTTGCGGCCGTACTCCCCAGGCGGGGAACTTAATGCGTTAGCTGCGACACGGAGACCGTGGAATGGTCCCCACATCTAGTTCCCAACGTTTACGGCATGGACTACCAGGGTATCTAATCCTGTTCGCTCCCCATGCTTTCGCTCCTCAGCGTCAGTTACGGCCCAGAGATCTGCCTTCGCCATTGGTGTTCCTCCTGATATCTGCGCATTCCACCGCTACACCAGGAATTCCAATCTCCCCTACCGCACTCTAGTCTGCCCGTACCCACTGCAGGCCCGAGGTTGAGCCTCGGGTTTTCACAGCAGACGCGACAAACCGCCTACGAGCTCTTTACGCCCAATAATTCCGGACAACGCTTGCACCCTACGTATTACCGCGGCTGCTGGCACGTAGTTAGCCGGTGCTTTTTCTGCAGGTACCGTCACTTTCGCTTCTTCCCTACTAAAAGAGGTTTACAACCCGAAGGCCGTCGTCCCTCACGCGGCGTTGCTGCATCAGGCTTGCGCCCATTGTGCAATATTCCCCACTGCTGCCTCCCGTAGGAGTCTGGGCCGTGTCTCAGTCCCAGTGTGGCCGGTCACCCTCTCAGGCCGGCTACCCGTCGTCGCCTTGGTGAGCCATTACCTCACCAACTAGCTGATAGGCCGCGAGTCCATCCTTGACCGAAATTCTTTCCAACTCCTAGCCATGCGGCTGAAGTTCGTATCCGGTATTAGACACCGTTTCCAGTGCTTATCCCAGAGTCAAGGGCAGGTTACTCACGTGTTACTCACCCGTTCGCCACTGATCCAAGGAGCAAGCTCCTCTTCACCGTTCGACTTGCATGTGTTAAGCACGCCGCCAGCGTTCGTCCTGAGCCAGGATCAAACTCTCCGTAAATGTTTAATAGCCTCACCGAGCAAGCCCGGCGGGCACATCTAGTGCCGAAAGCCACCGGAATAGGCGAACAATCAGCAAGTTTGAAACTGACAGAACAAATCATTACTGACTTGCTTTGTTGTTTAAATGTTTTCCAAAGGAATCTCT
>NZ_PPXD01000012.1 GCF_002909375.1 Cryobacterium zongtaii
CCCGCCCACCACCTGCTGCTCCACAACCAGCACTGGCAGATCTTCGAAAACACCGGCCGCTACTGGCTCCGCCCACCCACAACCATCGACCCCGGCCAAGCACTCATTGAGATGCCCGGCCGCACCCGGGACGGACCGCCAAAAACAACAGCACCGCCCAGGGCCTGATCCCGCAATCCGCGGATCGCCCACCCGTCGCCTGTCACACGTCAGCGCCGCCCGCCGCCCGCCGCCCGCCGCTGCCACCCATCGACTGCCGCCCGTACCGCCAGCCGCCTACCGCCAGCCGCGTACCGCCATTCGCCTGGCGCGTGCCGCGTGCCGCGTACCGCGTACCGCGTACCGTCTGCCACCTGCGGCGTGCCGCGCCGCCACCTGCCGCCTGCCGCCTGCCGCCTGCCGCCTGCCGCCTGCCGCCTGCCGGGATTGTGCAGCGGCAGGGGTCGTCGCCGACTACCCCGCGCGGTACAGTCTGCGCGTGACGACAGACGACCACAGCTGCTGTGCACCCGCACACGAGGTGATGACCAACGCCCAACGGCCCGAGGCCGCGCCAGAGAAGTCCACTGGACACGTTACGCAGCACAGCGCCCGGCACGATGCCGTTGACTCTGCGACCGGGCTCGCCAGCCGGCATCATCTCGACCAGGCGCTGGTGCCGGCGCAGGTCTTCGCCATGGGCGACGCCGACGGCGCGGGCAATCCCGGTGACGGCGAGACCCCCGTGCACGAGGTGCGGCTGGATGCCTTCTCCATCGACACGACGACGGTCACCAACGCCGCCTTCGCCCGGTTCGTGGCCGATACCGGGTATCGCACCGAGTCGGAGCTGTTCGGCTACTCCGCGGTGTTCCACCTCGCGTTGCAGGCCGACCTCGATGACGTGGTCGGCCAACCCCCGCAGACACCCTGGTGGCTGGGGGTGCGCGGCGCGGACTGGGCGCATCCGGCCGGCCCCCGTTCATCGCTCGACGGGCTGGCCGAGCATCCGGTGGTGCAGGTGAGCTGGAACGACGCGCTGGCCTACTGCGCCTGGGCGGGGCGACGGCTGCCGACCGAGGCCGAGTGGGAGTGCGCGTCGCGCGGCGGGCTGGCCGGCCGGCGCTACCCGTGGGGAGACGAGTGGGAGGAAGGGCAGCGCTGCAACATCTGGCAGGGCCGGTTTCCCGCGGTGAACACCCTGGCCGATGGCTGGCTCAGCACCGCCCCGGTGCGGGAGTTCGCGCCGAACGGCTACGGCCTCTGGCAGAGCGTGGGCAACGTCTGGGAGTGGTGCGCCGACTGGTGGGCGGAGGGCTATTACGCGCACTCCCCCGCCGAGAATCCGGCCGGCCCGGCGACAGGCGAGCAGCGTTCGATGCGCGGCGGCTCGTACCTCTGCCACGACTCCTATTGCAACCGGTACCGCAACTCCGCTCGGGCCTCCAACACCGCGGATTCCGCGGCCGGCAACGTGGGCTTCCGCACCGTGGCGCTGACCTGAGCCGCCGCCGCCGAGGCACAACTCGTGCTCGATTCCGCCGGTGTGGCCGACCGCCTCGTGATTCCGGGGCGATCACCGGTCGGCGGCAGGGAATCGCAGGAGTCATGCATCCGCGGGTGCGGATGGTCGTGGTCTGCTACCCCGGCGCGTGCAGCCGGGGCGCGTCGAAGAAGAGCAACTCGAGGGCCGCCGACCGGGCGAACACGGCGCGCATGAGCGCCCGGTCGACGGCCGTCGCGGTGGCCGCCGCGGTGTCGGTGAGCAGGATGGCCTGCCGGGTCGCGGCCGCGAACCCCTCGTCGGCGTAGGTCTCCAGCCAGTCGGCGTACGGATGCGCCGCGTCGCGCCGGCTCGCCGTGAAGCCGGCGTGCAGGCGCTCGCCGACATCCGAGTAGAGCCAGTAGCAGGGCAGGACCGCTGCCAGCAGCACCGCATAGTTGCCTGCCGCGCTGACCGCGACCAGGTGGTCGACGTAGGACCGGGTCACCGGGCCGGGCGCCGGCCGCGTGTCATGGCCGGTCAGCCAGGTGCGGTGCAGCTCGAGTTCCACCTCGATGCAGTTGGCGGCGCCGGTAGCCCAGAATTCCCGTTCGGCGGGGGTGGGCGCCAGGACGCTCGCCTGCGCCAACACCCGGGAGTACGCGGCGAGGTAGAGGGCATCCTGGGCCAGGTAGTAGGCGAAGTGGCCGGCGGACAGGCTGCCGTCTCCGAGTTCCGAGATGAAGGGCAACGCATCGATGGCGGTGCGGGTTTCGGCGATGTCGGCCCAGAGCAGCCTGCTGAACGGTTCGGTGCGGTCCGGCTCCGGCTGCCGATCCGGGTCGGCGTCCCGGCGTGATTCGGCGGCGTGAACGTACATGGCGACATCCCTTCGCTAGTGCTAACTAGTCAGGTTCGACGGGTTTGGATCTCAGCGTCCGCATCCGGCGGAGGCACCCCGTGTCGCGTCCCACCCTAGCGGCCGGCAGGGCCGAAAGACTCTCGAACGCACCGGGCGCCGAACTGTACGCTGGACAGGCTGCTGCATTCTTCACCGGGTGAGCACGCGCTCCATGGCCGACGGGCCACCGGTCGTCGGCGTCGTCCTGGAAGGACACCGCACCATGCCTGACACCCCGACCGACACCACCATCGCGCCGCCCACGGTGTTGATCCTGGCGATCACGGCCTGCCCAACGGGCATCGCCCACACCTACATGGCTGCCGAGAAACTCGACGCGGCCGCCACCGAACTCGGCTACGAGATCCGGGTCGAGACGCACGGGTCCGTCGGCGTCGAAGGCACCTTCAGTCAGGCCGACATCGACCGCGCCGACGCTGTCGTCGTCGCCGCCGACACCCAGATCGACCTGTCCCGCTTCGGCGGAAAGCGCATGGTCTCCACCCGCGTCTCCGACGGCATCCACCGCCCGGCCGCGCTGATCGCCGAGGCGCTGGCCGCCGCCCCCACCGGCCGCGCCGCCGTGACCACGGATGCCCCGGCGAGCGCCGGGAAACGCGACATCGGCGGTTTCATCTACCGCGCTCTGATGAACGGCGTGTCGTACATGATCCCGTTCGTCGTCGTCGGCGGGCTGCTCATCGCGATCTCGCTGTCGATCGGCGGCGAGGCCACCCCGCAGGGACTCGTGATCCCCGAGGACAGCTTCTGGTTCACCATCAACCAGATCGGCGTGCTCGGCTTCACCCTGATGGTGCCGATCCTCTCCGGCTTCATCGCCTACGCGATCGCCGACCGGCCCGGGCTCGCACCGGGCATGATCTGCGGTTGGATCGCCACGACCGGCTCCTTCTACAACTCCGAATCGGGTGCCGGCTTCATCGGCGGCATCGTCACCGGTTTCCTGGTGGGCTTCGTGGCGCTGGGCATCAAGAAGATCCCCGTGCACCGCTTCATCAAGCCGATCATGCCGATCCTGGTCATCCCCGTGATCACCACCCTCGTCGTCGGCGGCCTGTTCGTGCTCGCACTCGGCCAGCCGATCGCCTGGGTGTTCTCCTCGATGACCGACTTCCTCTCCAGCCTCGACGGCGGCAGCGTCGTCGTGCTCGGCCTGATCCTGGGCGCGATGGTCGCGTTCGACATGGGCGGCCCGATCAACAAGACAGCGTTCCTGTTCGGTTCCGCGCTGATCGCCTCCGGCAACCCGGGCCCGATGGGCATGGTCGCCGCGGCCATCGCCGTGCCGCCGCTGGGCATGGGGCTCGCCACGGTCATCCGTCGCCGGTTCTTCACCCCGGTGGAACGCGAGGCCGGCATCGCCGCGCTGTTCATGGGCTTCTTCGGCATCACCGAGGGCGCCATCCCGCTCGCGGCGGCCCGCCCGCTGCAGGTCATCCCCGCGAACGTGCTCGGTGGCGCCGTCGCCGGTGCCATCGCCGCGATCGCCGGGGTCACCAACGCCGTGCCGCACGGCGGCCCGATCGTGGCCGTTTTCGGTGCCGTGAGCGGCGTGCCGATGTACTTCGTCGCGATTCTCTCCGGTGTAGCCGTCACCGCTCTGGTGTCGGTGCTGCTGATCGGCATCTCGGTGCGCAAGGTCGTGCCGGCGGATGCTGCCGCGGCCGCGCCCATCGGCACCGCTGCGGACGCCGCTGTGCCGGTTGCCGCGCCGGGTGCTGCGGCGAGTGCCGTGTCGCCCGTGGCTGCGGCGCCGGTTCTTGCCGCGCCTGCTGCCGCCGAGCCGGTGGCCCCCGCCCCGAAGACCGTGCTCGACTACATCGACGAACGCACCATCGTGCTCGACATCGACGAGACCGACCGGGACGCCGTCATCCGTCGTCTGGCCGGTCTGATGCAGACCACCGGGCGGGTGCTCGACGTCGACGCCGTCGTGCAGGCGGCCATGGACCGTGAACTGATCAGCACGACCGGCATCGGCGAGGGCATCGCGATTCCGCACGCCAAGTCCGACGGCGCCACCTCCCCGGTGCTCGCGTTCGCGCGCAGCCGGGACGGCGTTGACTGGAACTCGCTGGACGAGGCCCCTGCGCACCTGATCTTCATGATCGCCGTGCCGGAGGCCGCCGCCGGCACCGAGCACCTCAAGGTGCTCGCCCAGCTGTCCCGCAGCCTGATGAAGCCCTCGTTCCGCGCCTCGATCGAGATGGCGGCCACCCCGGCCGACGTGCTCGCGGCACTGGCGTCCTCGGTGCGGCCGGCGACTCCCGCCGCGCACTAGCCCCCATCCCGCACGTAGGGGCGGACTTTTTCGGGAAACGCCGCCACGCGCGCCTGCGCAACCCGGCGTTTCTCGAATATCTTCGCCCTTACGTACCGAGTTCGGCCGAGTCGGCCCGGTCGGCCGCCGCCGCCCGAGTGGATGCGGCGCTACCGCGCGCTGCCGGCCGGCGCATCCCTCTGACCCGCCCGGGTTGTTCGCAGGGCGATGCCCGCCGCGGCGAGGCCGAGCGAAGCCAGGACGAGTGCCGTGTGACTCCAGCCCGAGGTGGCGAGAACCGTGCCTCCGCTGGCTGCGGCCCAGGTGCAGCTACGGCCCAGCGGCCACCAGGAGAAGCTGCCGCTGACGACGCCGGCGCGCTCCGACAGCTCGGCGAGGGGAGAGAACGGCCCCTCCACGGCGCAGGCGTAGTCCAGGCCGCCGTGCACCGCAACGAGGTACGCGCCGGAGGTGGCGATAGCGGCAAGACAGAGACCGGCCGCGATGAGGACGGCACCGAATCGTGAACGCTCCGAGGCGGACAGCCGCTGCGTCCCGATGCCCCGAGGGAGGAGCGCCGTCCGCCCGAGGAACACCGCGATGAGGCCGATCCAGAGCGGGCCACCGGCCAGCGTGAAGCCGAGGATCGCGGCTGCGAGGACCGCGGGACCGCCGGCAGCGCCCGGTTCACCGGGAATCCACTCGGCCGCAAGGAGCAATGACAGCGCCGCGAAGATCACTCCTGCATACCCGGCGAACACGCTGCGCCCGCCGAGGCCCCAGCGACCGGTCGGCGGCGAGAACACCAGAAGCAGGGTGAGTGTGGCGGTGCCGGCGAGAGCGGCGACCGCTGCCAGCAGCGAAAGGCCACCGACGATCAGGTCCCAGGCCTGAGCCACCGTCGCGCCCCGGCTGAACATGAAGATCAGGGTGGCGACGGTAGCGGCGATGACCGCCGTGAGCATCACGGTGCCGGCGAAGCGGGCGGCATGACCCAGGTGCATCCGGGCGTCGGTGTTCCCCATGACTGCACGCTAGCGCAGTAGCCGGCGCTGGCTCACTGGCTGGTGTCTATCAGCGCCCCTCTGGGCCGGGCACCTGCTGCGAGCGGGCGATGAGGGCGCTGGTGTGCGCACCGACACCGCGGCGCAGCACCTCGGCAAGGTTGTCGACGGTGTCGACGTCGCGGCGGATCGACGCCGTGGCGGGCAGGTCGAGCGGCACGTGGCCGGCCGTCTCGTGCGCAGCACGGGAGCCGGGCCCGAACCGGGGCGTGAGCGTGATGCCGGCGCGGGCGAGCAACGTGGTCGTGCCGGTGCCCTCCTCATCGGCAACCATGGCCAGGTCATGGGCGGTTGCGGCGGTGAGGGTCGACTCGACGTCAGCGACGGTGAGCGCGGGCAGGTCTCCGGTGAGCACAGCGACGCTGCAGAGCGGGTACTGCTCGTGCGCCACCCGGATGCCCTCGGCGATGGCCGCGTTGAGCGGGTCCCGAGTTGCCACACAAGCGCCCGTCCCGGCATCCGAAGCGGATGCGTGCGGCATCTCGGGAACGATTTGGGCGCCCAGCGCCTTGAGCGGCGCGGCGGCAGCGGGGTCGGCGGTCACCACGAGCACCTGCTGCACCATCTCGGCGGCCAGCAGTGCGGCCACGGTGTCCTGCGCGAATGCTTCGGCGAGCTCCCCGCGGGCCGGGAAGGTCTCCGGCAGCGCGCTCAGGCGGCTCTTGGCGTTCGCACTGCCCTTGACGGGCACCACGCACACCCATCTCACGCGGATGCGGTTCCGCGAGAAGCCACTTGAGGCCCGGTGCCGTGCGCGGTGGGCGCTTCAACCGGCAACTCACCAAGGTGGTCGTCGGCGGCAGCATCCGGAACCTCACGAGTTGCCGCAAAGTGCCCCCTCGCGGGCCCGGTAGGGGACTTTTGCGGCAAGTCGGCATCAGGAGTCTCGCGACTTGCCGCAATGTGCCCCCTTAGAAGCGCTGTCGGGGCATCTTCCGGCAAGGCGGCCGCGGTCCTGTCCTCAGCAGCCCTGGCCGTCCCCGCCTCATCAGCGTTCGTGGGTGCGCTATCCGTCCCACGGTCCGCCTCGGCAGCCGCCAGCCCGGCCGCATAACCCTCCGCGTACGCCTCGGCGCTGCCGACGCGGAACATGTCGTTCGCACTGTCGCGCAACAGCCGGCGCGCGCCGCGATCCCCCGCGTCGATCGCGCCCACCAGGTGGCCGAGGCCGCGGAGCACGGCGACGGGGTTGCCGCTGGTCTTGCCCTTGATCAGGTCGGCGGCGCCGGCGATCTCGTCCGCGACGGCGGCGACGGTGACGTCGAGGCGGCGACCGTGCGCATCCATGCTGCCGCGCAGGTCGTCGAGCACGGCCACGCCGGCAGCGCCGATGGCGATGTCGGTCTGGCCGTCCCGCCACGGGCGGCCAACGGTGTCGGTGATCAGCACCCCGAGATGCAGCCCGGTGGCGGCGCGGAGGGCTGCGCAGAGGCCGCGCGCGGAGGCATCCGGGTCGACGGGCAGTAGCAGTACAGTGCCGTGCTCGACGTTGCTGGCGTCGACACCGGCGGCGGCCATCACCAGGCCCTGCCGGTTTTCGACGATGCGGGTGATCCCGCCAGGATGCGCGCGGGTCGCGACGACCCGTACGGTCTCGTCGGCGATGGCCTGCTCCCGGTCGGTCGCGGCCACCTGCCTGCCCTCGGCCTTGGACACGATCTTGCTGGTCACGGCCAGGATGTCACCGTCGGCCAGACGGGACGCGGCGGGACCGGCGACGGCCAGGATGGTCGCGGCCAGGTCGTCGCCGGCCCGGACCTCGCCGATTCCGGGCAGCACGAACACCTCGAGCCGGTGGCGCGCACCGTCGGCCGCGGAATGCATCGCTACCGGGCGAGCTTCGGCAGCACATCGCGGCCGAAGACGTCGATCCACTGGCGCTGGTTGCGCCCCACGTTGTGCAGGTAGATCTTGTCGAAGCCGAGGTCGACGAACTTCTGGATGTAGGCACGGTGGTCGTCGGGGTCGGCGGAGATGATCATCCGGCCCTCGAAGTCCTCCGGACGCACCAGTTTTGCCATCTGCTCGAACTCGAACGGCGAACGGATGTCGCCCTTGGGGAACTTCATGCCGCCGTTGGGCCACTCGTGCAGCGCGTTGGCCATGGCCTCTTCGTCGGTCTCGGCCCAGCTCATGTGCAGCTGCAGCACCTTGGGCATGGTCGACGGGTCCTTGCCGGCCTCGCGGGCGCCGTCGTCGAACTTGCCGAACAGCATCGAGATCTTCTCGAGCGGGGCGCCGACGGTGATGAGGCCGTCGGCGTGCCGGCCGGCGCGCTTGGCGGTGACCGGGCCGGCGGTGGCGACGAGGATCTCGGGCGCTACCTCAGGCATGGTCCACAGCCGGGTGGACTCGAGCTTGAAGAACTGGCCGGAGTGCTTGACGTCCTTCCCGGCGATGCTGGCGGTGAACAGCTTCGAGATGATTTCGATGGCCTCGAACATACGGTTGATGCGCTCGGGCGCCTCGGGCCAGTAGCCGCCGACGATGTGCTCGTTGAGCGCCTCACCGGAACCCAGGCCCAGCCAGTGCCGGCCGGGGTACATCGAGGCGAGTGTGGCGGAGGCCTGCGCCACCATGGCCGGGTGCCAGCGGAAGGTGGGCGCGGTGACGCCGGGACCCATGTCGCCCTTGGTGCGCTCACCGATCGCGGCGAGAACGCTCCACACGAAGGAGGATTCGCCCTGGGCGGGCACCCACGGTTGGAAGTGATCGGCCGCCATCACCCCGGAGAAGCCGTGCTCCTCCGCATAGGCCGAGAGCGCCACCGCCTCGGCGGGGGCGAACTGCTCCAACATGGCCGCGTAACCGATCTGCAATTCCGACATACAGCCATCCTGCCACTCGCGTGTGTCGGCGAGGTTTCTGGGGCGCCCGCGCCAAATAGGCTTAGAGCCATGCGCATCGCCACCTGGAACGTCAACTCCATCCGTGCCCGCGTCGACCGAGTGGTCGACTGGATGGTGCGAGAGGACATCGACGTGCTCGCCATGCAGGAGATCAAGTGCAAGCCCGAGCAGTTCCCCGCGCAGGCCTTCGAGGATGCCGGCTACGAACTGGCCATCCACGGCCTCAGCCAGTGGAACGGCGTCGCGTTCGCCAGCCGCCACGAGATGACGGATGTGGTCACCGCCTTCCCCGACATGCCCGGCTTCCTCAAGGGTGAAGAGGGCCCCGGCCTGCCGCTGGAAGCCCGCGCGCTGGGCGTGACCGTGAACGAGATGCGCCTGTGGAGCCTGTACGTGCCCAACGGCCGATCGCTGGATGACCCGCACTACGTCTACAAGCTGGACTGGCTGACCCGGCTGAAGACCCACGCCGCCGACGAGCTGGCCAAGAACCCCCGGCTGGCAATGGCGCTGATGGGCGACTGGAACGTGGCCCCGCTGGACTCCGACGTGGGCGACCCCACCCTGGTACCCGGCGTGTCCACCCACATCTCGCCGGCAGAGCGCAGCGCCTTCGAAGCGTTCGAGGCGGCCGGTTTCACCGACGTGGTGCGCCCGATCGTGCCGGAGGGCTTCACCTACTGGGACTACAAGCAGCTGCGCTTCCCGCGCAACGAGGGCCTGCGCATCGACTTCATCCTCGGCTCACCGGCCTTCGGTGAGCTCGTGACGGATGCGAGCATCCACCGCAACGAGCGCAAGGGCGACGCCCCGAGCGACCACGTGCCGGTGCTGGTGGACATCGAGACCGAGGACGAGGACGACGACCGCCCGATGATCTTCTAGGCCCCGCTGGTCGAGCTCGTCCCGCTGGTTGAGCTTGCCCAAACCCGGCGAGACGCAAGCGGTGTCGCCCATACTTGACGCATGTCTCCTGCTGCATCCGGAAACGACGCGGCGCCACAAGCCCCCGCCGACGTTCCCGTCACCGTCTCCATCCGCCGTAGGGTCGACCCCGCCCGGTTCGACGAGGCCACCCACTGGGTGCAGACCGGGATGGACCTCGCCAACGAATACCCGGGCTTCCTCGGCTCCGGCTGGGTGCGCGCGCACGCCGGTTCCGCGCACTGGCACATGCTCTACAAATTCAAGGATGCGGCCTCGCTGGAGGCCTGGGAGCACTCGATCGCCCGCACCAGCTGGCTGCTCGAGGGTGAGGGCCTGGTGCTCGAGTCCCACGTGGTGCGGCGCACCGGCATCGAGGGCTGGTTCGACGACTCCCAGGTCAACGCCGGTCCGTCCGCGCTGGTCCAGCCGCCGCGCTGGAAGCAGGCCGTGGCCATCGGGCTGGGCTTCTTTCCGCTGAACGTGATCTTCACCTACCTCGTCACCGGGGTGGACCCGCACTGGAACGACATCCCGACCGTGCTCCGGATCCTGCTGACCACCTTCGTGATGGCGCCCATGATGACCTACGTGGTGATGCCGTTCATCACCCGCCGGCTGCGGCCATGGCTGCAGAAAGCCCCCAAAAAGAAGGCCTGATCCGTCGGCGGCTCAGGCGAGCAGGGCCGCGACGATCACCAGCGCCGGGATCGCGCCGATCGTGGTGACCAGCACGGTGTCCCGGGCCACCACCACGCCCCGGTCGTAGCGGGACGCGAAGTTGAAGATGTTCTGCGCTGTCGGCAACGCGCTCACGGTCACCACGGCGAACAGCTCGGGGCCCTCGAGAGCGAACACGAACCGGCCGAACAGGTACGCGATCACGGGCATCAGCGCCACCTTGATCACCGACGCCGCGACCACCTGCTTGCGTCCGGTGCCGGCCTGCAGCAGTCGCTGGCCGTGCAGCGACATGCCGAACGACATCAGCACCAGCGGGATCGCGGCACCGCCGATGATGTCCAGGGGCGCGATCACGGCGTCGGGCACCGGGATGCCGAAGGCGGCGACGAGCACGCCGAGAACCGAGGCGATGATCATCGGGTTCCGCAGCGGCTGGGTGAGGATGCTGCGCACCGACACCCGTCCGCGGGTGGACGCGTCGAGGATGCTCAGGGTGATCGGCGCAAGCACGAGCAGCTGCAGCAGCAACACCGGCGCCACATACTGGGCGCTGCCGAGCACGTAGATGGCCACCGGCAGGCCGATGTTGTTGGCGTTGACGTAGGTGGCGCTGGTGGCGCCGAGCACCGTCTCGGGCAGCGGGTTTCGAAAGAAGATCCTGGCCAGCACGACATACAGCAGCATGCCGACGATCACGCTGCACAGCACCGTGGCGAGGAACGCGGAGAACAGCACCCGCACATCCGCCTGCGCGAGCACGGTGAACAGCAGCGCCGGGGTGGCCACGAAGAACGCGATGCGGTTGAGCACCCGGCCGGCGTCCTCGCCGGCCACGCCGGTGCGCTCGACGACGTAGCCCACCAGGATCACAAACCCGATGATCGAGAATCCGACCAGTACACCGCCCACGTTTCGAGCCTACGGGGTCGCCGATGCACCGCCGGGCCGCGAAAAAGTCCCCCACCCGCGGCGCGGCCGTCGTACGCTCGACTCATGCCTCACCTCACCGTGCCGGGCGCGAGCCTGTACTACGAAACCGACGGACACGCCTCCAAGCCGGCGCTGCTGCTGATCCACGCGGGCATCGCGAACCTGCGCATGTGGGACCCGCAGATCGACGCGCTGGCCGCAGAGCACTTCGTCATCCGCTTCGACACCCGCGGCTTCGGCCAGACCAGCACCGAGGACGTCGAGTTCTCCAACCGGGCGGATGCCCTGGCCGTGCTCGACCACCTCGGCGTGGCCCGCGCGACGCTGATCGGGTGCTCCCGCGGCGGCACCATCGCCATCGATCTTGCGGTGGAGAGCCCGGACCGGGTGGCCGGGCTGATCGTGATCGGGGCGGGCCCGAGCGGGTTCCCCGACACCGAGCTGACCGAGGTGGAGGATGCCCGGTTCGACGAGATCGACCGGGCCTTCGCCGCCCAGGACTGGCACCGGCTGGCCCGCCTCGAGGCCGCGATCTGGGATTTCGGCCCGTTGCGCCGCGAGGAGGACCTCGACCCCGAATTCGTCTCCACCGCCTACGCGCTCAACCGGGTGAACGTCATCCACGCCGAGGAGCGCCCGGTGTCGCTGCCGCTCGAACCTCCCGCGTTCGACAGGGTCGTCGACATCGAGGTGCCCGCCCTGGTGACGGTGGGCGAGTACGACATGTCCGAGGTGCTCGCGGCGTACGAGTACCTGGTGACGACCCTGCCCCAGGCCAGCGGATGCGTGTTCCGCGACACCGCGCACCTGCCGAACATGGAACAAGCGGCCGATGTGCAGCGGGTGCTGCTCGACTGGCTCACCGAAAACGCCCTTTAACGGCCGCGAAAGCGGCCACGTGGTTGCTTCGAGAGGCTCGAGGCAACCACACGACCGCTTTCGCGGGATGGTGCGGTGCGGAACTAGACGCTCGCGGCGGCTCGGGGCGAGCCTGTGACGGCGGGGGCGGCATCCAGCGGCCGGTTGTCGGCGAGCACCTTCTGGTAGGCGGGCAGCTCCACGAACAGCTCGTCCTTCAGCGGGTTGCGCTTGGTGCGCACGATGACGCGTACCTGGTAGACGACCACGGCGATGTTGGCGGCCAGCGAGATCGCACTGACGATGAACAGGGCGGTGGGGTTGTGCGAGGACTCGACGGCGAACTTCGAACTGGTCACGAAGGTGGGCACGGCCATCGTGAACATCATCCAGAACGCCAGGGTCTGCGCCCGGTGCTGCAGCCAGGCGCCGCGCTTGATGAAGAACGCGGGGATGGTGCAGGAGATCAGTAGGGCGGCGCCGGCGTAGAAGGAGTGGTCACCGACGGCGTTGTAGACGTAGGCGAAGTTCCACAGGTCGTACGCGATGATCCAGAACCAGAGCATGTCGGGCCAGATCATGTCCTTCTTCTTGCCGCGGCTGATGATGATGCCCGCCCAACCGCAGATGGTGACGAGGTTGAGCAGCCCGGCGATGCCGTTCATGATGTTCCACGGGCCGCCGACCATGAAGACGCCGTCGACCATGCCCTGCATGCCGTAGACCTGGAAGTCACGGATGACCGCTTCGAAGATGTTCAGCGCGAGGATCGCCGCCGGGAACATCAGCCAGTACTTGTTCTTCGCCAGCTTCGGGATGAAGCGGATGGCCATGAAGCCCAGGCAACCCGCCAGCGCGGAGTACACCTTGACCCAGTGGAACCAGGTGCCGGTGCTGGAGTCGGCGCCCGCGGTGTGGGGCCAGACGAAGATGGTGAGCACCACCGGTAGCCCGATGAACAACACGAGGGCGGCCCACTTGCTGGCCCGGGCGATCTCGTTGGCAAGCATGAGGCCCGCCACCACCGCAACCCACATCAGCGTGGAGTACCAGGGGATTGACTCGTACAGGAACATCTTCGTTTCTCCTTATTCGGTTTTCTTTGTGGGTGGTGCGTCTTACGGGTGGTGCGTCTTTACAGAGTGGTGTTCGCGGTGCCCATGTCCAGATGCAGTGTCTGTCGCACGATGGCGACGAGCACCTGGTCGTCGACGTCGGGCGACGAGCGCACGAGGCCGATCAGTCCGTAGACCAGGACGTAGAAGACCTCGCCGACGTGTTCGATGTCAATGTGGTGCGCCCGCGCGTAGGCCTCGACGGTGGTCACCCGCAGGCGCTCGACGATGGCGCGCACGGCGCGGTCCACAAACCGGTTGTACAGTCCGGCGTTCTCGGGGTGGCCGAGGTCTTCACGGAACATGTCCTTGGCGTGCAGGTGGTGGCGGAACAAGACCACGCAGTCCAGCAGCGCCTTGGCGACATTGCCGGGCTCCCGGTCGGCGTCCCAGCGGGAGACGGCGTCGACGAACTCAGTGATGTGGTCCTCGAAGATCAGGTCGATCAGGGCGTCCCGGTCGGGAAAGTAGTGGTAGATCAGGCCCCGCGTGACGCCGACGCGCTTGGCGATCTCGGTGACGGAGACCTTGGCAACGCCCCGTTCGGCGAAGAGCTGCCGGGTCGCGGCGACGATCTCGTCATGACGCTCGTCGGGCTGCTTGCTCTGGCGAGGGGAGGCAGTCGGGGTGCTCATGCTTGAACGCTACTCCCGCCGTTGACACAGCGTCAATGACACCGCGTCAATCGCCCCGAACTGGGGAGTGCGCCGCTACGTGACTCTCTCGGTCCAGCCGTCGAACCACTAGCCTGTGGAAGCCGCACCATTCATCAGGGGGATTGATGTCATCGAGCAGCTCCATTCGCGACTTCGCGCAGTACGTCGGGCGATTCCGCTGGCCGCTCAGCGCGGCCGAACTCACCGACACCACCCGCTGCCCGGCCTGCGCGGCCACGCTGCCGGCGCCGGTCTGCCCGTCCTGCGGGCTCGACCTGCGTCATCCGGCCGCCCGTGAGCTGCTCACTGCGTCGACGGATGCCGCCACCGCCCTCGACAGGCGGGTGCAGCTGATCGGTCAGATCCGCTTCGAAGTTGCCGAGGCGGAGGCGGCCAGGGCCGTTGCGGCAGAGCAGCTGTTGGCGGTGCAGCTGGTGGCCGCACGGGCCGACGAGGCCGAGCGCCAGGCACAGGCACAGGCACAGGCACAGGCACAGGCACAGACACAGGCCCAGGCCCAGGCCCAGGCGCACGCACAAGCCCAGCGCGCCGCCGAGGCTGCGCGTGCCGCACAGGCCGCCGCGCCGGCCCTCGCACAGGCATCCGCCGCCACCCAGGCCGGCGCGCAGACCCCGGTCAGCGTCGCCGCCGCGGCC
>NZ_PPXD01000003.1 GCF_002909375.1 Cryobacterium zongtaii
ATGCGCCCGGCCGGCCCGGCCCGGCCGGCGCAGCCACGCGCGTGCTCGCGCCGGCGCTCATCGCGTCTCGACCCCGCGCGGCCCGGTGGGGGCGCTGCCGTGCAGCAGCTCGCGCACCTGGCTGACCGAGTGGAAGAAGTCCGCGTCTTCGCGCAGATTCTCGCCGCGGTCGCTCATGCGGCCGAGGTTCACGCCGAGCACGTCGCGGATGCGGCCGGGCCGCGGCGACATCACCACCACCCGGTTGGAGAGGAACACCGCCTCGGGGATGGAGTGGGTGACGAAGACGACGGCGGCGCTGGTCTCGGCGCAGATGCGCACGAGCTCGTTCTGCATGCGCTCCCGGGTCATCTCGTCGAGCGCGCCGAACGGTTCGTCCATCAACAGCAGGCTCGGGCTTTCGGCCAGCGAGCGGGCGATGGCCACCCGCTGCTGCATGCCGCCGGAGAGCTGGTCGGGGTAGTGCCCGGCGAAGTCGCTCAGGCCGACAAGTTCGATCAGCTCCGCGGCGCGCTCGCGGCGGGCGGCCTTGCCGGCGCCGTGCAGCTCCAGCGGCAGTTCGATGTTGCCGGTCACCGTGCGCCAGGGCAGCAGGCCGGCCTGTTGGAAGGCGATGCCGTAGTCCTGATCGATGCGCGCCTGACTGGCGGTCTTGCCGAACACCTTGATCGACCCGCTGGTGGGGGTGTCGAGGTCGGCGATCAGCCGAAGCAGGGTGCTCTTGCCGCAGCCGCTGGGCCCGATCAGCGACACGAATTCGCCGGGGGCGACGGTGAGGCTCACCGCATCCAGGGCCGTGACGGATGCGCCCTTGCGGCCGGCGAAGACCCGGCTGACGTCGGTCACCTCCACGGCGTGCTGTACCGGTGCTGCTGCCGTGGTCATGCGGCCACCTCTCCCCTGCGGAATCGACGTAGGAACAGTGAGATCAGGCCGACAAAACCGGCGGCGACGAGGCCGACCAGGATCGACCCGAAGATGGGGGCCCAGGGCTTGCCAGGGTCGCTGCCGGCGGCGCCGGCGTATTCGACGATGAGCCGGCCGATGCCGCCGCGCAGACCGATCGACACCTCGGCGACGACGCTGCCGATCACGGCGCTGGCCGCCGCGAGGCGGAGGGCAGGCAGCAGGTAGCCCACGCTGGCCGGCAACCGCAGCCGCCAGAGCGTCTTCCACCAGCCCACCGCGTAGCAGTGCATCAGGTCAACGTGGTTGGTGTCCGGGGAGCCGAGGCCCTTGAGCGCGCCGATCGAGACCGGGAAGAAGGCGAGGTAGGACGCGATCAGCGCCACCGACATCCAGTTCTCCCAGGTGAAGGCGCCGAACTCAAGCTGCGCGCCCCACCGCCGCACCAGCGGGGCCAGCGCGATCAGCGGCACGGTCTGGCTGAGGATGACCCAGGGCAGGATGGCCGATTCGGCCAGCGTGAAGCGCTGCATCAGCAGTGCCAGGGCCAGGCCCACCGAGACGCCGACGATCCAGCCGACGGCCGAGATGCCCAGGGTGAACAGGGACGCTTCGAAAACGGCCTGCCACATCGGCACCGCGCTGGCGCTGCCGGTGACGGGCTCCAGGATGCGCTCGAGCATCACCCACAGGTGCGGCATCGCCATCTCGCTGGCCCGCGGCAGCACGGTGAGACCGCCGATGACCACGCCGTCTTCGGGGCCGAAGAAGATGTAGAGCTCCCAGAGCACGGCGAGCACAAGCAGGCCGAGGGCGCCCACCAGGATGCGCCGCGGCATCCCCTGCCCCAGCCAGGCCCGGCCCCGCGCCGCCGCGCTGGACCTCGCGGGTCCGGTGCGCACGGAGCCGGCCGGGGTCATGCCTTGGCCGTGATGTGGTTGGCGAGGGCGGGGATCACGGTTTCGCCGTAGACCCGCAACGTCTCCTCTTTATTGTCGTGCTGCAGGTAGCCGGCGAACTGGTCGACGCCGAGTTCCTTGAGCGCCTTCAACTTCTCGATGTGAGCCTCGGCCGGCCCAAGCAGGCAGAACCTGTCGACGATCTCGTCGGGCACGAAGTCGGCGTGGGTGTTGCCGGCTCGACCGTGCTCGTTGTAGTCGTAGCCCTCGCGGCCCTTGATGTAGTCGGTCAGGGCCTGCGGCACCGCCCCGGACTGGCCGTACTTCTCCACGATGTCGGCCACGTGGTTGCCGACCATGCCGCCGAACCAGCGGTTCTGGTCGCGCATGTGCTGGATGTCGTCACCGATGTACATCGGCGCGGCCACGCAGAACTTGATGGCGTCAGGGTCGCGACCCACGTTCTCGGCGGCGGTGCGCACGGTCTTGATCATCCATTCGGCCACGTCGAGGTCGGCCATCTGCAGGATGAACCCGTCGCCGACCTCGCCGGTGAGCTTGAGCGCCAGCGGGCCGTAGGCGGCCACCCACACGTCGAGGGTGGAGCCCCTGCTCCAGGGGAACTGGAGGGTGGCACCGTTGTACTCGACCGCCCGGGAGTTGGCGAGTTCACGGATGACGTGAATCGATTCGCGCAGCGTCTTCAGGGTGCTGGGCCGGCCGTTGGTGACCCGCACCGCGGAGTCGCCACGCCCGATACCGCAGATGGTGCGGTTGCCGTACATCTCGTTGAGGGTGGCGTAGGTGGACGCCGTGACGGTCCAGTCCCTGGTGGCCGGGTTGGTGACCATCGGGCCCACGATCACCTTGCGGGTCTCGCTCAAGATCTTGCTGTAGATCACATAGGGTTCCTGCCAGAGCAGGTGCGAGTCGAAGGTCCACACGTGGCTGAAGCCGTGGTTCTCGGCCAACTGGGCCAGCTGCACGGTGCGCGCCGAGGGCGGGTTGGTCTGGAGTACTGCGCCGAAGTCCATGGGTTTCCCGCCTAGATCAGGTACTGGCTGAGGCCGCGTTTGATGTACTTGCCATCGCCCTTGGCGCCGAGGTACGCGTTGTCGTCGATGACGACCTTGCCGCGGGAGAGCACGGTGTCGACGTGGCCGTCGATCTCGAAGCCCTCGTAGGCGGAGTAGTCCAGGTTCATGTGGTGGGTCTTGTCCAGGCCGGCTTCGGGCATCCCGATGGAAGTGTGGCCCTTCGGGTCGTAGACCACCACGTCGCCGTCGGCACCGGGCTGGATGACACCCTTGGTGCCGTACATACCGAACATCCGCGCCGGGGTGGTGGAGGTGACCTCCACCCAGCGTTCGAGGGAGATCTGCTTGTCGACGACGCCCTGGTAGAGCAGGTCCATCCGGTGTTCGACCGACCCGATGCCGTTGGGGATCTTGGAGAAGTCGGTGAGCCCCATGTCTTTCTGTCCCTTCATGCAGAACGGGCAGTGGTCGGTGGAGACCATCTGGATGTCGTTGGTGCGCAGGCTCTGCCACATGTGGTGCTGGTGGCCCTCTGCCTTGGAGCGAAGCGGTGTCGAACAGACCCATTTGGCGCCCTCGAAGTCGCCCCACTCCTCGCTGTGGGCACCGAGCTGGTCCTCGAGTGAGAGATAGAGGTACTGCGGGCAGGTCTCGCCGAACACGTTCTGGCCGCGGTCCCGGGCGACGGCGATCTGCTCCACTGCCTGCTTGGCACTCACGTGCACCACGTAGAGCGGCGCCCCGGTGAGGTTGGCGAGCATGATCGCCCGGTGGGTGGCCTCCTCCTCGGCCTGCCAGGGCCGGGTGAGGCCGTGATAGTAGGGCGTGGTGTTGCCGGCGGCGACGGCCTGCTGCACGAGCAGGTCGATGACGCTGCCGTTCTCGGCGTGCATCATGATCATGCTGCCGTTGCTCGCTGCCTTCTGCATGGCCTTGACGATCTGGCCGTCGTCGGAGAGGAACACGCCCTTGTAGGCCATGAACAGCTTGAAGCTGGAGACGCCCTCGTTGACGAGTTCGTCCATCGCGACAAGGGAGGAGTCCTGCACGTCGGAGAGGATCTGGTGGAAGCCGTAGTCGATGGCGCACTCGCCCCGGGCCTTTTCCTGCCAGAGGTGGTACTGGTCAAGCACGTTTTCGCCGGCGTACTGCACCACGAAGTCGACGATGCTCGTGGTGCCACCCCAGGCCGCGGCGCGGGTGCCGGTCTCGAAGGTGTCGCTGGCCTCGGTGCCGCCGAACGGCATCTGCATGTGGGTGTGCGCGTCGATGCCGCCGGGGATGACGTACTTGCCGGCCGCGTCGATGACGGTGTCGACGTTCCGCTCGATGTCGAAGCCGAGCAGGGTGGAGCCGGGTGCGAGCACCGCGGCGATTCTCTCGCCGTCGATCAGCACATCCGCTGTGGCCGTTCCCGTGGAATTGACCACGGTGCCGTTCTTGATCAGGGTCTTCACGATGTTCTCCTGTTCGCTGCTTCGTCTGCGGGTCGCGCCCGTCTCGTTGGTTGAGCTTGTCGAGACCCCGTGAGCTGTTCTCTGAACGTAGGCTCGGTCGCGTGGTCTCGACAGGCTCGACCGACGGATGGCCGGGTTTCGAGGTCGGGTGACGGGTGCTGCCTTTACGGCTTGGGGATCGAGGTGTACGAGTCCGGGCGGCGGTCCCGGTAGAACTGCCAGTTGTTGCGCACCTGGCGGATCATGCCCAGGTCCAGGTCGCGGATCACGACCTCCTCGTCGACGCCGCTGCCCAGCTCGCCCACGTAGTTGCCCTGCGGGTCGACGAACTGGCTGGTGCCGTAGAACGTCACGGCGTCTTCGCCGTACTCGTTGTCTTCCCGGCCCACCCGGTTGGGCGCGGCCACGAAGTATCCGTTTGCGGCGGCCGCGGCAGGCTGTTCGATTTCCCAGAGCCGGTTCGACAGCCCGGGCTTGGTGGCGTTGGGGTTGAAGACGATCTGCGCGCCGTTCAGGCCCAGCTCCCGCCAGCCTTCTGGGAAGTGCCGGTCGTAACAGATGTACACGCCGATCGGTCCGACGGCGGTGTTGAAGACCGGGTAGCCGAGGTTGCCGGGGCGGAAATAGAACTTCTCCCAGAATTTGTCGAGGTGGGGAATGTGGTGCTTGCGGTATTTGCCGAGAATTGTGCCATCGGCATCCACCACCACAGCGGTGTTGTAGTACACGCCGGGCTGCTCTTCTTCGTAGATGGGCAGCACCATCACCAGGTTGAGCTCCTTGGCCAGGGCCGCGAAGCGTTGCACGATGGGGCCGTCGGCCGCCTCGGCATAGTCGTAGTACTTGGCGTCTTCGGTGATGCCGAAGTACGGGCCGTAGAACAGCTCCTGGAAGCAGATCACCTGCGCGCCGTCTGCGGCCGCATCGCGGGCGAACTTCTCGTGCTTGTCGAGCATCGAGTCGATGTCCCCCGTCCACGTGGTCTGGGTGATCGCCGCTCGCACGATGTTTGCTGTGCCGCGGCTGGTTGTGTCAACGCTCATACTGTCTGCCTCCACTGGGTCTCACACTGTGGAACCTCGTCAGCGGGGGTCGGACGGCAACGCGATGTTCTGCGAGCTGAACGGTGAGAGAGCCTGTCGAGATCGAGCCACGTTACGGTGTCCGGTTTTGTTATTATTCGACGTAAACATTTCTGTTCTGTTTCTTCACATGACGCATGCGTAAATCATCATCCTGTCGTCAGAGGATGCTGCTGGCAAGCATTTGCCCCGGAAGGACCCCGTGCAGCTGTACCTGGACGAGATCGAACAGGCCACGCCGGCCGGAATCGCCGCTGCCCTCGGCCGGCTGATCAGCACCGGCCGGATCGCCCCCGGCGAGCGCCTGCCCACGGTGCGGGACCTCGCCGGCGGACTCGGGGTGAGCCCCGCGACGGTCAGCCACGCCTGGCAGGCGCTCTCCGCGGCGGGGTTGATCGTCTCCCGCGGCCGCAGCGGCACCTTCGTGCGGGAACAGTCCCCACACTGGCTGCCGGCCCGCACCCAGTCGCTGGCCGGGCATCTGAGCGACACCCGCATCGACCTGTCCCGGGGCACGCCGGACCCGCTTCTGCTGCCCGCGCTCGGCCCCGCGCTCTCCAGGGTGTCCCAGCGCGCGATGACGCCCAGCTACCAGGCGCCACCGGTGATCCCGGAGCTGCTCACCGTGCTGACCGGGTCCTGGCCGTACCGGTGCGAGTCGATCACGGTGGTCGACGGGGCCCTCGACGCGATCTCCCGCAGTCTCGAGCAGGTAGCCAGGTTCGGCGACAGGGTCATCGTCGAAGACCCGGGATTCCCGCCGTTCTTCGACCTGCTCGAGCAGATGGGCATCGAACGTCTGCCCGTGGCGGTGGATGCGGAGGGCATCGACCCGGCCGCCTTCCAGGCGGCGCTGGCGCAGTCGCCGGCCGCGGTCATCCTGCAGCCGCGCGCGCACAACCCCACCGGCGCGTCGATGTCGCCGGGCCGGGCCGAGGAGCTGGCCCGACTGCTGGCCGCCAGTAAACGCGCCGCGCATACCGTGGTGATCGAGGACGACCACTCCGGCGCGATCAGCACCTCCCCGGACGTGTCGCTCGGCCGCTGGCTGCCCGAGCGGGTGCTGCACGTGCGCAGCTACTCCAAGTCGCACGGGCCGGACCTGCGTATCGCCGCTCTCGGCGGGCCGGCCGCCCTGGTCGACCGGATCGTGTCCCGGCGGATGCTCGGCCCGGGCTGGACCAGCCGGATGCTGCAGACCATCCTGCACGAGCTGCTCACCGACAGTGCCAGCATGGCGCTGGTGTTCGAGGCCAGGCACGTGTACTTCGCAAGGCAGAAGGCGCTGGCGGATGCCCTCACCGGGTTCGGCCTGCCCCTCGCCCGCGCCGACGGCATCAACGCCTGGGTGCCGGTTGCCGACGAGCGCGACGCCATCGTGAGGCTGGCGGCGTCCGGCATCCGGGTGGCCGGCGGCAGCCCGTTTCTCGCGGTGGACCGGTCCGAGTCGTTCATTCGGGTGACGGCAGGGGCGCTGGTGGACGACGTGGTGCCGGTGGCGCGGGCGATCGTGGCTGCGGCCGGGCGCTGACGCATCCGCGCTCATCTGGCGTAATCGCGGCCGGGGTCGCGGGCGCCAGGACCGGGGGGCATGCTGGGCGCAACCGGTGACTCACCGGTGCGGTCCGGCGGATCCGACTCGGGCATGATCGACGCCGCGCTCGACAGGTGTGGAGGAATGATGATCGACGGCTTCGCGGGCACTGTTCTCCTGCCCGATTCGGACGAATTCCTGATGGCGGCCACGGCCTACGGGAAGGTCGGCAGTCCCGCGCTGGCGGTTCGACCGACCACTGCGGCAGATGTCGCGGCGGCGATCGCCTATGCCAGGGCCCAGGGCCTTGTGCTGTCGGTACGCAGCGGCGGGCACAGCCCGTTGAACACCAACGATGGCGGAATGGTGCTGGACCTCTCCCGCATCCGTGACGTTGAGGTTCTCGAAGGAAACCGGGTTCGGCTGGGCAGCGGCGCGACCTGGGGCGGTGTGGCCCAGGAACTGATCGAGTACGATCTGGCGGTCTCCAGCGGCGACACCTACACGGTGGGCGTTGGAGGTCTCACCCTGGGCGGCGGCATCGGGTGGTTGGTGCGACAACATGGCCTGGCGATCGACAGCCTGCGTGAGGTCGAGGTGGTGCTACCCAGTGGCGCCGTCGTGACGGCCAGCGAATCCAGTGAGCCGGAGCTGTTCTGGGCACTGCGTGGGGGCGGCGGCAACTTCGGCGTTGCCACGAGGTTCACCTTCCAGGCGCACCCGCTGCGGGGTGTGGTCTTCGGCACCATCCACGTGCGGCCGACGCATCTCGCCGACACTCTGCGCGGCTGGCGGGACGTGATGCGCGCGTCTCCGGAAGAACTCAATTCGACGGTGTATGCGACGCCCGAGTTCGGACCGGAGATGCCCGCGGAGACAAAAATCCTGGTCTGCTACGGCGGTGCCGACCAGGGCGAGGCCATGTCGGCCATCCGGCCCCTGCTCGCTCTGCCGGGGGTGACCGGCAACGACGTGGCACTCACGCTCTTCGTGGAGGTCTTCGACGAACCATCGGCCCCGCCGGGGTCGATCCGGATTGTCGACCGCAACGGCTTCGCCAGGGACTTCGACGACGAGCTCATCGAGCGGCTCACCATCGCGAACGCCGCGCTCGATTCGGCGGTGCTGATGGTGCGCTACCTGCGCGGGGCGATGAACCGGGTGCCCGCAGCTGCCACGGCATTCGCGCACCGTGATGTGGAGGTGCTGGTGATGTCGGCGGCGTTCCTGCCGCTGGATGCCCCCGACGAGGCCGAGCGGCGCATCCTGGACGGCTGGTGCGTCGTAGCCGAGAGATTGACGGGCACCTACGGCAGCTTCAATCTGCGCGCGTATCCCGACGTGCTCGGCCTGGCGTACCCGCCGGCCACCCTGGACCGGCTGCGGGCGGCGAAACGTCGCTATGACCCCGAGAACGTGTTGGCCCACAACCTCAACATCGTGCCCTGAGCCCGGTCCGCGGGGCGGGCGCCGAACAACTGTTGCCGATCCGGACAATTGTTGCCGGCACACCGGGCGCAGATGTCCGCACGGGCAACAGTCGGCCGCCAGGTCCATTCGCGCTCCGACCACGGCACCCGCCCCGAACAGCAGGGGTTTAGGCTGGTGGTGACCCCCGGTTCGATCTGACCGGTTGCGCCGGCCCGGATTTGGGCGGCAGGTCGGGGCTTTGCCTTCAGTTTCACCCCCACCTCGTTCGAGCCTGCTCCGACGCGTTCCGCGGTGCCGGCCGGTGCCTGTGTCGCCCGCGACACCGTGTTCGGTCCGTTACGTCGCGACCTTGTCGACGGATGCGCGGCTCCCGCCGCTCAGATTGGTCCCATGAAGACTCGCTACCCCGCCATCGCCGCCACCGCGGCCGTGCTGCTGCTCGCCGGCTGCGCCTCCGGCTCGACGGCCGCCGCGCCGGCTCCCAGCGCCTCGGCCGGCGATGCCGGTGCCTTCCCGGTGTCGGTTGAGAATTGCGACACCACGCTCACCCTCGAGGCCGCGCCGGAACGCATCGTCACGATCAAGTCGAACACCACCGAGCTGCTGCTCGCCCTGGGACTCGGCGAGCGCATCGTGGGCTCGGCGTTCCTCGACGGCCCGCTGCCGGCATCCCTCGCCGACGCCGGCGCCGATCTCAACGTGATCAGCGACTTCGTGCCGGGCCAGGAAGCCGTTCTGGCGCTCACCCCCGACTTCATCTACGGCGGCTGGGAGTCGAACTTCTCCGCCGAGGGCGTCGGCGAGCGTGCCGCGCTGACCGACCTGGGCATCGGCAGCTATGTTTCGCCGGCCGCGTGCAAGGGCGACGCCATGCCGGACCCGCTGACCTTCGAGACCGTGTTCGCCGAGATCGACGAGGCCGGGGCCCTGTTCGGCGTGCCGGATGCCGCCGCCGAACTGGTTGCCGAGCAGGAGGCCGAACTGGCCGCGCTTGAGCCCGCCACCGGTGACACCACCGCACTCTGGTACTCCAGCGGCACCGACACCCCGTACGTGGGCGCCGGCATCGGTTCGCCGCAGCTGATCATGGATGCGGCGGGGCTGACCAACATCTTCGCCGACGTGCAGGACACCTGGACCTCGGCCGGCTGGGAGTCCGTCGTGGCGGCGAACCCGAGCGTGATCGTGCTCGTGGATGCCACCTGGAACACCGCGGACTCGAAGATCGCCAACCTCAAGGCCAACGCGGCGACCGCCGGGCTCGACGCCGTGGTGAACGACCGCTACATCGTGGTGCCGTTCGCGGCGACCGAGGCGGGCATCCGCAACGTGGAGGCCGCCGGGTCGATCATCGACCAGCTCGCCGCGCTCGAGGCCAAGTAGGCCGACGGCAGGCAGCCAGACCTCACCCAAACCCCGATTCGAAGGACCGCGGATGACCGTCACCCCGAGCAGGCAGGGCCTCGGCACCGTCTTGCCCAGCGGGTCGGCCGCGCCCGGGGGGTCCGGCTCGCCCGGCGCATCCGCGGCACCAGCTCGCGCCCGGCGCAGCGGCACGGCCCGGTACCTGGTCTGGCTGGTCGCAGCGCTGGTGGCGCTGGTGCTCGGCAGCGCGGTGGCCGTGACGATCGGCCCGGCCGACGTGAGCCTGGCGCAGGTCTGGGGCAGTGTGGCCGGCCACCTCGGCCTGCCCGGGCTCGCCGGCGACACCCCCGTGCCACCGCTGACCGACGCCATCGTCTGGCAGCTGCGGATGCCGCGGGTGCTCACCGCGGCCATGGTGGGCGCGGGCCTGGCGCTCAGCGGAGCGGTGATGCAGAGCGTCACCCGCAACCCGCTGGCCGATCCCTACCTGCTCGGCCTGTCCTCCGGAGCGTCGCTCGGCGCGGTCTGCGTGGTCATCCTCGGCATCGGTTTCGCGCTGCCGGCGGCCGCGTTCGCCGGGGCCCTGATCGCCCTGTTCGCCACCCTCAATATCGCCCGCGTCGGCGGCAGCATCACGCCCGGCCGGGCCGTGCTGGCCGGGCTGGCGATCGCTCAGCTGGGCTCGGCAGGCACCTCGTTCATCATCTTCTGGGCGGCCAAGGGCGACTCGTACCGGGAGATCCTCAACTGGCTGCTCGGCTCCCTGGCCGGCAGCTCGTGGAGCAGCGTGCTGATCTCCGCGGTCGCGCTGGCCGTGGTGGGCACCGGCATCCTGCTCGCCGCCAGCCGGCTGGATGCGTTCACCTTCGGTGACACCAACGCCGCGTCACTGGGCATCAACGTGAACGCCACCCGTTGGGGATTCCTCGTGGCGGTGGCGCTGCTCACCGGAGCGATGGTGGCCGTCAGCGGGGCGATCGGCTTCGTGGGGCTGATCCTGCCGCACCTGGTGCGCGGGCTCAGCGGGCCGGGCCACCGGCGCCTGCTGCCGCTCGTCGCGGTGGTGGGGGCACTGTTCCTGGTGCTCGCCGACACCCTCGCCCGCACGGTCTTCGACCCACGCGAGCTGCCGGTGGGCATCATCACTGCGTTCATCGGCGTGCCCGTGTTCATCCTGCTGATCAAGCGCAATCGAAGCGCGGCCTGGGCATGAGCGCCGAGCGCGCGACCGCCGCATCAACAGCCGACTCGCGAGATGCCACTTCGCGCCCCTTCAGCGCCGGTCAAGGGGCAGCAACTGGCAACTCACATCCGCCGGACGACTCGAGGGCAGCGCTCACGGCGGGGGTCGTGCTCGACGGGGTCTCCCTCAGCATCGAGGGCACGCGCATTCTGCAGGGTGTCTCGGCGACCCTGCCGCCCGGCACCGTCACGGGGCTGCTCGGACCGAACGGGGCGGGCAAGTCCAGCCTGTTGCGCATCATCGCGGGCATCGACCGGGCGGATGCCGGCACCGTCGCCCTCGACGGCGCCGTCGTGGGGCAGCTGCGGCGGCGGGAGGCCGCCCGGCGCATCGCCCTGCTCGAGCAGAATGTGGCGCCCAGCGTGGACCTGTCCGTGCGGGAGGTGGTGCTGCTCGGCCGCATCCCGCACCGCAGCCGGCTGCTGGGCAGCTTCGGCGGCGAGGACGACCTCGCCGTGGCCACGGAGGCGCTGACGATGGTGGGCGCCACCGACCTGGTGGACCGGCGCTGGCACACCCTCAGCGGTGGCCAGCAGCAGCGGGTGCAGATCGCCCGCGCCCTGGCCCAGCGGCCGAGCCTGCTGCTGCTCGACGAACCCACCAACCACCTCGATGTAAGCGCCCAGCTGTCGCTGCTGCACCAGGTGCGCGGGCTGGGCCTCACCTCGGTGCTCGCCCTGCACGACCTCAACCTCGCTGCCGCCTATTGCGACCACATCGTGCTGCTGCAGGGCGGCCGACTCGCGGCGTTCGGCACCCCCGCCGAGGTACTGCGACCCGACACCATCCGGGCGGTCTACGGCGTCGACTGCGACATCGTGCCGCACCCCCGCACGGGACGGCCGGTGATCGTGTTCTCCGGGCCCGACGGGCGAGATGCCACATCGCGCCCCCTCAGCGCCGGTCAAGCGGCCGCAACTGGCAACTCGCACCAACACCCCTAGGCCTGCAGAAGGAACCCCATGACCCGAGTCACAGTTCTCGCCGGCGGTGTCGGCGGCGCCCGCTTCACCCGCGGGTTGCTGCAACAGCTGGCATCAGACGACGAGCGAATTGCCGCAAATGACCCCTTCGGCGGCCCGGAACGTGCACTTGCCGGCACGTCGGCGCACGCCGGCACCGCCGGCGAGGTCACCGTGATCGTCAACACCGGCGATGACATGTGGCTGGACGGGCTGCGTATCTGCCCCGACCTCGACACCGTGATGTACACCCTCGGCGGCGGCATCAGCGAGGAGCAGGGCTGGGGCCGGCCCGACGAGTCCCGGCGCACCTCCGCCGAGATCGCGGCCTACGGGCGCGGCTGGTCCTGGTTCACCCTCGGCGACCTCGACCTGGCCACCCACATCGTGCGCACCGACCTGCTCCGGGGCGGCGCCACCCTCAGCGCCGCCACCGAGTTCCTCTGCCGCCGCTGGAAGCCCGGCGCGCGCCTGCTGCCGATGAGCGACCAGTTCGTGGAGACCCACGTGCGCCTGGCCGCCGACGCCGACGAGCACCGCGCGGGCGACCTTATTCACTTCGAGGAATGGTGGGTGCGCTACCGCGCCGGCCAACCCGTCACCGAGTTCGTGCAGGTGGGCCTGGCCGACGCCGTCGCGGCGCCCGGCGTGATCGACGCCATCCTCAGCGCCGACCTGGTGATCCTGCCGCCGTCGAACCCCGTCGTCTCGGTCGGCACGATCCTGAGCATCCCTGGCATCCGCGAAGCCCTGCGCGCCACCACCGCCCGGGTCGTGGGCATCTCACCGATCATCTCCGGCGCCGCTGTGCGCGGCATGGCCGACACCTGCCTGACCACCATCGGCGTGGAGACCTCCGCCCTCGCGGTGGGCCTGCACTACGGCTCCCGCCAACGCGACGGCGTGCTCGACGCCTGGCTCGTCGACGAGACGGATGCCGACGCCGTGCCCGCGCTCGAGGCCGCCGGCATCCGTTCGACCGCCGTGCCGCTCTGGATGAGCGATGTGGCCGCCACGGCGCAGATCGCCGCCGAGGCCCTGCGGATCGCCGCCGACCTGACGGCCGCCGCTCACCCGGCGACCCACGACCTGCCGATCGCGGAGTTCGCCTTTCCCGGCCCGCTACGCGACCAGCTTGTCGCCGCGATCCTGGACGGCTCGAAGACGTCGACGACGTCCACGCTCATCGAATACGGCATCGAGGACGAGCCGCTGCCCGTGATCGGCAGCCGGCAGGTCGTGATCGACTCGGCCGGCCGCCCGGTGGCGATCATCGAGACCACGGGGATGCGCGTGGTGCGTCTCGGTGCCGTGGATCTCGACCACGCCCGCGCTGAGGGCGAGGGTTATGACTCCGTTGCCGCCTGGCGGGTCGGCCACGAGTCCTTCTGGCACAGCGACGACATGCGCGCGTACCTCGGCGATCCTGCCTTCACCGTCACCGACGACACCGAGGTCGTGCTCGAACGACTGCGGCTGATCGAGGTGCTGCCCCGCGCCTGACCCGCCCGGCCAAGCGGAACTCCGCCGAGCGGCCTACTATCACCGGTAAGCCGGTTCGATTGTGCGGAAGGCGGAACTGTCATGGACACTGCCACGGTCATCTGGATCATCGTGGGCATCGTGGTCGTGCTCGCGATCATCGGCGTCATCGCGGTCGTCGCGTCCCGGCGCGGCCGGGAGCAGCGCGAGAAGAAACGCCGTGCCGACCAGCAGCGGGCCGAGGAGATGCGCCGGGACGCGGAGGCCCGTGCCCTCGACGCCCGCGAGAACGAGGCCAAGGCCACCCGGGCTCAGGCTGATGCCCAGCAGGCGCAAGTGGACGCCGACCGCCTGCGCCAGGAGGCCGACCAGCGCCAAGCCCAAGCGCAGGAGCTGCGCGCCCACTCCGAGAAGCAGAGTCGGCATGCCGACGAGATCGATCCGACCGTGGACACGCGCCACGGCGGACGCCACGACGACCCCGCGACAGGTGTCGGCACGGCAGACGAGCGCCAGGAGACCACCAAGGCGCGCCACACCGATCCGCCCCCGCCGCAGAGCACCGAGAACCGAACCTGAGACAACCGCATACCGCCGCGAGCGAAGGGCCAACCTCATGTCTCCAACTCCCCCGCCGCCCCGCGTCTACGGCACCTGGCCGGGCGGGATGCCGTTCCTCGCCGTCGGCGCCGGCCCTCCGCTGGTCTTCCTGGCCGGGATCACGCCCAACCACGAGCCGCCTACGGGCTCCGACCGGCGCTTCCAGACCCGGCAGCTGCTGCCCTTCGCCGCGTCCCGCCGGGTGTGGTGGGTGAACCGCCGCCCTGGCCTCGAGTCCGGCGCCACCATGGCCGATATCGCCGCCGACTACGCCAACGCGATGCTGCGGCGCTTCGACGAGCCCGTCGACGTGATCGGCGAGTCCACCGGCGGCAGTGTGGCGCTGCAGCTGGCCGCCGACCATCCCGCCGTGGTGAAACGGCTCGTGATCGTGTCGGCCGCGTATCGGTTGGGCGACGAGGGCCGGGACACCCAGCTTCGGACCGCCGACAACGTGCTCGACGGACGACCGAGGGCCGCCAGTGCCGAAATGATGCGCATGCTCGGGGCCGGCACTCAATCCAGGCGGCTGCTGGCTGCGCTCGGCTGGTTGGTCGGTGCGCGATTCTTCGGCCACACCACGGCCGACCTGATCACCACGATCCGGGCCGAGGATGCCTTCGACCTGCACACCAGGCTGGCCGATATCGTCGCCCCGACCCTGGTGATCGGCGGGGGCCGGGATGCCTTCTACTCGGCCGAGCTGTTCCGCGAGACTGCCGAGGGCATCCCCCGCGGCACCCTGGCCCTGTACCCCGGGCGCGGGCATCTGGGCACCATGCTGGATCCCCGGTTCCTGCCGGACGTGCTCTCGTTCCTGGACCCGCCCGACGACGCCGGCTCGCCGGCCACCCTGGCCGAACCGGGCGTGGGCAACGATGACATCACGCGCTGACCAGTGAGCCTGCATGCTCCGGCCGCACCTCGGTACAGTGAGTGAGACATCCGTCCCACATCGAAGTGAGCACAGTGGAAAAATCCCGCACCACGGTCCGATCGGCATCTCCCGTCGTTCCGTTTCTGCCCATCATCGTGGTCGGTCTGATACACCTGGGCGCCATCCTGTTGTCGCTGCACGGCCTGGCGGAGTGGACGAAGCCGCTGCTGATGCCGGCCCTGGCGACCGGGCTCATCTGGGGTGCGCCGCAGCGTCGCTCGCCGGCGATTGTGCTCGGGGTGGTCGCGCTGTTCTTCTCGTGGGTGGGAGACGTCACGATCCCGTGGTGGTTCGTCGTCGGCCTGGTCTTCTTCCTGCTGGCGCACATCACCTACCTCGTGCTTTTCGTCTCCCGGCTCGCGGTACGCCGGGTGCAATGGTGGGCCATCGCCTACGTGGTCTGGCTCGTCGTGTTGCTGATGATCCTGGGCCCGCATACCGGCTCGCTGCTGGTTCCGGTCATCGCGTACGGCATCGTGCTCTCCGCGATGGCCGCCTTCGCGTCTCGGTGCAACCGCTGGGTCGCCTGGGGCGGGGCGCTGTTCGTCGTCTCCGACTCGCTCCTGGCGATCAACAGGTTTTTGCCGGATGCCGGCATCCCCCTGGCGGATTTCCTGATCATGGTCACCTATATCGCGGCCCAGACGCTCATAGTGTGGGGGCTATTGCGGCACGAGCGGGCTCGGGCGGCTACGGCGTAACAGCCGCATCGCGTTGACGATCACGAGGAGAACGGATGCCTCGTGCACGAGCATCCCCACGGCCATGGTCACGCCGCCCCACAGCACCCCGGCCAGCAGCAGCGCCACCGTGATCAGGGCGAGGGCCACGTTCTGATGCATGGTGCGCACGGTGCGCCGGGCCAGATCGATGGCCGTGGGGAGCATCAGCAGGTTGTCGCCCATCAGGGCGATGTCGGCGGTTTCGACCGCCACCGCCGACCCGGCCGCGCCCATCGCGATGCCGATGTCCGCGGTGGCCAGCGCCGGGGCATCGTTCACGCCGTCGCCCACCATCGCCACAACGTGGCCGTCCTGTTGCAGCCGCGTCACGACGTCGAGCTTGTCCTCCGGTAACAGCGATGCCCGGATCTCGTCGATGCCGACCGCGGCGCCGACTGCCGCGGCCACCAGCGGCCCGTCGCCGGTGAGCATGATGACCCTGTGCACCCCGGCGGCGCGCAAGGCCGCCACCATACCGGCGGCGTCGGGGCGCACCTCGTCGGCGACCGCGAGGACTCCTGCCACGGTGCCGTCGATCACGACGATCAGCGGCGTGCGCCCGCGGGCGGCGAGGTCCGCGGCGACCGTGACGGCCGCTTCCGGGTCGTCGATGGCGTGAGCGGCCAGCAGCGCCGGGTTGCCGATCAGCACGGAACGCCCGGCCACGGTGGCGGTGATGCCCTGGCCGGGGATCGACGTGATGGTGTCGGGCAGGAGGGTTCCGCCGGCACCGCGATCTGCCGCACCGACCGTCTCCAGGGCGTGCTCCGCTGCGGCCAGCACGATCGCTCCGGCCAGCGGATGCTCGGAGCCGGCCTCGGCCCGAGCGGCCCAGCCGAGCACGTCGGCGCGGGTCAGCTCGGGGTTCAGCACCACGACGTCGGTCAGCCGCGGGCGACCCCGGGTGAGGGTTCCGGTCTTGTCGACGGCGACGACGGTGACCTTCGATGCGGTCTCGAGGAACTCGCCGCCCTTGATCAGGATTCCGGACCGGGCGGCGCGGCCGATGCCGGCGACGATCGCGACGGGAATCGAGATGACCAGGGCGCCTGGGCAGCCGATGACCAGCAGCGTCAGCGCGAGGAACAGGTCGCCGGAAAGCAACCCGACGACCACGGCGAGCACCAGGATGCCGGGGGTGTACCAGGCGGAGAACCTGTCCATGAAGACCTGGGTCGGGGCGGTGGCATCCTGCGCCTCCTCGACCCTGTGCACGATGCGGGCCAGGGTGGTGGCCGCACCGACCTCGGTGGCCTCGACCTGCAACAACCCGCCGGTGGACATCGTGCCGGCAAAGACCCTGTCGCCGGGAGCCTTGGCCACCGGGAGGGATTCGCCCGTGATCGAGGCTTCGTCGAGGGTGCCGGTGCCGTGCCGCACGGTGCCGTCCACCGGAACCCGCGCGCCGGACTTGACCAGCACGGTCTCCCCGGTGAGCACGGCGGCGGCCGGCACCTCGGTCTGCGCACCATCGCTGAGCACCAGGGCCACGTCGGGGGCCAGCGCCACAAGGGCGGTCAGGGCGGACCGGGTGCGGTTCAGGGTGGCCGTCTCGAGGGCGTGGCCGATGGCGAACAGGACGGTCACCGCTGCGGCCTCCCAGTATTCGCCGAGCACGATCGCGCCCACCGTGGCCACGGTGACGAGCAGGTCGATGCCGACCACCCGCCCGGACAGGCCGCGCAGGGCCGCCCGGGCGATCGGGGCGCCGGCCACAACGGCGGCCGCCACCATCGCCGCGTCCGAGGCCAGGCTCAGCGCGGGCACCGGGCCGGCCAGCCAAGCCGCCGCGATCAGCGTCCCTGATACCACCGGAATCGTCCACCGGGTGGTCAGGCGGCGGCCGATCCCGGCCGCGGTGCGCATGTCACTCCCCCAGCCTGGCCGGTCAGAACGCGGCCAGGCGGGCGGGGTAGCCGGCCTTGCCGACCGCGGCGATGAGGGCATCCGTGCTCACGACGGCCGGGTCGTGGTCGATCTCGATGCGGGCGGAGGAGAAGAACACGGCGACGCCGGTGACGCCGGGCAGTCGACCGATCAGCTTCTCGATTTTGGCGACGCAGGAGGGGCAGGAGAAGCCGTCGGCCCGCAGGATGGTGTGGGTGCTGGGTGAGGTGAGGGTGGTCATGATGGGTGCCTTTCGGTGTGCCGTGCACCCCGGTTGACCGGGGCATTCACGACGTTACGGAGGCTGCCTGGCGGCGACCATGACGGCCGTCACTTTGCCGCGAGCAGACCGGTCCGGTCGAGCACCGCGGTCCAACGCCGACCCGAGTCGATCAGCCCGTCGCGGCGGAGCCGGCTCATCGTGCGGGACACCGACTCGGCGCTGGTGCCGGCCATGGCGGCCAGGTCGGCCCGGGTCAGGGGCAGCTGGATGAGGGTCGCGCCGGGCTCGTCACCCGGCACACCGAAGGTGTCGGCCAGGCGGAGCAGGCCGGCCGCCACCCGTTCGGTGACGGTGTTGGAGGCCTGCTGCTGCTCGGTGGAGCGGGCGCGGGCGAGACGGTCGGAGACCACGTCGAGCACGCCGAGAGCCACCGACGGATGCGCGAGCATCACCTCGCGGAAGGCGCCGGCGTCGATGCGGAGGGCGCAGGTGGTGACCAGGGCGATGGCCGTCTCGGTGTATCCGCTGCGGCCGGCCCAGGTGAGGCCGCCGAGCACGTCGCCGGGCCCGAAGAAGTCGAGGCTGGTGCGCTGTCCCGTCGGGGTGGTGCGGAAGGCCTTCGCCTGGCCGGCCGCGAGCAGGTAGACGTGCTCGGCGGGGTCGCCTGCGGTGAACACGGCCTCGCCGGCCGACCAGGCCAGCGACTGGATCCGTGCGCCGATCGAGGCCAGCTCAGTGCCGGACAGGCCGTGGAAGAGGCCGATCTGCTCGAGGATCCGCAGTTGCATCGCGGGCGGGCACGGGTGCGGGCGACCGCAGGTACTGCGCAGCGGTACCGAGCGCAGCGGCACCGACCGCCGGGCCTCACTCACGGGAGCACCTCGAGGATGCCGCGGGCGCCCTTCTCGGCATCCGACATGACGTGGCTCACGAACGGGTAGTGACCGGCCTGGCCGAAGGTGAGCTCCACGAACCCGCCCTGCGCCGCGGCGAGGTCGAGCACCTGGGAGCCGCCGGTTCCGGTGCTGCCGCCGTCTTTGAGCGTGTAGTCGCCCTCCTTATAGACGGTATCGAACTGGCCGCCGACGACGTGGAAGGCGCTGCCCAGGTTGGGTCCGGCAGCCAGCACCCAGACGCGAACGGTCTCGCCCACCCGGGCCGCGAGAGGGCGGGCGGCGTACTGGTTGGCGTAGCCGTTGAAGACGACCAAGTCTGGGGTCTGCGCCTCGACCTTGAGGTCGTCGACCTCGCCGCCCTGCGTGCCGAGGTAGAGCTCGGACTGCACGACGAGGTACTCCCGATCCACCTCGGCCAGCCCGGGCGGGTCGATGATGACGGCACCGAACATGCCGTTGGCGATGTGCACCGACATGGGCATGGTGGAGCAGTGGTACAGCCAGATGCCGGACCGGGTGGCGGTGAACGTATAGACCAGGCTCTCGCCGGGTTGGATGGTGCGCATCACCTCATCCGGGGGAACGTCGCCGGCATGGAAGTCGATGGAGTGCCCCATCGTGCCCTCGTTCACCAGGGTGATCTCGAACACGTCGCCCACAGTGCCGCGCAGAGTGGGGCCGGGCGCGGTGCCGTTGAAGGTCCACAGCATCTGGGTGACCCCCGGGGCCACCTCGGTCTCCACATTGCGCACGGTCAGGGTCTGCCGGTGCACGGTGGCGGATGCGGCGGGCGGCAGTGCGGCGTCCCTCGCCTGGAAATCGGCGTCGGGTTCAGCCATCGGGTCGAGGTCGTCGGCGGCGGATGCCCCGGTCGCGGCCGCGCCGTGGCCGGAGTGGCCGGAGTCAGGCGCGGCCATGTCATCCGCGGTCATGTCGTCTGTGGCGCTGCCGCCGCCCACCGCGATGATGCTGATCTCCATGCCCAGCAGCCGGTGTCCGGCGATCGAGCACCAGCCGTCCACACTCGCGCCGATCACGCCCACCGCCACGGTCTCGGTGGCGCCAGGGTCGAGCGACGAGGAGACCAGCCCGGACTCGAGCACCAGGTTGTGCACCATGTCGTCGCTGTTGGTGAGTTCGATCACCAGTTCGTCACCGAGCGGCACCTCGATGCGGTCGGGCACAAAACGGGTGTCCACCATGTCCACCGCCATCGTGGTGGTGTGCCCGGTCGCGGCGGCGGCCGTGCCGGCGGCCGGGGCGGCCACGGTCGACAGGCCGATTGAGGCCGGGTCGGCCACGATGCCCGCGGTCACCGTGAGCAGCAGCACGGTCGCGGCCGCGAGCATCCGTCCGGTGCTGCGGGGTCGCTCGGTCGGCGCGGTGCGTTCGCCCGGCGCGATCCGCACTAGCGGGAGGGCGCGTACCCGACGGTTGGTGCGGAGGGCCAGGCTGAACAGCACCAGGAAACTGGCCAGGGTGCCCACGGTCAGCACCGACAGCAGCACCGTGATGGTGCTGGACACCGGCAGGAGCGAGAGGACGAGGGCACCGTTGACGAGGACGACCCGGACCAGGCCGCCGCGGTCGAGTTCGGCCGCGGTGGCCTTGAGGGCGGGCGGGCCGCCGCCGAGCACCACGGGCACCAGGTGGCTCAGGGCGCCGAGCAGGATCTGGGCGGCGAAACCGACCGCAAAGTAGGGCACCAGGGTTTCCACGCCGGCGGCGGCCGCGGTCCAGCTCGGGGCGAGTGCCAGCTGCAGGCCGAAACCGAGGGTGCAGAGCGCGAACCAGACCATCGCGGCGCCGAGGCTCCACGCCGCGAAGGTGACCGCGGGCGCGCGGCGCAGGTGGCCGACGGCCTCCCAGATCACCCGGCCCAGCCCGGCCAGGTAGACCAGCACGCCCAGGGCCACGATCAGGCGCAGGTCGGCCAGGCAACCGAGGGCGAGCAGACCGAGGGCGCCCACGAGCACCATCAGGGTGTGCCCGCCGGCGAGCGTGGCGCCCTCCACTCGGGTGTGCAGCACCGTGGGCCAGAGCAGGGCGATGGTGCCGATCACGGTCAGGCCCACCCAGCCCAGTAGGTTGAGGCCGAGGTGCCCGATGAAGAGGCGTTCGTAGTCCTCACCGCCACCGTCGAGCCTGGCCATCAGGATGCCCAGGACCACGCCGGCGGCCAGCATCAGCGCACTGGCTACGTAGTAGCGCACCAGCGGGGCGAACCGGCCCGGCATCGCACCGCGGGACTGGCCGACGATCACGACGGCGTGAATGACCGCGTTCAGGCCCACCAGGATGCCGCCGACCAGCACCAGCGGGTACCCGTCGATGACCATGCCCGTCATCACCAGGATCGCGCCCACGGTGTGCACGCTCAGCCGCAGCCCCAGCGAAAGCCGGTGGCCGAGGGCCTTACGTCGCAACAGGGTGTCGGCGAAGTGCTGGCTCCAGATCAGGATGGCGGTGCTCACCGCGCCGAGCAGCAGCAGGTGCACGAGCAACCACCCCGATGACGGCACCAGGCGGTGCAAAAAGGTGAAGACCACCGCGGCGACCAGCCAGGCCGGCACCAGGGTGCCCGAGACGATGTGCCAGAGCTTGTCGTTCATAGGAGCGAGCCTCGCGGGGAGGGTGCCGGCGGCACGGCGGTACTGCGCGCTGCTGCTCGCGCGGGCAACACGGTGCTGCCGCGCAGCACCGAGACCACGGCGATCAATACAAACAGCAGCACCGCGACGATGTTGAAGACACCGCCCCACTGCACCAGGGCCGGCACACCGTAGGCGTCACCGAACAGGACCCGGGCCAGCAGCGAGGCGTGCAGCAGCCCGGCCGGCAGGTACATGATCGGTCGGTAGGGCAGCGGCCGGCGCAGCACGGCCGGAAGGATGGTGGGCGCGTGGGCCATGATCATCGACATCACAAAGCCGAGGAAGACGGCGTGCATCATCGCGTCGTAGCCGGGACCGGAGTAGACCGGGCCCTGCAGAAGCCAGATGCCGCCCACCACGACGAGCCAGCCGTAGCCGGCCAGGAGGCACCAGGCCATGTAGCGGGGCAGCCCGACCGAGCGCACCATGCGGGTAGCGATGTCGTGGCGGAACAGCCAGGCCACCAGCGCCAGCATTCCGGCGCCCAGGAGCGGGTAGCCGGCGATCGGCCAGACCAGGGCGATGACCGAGCCGAAGCTGAGGGAGAGGCTGATGCCGAGCATCCACTGTTCGGCTCGACGGTTCACGGTGGGCGAGATGCGGGACAGCTCGAGGCGCTCGCCGGCGATGGTGAGCACGAGGTACAGGATGAGCAGCGGCGCGAGCTGCGGGATGCCGATACCGCGCAGCCACAACACCGTGGCCATCAGCCCGGCGACGGCGCCGAGCACTTGCACCGCGGTGGACACCGACCCCTGCCGGCGCCAGATCTCGGCGTAGATGGCCAGCAGCACGGCGCAACCGGCGACGAGGGCGACCTGGCCCACGACCACCGGCAGCGGCGAGATGAGGGCGAGGCCGCCGGCGCCGAGCAGGCCAGGGGCGAGGTACGCCCAGCCGCGGCGCACGGCCACGGCCCGCTCGAGCACGACGACGGTGCCGACGAAGCCGAACACCATCAGCGGCCCGTGCACCGCACCGAGCCGGGCGCTGTCGACCGGGGCCGCCAGGCCGAGCAGCAGCAGGGCGCCGTCGAGGCCGGCGAGCAGGGCGATGCCGCCGAGGAGCAGGAAGACCAGCCGGCCGGTGACCTTCGGCCGTGCCGCTGGACCGGTGCCGCGCAAGGCGCTGCCGGTGCGGCGGAGGGGGCTGAGCGTGGTCATCGGCGGCGTCGGGCGGGCAGGTGCCGGCTAGTTGGCGCGGGTGAGGCGGATGGTCCAGGTTTCGGGGCCGTTCTCGAGGTACGAGACGACGAAGTCGCCGGGGCGGCTGCTCTCGAGCTGGCCGAGCAACGGCAGCGGGTTGTGCGAGGCGATCAGGTCGAGGGCGAAGCCGGGCTGGATGGCGCCGAGAGCTCCGAAGATCGTGGCGTGGCGGATGGCGTGCGGGATGGTGCGGGAGTCGAGGACGATCTTCTCGGTGTCCTCGTGGCCACAGGCGCAGGCATGCCCAGCGGGGGCTGCGACATCCACGGCACCGGGGCGGCTGGATGAGAGGTTGATCGGTTCGGCAGTCACAGAAATTCTCCTTCGCCGGGTCGAATGACCCTAGTGAGTCACTTTAGAGGATGTCTATCCTTTTAATCGGGACGTTCGTCCCATCGGCCCAGGCCGCAAGAAGAATCGGCAGGAACGAGAAACAGATGGCAACCAGGGTGTGCGCGGAATCCGAGCTCGAGCTCGGCGAGGCGATCAAGGTGATGGTCGACGGTGTGGCGGTGGCCCTGGTGAAAGACAGCGCCGGAAACTGCTTCGCGCTCGGCGACATGTGCTCGCACGCCGACATCTCCCTCTCCGACGGCTTCGTCGAGGGCGACGACCTGGAGTGCTGGGCGCACGGCGGCCGGTTCGAGCTGTCCACCGGGCGCGCCCGCACCCTGCCGGCCTCGGAGCCGGTGCCGGTCTACCCGCTCACCATCGTCGACGGCGACGTCTACGTGGACGTAACCGCGCAGGTCGACGTGTCCTCCTACGTGGGGTGACAGTTCGCGAACTGTGAGAAAAGCACCGACTTCGGCCCGCACTGGGGGCTTTTCCCTCAGTCCGTGAGACCCGGGGGCAACTCCACGAGGCAGAGGTCGGGCTGCACGAACGGGAGCAGGCGGATGGCGGACGCGTCGTGGCCTCGCTCCCGCACCAGGCCCTGGATCAGGCCCAGGTGCACCGAGCAGACCACATTGGGGTTGGCCCGCGCCTCGGCCCGGAACGGGCAGGCCGGCAGCGCGATGGTGTTCTCGTCTGCGCGCAGCTGAGGCTCGAAGCCGATCTCGGTGAGCACCCGCAGCAGCGGAGGCACGATGTCGGTTCCGGCCGAGGCGGCGGACGGGGTGCCCACCAGGTCGACCGGATCGGCGGCATCCGCCCCGGCCGCGTACTGCGCCGACCAGCGCTCGCCGGCGCGCACCGAGCGGGCGCGACCGCCGTCGGCGTCCTCGCCGATCACCGAGGCGAGGGCCTGGGTGAGCTGCTGTTGGGCGTCTTCGACGGGCAGCGGCGCCGCCACCGGGCTGAACAGCACGTGCGGGCGGCCACGCTGGCCGGCCCTGGCCACCTGGCGCTCGACCAGTCCCACGGCCTCGAGCTGCTCCAGGTGGAACCGGGCGGTGGTGACATGCAGGCCGATGCCCGCAGCGACGGTGACGGCGTCCAGCGGCTCGGCGGCAGCGGTGAGCAGGCCCAGCACCCGGCGGCGCGGCTCACTGGCCAGGGCCGCGTGCCTGGCGTCACTCTGATCGATCGAAACCATGATTTTAGAGTAGCAGCGTGCGGTTAAACCGGGTCGGGCGGCGATCATCCGCCGATGTAGGACATCTCGATCTTCTTGCCGGAGGAGCGCACCGCTCCGGTCTGGGCGCTGCGCAGTGCGGAGGCCCGGTCGGTGCGCTGCCGCCAGATGGAACCCATCGCGGCCGAGAGCTGCTCGTCGCTGCTGCCGTCGCGAAGCAGCGCGCGCAGGTCGTGGCCCTCGCTGGCGAACAGGCAGGTGAACAGCTTGCCGTCGGTGGAGACCCGAGCGCGGGAGCAGGTGTGGCAGAACGACTGGGTGACGCTGGAGATCAGGCCGATCTCGCCCTCGCCGTCGATGTACCGCCAACGACGGCTGGTCTCGCCGGTGTAGTTGGGCGCCACTTCCAGCAACGGCAGTTCGGCGTGGATGCGGTCACGCACCTCACTGGACGGCAGGACGGCGGCCATGTCCCAGCCGTTGCTCGTGCCCACGTCCATGAACTCGATGAATCGCAGGATGTAGGGGGTGCCCTTGAAATGCCGGGCCATGTTGACGATGTCGTGGTCGTTCTGGCCGCGCTTGACGACCATGTTGATCTTGATCGGGCCCAGGCCCACGGCATGGGCGGCGTCGAGGCCGGCCAGGATGCGGGCGACCGGGAAGTTGACGTCGTTCATGGTGCGGAAGGTGGTGTCGTCGAGGGAGTCGAGGGAGACCGTCACGCGCTTGAGGCCGGCATCCTTGAGCGCCTGCGCCTTCATCGCCAGGGCGGAACCGTTGGTGGTGAGGGCGATGTCCACGGGCCGGCCCGCCGGGGTGCGGAGGGCGGCGAGCATTGCGATGAGCTCTTCGAGGCCCTTGCGCAGCAGCGGTTCGCCGCCGGTGAGCCGGATCTTCTCCACCCCGTGCGCCACCGAGATACGCGCCAGCCGGGTCATCTCCTCGAACGAGAGCATCTCGTCGCGGGGCATGAAGGCGAAATCCTTGCCGAATATCTCCTTGGGCATGCAGTACACGCAGCGGAAGTTGCACCGGTCGGTGACCGAGAGGCGCAGGTCGTGCAGCGGGCGACCGAGGGTGTCGACGAGCTGGGTATCCGGGGCCGGGGCTGGCCCGAGCGTCACGTCACCGGCCAGCGGCTCGATGACGCGCACGGGAATCGGTGCACCGGGCATACACCGACCCTAACCCCGAACGGTTCGGGTTCGCCGCAGCCCTGGCCCCGGCTAGATCCAGCCCTGCTGCCAGGCGATCTCCGCCGCCTCGTGCCGCGACCGCGCGTTGAGCTTCGTCATCGCCGATGACAGGTAGTTGCGCACGGTCCCGGCCGCGAGGTGGAGCCTGTCGGCGATGTCCTGCACACTCATCGTCGACCGACTGAACCGCAGGGCGTCGAGTTCACGGTCGGTGAGCGGGCAGCGTTCCGCCGTCAGCGCCGTCGCCGCGATCTCGGGGTCGATGTACCGTTTGCCTGCTGCCACGGCGCGGATCACGTCGGCGAGGTCCTCGGCCGGAGTCGACTTCGGCACGAATCCCGACACCCTTGCTCCCAGCGCGCGCCGCAGAACACCGGGGCGGGCATGCCGCGTCACGATCACGACCTTCGTCGCCACGGTCGAGAGGATGCGCGTGGCCGCCTCGATGCCGTCGGCCTCGGGCATTTCGAGATCGAGCAGGCACACGTCGGGCTTCGTCTCCAGCGCCCGCTCCGCCGCAGCGACGCCGTTGCCGACGCTCGCCACGACCTCGATATCGGCCTCCAGGCTGAGCAGGGCGCTGAGCGCACCGCGAATGAGGTGCTCATCGTCGGCGATCAACAGCCGGATGACGCGGGGCGCCGCGCTCACGCGCCGACACCCACTCCGGCGGCGACGAACGCCCGCAGCACAAAGGTGTCGCCGTCACTTTCGGTGACCAAGTGCCCGCCGATCGCCGCGACCCGGTCCCGCAAACCGGTCAGGCCGCTGCTGAGGACGCGCCCCGGCGCATCCGTCGCGGGCGACGCCGCGTTGTTGACGACCTCGAGGGTGCTGCCCTCGGCGTTCGTCGAGAGGGTGATCGCCGCCTTGCTCGCGGTGCTGTGTCGCAGGATGTTGGTCGTCGCCTCCCGCACGACGAGCGCGAGGACCCTGCGGACCTCGATACCCGCGGGCAGGACACCGAGTTCGAGCGCGCAGTCGGCCCCGGATGCGGTCAGCACCTCTCGGGCGTTCTCGAGTTCGGTCGCCAGGTCGACCTGGCGGTATCCGGCGACGAGGGATCGGGTCTCTTCGAGCGCCTGCTTGGCGATGAGCCGGGTCTCGTGCAGGTGCTCCCGGGCGGCATCCGGATCGATGGAAAGGAGGCGTTCGGCAAGTTCGGACTTGAGCGCGATCACCTGCAGGTGATGGCCCTGGATGTCGTGCAGATCGGAGGCGAAGCGCAACCGCTCGTGCGCGACCGCGAGCTCCGCGGCGACCGACCGGTGCCGATCGAGGGTCACCACGATCTCCCACCACCACAGGCTGGAGAGCACCATCATCGGCAGAAACGCGCCATAGGTGAACAACAGCCAAACCCCCGAAATGCCCGACGCCTCGAGTGGATGGCCGAAGAGCGAGGACGCCAGCAGCGGGTGTGCCAGGGTCACGGCGGCTCCGCCGACAAGAACCGTCCACCGGCGGGCACGGGGCAGCAGGGGTGCGATGGCGTTGAGACCCATCCACAGCGGGAAGGCGGCGAACAAGCCGGCGCCCGGGGTGGCGAGGCCGAGCAGCCACACGGTGACGGCGGGAACGATCAGTGCCACGGTCCAGGCGAGCCGCGGCATCCCACCGCCCCGCCCGACGCGGAGGAACCAGCAGTAGCGCACGTGCATCGCCCCGCACACGAGAATGAGCACGATGAGGGCGGCGTCACGGCCATCCTCGGTTGCCTCGAAGTTCGACGCAGCGACGCCCAGCAGGATCGAATCCAGCACGACGAAGAAGAAGACGATCGATGCGAGGGTGTAGGTCCAGGTCGTGTGCACGCTGCGCGCCTGTCCGGCCGGGCGCGGTGATTCGCGGGTGAGGGCGTCAGGCATGCTGCCAGCGTAGAGCAGTGACATTTGTCACTATCCGATGTGTGGAAGTGCCCGGCACGCGGTGACACGGCGACACTTCAGCGGAGAGCGGCCGGCCCGGAGGATTGAGTCATGACCCGGACCACCGGGCCCTCTGACGAAAGGCTTCATCTTGATTGACGCGCTGCGCGACTTCACCGCCTCCCTGCCCGAGCTCCTGCAGTGGGTCGGCATCGTCCTCGCCGCCGCGATCCCGTTCGTGGAGTCGTACTTCGGAGCAGCCATCGGCATTCTCGCCGGGGTCAATCCGGTCGTCGCCGTCCTCGCCGCCATCGTCGGCAACGTGCTCTCAATGCTCGTTGTCGTCCTCAGCGCCCACGGGGTGCGGTCCCGGGTTCGCCTCGGCAAAGCCACCAAGCCCGACTCGCCCCGCCGGGCCAAGTTGCGCGAACGCTTTGACAGGTACGGCGTTGCCGGCGTCAGCCTCCTCGGCCAGACGATCCTGCCGAGCCAGATCACCTCGGCTGCGATGGTGTCCTTCGGCGCCTCGAAGAACGCCGTCATTTTCTGGCAGATCATTTCGATCATCATCTGGGGCGTGGTCTTCGGCGTGCTCACCACCGTCGGCGTCACCGTCCTCCGCTAGGCGCGGCTGGAGGCCGGTATGGCCCAAGAAAAGTTATCCACAAGTTGACTTTTGCTCACACAAAGTTTCGGAATCGGGCTAGATTCGGGGCATGACAAACCAGTCGAGTATCGCAGCTACGTTCGCCACTCATCGCGGTGATGCGCTGGTAGAAGCCGCGGAGAATGTGGCCCGGTTGGGGTCGTGCAGCGTTGACTACGACGCGTTGTCGGATGCCGCGGTGTTGGCCGGTCAGCGCACTCTCGCGCAGGCGCAACGCGAGCTCGACACCCGCAAGGCGTGGCTGGCGAAGACCCTGGCCCAGCGGTCCCGGTGGGAGCTGGGCCAGTCCGGTCTGGCTGCGCAGCAGGGCTTTTTGAATCCCGAGGGGTTGATTCAGAAGCTGACCGGCACGAGCAAGGTCGAGTCGCGGAAGCTCGTGGGGGTGGGCCGGATGCTCGCCGAGGTTGAAGACGCCCAAGCGCAGGCCGCCGCGATCGACGCCGAAGCGGCCCGCCGGCTACTCGAGGGGGCGCTGGACCCGGACATCCCTGATGGGCTCGACGGGTTCGACGGCCACGGCGGGGTCGCTCCGGTCGTTCCGCTGCCGGCGCCGATGCCGTGGCACGCACCGATCTCGCACGCCGTGACCGGCGGAACCCTCTCGATCGATGCCGCGCACGCCCTACGCACCGGCCTGGGCGACATCGATACCGTCGTCACCGGCCCG
>NZ_PPXD01000002.1 GCF_002909375.1 Cryobacterium zongtaii
ACGCCATCGCGGACGCGGCCGCCGGGCTCCCTGACCAGCTGGGCGACGCGTGGCGGGCCCTCGCCGCCGCGTGGGACGTCGCCACCCGGGCCGGTGCGCCCCTGGCCGGGTGCCTGCGCGACCTGGCCGCCGCGTTCCGGGAGCTCGGCCAGCTGCACCGCGACCTGACCGTGGCCCTCACCGGCCCGCGCGCCACGGCCCGGCTGGTGATGGTGCTGCCCCTGGTGGCGCTGCTGTTCGGCAGCCTGATGGGCTTCGACACGCTGCGCACCCTGTTCCACACCGGCCCAGGGTTGGCCTGTCTCGCCGCGGGGTGCCTCCTGATGGTCGGCGCCGCCCGCTGGAACCGGCACCTGGTTGCCGCCGCCGGCCGCCAAGGGCCCGCGCCGGGACTGGAGCTCGACCTCACCGCCATCGGTATGGCCGGTGGCGGGTCGCTCGACCGGGCCCGCGCCAGCGCGCGGCGCAGCGCCGAACGGTTCGGCCTGCGCGCGATCGGTGCGACCGACTCCGCCGATGTGGTCATCGAGCGAGTGCTCGACCTCTCGGCCCGAGCCGGGGTGCCGGCCGGTGAGCTGTTGCGCAGCGAGGCCGCGCAGGCCCGGCGGGATGCCCGCACTGCGGGCCACCAACGCGCCGAAACCCTTGCCGTGACCCTGATGATCCCGCTAGGGGTGTGTGTGCTGCCCGCGTTCATGCTTGTCGGTGTCGCCCCACTGCTGCTCAGCGTGCTCGCCGCCACCCTCGGCAGCGTCGAGTGACGGCGCTCGGGTGCTCCCGCCCTGGTGAACTCGGGCGCTCCTCCACAGGCTGCCGTTTCGAACTTTTATGTACCGATCGGCTGCCGTCGTTGATGCGCCGGGTGTCGCCGCGACAGGCTGGCTGCACTCGCGCCGCTTGCACCGCGTCTTGTACGCGAAAGGAGATCCATCATGACCACCCTCAGCAGCCCGCCCGCCCCGCCGACAGAGCATCACCCGCAAGCCGAGGAGAGCACCGGAAGCGCGGCGGCCGCCGACCGTGCCGCCGCTCCGCTACGGCACGATCCCAGCGCGGGAACCGGAATACCCAACGCACTCGTGCGCACCCGCGCGGTGCGGTCCAACAGCATTCGCGCCCTCCTGCGGTTGCGTGACGATCGCGGGGCGGCCACCGCCGAGTACATCGTGGCTACCATGGCGGCCGTCGGGTTTGCCGGCTTGCTCATCGTCATCCTGCGCGGTGACGAGGTGCGCGGCATCCTCACCGAACTGGTGCGCAGTGCGCTCACGGTGGGGTGACCGAGCCGCGGCACGGCTGGCATACCGACTCCACCGGGACCGGGGCAGCGTCACGGCCGAGTTCGCGGCCGTGCTGCCCGCCGTGCTGGTAGTGCTGGCCTGCTGCCTGGGTGCCGTGCAGGTGGTCGGGCAGCAGGTACGCATGACGGATGCCGCCGCCGACGTGGCCCGGCTGCTGGCCCGGGGCGACGACGCGGGTCCGGCATCCGGGCTGCTGGCCGCGGTGGCGCCCGGCACCGCGCTCACCGAGGAACGCCAGGGGGAGTTCGTCTGCGCCCGGCTCAGCGCGCCGAGCGCCTTCGCGCCGTTCGCCGCCGCGGGCCTCACTCTCGCCGCCCGGTCCTGCGCTCTCGCCAGCGCCACTGCGAGTGACGACCCGTGACGCGCGCACCCATCCGCCGGCCTACCTCTGCTCGCGAGCGGGGATCCGGTTCGGTGCTCGCGGTCGCGCTGCTCGGCGCCCTCGTCACGATGACCGCCGTGCTCGTGCCGCTGCTGGCCCTGCTGCCGGTCAGTCAGTCCGTGCAGGGTGCGGCGGATGCGGCGGCGCTCGCCGCGGCCGACGTCGCCTCCGGCCTCATGCCGGGCGTGCCCTGTGTCACGGCGGCGCGGGCGGCGGAGCTGAACGGCGCCCGCCTGGTCACCTGCTCGGTGGACGGCCTGATCGCCACCGTGGCGGTGTCCCGCACGGTGGGCGCATTCCCGATCGGTTCCCGGGCGCGGGCCGGCCCGGCGCCCTAGCGATGGTCAGGCCAGTGTTCGAGCTCGCCGCCAGAAGTGCAGCATCCCCGATCGCCGGGCTAAGTGGTCGCCGGGGGAGTGTCGAAGAGCGCCTCGAGGTAGCGGTAGTCCACGGCGGAGGGCTTGTCGGGATGCTCGGTGGAATCGAACTCGAGACCGGCGGCGCGTGCATAGAGGTACCGCTTGCCGGCTGCGTCGGCGGGTATCTCGATCCGCGGCCGGGGATCCCCGGATTCGAGGAACTCGGTGGTGACGGTTTTTCCTTCGAGGGGGCCGTCCGTCAGTTTCGCGGTGTACGTGCCCTGCGCTGCAGTAACCATGTCTCTATTGTGCGGCTGTGCTCCGCGGAGGCAACCCCTAATCCGCAAACCGAGGCTCACCGGTCGCGTGTCGGGCGATGCCGCCGCGAATTCCGCGAACACATGTGCACACTCGTTTCAGCCTTGCCCTGCGCCGTGAGCGAGCTACCGTGGAGTCAATTCGGGGCACTCCCGCGCCGTCACCGTCGGCGCGCACTCGATTCCTGTGTGTATGGTGTGGCTTGGTCGTTTCACAGACCGTTACCTATAAAGAGGAGTCTGGTGCCAGGCACTAAGAAGCTGGTCATTGTCGAGTCGCCGACCAAGATGAAGTCGATCGCCGCCTATCTGGGCGACGGATACGAGGTTTTGTCGTCGGTCGGGCACATCCGAGACCTGATCGAGCCCAAGAATCTGCCGCCGGAACTCAAGAAGGGCCCGCTCGGCAAGTTCTCCGTCGACGTCGATAACGGCTTCGAACCGTATTACGTGGTCTCCGACGCGAAGAAGAAAACCGTCAGCGACCTCAAGCGGGCGCTGAAGAACGCCGACGAACTCCTCCTCGCAACTGATGAGGACCGCGAAGGCGAGGCCATCGCGTGGCACCTCCTGCAGGTCCTGCAGCCCAAGGTTCCGGTCAAGCGGATGGTGTTCCACGAGATCACCAAGGACGCCATCATCGCGGCCACCCAGAACACCCGCGACCTCGACACCGCCCTCGTCGACGCGCAGGAGACCCGGCGCATCCTGGACCGCATCTACGGCTACGAGATCTCTCCCGTGCTCTGGCGCAAGGTGGGCCCCGGCCTGTCCGCCGGCCGCGTGCAGTCCGCCGCCACCCGCCTCGTCGTCGACCGCGAACGTGAACGCCTCGCGTTCGTGTCCGCCGGCTACTGGGACCTCATCGCCCAGCTCGTTCCCGGCGCCTCCGCCGAGAACGGCTTCCAGGCCAAGCTCGTGCGCCTCGGCGGCGAACGCATCGCCACCGGCAGCGACTTCGACGACACCGGCAAGCTCAAGCCCAAGGTCGTCGCGGCCACCCTCGACGAGGCATCCGCCCTCGCCCTGGCCGACGCCCTCAAGGTGCCCGGCGTGCCGATCACCGTCACCAAGGTCGCCTCCAAGCCCTACCGCCGCAGCCCCGCCGCGCCGTTCACCACCTCGACCCTGCAGCAGGAGGCCGCGCGCAAGCTGCGCTTCACCGCCCGGCAGACCATGAGCGTGGCCCAGTCGCTGTACGAAAACGGGTACATCACCTATATGCGTACCGACTCGCCGTCGCTGTCGCAGCAGGCGATCACCGCCGCCCGCAAGCAGGCCGCGTCGCTGTACGGCGCCGAGACCGTGCCCGCGAACCCGCGCCTGTACAAGGGCAAGAGCAAGAACGCGCAGGAAGCCCACGAGGCCATCCGCCCGTCCGGCGACACCTTCCGCACCCCGTCCTCGCTGTCCAGCTCGCTGCGCGGCAACGACTTCAAGCTCTACGACCTGATCTGGAAGCGCACCGTCGCCAGCCAGATGGCGGATGCGACCGGTTCGACCGCGTCGGTGACCATCGCCGCGGGCCCCACCGGCCAGGCCGCGCACCCCGCCGCCTCCGAGGCACTCGCCGAATTCGCCGCCAGCGGCACCGTCATCACCTTCCGCGGTTTCATGCTCGCGTACGAGGAGTCCAGGGACGAGGAGCGGAACGCCTCCACCGACCCCACCGAGTCGAAGCTGCCGCCGCTGGAAGAGGGCCAGACGCTGACCCTCGTCGAGGTGGAGGCCAAGGGCCACGAAACCACCCCGGCCGCCCGGTACACCGAGGCCAGCCTGGTGAAGAAGCTCGAAGAGCTCGGCATCGGCCGCCCCTCCACGTACGCGTCGATCATCTCCACCATCACCGACCGTGGCTACGTCACCCCGCGCGGGCAGGCCCTGATCCCCAACTGGATCGCCTTCTCCGTGGTGCGGCTGCTCGAGGAGTTCTTCACCGACCTGGTGGAATACGACTTCACCGCCGAAATGGAAGACGACCTCGACCGCATCGCCGGCGGCACCGCCGACCGGGTGGACTGGCTGACCAGCTTCTACTTCGGTTCGGAGAAGCACCGCGGCCTGCGCCAGGTCGTCGACAACCTCGGCGAGATCGACGCCCGCTCGATCAACTCGATCCACATCGTCGATGACATCACCCTGCGCATCGGCAAGTACGGCCCCTACCTCGAGGTCGCCGACCCCACCGCCGACCCGGATGCCACCCCCCGCCGGGTGAACATCCCGCCGGACCTGGCACCCGACGAGCTCACCCCTGCCAAGGCCCGTGAACTCGTGGATGCCCCGGTCGTCACCGACCGCGTCATCGGCGTGAACCCGGACAACGGCAAGGAGATCGTCGCCAAGGACGGCCGCTTCGGCCCGTACGTGACCGAGCTCGAGCCGCCCGCGGACACCGACGGTCCCGGCGAGTCCATCGACCCGCTCACCGGCGAGGTCACCTCGCTGGCCGACGCCGGAGCCCCGGCCGCCGCACCCGCTGCCGCCGCCAAGCCCAAGCGCAAGACCCCGGCCAAGAAGGCCGCCGCCGCGGTGAAGCCGCGCACGGCGTCGCTGTTCAAATCCATGGACCTGGCCACCGTCGACCTCGACACCGCGCTGGCGCTGCTGAACCTGCCGCGCGTGGTGGGCCTGGACCCCGAGACGCAGACCGAGATCCTCGCCCAGAACGGCAAGTTCGGCCCGTACCTCAAGAAGGGCGTCGATACCCGGTCGCTCACCAGCGAAGACCAGATCTTCGAGATCGACCTGGCCGGCGCCATCGAGTTGTACGCGCAGCCCAAGTACGGCGCCCGCCGTGCCTCCAGCGCGCTCAAGGACTTCGAAGAGCCCGACCCGGAGAGCGGCAAGGCCATCAAGATCAAGGACGGCCGGTTCGGCGCCTACGTGACGGATGGCATCACCAACGCAACCATCCCCAAGGCCGAGAGTGTTGACGAGGTCGACTACGAGCGCGCCGTGCAGCTGCTCGCCGACAAGCGGGCCAAGGGCCCGGCGGTGAAGAAGTCGCCGGCGAAGAAGGCTCCTGCCAAGAAGCCGGCGGCGAAGAAGCCCGCCGCGAAGAAGGCCCCGGCCAAAAAAGCCGGCGCAGTGAAGGCCGGTGCGGTGACCAAGACCGCAGTCAAGCGGGCCCCGGCCAAGAAGACCGGCACGTCTGCGGCCACCCCCGGCGTGCGCGCCGAGCGCACCCCGGAGCAGAAGGCCGCCACCGCCGCGAAGGCCGCAGCCACCCGGGCGGCCAACGCGGCCGCGAAGGCAGCGCAGGCGGCCGCGCAGTCGTGACGGATGCCGTGACGGATGTTGTGAAGCCCGGCCTGTTCATCACCCTCGAGGGTGGCGACGGGTCGGGCAAGAGCACCCAGGCGCAGTTGCTCGGCGAGTGGCTGCAGGCCCAGGGTCGCACCGTGGTGCGCACCCGCGAGCCCGGCGGCACCGAGGTGGGCGTCGCCATCCGCGAGATCGTGCTGCACCACCGCGGTGAGGTCTCGCCCCGTGCGGAAGCCCTGCTGTACGCCGCCGACCGGGCCCAGCACATCGGCACCCTGGTGCGCCCGGCGCTGGCCCGCGGTGAAATCGTCATCCAGGACCGCTACCTCGACTCCTCCGTCGCCTACCAGGGCGCCGGCCGGGTGCTCGGCGGCACCGAGGTGCGCGACCTCTCGCTCTGGGCGGTCGAGGGCCTGCTGCCGCACCTCACCCTGCTGCTCGACCTCGACGAGACCGCCGCCCGCGGCCGCCTCGACGCCGCCGACAAGGTCTTCGACCGGCTCGAGGCCGAGAAGGGCGAGTTCCACGCCCGGGTGCGCGCCGCGTTCCTCGACCTCGCCGCGGCCGAGCCCGACCGTTTCCTGGTGCTGGATGCGTCGCTGCCGGTCGACGAGCTTGCCGCGCTCATCCGCGCCCGCGTCGCCGCCCTGCTCTAGGGCGTCCCGCACACATACCCGCCCCGACTTGCCGCAAAACCCCCTTTCGCCCGCCAGGAAGGGGCATCTTGCGGCAAGTCGGGAGATTCAGCATCCGTGACTTGCGTGAAAAGTCCCTTGTGGCGGCGGCCAGGGGGCGTTTTGCGGCAAGTGGGCGGATGTGCGGTGCCGCGAGATGCCCGTTGACGCCCGTTGGAAGGCATCCACGGGGCCTCAACTGGCAACTCGATGCGGAGCACCTGTGTGCGATGCACCGTTGGTGCTGCTTCACGGGCATCCAGTGGGCGTCAACTGGCAACTCGGCGGGGGAGGCACCCGCACCCGGCTGTCACCGGCTCCGGGTAGCCTTGACGAATGGCAGTGTGGGACGACCTGACGGGTCAAGCAGATGCGATCGCCATCTTCCGTGCCGCCGCAGAGCGCCCGGGAGCGGTCGCCACACTCGAGCGCCCCGACGCCGACACCCATGCCGCCCAGTCGAGCGCTACCGCTACGGATGCCGCCACCGCGACGAGCGCCGCCGCCCGCAGCACCTCCTCCTCAATGACCCACGCGTGGCTGATCACCGGCCCGCCCGGCTCCGGCCGCTCCAACCTCGCCTTCGCCTTCGCGACAGCGCTGCTCAGCCCCGGCACGCCGCAGGGCGACGAGTCCACCCAGAGGCTTGTCGACGCGCGCACCCACCCCGACCTCACCGTGCTCAGCACCGAGGGCGTCATCATCAAGATGGATTCCGTCAAGGAAGCCGTGGCCCGCTCGCAGTACTCCCCGTCGGTGGGTCGCTACCGCGTGGTGGTCGTCGAAGACGCCGACCGCATGGTCGAGCGCACCTCCAACGTGCTGCTCAAGGCGCTGGAGGAGCCGCCGGAACGCACGGTGTGGATCCTCTGCGCCCCCAGCGAGGCCGACCTGCTGCCCACCATCCGCTCCCGGGTGCGCACCGTGCGTCTGCGGGTGCCGAGCATCGACGCGGTGGCCGAGCTGCTCATCCGTCGCACCGGCGTGGAGCCGGCCGTCGCCGAACGGGCCGCCCGTGAGGCGCAGAGCCACATCGGCATGGCCCTGCGGCTCGCCACCAACGCCGAGGCCCGCGCCCGCCGTGAGGAGACCCTCCGCGCCGCCCTCGGCCTCACGGGGGTGTCCACCGCGGTCAACGCCGCTGCCCGACTGCTCGCCATCGCCGGCGATGACGCCAAGGCGATCACCATCGAGCGGGATGCGGCCGAACGCGAGGGTGTGCTGCGCTCGCTCGGCGTGGAACCCGGCCAGTCGGTGCCGCCCGCGCTCCGCAGCCAGATCAAGAACCTCGAAGACGACCAGAAGCGCCGCGCCACCCGCAGCCTGCGCGACGGCATCGACCGCATCCTGGTGGACCTCACCTCGCTGTACCGCGACGTGATGATGATGCAGCTGGGCCGGGACAGCACCATCATCAATCTCGAGCTGCTGCCCGAACTGCGCCGCGCCGCCGGGGCGTGCCCGCCGGCGACCACCGTCGCGACGATGGATGCGATTGCCCTGGCCCGGCAGAGAATTGAAGCCAACGTGGCACCGGCGCTGGCCCTCGAGGCCATGCTGGTGTCGATGATCCGACGGTGACGGCAGTCGCCGCACATGCACAGGATTCACCAGAGAAGAGGAACCCAGTGACCCAGCGCACTCGCGTATTCACGACCATGGCGGCCGCGGTGGCAGTGACGCTCGGCCTGACCGGCTGCGTGACGTGGTTCATGCCCCAGCCCGCACCGTCGACCTCCACGCCCACCGGCGAAAAGGTCGATGCGCCGCTGGATCCGTTCTACAGCCAGGTGCTGCAGTGGTCCGACTGCGACAACGGCATGCAGTGCAGCACGGTGTCGGCTCCGCTGGACTGGGAGGACCCGGCCGCCGGCTCGGTCGACCTCGCCCTGGTGCGCCAACCCGCCACCGGCGACCGGCTCGGGTCGCTGCTGCTCAACCCCGGCGGGCCCGGCGGTTCCGGCTATGAATTCGTCAAGGCATCCGTCGACTACGCGACCGATGCGGCCCTGCAGGAACGCTACGACATCGTCGGGTTCGACCCGCGCGGGGTCGGCAAGTCCTCGGCCGTGGCCTGTTACGAACCGGCGCAGATGGACGAATACCTCTACGGGATCGCCGACGCCGAGCGCGGCAGCGACGCGTGGGTGCAGGAACTGGAGGCCAGCGCCACCGACTTCGCCGCATCCTGCAGCGATGAGACCGGGGCCCTGCTCGGCCAGGTCGACACCCGCAGCGCCGCCCGCGACCTCGACCTGATGCGCTCGGTGCTCGGCGACGCCCAGCTCAACTACCTGGGCTTCTCCTACGGCACCTTCCTCGGTGCCACCTACGCCGAGCTGTACCCCGACAAGGTCGGCCGGCTCGTGCTCGACGGCGCCCTCGACCCGTCCACCAGCAACTTCGAGGTGACCAGCACCCAGGCGCTGGGCTTCGAGAACGCCCTGCGCGCCTACCTCACCGACTGCCTGGCGGGCTCGGCCTGCCCGTTCGACGGCACCGTCGACGACGCCATGGCCACCATCTCAGCGCTGCTGGCGTCGGTGGATGCCAGCCCGATCACCGCCACCGATGGCCGCCAGCTCGGCGCGAACGCGTTGCTCACCGCGATCATCTACCCGCTCTACCAGGCGACGGCGTGGACCAACCTCAGCGACATGTTCGAGGGCGTGCTGCAGGGCAGCGCCGACGGGGCCATGCAGTTCGCCGACGGCTACAACGGCCGCAACCCCGACGGCAGCTACCGCGACAACTCCACCGAGGCCTTCACGGCCATCAACTGCCTGGACTACGCCTACAACGACGACCTCACCTCCATGCGCGCCGAGGCCGCCCAGATCGAGCAGATCGCCCCCACCATCGGCAAGTACATGGCCTACGGCGACATCTCCTGCTCCAGCTGGCCGCACGCCTTCGCCGGGGAGCGCCAGGCCATCCACGCCACCGGCGCGGCCCCGATCCTCGTCGTGGGCACCACGAACGACCCGGCCACCCCCTACGTGTGGGCGCAGAACCTGGCCGAGCAGCTCGACAGCGGGCAGCTCGTCACCTACGAGGGTGAGGGTCACACCGCGTACAACAAGTCCAACGACTGCGTCAACGACACCGTCGACAGTTACCTGATCGACGGCATCGTGCCCGCGGCCGACCCGATGTGTTGACAGATGGGCGCAGCTGACGAACCGGGCCTGCGGGAACGGAAACGCCTGGCCACCCGCCGGGAGATCCAGCGTGCCGTGCTCACCCTCTGCGCCCAGCGGAGCATCGACAAGGTGACCGTCGAGGAGATCAGCCGGGTCGCCGCCATCTCGCCGCGCACGTTTTTCAACTACTTCGCCTCCAAGGATTCCGCCCTGGTCGGCGACGAGCTGGAGTTGGCCTGCGACGAGGACATCGAGCGGTTCGTCGCCGGCGGACCCTCCGACGTGATGACCGACCTGGCCGGGCTGATCAGCCGGAGCCTGCAGAACACCGACGGCGACCGGGAGATCCACGAGCTGCGCCGCGCGGTGATGAAAGAGAACAGCTACCTCTTCACGATGCGGATGGCCACGCTGCGCAACTTCGAAGCCGGCCTGCAGCACATCGTCGAGCGCCGGCTCACCGCCGACGCCCCGCACCTCGCCGAGGACCCGCGGGCCCTCGCCCAGCGGGCGCTGCTGGTGACCCTGATCGCCATGGCTGCCACCCGGCATGCCTGGCGGTGCTGGGCCGAAGCGGATGACTGCACCCCGTTGTCGGCCTGGGTCGCCAAGTCCTTCCGTGAGCTGTACACCGTGACCTCCCCGATCGACTAAGCTTGGATGCTGTGTCGCCGCGCGTCTTTCTTCGGGAAGTATTCGGTCTCACGCCGCCTTAGCTCAGTTGGTAGAGCGATTCACTCGTAATGAATAGGTCATCAGTTCGATTCTGATAGGCGGCCCTCTCTTTCTCCGCAGCTCCCTCCCATCCGTTGGTCGCGCTTGTCGAGACCCCGCGACCCGGTCTGCGGAACGTCGGCGCACCCGCGACCGCTCACGGCGCCTCCTGTGGCGCGTCGCGCCCGCTATAGCGGGCGCGAGAGGCGGCAGGAGGTGCGGTGACGAGGGCGAGTGCTGGGCCGGCGCCAATCCCGCAGGCTCTCAACGCCCATGCTGCAATCTGGGTCAGATTGCACGGTCCAGTTCGGGGCCCAAGACCGGGCAGAGCGCGAGCCGGATGCTGCAATCGTGCCGGAGTGTTCGCCTAGGGGGTCGTTGTCGCGACCTGCACCACGCGCATCCAGACGATGGCGACCGGCACCGACCACCACGGTTCAACAGCGATAGGGTCGAGGCGTGCCGAACTGGACCGAACACGTGATCTGGTGGCACGTGTATCCGCTGGGCTTTGTCGGTGCCGACACCACCGGGCAAGACCGCTCGCCCACGCACCGGTTGCGGCAGATCGAGTCCTGGCTGGACTACCTGCTCGATCTCGGCGCGAACGGCCTGGCCCTCGGCCCTGTCTTCGCCTCCCGCAGCCACGGCTACGACACCACCGACTACTTCGAGGTCGACCCGCGGCTCGGCGACACCGCAGACCTCGACCACCTCATCGCCGAGTGCCAGCGGCGCGGCATCCGGGTGATGCTCGACGGTGTGTTCAACCACGTCGGCCGGGATTTCACGCCGCTGGTCACAGCCCTGGCCGACCCGGCCGCGCCCGAGAACGCCCTGTTCCGCCGCACATCGGCCGGTGAGCTAGTGGCCTTCGAGGGGCACGACGCCCTGGTGACGCTCAACCACGACAACCCGGCCGTGACCGAGCTCGTCACCGACGTGATGGCGCACTGGCTCGACCGGGGGATCGACGCCTGGCGCCTCGATGCCGCATACGCGATGCCCGCCGCGTTCTGGGCCGGCGTGCTGCCGCGGGTGCGCGAGCGGCACCCCGAGCTGTACGTGATGGGCGAAGTGCTGCACGGCGATTACGCCGGCTTCGTCGCCGCATCCGGGGTGGACACCGTCACCCAGTACGAACTCTGGCAGGCGATCTGGCACGCGCTGAACGAGCGCAACTTCTTCGAACTGGACTGGGCGCTCACCCGGCACACCGCGTTCCTCGGCGCATTTGTGCCGTACACCTTCATCGGCAACCACGACGTGACTCGGCTGGCCAGTCAGATCCAGGACGAACGCCACCACCCGCACGCCTTGGTGCTGCTGCTCACCCTCGGCGGCACCCCGGCGATCTACTACGGCGACGAGCGTGGGCTGCGCGCCGTGAAGGAGCAGCGCGCCGGCGGCGATGACGCCATCCGCCCCGCCTACCCCGCGAGCCCCGCCGACCTGCCGTCCGCCGATCAGGATCCCGTCGCCGCGGACACCTTCGTGCTGCACCAGACGCTGATCGGGCTCCGGCGCCGGCACCCCTGGCTGCACACGGCCACGAGCCGGCCGCTCACCCTGACCAACACGGGGTACGTGATCGAGGTGACCGACGGCACCCAGCGTCTGGTGGTGGCGCTCAACCTCGGTGACGAGACCCTTGCGGTCGCCACGGATGCGGCCGAGCGGCTGGCCGGCGCGGCGGATGCCAGCCCGGCCGGCCACACGGTGCCGCCGCACGGTTGGGCGATCTTCGGTTGATCACATTCACCGGCCCGCACCCGCTCGGGCCGACTCTGACCGACTCGGTCTGCGCGGTCGCGGCACACTTTAGTTCTGGTGGCGCGCCCTATTCCCCGTGGCACAGCTTCTAACCCGGGCCGCGAGGAACAACCCGGGCCGCGAGGAGCAACCCGGGCCGCGAGGAACGACCCGGGCCGCGAGGAACAACCCGCGCCACGAGCATCCGTGGGCCGGGCGGCCTCGGCACCCCCACCCGCGTGGTTGACTTTGGTCATGGCTGACACAGGGCGCGAACGGGTCGAAACGGATGCGCGGGCGCGCGGACTCGACATCGACATCGTCGAGCGCCCCGCCGCCGACAGCCTTGAGAGCGCTGCCCGGCTGCTGGGGCTGGAGCCGGCCGGCATCGTCAAGTCGCTCGTGGTGAAGCGCCACGACGGGGATTACATCTTCGTGCTGGTGCCCGGCGACCGGCAGATCAGCTGGGCCAAACTGCGCGCCCTGGTGGGCGTGAACAAGCTGTCGCTGCCGCATGAAGACCTCGCCCTGGCCGCGACCGGGTATTCGCGCGGCACCATCACCCCGCTGGGCAGCAGCACCGCCTGGCCCGTGTTCGCCGACGAGCGGATGCGCGGCGCCCGGGTGGCGATGGGCGCAGGGGAGCACGGCTACTCCGCGTTCGTCGACGCCGACGCGCTCATCGCCGCCTACGGGGCCACGGTGGCCGACATCACCGACGAGATCAAGCCCCGCACCTAGGGCCGCCCCTCTCGCGAACTGTCAGAAAAGCCCCGAAAAATCGCCTCGGCTGGTGCTTTTCTCACGGTTCGTGGGCTTGCGGCGGGCTCCTAAGCTGGGTGCATGGCAGAACAGCGCACCCCGACGAGTCCGCCCGCCGCAGGGCGCCGTCGGCGCCTGGTGCTGCTGGCCGCACTTCTGGTGCTCGTGATCGGTGGCATCGCCGCGGTGGTGGCAGCCGTGGTCGGCGCGGGCGCCGCATCCACCGCGTCACTGGTGCCCACCTTGCCCCGGGCGACGCCGGCGCCCACCGCATCCGCCCCGCCCACCGCGTCAGCTGCACCCACGGACTCGCCGACGTCACCGACCGACCCCGCCGTCGCCGTGTTCCTCGGCGATTCGTACACCCAGGGCTGGGGCGCCTCGAATCCGACCATGAAGTGGACGACCGTCGTGGCCTACGCCGCCGGTTGGACCGAGGTCAACGAGGGCCAGGGCGGCACCGGGTACGTCACCATGGCAGGGGTCGCCAGCTGCGGCCAGGACGACTGCCCCGCCTACCCGGACCGGGTGGCCGACATCGTCGCCGCCGCCCCCGACGTCGTCGTGATCGCCGGTGGCCAGAACGACCGGTGGGCGCTCGCCACGGACCCGGAGTTGGTGCAGGCCGCCGTCGACAAGACGTTCAGCCTTCTCCGGGAGGGCCTGCCGAACGCCCGGCTCATCGCGGTGGGGCCGTCGACCGCCGAGCCGGCCACGGCCATGATCACCGATCTGGATGGCTGGGTGCGCGCCGCCGCCGAGTACGTGAGTCTGCTCGACCCCGTGGTCATCCAGAGCGACATGGTGGTCTCCGACGGGGTGCACGTCAATGACGCCGGCCACCGGGCGATCGCGGACCGGGTGCTGGACACGGTTCTGACCCGCGCCGACTGACGGCGCCAGCTAGCGCGGCAGACGCCGGTCCTTGACCAGAAGCACCACGAAGACGTAGACGCCCACCAGCTGCCAGAGCGCTCGGAAGAGCAGGTCGGTCGGGGAATTGCGCGCCGCGAACTCGGGCCGGACGGCCGGCTGCGGTAGCTGGATCGGTAGCGGGGTGTCGAGGCGGGGCTCGGCCCGCCGTGGCGGGGTAAGCATGCGAGGCACGTCCCGCTGCTGCGGGGTCGTGCGCCGGGCCAGAAGCAGATTCTCGCTCACAGGCGTCAGCGTATGCGGCCGCGATGACCGCTCGGCAAACGTCAGGTGACGGGTTACTCCTCGGTCTTGCCGGGCCGCACCGCGGCGGTGTCGGCCACGTCGATGCGCTTCACACCATCGGCCTGTTCGTCCACGGTCACCCGCGGCGCCGCATCCGCCTCGCTGGCCTTGGGCGCGGTGGTGAGCTGGTCGTGGCGTTTTTCGTCGAAGGTCATTTCACTCATGACCGGCACAATAACATGCCGTTCTGGTGTGCGGCCGAGTGGGTTCGCTAGGCTCGCAGCATGACTGATGCACTCCGCTGGGGAATCCTGGCCACGGGCGGAATCGCCCACCAATTCGCCGGGGACCTCGTGAAGAACGGCTTCACCGTGCAGGCCGTCGGCTCCCGCAGCCAGGCATCAGCGGATGCCTTCGCTGCCGAATTCGGCATCCCCACCGCGCACCCCAGCTACGAGGCGCTCGTGGCCGACCCCGAGGTCGACATCATCTACGTGTCGACCCCGCACCCGTTCCACGCGGCCAACGCCACCCTGGCGCTGGAGGCCGGCAAGCACGTCCTGATCGAGAAGCCGATCACCCTCAACGCTGCCGACGCGCGCGCCGTGGTGGCCCTGGCCGAGAGCAAGAACCTGCTCGTGCTCGAGGCCATGTGGACCCGCTTCCTGCCGCACATGGTGCGCATCCGCGAGATTCTCGCCGCCGGCAGCCTCGGCGACGTGCGCTCCCTGATCGCCGACCACACCCAGGACCTGCCCGACGACCCCGCCCACCGCATCAACTCGTTGGCACTGGGCGGCGGCGCGCTGCTCGACCTCGGCATCTACCCGGTATCGTTCGCGTCGGCGCTGTTCGGCCCGCCCGAGACCATCCTCGCCTCGGCCACCTTCAAGGCCACCGGGGTGGATGCCCAGATCGCCACGATCTTCCACTACCCGGGCGGCCAGATCGCGTCGCTGCTCTCCGCGAGCGACACCAAGGGGCCCAACACCGCCAGCATCCTCGGCACCGAGGGTCGCATCGACATCGACGAGGTCTGGTACTCGGCCACTTCGTTCCGCGTGTACAACAGCGCCAACGAGGTCGTCGAGGCGTACGAGACGCCCGCCATCACCGGCCGGGGCATGCACTTCCAGGCCGCCGAGGCCGAACGGCTTGTGGCGGCGGGCCTGATCGCCAGCGACCTGTTGACCACGAGTGAATCCGTACAGATCATGGAGACCCTCGACGCGATCCGCTCCCAGATCGGCCTGGTCTACCTCGGCGACTAAGGCTGGGGCGCGCAACCGATCTGTCCTGTGCTGTCGCGGCACACCTTCTTCCTCGTGGCACGTCTTGTTCTCGGCGGCACACCTTAGAACCCGTGCCGCCGGGAATAGCCCGTGCCGCGAGCACTAACGCGTGCCGCGAGCACCAACCTGCGCCGCGGGGCCTCAACCAGCCAGCGCGGATTCGCCAGCCTGAACCCGGCGCTCTTGCCGGGCTCCCACCCCGGCTCGGTAACCTTCGTTGGTGGATACTCCCGAACCGTCCGTGCCTGAGCAGACCACGCGCACACCCCTGCGCCTGATCGTCGCCGCGGCCGTGGCCCTCGTGCTGCTCGGCGGGGGCGCCGTGTGGGCGGGCACGGCCAGCGGCAACGCCAAGCCGGTCGCCGTGGCCGCACCCGACGCATCCGCCGCGCCCACGCCCACGCCCAGCCCCACCCCCGCCCAGACCAGGCCCGCCCCGACCCTCGCCACCGTCACCGCCCCGCTGCGCACCTGCTCGGTGGCCGGCCTTGCCGAGGACGAGCGGCTGGGCGAGTTCCAGGCCCAGGTGGTCAACGCCGAGACCGGCGAGATCCTCTTCGACCGGGGCGGCAGCACCGCATCCCGTGCGGCCAGCGTGCTCAAGGTGCTCACCTCCGCTGCCGCGCTGAGCGTGCTCGGCCCGGACTACCGCGCCACCACCACCGTGGTCGCCGGCAGCGAACCCGGCCAGGTGGTGCTCGTCGGCGGCGGCGACCTCACCCTCTCGAGCACCCCCAGCGGCGACGAGTCCTTCTACGCCGGCGCCGCGCACCTCGACGATCTCGCCGAACAGACCCGGGCGGCGATGGGCGGCACCGCGATCACCTCCGTGCTGCTGGACTCCAGCTACTTCGGCGACCCGGCCTGGGAGCCCAGCTGGGACCGCAAGGAACAGACCCAGGGGTACATGCCCGAGATCACGGCCCTGCAGGTGGACGGCGACCGGGACAACCCGTACAACAGCACCTCCGCCCGCAGCGACGACCCGGTGGCGCGGGCCGGCGCCGCGTTCGCCGACGAGCTCGGCGGCGACCCCGCACTCAGCGTCGGCACCGCCCCGGCCGGGGCCAGCCAGCTCGCCGCCGTGCAGTCCCAACCGGTGTCCAGCCTGATCCAGCAGTCCCTGATCGTCTCCGACAACGCGCTCGCCGAGATGCTCGCCCGCCTGGTGGCCGTGGAGAGCGGCACCGGCAACACCTTCGGCACCATCCAGCCCGCCGTGCTCGCGGGACTGGCCGAGTACGGCATCGACACCACCGGCATCCGCATCAGTGACGGCTCCGGGCTCAGTGACAACAACGCTGTGCCACCCGGCTACCTCACCAAGCTGTTGCAGAAGATCAACGCCCGCGAGGGCAGCCTCGGCGTGATCTTCGACGGTCTGCCCGTCGTCGGCGGCAGCTCAGGCTCGCTCTCCTACAGCGACCGGTTCAGCGGCGACAACGCGGATGCCGATGGCGCCGTGTTCGCCAAGACCGGCTGGATCGACACCGGCTACACCCTCGCCGGCATCATCAAGGCCGGCGACGGCAGCACCCTCACCTTCGCCGTATACGCGCTGGGTGATGTGGGTGATAATGCGAAGCAGGCGATCGATACCATCACGACAGGGTTTTTCCGCTGCGGAAACAACCTCTCGAATACCTAACTGACCTTCAACCGACAGGAGTGCATCCGTGACCCGCGCACTGATCATCATCGACGTTCAGAACGACTTCACCGAGGGCGGCGCCCTCGCGGTTGACGGCGGGGCCGCCGTGGCCGGGGCGATCAGCGCCCTGCTGGCGGCGCATCCGAACACCTACGGGCACATCTTCGCCTCCCGCGACTGGCACGACGCCGAGGGCGGCAACAACGGCCACTTCGCGGTGGATGCCGAACCCGACTTCGTGGACACCTGGCCGGCGCACTGTGTCGCCGACACCACCGGCGCGGAGTACCACGCGGCGCTGACGCTGCCGGAGTCGACCGTGCACATCCTCAAGGGGCAGGGTCAGCCGGGCTATTCGATCTTCGAGGGCGTCGACGGGTCGGGCGAGAAGTTCGGCGAGCTGCTCATCGCCGCCGGCGTGACACATGTGGACCTGGTCGGCCTGGCCACCGACTTCTGCGTGCGCGCCTCGGGACTCGATGCCCTCGAGCACGGCCAGCAGGTGCGGGTGTTCACCGACCTCATCGCCGGAGTGGCGCCGGAGTCCAGCGAACAGGCCCTGGCCGAACTCGCGCACGCCGGTGCGGTGCTGGCCACCTCGGAGGTCGTCGAGCAGGCCTGACACGCGCGACCGCATCCGCATCCGCCGGCGCCGTGCCGGACCGTGCCCCTTCCCGAGCGTCGAAGGGGCACTTTGCTGCAACTGGATGCGAGGCCCACTGCTTGAGAAATTTTCTCGGCAGGGTGCATCCGAATGAGGGGGTCCTCCGGAAGTAACGGGTAACGGGAAACCGACAGGTTCCCGCTCTCGTTCCACTGACTGGAGGAAACCATGCGCAAGACCATCACCGTCGGCATCGCAGCCGGCGCCCTTGTCGCCCTGGCGGGGATCGCCCCGGCGAACGCCGCAACCGACGTCGCCCAGCTCTCCGTGCTGCACGGGGTACCCGGCCTCACCGTCGACGTGTACGTGAACGACGCCCTCACCCTGGATAACTTCGAACCCGGCGACATCGCCGGCCCGCTCGAGCTGCCCGCGGGCACCTACACCGTGGCGATCACGGCATCGGATGCCGCGGACGCGAGTTCGCCGGCCATCGGTCCGGTCGACCTGCCGTTGGAGGCGGGCAAGAACTACACCGCCGCCGCGCACCTCGACGCGGCCGGGGCGCCCACCGCGACCCTGTTCACCAACGACATCAGCACCGTCGGCGCCGGCGAAGGCCGACTCACGGTGCGTCACGTCGCCGCGGCCCCCGCCGTGGACGTGCTCGCCGGCGGCACCGCGGTGATCACCAACCTGAGCAACCCCGATGAGTCCATGCTGACCCTGCCGGCCGGCACGGTGTCGGCCTCCGTGGCCGCGACCGGAACCACCGACCCGGTGATCGGCCCGGCCGACGTGAACGTGGCCGAGGGCACCAACACCATCGTGTACGCCTGGGGCAGCCTGACCGACAGCAACCTGGCCCTCGCGGTGCAGACCATCGACGGGCTGCACTCCAACCCCGACGGCGTCCCCGCCGGCAGCGCGGGCCTGGTGGCAACTAACCAGCCCGGGAACAGCTCCGGCCTGTGGTTCGGCGGAGCGGCCATCGCCCTGGTGCTGATGATCAGCGCGGCGGCGGTCTACGGCACCCGGCGCGCCGAGGCGCGGCAGTAACGGGCCGTTGACAAGGAAGGTGCGGGTCATGGTGGTGAGCCTGTTCGGGTGGCCCACTGTGACCCGCGCCGTGGTCGGTCCGGTCCTGGCGGGTGGGCTGATGGTGGGCCTGCTCAGCGGATGCGCGGCCCCGGCCTCCGGGACCGGCGGCACTGATCCTGCCGCCGGTGGATTCGCCGTAACGGGCGATGTCGATGGGGTCGGCGGTGCGGGACGCCCGGCGACCGGTGGGTTCACCGGTCTGGGCGGTCCCGCCTCCGCCGGGCTCCCGGGAGGACTGCCCTGGGCCGGCCGCGCCGGGCCGGAACCGTCAGTCTCGGCTCCGGCCCGGGTGCCGTCGCCGGCTCCGATTCCGCCGCCGGCGGTACCGGATGTGCCGCGCCGGTCCGCGGACCTTGCCGGGTTGGCCGGCCCGGTCAGCGCCCCGGTACGGGTGCGGGTGCCCGCGTTGGGCATCGACATGCCGATCGAGGCCGTTGGCCTGGCCGAGGACGCGGCCATGGCCCTGCCGGCGAACCCCGCCGTCGCCGCCTGGTACCGGTACGGCGCCGGCCCCGCCAGCCCGGCCGGCGCCACCGTCGTCGCCGCTCACGTGGATTCCCTCGTCTACGACATCGGCCCGTTCGCCCTGCTGGCCGACGCCCCGGCGGGCACCGAGATCGTGCTGGAGACCGCCGACGGCGGCGCGCACCGGTACACGGTGGCATCCGTCGACAGCGTGGAAAAGCCGGCGGTACCGTGGGCGAGCGTGTTCGACAGGTCCGGTCAGCCGCGGCTCACCCTGGTGACCTGCGGCGGCGAGTTCGACTACGACGCCCGACGGTACCTGTCCAACGTGATCGTGACGGCGGTGCCGGCGCCATGAACGTGAGTCGGACCCTGCCGCCCGAACGGGGTGTGCGTACAGAGGCCGGGGGTGGTTATGCTGGTCGCACTCGCGGGCCGGTTCGATCGGGTCGTGAGTGCTGAGATGGACACCCGCACCACACGGTACCGATCCCGGAGGCAGCACGTTGACGTGAGCACCCCCTTTGCGAACAGCACCGACGATGATCGTGACCAGGCCCACCTGATCGCGGGGTTTCGCGCGGGCGACGAACACGCCCTCGCCGAGGCCTACGCGCGCTGGTCGTCGCTGGTGTACACCCTGGCGGTGCGCTCGCTCGGCGACACCGGTGAGGCCGAAGACGTGACGCAGAAGGTGTTCATCGCCGCGTGGCGCGGCCGGCACGGGTTCGACGAAGGCCGGGCGGCGTTGCCCGCCTGGATCGTAGGCATCGCCCGGCATGCCATCGCCGACGCGCACGACGCCCGCGCCCGGCGGCGGCGCCTCGAACAGTCCCTTGTTGACGAGGCCGACCTGTACACGGTGGATGAGTCCGCCGACGTGGCCGAGCGGCTGCTGATCGGCGAGGAGCTCAACCGCCTCGAACCGGTGCCGCAACGCGTGATGCGACTCGCGTTCTACGAGGACCTCACCCACGTGCAGATCGCCGATAGCCTCGGATTGCCGCTCGGCACCGTGAAAAGTCATATCCGCCGCAGCCTTACCCGCTTGCGCACTCGATTGGAGGCGAACGATGACGCATCTTGACCGCGACACGCTCGCCCTCGTCGCGCTCGCCGAGCTCGACCTCACTCCCGCCGAACGCGAGCACCTGGCCGCCTGCCCGGGCTGCGTCGGCGAGCTGGATGCGCTGCGCCGCACCGTGTTGATCGGCCGCAGCGCCGGCAGCGTCGAGCTGGTCGAACCCGCGGATGCCGTCTGGGGCCGCATCCACTCGGCCCTCGGCTTCTCCGACGCGGTGGCTGCGCCGCCGCGGCTGGCGGAGGTCGACCTCGCGGCGACCGGTCTGGCCGGCGACGACCTGGCCGGCGGCGACCTGACAAAGCACACGACCCCTGGTGTCGGACCTGCCGCGGGCGCCGCGAGCGGGACCGAGCGCCCAGGCGCCGAACCGGCAGGAGAGCCGGCGCCCGTTGTTCAGCTGGACCAGCACCGGCGCCGTCGCGTCTGGCTGCCCGTGGCCGCGGCGGCCTGCGCGGTCGGCATCGTCGGCGGCATCGTGGGCGGGGTCTGGTGGCAGTCGACCCGCGAACCGGCCGCGGAGACCGTACTCGCCCAGGCACAACTGGACGCGCTGCCCGGCTGGACGGCCAGCGGTAGTGCCTCGGTGGAGGAGTCCGCTGACGGGCGCCGCGAGGTCGTGGTGGACCTGGCCGACGACGCCGGCAACGAGGGGCTGCGCGAGGTGTGGCTGCTCACCGCCGACGCCACCGGGCTGGTCAGTGTGGGGCTGCTCGACGGCGCGACCGGCCGGTTCAGCCTCCCGGCGGACCTCGACCTGGCCGAGTTCCCGGTGGTGGACGTCTCGGCCGAACCCGCCGACGGCAACCCGGCCCATTCGGGCGATTCGATAGTGCGCGGCACCCTGACCGGCCTGTAGCCCGCACCGCGACTGATGTCGCGCCACCCGGGCGGGGGATTGTGACCCGCACGCCGGGGGATCAGGATGGCGATATGGCGTCCCTTCCCGCATCCGTTCGACCCGCCGTGCCCGGCACCGACCTGTCCCGACCACGTCGCCTGTGGTGGCTGGCGCTGCTGGTCGTGGGCTGGTTCAACCTGTTGTCGGCGCTGGGCGGCGGGCTCGGCCTGATCGTGGGCAACGGGATGGGGATGCCGATGAGCTGGCTCGTCGGCACCCCGTTCGACTCCTACGTGATCCCCGGGTTCATCCTGCTGGTGGTCATCGGCGGCACGCAGGCGCTCGCCGTGCTGGGGCAGCACGGGCGGCAGCCCTGGTACACCGGCGCGGCCGGGGTCGCCGGCTTCGGCATGATCATCTGGATCTACGTGGAGGTCGCACTGCTGCCGGTGTATTCATTCCTGCACACGCTCTATTTCGTGTCGGGTACGTTGCAGCTGATCGCCCTCCTGCTGTGCCTGGGCATCCTGCCTGCCGACCGTCGCGTCGTCGCCGAGCCCCTGGAGTGACGCACCCGCCGTCGTGATCAGACGGCGGCTGTTCCGTTCCGCCACACCGAACGGATGGAGAGCGTGTCGGCGATGTTCGTCGTCGGGTCCCCGTCGACGAGCAACAGGTCGGCCCGCAGACCCTCGGCAATCCGGCCGCGGTCGCTGAGCCCGAAGCGTCGGGCGGGGGTCGATGTCGCCGCGGTGAGGGCTTGGGCGGGGGTCAGCCCGGCCTGCACGAGGAGCTGGAGTTCGTGGTGCACGCTGGCTCCGTGGGCGAGTCCGCCCAGGAACGGCACGGCAACGGATGCGTCGGTTCCCACGATCAGGTCGACACCGGCCTCGTGCAGGGCCTTCACCGACGCGAGCACGTCACCGAGCCGGCCCTGCGGGTAGCGGTCGAAGCTGGCCTGGATGGTGGTGAGCCATTCGGGGCTCAGTTTCGAGTGCACCCGGGGGTCCGCAGCGAATTCTGCCCCGTTGATGCCCATCATGGATGCGTTCAGGACCACACAGGCGACCACGAAAGCACCCGATTCGGCGATGGCATCGATGATCTCCGGGGTATGCGGGCGGTCCATGAACAGGTGCGCCAGCCCGTCAATGCCGGCGTCGATGGCCATCCGGGTGGCGTCGACGGTGAGCGCATGCGCAACGGTGAGCGCGCCCAGGCGATGTGCTTCCGCGACACCGGCGTCGAGGGTGGCCTGATCCAGCATGGGCAATCCGGGGTGGCCCTCGACGCTGCCGTCGTCGACCATGAACTTGATGTAGTCCGACCCGCCGGCCAGCAGCTGGGGGATGAACGCGACGGCCTCGGCCGGCGTCGTGGAGAACGGCATCACGAAGGCCGGGGCTCCGTCGGCCGGCTCCGGGTCGTCGTCGTCGGTGGGGCGGTCGCCCTTGGGGAAGAGCTCGCTGGGGTGGCCACCGGGGGGAGTGATCCCGAAGCCGGCCGAGCGCACATCCGCCAGCGTGTCGTCGGCGGAGATGTGCGCGCGATTGAACCTGGTCGACGTGCCCTGCATCTCAAGCTCGGTGGTCACGCCGAAGGCCAGAGCGAGCCTGAGCGAGTCCGGCGAGGTGTGCACGTGAGCGTCGATCAGGCCGGGGAGCAGGGTCGCGCCCGTCGCATCGACGATCTGTGCCCCGGCCGGGACGGGCCCGCCGACGCCGACGATTGTGGACCCGTCGATGATGACGGTCTGATTCTCGGTGGTGTTCTCACCGTCGAAAACACGTGCATGGATGATGGCGGTGACGGACACGAGGTCTCCTTTGATGTTCTGCGGCAGCTCAAATGGATGCGCACTCACAAGTATGTGCATATCAGCATGGATATGCAAACACGCATGTAAGACTAGACTCGGGGTGTGGATCCGAACAAAACCCCAGACGCTCTCCTCGATGACGTCGGTGCCGCGTTCTCGCGCCTGCGCCGCCGCACGAATCAAGCGCTGACCGACCACGGTATGACCAAGCGTGACCTCACCCGCAACCTCATCATCAACGTGGTCGACGAAGCAGACGGGGAGATGACTGTCGGTGCCGTCGCCGACCAGCTGAACGTGGATCCGTCGGTCGCGAGCCGCATGGTCACCGACTGCATTGATTCCGGCTACCTCCAGCGCGCCGCATCCGCTGCCGACGGGCGCCGGACCGTGCTGAGACTGGCGCCGGCAGGTGTCGAGCTCCGCGATCGTTTCAGCCGCCTGCAACGCGAGACCTTCGAACAGATCACCTCGGCCTGGACCGACGCCGATCGTCTCGAGCTCGCGCGGCTCCTGACCCGGTACGCCGACGACAGCGGTCGGCACGCCTGACAATCGCCGTCGATTCGGGGTCCGGCCGGGGCACCCGAGTAGATTGAGGTCGACGACTTCACAGGAGGCATTTGTGGCGCACGTAACCGAAGCAGAACTACTCCAGCACGTCCCCAACGAGCTGTTCATCAACGGGCAGTGGGTGCCCGCCGCCGACGGGAACACCCTTTCCGTGCACGATCCGTCCACGGGCAAGGTGATCAAGACCATCGCCGACGCCGGCGTCGCCGACGGTCTGGCCGCCCTCGACGCCGCCGTCGAAGCCCAGGAGGCCTGGGCCGCCACCCCGCCGCGGGTGCGCGGCGAGGTGCTGCGCCGCAGCTTCGAACTGCTGCAGGAACGCAAGCACGAGTTCGCGCTGCTGATGACCTTGGAGATGGGCAAGCCCCTCGCCGAGGCCTACGGAGAGGTCGGCTACGGCGGCGAGTTCCTGCGCTGGTTCAGCGAGGAGGCCGTGCGCATCACCGGCCGCTACGGCACCAACCCCGAGGGCACCGGGCGCATGATCGTGTCGCAGCACCCGGTCGGACCGAGTTTCCTGATCACCCCGTGGAACTTCCCGCTGGCGATGGCGACCCGCAAGATCGCGCCAGCGCTCGCGGCCGGCTGCACCGTCGTGATCAAGCCCGCCGAGCTCACCCCGCTCACCACGCTGTACCTGGTCAAGCTGTTCGAGGAGGTGGGCCTGCCCGCCGGCGTGGTGAACGTGCTCACCACCTCTACGTCGGCGGCCGTGTCCGCGCCCATCATCGCCGACCCCAGATTGCGGAAGCTCAGCTTCACCGGCTCCACCGGCGTCGGCCAGAAGCTCATCCAGCAGTCCGCGAAGAACGTGCTGCGCACCTCGATGGAGCTCGGCGGCAATGCCCCGTTCCTGGTCTTCGAGGACGCCGACATGGACCGCGCCGTCAAGGGCGCCCTGGCCGCGAAGTTCCGCAACGTGGGCCAGGCCTGCACCGCCGCCAACCGGTTCATCGTGCAGGCATCCGTCGCCGACGAGTTCGCCCGCCGGGTCACCGAGGCCGTCACCGACTTCACCGTGGGCCGCGGCACCGAGACCGGCGTCAAGATCGGCCCGCTGATCAACGCGGATGCCGTGGCCAAGGCCGACACCCTCGTGCAGGACGCCCTCGGCCGCGGCGCGACCCTACTCACCGGCGGTCGCGCCCTGGACCGGGCCGGCACCTTCTATGAGCCCACCGTGATCAGCGGGGTGAAGCCGGGCAGCGCCATCCTGCGCGAAGAGATCTTCGGGCCGGTGCTCTCGATCGTGCCCTTCGACGACGAAGACGATGCCGTGCGCATCGCCAACGACACCGAATTCGGGCTGGTCAGCTACGTGTACACCCAGGATCTCGCCCGCGGGCAGCGCATGATCGAACGGTTGCAGACAGGCATGATGGGGCTGAACATGGGCGTGGTCTCCAACGCGGCCGCCCCGTTCGGCGGGGTCAAGCAGTCCGGCCTCGGCCGGGAGGGCGGTTCAGAGGGCATCCACGAGTACCTCTCCACCAAATACACTCTCACCCCCGACCCCTTCGCCGACTACGACTAGACAAGATCTCGCGAAAGCGGTCACACGGTCACCTCAGCGGGCTGACGCAACCAGGTGACCGCTTTCGCGCACGGTTTTGGGCGGGGTGGGCGTCGGTAGGCTTTTGGGGTGCCGATAATCGAGATTCATGAGCTGAGCGACCCACGGTTGGCCGACTACACCCAGTCCACGGATGTGGCGCTCAAGAAGGCGCGCGGCACCGAGCACGGCCTGTACATCGCCGAGTCCGCGCTGGTGCTCGAGCGGGCGCTGCGGGCGGGGCACCGGCCGCGGTCGGTGCTCACCCTGGCGAACACCCTCGACGAGGCCCGGGCTCTCGTCGGCGACGACGTGCCGGTGTTCGTGGGCGCGGGGGAGCTGCTCACGGAGCTCACCGGTTACGTGCTGCACCGTGGCCTGATCGCCGCGATGCACCGGCCCGCGCTGCCGGACCCGGCGGCGCTGCTGTCGGATGCCCGGCGCATCCTGATTCTGGAGAACGTCACCGACCCCACCAACGTCGGCGCCATCTTCCGCTCCGCCGGCGCGATCGGCGCCGACGCGATCCTGGTCACCCCGCGCTGCTCCGACCCGTTCTACCGTCGGGCCATCCGGGTGTCGATGGGCACCGTGCTGCAGGTGCCGTGGACCCGGGTGGGTGACTGGCCCAGCACCCGGCGGCTGCTCACCGAGCACGGCTTCCACGTCGCCGCCCTGGCGCTCACCCCGGATGCGGTGAGCCTGCGCGACTTCCACGGCGACCAGCACGCCCGGCTGGCGTTGCTGCTCGGCGCGGAGGGGGAGGGGCTCACCGACGAGGCGCTCGCCGCGGCGGACGCCGTGGTGCAGATCCCGATGAAACACGGCATCGACTCCCTTAACGTGGCGGCGGCCAGCGCCGTCGCGATGTGGGCACTTTCCAGCTGACTCTCGCCGACTTCTGAGCCTCACGTCATCTGTTGTTTACACAGGGGCGCTCTCTGCAACGTGTTCGAAACAGAGCTTTGCCGAGGGTGTAACACAGCCCTGTCAGGGTATGTCTTACCCGACGCGAGCCGCTGCGTCCGTGCAGAGAGGTTTTTCCAATGGATCAAGGCAATACAGCTTTCTTGCTGATTTCCGCAGCGTTCGTCCTGCTCATGACCCCAGGACTCGCGTTCTTCTACGGGGGGCTGGTCAAGGCCAAGAGCGTCATCAGCATGATGATGATGAGCTTCGGCGCCCTCGGGCTGATCGGCGTGCTCTGGGTCATCTACGGCTACGCGATCGCGTTCCCGGCATCCGAAGGCACCGTCGCGCCGTGGGCGATCGACTGGTCCAACATCGGCCTGACCGCCGCGCTGGAAAACCCTGAGGGCGCGATGTACCCGCCGCTGGCCTTCGTCGCGTTCCAGGCCACCTTCGCCATCATCACGGTCGCGCTGATCTCCGGCGCCATCGCCGACCGCGCCAAGTTCGGCTCCTGGATGATCTTCGCCGCGATCTGGGCGACGGTCGTCTACTTCCCGGTCGCCAGCTGGGTCTTCAACTTCGGCCTGGCCGAGGACGGCAGCTTCTCCTACGGCGGCTGGATCACCCACGGCCTGCAGTCGGTCTTCGGCCTCGGCGCGATCGACTTCGCCGGTGGTACCGCGGTGCACATCAACGCCGGTGCCGCAGCCCTCGCCCTCGCCCTGGTGCTCGGCAAGCGGGTCGGCTTCCAGAAGGGCGTGCACGTTCCGCACAACCCGCCCTTCGTGCTCCTCGGCGCCGGTCTGCTCTGGTTCGGGTGGTTCGGTTTCAACGCCGGTTCCGAGCTGGCCGCCGACGGAACCGCGGCCCTCGCGTTCGTCAACACCATCGCTGCACCCTCTGCCGCCCTGCTCGCCTGGCTCGTGGTCGAAAAGATCCGCGACGGCAAGCCCACGTCGGTCGGTGCCGCATCCGGCGCCGTCGCCGGACTCGTCGCAATCACCCCGGCCTGTGCCTCGCTGCAGCCGATCTGGGCCATTGTGCTCGGTGTCCTCGCCGGTGCGGTTTGCGCCATCGCTGTGGACCTCAAGTTCAAGCTGGGCTTCGATGACTCGCTCGACGTCGTGGGCATCCACCTCGTCGGCGGCCTGATCGGCACGCTCTACCTCGGCTTCTTCGCCAACGGCACCGGCCTGTTCCTGGGCGGCGACGGCACCCAGCTGCTCGTCCAGGCCATCGCGGCCTTCTCCGTTCTCGCCTACTCGTTCGTCCTCGCCTTCGGCATCGCCTTCGCGATCGAGAAGACGATCGGCTTCCGCGTGAAGAACGAAGACGAGATCGCCGGCATCGACTCCGTGATGCACGGTGAAGAGGGCTACGTCCTCGTCGACAGCAAGGCCTGAGTAGCCGGTCCTTCGTAACACCGAGATGTGCTGGATGGTTGAAATGCGAACCATCCAGCACATCTTTGTGTCGGCACCCGGCGGGCCGCCCCGGCCCGACCGCGACGACCGATGAGCATCCCGGCAGAAGAGGATGACGGCGTGGAGGCGGACCAGTCTCCGCCCCGCGTCATCCGGTTCGCCGACCTGCCCCGCCAGCCCCTGGACCAGGGGAGGGGCAGCGCCCGCGAGATCTGGGCCGATGTTGACCACGACCTGACGCTGCGCTGGCAGCTCCGCGTGGTCGAGATTAAAGACTCCACCGGCCTGCTGGTCGGACCCGTTGGCACCCACCACTATGTGGTCGGCCTCGCCGGCCCGCAGGTTGCGGTGCGCAATAGCGAATCGAACCGGGTCCTGCGCCGCGCGCACGTCATGCCGGTGCGCTCCGCCACGGTGTGTTTCGAACGGCCCAAACTCAGGCCGCCAGGGGCGAGTTCCCTCGTCGTCCTGACCTTCGCCGGCGCCGCCGAACCGCCGGAGTTCAGCATCCGCACGCTAACGCCCCAGGCCGAACTGCCTGCCGGGGCACAGCTGCTGCTCGCGTTGCGCGGCACCGTGCGGGTGAACGGGGCCGAGGCCGCGCCCGGGTCGGCGCTGCTGCTGGATGCGACCCGGAGCCATCGTCCGCAGGGCGCGTCTGCGCACGTGCTCACCGTGCATCGGCCGGGATCTCACCAGGACCCATAGGCTGGAGCCATGAGCAATGATGCTGTCATCGTCGATGTTGTCCGCACCCCGTCCGGCCGGGGTAAGCCCGGCGGTGCGCTCTCCGGGGTGCACCCGGCCGACCTGCTCGCCGGGGTGCTGAAGGACCTGGTCAACCGCAATAACCTCGACCCGGCCCTGGTCGACGACGTGATCGGCGGATGCCTCACCCAGGTGGGTGAGCAGAGCACCAACATCACCCGCACCGCGCTGCTCAGCGCCGGGTTTCCCGAATCGGTGCCCGGCACCACCATCGACCGGCAGTGCGGCTCCAGCCAGCAGGCCGCCACCTTCGCCGCGCAGGGTGTGCTCGCCGGCAGCTATGACATCGTCATTGCCTGCGGGGTCGAATCGATGAGCCGCATCCCGCTGGGTTCCGCGGGCGGACCCACCCCGGCCGGCGGCTCCGACGCGGCCGGCCGTTCCGAAGGCTGGGGCTCGCCCGCATCCGCGATCATCAGCCAGGACCCGCACGGCCGCCTGATGCACGCCCGCTACCCGCAGGGCCTGGTCGGCCAGGGCGTCTCCGCCGAGCTGATCAGCGCCAAATGGGGTCTCACCCGCACCGAACTCGATGCGTACGCCGCCCGCTCACACCGGCTCGCTGCCGAGGCCGCCGCGCGTGGTGACTTCGATGCGACGCTGCTGCCGGTCACCCTGCCCGACGGCCGCCAGGTCGTCGGCGACGAGACCATCCGGCGCCGCAGTACCGTCGAGACCCTCGCCGAGCTGCCGCTGGCATTCCGCACCGACGAGCTCGCCGCCCGGTTCCCCGAGGTGGACTGGCAGATCACCGCCGGCAACTCCTCGCCCCTCACCGACGGCGCCTCCGCCGCCCTGATCATGAGCGCCAGCCGCGCCGCCGCGCTGGGCCTCACCCCCCGGGCCCGGTTCCACAGCTTCGCGGTCACCGGCAGTGACCCGCTGCTGATGCTCACCGGCGTGATCCCCGCCACCCGGCGCATCCTGGCCCGCACCGGCCTCGGCATCGACGACCTCGACGCCTACGAGGTCAACGAAGCCTTCGCCTGCGTGCCGCTGGTCTGGCAGCGCGAACTGCGCGCCGACCTCAAGAAGCTCAACGCCAGCGGCGGCGCGATCGCCCTCGGTCACGCTTTGGGGTCCTCGGGCACCCGGCTGCTGGGCACCCTGCTCGGCACCCTCGAGTCCGGCGGCGGTCGCTACGGCCTGCAGACCATGTGCGAGGGCGGCGGCATGGCCAACGCCACCATCATCGAACGACTCTGATGCGCATAAACGGATGCTCCGCACTCGTCACCGGCGCCGCCTCCGGCCTCGGACTGGCCACCGCGCGGGCCCTGCACGAGGCCGGCGCGCACGTTGTGCTGTTCGACCTCGCGAGTTCGGCGGGCTCAGAGCGGGCGGCCGAGCTGACTGCGGCGCCAGGTTCTGCATCGCGGTCGCCGATATTCCTGCCGGGGGATGTCACCGTGGAGACCGATGTGCAGGCCGCGGTCGAGGCCGCCGGCGCCGTGGCCCCACTGCGGATCGTGGTCAACTGTGCAGGCATCGCGCCCGCGGCGCGCACCGTCGGCCGGCAGGGCCCGATGGCCTTGGCCGACTTCGAACGGGTGCTGCGGGTGAACCTCCTCGGCACCTTCAACGTGGTGCGCCTGGCTGCCGCGGCCATGCAGGCCACCGAGCCGGTGGACGCTGTGGGAGCAACCGCGGCGGGCGGCACCCCGGAGCGGGGCGTCATCGTGAATACGGCATCCGTCGCCGCGTTCGACGGCCAGATCGGTCAGGCGGCCTATGCCGCATCGAAGGGCGGGGTCGCGGCGATGACCTTGCCGTTGGCTCGGGAGTTCGCGCGCTCGCTCATCCGGGTCGTGACCATCGCGCCCGGACTGTTCGACACCCCGTTGCTGCAGGGCCTGCCCGCCGAAGCCCGGGCGTCGCTCGGCGCCCAGGTACCGCATCCGGCCCGGCTCGGCGACCCCGCCGAGTACGCCGCCCTGGTGCGCCACATCGTGGAGAACCCGATGCTCAACGGCGAGACCATCCGCCTGGACGGCGGCATCCGGATGGCGCCGCAGTAGCCGCACCGGTTCTCGTGGCACGCCGTTGTCCCGGCGGCACGACGCGAGTGCGGTGGCACGTGGTATTCCCGGTGGCAGGTGTTCTCCCACCTGCCGCGACCCCCAACACGTGCCGCGGGATCGACCACGTGCCGCGACCCCGAACACGTGCCGCGAGCAGCACCGCCGCGACCACTACACTCGTCAGAAAAACCCCCTCAGGGAAGGTGCCGGCGTTGACCTCATTCGAGACCGAGCTGCGCCGGGTCGTACAACCGCGCGCCCGAGTCATCATCGACAACGACTTCTCCGGCGATCCCGACGGCCTGGTGCAGCTGGCCCACCACGTCCTGTCGCCCTCCGTGGAGATCCGCGCGATCATCGGGTCGCACCTCAGGCCCGGCGACCCGTTCGACCCGTCCGAGCAGACCGCCGACAACGCCGCAGAGGCCGCCCACACCGTGCTCGAGCTGCTCGGCCGCGCCGGCACGATCCCCGTGCTGGCCGGGTCCAACCTGGGTATGACCGACCCGCTCTCGCCGGTTCGCTCCGCGGCGACGGATGCGATCATCGCCGAGGCCATGCGCACCGACACCGACCTGCCGCTGTTCGTGGCCTGCGGGGCCGGGCTCACCGAGATCGCCAGCGCGTACCTGCTCGAGCCGCGCATCGCGACCCGGCTCACCCTGGTCTGGATCGGCGGGCCAGAGCACGACGGCCTGGCCGTGCCGCCGCCCGGAACGCACGGCCCGGAATACAACCTGGCCATCGACATCTCCGCCGCCCGGGTGATCTTCGACTCGTTCATGCCGATCTGGCAGGTGCCCCGGGATGCGTACCGGCAGGCGCTGTTCTCCTGGGCCGAACTGCTCACGGATGTGCGACCGCACGGCGCCATCGGAGCGCACCTCTACGACGCCCTCGCGGGGGTTGCCGCGATAGTCGGCGCCGACGGCCCGCCGCTCGGCGAAACGTATATCCTGGGCGACAGCCCGCTCGTGCTGCTGACTGCGCTGCAGTCCTCGTTCGCGGCGGACCCCTCGTCGAGTGCGTACGTCACCCGCACGGTGCCGCGCATCCGCGCCGACGGGTCGTACGACTTCATCCCGCGGCAGGGTCCCCGGCCGATGCGGGTGTACACCCGGCTCGACCTGCGGCTGTTGTTCTCCGACTTCACCGCCAAGCTCGCCGCGCATGCCGCCGGCTGACGGACCCGCGCCGCCGCCAACTGTTCCGGTGCGGAAACAGTTGCCCGCAAAGCGGGTCGATTTCGTTCCGTCTTTTCGGTAGCCACGGGCTGGGCGGCGCGGGTTAAAGTATCGGAATGACACTGCAAAACGCCAGCACCGACCCGCGTGAAGGCGCAACCCAGCCGGCACTCAAGCGCAACATCTCCGGCAAGATGTTGTACCTGTTCATCCTGGGCGATGTGCTGGGGGCGGGCATCTACGCGCTGGTGGGCCAGATCTCCGGCGAGGTCGGCGGCGTCACCTGGGTGCCGATGCTCGTCGCCCTGGGCCTCGCCCTGCTCACCGCGGCGTCTTATGCCGAGCTCGTCACGAAGTACCCCCAGGCGGGAGGCTCCGCGGTGTTCGCGGAACGGGCCTACAAGAAGCCGCTGATCGCGTTCCTCGTCGGCTTCTGCATGCTCGCGGCCGGCGTGGTCAGCGCCGCCGGACTCGCTCTCGCGTTCGCGGGAGACTACCTCGGCACATTCATCGACATTCCGCCGGTGCTCGGCGCGGTGCTCTTCCTCGCCGCCGCCGGGTTGCTCAACGCCAGGGGCATCAAGGAATCGGTGCGGGCGAACCTGGTGATGACAGTCATCGAGACCACCGGCCTGGTGCTCGTCGTTGTCGCGGTCGCCGTGATGTTCTCCGGCGGCGGGGGAGACCTCAGCCGGGCGGTCACCTTCGAATCCACCGCGAACCCGGTGATTGCGGTCTTCGGTGCCGCGCTCCTGGCGTACTACTCGTTTGTGGGGTTTGAGACCAGCGCCAACGTGATCGAAGAGGTCAAGAACCCGTCCCGGGTGTACCCGAAGGCATTGTTCGGCGCGTTGGCGACGGCCGGCATCCTGTACCTGCTGGTGGGCACGGCGGCATCGGTGGCCGTGCCGGCCGCCGACCTGAAGGAATCCACCGGTCCGCTGCTCACCGTCATCCAGGCAACGGGCGTGGGCATCCCGGCCTGGCTGTTCAGCCTGATCGCGTTGGTGGCGGTTGCGAATGGTGCGCTGCTCACCATGATCATGTCCAGCCGACTGGCCTACGGGATGGGTGCGCAGGGCCTACTGCCGTCGGTGTTCGCCAAGGTGCTGCCGGGCCGGGGCACACCGTGGGTGGCGATCGTGATCACCACGGCCCTCGCGATGGTGCTCACCGCCACCGGGAGTATCGCGACGCTGGCAGAGACCGTGGTGTTGCTGTTGCTGCTGGTGTTCCTCAGCACGAACATCGCCGTTCTTGTCCTCCGCCGGGAGAAGGTCGAACACGAGCACTTCCGGGCCTGGAGCGTGCTGCCGATTCTGGGCGCGCTTTCCTGCCTCGTTCTGCTCACGCAGCAGAGCGGTGAAGTCTGGCTGCGCAGCGGCATCATCGTCGCGGTCGGCTGCCTGCTCTACGCCGCAACGAAGCTCGGCCGCCGCGCCCGGTCCTGACCCCGCGGGTCGCGAGCGTGTCGGGTTGCCGCCCGTACGGCAGCAACTGGGAGGATCAGAGCCATGGATTCCCTGACGATTACCGGCCCGCACGGTGCGATCCCGATTCGTGTCTATCGCGCCGCCGCCGGGTCGGAACCGAGCCCGGCACTGGTCTGGGCGCACGGGGGTGGCTTCGCGTGGGGCGACCTGGAGATGCCCGAGGCGCATTGGGTGTCCCAACAGCTCGCGGCGCGCGGCATCACCGTGATCAGCGTCGGATATCGGCTGGCACCGGTGTCGGCGGCCCTGACCGACAGCGAACCGGCCCGCGACGGGGTGCTCTTCCCGGTGGCGTCCGTGGAGGTCGCCACCGCCTTCTGCTGGGCCGCCGATCAGGCGACCGCGTACGGCATCGACGCCGACCGGCTGTCGTTGGGCGGGGCGAGTGCGGGAGGCGCCCTCGCCGCGGGGGTGGCGCTGCGGCTGCGGGACGCCGGCGGCGCACAGCCGGCGTCGCTGCTGCTGGCCTACCCGCTCGTGCACAGCGTCCTACCGGAACCCAGCACCGAACTCGCGCAGAAGATCGCGGTGCTGCCCGCTGACACACGGTTCGAGCCCGACGATGTGCGGGCGATGAACCTCAACTACGTGGGCGACCCCGCCGGGCTCGACAACCCCTACGCGTTCCCCGGCGTCGATGTCACGGTCTGCCAAGAGCCGGGAACCCGGCACGGCCACCTGAACGAGCCGGAGAACCCGGGCGCCCAAGCCAGCCTCCGGCGCATGGCCGCCTGGCTCGACGGCTCCAACAGGGGGTGAGTCAGCTGAGCGCCTTGGCGGGGATGACGACTTCCTTGAGGATCAGCAGAATGCCGGCCGCGACGGGGATGGCGACGAGCGCCCCGGGCAGGCCGGCGAGCGTGCCGCCGGCGAGGGCGGCGATGAGCACGATGGAGCCGGGAACATTGACCGCCTTGCTCATGACCCTCGGGGTGAGAATGTACGCCTCGATCTGCATATAGATGAGCATGGCGATCAGCACTACAAGCGCCGCGGTCGGCGAGACGAACAGCGTGAGGATCGTCATGAACGCCGTCGTCAACACCGTGCCGATCAGGGGGATCAGGGTGATGAAAAACGCGGAGACCGAGATGACCAGCGCGAACGGGTTGCCGACCAGGGTCAACAGGATGAGGCTGAAGGTGGCGTTGAGGAACGCCAGCACCACCATGCCGCTGAGGTACCGGCCGATGTTCTGCATGATTCGCTCGGCCAGCCCCACCACCCGTTCGCGGTGCGACGCGGAGACCAGGGTGTAAATCGCCGCTTTGGAGGAGTCCAGCGTGGCTGTGAAGTAGATGGTCAGGATGAAGATGAACGTTGCCGTCGAGATCGCACTGATCACGGCGACGCCGACTTGCAGGAGACCGCCGCCGATCCCCGTCCAGGTGGCCGGGTTCGTGAGGAAGTCGACCACGCCGGAGTAGATATTCGTCAGCAGTCCGCCGCTGCCCGACGACGCCTGCTGGAACCAGTCTTCGGCGCGCAAATCGGCCAGCATCGCCGGCAGCCCGTTCACGAAGGCGACGGCCTGGCCGATGACGAGCGGCAGGACCAGCGAGAGCAGGCCGACGATGACCAGCACAAAAAGCAGGTTCACGGTGAGGATCGCACCGCCGCGCTTCATGCCGCGACGTTCGAACCACCGCACCAACGGATCCAGGCCGAGGGTGATGAACGCGGCAGCAAACACCGAGAAGACCACGGTCCCGATGCCGGCGACGGCGGCGGCGATCACCAGCGCCGCCAGCACGCCGAGAGTGGCGACAAAGGCCCATCGAAATGGATGGTCGGCGAAGGCGTTCGCACCGGTTCCGAGGCGTTCGCGGAGCCGGTTCTTCCGTTGCAGTGTGGTCACGGCGTCAACCTACTCCCGTGCCCGGGCACCGGTCGGCGTTCAGCCGCCGGCGAGATCGAGACGCATGAAGGTGCTGTGCGGGTCGAGAACGTAGTCCGCGAACGGGACGCACTCGGTGAAGCCGTGCCGGTCGTAGAGCCGCCTGGCCGGCGCGAAAAAGTCCTGGCTGCCGGTCTCGAGGTAGAGCCGCTCGTATCGGCGGTGCCGGGCCGCGTTCACGATCTCGCCGAGGAGGGCCGCGGCGATGCCCCGTCCGCGCGCGGCCGGCGCGGTGCGCATCGACTTGATCTCACCCTCGGTGGGGGTCAGCTGTTTCAGGGCCCCGCAGCCGAGCAGGACGCCGTCCTCCCGGGCCGTCCAGAACGAGACCTCCGGCGCCGACAGTGCCGAGTGGTCCATGGCGTGCACGCTCTCGGCCGGTGAGGTGGCGAGCATGTCGGCCAGGTGCTCGTCCAGCAACAGCAGCACGTCCGTCCGGGTCGGGGTCTCACGCGCGATCTGAATCATGGCCAATAACCTACCGGCCCCCGCGAGGGGTGAACGGCGTGGCCGTGAGGCCGGTCACAACGGCCACCTCGCGGCTGGCAAGCCAGGCATCCAGTTCGGCTACCGGCACGGGCGGGGAAATGAAGAAGCCCTGCGCGACGTCGCACCCGTGGCCGGCGAGGTCTGCGTAGGCGACGCTGCTCTCGACACCTTCGGCCACCATCCGCAGGCCGAGGCTGTGCGCCAGATCGATGGTCGAGGCCACGAGCGCGGCCGCGCGCGGATCGTCGGCCATCGGCATCACGAAGGACTTGTCCAGCTTCAGCTCGTCGATGGGCAGATCACGGAGATACGCCAGGGAGCTGTAGCCGGTGCCGAAATCGTCCACGGCGATCCGCACCCCGAGGTCACGCAGCCGGGTGAGGATGGTGTGTGCCCGTTCCCGGTCTCCCATCAGGAAGTCTTCGGTGATCTCGAGCACCAGAACTGAGGGAACCAGCCCGCGCGCGGCGACCATGTCAGCGATCCGATCGGGCAGTTCAACGTCGACGAGTGAGCTTGCCGAGAGATTGACCGCCACAGACAGCGTGCGCCCTTGCTCCTGCCAGCGAGCGGTCTGATCCAGGGCCTTCTCGAACACGATCTGCGTCATAGCCGGCATCAGCCCGGCCTCCTCGACGAGTGCGAGGAAGGCATCCGGGTAGAGCAGCCCGCGCACCGGGTGATCCCAGCGCACGAGGGCCTCAACGCCCCGGACGGTGCCGACAGCAAGATCGACCTTGGGCTGGTAGTGGAGCAGCAGCTGGTCTTCGAGCAGCGCCGTGCGCAGCTCCGCCAGGGTGCGTAACCGCTCGTCGCCCTGGCCGTCGTCGTCGCGGTAGACGTGGTGCCCGCCCCGCGTGGACTTCGCCCGGTACATGGCCATGTCGGCCTTGCGCAGCAGCAGGGTGAGGTCCTGGCCCTGCTCGGGGTGGAGGGCAATTCCGATGCTGGCGTGGGCCTGCAGGGTGATGCCGGCCAGGGTGAACGGTTCGGCCAGTGCCGTGCGCAGCTTCACGGCGACGCTCTCGGCCGCGGCGACATCGCATCCGTCGAGGTGGATGGCGAATTCGTCCCCACCCAGTCGGGCCAGCAGATCGGCCTCGCGCAGCTGCGCCGACAGTCGCCCGGCCACCACCCTGAGCAGACCGTCGCCAACGTCGTGTCCGAGGCTGTCGTTGACCTCCTTGAATTTGTCGAGATCAAGCAGCAGGAGCGCACTGCGGCGTTGCCGATCGGCGGCCAGCCGAGCGGGCACCTCGGCGTACAGTGCGCGCCGGTTGGGCAGGCCGGTGAGCTCGTCCGTCATGGCTTGGCGGTGCATGTCCGCGAGCCGGATCCGCTGCCTGAACACCAGGGGAACCGCGGCCAGCACCAGGGTCAGGCTGGCGAGCGCCACCGCGAGCGGCGGGACCTCCACCTCGCTTGCCAGGATCAGGACACCCAGCCCGGTGGCCGTGGCCAACGCCGGCACGGCCTGTGCGGGAATCGACAACGCCGGGACGGGTCGCGTCCTGTCGGCGCGGGCGGATACGTCGATCCAGCACGCGATAAAGGCGAGGCCGATGGCCCAGCCCATGTCGAGTGGGGTGCCCACGACGTACAGGTCGGTGAGTTCCAGCAGGGCGTAGGTGACGTCGGTGGCGGCAAACGTCATCAGGCCCAACACGAGCAGGATCCATCGGGGACCCGCGTTCCGCCCCTGGGAGGCCCCGACCCCGACGAAGACGGCCACGAGCAGCAGATCGGCCAGGGGATACGACACCGCGACCGCAGTGGCCAGCGAGGCCGGTCTGTCTGCGACGGGGCCCAGGATGGGATTCAGCAGCACGGCCAGCACGGCTGCCGCGGCGACGCTGCCCAGGGCGCCGTCCAGCGCAACGGACCAGGCCATGTCCCGCGCTTTCCGGCGCACCAACACCACCAGCGCAGCCATCATCAGGGGGCAGAAGGCCAGGAACCCGATGTCGGCGAGCGACGGGTACGGCAGCGTCACGCCGAAGCCTGCCGAGAGCACAAAATAGATGTTCCCGACCGCCCAGGAGGTCACCGCTGCCGCAGCGAGCACCAGCTCCAGCTGGCCGAACCGGGTGCGGTGGAGGGCCCGCACGCAGACGAAGATGGGAACCACCATTGCGAGCAGCCCCAGCCACCCGTCGACGAGCGGGCTGAACTCGGTGTCACGTCGGAGCAGGATGGCGACGAAGAACGTCGCCAGCAGGAGCGCCATGATCCAGATCGGCCACGAGGCGAACCGCCCACCTGACCGTGTCTGTTCACCCTGCGCCGCAGATGTAGTCGCCGCCATCGCCGCCCCCAGACTTCGTCTACTCACGTTAGCCGTCACATGGTGCTTCCCGGCACACTCTCGCCAAACCCGACGACGACGGGGCACCGGGGCGTGCCGGGCGCTATTGGTCGGCGTGCTCCTCGAGGAACCTGTACACCTCGGTGTCGTCGACGCCGGGGAAGGTGCCGCTGGGCAGCGGCGAGAGCACGTGCGCGTGCAGCCGGGCGCTCGGCCAGGCCTGGCCGTCCCAGCGGGCGGCGACCGCGCCCGACGGGCGTCGGCAACAGGACTCGTCGGGGCAGCGGGACACCGCCCGCTGCGTGGTCTCCCGGCCGCGGAACCACTTGGCCTGCGCGAACGGGGCGCCGACGCTGATCGAGAACTCGCCATCCGAGGTGCTGCCGGTCTGGGTGGCGCACCAGAAGGTGCCCGCCGGGGTGTCGGTGTACTGGTAGAACTCGGTGGTGCGGTTGGTGTGCGTGAACGCGCTGCGGGCGCTCCACTGCTTGCAGACCAGCTGGCCCTCGATCGACCCGGTCACGTCCGCGGGCAACGGCAGGCCGTCGTTCTCGTAGCCCTTCTGCAGCGCGCCGTCGCCGGTGACCCGCAGGAAGTGCACGGTCATGTCCAGGTGGGTGGTGGCCAGGTTGGTCAGCCGCAGCGCCGCGGCCTCGTGGGTGACTCCGAACGCGTCGCGCAGGTCTTCCACCGAGAGCACCCGCTCCCGCTTGGCATTCTGCAGGAACGTGCGAGTGGCCTCCAACGGCATCAGGCAGCAGGCGGCGAAGTAGTTGATCTCCAACCGCTGCCAGAGAAATTCGGCGTAGCTGGCCGGGCGCTCGTGACCGAGCAGCCGGTGCCCCATCGCCTGCAGCGCCATCGACCGCAGCCCGTGCCCGCCCGGGATCGACGCCGGCGGCAGGTAGATGCGGTGGTTGGCCAGGTCGGTCACCGACCGGGTGGAGTGCGGCAGGTCGTTCACGTAAATCAGGGTGAAGCCCAGCTGCTCGGCCATCACGCTGACCTCGCGGTGGGTGAGCGCGCCGGAGACGTGCCCGGAGGCGCGCACCCGCTCCTCGGCGAGTTTTTCGATGTCGGGCATGTAGTTGCCGCGTTCACGCATCCGTTCGCGCAGTTCGGTGTTGGCCCGGCGGGCCTCCTCCGGGGTGGCGATGGCCTCACTGGCCCGACGGGCGAGTTCGCGGTGCAGGCCCACGAGAGACTCGATCGCCGGCAGCGGCATGCCCTTGGTCACCTTCACCTGGGGCAGGCCGAGCGCACCGTAGAGCGGGTTCTTCTGCGCCCGGGCCAGCTCGATCTCCAGGGCCGCCCGGGTGTTGGGCGCCTCACCGCTGAGCAGATCGGCCAGCGGCACCCCGAGGGCCTGCGCTAACTGCTGCAGGACGGACAGCTTGGGCTCGCGCCGGCCGTTCTCGATCAGGGAGAGCTGACTGGCCGCCAGACCTACCTGCTCACCGAGCTGGTCCAGGGTGAGGGCGCGCTCGCTCCGAAAGTGACGGATGCGATGACCCAGGGTGACGAGGTCGGAGGCCGGCGTTGGCATTCCTTAAGCATACGTAAAGAACCGTGATTCTTAACGACTGTTTTCCGGTTCCTGACCCCGATTCGGTCGCATTCTTAATGCACAGGACGAAATTAGCGCTCCTGCCCCACTCTTCCCGCCCCGTCCGCATCCTGAGGAAGGCCAGACCATGACCGTCACCCACCCCGTACGCAGCGACATCCGCGCCCACACCGCACACGCGACCCAGACCTCGGCCGCCACCGTCTCCGGTGTACCCACGGGCACCACCGACCCCGCCCTGCGGGCCTGGGTCGACGAGATTGCCCGCCTCACCCGGCCCGACGCGATCGTCTGGTGCACCGGCACCGCGCAGGAGGCCGACGGTCTGTCCAAACAGCTCGTCGACGAGGGCAAGCTCATCCGGCTCAACCCGGAGTGGCGGCCGAACAGCTTCCTCGCCCGCACCAGCCCGACCGACGTGGCCCGGGTGGAGGACCGCACCTTCATCTGCTCCACCGACCCCGATGACGCCGGCCCCACCAACAACTGGGCGGAACCGAAGGCGATGCGCGCCGAACTGAACGGCGTCTTCGCGGGCAGCATGCGCGGCCGCACGATGTACGTCGTGCCGTTCTCGATGGGACCGCTCGGCGGCCCCATCTCGCAACTCGGTGTGGAGATCACCGACTCGCCCTACGTGGTGCTGCACATGGGCATCATGACGCGGATGGGCGCCGCCGTGCTGCGCCTGATCGAGGCGGGCACCCCGTGGGTGCACACCGTGCACAGCGTAGGCTTCCCGCTCGTCGACGGTGCCGGCGTCCGCCGGGCCGACGTCACCTGGCCCAGCAACGACACCAAGTACATCGTGCAGTTCCCCGAGGACCGCGAGGTCTGGTCGTTCGGCTCCGGCTACGGCGGCAACGCCCTGCTGTCGAAGAAGTCGTTCGCGCTGCGGATCGCGTCGGTGATGGCCCGTGACGAGGGCTGGCTGGCCGAGCACATGCTGCTGATCAAGGTCACCTCACCCGAGGGCGGCACCTACCATGTGGCCGCCGCGTTCCCCTCGGCCTGCGGCAAGACCAACCTGTCGATGCTCAAGCCCACCGTTCCGGGCTGGACCGTGGAGACCATCGGCGACGACATCGCGTGGCTGCGCCCCGGCGACGACGGCCGGCTCTGGGCGATCAACCCCGAGGCCGGGTTCTTCGGCGTGGCCCCCGGCACCGGTGAGACCACCAACCCCACCGCCGTGCAGACGGTGTGGGGCAACACCATCTTCACCAACGTCGCCCTCCGTGACGACGGCGACGTGTGGTGGGAGGGCCTGACCGACACACCGCCCGCGCACCTCACCGACTGGGAGGGCAACTCCTGGACGCCCGCCAGCGGCCGGCCGGCCGCGCACCCCAACTCCCGATTCACCGTGCCGGCGGCGCAGTGCCCGTCGATCGCCGACAGCTGGGAATCCAGTGGGGGAGTGCCCATCGACGCGATCCTGTTCGGCGGCCGCCGCGCCACCAACGTGCCGCTGGTCGCGGAGGCCCGCAGCTGGAAGCACGGCGTGTTCATGGGCGCCACCATCTCCTCGGAGAAGACCGCCGCCGCCGAAGGCACCGTGGGGGAGCTGCGCCGAGACCCCTTCGCAATGCTGCCGTTCTGCGGCTACAACATGGCCGACTACTGGGCGCACTGGCTGCGGGTCGGCCGCGGACTGGGCGTCAAGGCGCCCGCGATCTTCCAGGTCAACTGGTTCCGCAAGGGCGAGGACGGCAGCTTCCTCTGGCCCGGCTTCGGCGAGAACTCCCGGGTGCTCGAGTGGATCATCCGCCGGGTCGAGGGCAGCGTCGACGCCGTCGATACCCCGATCGGGCGGATGCCGGAGCCCGGCGCCATCAACGTCGACGGCCTCGACGTGACACCGGATGCCCTCGAGCAGCTGTTCCGCATCGACCCGGCCTCCTGGCTGGCCGAGTGCGACCTCACCGAGGAGTTCTTCGGCCGATTCGGCGGTCGGGTGCCGGCCGCGCTGCAGTCCGAGCTCGCCAGTCTGCGCTACCACCTCGCCACGTAGCGGCATCCGCAAATAAGGAGATAGTGAGCTTTTTAGGACGGAATAGGCCGCGGGAGTCCTTCTAAAGTCACTATTTCCTTATTTGCGGCCGTGGCGCCCAGCTGGCGCAACACCGGGGCCGTGCTCTCATCGGCGGCCCGCGTGACGGAATAGGATTCAGTCATCCCGAGGTAAGCGATGAGGTGAATCCGTGTTTTCAGATGGCGATCTGCGGCCGCGGCGCGGCACAAATCTGCCCCGGATGGGCGACTTCAACTCCGCCGTCGTGCTCGACGCGATCCGCCGCTCGGTCAACGGCCTCAGTCGGGTGGAGCTCGGGCACTCCACCGGCCTGTCCGCACAGACCGTCTCAAACATCTGTCGTCGGCTGCTGGACCAGGACATGGTGCTAGAAGCCGGCAAGGCCAGCAGCGGTCCCGGCAAGCCGCGCACGATCCTGAAGCTGAACCCCGGCGGCGTGTATGCCGTAGGGGTGCATCTCGACCCCGCGGTCATGACCTTCGCCATCCTCGACCTCACCGGAGCTGTCGTGCACCGCTCGCGCGAGGCCACGCCCGCGGCCAGCGACCCTGAACACGTCGTCCGTCACATCGCGGAGGAGATCGAGCGCCTGATCCGCGAGGCCGGAGTGGACCGGGCGAGGATCGCCGGGCTTGGCGTCGCGACGCCGGGGCCGATCGATCCCGAACGGGGAACTGTCGTCGATCCGCCGCACCTGCTCGGCTGGCACCTGGTGCCGCTTCGCGATGCCCTCGCCCAGGCGACCGGCTTCGAGGTGATCGTCGACAAGGACGTAACCGCCGCCGCCGTGGCCGAGATGTGGGCGGGTGGGCCCAGCGGGGTCGGCAGCTTCGTGTTCTTCTACCTCGGCACCGGCATCGGGGCGGGTGTGGTGCTGCGGGACGAGGTCGTTCGCGGTAGCTCGCACAATTCCGGAGAAATCGGCCACATCGTTGTCGATCCGGACGGTCCGCCGTGCGGCTGTGGGCTTCGGGGCTGTGTCGCGGTCACCTGCACCCCGCAGAGCCTGGTGCGGGCCGCCGTGCGGCTCGGCGTGCTGACCGCCTCGAAGCCGAACGCGGATGCCCATGAGATCGATGGGCGGTTCTCGGCCCTGTGCGAGCTTGCCGAGGGCGGGTCGGATGCGGCGTTGGGCGTCCTGGAGCAGTCCGCCGGCCGGGTTGCCAAGGCGGTGTCCGTGCTCACGAACCTGCTCGACGTCGACCGGGTGGTGTTCGGCGGTCCGTACTGGACGCGGCTGAGCGGGGTGTACCTGCGCCGGCTACCCGGCCTGTTGGACGAGCTGACGGTCGCCAGGAGCATCCACCGAATCGAGGTGGCCGGCACGGGCGTCGGCGAGGACGTCGGCGCGGTCGGCGCCGCGTGCCTGGTGCTAGACCACGCGCTCGCTCCGCGCGCAGCCCGATTGATCCTCGGTTAGTCACAGCTCGGTAAAAGTGCCGTCAGGCTCTTGTGCGAATTTATCCATTCGATTTAGTATTTCCGTATGCCACCTGCCGGTATCTGGGCCGGTCAGCGTTTGGGGGGCACGAGCTGGAGCAAAGGAGCACCATGCATCGCAACGCAAAACTCGCCCTGTCCGTGTTGGCGGCAACCTCGATGGTTGCGCTGGCGGGCTGCACGGCTGCCGGTGGCAACGCCGACGGCGACAGCCAATCACTGAAGATCGTGTACCAGAAGACCGATTCCTTTACGGCTCTGGACGAGCTGTTCACGAAAATAAAGCCTGAGTTCGAAGCCGCCAACCCCGGGGTCACCGTCGAGCTCGAGCCGATCCAGGCCAACGACGACGACTACTCCACCAAGCTCGCGCTCTCGCAGAAGTCCACCGAGACCGCACCTGACGTGTTCTACGAGGACACCTTCCGGCTGCGCTCCGACATCGACGCGGGCTACCTGCTCAACATCGACGACCAGCTCGCCGACTGGGACGAGTGGGCGCAATTCAACGAGGGAGCGAAGGCCGCTGGGATGGGTGACGACGGCAGCGTCTATGCGGTGCCGCTTGGCACCGACACCCGGGGCATTTGGTACAGCAAGCCGGTCTTCGCCGCCGCCGGCATCGAGTTGCCGTGGCAGCCGGAAACCTGGGACGACATCCTGACGGCCGCCCGCGCTATCCAGGAGACCCAGCCCGACGTGGTGCCGTTCAACATGTACGCCGGCAAGGGCACCGGCGAGGGCACCGTGATGCAGAGCTTCTACGAGTTGCTCTACGGCACCGGAGACACCCTCTATAACGAGGACGACCAGAAATGGGTGGTCGAATCCCAGGGGTTCAAGGACTCCCTCGAGTTCCTAGAGACGCTCTACGCGGAGAAGCTCGCCCTTGATCCGTCCGAGGCGCTGGACCCGAACGTGTGGAAGAAGGTCTTCGGCGAGTTGTTCCCGCAGGGCAAGCTCGGCGGCACCGTCGAAGGTTCCTACACCCCGTCGTTCTGGCAGACCGGTGGCTCGTACGAGTGGCCGGCGTACACCGAGGACATGGCCGTCGCGACGTTCCCCACCCAGAACGGTGAGGAACCCGGGGGTGTGAGCATGTCGGGTGGCTGGACCCTCGCGGTGGGGGCGAAGACCGCGAACGCCGATCTCGCGTTCGATTTCCTCGCCCTGGCCGTCAGTCAGGAGAACGCCCTCTGGTACGCGATCAACAATTCCCAGATCGCCGTGCGCACGGATGTCGCAAGCGAACCGACCTACCTCGCCGCGAACCCGTTCGTGGCCGACGTGACCGAGCTGGTGGATGTGACCCACTACCGCCCCGCGACGAGCGACTACTCCAAGATCTCCGCTGAAGTGCAGGCGGCCACCGAGGCCGTCATCACCGGGCAGATGAGCGTGGATGAGGCCGCCGCCGCGTACGACACCGCCGTGGAGGGCATCGTGGGCGCCGACAAGGTCACCACGAAGTAGTCCATGACCGCCAACACCGTTTCCCGCCCTCCTCGTGAGACCGTGACCGGGTCGGGACCCTCGGGTTCCGGCCCGCGCCGGCGGCCCCGGGGCCGCACCCTGACCCGGGTGCTGCCCCTGGCGCCGGCCGTTGTGCTCCTCGCGATTTTCTTGATCGGGCCGGTCATCTGGTCGTTCTACGGCTCCTTCACCGACGCGGCCCTCACCGGCTCGAGCGCGCAGGACCCGCAGTGGGTGGGCCTGGACAACTACCTCACCCTGTTCACAGACCCGGTTTTTCCGCTGTCGCTGTGGCTGACCTTTGTGTTCGTGGTCGCCTCCGCCATCGTCGGCCAGAACTTCCTCGGGCTGGGCATCGCCCTGCTGACGAACCGGGCCAGCAAGGTGGTCAGCGCCGTGGTCGGCACGGCCGTCGTCGCGGCCTGGGTGCTGCCCGAGATCGTCGCCGCCTTCGTCGCCTACGCCTACTTCAGCGAGGACGGCACCCTGAACCAGGTGCTCGCCGCGGCGGGGATGACCGGACCGAACTGGCTGTACAGCTTTCCCATGCTCTCGATCATCCTGGCCAACGCCTGGCGGGGCACCGCGTTCTCGATGATGGTCTACCGGGCGGCGTTGAACGATGTGCCGGTAGAGGTGACGGAGGCCGCCATGATCGACGGCGCCGACGGCATCAAGCGCCTCACCTGGATCACCATCCCGATGATCAAGAACAGCATCGCCACCAACCTGATGCTGATCACCCTACAGACGCTGTCGGTGTTCACCCTGATCTGGGTGATGACCGCGGGCGGACCCGGAAACGAAAGCACCACCCTGCCGATCATGGCCTTCCAGGAGGCATTCAAGTTCGGTGACATCGGCTACGGCACCGCCATCGCGACGGTCATGCTGCTCATCGGTGCCGCTTTCTCGCTTGTCTACATTCGGGCGCTCCGCCCAGAAAAGGTCTGAGCCGATGACCGTCAGCACCCTCGCCACCTCGGTGGCCTCGCCGCGCAAGGCCACCGCCGCGATCCTGGCCAATGCCGTTCTCATCGTCATCGCGCTGTGCTTCCTGCTGCCGCTGGCCTGGCTGGTCCTGGCCTCCCTCGACGTGAAGGCCACCTACCAGACCCAGATTCCCGAGCAACTGTCCCTGGACAACTTTGCCGCGGTGTTCAACCCCGAGCTGACGTTCCTGCCGCTCTGGAACAGCCTGCTGCTCTCCGGCGGCGCCGCCGTCGTCACTGTGCTGGCGTCGGTGCTGGCTGCCTACCCGCTCTCCAGGTACACCATGCGCTTCAACAAGCCGTTCATGTACGGGGTCCTGTTCGGCACCTGCCTGCCCATCACCGCAATCATGGTTCCGGTGTACAGCCTGTTCGTTCGCCTGAATCTGCTGGACTCGATTCCTGCCACGATCTTCTTCATGGCGGCGACCTCGCTGCCGATGGCCATTTGGATGACCAAGAACTTCATGGACTCGGTTCCGGTCAGCCTGGAGGAAGCCGCCTGGGTCGACGGGGCGTCCGCGATGAACGCCCTCCGGCGCATCGTTGTGCCCCTCATGCGCCCCGGACTGAGCGTGGTGTTCATCTTCGTGTTCATCCAGGCCTGGGGCAATTTCTTCGTGCCGTTCGTGTTGCTGCTCTCGCCGAGCAAGCAGCCGGCCGCCGTGAGCATCTACAGCTTCTTCGGCCAGTACGGTGCCATCGCGTACGGTCAGCTCGCCGCGTTCTCCGTGCTGTATTCAGTCCCGGTGATTCTGCTCTACGTCCTCGTTTCCCGCGGCATGGGCGGGTCATTCACCATGTCAGGCGCGATCAAGGGTTAGGAACGGTACCAGTCATGCATGATGACAGCACGCTCGTGGAGTTGCGGATCAGCCGGTTCGTCCGGGAACGGCTCCGTCCAGCCCTCAACCGGGCCGCGGTGCCCCTCACCATCGAATCCTGGGATGCTCCGGGTGAGCCCGTACCCTTCATGGACGCCATCCGCCAGGACTACAGCCCGTTCGGTACCGGCCAAACCTGGGGGCGGCCGTGGGGAACGACCTGGTTGCACGTCACCGGCAGTGTTCCGGCCCAGTGGCCGGTCGACGACTCCCTACGGGTCGAACTCCTGGTCGATCTCGGCTTCAGCAAGGCGACGCCGGGGTTCCAGGCCGAAGGCCTGGTCTGGTCCCCGGACGGTGTCATCCTCAAGGCGGTCGAGCCCCGCAACCGCTCCGTCCCTCTGACGGTGGGACCCGGTGGGCGCATCGACCTCTACATCGAGGCGGCCGCCAACCCGGATGTCACCTCCGGCTTCACCTTCGTCGCCACCGATAAAGGCGACCCCGCCACGGCCGGAGCCAACCCGATCTACCGGCTCCGGCAGGTGGACGTGGTGCTCAAGGACCAGACCGTGTGGGAGCTCCTGCAGGATTTCTGGACCCTGACCGGTCTCATGCGTGAGCTTCCCACGGGTCTCGCCCGGCGGGCGGAGATTCTACGGGCGCTGGAACGCAGCATCGACGTCGTGGACCCTGACGACGTCGCGGGCACGGCGTCCCGTGGACGCGCCGCGCTCGCCGAAGTGCTCGCCCGACCGGCGAACGCGAGCGCCCACCATCTGCACGCCGTGGGCCACGCCCACATCGACAGCGCCTGGCTCTGGCCGGTGCGGGAGACCGTGCGCAAGGTGGCACGCACCTTCTCCAATGTGCTGGCCCTGATCGAGGCGAACCCGGACTTCACCTTCGCCGCGTCATCCGCCCAGCAGTATGCCTGGCTCAAGGAGCACTACCCGGAGCTGTTCGCCAGGGTCAAGGCGCAGGTCGCGGCCGGCACGTTTGTGCCGGTGGGTGGGATGTGGGTGGAGTCGGACACCAACATGCCCGGTGGTGAGGCGCTGGCTCGCCAATTCGTCGCCGGGAAGCGTTTTTTCATGGAGGAATTCGGCGTCGAGCCGCTGGAGGTGTGGCTGCCCGACTCGTTCGGCTACTCGGCGGCGTTGCCGCAGATCGTGGCGGCGGCCGGGTCCCGGTGGTTCCTGACCCAGAAGACCTCCTGGAACGAGACCAACCTGATGCCGCACCACACCTTCCGCTGGGAAGGCATCGATGGCACCCGGATTTTCACCCACTTCCCTCCCGTCGACACGTATAACGCGGAGTTGTCGGGGGAGGAGCTGGCGCGAGCGGAGCACCAATATGCCGAGAAGGGGTCGGCCAACACGTCGCTCGTGCCATTCGGATGGGGGGACGGCGGCGGCGGACCGACCACGGAGATGATCGCCGCCGCCCGCCGAACCGAGTCGCTGGAAGGCTCGCCGACGGTGGAGCTGTCCAGCCCGCGACGCTTTTTCGAGGCGGCCGAGGCCGAGTACCCCGAGCCGCCGGTCTGGCTCGGCGAGTTGTACCTCGAGTTCCACCGGGGCACCTACACGTCCCAGGCGCGCACCAAACGCGGCAACCGCCGCAGCGAGCACCTGCTGCGCGAGGCCGAACTGTGGGCGGCCACGGCATCCGTGCGCTCGGGGGTCGCGTACCCCTACGACCTGCTCGAGCAGACCTGGCACACCGTGCTGCTGCAACAGTTCCACGACATCTTGCCCGGCTCCTCCATCGCCTGGGTGCACCAGGAAGCCGAACGCAACTACGCCGCCGTCGCCGACACCCTGACCGACCTGATCGAGACCACTGTGCGGCAGCTGTGCTCCACCGGCGACAGCACCGTGCTGCTGAACGCGGGCCCGTACGCCCTTGACGGCGTGGCGGGCCTGGCCGGCGCGGATGCCGCCCACCCCGATCCGGCGGCGCCGGCGGCTGACGTCACCCTGACCCGCACGGCGGCCGGCCTCGTGCTCGACAACGGACTCGTGGCCGTCACCATCGACGCCGATGGGCTCTTCAGCTCGGTGTGGGACGTGATCGCGCACCGCGAGCTGGTGCCGGCGGGTTCCCGGGGCAACCTGCTGCAGCTGCACCGGGACACCCCCACCCAGTGGGACGCCTGGGACATCGACGAACACTACAAACGCAACACCGTGGACCTGACCACGGCGGAGTCCGTCGAGGTGATCCTGGACACGCCCGACCGGGCCCGCGTGCGGGTGACCCGTGCCTTCGGGACCTCCCGCGTGGTCGAGGACATCACCCTGTCGGCGGGGTCGCCGGCGGTGGACCTGCACTTCGACCTGGACTGGCACGAACGGCAGAAGCTGCTCAAGCTGGCCTTCCCGCTCGACGTGAACGCCGACCGGGCCGCCTCGGAGATCCAGTTCGGCCACGTCTTCCGGGCCACGCACACCAACACCTCCTGGGATGCCGCCCGGTTCGAGACGGTGGCGCATCGGTGGGTGCACGTGGGCGAGCCCGGCTACGGGGTGGCCGTGGGCAACGACTCCACCTACGGACATGACATCAGCCGGTCTCCGGACGGCGCCGGCCGGTCCGCGACCACGGTGCGGCTGTCGCTGCTGCGCGCGGCGGTGTTCCCCGACCCCGCCGCCGATCAGGGCCGGCATGAGCTGCGGGTCTCCCTGCGGGTGGGCTCCGGCATCCCCGAAGCCGTGGCCGAGGGGTACCGGCTGAACCTGCCGCTGCGCACCGTGACCGGGGTGGCCGACGCTGTCGTCGAGCCCCTGCTCCGGGTCGACAACCCGGCTGTGGTGATCGAGGCGGTCAAGCTCGCCGAAGACCGGAGCGGGGATGTGATCGTGCGGCTGTACGAGGCGCACGGCAATCGGTCGACGGCGCGGCTCATCCGGCATTTCGAGGCGACGGATGTGGTGGAGACCGACCTGCTCGAGCGCCCGCTGGCCGAGCCCCGCGTCGAGCTCGCCGCCGGGGCGCCGCTCCCGGTGGAGTCGCACGCCCTCACCCTCACCCTGCGCCCGTTCGAGATCGTCACGCTGCGCTTCATCCGCCGCCAGTAACTCGCGAAAGCGGCCACGTGGTCGTGTCGCGGGTGCGGAGGCAGCCACGTGCCCGCTCTCGCGGGGAGAGCGGACCTCGCGGAAGACCTCGCGAGTGCTGTTAGACCAGCAGCTGGTGCTTGGCCAGGTCGCGGTACAGCGGGGTGGAGAGCACCAGCTCGGAGTGGGTGCCGGTGCCGACGACCTCGCCGTGGTCCAGGACCACGATCTGGTCAGAGTCGACCACGGTGGAGAGCCGGTGCGCGATCACGATCAGGGTGCGGTCCACCGCCACGGCGTCGATGGCCTCGCGCATCAGCTGTTCGTTCATGCCGTCCAGGCTCGAGGTGGACTCGTCCAGCAGCAGGATCGGCGGGGCGGCGAGCAGCGCCCGGGCGATGGCGAGGCGCTGGCGTTCGCCGCCGGAGAGTTTGACGCCGTCTTCGCCGACCGCGGCACCGAGGCCGGCCGGGTCGCGGTCGAGCACCTCGCCGAGGTTCACGGCGTGCAGCACGGCCACGCACTGCTCGTCGGTGGCGTCCGGCGTGGCGAGGGTGAGGTTGTCGCGCAGCGAGCCGGCCAGCACGGGGGCGTCCTGCTCCACGTATCCGATCTGACCGCGCAGGTCGGTGCGGTCCAGGCTGCGGATGTCGAGGCCGCCGAGCCGCACCACGCCGGAGTCGGCGTCGTAGAACCGCTCGATCAGCGCGAGGATGGTGCTCTTGCCGGCACCGGACGGGCCCACCAGGGCGGTGCGCAGACCGCGGGGGGCGCTGAACGAGACGCCGCGCAGCACCGGTGCCGGGGTGGCAGGGCCGACAGCAGGGGCCATCGTATCGGTACCGGCGAACTCGGTGGAGGCGTCGGGGGTGCTGCCGTCCTCGGCGGCGAGGACCGCCTGGGCGACCGGGCCGGGGCGCACGGCAGCCAGCTGCTCGCCGGTGGCGGCATCCGTCGTGGCGAGCACGGTGGGGGCGTAGTGGAAGCGCACGTCCTCGAACGAGATCGCCGGCGCCTCCGGGTTGACCTTGGCGTTCGCGGCGCCCACCACGATGGCCAGCGGCGCGATGTCGCGGTCGAACTGGTCTTCGCTGGGCAGGTCGATGATCTCCTGGATGCGGCCGAGGGCGCCGAGCGCCGAGTTGACCGAGGTGATCGCGCCGAAGAACTGGCCCAGCGGCATGATCATCATGAACAGGAACAGGATGAACGACACCAGGTCGGCGATGGTGATGCTGCCGTCCGCCACCCGGAAGCCCCCGACGCCGAGCACCACGAGCAGCGACACCTGCAGCGCGATGCCGGCGATCGGCACGACCAGGGCCGAGACCTTGGCGACCTTGATGCCCATCTGCCAGGCACCCTCGGCGTCCTTTTCGACCACCGCGATCTCGCGGGCGGTGGCGTTGGCGGCGCGCACGGTGCGTACGGCGCTGATGGCCCGCTCAACGCTGGCGGCCAGGTCGCCGACCTTGGTCTGGGCGGCCAGGCTGGCGGTGCGGATGCGCCGGGACAACAGCACCACGGTAACCACTGACACGGCGATCACGAGCACCGTCAGGCCCAGCAGCACCGGGTCGATGATGAGCATCGCGATGATGGCGCCGATGAACGTGAGCGAGCCGCCGATGGCCTCCACGGCGCCCTGGGTGAGCACGGCGCGGAGCAGGGTGGTGTCCGAGCTGACCCTGGAGACCAGGTCGCCGGTGCGGCGGGCGTCGAACTGGCTGATCGGCAGGTTCAGCATTCGCCCGATCAGGCGGCGGCGGCTGGAGAGCACCACGCCCTCGCCGGTGCGCTGCAGCAGGTAGTGCTGGTAGCCGCTGATCAGCGCGGAGACCACGACGAGCGCGACGAGCCCCGTGACAATGTTGTCCAGCGGGTCGCCGGCCTCGACGAGGGTGATCACCTGGCTCACCAGCAGCGGCTGGGCCAGGCTCGCGGCGGCGCCGAGCACGCTGAGCACTACGACAACACTGAGCACGGCCCGGTGTTCGGACAGGTAGGGCAGCAACTGGCTGAAGGATGCCCGCGGCCCTTCGGTCGGGGCGCCGCGGCGGCCCATCCGGGAACGTGTTCTGGGTGCGGGGGTGTCGGACGCGGGGGTGCTGGTGCCGGGGGGTGTCGTACTCACCAGTCGAGCTTAACCGGCGCCCGCGCGGATGCGGGCCTCGCCGGGTGCAGGCTAGCCACGGCCGTACTTCTTGTGCACGGCCTGCCGGGAGACCTCCAGGGCCAGGGCGATCAGCTGCCAGGGTGCATTGGCGTTGCGTGCCCGCCGCACGGCCAGGGCCTCGGCGCGGTCGAGTTCGCCGCGCATCCGCTTGATTGCCCGCAGTGTCTCGATCGGGTCGCCTGAGCCGGCGTCGCCCACCAGTGTTCGTCCCGTGTCATCCAACATGTGTCAACCGTAATTGACAGATCCCATTCGTGTCAACTCAAATTGACATCCGATTGCGCGAAAGCGGCCGTGTGGCCACCTCAGCGAACTGAGACAGCCACACGACCGCTTTCGCGAGCTCTAGTGCGAGCGTGGGCCGAGCCGCGCGGGTCAGCGCTCGAGGTCGAGGTCGCGGGTCTCGCGGCTGAGGTAGAGCGCCACCAGGGTGATCAGGCCCATCACCGAGAGGTAGATGCCCACCCAGAACGGGCTGCCCTCGCCGAGGGTCCACAGCCACACGGCGATGAACGGGGCCACGGCCGCACCGAGGATCGAGCTCATGTTGTACGCGAACGCGGAGCCCGTGTAGCGCACGTGGGTGGGGAACAGCTCGGGCAGCAGCGCGCCCATCGGGCCGAACGTCATGCCCATCAGGGTGAAGCCGAGGATCAGGAAGATCATCACGCCGAGGAACCCGGCGCCCAGCAGCGGTACGAACAGGAACCCGAACACGACGATTCCCGCGGTCACCCAGAGCAGCGTGCGGCGGCGGCCGAACCTGTCCGCCCACGGCCCGGAGGCGAGGGTGAAGATGCCGAAGAACACGACGCCGCCGATCATCATCAGCACGAACGTGGTGTAGCTGTAGCCGAGGCCCGCCACCGGCGCATCCGTGGCGGCACGGCCGTAGCTGAGGCTGAACGTGGTCATCAGGTAGAACAGCACGTAGGTGGCCAGCATGATGAAGGTGCCCAGGATGAGTTCACGCCAGTTGGACTTGAACACCGCGGCGAGCGGCAGCTTGGCGACCTTCTTGGTGGTGACGATCTTGGTGAAAGCGTCGCTCTCCACCAGGCGCAGGCGCACCCAGAGGCCCACGATCACCATGACGGCGCTGAACAGGAACGGCACCCGCCATGCCCACTCGAGGAACGCATCCGACGGCCGGGTCGGGTCGTCGGAGGGCAGCAGCAGCGCGATGAGCAGGAACAGGCCGTTCGCGATGATGAAGCCGAGCGGGGCACCGACCTGCGGGAAGGTGCCGTACCAGGCGCGCTTGCCCTTGGGGGCGTTCTCGGTGGCCACCAGGGCCGCGCCGCTCCACTCGCCGCCGAGGGCGAAGCCCTGGGCGAGGCGCAGGATCACCAGCATCGCCGGGGCGAGCCAGCCGACCATGGCGTAGGTGGGCAGCAGCCCGATCAGGAACGTGGCGATCCCCATCGTGAGCAGCGCTCCGACCAGGGTGGCCTTGCGGCCCTTCTTGTCGCCGAAGTGGCCGAAGAACAGGGCGCCGAGCGGCCGGGCCACCATGGCGGCGCCGAACACCGCGAAGGAGGCGAGCAGGGCGGCGGTCTCGTTGCCGGACGGGAAGAACAGGTGCGGGAAGACCAGCACCGCGGCGGTGGCGTAGACGTAGAAGTCGTAGAACTCGATGGTGGTGCCGATGAGGCTGGCCAGGATGACGCGGCTGCGAGGATTCGTGGGCGCGGGGGCGACGGACGTGGCCGCCGCGGTGGATGCTGACATGAGTGTGGGCGCTCCGAATGAAGGAAATGGCGTGGCTGAGTCTGGGCGCGAGACGGCGGTCAGTCGTCTGGGGCGGACGGGGTGACGCTCAGAAAGACGGCGGCCGCTTGTGGCGGCCTGGTTCACCCTACATTCGGGTGGTCGTGCTGGGCGAATCCGTTTCGGTCGTGGTGCCCGACCGGAGCGGCGAGACGCGGGGGAGGGCCACGGTGACGTGGGTGCCGGTGTGGCCGTCCGACTGCAGGTCGATGGTGCCGCCGAGCCTGTCGACGAGTCCCTTGGTGAGGGGGAGCCCGAGCCCGGTGCCCGCCAGCAACTCGGCGCTCGCCGATCTGAAGAACCTGTCGAAGACCCGCTCGATGTCCTGCGGCGGGATGCCCACTCCGTTGTCGCTGACGGTGAGCAACATGCCGTCGGTGTCGGTCGTGCAGCCGACCCAGACCTGCCCGTGCGGGGGAGTGAACTTGACGGCGTTCGAGACCAGGTTCGTGAGCACCCGACGCAGGTCGGACGCCGAACTGCGCACATCGAACGGTCCGGCGCCGAACTCGGCGGTCAGGCTCACCCCGGCGGCGTGCGCCTGCGGGGCCTGCTCCTCGACACATTCGGCCACCAGCGCCGCCAGGTCAACGGCCTCGTCCTGCCCGGTGTCGGTGTGGGTGCTCATTTTGGAGAGGTCCAACAGGTCCTCTACCAGCTGCGCCAACCGGTGCGAGTTGCGCACGATCACCCGGGTGAACCGGGCCTGATCGGCGTCGAGAGTGGTGTCCTCGAGCTCCTCGGCAAAGCCCAGGATGCTCGTGATCGGGGTGCGCAGCTCGTGGCTGACCGACGAGACGAAGTCATCCTTCTGCCGGTTGAGCTCGCGCAGGGCCTGCACCACCTCCCGTTCCCGGCTGAGGACGTCGTCGCGCTGGGCCAGCTCGGCGGCCAGCAACAGCATCGAACTCGCGAAGGTGACCAGGAAGATTTGCACGTACGGTCCGCTCGTGCCGGTGGCGCCGCTCTGCGCGGCGCTGAAGTAGCCGATCCCGAGCGAGGTGAGCCCCGACGCGACCAATGCCGTGCCGCAGACTTCCCAGGCCACGATCCGGATCCCGAACCTGAAGGCCGCCCAGGTGAGCAGCGGCAGGATGAGGAAGGAGATCGGCAGTGACCGGCCCGGCCCGTACACCACTCCGAGCACCAGCATCATGGCGCCCACCTGGATGAGCAGCTCCAGGCGACGCTCCGCCCGCGCCTGGCTACGGCGCACCAGGGCAAGAGGGACGAGCACAAAAACGGCGAAGGCGTGCGACGGGATGGCGGTAAGCAGCACCGGGCCGAACGAGGCGCCCTCGAACAGCGTCACCGTGCTCGCGGCGACGAGCCCGATGGCGACGGCGCCACACAGAACGGCGATGGTGAACCGCAGCACGTCCCGCACGGTGTCCAGGCGGGCCGGTTCGTCCCGGCGAGCGACGATGGCGCTGAACACCCAGGCCTCGAGGGCGTTGGCGAGACCGAAGCCGAGGGCCACCGGCAGGGGACGGCCGCCGCCGAGGTTCGCGGCCACGGTGACCACGGCCACCAGTATCGCCACCACGGCGCGTTCCCGGCCCCTGGCCACACACATCGCGAGCACGGCGGCGGCCGCGGCGGGCCACCACTGGGCGACACCGGTCGGCGAGGGCGGCGCCGCGAGGGAGGCCCGGCCGAGGCCGTAGGCCACCAACAGAAGCATGAGGATGGCCGCGTAACGCCAGCGGCGCGGCGCGGCCCACAGCGACACGACAAGATTGTTCACTCGCGTGGTGCCTTCCCCGTGAAGCCGACCGCGGCGCGATTGGATATTGTCAACATAGTGTGTCGTGTGCCCAGTGCGGGTGACACGCGCTGAAGATAGACCGCCGAACCAGGGGACACGCCGTATGTCACGCATTTTGATCGTCGAGGACGACGAAGACGTCAGGGCCCTGATCGGCCACAAACTGCGCCGGGCCGGGCACGAGGTGTCCGAGGCGGGCGACGGTGAGGAGGGCCTCGCGGCAGCCCGCGCCGGCTCGCCCGACCTGATCGTTCTGGACTGGATGATGCCCAAGCTCACGGGCATCGAGGTGTGCGCGCAGGTGCGGGCCGACACCGCGCTGACCCAGCCGCGCATCCTGTTGCTCACCGCCAAGTCGCAGGACAGCGACATCGCGCTGGCCCTGGCGACGGGCGCGGATGGCTACCTGATCAAGCCGTTCCGCGCCAACGACCTGCTCGAACGGGTCACCGCGCTCCTCGAATCCCGCTAGGGCCTAACGCTCGCGGAGGGCCTTGAGCACCAGGGCCGTGGCCAGCGCCGCGGTGGCGGCTTCCTCGCCCTTGTCCTCCTTCGAGCCGGGCAGTCCGGCCCGGTCCAGGCCCTGCTGCTCGTCGTCGAGGGTGAGCACGCCGAAGCCCACCGGCTTGCCGGTGTCCAGCGCCACACGGGTGAGGCCGTCCGTTGCCGCCGCCGACACGTATTCGAAGTGCGGGGTGCCGCCGCGGATGATGACCCCCAGTGCCACCACAGCGTCGGCGCCGTTCTCCAGCGCCACCTTGCTCGCCACGGGCAGCTCGAAACTGCCGGGTACCCGCACGAGCGAGAACGTCGCCCCGGATGCCTCGAGCACCCGGGTGGCCCCGGCGATGAGACCGTCGGTGATCACGTCGTGCCAGCGGCCGGCGACGATCACCACCTCCAGCCCGGTGCCGTCGACGTCGATGGCGGGGGATCCTGCTCCACTCATAGTGCGAGTCCTTTCACGATCTGGTGTGCTGAGATTTCGTGGCCCATCCGGTCACGCTTGGCGGCGAGGTAATCCTCGTTGTGGCTGCCCACGCCCACGACCAGCGGCACCCGTTCGGTGACCGTGACGCCGTAGGCCTGCAGCTGGCGCACCTTCTCCGGGTTGTTGGTGAGCAGCCGCACCGAGCCCAGGCCCAGTTCGTCGAGGATGGCGGTGGCCGCGCCGTAGTCGCGGGAATCGGCCGGCAGGCCCAGCGCGAGGTTCGCGTCGAGGGTGTCCAGGCCGTCCTCCTGCAGCTTGTATGCGCGGAGCTTGTTGATCAGGCCGATGCCGCGACCCTCCTGGCCGCGGAGGTACACCACCACACCGCCCTCGCGTTCGATGGTGTCCAGCGCGGCCTGCAGCTGCGGCCCGCACTCGCATTTGAGCGAGCCGAAGGCCTCGCCGGTGAGGCATTCGGAGTGCACCCGCACGAGGGCGCCGTCCCGCGGGCTGCCGGAGACGATGGCGACATGGTCGGCCCCGGTCATCCGGTCGCGGTACGCGCGAATCTGGAATGAGCCGTGTTCGGTGGGCACCGTGGTCTCCACCTCGAAGTCCACCCGCGGCGATTCGCGGATCGGGCTGACCGAGGCGAGGTCGTCGTCGCAGTGGAACTCCTGCAGGTGCGCGATGAGGTCGGCGATGGTGATCACCGGCACGCCCTCCCGCTCCCCGAGGAGGAGTAGCCCGGGCAGGCGCATCATCTCGCCGTCGTCTGCGACGATCTCGGCGATCCCGGCGACGGGGGTGAGACCGGCCAGCTTCATCAGGTCGACCGCGGCCTCGGTGTGGCCGTCGCGTTCCCGCACTCCGCCGTCCATGGCCCGCAACGGCAGGATGTGGCCGGGCCGGTTCAGGCTGGCCGGCGTCGAGCTGGGTTCGGCGAGCACCCGCAGGGTGTGCGCCCGGTCGGCCGCGCTGATGCCGGTGCTCAACCGGTCGGCAGCGTCGACGGTGACGGTGTAGTTGGTGCCGCGCGGGTCCTCGTTGTTGAGCACCATGACGGGCAGGTCGAGGGTGTCGGCGATGTCGTTGGTCATCGGCGCGCAGATGAAGCCGCTCGAGTGCCGCACGGTCCAGGCGATCCACTCCTGGGTGGCGAGTTGGGCGGAGATGATCACGTCGCCCTCGTTCTCGCGGCCCTCGTCGTCGGCGACGATGACGGGCTTGCCGAGCCGGAGTGCCGCCAGTGCGGTGGGGATATCGGCGAGGCTCATGGGGTGCTCCTTAGAACTGCGGATGGTGCGGATGTTTCGGTCGAGGGGGCTGCGGCGCTCGCCGCGAGGGCAAGCATCCGTTGCACGTGCCGGGCGAGGATGTCGGTCTCCAGATTGACCCTGTCGCCCACCGTCAGGCCGCCCAGGGTGGTGGCGGCGAGGGTCTCGGGGATCAGCGACACCTCGAACCACTGGTCGGGCTGGGCGGCCTCGGAGATGCTGCTCACCGTGAGGGAGACCCCGTCGATGGCGATGGAGCCCTTGTCCACCACCAGCGGCGCCAACGCCGGATCGAGGCTGAACCGCACGACCCGCCAGGCATCGCCGGGCACGACGGCCAGCACCGTGCCGGTGCCGTCGATGTGGCCCTGCACGATGTGGCCGCCGAGCCGGCCGCCCACCAGAGCGGCGCGTTCGAGGTTCACCGGGGTGCCCGCGGTGACGCCGGCGAGGGTGGACATCGACAGGGTCTGCGCCATCACGTCGGCGGTGAAGGTCGAATCGGTCTGCTCCACCACGGTGAGGCAGACACCGCTCACCGAGATGGAGTCGCCGTGTCCGGCGCCGTCGACCGCGAGCGGGCCGCGGATGGTGAGGCGGGCGGCATCCTTCGTTCGCTCGATGCGCTCGACGGTGCCGAGCTCCTCAATGATTCCGGTGAACATAGTGGTCCTTCAGCTCGTCTGTGTGTCGGGGCGTGTGTCGGGGCGTGTGCCGGGGTGTGCCGCGGCGGCCCGGGTGGTCTCGTCGGTGGGGCTGGTCTCGGCGGTAGTGGCATCGGTGTCGGCCGGCCGGGCGACCAGCAGCAGGTCCTCGCCGAGGTGCTGCAGCTCTCCGATCCGCAGCCGGCGCTGGGCGTCGATGCCGGTGACGCCGATGTCGCCCAGGGCCAGCCTGTCGCCGCCGAGCAGGGTGGGCGCCAGGTAGACGAGGTACTCGTCGACCAGGCCGGCCCGTACGAAGGCGCTGGCCAGGGTGGGGCCGCCCTCCACGAAGACCCGGCGGATGCCGCGCTCATGCAGCTCAGCCAGCAGCGCGGCGACGTCGTGCCCGGCCAGGAACCACGGGGTGAGCGGATGCCGGTGCACGGCGGCGTCGGCCGGCACCGGGCGGCGCCCCACCACCACGGGCCGCGGCTGATGCGGCAGCAGGGTGCCGTCGGCGGCGCGCGCGGTGAGCGACGGGTCGTCGGCCAGGGCGGTGCCGGTGCCCACCAGGATGGCGTCCGCGCGGGCGCGGC
>NZ_PPXD01000033.1 GCF_002909375.1 Cryobacterium zongtaii
CCGCGCACCCCGGCCGCGGCATCGGCCCCCCGCACCCCCGCCGCACAGGTTTCCCCTCCGCTCGCGACCCCGCCGGCTGCGACGACCGTCCCTCCAGCCGCCCCAGGCTGGGCCACCCGGACGCCGGGCACCCCCGCTGCCGTGCCGGTCGAGCCCGCCGCGGCGGTCGCCACCAGCCCGGCTGCCGATGTCAGCCCCGCCAGCCCGCAAGCCGACCGTCCCGATCCGACCGCCGAGACGGTGCCGCCCGCGGCCCCCGTCGTGCCCGTCGGCCCGGTCACCCTGGCCCAGATCAAGGACGCCTGGCCCCAGATCCTCGAGGCCGTCAAGGAGGTCAAGCTCAGCGCCTGGCTCGTGGTCTACACCGCCCGTGTGCTCGATCTGCGCGGCGAAGACATTCTCGTGCTGTCCTTCCCCAGCGAGCAGGACATGCAGGGCTTCAAGGCCCAGCAGGCTCCAGGCCAGGGCGTCAGCGAGTTCCTCCGCGGCGCCATCGTGAAGGTGCTCGGCCTGCGGGTGAAGTTCATCGCCCGCGCCGACTCCGAAACCTTCGCGCCTGCACCCACTTCCGCACCCGCGTCCTCTGCCGAGGTGCCCACCTCCGGACCAGCTGCCCCGGTGCGCCAGGGCAACTCGTCCGCAGCAGGGCAAGGCGCGGAGGGGGCCTCCCCGGCAGGCACGACGCCGACCGCCTCGACGACAGGGTCAGCGCCCGCTGCCTCCGCGCCGAGCGTTCCGTCGACGAGCACCGCGCCGACCTCTGCCGCTGTCGATCTGCCTTCGGCCGGTCCCGCCGTCTTCGGTGGCCCGTCCGGCGATGCCACCTCCGGCTCCACCTCCGGTACCGGCCCGGCATCGGCCGCGACCACCGGAACCGCGACGGCGACCCTCGCACCGCCGGCCACCTCCACAGGCTGGGCCACCGTGGTCATCCCCGGATCCGCTGCCGCCCTGGCCGCTGCCGAGACCGCGGCCGGTGAACCCATCGTTGTCCCGCCTGTCCTCGGGGCACCCGGCAGTGCATCCACCGGTGCACCCGCCAGCGCGCCAACTAGCGCCCCCGCCGACACACGCTCCGCCCCCGCCGGCACCCCAGACGCCACGAGCGCCCCGGCCGACACCGCACCGTCGTCAACATCCGCCGCCGCACCTAAATCTGCCGCGTCGCAGTCTGCACCGCAGTCCGCCCCGGCCTACGACTACGCGCCCGAGCCCGACATCGAGCCGCCCTTCGACGAGGAGCCGCCGCCATACGACGACCTCCCGCCGGACCCGCAACAGTTCGCCGCACCCCCGGAACCGCCCCGCGGCGCCCGGCCGGCCACCCAGCCGGCCCCAGTCCAACAGGCTCCCCGCCAGCAAGCCCCCGGCCGGCGTTCGCCCGCGTTCGCCGAGAAGCAGCGCTACGGCGAGGCCGTGGTGCGCGAGATCCTCGGCGCCACCTTCATCGAGGAACAGCCGCACGACCCGATCTCGCGACAGAGGAACGATAACTAAATGTACGAAGGCATCGTTCAGGAACTCATCGACGAGCTCGGCCGGCTGCCCGGCATCGGCCCCAAGTCGGCGCAGCGCATCGCGTTCCACATCCTGCAGACCAAGAACTTCGACGTGACCCACCTGGCCAACGTGCTGCTCGAGGTGCGCGACAAGGTGAAGTTCTGCGAGATCTGCGGCAATGTGTCCGAGCAGGACACCTGCATGATCTGCCGCGACCCGCGCCGCAACCCCACCTCGATCTGCGTGGTCGAAGAGGCCAAGGACGTCGTCGCCATCGAGCGCACCCGCGAGTTCAAGGGCCTGTACCACGTGCTCGGCGGGGCGATCAGCCCCATCGACGGCATCGGCCCAGACGACCTGCGCATCCGTCAGCTGATGACGCGCCTCGCCGACAACACCGTGCAGGAGGTGATCATCGCCACCGACCCCAACCTCGAGGGCGAGGCCACCGCCACCTACCTCTCCCGCCTGCTGACCACCCTCGACATCAAGGTCAGCCGCCTGGCCTCTGGCCTGCCCGTCGGCGGCGACCTCGAGTACGCCGACGAGGTCACCCTGGGCCGTGCCTTCGAGGGCCGCCGCACCGTCACCAGCTAGCGCTCCGCCCGCTCCGCCCGCTCCGCCCGCTCCGCCCGGTCTGCCGGGCTCCGCCGCGCCCCGGGAGCCCCACGCCACCCCGCCTCGCACACGGCGTCACATGAACGCCCGAGAATACGAACGCATTTAGGATGGGAGCGCGGGATGTCGCCGCGTACCCGGAAGCCAGGAGTGCCCACGTGAGCCTGATCGTGCAGAAGTTCGGCGGATCATCCGTTGCCGACGCCGAGAGCATCAAACGCGTTGCCAAACGCATTGTCGACACCAAGAAAGCCGGTAACGACATCGTCGTGGCCGTCTCCGCGATGGGCGACTCCACCGACGAGCTGCTCGACCTCGCCCACGAGGTCACCCCGATCCCGGCGCCCCGCGAGCTCGACATGCTGCTCACCGCCGGCGAGCGCATCTCCATGGCCCTGCTCGCCATGGCGATCAAGAGCATGGGCTACGACGCCCGCTCGTTCACCGGCAGCCAGGCCGGCATGATCACGGATGCCCAGCACGGCGCCGCGCGCATCGTCGACGTCACCCCCGGACGGCTGCGGGATGCCCTCGACGAGGGCGCCATCGCCATCGTCGCCGGTTTCCAGGGCTTCAACCGCGACACCAAGGACATCACCACCCTCGGCCGCGGCGGCTCCGACACCACCGCCGTCGCCCTCGCCGCCGCGCTCGGCGCTGACATCTGCGAGATCTACACGGATGTCGACGGCATCTTCAGCGCCGACCCTCGCGTGGTCCCCAAGGCGCACAAGCTCGAGCGGGTCTCCAGTGAAGAGATGCTCGAGCTCGCCGCCGCCGGCGCCAAGGTGCTCTACATTCGGGCCGTGGAATATGCCCGCCGGCACGGGGTCACGCTGCACGTACGGTCGTCGTTCAACAACAACACCGGCACCATTGTCTACAACCCGGGCGCCACTAGCCCGTACGCCACCGAAATATTGAATGGAGAGCCCGTGGAAGAGCCCATCATCGCGGGGGTCGCCGCCGACCTCAGTGAGGCCAAGGTCACCGTCGTCGGTGTCCCCGACATCCCCGGCAAGGCCGCGCAGATCTTCAAGATCGTCGCCAAGACCAACGCCAACGTCGACATGATCGTGCAGAACGTGTCGGCCGCATCCACCGGTCTGACCGACATCTCGTTCACCCTGCCCAAGTCGGAGGGTCAGCAGGTACTCACCGCGCTCACCAACGAGCAGGCCAACGTCGGTTTCGCCGGCCTGCAGTACGACGACCAGATCGGCAAGCTCGCCCTGGTCGGCGCCGGGATGCGCACCAACACCGGGGTATCCGCGAAGCTGTTCGAGTCGCTGTTCGAGGCCGGCATCAACATCGAGATGATCTCCACCAGCGAGATCCGAATCTCCGTCGTCACCCGGGCCGACACCATCAACCAGGCCCTGCGCGTGGTGCACACGGCCTTCGGGCTCGACAGCGACGACGAAGCCGTCGTGCACGGCGGCACCGGCCGCTAAGGCCCCGTCCCGCCCGCTCGGCAGCCAACTGTTGCCCGTGCGGACATCTGCGCCCGGTACGCCGGCACCATTTGTCCGCATCGGTAACAGTTGAACCCCGCGGTCACCCGCCGGCCTCCGCCGGCCCATCGGATGCCAAAACCCGCGCACCCCGGCATAACTCCTGCAATTTCTGCCAAAAACCCCCGTTTTGTCCCGTTTGGGCTCCAACCGGGGAGAATTGCAGGAGTTATGCGCATCCCGGCACAAGATCACCGGCACGAGACCGACCCGCACCAGACTTGACTGAGTAAGGACCACACAGTGACCAGCACCGCAGCCACCAGCACCGCAGCACCCCGCCGCGCCGGGATCAACATCGGCGTCGTCGGCGCCACCGGCCAGGTCGGCGCCGTCGTGCGGCGCCTGCTCGAGGAGCGCGACTTCCCGGTCGCCAGCATCCGCTACTTCGCGTCCGCGCGCTCCGCCGGCACCGTGCTGCCCTACAAGGGTGAGCGGATCGTCGTGGAAGACGCCTCCACCGCCGACCCCACCGGACTCGACGTCGCGATCTTCTCCGCCGGCGCCACCCTGTCCAAGAGCCAGGCGCCCCGGTTCGCCGCGGCCGGCGTAACCGTGGTCGACAACTCGTCGGGCTGGCGGATGGACCCCGACGTGCCGTTGGTGGTCAGCGAGGTCAACCCGGAAGCCATCGACCAGGCCGTCAAGGGCATCATCGCCAACCCGAACTGCACCACCATGGCCGCCATGCCGGTGCTCAAGGTGCTGCACGACGAGGCCGGCCTCGAACGGCTCATCGTGAGCACCTACCAGGCGGTCTCCGGCAGCGGCCTGGCCGGCGCCCAGGAGCTGGCCAGCCAGATCCGCGCCGCGGCCAGCGACGACAACCTCCTCCAGCTGGTGCACGACGGCTCCTCGGTGAGCATGCCCGAGCCCACCATCTACAAGCGGCCGATCGCGTTCGACGTCATCCCGCTGGCCGGGTCGATCGTCGACGACGGCCTGTTCGAGACCGACGAGGAGAAGAAGCTCCGCAACGAAAGCCGCAAGATCCTCCAGCTGCCCGAACTTCTCGTCAGCGGCACCTGCGTGCGGGTGCCGGTCTTCACCGGCCACTCGCTGTCGATCAACGTCGAATTCAGCAAGCCGATCTCCGTCGCCCGCGCCACCGAACTGCTCAGTGACGCGCCCGGCGTGCAGCTGAGCGACATCCCCACGCCGCTGGAAGCCGCCGGCGCCGACCCGAGCTTCGTGGGCCGCATCCGTCAGGACCCCGGTGTGCCCAACGGTCGCGGCCTGGCGCTGTTCATCAGCAACGACAACCTGCGCAAGGGTGCCGCGCTGAACGCGGTGCAGATCGCCGAGCTCATCGCCGCGAAACTCGCGACCCACGTCGACATCGGATAGGCACGCGGTCGAGGTCCGCTCCGCTAGTGTCAGAGCTTGTGGAGACGATCAGGGCAGCAGGAACCGGGAGCCGGGTGGCTTTCGCCGTATTCGCGGCGACCGCGCTGGCGCTCATCGGCTCCGCGCTCATCCAGCTCGTTCTCGGCGGCAACGCTGAACACCTGTTCATCGCCCTGACGGCCGTGGCCATCACGGGCATCCTCGACATCCCCCGGCTCCGGCTGGGCACGGTGCCGCACCGCAGCCCGGTCGTCAGCCTGCCCATCGTGGTCGTGCTGGCCGTCGACCCGGTCTTCGCGCCGCTGATGTCGGTGGGCCTGGTCTGCCTGGGTGTTCTGATCGTGGTTTGGGTCCGCGCCCGACGGCCCGAATTGGCGTTGTACGCGGCCGGGCTCACGGGTCTGGGCGGTGCCGCGTTCGCCGGCGTCCTCGCTCTGCTCGCGTCCCTCGACGTGACGGCCGCCGGCGTCGCCGCCGCAGCGGCGCTCGCCTACTTCACCACGGTGGTGGCGCTGGAGGCTGTCCGCCGGCGGTTCGACCGGACCGGCCTCGACCTCGGCCCCGGACGACAGTACTCGGTGCCCCGTCTGGTCCTGATCGGCGGCGGGTTCGCCGGGCTCTGCGCCCTGATCAGCCAGTGGACGCATCCGTTCTTCGACACGCGCACCGATACACTGGCCACCGCCGTCACCCTGGTGCCGCTCGCGATCGTCGGCGGCGGCACGATCCTGCTCGTGCGCGCCATGTCGATGCGCCGCCGTCTGGCCGGCGTGGTCGACGGGGTCATCGATCTCAACGCCACGAACCACTTCGTCAAGTCCGGCGGGCAGGCCACCCCCATCACCATCAGCCCGGCCAGCAGCAGCGTCGACCTCGCCAGCGTGCTGCGTCGCGCCGCCATCGCCACCGTGGGCGTCGAATCCGCCGGCATCCGGCACGAGCCGGCCGGCCTGGGCGAGATCGACGCCCCGCTGTCGATCGGACCGCTCGGCCAGTACCTGGTGGCCCGCCGCGACGTGATGGACTACCCGTTCACCGGGGATGACCGCCGCGCCCTGCAGGCCCTCGCGCACACCGCCGACGTGGTCTACGCCGCCCGGGAGAGCATCGGCGGACTCACCATCCGCGCCAACACCGACCCGCTCACCGGGCTGCCCAACTACGGCGCCTTCCAGGATGCTCTGGCCAACATCAACGACCACCGCGACTACTCCGAGGCGCTGGCCGTGCTGTTCATCGACCTCGACGACTTCAAACGGATGAACGACCGCTACGGCCACCAGGCCGGCGACGAGATCCTCAGTGAGATCGGTCGTCGACTCAGCGCCGTCATCCGCCCCTACGACGTCGTCGCCCGCGTCGGCGGTGACGAGTTCGTCGTCATCCTCACCCGGCTGTCGTCGCTGGCCGAGGCGAAGCTGCTGGCCGAGAACATCATGGAGGCCACCGGCGAACCCCTCGCCGTCAGCGGCACCGTGCTCAACCCGATCCTCAGCATCGGCCTGGCCTACTCCGCGCACCGCGAGACGGATGTCAACCAGCTGCTGCGCGATGCCGACCGCAGCATGCTCGCGATCAAGAAGTCCCGCCGCCGCGGCGGCCCGGCCAACGAGAGCAGCATCAACATCTCCGGGCACCGCTCGTCGCAGATGAACGACATCGTCGCTCGCGCCATCGACGAGGACCTGCTCGAACTGGCCTTCCAGCCGATCGTGAGCCTGGTCACCGGCCAGATCTGGGCCTTCGAGGCGCTGGTGCGGTACTCCGACCCCGAGCTCGGCCCGTTGTCGCCGCCGTCGCTGGTGGAGAAGGCCAAGAGCCTCGGCCGGCTCGACGCGCTCACCCGCCAGGTGGCCCTGAAGGCGATGGCCGCCGCCGCGGACTTCCGGCTGATCGAACCGCGCATCGTCTGCATGACCATCAACGTCGAGGCCGGCCAGATCCTGCCGCAGCGGGTCGGCAGCTTCGTCGAAGAACTGGCCGACCGCTACCCGGGCATCTCGCTCTGCCTCGAGCTCAACGAACGCTCCGTCGCCCGGGTGTCCACCGCGGTGCGCGCCCAGGCCGACCACCTCCGCGACATCGGCATCATGATCGCCCTGGACGACTACGGCTCCCAGGATTCCTCGGTCGACGCGCTGGTGCGGATGCCGATGGACATCCTCAAGATCGACAAGAGCCTCGTCGACGACCTCGACGATGTGCGCCAGCGTGAGGTGCTCACGGCCCTGCAAGGTTTCGGTGACAACCTCGAGTATTCGATGATCGTGGAGGGTGTCGAGAACGAGGCGATGGCCACCCATCTCTCCGCGTTGGGCATCCGCAGCGCCCAGGGTTTCCACTACGGCGTGCCGCGCAGTTTTGAAAAGACCCTCGCCCGCCTCGAAGAGTTCGGGGCCGCCGCGGTACTGCCCGTGCGCGCCGCGTCTGAGCTTCCCCTCTGAACGCTAGGGTCGCAGTATGGTCGAGCAGAGTTTGAGGTTGCCGCACGTCGGCGTGCGGGAGCGCGTTGAGCGGTCCGTTTTCCTCTCCCAGCTGCTCCTGGCCGCGGCCACCCTGCTGCTCGTCGCGGTCACGGTCGCCAAGGACGCGTCCATGTTCGTGGAGCCGCTCTACTTCCTCGGCGTCATGGTCATCTTCGCCACCACCGGGCTGGCCGCCGCCGTGCCCTGGCGCCGGCTGCCCAAGATCTGGATCATCGTCCTGCCGCTGCTCGACATCGTCGGGCTCACCCTGGCGCGCGAGGCGCAGCCGCAGCTCGGTGTCAGCTTCCTGCTGGTGTTCCCGGTGATCTGGCTGTCGACCCACTTCGGTCAGGCCGGCGCCGCCGGCAGTGTCATCTTCGCCAGCGTGCTGCTCTGGGCCGGTCTGCCGTTGAAGCTTCTCACCGACCCGAACAACGCCACCGGCTACGCCACCTCGCAGGCGCCGCTGCTGGCCGTCGTGACGATCATGCTCGCGTTCGTGGCCTCCGTCACCTACACCACCAACCGGCGGGCGCTGGCCCAGCGGGTGCTGCTCACCCAACAGGCCGGTCTGTTCGAGGCGGCCCTGCAGCGCTCCCGGCGCCAGGAGCAGACCCTCGACGAGATCTTCAACACCGTCGACTTCGGTGTGGTCGGCTACGACAGCGACGGACGGGTCAACTTCGTCAACCGGGCCCAGCGGTCCATGCTGACCCGGTTCGGCGTCAGCGACGGCATCGGCCTGGCCACCATCGTCTACAAGGAAGACGGTGTCACGCCCTTCGACGGTCCCGACCGGCCCACCCAGCGCGCCATCCGCGGTGAAACCGTTGACAGGGTCACTGTGTGGCTGGGTTCCCCCGACCAGCCGCAGGCCGCCGTGCTCGTGTCGGCCCGGCCCATCCACGACCACACCGGCCGGTACGACGGCGGCGTGATCGTGACCCGCGACGTCACCGCCGAGGTGCGGGCCGTGCAGGCCAGGGACGACCTCGTCGCCTCGGTCTCCCACGAGCTGCGCACCCCGCTCACCTCGATCCTGGGCTACCTCGAACTCGCCCTCGACGACGAAACGATCGACCCCGACACCCGCCGGATGCTCGAGATCGCGTCGAAGAACTCCGACCGGCTCCTCGAAATCGTCTCCGGCCTGCTCACCGCGGCCAGCGAGTCCAAAGAGGGTCTCGCGCTCACCGTCGCGCCCTGCGACCTGTCCGCGATCATCACGGAGGCCGTCGAGTCGGCCGAGCCGCTCGCCGCGCAACGCGGCATCCGGTTCGAACTGGCCGAGCTGGCGCCGATCACGGTCACCGCGGACGCCTTTCGGCTGCGCCAGGTGATCGACAACATCTTCTCCAACGCGATCAAGTACAACGTGGAGTCCGGCAAGGTCAGCGTCGAGGTGCTGGAGGTGTCCTGCGGCATCGAGGTGCGCGTCGCCGACACCGGCCGGGGCATGAGCGAAGACGAACAGGGCAACCTCTTCGACAGGTTTTACCGGGCCGACTCGGTGCGGGGCTCCAGCGTGCACGGCACGGGACTGGGCCTGAGCATCAGCCGGGACATCATGCGCGAACACGGCGGCGATCTGCGCCTGGAGTCGACCAAAGGCAAGGGGACGACGGCAATCGCCACGCTCCCGGTAAACAGAGGTTGAGCGTGGCACGCCACGCTCAACGGGGGACAACATGCACCTAGACGGACCCACCCTGCAGATGATCAGTGGGTTGATCACGATCCTGTGCGGGGTCTCATTCATCTTCAACACCGCGCTGAACCGCAACGACCCGCCCGGCCGTCTGTGGAGCCTCGCGTTCGTGGCGGGCATTATGGTGGCCGTCGGTTACGGCGTCTACATTGTCAGCGCCGAGGCATGGTGGTCGATCACCTTCGCCAACGTGTCCCTGGTCATCGCCGTCGGCGCGCTCTGGTCGGGCAGCAGGGTCTACAACGGCCGCGGCTCCGGCTTCGCCGTGGTGGGCGGCCTGGCCCTGGTCGTGGGCGTCATCAGCCTCCTCCCCGGCGCTGACGGCGGCGAGTGGGCCGGGGCTGCCCCGCTCTGGCTCGTCGTGGCGCTGATGGGCGCCTTGGGTGGCACCGAGGCCCTGCGCGGCCGGCTCCGCCGCAACGTCAACGGGCGGATCTTCGCGCTCGTGCTCTTCGTCGTCGCCCTCTTCTACTCCGGCCGCGCCATCGTCTTCACCGTGGACGGCGTCGACAGCGCCACCTTCATCACCTACTTCGACTCAGGCACCACCTCGATCCTCAACATGGCGCTCATCGTGACGGCCTGCGTCGCCACGTCGATCCTGCGCGCGGAGCGGGTCGGCAGCAACGCCGTCGGCGACATCACCGTGGGCATCCATTCGGCCGCGGGCGTGCTGTCCGGCACCGCGTTCCAGCAGGCCGCCACCGACCATCTGGAGCGGGCCGAACGGGCCGAGCTGGGCCTGGCCCTGATCGGCGCGGACATCGACAACCTCCCCGAGATCAACACGGCGTTCGGGCGCGTCACCGGTGACGAGGCCATCGCCCGCTTTGCGGACACCCTCCGCGGCAGCGCGCCACTGTTGGCGCAGATCGGACACCCGGCTGCCGGCCGCTTCTACGTGCTGGCCGCCGTCGGATCCGCCACCGAGGCTCTCACCATCGTGCAGCGGATGCAGAACGCCCTCGTCGACGGACCGATGGGGGAGTCCTACAAAATCCGGCTCACCGCGAGCTTCGGCATCGGGGACACCTTCGACCACGGGTACGACCTCGCGGCCCTCACCGCCGCGTCCGGCCGGGCCATCGACGTGGTCAAGCGCCGCGGCGGCAACGACATCGCCGTGACCACCGAAGCCGCCGTCACCCGCGACCCCTGACCGCGAAACAGCCGGCGGGCGGCTAGGGCACGATCGCGACGGTGATCTGGTCGCTGGCGGTCTGCTTCGCGAACGAGGCCGAGGTGGGCGTGGTCTGGATGAGCAGCTCGTAGGTGAACGACAGTGTGACGCTGGTGGCCGTCGGGTCGAGGGCCGACAGCACGTAGGTCTGTCCGTAGCTGTACGGCGCCTTCATGAGGTAGCCGGGCACCAAGGTGGTCTGGTCCACGAAGGGTGCGGGCGGCTCCAGCGCGCCCGTGGGCCCGGTGACGGCCGTAATGACGGTCATCTTGGACAGGAACACGTCCTGGCCGTCGTCGGTGCCGAGCGTGGCGCTGAGCGAGAGGCTCACGGGCTTGTTCGCGGCCGCGGTCCACTCGCCCATGTTCAGGCTCGAGGAGTAGTCCACGGTGAGCGCCGCATCCCCGGCCGTGATCTGGTGCCGGGTCGATCCCGTGGCCAAATCGTTCTCGATCGCCGTGAGGGTGGCCTTGGTCTTCGGGGTCGCGGACGGGCTCGCCTCGAGGCCGGCCCAGGGGGCCTGACCGCAGGCGGAGAGAGTAATCGTGAGGCCGGCCGCACAGGCCAGCGCCGCGAGGCGGGTACGGGTTGACGTCGTCATGGGATCCCCCGGGGGTGCACTGGTGCGCGCGGGTGCTGCGCTGGTCTTGAGCATATCTTGTGAGAACCTTGCCCCCGGCCGGGGGTCAGACCGTGTTTTGCCCTGACACAGTGGGGACTGTGAATGACAGCAACAACGCCACCCAGACCGCGCCCAGCCCGGATGCCCACGCCAACGAGTTCAATTCGATGGTGGAGGGCCTGCCGACGTACCGGTCCACCGTGGGCTGCATCGTTCCCGCGTACAACGAGGCCGACTCCATCGCCGGCGTGCTCGACTCGCTGCTGGCCCAGACCCGGCTGCCCGACGTCATCCACGTGGTGGTCAACAACACCACCGACGACACCGTGAAGATCGCCAGCCAGTACGCCGGCCCGCACGAGGTCGTCACCGACGGCGTGATGCAGTTCACCGAGGTGTTCGTGCACGACATCGGGGTCAACCCCGACAAGAAGGTCGGCGCGCTCAACTACGGCTTCTCGCTCATCGAGGGCTGCGATTTCCTGCTCGGCGTCGACGGCGACACCACGGCGTCGCCCAACGCCGTGGAGCAGCTCGAGGCCGAGATCTCCTCGGACACGCGCGTCGGCGGCATCTCCGCGATCTACAGCATCGACGACACCGTGATCCAGGGCCTCGTCCCCAGCTTCCTCATCGCCGGCCAGCGCGCCCAGTTCGCCGCGTTCAACATGCAGAACATGCTCCGCGGCCGCAACATGGCCGTGCTCGGCGGCCAGTTCTCGATCTTCTCCATCAAGGCCCTGCGCGAGGTCATGGTCGACAGTCACCAGGCCACCCCGTGGGTCAAGGACAGCGAGGTGGAGGACTCCCTGCTCTCGCTGCAGATCAAGAGCGCCGGCTACCTCACCAAGATCAGCGCCCAGGCCCGCGCCAACGTGGGCGGCATGACCACGCTGCGCGGCCTGGATGCCCAGCAGGTCAAGTGGAACTTCGGCGCCATCGAGCTCATGTGGCCCGGTCAGCGCGGCGACACCAAGGGGCAGCCGTTCCACCCCAACCTTCGCCTGCGCTGGCTCGAGAACTTCTCGATGATCGTCAACGTCATCACCCGGGTGATGTTCTTCATCCTGCTGTTCGCCTCGCTCTCGATCGACGCGTTCGTATTCAGCCCGATCTGGCTGATCCCGCCGCTCATCGCCATCCTGCTCAACTTCCGCACCGCCATGTCGATGAAGAGCCGCACCTGGAAGGACATCGTCTTCGCAATCGGGTTCCTCCCCGCCGAGATCTATATGTGGGTGCGGATCGGCCACTTCGTGCGCGCCTGGACCAAATTCGCCAGCAACAAGCAGGTCGACAACTGGGCCGAGCAGGCCAAGGCCGAGCGCGGCTCCGGTAACGCCTACCTGGTACCCCTCCTAGTGGGACTCGCCGCGGCGGCCGCGATGGTGTTCATCTGGTTGCAGCTACCCATCATGGTCCAGTCCACCATCCTGTGGATCGGATGGCCGATCCTTGGAGTGACCACAGTGCTGCAGACTTTGACTATGTTCTTCACACTGATCAAGCGCCACCGCGGCTACCGGGTGTGAGCGCCCACATCGAGGCCCTCGCCCTGCGCAAACTGCTCGCCCAGATGGGCGGCGACCAGAATATGCAGCGCCGCTTTGTGCACGACTTCGTGCACCTGTGGCACAGCCGGTCCAAGCGGCTGGCCGTGGCGCTGACCCAACGATTCCCGGATGCCGAGGAAGCCCACGTGGTGTTGCTGAGCATCCGCTCGAGCAGCACCATGGTGGGGGCGGTCACGGTGGAGGCCACCGCCGCGATGATGCACGACGCCCTGCGCGACGGTGATATCGCGGGTTCGGTGAGTCACATGACCAGGCTCAACGAGGTCGGCGAGCTAGCCTGCTCCGACCTGGCCACCATGTTCGCCCTACAGCGCTAGCCCCGCCTCGTCGGTCGAGCCCACCTCGTCGGTCGAGCCTGTCGAGACCCCGCGACCCGAAAACGACCCCTAGTACGAGTCGCGCCCAGCCTGATCCGACGCCGCCAGCCGGTAGCCCACGCCGCGCACGGTCTCGAGCCAGCGCGGGGCGGTGAGGCTGTCACCGAGCTTGCGCCGCAGGTTGCTCAGGTGCGCCTCGACGGCACGCTTGTCGGCCTCGTTCACGTAGTACGACGTCACGTAGCTCTCGCCGCGCAGCAGCAGCGCCAGGTCGGCCTTGCTGCGCACCCGCCGCTTCGACTCGAGCAGTGCGGCCAGCAGGTCGAACTCGGTGCGGGTCAGGTCCAGCTCAGTGGTGCCGAGCATGGCCAGGCGCATGTCGTTGCTCAGCCGCAGCCCGTTGTGCTCGATCCAGTCGTCGGCGCGTGCGTCGCTGCTGGCGGATGCGGCGGTGCCGGCCTGGGGAAGCGGCACGGTCGCGACGTGCTGCCCGCTCATCGCTACCGGGGCCAGGCTCGGCGGCAGGTCGGCCGCCGGGGGAGCGGGCGCGGTGACCGGCGGAACGTACGCGGGGGTGTATTCGGGTTCCGCGGCGAGCTGTGCGCCGGCGGTCGGTGCGAACGCGGGGGCGGCGGGCTCTGTGATGACCTCGGTACCCTCCGGCGGCAGCGCCAGCCGGGGGCGGCGCAGCATGGCGTCGATGCGGGCGCGCAGTTCGCGCGGCCGGAACGGCTTGGTGAGGTAGTCGTCGGCGCCGGACTCCAGGCCCTGCAGCGTGTCGATCTCTTCGTCGCGGGCGGTGAGCATCACGAGGTAGGTGGCGCTGAACGCGCGAATCCGCTTGGCGGTCTCGAACCCGTCCATGCCCGGCATGCTCACGTCGAGCGTGGTGACGATCGGGTCGTACGCGCGAACCGCGCGCACCCCGTCGAGCCCGTTGCTCGTGGCGATGGTCTTGAACCCGGCCTGGGTGAGTACGGCTTCAAGCAGATGGCGGATGTCTGCGTCGTCCTCAATAATGACCGCTACCCTGCGTATTTCCCCGGTCGTCGACATACCTGAGTATATTACGCGGGTCGAGCATCCATCAGATAGACCCGATTCGGCCCGCCGCCCGGCTACCAGCCGGCAGCGGCCGCGAGCTCGAGGGCCCTCTCGTTCCACCATTCGCCGGCGGCCGGACCGCCGTTGCAGGTGCCGTCGCTCTCGCCGGGCTCCTTCACCCACAGATTCGCGTCGCGCGAGGCCCCATCCGTTGTGGCCTCGGGAGTGCCGCCCAAAGCTTGGCCGGCAGGGTTGCACCATTCGCCGTTGCCGCCCCGGCCGTTGCGCGAGGTGTCGACGACGAAGTGGGCCCCGCCGGTAAGCGCGGAGACCGCCTCACCGAAGGCCTGCTCGGCCGCCGAGTCGTTGTAGTTGGAGACGTTGGTCGCGAAACCGCGCACCTGCGCGACGCCGGCGCGGTTGAGTAGATCGGCGGCGGTGGCCGGGGTGAGCCAGTCGGAGTGGCCGGCGTCGAGGTAGACCGTGGCGACCGTGGGCGCAAAAGCGGCCACGCCCTGCTGAATCTGCGCCACCCTCTGCTCGACATTGCCGCACTCGGTGGCCAGCGCCAGCGCATCCGGTTCGAGAATAACCACGGATGCCTTCAGCGTCAGCGCCGTCGCGATGGAGGCCACCCAGGTGGGATAGTCGCTCTCCGAGAGGCCGCCGGCCGAGAAGTTGCCGCAGTCGCGGTCGGGGATGCCGTAGACCACGAACACCGGCGTCTGCCCGACCTCTTCGGCGGCATCCGCGATGGCGGTGACGTCGGCCTGCACTGTGTTCAGCGGGTACTTCTCCGGCATCAGCCAGATCGCGGAGGGCTGCTCGGCCAGCTTGCCGAGGGTGGCGGCCGCGGCGGAGTCCGGGTCGGCGACCGCGGCGGCGGTGGCAGCCACCTGCGCAGTCGAGTTCGGGTTGGTATAGAAGGAGCGGCCGGCGAGAGGGTTACCGGCGGCGGCGCTAGTTGCAGTGACCGCGAAGCTGCCGATGAACAGGCCGAGCGCCACGATGGGCGCAGCGAGGGTGATGATGCCCAGGGAAAGGCCGAGACGACTACCGGTCGAGTCCATTTTGCAACCTTATCGCCCGCATCCGGCGTTCGCAGCCGGGGGCTGCTGCGCCCCGGCGGAGCGGCCCGCGCGGCGGGTTAGAGTTAGAGCGTGAATTCAGAAAAGGTCGATGTCGCCCTGATTGGCGGGGGAATCATGAGCGCCACCCTGGCCACCCTGCTCGCCGAACTGCAGCCGGACTGGAACATCCAGGTCTACGAGCGCCTCGGTGAGCTCGCGCAGGAGAGCTCCAACCCGTGGAACAACGCCGGGACCGGCCACGCCGCGCTCTGCGAACTCAACTACATGCCCCAGGCTGCCGACGGCACCGTCACGGCCGAGAAGGCCGTCGCCATCAACGAGCAGTTCCAGATCAGCCGCCAGCTCTGGTCGCACCTGGTGGAGACCGGGGTGCTGCCCGAGCCGGAGAAGTTCATCAACTCCACCCCGCACATGACCTTCGTGCACGGCACCGCCAACGTGGACTACCTGCGCAAGCGCATGGCCGTGCTCGCCGATGAGCCGCTGTTCGCCGGGATGGAATACAGCGAAGACCCCGCCGTCATCGAAAAGTGGACCCCGCTGCTGACCAAGAAGCGCGCCGCCAAGCAGAAGATCGCGGCGACCCGCATCGAGTCCGGCACCGACGTGGACTTCGGCGCCCTCACCCGCTACCTGTTCGCCTCGCTCAAGAAGCGCGGCACCGACGTGCACCTCAACCAGCAGGTCACCGCGCTCAAGCAGCAGGACGATGGCTCCTGGAAGCTCAAACTGCTCAGCCTGGTGGGTCGTTACACGAACACCGTCGAGGCCCGTTTTGTCTTCGTCGGTGCCGGCGGCGGCGCCCTCGCGCTGCTGCAGAAGAGCGGCATCCCCGAAATCAAGGGCTTCGGCGGCTTCCCGATCAGCGGCCAGTTCCTGCGCACCAACAATCCCGCCATCGTCAAACAGCACCAGGCCAAGGTCTACGGCAAGGCCGCCGTGGGCGCGCCGCCGATGTCGGTGCCGCACCTCGACACCCGGGTAGTGGATGGCGAGACCTCGCTGCTCTTCGGCCCGTTCGCCGGATTCAGCCCCAAGTTCCTCAAGACCAGCACCTGGTTCGACCTGCCTTTCTCCGTGCGCGCGCACAACCTCGTGCCGATGCTCGCCGTGGCCAAGAACAACTTCGGCCTGATGAAGTACCTGGTCGGCGAGGTCTTTGCCTCCCGCACGGCCAAGCTCAACGCACTGCGCGAGTTCATGCCCACGGCCAAGGCCGAGGACTGGGAACTGATCACCGCCGGCCAGCGGGTGCAGGTCATGAAGAAGGACGCCAAGGCCGGCGGCATCCTGCAGTTCGGCACCGAGGTCATCACCTCCGCCGACGGCAGCATCGCCGGGCTCCTCGGCGCCTCGCCCGGAGCCTCCACCGCCGCGCCGATCATGGTCGACCTGCTCAAGCGCTGCTTCCCGGGCGAGTACTCCCGCTGGGAGCCGCAGCTGCGCGAGATGGTCCCGAGCCTGGGCACCAAACTCTCCGACGACCCCGCTGCGGCCGCCGCCTCCCTGGCCGCCACCGCCAAGACCCTGCACCTCACCGCGTAGGCGCGGCCGGCCAGCCTGCGCTGCGCCTGCGCCCCGCATCCGCTGCCCGACCGCGAGCTATGCGGGTCAGGCGCCGCTGTGCGGGTGGCGTGCCACCCGCATAACGGCGCCTACCCCGCATAACGTCAAGACCGGCGGATGCAGCGCCCCGCCGGGTGAGCCACCCCGCATGACACCCACCTTGCATCCCACTCGAACATGTGTTCGACTGGATGTATGCGCTGGAGTGGACAGGAACTAACGACCGAGCAGGCCGGCGCGCTGCCCGGCCTGGCCCGGCTGAACAACCTGGTGCGCAGCGTCCGCACCCCCGAGTTCGACGGGATCACCTTCCACGAGGTGCTCGCCAAGTCCGCCCTCAACCGGGTGCCCGGCCAGAGTGCGATGCCCTTCGGCTGGACCATCAACCCGTACCGCGGCTGCTCTCATGCGTGTACCTATTGCTTCGCCCGCCCCACCCACAACTACCTCGACCTTGACGCGGGCAAGGACTTCGACAACGAGATCATCGTGAAGGTCAACGTGGCCGAAGTGCTCAGTAAAGAACTCGCCAAACCCACCTGGGGCAAGCATCCGGTGGCGCTGGGCACCAACACCGACCCGTACCAGCGGGCCGAGGGCCGCTACCGGCTGATGCCCGGCATCATCGCCGCGCTCGCCGACTCCGGCACCCCGTTCTCGATCCTCACCAAGGGCACCCTGTTGCGCCGGGACCTCGACCTGCTCCACGAGGCCAGCCAACAGGTGCCGGTGGATCTCGCCATGTCCATCGCCATCTACGACGACGCCCTGCAGCAGGCCGTTGAGCCGGGTACCCCGAGCACCAAGGCGCGCCTGGCCACGGTCAGCGCGATCCGCGACAAGGGCATGGACTGCTCGGTGTTCCTGATGCCGATCCTGCCGTTCCTCACCGACACCAAGGCGCACCTCGACGAGGCCATGCGCCAGGCCAAGGCCGCCGGCGCCACCGGGGTGCTCTACAGCGCCCTCTACCTCAAGCCCGGGGTCAAGGAGTGGTACTTCCAGTGGCTCGAGCAGGATCATCCCGAGCTGATGCCCCAGTATCGCGAGCTTTACAAACGCGGGACCTACGCGCCTAAGGAGTACCGTCAGTGGCTCGCCGAGCGCATCCAGCCGCTGATCCGTGCGCACGGCCTGCAGCGCCGCCGGGAGGACCCGGCGACGGGCGGCATCCTCTCCAAGGCGCTGACCGCCTCGCCCGCCGGCGCCCGCACCGCCTCGCCCGGCAGCCCGGCCGTCCCGCCCTCCCTGATCGCCGCCGAGCTGCCCCTGGACCTGACACCGACGCTGTTCTGAACGTCAAGCTGTGGGTGCTCCGGCATGCTCCACCTGATTCTGGGTTGCCGCCGACCCCGCATCTCGGTACGACAGCGATTTTTGGTCTCATCGGCTAGTTTCACCCTGCTCGCCGGTCGTGGCCCCCAATCGGGACGTCTGCGATCGCTGCCATACTCAGGGCATGACCACACCGACACCGTTGGGGGACGGCTCGAATGAGCCCCGACCTAATGCCTCACAGCCGCCAGCCGCACCTACCTACCCGTACGGGACGGCGACGCTGCCGCCGCAACCGCCACTGACATCGGCGAAGGGCCTCGCCCTCGCCGCGTTGCTCGTCGGCATCGGAGCATTCCTCTTCGGGCTCATCCCCGTCTTCGGGGCAATTGTCGGAGTCGTGGCCGTCGTGCTCGGCATCCTGGCCATGCGCAAAAAGCAGCCCAAAGCGATGGCTCTCACCGGCGTTATTCTCGGTGGCGTCGCTATCGTAGCCTCGATCGCCGTGACGTTCGGAGCCGTGGCGCTTGTGAACCTCGCCTCAGACGACACGTCGACGACAGAACTCACCGAGTCGGCCACAGCCGAGCCGGTCGAATCGACAGAACTCGAGCCCGCCGAAGCAGAGCCGGCCGAAGTAGCCGCAGACTCCGAACCTGAGGCTGCAGACGTGCCGGCCGAGTACGGATCCGCGCTGATTTCAGCCGCAACTTACGCGAGCATGATGGATATGAGCAAAGCTGGAATCTACGATCAGCTCACGTCCGAGTACGGCGGACAGTTTTCGCCCGAGTCGGCTCAGTACGCGGTCGACAACGTAGACGCTGACTGGTCGGCGAATGCTCTGGCCAGCGCGAAGCTCTATCAGGACGAGATGGCCATGTCACCCGCGGCTATCCACGATCAGCTGATCAGCGAGTACGGCGCGAAGTTCACCGTCGAAGAAGCCGACTACGCCATCCTGCACCTGAACGACTGACCCGCTTTGTCCCTCAAGGACCTCGCCCACGGGCGGGGTTCTTGTTGTTTCCGGAGCCCCAGCGCATGCCCACCATTCTGTAGGCCGAGCTTGTCGTAACCCCGCGACCGAAACTCGCGAGCGCGGGCCCTGCAGTGCGCCTGAGTAGCGCACGCCGCATTTCTGTCTAGCTGACCCGCCACTGTCCGCAACCGCGCATCGGTATAAGGAAAAAATGCGATTACAAGGACGGGATCGGACACAGGGTCCTATTTTTCGACCTTTATCCTAATAAACCCTCCAATCAGGACCACGAACAGGCTCAATGAGCGAGCGGATGCGTTCGCGAGCTAGCTCACGGGATCTCTACGGGCTCGATCAACAGCAACCCCAACTCTCCGCCGTCGTCCCTCATCGCCGCCGAACTCCCGCCCGAATTCTCACCCACCCTGTTTTGACCCTCACCGAGCGCACACCACCGTCGAACCGGCTGCCCGCCAACCCCCGCACACCTGAGATAATCAGACGCGGAGAGGGCGCAATGTCACTTGGGTTACCCGACCACCTGGTCAAGGCCACGCTCAGCCGTGCCCTGGCCCGGGCGTCGCACTGGTTCGGCCTGGTCTGCCTGGCCGGCGCCCTGTTCTCGGTCCTGGCGCTGAGCGTGTTCCCGGTCACCGACCGGCTGCAGATCACCGTCGCCGCGATCCTCGGCATGGGCGCCCTGCTGGCGATCCTCGCCCGCTGGCGCACGGTGCCGCTGACCATCGCCTACCTGCTGGTCGGCGCCCTGTGCACCTACCTGTTCACCAGCGCGGTGCTGGGCATGCCCGGCGTCTTCCCGTCCTCGGACATGTTCCTGATCTCGCTGCCCAAGATGGCCCTGATCATGGTCGGCGGCGCCGGCACCGGCGCGCTCGTCGGCGTGCTGTGGAGCACCCTGGGCTTCCTCCTCGCCGAGGCCGCCGCCACCCTCGCCATCTCGCAGACCCCCGTACCCGACCGCCCCGACGTGTTCACCGTCGTCACCTACCTGTTCCTGGTCGGCGTGATGCTGCTCGACGGCCTCGCCCGCCGCACCGGACGCGCCGCCCAGCCCGCCATCCACCGCGCCGTGCAAGACGACGAGTCCCGCATCCTGCGCCACGACTTCGACGTGCGCGCCATCGCCCTCATGCACGACACCACCCTTAACCAGCTGGTGTCGGTGGCCCGCGCCAAACCCGGCCCGCTCAGCCGCGGCCTCGAGGCCGGCGTCCGCGAAACCCTGCAGACCCTCGCCGAGCGCGACTGGCTCACCCACGTCGACGAGCGCACCGCCGCCGCGGCGGGCAACGACGGATGGCTGTCCAGCGCCGTGTTCCGCGCCATCGACCGCATGCGCGACCGTGGCCTCGTCGTCGACATCACCGGCGACAAAGAGGCCCTGGCGCGCCTGGACCCGCAGAGCGACAAGGAACTGGGCCTGGCGGTTCAGCAATGCCTGGTCAACGTGCTTCTGCACGCCGGCATCGTCACCGCCGAAGTGGTCATCGACGCCGACGGTCAGAACGTTTCGGTGATGGTGCTCGACGCCGGCCGCGGCTTCATGGAGTCCGAGACCGGCAACGACAGGCTCGGGCTGCGCCAGTCGGTACGCAAACGCATCGAACGGCTCGGCGGCTCCGTGGTGATCTGGTCCCGTCCCGGCGCCGGCACCTCGGTGTTACTCACCCTGCCCGCCCCGCCCATCGTGCCGAGCACCATCGCCGCGGCCGCCGAAGTCGCTGCCGAAACCGCCCCCGCCGCGGCTGCGGCCGCCGCCGAAACAGCCCCCGCCTCGACCACCGAGACCGCCCCAGCCACCACCCCCACCGACAAGGCCACCCCGTGACCGCCCACCGCGCCACCCAGCAGCGCCTCGACCCGCTGGGCACCCTCGCCGCCTGGCCGCTGTCGCCCGCGATCGCCTCGATCGTGCTCTGCTACTCGGTGATCGCCACGGTCCTGCAACAGGACCAGATCCGAAACCCCCTGATGGCCACCCTCGCCGTGCTGGCCATGGCCGCCGCAGCGGCCACCCTGGTGATCGGCACCCAACCGGCGCGGTCGCCGTTCGGCCGCCGGATCCACCTGATCATGGCCGGCTTCGCCCTGCTCGGGTACGTCTGCGAGCAGCTCAGCCGGTGGGGCGACAACCTGCTCGTCCAAGACGACTTCGGCCCGGTCTGCATCGGCTTCCTCCTCCTGGCGCTGGCCCCCTACCGGCCGTGGCGGGAGATCGCCCTCTCCGGCGCCGTCGCCAGCATCGTCGCCATCCTAATCACGCTCCCGCAAGCCGGCTCCTATGAAGTGCATGTCCCCGTCGCCGTGTACGCGATCGTCTCGGTTACCCAGATCCTCGCGCCCACCGCCGCCGGCGCCGCGTACTCGCGCCGCATCGTGCGCTCGATCCTGGCCTGGCAGACGGATGCCCGCCGGGCCATCGTCGCCCGCACCGAAGAAGCCCGCGGCCAGATGGCCCGGGCCGTGGTGGAGCAGCAGGTCTCCGCCCTGAAGTCCGGCGTCATCCCGTTCCTCGCCGAGCTTCTCGAGCGTGGCACCGTCACCGCCCTGGACGTGGCGCAGGCCGGCCAGCTCGCCGCCGAGGTGCGCCGCACCCTGGTCGCCGAGATCGACCGAACCTGGCTGGACTCCGTGGCCACCCGGGAACGTGCCGCCCTGGCCGAGCGCGGCACGCCGGGCCTGCTCGTCGTGGCCGACCCCGAGCACCGGGCCACGGCGTTCCGCGCCGAACAGCGTGCCGCCACCGCCGCCCTGATCGGGGCCCTCTGCGCCGCGCCCGGCTTCGACCCGCACAGCCTCGTCGTGCAGATCACCGGCTCGAGCACCCCCACGCCGCCCCGGCCCGCCCCGGCCACCCTCACCGCCCCCCGGCCCACCCTCATCAAAACGGCACCGCCGACATCCGTCCCGGTCGACACCATCACCATCCAGGCCGCCCTCGACCTGCCGCCCCGCAAGGTGCGCGCGCTGCTGCGCCCCTACCTCGGTGTCATCCGGGTGGTCTTCGCCAACGTGCGGGTCACCGTGCGGCGCCCCTCGCTCACCATCGAGTTCGACGGCGCCCGCGACCCGCACCAGGTCGGGCCGCCCCGGGAGGCCCTGGCCACCCCGGCTACCCCCGCCGGGGTGCGCGCCAAGCAACCGCCCCGCCAAGTACGCTGAACCTCAAGAAACTAGACGTACAAGACGTACAAGACGTACAAGACGTACAAGACGTATAAGAGGGCGGTACCGGCGGTAATGGCGAAACTGTATTTCCGATACGGGGCGATGAACAGCGGCAAGAGCACCTCGATGCTCCAGGCCGCCTACAACTATGAGGAGCGCGGCCACCGGGTGCTGCTGGCCAAGCCGTCGGTCGACACCAAGGGCGACCGCGGCATCCTCTCCCGCCTGGGCGTCACCCGCGGCGTCGACTTTCTGCTGACCCCCGAGACGGATGCCTACGCCCTGTTCCAGCAGCACCGGCACGAGACCGAGGCCACCACCGGGCTCGACGTCAGCGCCCTGCTCGTCGACGAGGCACAGTTCCTCACCGAAACCCAAGTCGACGACCTGCTGCGCATCGCGATCCTCGAGAACATCCCGGTGCTCGCCTACGGCATCCGCACCGACTTCCAGACCGTGGCCTTCCCCGGCAGCCGCCGGCTGCTCGAGGTGTCGCACAGCCTCGAAGAACTCAAGACCATCTGCCGGTGCGGTCGAAAGGCCGTCTTCAACGGGCGCAAGGTCGACGGCGCGTTCGTCTTCGACGGCGACCAGGTGGCCATCGACGGCGTCGAGGTCACCTACGAGTCGCTCTGCGGCTCCTGCTACCTCGAGGAAAGCCACGGCGTGCTCAACAACCGACGCCGGGAGCCGGCGGAGCGAGGGCGCTCAATCGGCGTGGATTCGCACGAAGCGAGTCCGGCCACCGAGAGCGCCCCAGCTTGCCCCCCGGCAAGTTCCCCATCATCACCCTAGGGAAGCATCCGCGGCGGCAAAAGCCGTCATTTATCAGGGCACTCGATTCCGCACGGCAGAAGAGGCAGATATGCACAGGTTCCGCGTTGCGCTGATCGACGACCACGAGATCGTGGCACGCGGGTTCGCCGGCCTGTTCGCCACCCTGCCCGACATCGAGGTGGTGGCCACCGTCGCCACGGTCGCCGAGCTGCTGGCCGAGGTAGGGGAGACCCCGGTCGACCTGGTGATCCTCGACCTGCGCCTCTCCGACGGCTCCACCGTCACCGGCAACGTCGACCGGCTACGGGCCACCGGCGCGGCCGTGCTCGCGTTCACCGGCGGTGACGACGCGGGTCTCATGCGCGCCGCCGCCCGCAGCGGCGTGCTCGGCGTGGTGCGCAAATCCGAACCCACCGACGTCTTGCTCGACGCCGTCACCCGGGCAGCGGCCGGCGACACCATCGCCTCCACCGAGTGGGCGGCAGCGCTGGATGGCGACCCCGACCTCTCCGATGCCGGCCTGAGCCCCCGCGAGCGGGAGGTGCTCTCGCTCTACGCCGCCGGCGCCAAGGCCCCGCTGGTGGCCTCGCACACCGGACTGTCCGAGCTCACCGTGGTCGACTACATCCGCCGGGTGCGGTCGAAGTACGAGCGGGTCGGCCGGCCGGCGAACACCAAAATCGACCTGTACAAGCGTGCGCTGGAGGACGGCATCCTGCCGGTGCCCGGCCGCTCATGACCGCGCTGACGGGCAGCACGGGCAGCCCCGGCACGCTGCAGGCCACCGACTCGACCGTCCCGATTCCCATGGTCGCCGAGCGCCCGGCCCACACGGCCACCGCCAACCTCACCCGGCTGCTCTGCATCGCCGTGGCGGCCGCGGCCGGCATCTTCGGACTGCTCTCACTGCCGTCGTTCCTGGCGCAGGCCTGGCCGAACTCCGCGTTGGCTGCGGCCGCCTGGGCCGCCTCGTTCGGCCTGCCGATCGCCCTGGGCCTGAGCGCCCGGTGGGGGTCGGCGCGCATCCGGCGGGGCATTGTCGCGGCCGAGGCGCTCAGCTTCGTCGGGATCCTCGGCTTCTGGCTCATCGTTCGCGGCACACCCCTGCCCGCCGGCGCCGACATCCCCTGGGTGATCACCTTCACCGGGGTGCCGTGCGTGGCCGTGGCCGTCTTCGCCCAGCCGCGTCTGGTGTGGGCGTTCACGGTGCTCACCTCCACGCTCAGCGGCTTTGTGCGTTTCACCACTTCCGCCGAGGCCAACCCGGCCCTCATCGGCCTGGCCGACGGCCTCTACTCGCTGCTGCTGGTCAGCGTGTTCGTCGCGTTCACCCTGGCCGCCCGGCGCGCCTCGGCCCGCGTCGACGAGGCCACCCTGCTCACCCGGCAGGCCGAGGCGCACCGGGCGGCGCGGGTGGCCCGCCGGCAGGAGCGGCTGAGCATCGACGCGCTGGTGCACGACAGCGTCATCTCCACCCTGCTGATGGCGGGCCTGGGCCGCACCCCGCCGTCCGTGGTGTCCGGCCACGCGTCCAAGACCCTCACCCAGCTCGATGCGCTGCGCTCCCCGCCGCCGCAGCCGGTGCTGCTGGTCTCCGACGCCGCGCGCCGCATCGGCACGCTAGCGCAGCAGATCGCTCCGGATGCCGTGGTGCGCGTCGACAACCCGGCCCGCGCCGGCCAGGAGGCGGGCATCGAACGCACCGTGCCGTCGGCAGCGGTGACGGCCATCCTCGGCGCGGTCGGCGAGGCCCTGCGCAACTCGGTCAACTCGGCCGCGGGGCAGGACCCCGCCCGACCGGTGCACCGCCGTGTCACGATGCTCTCCACCACCGACGGCTTCCAGGTCACCGTCAGCGACGACGGCGTCGGTTTCGACCCGGCCCTGGTTCCGCCGGAGCGGCTGGGCATCGCCGAGTCCATCCTGGGTCGCATGACCCGGTTGCCCGACGGCGCCGCCCACGTGCGCTCCACCCCCGGCCGCGGCACCGACGTAGTCGTGGCCTGGGCCCCCGACCGCGAGCCCGCGAATCGCACGCCAATCCGACCAATGCCACCCCCGTCGGTCGAGCCTGTCGAGACCCCATCGGTCGAGCCCCATCCGTCGGTCGAGCCTGTCGAGACCCCCACCTTCCTCTCCCGCTCCCTCGACCTCACCACCCCCATGGCCCGCCTCATCCTGGCCCTCTTCGTCTTCGTGCACGGCCTGCTCGCCGTCATCAACATCGTCCCCGGCCGGCCGCTGGCCCTGATGCTCGGTGCCTACCTCGCGATCGTGCTCTCCGCCATCACCCTGATGCGCCCCATGAACCGCCCCTTCCCCCGCACGCAGGTGGCCGTGGCCCTCACCCTCAGCGGCGTCGGCGCCATTCTGATGTTCGGCTACCTGCCCGCCCACGACGAGGCCCCGTTCGCGCACTGGCACCTCGGCGCGATCACCCTGATCCTGGTGGTGCTCGCCGCGCGCGGCCAGATCCGGTCGGCCTGGATGGGCTACGCGGTGCTGGCCCTCCTCACGGTGGGCTGGGCGGTCGAGACCGGCCAGTCGGCCATGGTCGGGGTGGACCTGGTCAGCCGGCACGCCGGCACCCTGCTCGCCGGCAGCCTCTTCGTCGTCGGGCTCGGCCGGTCCGAACGCGACCTGCGGGTGCTCACCCAAGACGACCTGGCCCGCGCCCGGCAGGACGCCACTACCGTGGCGGCCATCCGCGAGCGCAAGGCCCAGCTGCGCCGGGTCAACGCCCTCGCCCGGCCCACCCTGCTGCGGCTGGCCGAGCCACACGCCCTCACGGCCGAGGAGCGCGCCCAGTGCCTGCTCGTCGAGGCCAGCCTCCGCGACGCCATCCGCGGCCGCTGCCTGTTCGTGCCCCCGGTCATCCACGCCGTCCAGGCGGCCCGGCAGCGCGGCGTGGAGGTCACCGTGCTCGACGACAGCGCCGACACCCCGCCCGAGCAGCTCGAGACCCTCGCCCGCACCGTCGCCGACGTGCTCGACACCATCGAACACGGCCGCGTCACCGTACGGGTGCTGCCGGCCCGCCGAGCGGATGTTGCCACCGTCGTGATCGAGTCCGGCGCCCCCTGCATCCTCACCGTCGGCCCCGACGGCACCCTGCGCGCCCCTGAGTAGTGCGATTCACCCCCAGAACTAGGCACTTGATCGGGAATTTCTGTCTACGCCGGTGATTCCCTGTGCCTGATTCCTCCCTGCTGAGACAAGCCACCGTTGAGCGATGTGCAAAGATGGCCCTGGGGATAATGCAAACGAGCGGTTCCTCTCGACTAGGCACTTACCGAAGGAACGCGCGTGGAACTAAAGGACTACCTGAGGATTTTCCACAAGAGTTGGATCCTGATTCTGGCTCTGACTCTGGTCGGCGTGGCGGCCGCAGCCGGCGCTGCGATTGCTACGACTCCCACTTACGTCGCTAGCACTCAGCTCTACGTGTCCGTCAAGTCCTCCGGGGACGCGGGAAGTGGCGAGCTTGTTGCTGGAACCAGTTTCGCCCGTCAGGCCGTGACCTCATATGTCGACGTCGTGAACAGTGCCATCGTTCTGGACGAAGTCATCACCGACCTTGACCTCGACATCAGCGCCGCGCAGCTTGCCGGAATGGTTGCTGCATCTTCGCCGTTGAACACGGTGCTGATCGACGTCTCCGTCACCAACGACGATCCGGTACTCGCTGCCAAGATCGCAAACGCTGTGGGTCAGAACTTCAGCCAGATCGTGGTCGATCAGCTTGAGAAACCCGACGGCGAGGCCGTGAGCCCGGTGAAGATCGAAACCATCCAGCCCGCACTCGTCCCAGGCTCCCCGGCAAGTCCGAACGTACCGCTGAATATTGTGCTTGGTCTACTAGTCGGTCTTGCATTGGGTATCGGGTTCGCCGTGCTTCGCAGCGTTCTCGACACTCGCATCCATTCCTTGCACGACATCGATCTTGTAACAGATGCGCCAATGCTCGGTGGCATCACGAACGACCCTGACGCGCGACTCCGACCGCTCGTCGTCCACTCCGATCCAAAAAACCCGCGTGCAGAGTCCTTCCGCAGCCTGCGCACCAACCTCCAGTTCGTCAACATCGAGGGCGGCCCTCGCAGCTTCGTTGTCACGAGCTCCATCCCGGGCGAGGGCAAGAGCACCACCACTGCCAACCTCGCCATCGCCCTGGCCGAGACCGGGGCCCGCGTTGTTCTCGTCGACGGCGACCTTCGGCTGCCTCGCGTGGCTGAGTACATGGGCATCGAGGGTGGGGTCGGCCTCACCGACGTACTGATCGGCCGGGCCGAACTCGCCGACGTCATGCAAAAATGGGGCAAGAACAAGTTGTTCGTATTGCCCAGCGGGCGTGTGCCCCCGAACCCGAGCGAGTTGCTTGGTTCCGCTGCCATGGCCAATTTGCTAGCGGTGCTCACTGAAGAGTTTGACGTTGTGCTCATTGACGCCCCGCCCTTGCTTCTGGTCACGGATGCGGCTGTACTCAGCAAGCTTTGCGGTGGCGCAATCATGGTTGTAGCTTCAGGGCGCACCAAGCGCAACGAACTGTCGAGTGCGCTGAAGGCCCTCGAACGGGCCGGTAGTCGACTGGTGGGCATGGTCATCACGATGCTCCCCACCAAGGGCCCCGATTCCTATGGGTACGGCCAGTACAGCTATGGCACGGCCCTCGAAGAAGAGAAATCCGTGGAGGTGCGCGACGTGCCTGGCCGTCGCAGCTTCGGCAAGACGCGACGGAGGACTGCGTAGTGGCTAGCTTCACTATCCTCACGGTATGCTCCGGAAACATCTGTCGGTCGCCTCTCGCCGAGCAATTGCTCCGGGTAGGTCTAGTACGGTGGCCCGAGGTTGCGCTCGGGAGCGCCGGCACGATCGGCTTAACCGGCCAGGCGATGCCCTACGAAGCCGCCGACCTGTCCCGGCACTTCGGCGGCGACCCGTCGCTGCACGTTGCACGAGTCCTCACAGCGGAGCATCTCAGCGAGGCTGATCTGGTCTTCGCCATGTCGAGGGAACATCGGCGCGCGATCGTGGAACTCTACCCGCGCGCCATTCGGTACACGTTCACCATTCGTGAATTCGCGAGACTCGTCAATGGAGTCACCGACGAAGACCTCGAAGAGGCCGCGGCGCTTCCGTTGCATGACGTTGTCGGTCGGTTCTCCACACTGGTGGGTTTCGCGGCGTCACAGCGCGGGGCCGTGAATCCGCCCGAATCACCCGACGATGACGACGTCGTAGACCCTTACCGCCGCAGCGATGAGGTCTACGCCGAATCCGCCCGCCAGCTTGTCCCAGCTGTGAACGAAGTCGTGTCACTGTTCCACAGATCCACCAGAGTTCATCAGCCCTAGGGGGGCACCATGGGCGCAAGCAAACCCAGCAGCCGCAAGAACCGCAACAACCGCACCCGCCGAGGCTTTCTTGTCGCCGGTCTGGCCGTTTTCCTGCTTGTCGACGCCGGCCTGGTCGCGTTCGCCCTGACGGCTCCTAAGCCCGCGCCCAGCGCAGGAACGGTGGCGGCTGTGCCGACCGCTAGTCCTCCACAGGTTGCGACCCCCGAGGCCACGCCAGCCCCGGAGGTTGAGCCTGTTGAGATCACTGCCACAGCGACAGGCGTACCATCCCGAATCCTCGGCGCCCTTGACGCGTCAACAGCTTGGCGTGCTTCAACCGGAACCTGCCCGTCTGCCGCAGCCAATCTTGAACTCACTACGGACTCCGGCGCGACCTGGGAGAGCTTCAATGCTTCGACCGAAGCGAGCGCGTCGTCCATCTTGGCGATTTATGTCGCCGACGCCGCGGAGATGTCAATGGTGACCCTCGACGCTGTGGACTGCGCACCCCAACTCGTCACGACCTTCGTCGCGGGTGATGCATGGAAGGCCTACCCAGATCGCGTCACGGCGGAGTGGTACGTGGACCCGGCTACCTCAAACACAGTGCATACCCCGGTGGGCGATGTGGTCGCTCCGTGTGTTTCGGTGGCCACCCTAGCGGCCGCGGATAACTCCAGTGCTGCCGTGCTATGCATTGACGCTTCGGTAGTCACCACCCAGGACGCTGGCGCTACATGGTCTGCCCCGGCCGCTGTTCCGGGCGCGGCGGCCATTGCGGCAACGAACGAGGGATTCCAGGTCGCAGTTGCAAATCCGGCGGGTTGTGTCGGTATCTCGCTGGTTGGCGTGTCCCAAGACGGTGCAGTCGACGCCACGCCCCGGCCCTGCGTTGATGCGATTGTCGGCACGGGTGAGACAGCTCTCTCTGCAAGCGACGACGGCATGCTGTGGCTCTGGGCAGGCGACAGGTTCGCACGGTCTGCAGATGGCGGTGCGACGTGGGGGTGAAGAGCTACACGTTGAGCTGGCAGCGTGCCTACGCGGCCCGGCTTTTCTTCACGGACCTCGCAGTCATCATCGGGGTGGTCTTGGGTAGCCAAGTCCTGTGGTTTGGTTCGCGACGCTCGGAATTGCGCATTCCAATCGAGAATATTGCCGATTTCACGTTCGGCTACACTCTCGTCTCCTTAGGTCTGATTGTGTTCTGGATGCTGGCACTCGAGTACTACGCCACTCGTGATCACAAGACCATTGGAACCGGGAGTACCGAGTACAAACGCATTCTGGACGCGAGCGCTCGGATATTTGGTATTACCGCGATAGTCGTGTTCTTGCTCAAGGTGGACTTGGCTCGTGGGTACTTCCTCACGGCGCTACCGATCGGGCTCATCTTGCTTCTACTCGGCCGTTGGGGATGGCGGCAATGGCTCGTCGCGCGGCGCCGCGAGGGTCGCTTTGTACATCGGACCATCGTTGTGGGGGAACGGGACAAATGTGTCCATGTCGTTGTTGGCATCCGCCGTGATATGGCAGCGGGACTTTCCGTAGTCGGAGCCGTAACGGAGAACGGAAGTGTCGCGCAGAATCTTGTCGACGGTGTTCCAGTCCTGGGGGACTTCAGCCAGATTCTCGAGTCGATTCAGCGGGTCGGCGCCGATACAGTTATCTTCACTGGAGCCGATAATTTCGGACCGAGGAAGCTGCGCGAGCTCGGCTGGGAACTTGAAGTGCTCAAGGTAGACCTCATTATGGCACCGGCACTGACCGACATAGCTGGCCCACGAATCCATGCACGTCAGGTTTCCGGGTTGCCCCTCATTCAGGTTGACTTTCCTTCATTCGAGGGGGCCCGGCACTCCGCAAAACGGGCCTTCGACCTCATCGCCTCTGGCCTAGGCCTCCTGGTCCTTAGTCCTATTTTCTTGTGGATTATTGTCGCGGTGCGTCGAGACAGTGCCGGCCCGGTCTGGTTTCATCAGGAACGTGTGGGGTTGAACGGCAACGTCTTCAGAATGATCAAATTTCGCTCAATGGTTGCAGATGCTGAGGCCCAGCTGCCGACTCTGCTGGATCAGTCCGACGGCAACGGTGTGTTGTTCAAACTTAGGGCAGACCCCAGAGTTACCAAGGTCGGATCCGTGCTGCGCCGCTACAGCCTTGATGAGCTCCCGCAGCTTATCAACGTGTTCCGAGGCGACATGGCGCTCGTGGGGCCGCGCCCTCCTCTCGCTCGCGAGGTCGAGTCTTACGACGGTTCGGCACGTCGACGACTGCTCGTTAAGCCAGGCATCACGGGGCTTTGGCAAGTGAGCGGGCGTTCGGACCTCTCCTGGGAGGACAGCATCAGACTCGACTTGTATTACGTCGAGAACTGGTCTCCCACCGGCGACGTGATCATTCTTTACCGCACTATCCGAGCGATCCTTCGTCCAGCCGGAGCGTATTGACCTTTCTGTTCCGCGCTGGAAGCCATCAGACATCCGAAAAGTGCGACCGCCCTGAACCAACAGATATGAGCCAGTTTTGAAGTCAGACGTAATACAACAGGCAGAGAGCGCCGACCTGCAACGGGTTGGCCCCGTCTCGTTCGCAGTCAGTGACCCCCAACTCGCCTGCCGACGAATTCTCGATTTGGTGCAAGAAGGGCAAGGCCGGCACGTACATCTCGCTAACGCCTACACGATCGCGCTTGCGGACAAGTCAGCCGAGTATAGGCAGGTTCTGGCAAGGCCGGCCGTGAACTTTCCCGACGGGAAACCGATCGGATGGGTATCGCGCTTAAAGCGACACTCACCCAGGCTCAGGCAGGTCCGTGGTCCCCAGCTGTTCCTAGATGTTTTCGATCAGGGACGGTCAAGCGGTGTGCGGCACTATCTACTGGGTTCTACTCCAGATGTACTGTCTCAGCTGGAGCGCCGCCTACGAGAGCTCCACCCGGGTGTCGAGATAGTCGGTACCGAGAGCCCACACTTTCGTCCCTTGTCGAAAACGGAGTATGCAGAGCAAGACGATCGAATTCGGCACAGCGGAGCGGACATCGTTTGGGTTGGCCTGGGCACTCCGAAACAAGATTTTGAAGCGATGCGTTTGGCAGAAAGCCTTCCGGTCGTGGCAATCGCAATCGGTGCTGCTTTCGACTTTGCAGCGGGCACACTCCGGGAGGCACCCCGTTGGATGACCACACTCGGTCTTGAGTGGTCCTACCGCTTGATCAGAGAGCCTAAACGGCTCTGGAGACGTTACTTGTTCGGAAACGCCCGATTCCTGAAGGCGGCAATTTTCGCGCCCACGCGGTTGGAGTAATAGGTGCTGCGTCGACTCGTTAACTGCATCATGCGCCGGATCGCTGTACGTGCCAATGTGACCATCGGTTCTGGGTTCCACGTCGGGCCGGGGTCAACCATCTGGGCACCGCAATCGCTCGCCATCGGCAAAGACGTGTACGTGGGGAAGAACGTCACGATTGAGGTTGATGGCAAGATTGGTGACGGCGTACTCTTCGCGAACCTTGCGGGACTCGTTGGGCGAAGTGACCATGATCTTCACGACCTGGGTTCCAGTGTCAGGCGAAGTCGATGGGTTGGTGATTTCCCAGAGTCCTTGAGCCGCGAGACGGTAATTGGCTCGGATGTGTGGCTCGGGTACGGCGCCATAGTCCTGTCCGGGGTATCTATTGGCGACAGCTCAGTTATTGGCTCTGGAGCGGTTGTAGTAGGGGATGTTCCCTCCAACTCCATAGTTGTCGGCAATCCGGCAAGGGTTGTGGGGCAGCGATTTAGCGAAGACGATCTTGCCCTTCACTGGGCAGCCCTGACTGCGGCCGGCCATCGAATTCTCGTGGGTCAAGTAGAGGAAGAGTCTTGAGGATCGCAATCATTCACCCGTGGCTGCCGCAGTATCGAAAGCACTTTTTCGAGCTGCTGGTCCACGAAGCGCACCGTGTAGGAGTCGAGGTGCACGTCTACTACGGCGAAACTCCGAGGGAATGGCGCGCTCGAAATGACTCAGTCTCGTCCCCGTCGGCTCGGCTCCTAAGAACTCGGTTTCTTTCGATCCGAGGACGGGACGTTTCCTACAAGGACGTACGACAACTTCGAGATGGCGGACCGTACGACCTAATTGTCGTCGAGCAGGCTGTCCGAAATATCGAAACGTATTTTCTTGTGGCTGGGCGGCGCAAGACGCCCGTCGCTTTCTGGGGTCACGGGCGCACTTTCACGGTTCGCGTGAGCCGTAGCCAGGAGCATCTGAAACAATGGCTGACACGACGTGGGCGCTGGTTTTTCGCCTATACGGACGGCGGCGCAAAAGCCGTCGTGGCGGCAGGCTTTCCAAGTGATCGCGTGACAGTTGTTCAGAACTCCATTGATACGACGGTGCTGAAACGATCAATCGATGACATCCGCGCCGAGGACATTAGTGCATTCAACAACTCGCACGATCTAAAGGGCAAAACGGCACTTTTCGTCGGCGGCTTAGACGGCTCAAAACGAATTCAGTTCCTACTCGAAGCCGGAGAAATCGCACACACGATGGACAGCGACTTCCGGCTCGTCATCGCAGGGGATGGCGATGAGCGGGAGATCGTGGAGCGTTTTCAGGTCGAGCGTCCATGGTTGATCTTCTTAGGACCAGTTTTTGGTGCCTCAAAGGCAGTTGCCATGGCGGCTTCACAAGTGATGGCGATGCCCGGTCGAGTTGGCCTCGTCGCAGTTGATGCCTTCGCCGCCCGACTGCCAGTTATAACGACTGACTGGCCGTGGCACGCGCCAGAATTCGAGTATCTAGAGGATGGGGTGAACGCTGTTGTGACAAAGGACAACGCGCACACGTACGCGACCGCACTTGATGCGGTGCTTCGGGACCACGCCCGGCTGTCTTCCCTGAAGGCGAACTGCGCGTTGGCGGGCGAGACATACAGCGTCGAGGTCATGGTCCAGAACTTCTTGCGCGGCATCCGCCGGGCTTTGGAGGTGGGCCAACAATGAATTTTATTGTGCTGATGGCTTGCCACAACAGGAAGCCTCTCACCGTTCGTGCGATCGAGCGTGCGCAGGACGCGGCGGATTTCGCTGGAATTCAGATCTCGTTCACGGTTTTCGACGACGGGTCCACCGATGGAACTGGCGCGGCGCTCGAGGCGATGCCTCAATCCATCCAGATCTTGCGCGGTGACGGAAGTGCTTTTTGGGCGAAGAGCATGGCCGTTGCCGAAGAGGTGACACTGAGATCTCCGGAGACTTCGACAGACAGCTTCCTGCTGTGGCTGAATGACGATGTCGAACTTGATCTCGGCGCGTTCCTCGCCCTAGCGGATGCCATTACTCGGAATCCCGGAGCAGTGATTGTTGGGGCAATGCGAGACCCGCTATCTGGCGACGTGACCTACTCCGGGCTGAAAAAAAGCGGGAGGCATCCGCTGAAGTTCTCGGTCATAACCCCTCAGGATGCCTGCCGGCCCGCTGATACATTCAATGGCAACCTAGTTGCTGTCCCTCACGAAACGGCGCGCCTCATTGGCGGGATCGACGGTGGGTTTTCCCATGCATTCGCGGATATCGATTACGGGTTGCGATCCGCGCGTCTCAACATCCCCATTGTGCTGGCACCCGGGACCTACGGTGCATGTGCGCGCAATGCGATTCCGTCTCGCGGGACGGTAAGGGATGATTGGGCTGCTTTCCGGGGCCCAAAGGGCGGCGGCAATTACCCGTCGCTGCGCCGAATTCTTGGAAAGAGTCACAAGCGTTCGTGGAGGCTGGTCGTTGCTGCCACCTACATACTCTGGTGGGCGCGAAGGATGCAAGTCATTGGTTCTTTGCGATGACTGACAATGTCAAGAATAGGGCTGACGGCGGAGATGCTAGGCGAGATAAGAGCAACAACGTGCGAAAAATAAGGGTAATTCACTTGCTTGGGGCTCTCAACCCCAGCGGTATGGAACGGATGCTGGTCTCTGGTGCCGAACACTTCGCGCACCATGGAGTTGAGGCTCTCGTTGTCGGCCAGGGTGAAGACCATCCCTATTTAAACGAATTGAGTGCAGCTGGATACGAGGTAGTGTCCATACCCTCGGTCCGTACCCTGAAAGGGGCGGTAGCCCTCCGCCGGCTCATTAGAAGAACATCGCCGGATGTGCTCCATATACATAGTGAGGGAGGGTACGCGATCTCTACCCTCTCGACCGTATTTTGCTCGCGTGGTCCAGCAGTGATTCGAACCGTGCACAATGTGTTTACACCGATTGGGCGTACACGGCTATCGCGGCGGATTCAATCCGCAATAGGAGACGCCGTAGCTCGCTTTGTAGTGGTTCCTTCGCCAGATGTTCAGGAAAACGAGGCCCAATACGGGCGCGAAACTACGCTGATCTATAACTGGGTAGCTGACGACATTAGTGTTACCCCGCAGAATCTCCCGCAGCCGGTCGCGGATGAAACCCAGAGCGCGTTGATTGTAGGCAACTGTTCCGCGATAAAGAACCATGACCTGGTTCTCGGGCTCCTCTTTAGTGGTGGCTTCGATCTCTATCACCATGGAGACGAATCTCACGCCAGCGCGGACGAACGTGAATGGCTTGATCGGTTTAGCGCTGCCGGACGGCTGCGTTCCCGGGGTACCGCCGCCCCAACCGAGAGCTTGAAGCAAGCCTCCCTTTTTGTTATGCCCTCCACTCAAGAAGGAATGCCCGTTTCGCTCGCGGAAGCAATGACTGCGGGCCTGCCAGCGCTGGTGAGCGACGTAGCGGGCTTGCGTTGGGCAGCGACGGTCCGTCGAGTGCGACTAGTCAGCAACAATCTGGACTCTTGGTCGGCAGCGCTTGACGAAACTTCGCTTGAGAAACTGCGGATCCAAGCTGGCGAGGCTCCGCCTGACTTCAGCGCAGCAAGAGGTGTTGCTGAATACGTTCACTTGTACCGCCAGGCAGCCGACGTTGGAAGCAGTGTGCGTTAAATGCAAACGACCGAATTCCTACTCAAATCCTTCCCATTCCCATCGGGCGCGTTCGACGATGAGATGAAAATTCAGGTACACGAGGAGACCTACGGCGACTCAATCGATCCCGTGGCATCCTTCATCATCCCCGTTCATAATCAAGAGTCCATGATTGTTGGAAATCTGGAGCTGATTCGAGAACACGCGGCGCTTGATCACGAGATTGTCGTAATCGCTGACGGTTGTACTGACGGCTCGCTCGAAAAGATCATGGGCTGGTTCGCGAAGGTCCGAGATCACCCTGCGCGAACGGTGCGCGTTGTTGTCGTGGACATCCGGGAAGGCGTATTCGAGACGCTCTCCGACTCAATCGGCATCCACCTATCGTTTTCACCTCTCATCATTGAGATCCAGGCGGACATGTCGATTCAACACCCAGGATTCGACGAGGAACTCTCCGAGGCTCTTGCATTGAACCCGGATGTCTTCGCGATAAGTGGCCGCGGGGCCCATCGACTCTCTCGACTTCCTCACTTCAGACTCAACTCGACTCGTCTCGCGCGAATGATGGCTGCCTTGGTCATGCGCATTGCAAAGTGGCGGAACGGTCGAAGAGGCACCTACATTCCCACCTTGGCGGAGTACTTGCTGTCAGACAGTATCGGGCGTGTCGGGGATCTCGTCGACCTCCCGGCTCCGGTGACTAAGTCCAATTACCTTTACGTTCACGAGACAGTCATGCGTGGTCCGCTCGCCTTCTCTCGAGACAATTACTCATCCCTCGGGGGATTCGACACTTCCGCATTCTTCCTCGGGAATGACGATCATGACCTAATCCTGAGAGCCAGGATCGAGAAGCGCCTTCTCGCTGCCTACCTGCCGATCAGATTCGATTCGCCTCTCGAAGCTGGTTCGACCAGGGCGCTCAAATCGCCGGCAGAGACGCTCAGATTTCAAGCCTTGCTGAGCCATTACGGGGCCGCCGAAAGAGAAAGCGTGCTCTTCATCCAAGGACCGAACATCCGATCCAGGACCCGATCGATTCGAAAGCTCCCGCGCGTACGGCGTGCCACCCAATGACTCTCGTTGCGCGAACACTTCATTCAGGTGCCACCTGGAACTCCAACCTGACGAGCGTGAACGGAGAGTCTTCCTTATGGGTCCTCTAGCTTTGCTTCTCGTCGCACCGGTCGCGGTCGTCGGGTTGCTGTTGCTCGCAACCCTCGTGCAGAGGCATCCAGCGTATGGCGCGTTCGCTTCCTACATCATGGTGCTCCTCCAATGGGATTTTCCCGTGCAGCTGCCGGTAATCACGCTCGGTGGCAACAATATTTTCTTTCCCGATCTGGTCGCGATCATTCTCACCTTGGTGATGCTTAATAACTCGAGAACACTATTCAGGAATCTTGGATGGGTAACCCTGCCATGGGCGCTATTTGCGCTATGCATCTTCGTGGGTGTAGCCCGTGGGATCAGTGAATACGGACTCGGTCTCGCTATCAACGAGGGGCGCTCTTTGTTGCTGCCGCTAGTTGCGACGGGATGGGCGATGTCCATCGACTGGACAGACGAAACAGCGCACAGGGTTCTTATTAGGCCTCTTCAGGTAGTTGGTTGGCTCTTAGTGGTCCTGGCTGGATACCACGCTCTTCGATACGGCCTTGGCACAGCGAGCTCGAACTTCATCGATATCGACGGAGTGGCACAATCTGGCCGTGTACTCATGCAGAATCAGGCGCTTGTACTTGGAATAGCCGCGCTTCTCGCTCTAAGGCAATGGGATACGACCGGAAACCGCAGGTACCTTCTGACTTTCGTAGCGTTCATCGCTGTTGTTGCCGTTAGTCAGCAGCGCACGGTCTGGTCTGCGGTAGCCGCTGCCCTGGGAGTATTGATGCTCTTTGGATGGCCACGCTTGAGGAGAGTGCTACTTCTCGGCGCTGTGGTTGTAGTTGTCACTGTGCTCTTTGCTCCATCGCTTCCCTTGGTGGCTGACCTCATGAAGTCCTTCGCAGATCAGACCACGTACGACGCGCGGCTTGCAAGCTGGGCGCAGTTGATTAATCAATCGGTGGCCAGCGGCCCAGTAGCAGTGTGGTTTGGTCAGCCGTTCGGTTCCGGATACGTGCGGTTGGAGCCAAACGGCCTCATTGCCACGTTCTCGCCGCACAACTGGTACCTGCTTTTGTTTCTCCGCACTGGGCTCGTGGGCCTTATTGCGTACTCCACTGCTGCGGGCTACGCAATCCTGAAGCTCCTTTCCACCCAGAAGTCAGCAGCGGCACTTTCAATCCTTGTCGCCGTCATGGTCTTCTGCTGGTCTTATGGCTTTTCGTGGACCTTCAGTGTCCCTGCCGGATGGGCTCTGACGACGGCGTACCGTGCCCAGAGATTGGCCGATAGACCCAAGATGTCGCCTCCACTCAATCTGACAAGCACAATGGTGGTGGGGAAGTGAAGCGAGCACGCGGAAGCAAGAGTTCTCTGGAAGACCTGCATCAGATCGGTAGTGTGCTCCCGCTCACCGAGTCAGTCCAGCCGGCATTGGCATCTCGCAGATTCCGAGGATTGACCAGCCAGGCCATCCAGGTCACCATGGTTCTCGCGTTCTCCCAGTTGCTCGTTGCCGTCGCCTATGCGATTGGGGCTCGAGCCACAGTGCCGTCCGCCCTCGGGATAAGCCTGTCGGCGATCGCGATCGCATCGGTGGCCGCAGCGTTGGTTGACTTCGGGCTAAGCGCATTCCTCATTCGAGAAGTCGCAAGTGGCCGGTGCGACAATGCGGCAATGTACTCACGGTTGTGTCAAAGGCTTCTGTCCGCGGGCCTTGTCGGAACTGTTCTGCTCACGAGCGGCGTTCTAGTCCTCATCTCAGTTGCAGCTGATTGGGAGTTTCTTCTATGGATAGGACTGATTTTCGCGTCGTCGTTGGTCCTTCAAACTGCCCAAGTGCCCTTGCGTGCACACGGAATGCTGGGGCTCATCTCCATCGCGACAGTACTTGATCGACTCATTTTCCTTTCCGCAACCTGGGGTCTTATTGCGATGGGCGTAGGCGGAGAGCTTGCCATACCGCTTGGACTTGCCGCCGGAATGGCATTTGACTCGGCTTTTTGCTTCGTCTCTAATGTCCGCCGAATTCCTTCGGGACTGAAACCTCGCGGTCGAGTGCGGGTGGGCCCGCCATCAGTATGGTTCACCGCGTGGCGCGGCACTCGGGGATACGGGATAGCTGCCGTTCTTGGTTCTGCGCAGCAGTTGGATGTGACTATCTTGGGATTTTCGGGCGGCGCCGCCGCGGCGGGCGCGTACGGGGCTGTGAGCCGATGGACGACGCCTCTTTTGCTGCCTTCTACTGCTCTCACTCAAGTCGGCATGGCACACGCTCCAAAAGCGGATTCGACTCGTTTAGCGCTTTGGGGCCTACGGCGCGTGGCCTGGATACTGGTGCTTGCAGTGATAGCGAGCCTATTAGTCGCCGGTTTCGCTGGAACTATTGCGCCGGCGATATTGGGAACTCAGTATGAAGACTCATCCGCGATATTCACCGTCTTGGCCTTGTCGATCATTCCAACACTCTTTGCCCAACCACTCTCGATGGTTCTACAGAGTCGGGGCAAGGAAGGAAAGGTTGCTTGGATTCTCGGACTGGGACTCGTCCTTCGTCTGACAACGTGTCTCCTTCTCGGCGCGCAGTTTGGTGGCCTCGCCGCCGCATGGGGCGTGACGATTCAGCAAGCGGTAATCCTGTTGATACTTGTTGCTCTGGTGCTCAAAGTTGTCGTTATCGAAGGCAAGAATGAAAGAGCGGAGGACTGATCTTGTTCATTATTCTTACAGCTACCGTCACTCCACAGGTCGACGAACACATACACCTGATCGACCCCGAGCGGCGACGAGAGCAATACCGGTCGGCCATAGCAAAATGGGTGGAGCTCAGCGAGGACATGGATCTTCAGCCGTTTATCGTCGAAAATAGTGGCGAGGACCTTCCACGCCTAGTCCGTTCGGCTGTGGGCCATCGAGCGAACCGAATGCGCCATTTGGCTGTTTCACCTCCTCTGCCGTCCGTTGTCTCAATGGGCAAAGGCGCTGCAGAAGCCCAAATGCTGAACGCGGCCATACAGTCATTGGGTTCTGGGAACGAGCTCGAAATGGTGTTCAAATGCACAGGTCGTCTCTTCGTGAGGAACTTCGACCGGTGCGTTTCTCAAGCGCCTGTCCAACAGAGGACCCTGATTGCAGATATTCCCAGGAAGAACTTCAGTTGGATCGACTCGAGATTTTTCGGCGCTAGTCTCGGCGTGTGGAAGAGTGAGCTTCGCGATGTAGGCGTTTCCTCGAACGACCGGGAAGGTATCAACTACGAGCATGAACTCGCGACGTCCGTGAATAATTCGGCGGCGAGCGACGATGTCGCAGTCCAGAACTTCAGAGAAAAACCCTGGGTCGTTGGACAGTCAGGAACAACAGGGCATCTCTATGGAACAAGCTTCGTCGAGACATCCCGGCGCACAATGACGCGGCCTCTCGACCGTCTACGTCGGCACTTCCAAGCCGAATTCAAGGGGTACTGACTGCGCCAACCGTAATACGAGGTGATCCGAACACCGTTTAGGTGGATCGGGCGCGCGCCACATGCAGCTTTGAGAGACCGAATCCAGGACGCTAGCATTGGGAGTCTATGAAAATTCACCGTGACAGGCGAGGCGCTGGATAAATGGGTCTGCCACAGTTCGCCTCAGTAGGAGTGAACAACCACAACTTGCCTCAGTAGGAAGAATGAGCAGATAGTCATAAAAGCGACGGGTGTGCGCAGCTTGCCGGTGTGCGCGGTTTCCCACACTTGTGGCGACCGACCAAGTTCGTGATCGGTCGAATCGTGCGGTCTCGACTGGTCCGCTGGATCCGACAAACAGACCATTGAGTGTATGAACGGGCGTGGGTTTTCTTGCATAGCGAGAATGCTCTGTGCGTTCACCAGACATAAACAAATAAAGGGGAACACATCTTGAAGAAAGCACTGATTACGGGCATCACGGGCCAAGACGGGTCGTATTTGGCGGAACTCCTCCTCAGCAAGGGCTACGAAGTTCACGGGCTCATACGACGCGCGTCTACTTTCAACACCACTCGGATTGACCATTTGTATGTTGATCCCCATGATCCGTTGGCGAAACTGTTCCTCCACTACGGTGACTTGAGCGATGGAAGTCGACTCGTTACCCTCCTTGCAGAAATCCAGCCAGATGAGGTCTACAACCTAGCCGCCCAGTCTCATGTGCGTGTCTCCTTTGATGAGCCGGAACACACTGGGGACACCACCGGAATGGGGACGATTCGCCTGCTCGAAGCAGTGCGGATGTCTGGCATTAAGACCCGCTTCTACCAGGCGTCATCATCTGAAATGTTTGGCGCAACGCCTCCGCCCCAGAACGAGGAAACGCCCTTCTATCCGCGCTCTCCGTATGGCGCAGCCAAGGTTTACAGCTACTGGATCACAAAGAACTACCGCGAGGCGTATGACATGTTCGCCGTCAATGGGATTCTCTTCAATCACGAGTCCCCCCGCCGCGGTGAAACCTTCGTCACACGTAAGATAACCCGAGCGGTTGCAGCAATCAAAGCAGGCCAACAAGACCACGTGTATCTGGGCAACCTAGATTCTATTCGCGACTGGGGGTACGCAGCGGAGTACGTGGAAGGAATGTGGCGAATGCTCCAGGCCGACGATCCTGACGATTTTGTACTAGCCACTGGCGGCAACTTTACTGTGCGTGATTTCGTCGAGACTTCCTTCAGCCACGCAGGCCTGAATTGGGAAGACCACGTGAAATTCGACGAGCGGTACCTGCGCCCGACTGAAGTAGATGCACTTGTCGGTGACGCGTCGAAGGCCGAAGAGAAGCTCGGATGGAAAGCTACAGTCGACACGGCGGAGCTCGCCCGGATTATGGTGGACGCGGACATTCAGGCCTTGGCCTGCGAAGGCAGCCGCTGGATCGATGAAGTAAAGCTGGCCAGCTGGGGGACGAAGTAGAAATGAGTTCAGAGGATTCAGAAAATCTGGGAGACATCCGGGATCAGGTCCAGTTCACACCCCAACCTTTGAACCGAACGGCGCCGTTCTATGTCGCCGGCCATCGAGGTCTCGTGGGTTCGGCAATCTGGAGGAGACTTGAAGAAGATGGATTCACAGACCTCCACGGCCGCTCATCGTCGGAACTGGATCTGAAAGATCGAGACGCCGTTTTCGCTTTCTTCGCGGAGACACGGCCCCGCTACGTCGTGTTAGCAGCGGCGAAGGTGGGGGGCATCTTGGCAAACAGCACTTACCCGGTTGATTTCCTCAGCGACAACCTCCGTATTCAGGTGAACGTCCTCGACGCTGCGCTCGAGTATCGCGTTGATCGCCTGCTTTTCCTGGGTTCGTCGTGCATCTACCCCCGGATGGCACCCCAACCCATCACGGAGGACTCGCTGCTCACCGGTCATCTCGAACCAACGAATGATGCATACGCGATTGCGAAGATCGCAGGAATTCTGCACATCCAGGCGGTCCGGCGACAATATGGTTTGCCATGGATCTCCGCAATGCCCACCAACCTTTACGGTCCGGGTGATAACTTTTCACCAACCGGGTCGCATGTCCTGCCAGCACTCATCCGTCGATACGATGAAGCAGCCCGATCCGGCGCCGCGAGCGTCACCAACTGGGGCACTGGGAGTCCCCGACGCGAGTTTCTGCATGTGGATGACATGGCGGCGGCTTGTTTGCACCTGCTCGAGCACTATGATGGCCCGACGCAGGTCAATGTTGGGACTGGAAGTGACGTAACGATTAGCGAGATTGCAGAGACAATCGCGCGTGTAGTCGGATTCGGCGGCGAGACCCAGTGGGACTCGAGCAAGCCGGATGGCACGCCTCAGAAGCTGCTCGACGTCTCGCTGTTGGCAGACGCAGGTTGGTCGGCTGGGATCACGCTAGAAGCTGGCCTTCGATCCACGGTGCAATGGTATCGAGACAATCTTGAGTCCTTACGGCAGTAAGTCTTAGGTTGCGTCTTGTACCTGACGGCTTGATTGGGGACGCGAGTCTTTGCGTTGAATCGGAGAGGGTCCCCCATACGGGAGGCCCTCACCGGTTCTCGGTTACGAAGTCTAGGTGGCGCTGTCCCTGGCGGCGATGCGACCAATGGAGATCAGCTCACGGCGGCAACGCGCTTTTTCCTAGGCGTATGTGATCGTTCGCACCTCAATGGAGACGAGCCGTGACTCTCCGGGACGAATCTGGATACTCGAGCTTCCTGCAGTAACTGACACGACTCGTGTCGTGGCATTTCGCATTTGCCAGGCTCGGTTGCATGGCGGGAACGTCACCAACCGTTCCCGAGTAAGCGCACCACTGAACACAAAAGCGTCGCAGTCGGTTTCGTCGATGCTTATAGATCGGTTTGAATCAAGCAGAGGAACCGACCGTATGGGTGCCCATGCGGTTCCTTGATTGCAGCATCGCCGAAGTTCGTTTAGCTCCGCCCCAGCGAGTTGGTCCATCCGCACGCCGAGCTTGCGCCCGTAACTGCCCTCCTGAACTGTGTTGCGGAACGTTTTTGCACCATAGAATCGCGTGACTGAGTACGGTGCTGCGGACACCAGGGTACTGAATCGGCATCTGAGCCACACGTTGTCTGCACATTCTCTCGCAGGCGTTGACTCGACGAAAAGCGAGTACGCTCCTCCCGAGTCGTAGTTCTCACCAATGGCTACCCCGCGAATGCAGTCGCGGACATGTACATATCCATTGAATTGCAGGATGTTGTGAGACAAGCGCGCATCAGTTAAGTTCCAAAATCGAGCGCCAAATCCGCTACGTCCCAGACTTCTATTTCGTTCGATGACCGGACCGTGAACCATGGACGACCCCGTCAAGGAAATGGTTTGAGCGTTCGCGCCGAGGGCCTCGAAGGTATTGTCGGTCAGAATCGGGTATAAATGGCCTCCAGCGCACTCCAAGGCAATAGTGATGGAGCCTCTGAACCGGTTCTGGATTGAGGCCGCGCCCAAGATCGGCCCCGAAAACGAGAGATCAATCCCGTGCGCAAGTGCGCCGCACGACTCGAACAGACAATTAATAGCACCTACGTTCCGCACACGGGTGACTGTCGGATTGACGGTGTGATCTTGGATCTCGAGACCCATGCGAGCACACTCTATGAACTCGCATGACCTCGCAAAGACGTTCTCAACGCAAAATTCACCGTTGGCATTGTCAGCGACGATTTTGATCGCGTTAACTGCCCTCCTTGCAACCCTGAAGGTGCAATCGGTCCACACGACGTTCTTCACACCGACGCTTAGGCTGTAGAAGATACCGACCGCATTGTCGGGTGCTGCGTCTACGGTGGTTATTTCGAAGTAGATGCCTTCGAAGTGCGCTTCATCTGTCTCCAGCATTCTGAAGAGAGCACTCGCTGTGTCGGAGAAAATCCGGGCACCGGGCCTTCCGCGCAGGTCGACGCCGCTGAAACTCCGAGAGATCGTCCGCGTCATTCGAAAATTCCCCGATGGAACCAGGATCTGCCCGCCCGACGCTAACGCGGCAGCGATCGCCTCAGTGTCGTCTGTGACTCCATCCCCTACGGCCCCGAAGTCTCTGAGGCTAACCCCAGTACTTTCGGTAATCCGGCTAGAGAGAGTGGTCAGGGTCGCTTGCGGCGGTTCCACCAATGTGGCGGCCGTTGCGCTATCCAGAGTTTGGAATTGCGCTACTGCTCCGCCCGTAACGCCCGCCGCAGCCACTCCGGCGGCTTTCAGAAATGCTCGACGGGACTTTTGATCACTCAGACGTGTGTCTTTTCCGGTTGGCACGCGCGTTCCCTCCATTCCATTCGTCGATGCTCTGCCATCTCAAGCCAAGTCAACGGGTCATACGGCCTTCGCATTTTGGCCAAAGCAATGTAGACCTGCGTCGGGTGCTCTACTGTCGAGATCATCTCGACTTCGTGGAGCACACTGTGCACCTGTAAGTCGTGAGGCGCTGCCCAAGGCTATGCCCCCAATTAGGGTGCCACTTCGTGCTCGAGCGTCGGAGAAATAGCGAGCTCGTTCAGGCCGGGGCTGTTCCCGACGCAACGTTTCGGCGGTAAAGAAGACCAACGCGGCGAGAAGCATCAAGGCCGGGACGGTTAAGTCGGTGATCGCACCTGACGTTCAGGCTTTGTTCCCCAACGGACGCAAACCGGTTTCCGATGAGTATGAAACGCCGGGCTTCGCCGCGGTGCCGAGGTCGATGGATCCACCCGCCGGTTCGCGTTGCAGCAGGGCTAGCTGAGGAATGTCCGCGAGGGCGGGCGAGCAAAGAACTATGGATACGTGCAGCGCGGTGCCTCTTCGGCGAACACCTGCGGGTGAATATTCTTTTCAGCGCCCTTCAGTGCGAGCCTGATCTGTCTCTATTCGTCGACTAGGCCGGCCGCACAATTGACTTGCTCGGCGCGATTGTGGGCCGGTTTGGGCGCACGTACTTGGTTACCGCGGTCCCGTGCCCGTGCCCGTGTCCAGGGCGGGTGGGCGCGGGTGAAGCGGAGAGCGGGATTACCGCGACCCGTGACGAGTATTGCCTCTCGGAGGCCACGGGTGTGACATGCCCGGTCGAGGAGTGCGGCGGCGCGGTTGGCGCGGCGTTTGATCCACCCCGCGATGACGTGGCTTGCGCGGTCTCGGGTGGGCCAGAAGCGGCGGTTGGAGAACTCGGATATCGGGGGCGCGAAGAAAGGGTTATGCCATGGAGTTGTCCCAGCGAATCCCATATATCCCCTGGACCGGGAAATTCCGTTCTACGGCAGCGAGAGGGTGATCGGACCCCGCGCATCTTGGGTGTCGAGACTGGGTGCGGCATTTTATGTTCCTGCGCGCTACGCGGGCAACTCGCCAACCGGAAGCGGCTCGACCCGTGTGGCCAGACGCAGGGCGCCGGTGCGCCGCTCCGGGGGCACACCCCAACTGATGCGGGGCCGGTTGAGGAAGCGACGAGCGGTCTGCGGTGCCCATCGCATTCCTTAGTCTACTCGGCGAAGGTAAACAGGGGGGGGCAAAATGGCGGTGGTTCGTGCCGGTTGGCACACCGCCCAGGCGTCCGGTGAAGCGATGGTTGCCTAGTCGGGAGCAGGCCCCATCACGGGTCACAATGACCGCTGTCTGTCGGAGCCGGTCGAGCGTTGCGGAGACAACGAGAGATATCTAGCGCCGCGGAAATGCTCTCGGGCGAGTGCGGTGGGCAACGCGGGTGCGGTAGTAAAGCTTCCCAAGTCCCAGCATCAGGATGAGGGTCAGGCTTCCGATCAGCGCGACGACTGCGAGGGGGGCTGACCCGGAGCCTTCGGACGGGTTCGCGTACTCCACCTTCTCGAGGTCGAGACCGACTTTGGGGGTCGATGAGGGTGTTGGTGTGGCGGTGTTTGGAGTCGGCGTTACAGGTGAAGCCGGCCCTTCGGGTGCGGGCGAAGGAATCGCTGCCGGCGCCACCCCTTCTTGCTGCGTTTCCCTGCCGCTAACGTAGCGTGAGGAGCCTCCACTGAATTCCTGGGCCGGATCAGTTGTCATGGCCGGTTCTTCTGATGGCGGTTGGGCTGGAGCAGCTGGTGGCTCATTGTCGACGGGCGTGTTGACAGGTTCTTCTAGAATCGGGGGCACGGAGGTGCTTGGCTCCTCGGTCGGGTCGGGAGCTGGCTCCTCAGACGGCGGCACGACGGGTTCTTCGGTTTCGGATATGGGCGGCGACTCCTCGGCCCAGGCGCTGACGGGGGGTGCGATCGTTTCGGATGCTAGCGGCAGCGCAATTGTGGCCGCGACGATGGCAGTTGCCAAGACTTTGGATCTGTTCATCATGCGTTGCGTCCCTACAGCGTCATGGTGATCGCAGCGAAGCCGACGATCGCGGCGGCGGCGGCGGCGAAACCAAGAAACGCGTATTGGAGTCCCCTGTGACTTCGCCCACGTCGAAGCAGTGCTTTGTGCCCCATCTGCTCGGGGCGAATTTTGGTCACAGTGCAGCTTACGCCGTGCGGGTTTGCGGGCGTTGCAACCCTATGCCCCCCGAACAGGGAGGCAACAACGCGAGCGCCGTTCATGCGTTAGCGTTCGTAAGTGACTGATTCAGCTGCCGATCGCAAAGTTGATGCCCGCTCTCGACCCCGGCATATGAAGCACCGCGCACGCCACTGGCTGATCACGATCGCGGTACTCGTCGGCTTGGTCATCGTGGTCGGTGCCGCCGGAGGATGGGTGGCCTCACGAGCACTGACGGCGAAGTCGGAACTGGAGAAGGCGCAGACCTTCGTCGGCACGTTGAAGACCCAGGCCGCCGCCATGGACTTTGTCGGAGTCGGCACTACTTCCGCGAAGCTCTCGGCGGCCACGAGCAAGGCTGTCGATCAGACGCAGGACCCGGTTTGGCGGGCCGCGGAGATCATCCCCGTCGTCGGGGTGAATCTCACAGCGGTGCGGCAAATGGCCGAAGCGGTCGATGTCGTTGCGAAGGACGCCGTCGCGCCTATCGCTGAAGTCGCGTCTGGGTTGAGTGCGGCCTCGCTCAAGCCTGTCGACGGAAGAATCGACCTCGCACCGCTCGTGGACTTGAACGCGGCTCTCATCAGGGCGAGCACCGCACTGGACTCTGCGGCGGCATCCGTAGGCAAGATCGAACTCGACGGAACCATCGGCCAGGTCCATGGCGCCGGAACAACGCTCACCGCTATGCTCGACAGCGCAGCAACCACAGTGGGAGACGTGAGTTCGATGAGCTCCGTGGTTCCCGACATGCTCGGCGCCTCCGGTCCGCGGAACTACATTCTGATCTTCCAGAACCTCGCCGAGACGACGGCGCTTGGCGGCACTGCCGCCGCACTGACCGAGGTCACTGTCGACGCCGGGAAAATTAGCATTGCCAGGCAGGCATCGAGTCAGACCTTTCTTGTCGACGACTCCCTCCCGGCTCTGGCAGGAGATCCCAAACTCGCGGCGCTGTATTCGCCGCTGATCTACACGCGGCTGAACCTCGCAACCAGCAGACCGGATTTCCCCACCGCCGCCCAAATCACCCGGGCCTTCTGGCAGCGCGACGTGGGCGGCACCGTCGACGGCGTCATCTCAATTGATCCCGCCGCCCTCGCCTATATGCTCGGCGCTACCGGTCCGGTGACTATGAGCACCGGTGATGTTCTCTCGAAAGATAACGCCGTAGCACTCCTACTGAACGAGATCTACTTTCGATACCAGGGCAAAGACGGAGCAGACCAAACCGACGCATTTTTCGCAGAGGCGGCGAAGACGATGTTCGGGGCCGTGACGAATTCCCCAGCCGAGCCACAGGAGATGCTGAGCGCGATCACTCAGGGCGTGAACGAGCACCGCATCATGGCGTGGAGCGCGCACCCCGAAGAACAGAAGGTTATCGAAGGCACCACGTTGGCGGGGATCCTGCCCACGACAAACGAGCTCTCCACAACGGCAGGCGTTTTCTTCCGCGACACGTCGACGTCGAAGATGGACTTCTATCTGAAGACCGGTGCGACGCTCAGCACCGACGTGTGCACTGCGGCGACTCCGACCTTCACGACGACAGTGAATCTCCACTCCACCCTGACTCCTGAGGTGGGGGAAACCCTGCCAGCCTATGTGGCTAGCGGCTACTGGGGCGCAGATCTGTTCCGCACCGAGGTCTACGTCTACGGACCTCCCGGAACGACTTACGTTTCCTCCGGCGCCGCCGCGGGAGCCTCCCTGGACACCACTACCGACGACCTGGGCAGGCCTGTTGCGAAGTTCACTGTCATGCTGGCCCCCGGGCAAACCAGTGAGGTTGCGGTCACTTTCTCCGGGCCGGAGGCCACCTACGCTCCGCCAGAACTTCGAACTACCCCGATGCTGAACCCCACCACAGTCGCTGTGGATGCCCCCGGCTGCGGGTAGCACACCGCCGCACGGGACCCTCGTGGCATGGCCGATAGACTCTGGACCATGGGTAATGACGTATGAAGATATCTGTAATCGGTTGTGGCTACCTCGGTGCCGTGCACGCTTCGGCAATGGCCGAGCTTGGCCATGAGGTTGTCGGTATCGACATTGATGAGGCGAAGATCGCGGCCCTCAGTGCCGGGCGCACCCCGTTCTTCGAGCCGGGTCTGCCCGAGGTGCTCACCTCAGCTTTGGCGACGGGGCGGCTGCGTTTCAGCACCGACATCGCCGATGCTGAGGGCGCCGAGGTTCACTTCATCGCGGTGGGTACCCCTCAGAAGAAGGGCAGTCATGCCGCCGATCTGCGGTATGTGGACGCGGCCGTCGAGACGCTCTTGCCCCATCTGAACGCAGATGACCTTGTTGTGGGAAAGAGCACAGTGCCGGTCGGAACCGCTGCCCGCCTCGCCGCGGTCATCGACGCGTCGGGCAGCGGCGCTACTCTGGCATGGAATCCCGAGTTTCTACGCGAGGGCTTCGCCGTGCAGGACACCATCGCCCCCGATCGCCTGGTCTACGGAGTTCCTGCGGGCCCGGCCGGTGAGCGTGCCGTCGCCCAGCTCAACTCGGTCTACGCCTCAGCGATGGCTACTCAAACGCCACTCGTCGTCACTGACTACGCCACCGCTGAGCTCGTGAAGGTGGCGGCAAACGCGTTCCTGGCCACCAAGATAAGTTTCATCAACGCTATGGCGGAGATTGCCGAGGTGTCCGGCGCTGATGTCACCCAGCTGGCCGACGCTATCGGCTTCGATGCACGCATCGGGCGTCGCTTTCTGAACGCCGGAGTGGGCTTCGGTGGTGGGTGCTTACCGAAGGACATTCGCGCCTTCACTGCGCGGGCCGAGGAACTCGGACGCGGTGAGTCCGTCGCGTTCCTAAAAGAGGTCGACGCCATCAACCTGCGCCGTAGACAGCGGGTCGTGGACCTCACCGTTTCGGCGCTCGACCGTCCCGTGCACACCGCCAAGGTGGCCGTGCTCGGCCTCAGCTTCAAGCCACACTCCGACGACGTGCGAGATTCGCCGGCTCTCGACGTGGCCGTTCAGTTGCGCGGTCTCGGCGCCGACGTTGTGGCCACCGATCCGCAGGCCATCGAGAACTCCCGTTCGCGCCACCCCCAGCTCTCGTACTCGCCCGATATCGAGGGAGCGTTGCGCGGCGCCGACGCGGTGGTTCTTGTCACCGAGTGGCCCGATTTCAAGTCGATTGACCCGGAATGGGCTGCCGGCCTGGTGAACACGCGCACCATCATCGATGGCCGTAACACCCTCAACTCAGCAGCATGGCGCGCCGCCGGCTGGACCTACTACGGAATGGGCCGTCCCTAACAATGGCATTGAACCACCCTCGTTTGGTCGCTTTCGACCTCGATGACACCCTGGCACCTTCCAAGTCGCCCATTGATCCCCGCATGGCCGCGCTTCTCGTGCAGCTGTTGGGCGCGGTCGAAGTTTGCGTGATTTCGGGTGGACAGTTCGCCCAGTTCACCATGCAGGTCATAGACAACCTCGCCGGGGTCGATGATGCCGCACTTGGTCGCCTGCACCTGATGCCCACCTGCGGCACCCAGTACTACCGCCACGCGGCGGGGGAGTGGGAGCAGGTTTACGCCGAGAACCTCAGCGACGACCAGAAGCAGAATGCACTGGCGGCCGTGGAGTCGACCGCCCGCGACCTGGGCTACTGGGAGAGCGAAACCTGGGGGGCGATCTTGGAAGACCGAGGCTCGCAGATCACCTTCTCGGCCCTCGGCCAGGCGGCGCCCGTGGCGGCGAAAACCCAGTGGGATCCGGACGGTGCGAAGAAGACGGCGCTGCGCGAGGCCGTGCAGGCACTGCTGCCCGACCTCGAGGTGCGCAGCGGCGGATCCACGTCGGTGGACATCACCCGGAGGGGCATTGACAAGGCGTACGGCATGAAGCGACTGGCCGAACTCACCGGGATCCCGCTGGGGGACATGCTCTTCGTGGGCGACCGGCTTGACGAGAACGGCAACGACTACCCGGTGAAGGCACTCGGTGTCGACTGCATCGCCGTGGAAAACTGGGAAGACACCGCGAGGTTCCTCGATCAGCTCATTCCGACACTGCACACCGACTCCTAGAGGCACAGGTCCGGAGCTGAGGCACAATCATGACTGACGAAACCACTAAGACCCGATCCAAGACTCGTCGTCGATTGCGTGGCTGGTGGATCGCGCTTATCGCTGTCGGGAGTGTCGGGCTCCTGGTCGCGGGGGCCGCCGGGTTTTTCGCCTGGAGCCTAAGTAGCTCCTTTGACAGCCAGACCACGAAGCTTCCGGACATATTCCCCTCTGACGATGCCAGCCGCCCGCCTGTGCTGGAGGGTGTGGCGGCCCAGGCCCAGAATATTCTGCTCCTCGGGTCCGACACCAGGGGGGAGAACGACGGCTCCATCGACGATCTCACCGGGCAGCGGTCGGACACCATGATGGTGGTGCATGTGCCGGCGGACCGCGCCAACATCAGCGTTATGTCGATCATGCGCGACAGCTGGCTCGAGATCCCTGGTGAGGGTAAGGCCAAGATAAACGCCGCGCTGTCACTCGGGGGCGTGCCCCTCGCACTACAAACTGTGGAGAGCCTTCTGGGCGTGCGCGTGGACCACGTGGCTATCATCGACTTCGAAGGTTTCAAGGGCGTCACCGATGCGCTGGGCGGAGTCGACATCGACAACCCGGTGGCCTTTGATTCGAGCCACCTCCCCGGGCACACCTTCGCGGCAGGAGTCCACAACCTCGGCGGTGTCGAAGCGCTGGCGTTCGTTCGTGAACGGTATGCGTTCACCGATGGCGACTATCAACGCGTGCGCAACCAACAGGCCTTCATCAAGGCAGTGCTGGGTAAGATTCTGACCGCTGAGACGCTCACCAACCCGGCCACGCTTAGCGGAGTCGTTGGAGCCGTGGCGCCGTACCTTTCGGTCGATGAAGGGCTTGACTCTGCCTATCTGGCGGGTCTGGGAGTGGAGCTGCGTGAGGTGCGCATGAACAACGTCACGTTCTTCACGCTTCCGAGCTCCGGCACCGGCACGTCACCCGACGGGCAGTCGATCGTAGTCATCGACCAGGAGAAGCTGGCGCTCGTACAGCGGGGGTTCCAAACCGACACTCTCGTCGATGTCGTGCCGCAGCTGCAAGCGGCCGGCTGAGCGTTACGGCTGCTGCGCCTGGGGAGCCGGGGAGCGGGCGGTGATGATGGCGAGCAGGGCCAAGGCCAGCAGCGCGCCCAGGGCGGTGCCGGCGGTATTGGCTATGACGTCGACGGGGGTTGCGACCCGGGCCGGCAGAAGGACCAACTGGCCGAACTCGATGGCGCAGCTCGCAATGAAACCGACCAGAAAGGCCAGCAGCCAGCGGCGCCGGCCCATCAGGAGCACCCCCAGTAGCCCCACAGGCACGAACAGGGCGATGTTCGCGGTGAATTCGATCAGCGGGTAGTCCAACCGCTGCGGCACGCCGTGAGCGTGCAGAAACACCAGAATGCGCGTGATGGTTCCGGCCGCGGCACGATCCACGGGGGTGGGCCAGAGTGCGATGAGCGCGAGCGCCATCAGGTAGGCGGCCGCGAGCCAGCCGGCGATCCGGCGGAGGGCGGCGTGGCGGTGGTGGGCTAGAGCGTTCACGTAACCTCCCTAATCGGATGGGCACGGCCTCCAGCGGGGTTCATCGCGGGATTCATCACCTGTAATGGACCGAGTTTGCCAGCCTAGCGAGGCGAAGCTGGGAGGGCGGGGAACGCGCCGGAGCGGCTCAGAGGCCGTCGACCACGTCGACACGCTTGGGCAGCAGAAACACCAGCAGCAGCGCCACCACGCTCAGTCCGGCACTGACGGCCATGGCCAGGGTGGCGCTGTGGGTGAAGCCGGCGGCGACGGCATCCGCGCCTGGGCCGGCCACCACCAGGGTGCCGAAGAACACACTGCCCACCACGGCGATGCCCGCAGCGCTGCCGACCCGCTGCATCACACCGATCACACCACTGGCCGCGCCGGCCTCGGTGGGGTCGACGGTGGCGACGATGAACGCCACGTTCGGCGCGATGAAGCAACCGCTGCCCAGGCCAGCGATGAACAGCGGCGGCAGCAGGGTCCAGTTGGTGAGATCGGCGGGGGCGGTGAGCAGCAGCACCAGCCACACCCAGATCAGACCCACCGTGACCAGGGCCACACCACCGACGAGCACGGTGCGCCCCAGGCGCTCGGTGAGCCGGTTGCTCTGCGACGCGCCCAGGATCGAGCCGATCGCGAACGGGATCGAGACCAGGCCGGATTCCAGCGCGGTGTGGCCGAGGCCCGCCTGCCAGAGGATCGAGATGGTGAAGAAGATGCTCGTGAACGCCGCGAAGTAGACCAGGGCCAGGATGACGCCGCCGGTGAACGCCGGGTGCGAGAAGAGGTGCGGCGGCACGAGCGGGCTGCTGCCGCGTTTGGTGAGGGCCACCTCCCAGGCGCCGAACGCCACGATGAGCAGCACCCCGGCGGCGAGCACCAGGTAGGTCCAGAGCGGCCAGCCGCGGTCCTGGCCCTCGATCAGCGGCACCAGCAGGGCCACCAGGCCGCCGGAGAGCAGCAGCAGGCCCACCCCGTCGACGCGGGCCGCGGCAGGAGCGCCGGGCGCGGAGGCGGTGCCGGTGCCGGCGGGCAGCAGGATGGCGGCGGCGATCAGCGCGACGATGCCGATCGGCAGGTTCACCCAGAACACCAGGCGCCAGCCCTCTTCCACGCCGAACGCCTCGATGATCAGGCCACCCACGATGGGGCCGAGCGCGGTAGAGACGCCGATGACCGACCCCATGATGGCGAACGCCTTGCCGCGGGACGCCGCCGGGAACATCAGCTGGATGACGGCCGTGACCGCGGGCACGAACATACCGCCGGCCAGACCCTGCACGACGCGGGCGATGATGAGCTGCAGGTCGTTCTGGGCGAGCCCGCAGGCCAGGCTGGCGACGGTGAAGAGCGCCAGACCGGTGAAGAATACCCACTTGTGGCCGATCCGGTCGCCGATGCGGCCGGCGGGGATGAGGGCCAGACCGAACGCCAGGGCGTAGCCGGAGATGATCCAGGACAAGGTCGCCTCGGAGGCGTTGAGGCTGGTGCGGATGCTGGGCAGCGCCACGTTCACGATCGTGGTGTCGAGCAGGGCCATGAACATGCCCGCCATCAGCACGATGAGGGCCTGCCAGGCGCGGCGGGACACCTTGGTGTCTGGGGCGGATGCGGGGGAGTCGGTCATGTCGTGGCCTTTCCAACGCCGGCAACTGGTGAGAACAGAAAAACCCCCACTCGCTTGAGTGGGGGTTTATTACTGTCGGGGTAACAGGATTTGAACCTGCGACCTCGTCGTCCCGAACGACGCGCGCTACCAAGCTGCGCCATACCCCGATGGTCCTGTGGACCTCGACAAGTATAACCCCATCGGACCGTCCGGCTCAGCCACCTCGTCGGTCGAGCTTGTCGAGACCCGGGATCTCGACAAGCTCGATCAGCGGTGGGGCTCGATCAACGTGTGGTGCGGTGGGGTTGTTAGCCGGGCGGGGCGGCGGCGGACTTGCCGACGACGACGGTCACGGTGCCGCCGGGGGCGGTGGGGGTGCCGGCGGCAGGCGCCATCGAGAGCACCTTGCCGTTCTGGCTCGCGTCGGTCACCGGCTGCTCGCTGGCCACCACCCCGAAACCGCTCAGCGTGCCCTTTGCCTGGTCGAGAGACTGCCCGACCACGTTCGGCAGCAGAATCTGGGAGCCATTGCTGGAGTACACCGTGACGGTGGCTCCGGTGCTGGTGCTGGCGCCGCCAGCTGGGTCGCTGCGTGAGACGGTACCGGCCGGCAACTCCGAGTCGGTCACGCCGCCGTCGAGGAAGCCGAAGCCGGCGGCCTCAATGGTCTCGCGCGCCGCATCCACGCTCTGGCCGCGCACGTCAGGCACGGTGACCTGCACCCCGCGGATGAGGTTGTTGGCGGCCTGCTCGAACTCGTCGCCGCCGTACTTGGCATTGGCCACGCTCATGATCTCCGGCCAGATGCGGTGCCGGGCGGTAGCCGCCTGGCCGCTGTCGAAGTACACGTTGCGCTGGTTGGTGTCGAAGCCGGTGACGCTCACCACGCCCACCACGGTGGCGACCTTGGTGCTCGCCCCGCTCATCCAGGTGTCCTTGCTGCCGTCGGTGGTTCCGGTCTTGCCGATCATCGGGGAGCGCGGGGAGGTGTTGCGATAGGAGACTCCGGCGGAACCCTGGGTCATCACCCGTTCCATGGCGTACGCCATGCCGGCGGCCACCTCGGGCTCCACTGACGCGGTGCAGGTCGACACCGGCGCTGGGATCTCGACGCCGTCGGCGCCGATGATCCGGTCGATCACGATGGGGGTGCAGGTGGTGCCCTTGTTGGCGATGCCGGCGAAGGCCACGGCCATGCTCAGCGGCGCGATCTCGTTGGTGCCCAACACTGAGGAGGCGCCCTTCTCCAGCGGGTCGCCGTTGGCCCGGTGTACGCCGAAGGACTCGGCGGTGTCACGGATTTTGCACAGGTCCAGGCGCTTGGCCATACCCATGAAGCCGGTGTTGATCGAGTCGATGGTCGATTCCAGGGCCGAGTAGTTGCGGCCGGCCTCGTTGGAGTCGTTGCGCGGGTTGTAGGCCCCGAAGTTCTGCGGGCCGTCGCAGTAGTCCTGGAAGGTGCCCCAGTTGGACTTGCGTGCCGAGTCGACCCGTTCGCCGAGCGGATGGCCCTCCTTGAGCCATTCGGCCAGGGTGAAGACCTTGTAGGTGGAGCCGGGCTGGAAGCCCAGGGAGCCGCCCTGGTTGAAGTCGGTGTTGTAGTTGATGCCGGTGTACTCCGGGCCAGGAGCAACCTCCAACTGGGTGTAGATCTTGTTCTGCGCCATCGTGAGCACCCGGCCGGTGCCAACCTCCACGCTGGTCGCCACCGCTCCCACGTCCCAGTCCTCGAACGTCATCGGCACGTTCTCGGCGATGGCCGCCTCGGACGCCAACTGCAGCTCGATGTCGAGGGTGGTGTAGATCTGGTAGCCGCCGCGACGGAAGTTCGTCATGCGGGTGTCTTCGTCTGCGCCGAAGGTGGGATCGGTCTTGAGCTGGTAGGTGACGTAGTCGCAGAAGTATGCGGCGCCGCCGGCGGTCTGGCAGCCGGTGCTGGGCTCGGTGATGGCCGGTTCGATCGGGCTGGCGACGGCGGCGTCGTAGTCGGCTTGGTTGATCTTCTTGTGCTTGAGCATCTCGCGCAGGATGTAGTCGCGGCGGTCCTTGTTGGCGGCGTACCCGTTCGCGGCGCCGTTGGTCTCGCTCTCGGGCTCGTCCAGGCGGAACTTCTCAGGGTTGTTCACGATCGCGATGAGGCTCGCGGCCTGCGGCAGGGTGAGGGTGGCGGCGGTGGCCGAGAAGTAGTACTCGGCCGCGGCCTGGATGCCGTACACAGTGCCCCCGAAGCCGGTGATGTTCAGGTAGCCCTGCAGGATCTCGTCCTTGCTGTACGCCTTCTCCACCCCGATGGCCAGCCGCATCTCCTTGAGTTTGCGTTCCTCAGTGGGGTCGGTGGCCTCCTCGAAGCAGGCCTGAAGCTCGTCCGGGTCGGGCATGACCTCGCACTTTTGCACCAGCACGTTCTTGACGTACTGCTGGGTCACCGATGAGCCGCCCGAGGTGGGCCCGCCGGTGAACTTGGCCAGCGCCGCCCGCATGGTGCCCTGCAGGTCGATTCCGCCGTGTTCGCGAAACCGGGGGTCCTCACCGGCGACGACGGCGTCCTGCACGAACAGGTTCATGGCCGCCAGAGGAACTTCCACCCGGTTCTGGTCGTAGAACGAGGCGAGCTCGTAGGGGACTCCGCTGTTCGGCACCGCATAGATGGTGCTCACCTGCGACAGCTCGTCGATCTTGAGGTAATTCGGCAGGTTTTCGAAGGCGTTGATCGTGCTGCTTGCGGCCAGACTCGAGATTGCAAGCGCCGGGGTGATCCCGACAGCAATCAGCAGGCCGGCGACCGCGCTCATCGCCACGAATCCGACGAGTCCCCCGATGACGCCGGAAAAAGTTCTTTTGGTTTCCCCCATAAGAGCGAGCCTAGGGGATCGCCGGGGGACCCGGACGAGCTAAGCCACCCCAGAAGGGGGTCGTGGCTACGCGGCGGTGAGGGTGAGCAGGGTCGCCTCCGGCGGGCAGGCGAAGCGCACCGGCGCGTAGATCGAGGTGCCCAAACCCGCGGAAACATTGAGGTACGCGGTGCGCAGCCCCACACTCCACAGGCTGAGCCCCTTCACCTGACGGCGGGGAATATCACAATTGGTTACCAAAGCGCCGAACTTCGGCACGCACACCTGACCACCGTGGGTGTGCCCGGCCAGCATCAGCTGGGCGCCGTGGTTGATGAAGGAGTTGAGTACCCGCTGGTACGGGGCGTGCACCACACCCACGGTCAGCGTCGAGCGCCGGCCGGCCGGTTCTTCGGGGTCCGGCCAGGTCTCCTCGGTGAGCGGGTCGTTGCCGCGCATCTCGTCGATAGCGCCGGTGATCAGGTCGAGCCGGTCCCGGCGGATGTGCGGGTCATCGACCCCGAAGATCTCCAGGTGGGTGCCGTTGATGTCCAGCGCTTCCGCGGCGTTGTTCAGGTCGGTCCAGCCGAGGTCGGCGAACACCCGGTGCAGGTCGTCGGTGTCGAGCTCGACGTGCCGGCTGCGCAGCATCGACGGGCCGCCGAAGTACTTCAGCGGGTTCTTCGGCTGCGGGCCGAAGAAGTCGTTGGAGCCGTTCACGAAGATGCCCGGGATGCCCTTGAACGGTTCGAGGGCGTACTCAACGCCCGCGATGCCGTCTTCGTGACCCAGGTTGTCGCCGGTATTCACGACGAGGTCGGGCTTCAGCGCGGCAAGACCGCGCACCCAGTCCTGCTTGTCGCGCTGCCACGGGGCCATGTGCAGATCGGAGAGGTGCAGCACCGTGATCGGGTCGGACCCGGGCGCGAGCACCGGAACCGTCACCTCACGCAGGGTGAACCGGCGGCGTTCCACGAGGGAACCCCAGGCGAACGCCGCCAGCCCCGCCGTGGTCACGGCGGCGGCGGAGGCGACGATGGCGCGTGCGGCGCTCAACCTGCCGCTCCCATCTTGCCCACCACGAGGGCGACCGAGCTGCCCCGGGAGGCCGGGGTGCCGGCGGTCGGGGTCATCGCGATCACCTTGTTGTTCTGGTTGGGGTCGGTGACGGCCTGGTCGGTGGTCGTCACGGTGAAGCCGGTGAGCGTTCCCCTGGCCTGATCGAGGCTCTGGCCGGTCACGTCGGGCAGCAGGATCTGGTTGCCGTTGCTGGAGAACACCGTGATCGTGGCGCCGTTGCCGGCCGACGCGCCGGAGGCGGGGTCGGTGCGGGCCACGCTGCCGGCGGGCAGCTCGGAGTCGATCACGCCGCCGTCGGCGAACTCGAAGCCGGCGCCCTCGAGCGCGGCCTGGGCATCCGCCGTCGACTGGCCACGCACGTCGGGCACGGGCACCTGAGCGCCCTGGATGACGTTGGTCGAGGCCTCAGAGAACTCGTCTCCGCCGTACTTGGCGTTGGCGACGCTCATGATGTCCGGCCACATGCGGTGCCGGGCGGTGGCCGCGGAGCCGCTCTCGAAGGCGTAATCGCGGGACCGCTGGTTGGCCTCACCGGTGACGGCGACGACGCCCACAACGGTGGCGACCTTGCTGCTCGCGCCGGTCATCCAGGTGTCCTTGGCGCCGTCGGTGGTTCCGGTCTTGCCGATCATCGGCACCTTCGGGTAGGTGGAGTCGTTGGACTGGGTTGCGGAGCCCTCGGTGAGTACCCGCTTCATGGCGTACGCCATGCCGGCGGCCACGGATGGCTCAACCGACTGCTTGCAGGTGGACGTGGGCGGTGCGATCTCGGCGTCGTCCGGTCCGACGATGCGGTCGATGACCACGGCCGAGCAGGTCTTGCCGGCGTTGGCGATGCCGGCGAAGGCCACGGCCATGCTCAGCGGGGCGATCTCATTGGTGCCGAGCACCGAGGAGGCACCCTTCTCGAGCTCGCCGCCATCCGCCCGGTGCACCCCGAAGGACTCAACGGTGTCGCGGATCTTGCAGAGGTCAAGCTTCTTGGCCATTCCGATGAAGCCGGTGTTGATCGAGTTGATGGTCGACTGCAGGGCGGTGTAGCCGGTGCCGGGCTCGTTCGCGTCGTTCTTCGGGTTGTAGCCGGGGAAGGTCTGCGGCCCGTCGCAGTAGTCCTGGAAGGTGCCCCAGTCGCTCTTGCGGGCGGAGTCGACGCGTTCGTTGAGCGCGTGACCCTCCTTCAGCCACTCGGCGAGGGTGAAGACCTTGTACGTGGAGCCGGGCTGGAATCCGCTCGAGCCGCCCTGGTCGTAGTCGGTGTTGTAGTTGACGCCGGAGTACTGGGCGCCGGTGGCCTGCACCTCGGGGTCCTGGCTGTAGGTCTTGTTCTGCGCCATCGTGAGCACCCGACCGGTGCCCACCTCAACGCTGGTGGCCACAGAGCCAACGTCCCAGCTGGCGGTCTGCGGCACGTTCTCGGCCATGGTGGTCTCGGTGGCCAGCTGCAGGTCCAGGTCGAGGGTCGTGTAGATGTCGTAGCCGCCTCGACGGAAGTTCATCATGCGGGTGTCTTCGTCTTCGCCGAAGGTCGGGTCGCTCTTAAGCACGTGGGTGACGTAGTCACAGAAGTAGGCGCTGCCGCCGGCGGTCTGGCATCCGGTGCTCGGCTCGGTGATGGTGGGCTCGATCGGGGCCGCGATGGCCACGTCGTACTCTTCCTGGCTCACCTTTTTGTACTGCAGCATCTCGCCCAGGATGTAGTCGCGGCGTTCCTTGTTGGCGGCGTAACCGTTCGCGGCGCCGTTGGCCTCGCTCTCGGGCCGGTCCAGACGGAACTTCTCCGGGTTGTTCACGATGGCGATCAGGCTGGCCGACTGGGACAGGTTGAGGTTCGCCGCGGTGGTGTTGAAGTAGTAACCGGCGGCCGCTTCGACGCCGTACACGCTGCCGCCGAACAGGGTGATGTTGAGGTAGCCCTGCAGGATCTCGAGCTTGCTGTATTCCTTCTCCACGCCGATGGCCAGACGCATCTCCTTGAGCTTGCGCTCGGGAGAGGTTTCGGTGGCCTCGTCGTAGCAGGCGTCCAGCTTGTCCTGGTCGTTGAGCACCTCGCACTTCTGCACGAGAACGTTCTTGACGTACTGCTGGGTGATGGACGATCCACCCTGGGTGCCGCCGCCGGTGACGGTGGACAGCGCGCCGCGAATGGTGCCCTGCAGGTCCACGCCGCCGTGCTGCTCGAAGCGAGGGTCCTCGCCGGCGACCGCGGCATCCTGCACGTCCTGGCTCATGCTCTCGACCGGCACTTCGACGCGGTTCTGGTCGTAGAACGACGCCAGGGCGAACGGGGCGCCGTTGCCGTCGATGGCGTAGATGGTGCTCTTCTGGGAGAGCTGATCGACCGTGAGGTAGTTGGGCAGGTTCTCGAACACGTTGATCGTGTTGGTGGCCGTCATGCCCGATACGGCGAGGGCGGGGGTCACGGCAACGGTGACGAGGACACCGGCGACGGCGCTCATCCCAATAAAGCCCAGGAGGCCGCCGAGCGCTCCACTAACCGTACGTTTTTTGGCAGACATACAATTGAGCGTAAGGGACACAACCTGAAAAATCGCCTGAATCGGAGCCGCATGACTGCCTGGGAATACCTCACCACCCCGCTGATGATCCACAACACAGCCGCCATCCTCAACAACTGGGGCTCGGAAGGTTGGGAGCTTGTGCAGGTCGTCACCGGCCCGGAAGGTGGACTTGTCGCCTACCTCAAGCGCCCCGTCGCCGGCTCGACCGGCGCCTGATCGTGTCGCAGATCGAGGCCCGTCTGGCCGAACTGGGCATTGAACTCCCGACGGTGGTGCCGCCGGTGGCGTCGTACGTTCCCGCCGTGGTGAGCGGGTCGCTGGTGTTCACCTCCGGCCAGCTGCCGATGGTGGCCGGGGTGATGCCGGCCACGGGCAAGGTTGGGGATGGCGCGGGCCTCGTGTCGGCCGCGGACGCCCAGGGCTACGCCCGGCAGTGCGCGCTGAACGCGCTCGCCGCCATTCAGAGCGTGATCGGCTCGCTTGACCGGATCACCCAGGTGGTCAAGGTCACCGGGTTCGTCGCATCCGCCCCGGACTTCACGGGCCAGCCCGGCGTGGTCAACGGTGCCTCCGATGTGCTCGGCGAGATCTTCGGCAGCATCGGTGTGCACGCCCGCTCCGCGGTGGGCGTGGCCGTGCTGCCGCTGGACTCGCCCGTCGAGGTGGAGCTGACCGTCTCCTTCGCTTGATTTCACCGTCGCGAGCTGTGACTTAAGCACCTTCCCAGAGCGTTTTTCGGTGCTTTTCTCACAGCTCTCGACGTTGTCGTACAGCCTCGGGGCGCGGATGCCCGGCCGAGAACCTGGCGCCGACCCGACCCGCCAGCGTCTGCGCGGGCAACTCCACCCAGCGGTACATCAGCTGGGCAAGCACCAGGCTCAGCGGCACCGAGACCAGCGCGCCCCACCACCAGTGCTCCGGCCCGAACAGCTGCGCGAAGGTCACCACGATGGGGAAGTGCACGAGGTACAGGCTGAAGCTGATGGTTCCGAGCCAGGCCAGCAGGCGCCCGCTGAGCATCCGCTGCACCGGCGGCCACAGCGCCACGGTCGCCACGATCAACACCGCGCCCGGCACCCGCAGCGACAGGGCCACGCTGTTCCACGGCTCGGTCAACGCCGGCCGCAGCAGCCAGTACGCGATGAGCAGCACCGGCCCGAGCACGGCGATCGCCGCCCAAACCAGGGTTCCGCCGCGCCGACTGACCAGCCGGGTCGACCAGGCCAGGAGTGACCCGTGGTTGGCCGCGAGCAGGGCACCCAGGCCGAACGCCGGCAGGTACATCAGCGGCTCGATCTTGAGCAGGTACCCCGCGGTGGACGTGGCCAGCAGCAGCGCCACCCAGGCCAGGGTCCACCGGCGGGTGGCCACGGCGAAGATCACGCCGATGGGCAGCAGCAGCGAGAACCACATCTCCCAGGCCAGCGACCAGAGCGGCGGGTTGACGTCGGGCCGGCCGGTGAAGCCCAGGATGCTGGCTTCGCGCAGCAGGTTGCCGATGCCGAGGTCGGGGCTGCCCTGCTTGGCCATCCACGCGCCGCCGGCGCCGGTGCGCGGCACGAGCAGGATCCACGCGGCGGCCAGGCCCACCGAGACGACCACCGGGATGGCCAGCCGGACGATGCGGCGCGGGTAGTACGCCAACCAGTCGTAGCCGGGTGCCTCCGCAGCCGGCCGGGTCCACTGCAGGCGCCGCAGCGGGGTGAGCACCAACACGAACCCGCTGAGCACGAAGAACACCAGCACGAACTCCGGGCCGGCGAAGAGGATCTTCAGCGGCGACAGGGTGACCCACCAGGCGGGGGAGAACACGGCCACGTCGGCGCTGGAGGTGTACGCGGCCGAAATCGACGGCGCGGTCATCGACACGTGGTGCACGAGCACGATCACGGCGGCGACCCCGCGCAGGGCGTCGAGTCCGCCCATCCGGGTGCGGGAGTTATCTCGAGACATTTCGCCCACGGTATGGGGCGTTCGTGAACGTTTACTCCGAGCGCACCCGCCCGAAGGCTCGCGAGCTGTGAGAAAAGCACCTTCCCGGGCGTTCGGAAGGTGCTTGACTCACAGTTTGCGAGCGAGGAGCGCGGCTAGCGCATGCTCTCCGAGATGATCTGCATGATCGAGGTGTCGGCGAGGGTGGTGGTATCGCCGATCTCGCGGCCCTCTGCCACATCGCGCAGCAGCCGCCGCATGATCTTGCCCGAGCGGGTCTTGGGCAGCTCGTTCACGATGTGGATCTCCCGCGGCCGGGCGATCGCCCCGATCTGCAACGTCACGTGCGCGCGCAGCACGGCGCTGATGTCGGCGTGCGACGCCGCATCCGTCTGGCTGAACTTGATGATCACGAACGCCACCACGGCCTGCCCGGTGGTCTCATCGTGCGCGCCCACCACCGCGGACTCGGCCACCATGGGGTGCGCCACCAGCGACGACTCGATCTCGGCGGTGGACAGCCGGTGCCCGGAGACGTTCATCACGTCATCGACCCGGCCGAGCAGCCAGATGTCGCCGTCGCGGTCGAGCCGGGCGCCGTCGCCGGCGAAGTACAGCGGACCGTTCGGGGCATCTTGGAACTTCTCCCAGTAGGTCTCGATGAAGCGCTCCGGGTCGCCCCAGATGCCGCGCAGCATCGACGGCCACGGTTCGGTGACCACGAGCAGGCCGCCGTTGCCGTGCCCCACGTGCTCGCCGTCTTCACCGATCACGTCGATGGAGATGCCGGGGATGGCGACCTGCGCCGCGCCGGGCTTGGTCTCGGTGAGGCCGGGCAGCGCGGAGATCATGATCGCGCCGGTCTCGGTCTGCCACCAGGTGTCCACCACCGGGGTGATGTGGTTGCCGATCACCTCGCGGTACCACATCCACGCTTCCGGGTTGATCGGCTCACCGACAGAGCCGAGCAGGCGCAGGCTGGTCAGGTCGAACTTCTGCGGCTCCTGTCGGCCGATTTTCATGAACGTGCGGATGGCGGTGGGCGCCGTGTACAGGATGCTCACCTTGTGCTTCTCGATGATTTCCCACCACCGGCCGGGGTGCGGGGTGTCGGGGGTGCCCTCGTAGAGCACCTGGGTGGCGCCGTTGGCCAGCGGCCCGTAGACCACGTAGCTGTGGCCGGTGATCCAGCCCACGTCGGCGGTGCACCAGAACACGTCGGTCTCGGGCTTGAGGTCGAAGACGTTCTTGTGGGTGAAGGCCACCTGGGTGAGGTAGCCGCCGCTGGTGTGCAGGATGCCCTTGGGCTTACCGGTGGTGCCGGAGGTGTAGAGGATGAACAGCGGGTTCTCGGCCGGGAACGCCTGCGCCTCGTGCTCGCCGGAGACGGCGGCGAGCTCCTCGTGCCACCACTTGTCGCGTTCGTTCCACTCCACGTCGCCGCCGGTGCGGTTCACCACGAGCACGGTGCGCACCGAGGAGTCGCCACTGGCCAGGGCCGCGTCGACCGCGGGCTTGAGCGGGGTGGCCCGGCCCTTGCGGTAACCGCCGTCGGAGGTGATCACGACCACCGCTTCGGCGTCGTCGATGCGGGAGCGCAGGCTCTCGGCGCTGAAGCCGCCGAAGATCACCGAATGCACGGCGCCGATGCGGGCCACGGCGAGCATCGCCACGACGGCCTCGGGGATCATCGGCAGGTAGATGGCCACCCGGTCGCCGGCGCGCACGCCGAGGCCGAGAAGCACGTTCGCGGCACGTTTGACCTCCTCGGTGAGCTCTGCATAGGTGATCGAGCGGGTATCGCCCGGCTCACCCTCCCAGTGCAGCGCCACCCGGTCGCCGTTGCCGGCGAGCACGTGCCGGTCGAGGCAGTTGTACGCCACGTTGAGCTCGCCGTCGTCGAACCACTTGGCGAACGGCGGATTGGTCCAGTCGAGGGTGCGGGTGAACGGTTTGTGCCAGTGCAGGAGGTCGCGGGCCTGCTCGGCCCAGAAACCAAGCCGATCTGCTGCGGCATCCGTGTAAAGAGCCTCGGTCGCCACTGATGTCGCGGCAAACTCCGGAGACGGCGGGAATCGGCGGCTTTCGTGGAGAAGATGGTCGATTTGCACGCTCATGATGGTTCGCTCCTTTGCGAGTTCAGGCGGTGGCGGGGCGCCGCGGCGGACCCGTCCCTGAACCCTACACGGCGGATACGCCCGTTCCGAGGACAAATTTGCCCGGAAGAACGGCCGGTTTTCTGCTCTGGATATTTTTGAAATCGTGCTCTCACGGGCTCATATTTTCGTGTCCTCATTTAGGGGGACCCGGAGGACTTGCGGATCTGATTTTCCCAAGTATGCTTATCAATGTCTGAACGAAAGTTTTGACCTGTGGTGTGTTGGTTCCCCCCAATCAACGCACTGCCGAGGCGGCACCTGTTCCCCCCAATAGGTGCCGCCCCCCTCTTTTAACAGCACGCTCTGCGCCTCTCAACGACGCACCCGTGCTTTCCCCGCCCGGCTCTGGCGCCCCCCGCGTGAACCGTGCAAACTGCGTGACCCGCTGTACCGCAATATCGCTGTATCGGCCCCCTCCAGGCAGAACCGTTGCCCGGCCGGACAACTGCGCCCCGCACACCGGGCGCAGAAGTCCGTCCGGGCAACAGTTGTCTCTGCACCCTGCCCGCTCCCGCCTCGTCGGTCGAGCTTGTCGAGTGCCCCGTGGCGCGCGTGTGTGCCGTGCACCGCCGCTCCTCCACAGCCCCGTCCTCACCGGCCACCGCACACCACCGGATGCGCCACGGCGCCCGCACCCGCCCGCCCGCTAACGTGCCCGCATGCCAGAGCCCTTCGTCGCGGTGCCCTCCTTCCTCAACCGGTCCAGCGCCCTCACCGTCAGCACCGACCCCGATCGGGCAACGCACGGGGGAGAGCGGCCGCAGCCCTCCTATCCAGCCACGTGGCTGGACGCCGAGACACACCCATCTCGCGACCGCGCCCTTGACCGCAGCCTCGACCCCATCCCGCCGCTACCTCCCCGCACCGACCTCTCCGTGCTCGGTCCGCTCAGCCGGTTCGCCCGCGACCCCGCCGTCACCGACCTCTTCGTGAACGGGGATGCCGGCCTCTGGCTCGACGCCGGACGTGGGCTGGTACCCGCGCCGGACTGGCACGGGGACGATCGGAGCATCCGTGACCTGGCGGTGCGGCTGATCGCCCTGGGCGGCCGGCACATCGACGAAGCCAGCCCCTGCGTCGACGTGCGGCTGGCCGACGGCATCCGGGTGCACGCCGTGCTGCCCCCGGTATCGAGCACCGGCACGCTGCTGTCGATTCGGTTGCCGCGAACCGAGCGGCTCAGCCTCGACGCCCTCGCCGCCGGCGGCCTGTTCGGCCACGGTGAGGACGCGGCCGCCCAGCTGGGCCGGTTGCGCGCGGCGGTGCTCGACCGGGAGAACCTGCTCGTGACCGGTGCCGCCGGCAGTGGCAAGACCACCCTGCTCGCCGCGTTGCTCGGCGAGGCGCCCGCGGCCGAACGCATCGTGGCCATCGAGGATGTCGCCGAGCTGCGCATCAACCACCCGCACGTCGTGGCCCTGGAATCCCGGCAAGCCAACCTCGAGGGCGCCGGCCGCATCGGCCTGGACAGCCTGCTGCGCGAGGCGCTGCGGATGCGTCCGGACCGGTTGGTGCTCGGCGAGTGCCGGGGCGTGGAGATCCGTGAGCTGCTGGCCGCCCTGAACACCGGGCACGACGGCGGCGCCGGCACCCTGCACGCCAATTCCCTGGCCGACGTGCCTGCCCGGCTCGAGGCGCTCGGCGCGCTCGCCGGGATGAGTCCGGCGGCGGTGGCCCGGCAAACGGTGAGCGCCATCGGGCTGGTGCTGCACCTCGAGCGCCGGGACGGCCGGCGGCGCCTGGCACAGGTGGGCCGGTTCACCCTCGACGCCGCCGAGCGCCTCGCGACGGTGCCCGCGTGAGCCGCCGACGCGCCGCGCCGCCGCCGCCGATCGAGGAGGTGGCCCGCATCGCCGAACGGCTGGCCGTGCTGCTGTCGGCGGGGGTGTCGCCGGTGTCGGCATGGGACTACCTGCTGCCGCCCGGGCCGATCGGCCGTTCCGCGGCGGCCGACCCGTCGGCGGCCGGCCATGCCGATCCGTACGACCCGTCAGTGGCAGGCCGTGCCGAGCCACCCGGGCCGCCGGCGGCGCGGTGGACCCGCCGCGCGAAGGCCCGGGCCGATGCCGAGCGGGCGCAGCACAGCATCCTGGCGGCCGCGGGACGCGCCGCCCG
>NZ_PPXD01000030.1 GCF_002909375.1 Cryobacterium zongtaii
AACACCAAGTAACACCCCCGCACCACACGAAAAACGGCCGAGCACCAGCTCGGCCGTTTTTTCGCGCCACAAGCACCACGCACCCCGTGCCCAGACCGCGAAAGCGGCCAACCGGTCACCACAACACCCCTGAAGCAACCACACCACCGCTCTCGCGAAAGGCACCTCCCGCGAAAGCGGCCCAACGCTCACCACAGCGCCCCGAAGCAACCACGACCCCGCTCTCGTGGCCTCGGGGCGGGACCGAGCGTCAGTCAGACGACGAGGTCCACGGCCATCCGTTCGGCGGTGACCGAGCGCACGTAGGCGCCCGCTGTCACGTGGGCCGGATGCGCCTGGTAACGACCTAGCGCCGCCTCGTCGTCGAACTTCGCGACGAGGGCCACGTCCCAGTTGGCGCCGCCGACCACGTCCGGTCCGATGCGAAGCGAGCGGATCTCGTCGACCACTCCCACGAGAGCGCCGAGCCGAGCCGCCATCTGGGCGGCGTTTTCGGCCTTTTCGGCAGGATCAGTGGCCGCCAGCTTCCAGGACACGATATGCAGAATGGTCATCGGACCTCCAGGAGTGCGGTGCGCAGGCGCGCCGGGTCGATCCGCCAGTAGTTGTGCACCAGCCCGTTGATGAGCAGCACCGGGATGTCTTCGACATACAGTTCGTGCAGCTCAGGGTCATCGAGAATCGACTTCTCCTCGAGCAGCACGGTCGGCGAGCCGGGTTCGGCAGCCAGCTCCGCGAGCACCGTGGTGACCACGCCCAGAGCGTCGTCGCAGAGGTGGCATCCCGGCTTGCCGATCAGGGTGAGGTGCGCGGTGGACATACCCCCAGCCTAGGCCGCTGCTGTGCGGTCACCGTGAGTAGACTCAAGCGCAATGTCCGACGAATCCGGTCCCCGCGCTATCGCGTTCTTCGACGTGGACAACACGCTTCTGCGCGGCGCGAGCCTCTATCACCTGGGCGTCGGCGCCTGGCGGATGCGGTTCATCTCGCTCGCCGACATTCTCGCGTTCGGTTGGAATCAGACCCGGTTCCTGGCGGTCGGCGAAGACGGGGTCGATATCGCCCGGCTCCGGATGCGGGCCATGGACATCATCACCGGGCACACCAGGGACGAACTCGTCGGCCTCAGCCACGACATCTTCGACAGCCGGCTCATCCATCGGCTCTGGCCGGAGACCGTCGCCGTGGCGCACGCCCATCTCAAGGCAGGGCGCGAGGTGTGGCTGGTCACCGCGACGGCCCAGGAGGTCGCTGATGTGATCGCGGAACGCCTGGACCTCACCGGCGCGCTCGGCACCAGGCTCGCCACCGTCGATGGCATCTTCACGGGTCAGCTCGTCGACGGCATCTGCCACGGCAGCCGCAAGGCCGTCGTCGCTCGCGGGCTCGCCGAGGATCGCGGCATCGACCTGGCACTCTGCTGGGCGTACTCCGATTCGCACAACGACATTCCGTTGCTCGAACTCGTCGGCAACCCCGTTGCCGTCAATCCGGACACCACGCTGCGGCGCTACGCACTGGCACGCGGTTGGCCGATCATGCACATGAAGATCGCACAGATCAAAGCCGCACACGCAAGCAAAAAGCGCTAGGTCAGTGACCTAGCGCTTTTTCAGGTAAACGGTCGAGACCGTCTACTTCTTATTACGACGCTGGTGGCGAGTCTTACGAAGCAGCTTGCGGTGCTTCTTCTTCGCCATACGCTTGCGTCGCTTCTTGATTACAGAACCCACACGGACCTCACAAAGATTTGGTTTAGCCGCGGGATTCGCGACCGACACGAAAACCCCATTCTAACGGATAAAGAAAGTCCCGTCCGACTCACTTCCTCCGAGAGTGGGTTCGATTGCCCTCAGGACCGCCGATTCCGGCACCCGGAAGGAGCGTCCGAAGCGCACGGCGGGCAGCTCACCGGCATGCACCATGCGGTACACGGTCATCCTGGACACCCTCATGACCTCGGCGACCTCGGCGACGGTGAGGAAGCGCAGATCGTCGAGTCGCGAGTCGGGAAGCGCACGTGACATGGCGGCTCCCTGCTATCGACGAGTGCGTGTGCCCGTCACTGTAAGGCGAAGCCCGGCCGCCCGCTAGTCGCTTTTGCGCCACTTCTTGACGCTCTTCTTCACCCCGGAGTCCTTGACCACGTGCTGCATCTGGAAGGAGGTATCGGCGAAAGCCTTACCGATCGCCGCAGCGAAGGCGCGCTGCTCATCCTTGAGGACCTCGGTGTCATCGACGACCCCCGCGAGCACGGTGTCCACGTCGATACTGAGGAACGGGATCAGCCAATCCTCGATCACTTCGAGCGGGGCATAGTCGAGGTGGTAGTAGCGGTGCTGGCCCTCTTCGCGCACGCCGACCAGCCCGGCCTCACGCAGCACCTTGAGGTGCTTGGACACCGTCGGCTGGCTCAACCCGAGCGAACTGACGATGTCGGAGACACTCAGCTCCCCCTGGGCGGCACTGGACTGGTTGTAGCGCTCGAGGAGAATGCGTAAGATATCGCGTCGGGTCGAGTCCGCCACTACGCCAAAGATGTCTGCCATGCCCCAAGGCTAGTCATTCCGGGTGCGGGTGCTATGACAAGTTGTCAGCGACCCCAGGTCAGGCAAGGCGATTCGAATGAAAACGCAGGCCCCCACCGCACGTTTCACGCAGCATTCCAACACCTGGTACGGGCACCTCCGGGACTCGGTCGACGGCCTGGTGCGCAGGTCCCCGTCCAGGTTCGCGCTTCTCGTCTTCACCTCGCTGATCCTGCTCTTCACCCTGTTGTTCTCCCTGCCGATCGCCTCGGCCGGCGATACCGACACCCCGCTGCATGACGCCGTGTTCACCGCGGTGTCGGTGATCTGCGTCACCGGACTCAGCACCGTGGACATGGCAACGCACTGGTCGCCGTTCGGCAATGCCCTGGTGGTCATCGGTGTCAACATCGGCGGCGTCGGCGTGCTGACCCTGGCCTCCCTGATGGGCCTGGTCATCTCCCGCCGGCTGGGCCTGCGCGCCAAGCTCATGGCGGCCAGCGACTCGAACCCGTCGCGCATCCATATGGGCCCGGTCAACGAGGGCCAGGCCGTGCGCCTCGGCGAGGTCGGCAGCCTGCTGCTGACCGTGGCCATCAGCACCCTGGTCATCGAGGCGGCGGTCGCCCTGCTGCTGTTCCCCCGGATGCTGATTGACGGCGTGCCCACCGGTGAGGCGCTCTGGCAGAGCATCTACTACGCGGCGATGGCGTTCACCAACACCGGGTTCAGCCCGAACGCCGGCGGCATCGGTCAGTTCGCCAACGATTACTGGTTCCTCGGCGCGCTGATGGTCGGCGTGTTCCTGGGCAGCCTGGGCTTCCCGGTGCTGATGACCTTCGCCCGCAGTTGGCGCACACCCCGCCGATGGTCTGTGCACGTAAAGCTCACGCTCTGGACGACCACGCTGCTGATGGTGTCGGGCATGATTTTCTATATCATCCTGGAGTTCGACAACCCGAAGACCTTCGGGTCCCTGAACGCCGGCGACACGATCTTCCAGTCCCTGTTCATGTCGGTGATGACCAGGTCCGGCGGATTCGCCACCATCGACATCGCCGACCTGCACGGCTCCAGCCTGCTGCTCAGCGACATGCTGATGTTCATCGGTGGCGGCTCGGCCTCCACCGCCGGCGGCATCAAGGTCACCACCCTTGCGGTGCTGTTCCTGGCCGCGTTCGCCGAGGCCCAGGGCAAGGAGCAGATGGAGGCCTTCGGCCGCCGCATCCCCAGCGACATCCTGCGCCTGGCGGTGAGTGTGGTGCTCTGGGGAGCGACCACCGTGGCCGTGTCGAGCATCCTGATCCTGCACATCTCCAAGGAGGCACTGGATGTGGTGCTGTTCGATGTCATCTCGGCGTTCGCCACCGTCGGGCTGTCGACGGGTCTCACGGCCGAGCTCCCCCCTGAGGGGGTCTATGTGCTGGCGGCAACGATGTTCATGGGCCGGGTTGGTACAGTGACTCTCGCGGCGGCGCTGGCAGCGAGCCAGAGCAGACAGTTGTTCAAACGCCCCGAGGAAAGGCCGATAGTTGGTTGACCGGATCAAGCAGAACGCTCCCGTGCTCATCATCGGGCTGGGCCGTTTCGGCGCGGCGACCGCGGGCAAGCTCGATCGGTTGGGCCGCGAAGTGCTCGCCGTGGATAGCAGCGAGGCGCTCGTGCAGAAGTGGTCGGAACGAGTCACTCACGCCGTGCAGGCCGACGCCAAGTCCATCGACGCGTTACGCCAGATCGGCGCCCAGGACTTCTCCGTTGCGGTCTGCGCCGTTGGCTCCTCGATTGAGGCCAGTGTGCTGATCGTCGCGAACCTGGTCGACCTCAAGATCCCGCAGATCTGGGCCAAAGCCATTTCGCAGTCGCACGGCAAGATCCTCGAACGCATCGGCGCTAATCACGTGATCTACCCCGAGGCCGATTCCGGCGAACGCGTCGCCCACCTGGTATCGGGGCGGATGCTGGACTTCATCGAATTCGACGACGACTTCGCCCTGGTGAAGATGTACCCGCCCAAGCCGATCCGCGGCCTGAACCTCACCGAGTCCGGGGTGCGCACCAAGCATCACGTGACCGTCGTGGGCGTGAAGAGCCCTGGGCGCCCGTTCACCTATGCCACGGCCGAGACGGTGGTCTCCGACCATGACCTCATCATCGTCGCCGGCACCGAGGGCGACATCGAACGTTTCGCGGCCCTCGGCTCCTAACCGAACACACGCTGGTTGACGCAGAATGGTTCCATGACACTCCTCTCCGGCATCGACCTCGAGGCAGAACTCCGGCAGGTTGAAGCGCATTGGACGCCACGAGTCGTCGGGCGGGTGAACGATCAGTACGTTAAGGTTGCGAAGCTTCTCGGCGAGCTGGTTTGGCACGCGCACGACGCCGAGGACGAAATGTTCATCGTCGTCTCGGGTCGGCTTCGAATCCAACTGCCGGACGACCAGGAGGTTGTGCTCACGCCGGGACAGTTTTACATCGTCCCCCGCGGCGTGCAGCACAACCCTGTCGCAGACGAGGAAGTGCACATCGTCCTCATCGAGACGGTAACCACCGCTCACACCGGGGATGTGATCGTAGAGGGCACCGTGCCGGTCGAACGGCAATTAGGCAACCTGTACCGGACTGACGCCAATACCTGAATCGACCGACGAGATGGGCGGGCGAGGCGAGTGGGGGTTAGGAGGCGGCGAGTTCCCGGGCCCGCGCGAGCGCGGCATCCGTCGCCCGGTCGAACAGGCCCTTGACGTCGCCGGTTTCGAGTTGCTGCACGGCCCGCTCCGTGGTGCCCTTGGGGCTGGTCACCTGGCGGCGCAGCTCGGTGGGGGTCAGGTCGGACACGGCCAGGAGTGCGCTCGCGCCGAGGAAGGTGCCGTTGACCATGGTCGCCGCCTGGGCGGGGGTGAAGCCCTTGTCGATGGCCGTCTGGGTGAGCTGTTCGATGAGGTAGAAGACGTAGGCCGGGCCGGATCCTGAAATGGTGCTCAGAGCGTCGATCTTGTCCTCTGGCACCACCAGCACCTCACCCACCGTCTCGAACAGGGCGGTCGCCAGCTCCATCTGCACCGCCGTCGAGCGGGTGCCGGCGCTCAGCCCGGTGACGGCCATGCCCACCACGGCTGGAGTGTTCGGCATCGACCGAATCACGGCAACCCCGTCGGGCAGGTGCGTTTCGAAGGTGGCGATGGTGACTCCGGCGGCCACACTCACGACGAGGGTGCCGGGCTCGAGGCTGTCGGCGATCTCGGCGAGCAGGTCGGGCACCATCGCGGGCTTGACGGCCACGATGACGATGCCGGCCCCCTTCACCGCGAGTCTGTTGGCGTTCGGTTCGGTCTCGGTCGCCCATGCGGTCACCCCGGCGGTGCCGGCGAGTTCGGCAGCCTTGGCGGCTGACCGGTTGGTGGTGCGGATGCCGCCGTCCACCGTCACGGTGGGCTTGAGCAGTCCGGCCAGGACGGCCCTGGCCATCGATCCGGCGCCCAGGAAGGCGATGGCGGGCAGGGTGACGGGTGCGGTCGAGGTCATCCCCCCAGTGTAGTTTTTCGCGCCAGGCCTACCCGGGGCATCTGGCCGATCGAGAAGATGGACGGTTCTAGGATTGGTCGCATGAGCGCATCAGGCGGAAACAAGGCGATTGTGGCGGCGCTGCTCGCCAATCTCGGTATCGCGATCACCAAGTTCATCGCCTGGTTCGTCTCGGGGTCCTCCTCGATGCTGGCCGAGGGCGTGCACTCGCTCGCAGACTCCGGCAACCAGGTCCTGCTGCTGATCGGCGGACGCAAGTCGAAGAAGGCCGCCGACACCGAGCATCCGTTCGGCTACGGGCGTGAACGCTACGTGTACGCGTTCGTGGTGTCGATCATTTTGTTCTCCGTCGGTGGCGTGTTCTCGATCTACGAGGGCATCGAGAAACTCCAGAACCCGCACGAACTCGAGAACGCCTGGTTGCCGATCCTGGTGCTCCTGGTTGCGATCGGCCTGGAGTCGTTCTCGCTGCGCACCGCCGTGAAGGAGTCCAACCACACCCGCAAGGGCGAGACCTGGGTGCAGTTCATTCGGCACGCCAAGGCCCCCGAGCTTCCCGTGGTGCTGCTCGAAGACGTTGCGGCGTTGACCGGCCTGACGCTGGCCCTGGGCGGCGTGGGCCTGACCGTGCTCACCGGTGACGCCACCTGGGACGCCGTCGGCACCCTCGCGATCGGCGTGCTGCTCGTGCTGGTGGCCATCGTCCTGGGCATCGAGACCAAGAGCCTGCTGGTGGGCGAGGGCGCCAGCGACAAGGATGTCGACGCCATCAAGGCCGCCATCCTGGCCGGCCCGGAGACCAAGAACCTCATCCACCTCAAGACCCTCTACCTGGGCCCGGACGAACTCCTCGTGGCCGCCAAGCTCTCCTTCGACTCCGCTCAGCGGTTCTCCGACGTGGCCGCCGGGATCGACACCATCGAGGCCCGCATCCGCGAGGCCGTGCCCAGCGCCAGGGTGGTTTACCTCGAGCCCGACCTCTACATCGACCCGGCCACGGTCAACCCGCCCACCGACACGATCTTCATCAAGGGACGCGAATGAGTGCGAGCCGTATCGCCGTCGTCCTGCGGCACGCCGACGATATCCACCTGGGCAACCTGGAGCAGGTGCTTCTCGACCACGACTACACCGTGCACTACATCGACACCCTCGGCGCCGACGGCCTGCGCGGCATCGACCCGGCCGCGGCCGACCTCCTGGTGGTGCTCGGCGGTGAGATGGGCGCATACGAGACCGAGAGTTATCCGGTACTCACCGACGAGATCGAGTTGCTCACCCGCCGGCTCGCCGCCCGCCGCCCGGTCTTCGGCGTCTGCCTGGGCGCCCAGCTGATGGCCAGCGCCCTCGGCTCCCCGGTCTACCGAGGCCAGAGCAACGAGATCGGTTTCCGCCTGGTGGAGCCCACCGAGGCCGGCCAGGCCTCCCCGCTCCGCCATGTCAGCGGCATCCCGATGATGCAGTGGCACAGTGACACCTTCGACCTGCCGGCGGGCACCATCCGCCTGGCGGGGTCGGCCGCCTACGGCAACGAGGCTTTCGCCATCGACGACTGGGCCCTGGCCGTGCAGTTCCACCCCGAGGTGACCGCGGAGATGCACGAGACCTGGCTGAGCTCCTCCGAGGCCGAGGTCCGCGCTGAGGGTCTGGAGCCCGACGCCCTGCGGCAGGAACGCGCCCAGCACTCCGCTGCCATGCAGCAGGCGTCCAGCGCGATGTTCAGCGAGTGGCTGTCGGCCCTGCCGGGCGACGCAGCGGGTCCTCAAAGAACTCGGTGAGCAGAAGGCCGCACTCGCCCTCGGCCACCCCGGACACCACCTCGACCCGGTGGTTGAGCCGGCGGTCCCGCAGCACGTCGTAGAGCGAGCCGGCGGCGCCGGCCTTCTCGTCCCAGGCCCCGAAGACCACGAGGGGGATACGGGCCGCCACGATCGCGCCGGCGCACATCACACAGGGCTCCAGAGTCACCACGAGGGTGCAACCGGTCAGGTGCCAGTCCCCGGTGGCGGCGGCTGCCTCACGGATGGCGACAACCTCGGCGTGCAGGGTCGGGTCCTGGTGGAGTTCCCGTTCATTGCGTCCCCGACCGATCACCCGGCCGGCGGCGTCCAGCACGACAGCGCCGACCGGAACGTCGCCGCTGGCCAGGGCGCCGTGCGCTTCGTGGAGGGCCAGCCGCATCCAGGCCAGGTGTTCCTCGCTCTGCCGCACCACCCCACCCCATTTCCGAGTAGCCCACGAGAGCCGGATGCCCGTTGAGCTAGTAGATTGAGCCTATGCGAGTCCACGTAGCCGACCATCCGCTCATCACCCACAAGCTCACCGTGCTGCGTGATCAGAGCACCTCGTCACCGATGTTCCGGGCGCTGGTGGAAGAGCTGATGACGCTGCTGGCCTACGAGGGCACTCGAGGCGTGCGCGTCGACGAGGTCACCGTGCAGACCCCGGTGGCGATCGCCCGCGGCGTCAAGATCAGCGACCCGAAGCCGCTCGTGGTGCCAATCCTCCGCGCGGGCCTGGGCATGCTCGAGGGCATGGTCAAGCTGCTCCCCACCGCTGAAGTGGGCTTCCTGGGCATGGCACGCAACGAAGAGACCCTGCAGCCGACCACCTATGCGGAGCGCCTGCCGGACGACCTGTCCGACCGTCAGTGTTTTGTGCTCGACCCGATGCTGGCTACCGGCGGCTCGCTGATCGCGGCCATCGAGTTCCTCTTCGACCGCGGCGCCGTCGATGTCACCGCCATCTGCATCTTGGCCGCCCCCGAAGGTCTAGCCGCCGTCGAGGCCGCTTTGGCCGGCCGTGAGGTCACCATCGTTCTGGGCGCCGTCGACGAACGCCTCGACGAGCACGGCTACATCGTGCCCGGCCTCGGCGACGCAGGCGACAGGCTCTACGGCCTGGTCTGATCCGGCCCGGTCTGTTCAACCGGCTGCGGGCATCGTCACATTCGGCGCGCCCGCAGTACGCAGATCCTGCGACGCGCGGCGCGCCGACCGCGGTTAGATTCACAAAACTTTGAAATAGTTCGCTTCTCGGTGGATTTCTTTGATGGATCGCCGTTTCGTGCGAGATCCTACGAACTCGTACAGCCCCTCGTGAACCTGATGCAGGCCACCGGGCGCTTTCCGCCGTCACTGAATTGACACAACTTGTCACAGTCGGCTTTACTCACACTCATGACTTCCACCACACGCATCCCGACCTCCGCCGAGGCTTTGGGGACTGCCGGCATGATGATGCCCGGCAGTGTTATGGCGTGTTGCCGAATGTGCCGCTAGACCAGACAGGCACTCTCGCCGAGTCACTCGCCCCTCACCCGCTGATCTGCAGCCGCTGAGGACGCCGCCATCGCGGCAGGGAGACTCCAGGGCCCTCGCTACCGAGGCCGCCCGCTCCACCGGCCGCTTAGGCCGCCCTTTCTCGAACCCATGAGCGCGGATGCGCCGGGTTCCCTGCGCATCATCACCCCCAAGGATTCCGATCATGTCACTCGCACACATCGACTCAGCCCGCTCCGTCCAGTCCTACCGCCCCGAGCTCACCCTGGCCCCGGCGCCCGCACCGGCCGCACCGCGCATCCGCGCCGTACCCGACGGCAGCCAGGCCCGTGGGTTCGTGCTCTACGTCGGTATCGATGAGGCCAAGGCCGCAGCGGCGGGCACGAGCCTGCACCGCATCGTCGAAGAACTCAAGAAGCTGACCCAGGCGATCGCCCCCTCGTCCGAGACTCACGCCGCCGTGGCCCTGGCTCCCGACGGCGTCGGCGGCCGGGACGTGGACGTCGTGCGCCTGGCCCTGCAGGACCCGGCCGCCCTCGCCAAGCGCCGCACCACGGCCGACGACGCCGACCGGGCGCCCGGCGGCGTGGTCGTTGACATCTCCCGCAAGCGCGTGATCCTCGACAACGAGACCGCCGCGCTCACCTACAAGGAGTTCGAGCTGCTGCAGTACCTGGTGCTGCGCGAGGGCCGCACCATCGAGCGCGCCGAGCTCATCGCCAAGCTGTGGGACGCCGAGAGCGAAGAGGATGCGCCTAACGAGCGCACCATCGACGTGCACGTGCGTCGTCTGCGCGCCAAGCTGGGCCGCTACGAAGACATCGTGCGCACTGTGCGCGGCGTGGGCTACCGCTTCGACCGTCACGCCGACGTATCGATCCGCCAGGCCAGCACGCCCAGCCCCGACCGCTTCTAACCGTCGCCGGCCGCTGGGTCGCACCCGCTCGTTTGCCGAGGTCGACCCGCGAGGTCTCGCCACGCTCGAGCAACGGGCGCACTCACCGGCCGTTAACGTGATTGAGGGCCGGTCGTAGAGGCAAACGACCGACCCTCTTCCCTTGCACCAAGAGTGTCCTGCAATCACATTCGCATCTTCCGCCACAGCAAACGGTTGACGCACTACGAATATATAACGAAGAGGTAACGGAGCGCCAGTTATCCAATCGTTATTTTCCTGCGAGTTCACAGTGCGTTCGCTTGGATCGCGATAAATGCCCCCTGCGTGCCGGCAGGCTGCGCGTCCGCCCTCGCGGTTGCGGGCGTAGCGTGTCGTCCAGGAAGAATCGGAGGAAACACCGTGGACATCATCCGCTTGCAACCCGCCGGACTCGTCAAGAGTCCGGCGTTCAGTCACGTCGCGATCGTTCCCGCGGGCGCCACGACCATCTATGTGGGCGGTCAGAACGGCGTTGACGACACCGGCACTGTCATCTCCGCGGATATCGCCGAGCAAACCAGCCGGGCGGTCGACAACGTCGTTGTCGCGCTCGGAGCGGCCGGCGCATCCCTTGTCGACGTCGTGCAGTGGACTGTATTGATCGCCGCGGATGCCGATCTGGGCGCCGCCTACGGCGCCATCGCGCCGCGGCTCGTCGGGCCCGGTGTCCCACCGCTGGTGACCGCGGCACGGGTGGCGGGACTGGGAGTACCGGGAGCCCTCATCGAAGTAAGCGTGATCGCGGCCAAACTGCCGTCATAGGACCGGCGGTCACGCGACCGACGGGCCCTTCTGACCACCAGGTCGATGATCACGCCTCCGGCGAGCGCGACCGCGACCGCGACCACGGCGCCCAGCACCGGTTGATCCCGTAACCAGGCGCCGGCGAAGACGCCGACGAGGACCGAGTAGCCGGCCCATGCCACCCCAGACACGGCGCTGAGCGGCACGAAACGGCGTCGGGCAAACCCGCTCGAGCCGGCCATGACGTTCACCGCAACCCGGCCGACCGGCACGAATCGAGCCGTGAGGATGACGGACGCCGCACGCCGGTCGAGGGCGCGGCGCGCACGATCGAGCAGCCGGGACGCTCTCGGCCCGCGTGTCCAGCGGAAGCGTTCGAGGTCAACCCGGCGGCCGAGGGAGAACGCCAGGTTGTCACCGACGAACGATCCGATGGCCGCCACCAGAAACACCGCCCAGGGATTCGGGGTCCCGGTGGCAACCCCGATCGCGGCGACGGCCACCACGACGGGCTCACTGGGCATGGGCGGAAAGAACCCGTCGAGGGCCACGAGCAGCAGAACCACGACGAGCACGAAGGGGGATGCCGCCCAGGAAAGTATGAGCTCGTTGAGCGTCTCCACAAGGATCCGATCTGCCGGGAAGTCCACCTCAGAGCGATGGCGGTGAGGCGGGACTTCGTCTGTCTCCGACGCTACGGATGCGCTCCAGCACGCACCATCGAGCTGGCTCCCGTACTCGCAGGCGGGCTAACCCCACCATCGCCGCCCGAGGGAGTTGTCCAGGGGGTGACTCCTAGAGCCTCCTCGGCAGCACGAGCCCGTTGTCGTAGGCGGCGATGACCAGCTGCGCGCGGTCCCGCGCGGCTAGTTTGCTCAGCAGGTGCGAGATGTGTGATTTCACCGTCTTGACCGAAATTGTGAGGTGCACGGCCAGCTGGTCGTTGGAGAGACCCCGACCGATCAACCCCAGGACTTCGACCTCGCGGTCGGTGAGTGCGGCTGCCGCCCCGCGCTTGGCCGCTGCTCCCGCGGCTTCGGGCGCGCGGTTCAGGAAGTGCGCCACGAGCCGGGTGAGAACAGACGGGGCGAAGAGCGCCTCGCCCGTGCTGGTGCGGACGATGGCGTCGATGAGATCGCCCGGCTTGCTGTCCTTGAGCACAAAGCCGCTTGCTCCGGCCCGCAACGCGTCAAACACGTATTCGTCGAGCTCGAACATGCTCAGCATCAGCACCCTGGCGCCGCGGAGAGCGGGGTTCGAGCAGATTCGTCTGGTGGCCTCGATGCCGTCCAGCCGGGGCATGCGCACGTCCATGAGGATCACGTCGGGGAGGGTGGCCTCAGCGACGTCGACGGCCTCGAACCCATCACCCGCCTCGCCGACGACCAGGAGTCCGACCGCGGCGTTGATGACCTGGGCAAGACTACGGCGCAGGAGCAGCTGGTCGTCGACCAGGACCACCCTGATGGGCCGGGCGGGCGCGGTCATGGTTCGTCCCGGTCGGGCAGCCGGGCCTCGAGGCGGAATCCGCGCCCGTGTGGTTCGGCCACCAGAGTGCCGCCGAGGCTCTGGGTGCGTTCCCGGAGCCCGACGAGCCCCTGCCCGGCACCCGGGACAGCCAGCCATGCTGGTGTGGACCCCACATCGGTCACCGTCAGCGTGATGACGGATCCGCTGCGAACCAGCCGCACCCGGACGGCCGTCGGCCCGGAGTGCCGGAGCGTGTTGGCGAGTGCTTCGCGCACGATGACGGTGATCGCGAGCTGCACGCCCGGCGACACGTCGCCGAGGTTTCCACCGTCGAACACGACGGCCAGGCCGTTTCGGGTCGCTCCGGCGATGAGTCCGGGCAGGGATTCGAGGCTGTCCACCGGCAGCCGCGGCGCGGGGTCGTCGGTGCGGCGCAGCACCCCGAGCATGCGGCGCAATTCCACCGTCGCTTCCCGGCTGGCCGTCTCGATGTCCCCCAGCGCCTGCAGCAGGGTGGCACGGCTCTCACCGTGGTCGTCGAGGTGCTTGGCGGTGGCCGCGCGAACGGTGATCAGGCCCAGCCCGTGCGAGACGATGTCGTGCAGGTCACGGGCAATCTGGAGGCGTTCGACCGCCACAGCGCTCGACGCTGCCCACTCGGTGAGCGCGGCCTCGTGGGCATCGCGCTCGGCGCGAAGGGTGACAAGTGCCCACACCGAAATCGTCACGGTGGCGGCGATGATCCCGATCGGGAGGCTGACCGCGAGCGCGCCCGTCACACCGAATGTGACGGAGACGAGGAGCACGGCTGTCAATGCGGCGATCGCGAGGGGCGCCGCCCGGGATCGCCGTGCCGGACGCTCCCCCAGTGTCATGCGCCCGAGTCTACTGAGCGGCCGAGTCGGGGGCATCGGACCCAGGTCTGACAGTCCTGGGGCCGCCGGCAGCTGCACAGCGCCGCCCTGGGTCGGATGCGTGCCGCGCTGAGGCCCACTTCACTGAAAGGACCGGCCGTTCCCCGGGCAGAGAGGCAGGCATGATCAGCATCGAGCACATTCGCAAATCGCATGGCCGACGGGAGGTGCTTCACGGCATCAGCTTCCAGGCCCGGCCCGCACGGGTCACCGCGTTCCTCGGCCCGAACGGCGCCGGGAAGAGCTCGGCGTTGAGAATCCTGCTCGGTCTGGACCGGGCCACATCCGGTCTCGCGCTGATCGACGGAAAACGCTACCGCGACCTCGACCGCCCCATGAGGACGGTGGGTGCGATGTTCGACGGCCCGGGTGCCAGTGCCGGGCGCTCCGCACGGGACCACCTCCGGTGGATGTGCACGAGCAATGGCATCGCGCCGAGCCGGGTGCCGGAGGTGCTCGCGATCGTGGGGCTTGAGCGCCACGCAAAGGACAAGGTCGGCACGTTCTCGCTCGGAATGGGGCAGCGGCTGGGGATCGCGTCTGCGCTGCTCGGATCACCGGCGACCCTGGTGCTCGACGAGCCCACGAACGGCCTCGACCCCGACGGGCTGCGCTGGCTGCGATCATTCCTGAGAGGCCAGGCCAACGCCGGGCACACGGTTCTGGTGTCCAGCCACCTCATCACGGAGATGGCCGATCTCGCGGACGACGTGGTGGTCATCAACGACGGGAGCATCGTTGCAACCGGGAGTGTCGCCGCCGTGCGCGGCAGCCGGCCCTCTCTGGAACACGCGTTCTTCGCCCTGACCGACCCCGGTCTCCTCCCGTGAACGGCCTTCTCCTGGGGGCGTCCGGGAACCGGGTCGGGGCCGAGGTGGTCAAATTCACCACAACCACGGCGCTGTGGATGCTGCCCGTGCTGACCATCGCCCTCACCGGTTCGTTGACCTACCTCGCGGGCCGCTCGGAGGTGGCGGCTACCGGGGGCGACCTGGCCGGGGCAACCTCGGCGACCAACCCGCAGCTGTACTCCGCTCAGCCGCTGCCCGTGGAGTATCAGGGGTTCGACATGATGAACATCGGGCTCATCCTGATGATCGCGCTCGGCGCACTGTATGCCGGCAGCGAGTACCGCACCGGGCTGCTCCGCACCGGGCTGCTCCGCAGCTCCCTCGTCGCTGACCCGCACCGGCTCCGACTCTTCGCTACCCGGACAACGGTTCTCGCTCTCGTGGTCGCGGTGACCGCCAGCGCGGCGATGGGTGGCGGCACCGTGCTCCGGCACCTCGCGCTCGGCGACCAAGGCCTGGACCCGCTGGCCTTTCCGCCGCTCGTGTGGCGAAACATCGCCGGCGTCGCGCTGACCTGGACGGCACTCGCCCTGCTGGCGTTCGCGATCGGCGTGCTGGCCCGCAACGCGATCCTGCCGCTGGTCGTCATCGTGCCGCTGTCGGTAGGCCTGGGCGACTTTCTCACCACCCTGTGGGCACCCGCACGATTCGTCCCGCCGGCCGCCGGCGCCAGCCTGTACACGCCGGCGGACGGCACCCACCTTGGCGCCGCGGCCGGCGCGATCGTGCTGGTCGCGTGGGTTGTCGCTAGCCTCACACTGGCCGGCATCGTGTTCCGGCGCCGTGATGCGTAGCCGGGGCGGAGCGCTCATGTATCGAGCGATCGCCGCGGAGCTGACGAAGATCCGCACGCTCCCCGCCGCCCTGGCGACGATCAGCGCCGCCCTCGTGCTGCCGCCGGCGCTGTCTTTCGCGATGGGGCTGAATGTCGCCGCCTCCCGTTCACCGGCCGCGACCGGCGACGACACGGGCGGGTTCGAGGTCGCCGGCTTCGGCCAACCGCTCGTCATCCTGCTCGCTGCACTCATCGTCGGCTGCGAGTACCAGAACGGTCTGCTTCGCAGTTCCCAGCTGGCCGTCCCGAACCGGCTGCGGCTCCTGGGCGCGAAGGCGATCGTCGTCGCCGCCCTCGCCTTCCTGCTGGCGGTCGTCGCCGTCGGGTTCGGCGTCGCCGTGCGTCAGGTATCGACCGGGGGAGCGGGCATCGCCGAGCTGGAGCTCACCCCGGCGATGACGCTGAACCTGCTCATGGTCGGCCTGAACTGGACCTGCATCAGCCTCATCTCGGCCGCGCTGACGGTTCTCGCCAGGTCCATCCTGCTTCCGGTGATCGTCCTAATCCCCCTGGTCCTGGGGCTCGGGGTGGCGCTGGTCGGTCTGCTCCCCTGGCTGAAGTTCGCCCCCGACCTCGCGGGGCTGCAACTCATCTCGCGGTACCCGGGCATGGGGCTGCTCGAGCCACTCCCCGGTGGTGTCGTCATGGTCGCCTGGGTCGTCCTGCTCCTGGCTCCCGCGTTCGTGCTCTTCGGTCGTCGGGATGCCTGATCCGAAGCCGCTCAGCGACGGCCGAGCCTGGCGGGAACGGGCAGCCGCACGACCAGGGCGCCAGGATCAACACTGAACCGACCGGCACGGGTCTCGCCGACGGGGTCACCGTCGATCTCGGCGAGCACCGGGCGGTCGAGCTGAAACCCGAAGTCGCGACCCGACCATTGGCGCAGCGATGCGGCCCCGTTGCGGATCCGCGCGGCGACCTCGACCGCCACGCCCAGCCAACCGGCAACGACGTTGGGCCGCAGCACCACCAGGTCCAGTCGTTCATCGTCGACCTTCGCGCCGGTGGCGAGTTCGATGTTGGCCACCACCGAGCTGCAGTTGCAGGCCAACACCATGAGGCACTCGTGGCTCGTGTGCTCCTCACCGTCGACAGACAGGGTCACCCCGAATCCCTCGCGGAACATCGTCGCTCCACCGGCGACGACATAGGCACCCCAGCCCACCTTCTTCTTGAGGCCATCATCGGTCTGCGCCATGATGTCGGCGTCCAGGCCGACTCCGCCCATGACGACGAACACCCGTTCTTCGCCATCGTCGAAGGTAGCCAGTCCCACGTCGATGGCGTGGTTCTGCCCCAGGAACGCGATCTCCAGGGCGTCATCGAGAGAATCGACCGGGATGCCCAGGTTGCGGGCGAGCAGGTTTCCCGTGCCGCTGGGGAGCAGACCGCACGGCACCGAGGTGCCGCGCAGCACGCCCGCTGCCGCCCGCACCGTGCCGTCGCCGCCCATGATGCAGACGAGGTCCGGGGCAAGCGCCAGTGCCGACCGGGCCGCGGCGACGCCCGAATCATCCCTGTTCGTCTCGAACCACAGGGGGTCATCCCAGCCGAGGCGGCTCGCGGCGGCGCCAACCCGAGCCTTCGTTTCCTCAAGATCCGGGAACTTGCTCGGATTGATGACGACGGCGACGGACGGGGTTCGACTTCGCGAGGCATCCATACGCGCACTATAGAACGGTCCGGCCGCACGGGCGGCAATGCGCGATCGACCGGGCTAGGCTGCCGGGGACGCCGCGCCGATCCCATATTGTTGAACACGGGATGCCCGGGGGCACGGTGAGGAGGCAACATGGTCGATCGTGCAATAGCCGTCGGCGCGTGGGAGTCGCTGTTTCGCGCCCAGGTCGCCATCATGCGCAGCCTGGCCGAGGACTTCCCGTCCCGCGAGATCTCCTTCAACGAGTACGACGTGATGTTCAATCTGTCCCGCCAGCCCGAACGCAGCATCCGGTTGCGGGAGTTGAACAAGCATGTGTTGCTCACCCAGCCCAGCGTGAGCCGGCTGGTGGACCGCCTGGCGTCCAGGGGCTACGTGCTCAAGCACGCCGACCCCGACGACGGTCGCGGCGCCATCGTGCAGCTGACGGATGCCGGCTTCGCGCTCTTTCGGCGGGTGGCGCTGGACCACATGGGCTCGATCAGCACGCGGGTGGGCGACAGCCTGAGCGACGATGAACTCCTGCAGCTCACCGCCCTGTGCGACCGGCTACGGCTGGGACCGGACCAGCCGGTCTGAGCCGCCGCGGGTGGCGGCGAGGTAAGGGCCCTACCCCTCACCTCGCCGTGGCACTCCCTTGCAGGACTGCCATCTCGGCCAGACGACCCGAACGCTGCCTGACTGAGAATCCGTGTGGCGCGTTGGACAAAACTAAGGTTAGCTCAGTTTTGTGCCCGCTGCGGCGCTGCGGGAATCTCGCCGAGCGCCACCGCCCCTGTGCAGGCGGAGGCCGCGAGCGTAATCTCCCCGACAGGAGGTGCGTTATGCGCGCAGCAGAGAACGACCGGATCATCATCCGCGGCAAAACCGATTCAACGCCTGACCGGCACGGCACCATTCGCGAGGTCCGCGGCCCCGAGGGCGAGCCGCCCTACCTGGTCTCCTTCGACGACGGTCACGAGACCCTGGTCTTCCCCGGCACCGACTTCGTGGTCGAGCACGCCCGCTGACCGGCGCAACCGTTGCCGCAGCGGACAACTGCGCCCGGCGTACCGGGCGCAGTTGTCCGCACGGGCACCAGTTGCCGGCGGCTACCCTCAGGTATGCCCGATCCCGACCTCCGCTCCCCCGCCACCGATCCGGCCGGCGGACCCGTCGCCGCGCGCGCTGACGATCTGATCGACCGGCTTCGGGCCTGGATGCCGCTCGCACCCGGGCAGGCCGTGCTGCGGGACGAGTACCTCGGGTTCGTCCTCGGCTCGCCCGAGGCAGCGCTGGAACGCCACGGCGGCCCCGAACACGTCACCGGGAGCTGCTTCGTCTTCACCCCCGACCTGGCGCAGGTGCTGCTGTGCTTTCACAAGAAGGGCCGGTTCTGGGTGCAATTGGGCGGTCACGTCGAGGCGGCCGACGGCTCCGTTGTCGACACCGCCCTCAGGGAAGCCCGCGAGGAATGCGGAATCGACGACCTCGATCCGGTCGGCGGCGGCATCCTGGATCTGGACCGGCACAACCTCGGTGACGGCTTCAGCTGCCGTACGCACTGGGACGTGGGCTTTGCGGCGATCGCCAGACCGGAGGCCGCCCCGGTGGCGAGCGACGAAAGCGACGATGTCGCGTGGTGGCCGGTGGATGCGCTGCCGCAGAACGTTCCCCCGCAGTTCGCGCTCCGCCTGGCCGGTGTGCTCGCCGAGCTCGGCCACCGGCAGCGGGCGACGCACTAAGCGCCGACCGGGTGGGGGTCAGCCGAAGGCGTGGAGGCCGAGGTCGACGCTGAGCCGATCGCTCACGAGACGCCCGCGCACACTGGTGCCCTGCGCGTCCAGCGGCGGGCTGACCACGGCGGCGCCGAGCCGGCCGGGTGCTGCCAGCACGATGGCGCCGGAGACGCTCGACTTCGCCGGAATCCCGACACTCTGCATCCACCGGCCCGACCCGTCGTAGACCCCGCAGGTGGCCATCACCGACACGACGTCGCGGGCGATCCCGGCCGGCACCACCCGCTCGCCGGTAACGGGGTTCACGCCTCGGCAGGCCAAGGTTGCGCCCATCACCGCGAGGGCCCGGGCGTCGACGAGCACGGCGCAGGCCCTGGCGTACACTTCCACGGCGTCGTCGGCGCTGACCCGCAGGGTGCCCTCCGACCGCATCAGGTGCGCCAGAGCGTGGTTGCGGTCGCCGAGTAGGTGTTCGGTGCGGGCGATGCCCTCGTCCACCTCGAGCGGGCGCCCGGCGAAAGCCGACAGGCCCCGCAGGATGCGGTCGTTCCGGGCGGCGACGTCGTCACCGTCGACGAGGGCGGCGGTGAGCAGCGCCCCGGCGTTGACCATGGGATTCGGTGGGCGGCCGGTGCCGCTTTCGAGCTTGATGGCGTCGAAGGCCTCACCGGTCGGTTCGATGCCGATGCGATCAAACGCTTCGCCGTGGGTGTCCAGCAGGGCCAGGGCGAAGAGGAAGGGCTTCACGGCCGACTGCACACTGAAGAGCACGTCGGCCTGCGCACTGCTCCGCACGGTGCCGTCCGGCAGCACGAGCGCGATTCCGCACAACCCCGGGTCGGCGTCGGCCAACTGAGGGATGCTGTCATCGACCGCTCCCCCGGCTTCGGAGACCACCCGGTCACGGAGCGAATCGAGGTCGTATGTGCGAGGGTCCGAGGAGCGGCTCATCAACCCATCCTGTCACGGCCGGAAACGACGAAAGCGGCCCACCGAAGTGAACCGCTTTCAATCTGTGCGCCCGAAGGGATTCGAACCCCCAACCTTCTGATCCGTAGTCAGATGCTCTATCCGTTGAGCTACGGGCGCAGTGATGAATTCGGGACCGAAACCCTCGAAGACAACTTAGAAACTATAACAGCTATTTTGAGCCCTCTGGTGCGCCTGGGGCCCTCCAGCGGTCCAATTGCGCCAGTTGGCGCTTCAGGGCGACCTGTCGATACGAGGTCTCCACCAGTTCCGCCAACTCCACCCAGTCGGCCCGGGGTGTGTCGAAGTCGATGGCGAGCCAGCCGGCCGGGCCGAAATAGGGCGGGATGAAGAAGCGCGCGTCCTGCACGAGGGCCCGCCGCTCCTCGGGGTCGGGCTTGAAGACCATGCTGTGCGGCCGGTCCATGCTCGCACCGACGGTGACGAAGATCTTCTTGCCGGCACGGAAGGTGGGCCGCCCCCAGGCGAGCACCTCGACGGCCTCGGGGAAGGCCAGGCACAGGGCGCGCAGGCGCTCCAACGCGGCATCCGGTCCGTCGAAGAGCAGCGGATGCTCCATGACTACCCGGGCTCCCCGACAGCCGCGACCGGCGCATCCGTTGTGGGCACGGCCGTGCGGATACCCAGCCAGGAAACGATGCCGCCCGCGAACATCAACGCGGCCACCAGCACCATCGCGCGCTGGAAGCCGGCGACATCCAGCGCAGACCCGACGATGGTGCCGGTCAGGGCGATCGCGACGAGGCCGGCGACACGGGCAACGGCGTTGTTGATCGCCGAGCCGATGCCCGCCTGGCCGGAGTGGATGGAGCCGAGCACGGCCGAGGTGAGCGGCGCCACCGTGATCGCCAGGCCGAGTCCCACCAGCACGATTCCCGGCAGCACCTGCAGGGCGAAGTTGACCGGCGGTACCGCCGTGGTCACCAGCAGGAAGCCGGCACCGGCCACGAACGGGCCGATCGTCATGAACAGCCGCGGCCCGTATTTACCGGCCAAGGTGCCGAAGAGGGTGGCGAAGAGCAGCATCATCACGGTGGCCGGGATGCCGGCGAGCCCTGCGAGGGTGGCGGAGAAACCGCCGACCTCCTGGAGGTAGAGGGCGAAGAGGAAGAAGCCCAGGTTAAGCGCGGCGTAGATCCCGACGGTGGCGATGTTGCCCACGGCGAAGTTGCGCACCCTGAAGAGGCCCAGCGGCATCATCGGCTGCGGGGCCCGCGCCTCCCACCAGAGGAAGGCCGCGAACGCGATCAGGCCGATGGCCATCGGGAGGTAGACGACCGGGCTGCCCCAGCCGAACCGGCCCTGTTCGATCAGGGCGAAGACCGGCCCGCCCAACCCCACGACGGCCAGGCAGGCGCCGAGCACGTCGACGCGGGCGCCTACGGCAGGCCGGGTCGGTTCCTGAACGCGCCGCAGCAGGAACATCGTGACGGCGATCGGAATGACGTTGATGAAGAAGACCAGCCGCCAACTCACCGCATCCACCAGGATGCCGCCGAGCAACGGGCCGGCGATGCCGGCGACCCCGGTCCAGCCGGTCCAGGCGCCGATGGCCTTGCCCTGCGCGACACCGCGGAAGGTGGAGGTGATCAGGGCCAGCGAACTGGGAACCAGCAGCGCCGCCGCCACCCCCTGAAGCAGTCGGGCGATAACGAGGAGGACTCCGGTGGGCGCCAATCCGCAGGCCAGGGAGGTGATCCCGAACCAGATCAGGCCCGCGCGCAGCACCCGCACCCGGCCGAAGGTGTCGGAGAGCGACCCGGCCACCAGGATCAGCGCGCCCAGGCTGAGCAGGTAACCGTCGACCACCCACTGCTGCAGCGGCAGGCCGCCGCCGAGTTCCCTGGAGATGGCCGGCAGCGCGACGTTGATGATCGAGCCGTCCAGGAACGCCACGAATGACGACAGGATGGCCACAATCAGAATGCGCCGTTGGCTGGAGGTCACCCGATCAGTCAACACCACCGCGCGCGTTGTACACCAGCACATCCGCCGCGCCGTACTCCCGGAACACCCGTAGCGCCTCGTCGCGGCCGATGTCCTGCACCACGGTGATGCCCCGGGCCTCGAATTGCTCCGCCCAGTCCTCACGCATCGGGCCCTCATCGAAGCCGGTCAGAGTTTCCAGCTCGGCGCCGGACCCGGCCACGACCAGTCGGCGCACCCCCGACCACATCGTTGCGCCGTAACACATCACGCAGGGGCGCCAGTTGACCACGAGTTCCAGGGGACGGGCCGGATCGGCGCCAAGGTCCCAGGAGCCTGTCGCACGTTGCGCCAGCCCGAGGGCCACGACCTCGGCATGAGCTCCGGCCACGCCGGTGGACAGCACCACGTTCACTCCAACCGACACGAGCTCGCCCGTACCGGCATCGACGACGATGGCGGCAAACGGTCCGCCGTTGCCCTCCCGGTAGTTCCGTGCGGCGAGCGAATTCACCAGGGCCATCCGCCCGTCCAGGGTCGGCAGCGTCTGCGGGAGTCCGGGCATCAGCTCGGTCAACCATGACGGCAGTGCCAGGGTGAATGTGGTTTCCATAGGGACCTTCCGTCAGAGGCGCCGCACCGCGCGAAGCCGAGACCCCACAGCGTACGAGGCGGATGTTTCCGGCAGGTTATGCCGCCGAGTCCCGCTCTCGGCGTTGTTTCCACCGACATCTCCACTGCAACCGCCGAACACGGCTGCACCCTGATAACCTCCGGGCACCGCCCTGTTGCACCGATGCGCCATCGTCCTCGTGCGGCCCGACCACCGACGATCTGGAGCCGACCGCATGAGCGCACCGACCACCATCCGCCCCGTGGTCGGCATCCGTCGTTCCCGGGTGGCGGTGAGCGCCAGCTACGCCGCGCAGGGCTTCGGTTACGCGGTGGTCGTCACCTCGCTGCCCGACCTGAAGACCCGGTACGGCATCGACGACACCGTGGTGTCGCTCATCGTTCTGCTGGTCTGCCTCACAGCGGCCGGCGGTTCGCTGCTGGCCGATCGACTCGCGGTGCGCTGGGGCAGCAGGGTGGCCCTGGTGGTGGGACTGCTCCTCGAGGCCGTGGCCCTGCCGCTGATCGCCTCCCCGGTGGGGCTGCCCGCGTTCATCGCCGCGTTCGCGATCTACGGCGCGGGCCTGGGCATCGTCGATGCCGCCGGCGCCATGCAGGGCGTGCTGGTGCAGCAGCGCATCGGCGTCTCCGTGATGGCCGGATTCTTCGCCTGGTACACCGGCGCCGCCATCGCCGGCGCCCTGCTCATGTCGGCCGTTGCCGGCACCGCGGCCAACGCCGGCATCGCCCTGGTTGCGGGCGCCGTCGTCGCCCTCGCCGTCGCCGTCGTGGGTCTGCGCGGCTTCGACCCGCGGCGTACCAAACTTCCACCGGCCCCGAATGCGGCTCCGCACGGCAAGCTGCCTCGCCGCGGCATCGTGTTGTTCGGCACCGTGGTGCTGGCCGCCTTCGTGGTGGACTCCGCCGTGAGCACTTGGAGCACCGTGTACCTGCACGATGTGCTTCTCACCGGCGCCGCGATCGCTCCGCTCGGCTACGCCGCCTACCAGGCCGCCATCCTGGTCACCCGCATCGGCGCCGACGTGCTGGTGCGCCGGTTCGGCCGGGTCGTGTTGGCCGCCTGCACCACGGTGCTGGCGATCCTCGGCTGTCTGGTCGTGGCGACGGTGCCCGTCACCTGGGCCGCCGTGGCCGGCTTCGCCCTGGCCGGGTTCGGGGTCGGTGCCCTGGTGCCGCTGGCATTCAGCGCGGCGGGCGAGCTGCACGAGGCCCGCAGCGACGAGGTGATCGCCAGGGTCAACCTGTTCAACTACGCCGGGGCGGTGCTCGGCGCCGTGCTGGTGGGTCTCCTCGCCGACTCCACCGGACTCGCCCAGGCGTTCCTGCTGCCGATGGCGCTGCTCATCCCGGTGCTGTTCCTGGCCCGGCGGTTCGCGCCGCGCCCGGCCCGCACTTCCGCGCAGAGACCGGGCTAGACGCTGCCCGGGCCAGGTGCTTGACTGCCCCCATGGTGCACACGCTCAGAAACACGCAGGCCTCGTTCGAATATCAGGGCCTGCGCGCCCTGTTCATCAACTGCACCCTCAAGCGGAGCCCGGAGATCAGCAACACCCAGGGCATCATTTCCCTCAGCGCACACCTCATGCGCGAGCAGGGTGTGCACGTCGAGGTCATCCGCGCCATCGATCACGACATCGCCACCGGCGTCTACCCCGACATGACCGAGCACGGCTGGGCGACGGATGCCTGGCCGGCCCTGTTCGACAAGGTCGCGGCCGCCGACATCCTCGTGCTCGGCGGGCCCATCTGGCTCGGCGACAACAGCTCGGTCACCAAACGGGTCATCGAACGGCTTTACGCGATGTCGTCCGAGTACAACGACAAGGGCCAGTACATCTACTACGGCAAGGTGGGCGGCGCCATCGTCACCGGCAACGAGGACGGCGTGAAGCACTGCTCGTCCAACATCCTGTACAGCCTGCAGCACATCGGCTACACGATCCCGCCCGCAGCGGATGCCGGCTGGATCGGCGAGATCGGTCCAGGGCCGAGCTACCTGGATGCGGGCTCCGGCGGCCCTGACAACGAGTTCACCAACCGCAACACCACGTTCATGACCTGGAACCTGATGCACCTGGCCGCGATCCTCAAGGCCAACCGCGGCATCCCCGCCTACGGCAACCTGCGTCAGGAGTGGGACGCCGGCGAACGCTTCGGGTTCGAACCGAATCCGTAAGTACCGCTAGGCCACGACAGGCCCCGAGCACGCGAACCGGGGCAGGAGGGACACACGATGCTCCGCCCCCTGCCGGACAACGCCCCGGCGCACCAGTCACCGTCCGCATCCCGGCCCTGGCCCCTGGAGGTTCTCGTCGCCGGCGGCCTGGTTCGGGGCAGCCACCCCGTCGCGGGGGTGCAGACCTGGCGCGGAATCCCCTACGCGGCCCCGCCGGTCGGGCCGCTGCGGTTCCGCGCACCCCAGCGGGTGATCCCGTGGGCGGGCGTCCGCGACGCCGGCAGCTACGGCCCCGTCGCCCCGCAAGACCGGGGCACCCAGTTCAAGGGCGTCAGCCGCCGCACCCGCATGGGCGAGGACTGTCTCAGCCTGAACGTGCAGCGGCCCGCCGACCGGCCGGACGAGGCCGATCTGCCGGTGATGGTCTTCATCCACGGCGGCGGCTACGCCTCCGGTTCCTCACAGGACTTCACGGAACGCAGCCAGACCATCGTGCGGAGCGGCCGCACGGTCTACGTCGCCCTCAACTACCGGCTGGGCGCCCTCGGCTACCTCGACTTCAGCCGGTTCAGCACCCCCAACCGTCCCTTTGAGAGCAATCTCGGGCTGCGGGACCAGGTGGCCGCCCTGGAATGGGTGCGGGACAACATCCGGTCGTTCGGCGGCGACCCTGGCAACGTCACCGTGATCGGCGAGTCTGCCGGCGGCAATGCCGTGGTGACGCTGCTCGCGACGCCCGCAGCCCGTGGACTGTTCGCCAGGGCGATCGCCCAGAGCCCGCCGTCGAACGCGGCGTACTCCCCCGCGTTGGCCGGCCGCTGGGCCTCCGAGTTCATCGAGGTGCTGCGGCAGGGCCGCGCGCCGGAGCTGGCCGGCGGCCGGCGGCCCGCCGCCGAATTGCTGGACACCGCCACGTGGCCCGCCCTGGTCCGTGCCGCCCTCGTGCTGCAACGACGCACCCCGGATGTCGACCCGGGCACCTTCTGCATGGCCCCCGTCGTCGACGGGAGCTTTTTGCCCGAACGCCCCCTCGACGCTTTCCGCCAGGGGCACGCTCATCCGGTGCCGCTGATCATCGGCACCAACGACAGGGAGGGCTCGATGTTCCGCGGCCGGATCGACATCTTGCCGCGGTCGATCCAGCGCATCCAGTCGCTCTTCGACGAGGCCCCGCCCGGCTCCCATCAGGACATGCGGGCGGTGTACTCCGCCCTGCCTGCCCTGCGCGCCGAAGTGGACTTCAGCGGCGACTATGCGTTCTGGTTTCCCAGCGTGCAGGTCGCCGAGCTGCACTCCCGGTCGGCACCGGTTTACCTCTACCGCTTCGACCTGGCTCCCCGGCTGCTACGCCTCCTCGGCTTCGACGCCACGCACGGACTCGAACTGCTCGCCCTCTCCACGTCGGCCACCGACAGTCAGCTGCGCAAACTCACGGCACTGGGCGGCCGGGCGAGTTTTCTGCGCACCGGCGACCGGATGCGCGAGCACTGGCTGCATTTTGCGGCCACCGGCCTCACCGGGCCGGGCTGGCCGGTCTACACCGAGGGCGATCGCCTGACCCTCATTTTCGACGAGGAGGACCGGGTGGAATCCGACCCCCGCGGCGAGCGCCGGATGGCCTGGCTGCAGTTCCTGCCCAACCTGTAGCCGCCGCCGACCCCGCCGGCTCAGCGACCGCCCACGATGTCGCCGGCGTTCACGCCCACCCAGCGCACCAGCGGCAGGAGATGTGCGGCGAGCTCGTGGCCACGGTCGGTGAGGCTGTAGTCCACCCGGGGCGGGATGGTGGGCTGCGCGTCGCGGTGCACGAGACCGTCGGCCTCGAGGGTGCGCAGGGTCTGCGCGAGCATCTTCTCGCTGATGCCCTCGATACCGCGGCGCAGTTCGCCCCAGCGCAGGCTGGTCTCGGTGAGCGCCACGATCACGAGCACGCCCCACTTGCTGGTGACGTGGTCCAGCACCACCCGGCTGGCGCAGCCGGCCGCGAAAACGTTCGCCGCCGGCATCCCGGCCCCGGCCGGTGCCGGATCGCCGACCAACTGGGCGAGGCGCTCCCGCACGACTGCGTCGGCGGTGGACGGGGCGGCCGGGGTGGACAGAGCAGCGGTCATGGAACCAGCTTACCTAAAGGTGGGTACCTGCGGTTGGGAAGTATTGGGCGGGCCGGCGGGTTGCACCGACCAGAAGGCACGCATCTTGCGGGTCGCGAAGGGAACATCCAATGTCTATCGTCGTCACCGGAGCAACCGGCCAGCTCGGGCACCTCATCGTCGAGCACCTCATCAACCGCGGCGTCACCCCGGCCGAGATCACCGCCGTCGGCCGGAACACAGCGCGTCTGGCCGACCTGGCCGGGATGGGCGTGGCCACGGCGGTCATCGACTACGCCGAACCGGCCAGCCTGGCCGCCGCGTTCACCGGCGCCGACGTGCTGATGCTCGTCTCCGGCAGCGAGGTGGGGCAGCGCGTCGCGCAGCACAGCAACGCCATCACCGCCGCGGTCGCCGCCGGAGTGGGCCGCATCGTGTACACGAGCGCCTCGAAGGCCGACACCTCGGCCCTGATCCTCGCCCCCGAACACAAGGCCACCGAGGAGGCACTGCTGGCGTCCGGCGTTCCGTTCACGATCCTTCGCAACGGTTGGTACACCGAGAACTACGCGGCCGCCGTGCAGCAGGCCCGGGAGACGGGCGTCTACCTCACCAGCACCGGTGCGGGCCGGGTGGCCAGCGCCTCGCGCAGCGACTACGCCGAAGCCGCAGCCGTGGTGCTCACCACCCCCGGCCACGAGAACGCCGTCTATGAGCTCGCCGGAGACATCGCCTGGACCGGCACCGACATGGCTGCCGCCCTCACCGAGGTCGTCGGCCGGCCTGTCGTCTTCACCCCGGTCTCCCCAGAGGAGCACACGGCCATCCTCACCGGCGCCGGCCTGGACGGCGGCACCGTCGGCTTTGTGGTGGCCCTGGACGGCAACACCCGCGACGGCCTGCTGGCCGGCGGGTCGAGCGACCTGGCCACCCTGATCGGCCACCCCACCACTCCGTTGCTGGACGGTCTGCGCGCGGTCGCGTAACCCCCTGCGGCGGTGTTGCCGCCGCTCTGAGCCTCCGTCCCCGGCGCGCCCTGCGCCGGGGGCGGAGCCATTGAGCCCGCCGGAGGCCTCGACTACGCTGTACGAATTATCGGAGGGAGATCATGAAACCGCTTTCTGCTACCGAGATCCGGGATTCCATCGTGAACGCCACCACCGACGAGATCGCCCGGATGCCGCTCCCCGGGCTGCACGAAACCATCTGGGACGAACGTGAGTACCTGGGTTGGCGTGACCCGCAGGCCGCACACCGCGGCTACATTGTGTTCTGGCGGGGCGATGCTCCGTTGGGCATGATGCTGCGGGCCGCGGCGCGGGGGGCCGGTCGGTCGATGTCTGCGTTCTGTTCGCTGTGCCGCACGCAGCAGCCGGCGCACCAGGTGAGCCTGTTCAGCGTGCCCAAGGCCGGCCAGGCCGGTCGGGACGGCAACACCGTCGGAACCTACATCTGCTCCGACCTGGCCTGCTCCACGCTCATCCGCATCCTGCCGCCACCGTCGCAAATGCAACCCAACCCCGCCGAGATGATCACCTCCAGGGGTGCCGGGTTGCTGGCCCGTCTCGAGGGGTTCACGAACGAGGTCCTCAAACCGGCGGAGTAGTCGCGTGTCACGCCTTCGGGGGGCGGCGGGGTAGATTGTACACAACCCGGCGATGACGCCGACAACTGTGGGGCAGGGGGTGGGTGAATGGCGCGCTCTGCGCAACGTCTGGCCGCGGGCTACCGCCCCGGGCTCTTCAACGCCAACGAGTCGGCGGGCCTCCTGCTCGGCGTGGCTCAGGCCGGCTTCGGCCTGCCCCTGCTCCTGTACGCCTGGTACAAGTGGGTGCAGAACGATGAACCGATGCTCGTGCTCCTGTGCGTCGGAGCAGTCCTCATCGTCACGGGAGCGCTCTCCGCCGGGTTCCGCAACAGGATGCGGGTGCCGCTGCGCCATCTCGCCTTGTGCTGGATAGGCGTCATGGACCTGCTCTGCCAGGCGGCCACCGGCGCCGAGCCGATCACCCTCACCTTCGCCTGGACCCCCAGCATGCTGGCCTTGGTCGCATTCGCGGTGCTCCCCGCCGCGCAATCCCTGATCTATCCGGCGGTCTTCATCCCCTTGTCGCTCATCGTGCTTGCGGTGCAACCTGGCGCCGACCCGGCGGATGTCGCCATGTCGTCGCTCCTCATGCTGGCGACCGGCCTGGGGCTCACCTGGTTCGCCCGCAGCGCCCTCCTCGCGGAGACAGATGAGCTCACCGGCATCCACAATTTCGCCGGATTCGAACAGGTGCTCAGCGCCGCCATGCGGGACGCCGCTCCCACCGAGCCGCTCTCCCTGGTGCGACTGGATATCAACGAATTCGCCCTGGTGAACAGGCGACGTGGCCGGGAGGGCGGCGACCTGGCCATCATGAGATTCGTCGCCGATGTGGTCAAGGCTCTCCCGAGTGCGGCGACCATGGGCCGCGTGGAGGGCGATGCGTTTGCGATCCTGCTGCCCGGGTTCACCGCCGGCGACGCCTGCGACCTGATGGTGCGGGTGCAAGTCCAGGTGGCCAAGTTCTCGGCCGGCATCTCAGCCAGGGAGGGCAGCGAGTCCGAGAGCGAGCTCTTCGGCCGGGCCGGCAAGGCGCTCTTCGAGGCCCAGCGCGTGGGAGGCCACGGCAAGATGATCATCCACGGCGGCTACTACGCCTCCCCGGCAGCCGTGCTGGACGGCCTGCGGAACGGCGAATTCTTTCTGCGCTTCCAGGCCGTGGTCGACCTGGCCACCGGCGCCGCAATCGGCGCAGAGGCCCTGGTGCGCTGGCAACACCCCACCAGGGGGCTGGTGCCCCCCGCCGAGTTCATCCCGCTCTGCGAGGCGAGCGGGTCCATCGTGGTCCTCGGGGAGTGGGTCGTCCGCGAGTCGGTCGCGGAGGCCGCACGCTGGCGCCGGCTGCGCGGGGAGGACGACCCGGTGAGCGTGGCGATCAACGCCTCGGCGCGCGAACTGACCTCGGCCGGCTACGGAGAGTTTGTTCTCACCGAGTGCGCCAATGTGGGTCTGCCGGCCGCCCTGGTGCACATCGAGGTGACCGAGACCCACTTCGGCAGCGATGCCGCGGCCGTTCGCGACAACATCCGGGTGCTGCGCGGCGCCGGAGTGATCATTTCGATGGATGATTTCGGCACCGGCCACTCCAGCCTGTCCAGGCTCACCGAGATCGAACTCGACGTGATCAAGATCGACCAGTCCTTCGTGGCCGTGATCGAGACCGAACGGGAATCCCCCGTCGCGGAACTGACGATAAAACTGGCGGCGACCCTCGGACTGCAGGTGATCGCCGAGGGTGTCGAAACCGAGGCGCAAGCTGAGTGGCTGCGGGAGCGCGGTTGCCTGCTCGCGCAGGGCTACCTGTATTCGCGGCCCGTGGCCGCCGACGAGTTCGTGGCCAGGTTCCTCGTCCAGCCCGTTACCCGCGCCTGACCTCGTCCGGCAGAACCGGCACGAGGGTGACGTCGGTGAGCTGCCCGTTGTCGGCGACAGCCGTCAGGTAGGTGTGTGCCGGTTGCCGCCGGCGGTCAGTCGGTGACCCCGGGTTCAGCAGCCGCAGACCCCGGGGCGACACGCTGTCCCAGGGGATGTGGCTGTGCCCGAAGACGAGCACATCGGTGTCCGGAAAGGCCTCGTCCATGCGCTTCTGGCGCCCTGTGGCGGCACCGGTTTCGTGGATCATCGCAAAGCGGACGCCCTCGATGGTGTCCCGGGCGATCTCCGGCAGCACACGGCGCAGGTCGGCGCCGTCGTTGTTGCCGAACACGCCCAACAGCGCCGGTGCCCGGCGGGTCAGCTCCTCGTACAGGCTGAGGTCGACCCAGTCCCCGGCGTGCAGCACGAGGTCGGCCTCGGCGACAGCCCGCCAGACCTGCTCGGGCAGCCGCCGGGCCCGCTGGGGAACGTGCGTATCGGAGATCAGCAGAAGTCTGGTGGCCATGCCCCATTCTGCCCCGCCTACCGTCGGATTCGCACGAGGGCTAGGTTCGCAGCGTGGCCGACCGATTCAACACCACCGAGAGCATGCGCGACTCCGTCTTCTTCGACGGGCCGGCGTCCAGCGCGCGGTACTCCAGATTCTGGATGCTGCTGGTGCTCGCGTCGATCATCGCCTCGGCGGGCATCGTGGGCGATTCCACCGCCACGGTGATCGGCGCGATGATCGTCGCTCCGCTGATGACGCCCATCCTCGGCACGATGCTCGCTACGGTGCTCGGCGACCGGACGAACCTCATCCGCTCCCTGGTGTTGGTGCTGGGCGGCGCCGCCGCGGCCGTGGTGATCGGCTTCGCGGTCGGCCTCCTCGTGCAGACCGACGTGCTCGCCAGCACGAATGCCCAGGTCTCGGCCAGGGTGAATCCCCGTCTGATCGATCTGCTGGCCGCCCTCGGCACCGGTGTCGTCGGTTCGGTGGCGCTGGTGCGCCGGGACATCTCCGACACGCTGCCCGGCGTCGCGATAGCCATTTCCCTGGTCCCGCCGCTGACCGTGGCCGGCCTGGTCCTCGAGTCGGGCTCCGTCCCCCAGTTCCTGGGGGCGCTGCTGCTCTTCGTCACCAACGTCGTCGCCATCCTCGGCACCGGCATCGTGGTGATGTCGGTCTACGGGGTGAGCCGACTCACTCGCCGGAAAGCACCCGGCGACACCGAGGCGCCCGGCCTGCTGCGCCCGGTGGCGGTGCTCGCCGTGATGCTGCTGCTGATCGGCATCCCCCTCACTCTCACCAGCGTCGAGGTCACGGCCCGCAGCAACGTGGAGGGTACCGTGCAGACCGTGGGCGAGAAGTGGGCCGCAAGCGTCGGTTGGACGGTCACCGGCGTCTCCACCCGAGGCGCCGAGGTGACCCTGCGGGTGGTGGGCGCACCGCCGGTGCCCGACACCGCCGCGCTGCAGGCCGCCCTCGCGGCGGCGGGGATCCATCCCGAGAGGGTGACCGTCGATCTGACCCCGGCCACCATCGTGAAGCTCTCGACAGTTCCCTGAACGGAACGCGGAAAAGCCCGCCTGACCGGGGGTCTGGCGGGCTTTTCGAAGTGCGGAGACGGAGGGATTTGAACCCTCGGTGCCCTGTGAAGGGCACTCCACCTTAGCAGGGTGGTGCACTAAGCCGGGCTATGCGACGTCTCCCGGATGCCTGCTTGCGCAAACACACATCCACCATACTAACCGCACCGCGGCGTCAGTTTGAACACCATCCCCGCAGGCGGGTGCCGACGGTGCTACTGGTCGGCCAGAGTGCGCCCGGCCGAGCAGGTGTACTGGGACGCGTCCTGCCCGTAAACATTGCTCGGCAGCGCCTCTTCGGTGGTGGCCGGATCGGTCGCGGCGGGATCGGTCGGCGCGGGCACGGCAGGGTCAACCGGCTCAACGGGCGCTTCGGTCGCGGCGGCGGCAGGGTCTGCCACGGAGCGGAAGTCGGCTTCACCGGGTGCCAGGGTCGGCGACGCGTCGGCGAGGATGGACGCCATCAGATCGTCGGCGGCGGACTCGTCGGGTTCGACGCCCCCGTCGACGTTGTAGACCGGGTACTGCACGAACACGACCTTCTCCAGCGGAATGTCCTTCAGCGCCATCGCGATGGAGACCATGGTGTCCATGCTCTGCAGCGAGGTCGACAGCTCCATATTGTCCACGGCGGCCTTGGCGATCGAGTACAGCTTGATCGGGTCGCTCAGCGTCTCGGCGCTCTTGAGGGTGCGCACGAGCGAGGACAGGAAAACCTGCTGGTTGCTGATACGACCGAGGTCGCTACCATCGCCGACGCCGTAACGGGTGCGCAGGAACTGCAGTGCCTCCAGGCCCTTGAGCTCGTGCTCGCCGGCCGCGAGGTCCAGGTCGGTGTGTTCGTCGACGATGGGCTCCGCGATACAGACGGGCACCCCGCCGACGGCCTCTGACATGGCCGCCACGCCGTTGAACTGCACGACGGCGGCGTACTGGATCGGCAGGCCGGTGAGTTCCTCGACCGTCGACACCGTGCAGTTGAGCCCGCCGTAGCTGAGGGTGGTATTGATCTTCTGGCTGCTCATGGCCGAGTAGGTTTCCCCGTCGGGGCCGGTGCATTCCGGGATGGGCACGTAGGTGTCCCTGGGGAAGCTGACCACGGTGGCACTGCTGTGGTCTTCGGCGATGTGCAGCAGCATGGTGACGTCGTTGAGGACCGCGGTCTCTTCGTCGGGATCGCCGTAGCCGCCGCCCTGGCCGACACGGCTGTCGCTGCCGACGAGGAGCAGGTTGGCCCCACCGTCGATGGAGCTGATCTGCGGGATCGGACCCGCGGTCTCGCTGTCCAGGCGGATGGGTTCCTTGACGCTGGTGGCCACGTTGAGGGTGGCGAGGGCCGCGACCGAGACACCGCTGACCATGACCACGGCGAGGGCGGCGGCGAGCACCTTGGCGATGTTGGCGAATGCGTTGGACCGCTTGAGCCTGCCGTGCCGGGCGATCGGGCTGGTCTGCTTCGATCGTTTCGAGCGGGGGCGCAATTGGTCGCTCACGCAGATCCTTTCGTCGTTATGCAGGTGCAGCGCCTCGCGGCGCGGAGGGCGTGGGATTCGAACCCACGAGACATTTCTGCCCACCAGTTTTCAAGACTGGCTCCATCGGCCGCTCGGACAGCCCTCCCGATTCAACGCGGGACCGCCCCGTGACGGGCCGGATCCAACATCGAACTTCGCCCGATCTTAGCCGATCACGGAATAAGTAGCCTGACACGCGAAACTGGCAACGCCCTGCACGGCGGCCGACCCCCGCGAATTGCGGTGCGTATTGGAGCGCTAGAGGCTGCTCAGGACCACGGCCAGGCCGTCGTCCTGCACGCTGACTGTGAGCTCGCTGGCGGCCTCAAGGACGTCGTCCGGGGACTGGCCCATGGCGACACCGCGGCCCTCCGCGCCGGCCCAGAGCAGCATGTCGATGTCGTTGCGCCCGTCGCCGACGGCCATCACCCGGCTGCGCGGGATGCCGCACTCGGCACGCACCCGCTCCATGGCGGTGGCCTTGTTCACACCGTCGGGGGCGATATCGAGCCAGGCGGTCCAGCCGATCGCGTAGCTCACCCGGTTCAGACCCATCTGCTCGACCACCGCGAGGAAGTCCTCCATGTCGTGGTCCGGCGAGACGACGACGACGCGGGTGGCGTCGTGGCGCAGCAGCTCGTCGAAGGCGACGTGCTCACTGTCGATGCCGATCGTGGCATCGGGAAACACCTCCGTGTACCGGTAGAAGCCGTGCTCGTCCTCCACCGCGTACCGGGCATCCGTGAGGTGCGAGCGGATGGAGAGCAGCACATCGCTGGGGTCGAAGGTCTCGACCCATTCGCGGCGGTACCCGGTCGGGGCATCCGCGTCTCGGTGCAGAGTGATGGCGCCGTTGGAGCAGACCACGAATTGCGGCGTGATCCCGAGACGCTCGAGCACCGGGAGGGTGGCGGCGGCGCTTCTGCCGGTTGCCAGCATGATCTCGTGGCCCGCCTGGTGCACCCGGCGCACCTGGCGGATCACGGCCTCGCTGATGGTGCCGTCCTCGTGCAGGGTGGTGCCGTCGATGTCGAGGGCGACCAGCCAGGGCGCGTCGGTGGTGGGGCTCATCGGATGGGTGTGAGGACGTCGAGCCCGCCGAGGTAGGGGCGCAGTGCTTCCGGCACGAGAACCGAACCGTCGGCCTGCTGGTGCGTTTCCAGGATGGCGACGATCCACCGGGTCGTGGCGAGGGTGCCGTTGAGGGTGGCGACCGGGGCGGTCTTGCCCGACTCGGTGCGGTAACGGATGTCGAGGCGCCGGGCCTGGAAGGTCGTGCAATTACTGGTGCTGGTGAGCTCCCGGTAGGCGCCCTGGGTGGGCACCCAGGCCTCGATGTCGTACTTACGGGCGGCGCTGGAACCCAGGTCGCCCGCGGCGACGTCGATGACCCGGTAGCTCAGGCCGAGGGCCTGCAGCATGCCCTCCTGCAGGGCGACGAGGCGGTTGTGCTCGGCCTCGGCGTTTTCGGGCAGCACGTAGGTGAACATCTCGAGCTTGTTGAACTGGTGCACCCGGATGATGCCGCGGGTGTCCTTGCCGCCCGACCCGGCCTCGCGGCGGTAGCAGGTGGACCAGCCTGCGTAGCGCAGCGGACCGTCGGACAGGTCAAGGATCTCGTCGCTGTGGTAGCCGGCGAGGGCAACCTCGCTGGTGCCGGTGAGGTAGAGGTCGTCGGCGGGCAGGTGGTAGATCTCGTCGGCGTGCTCGCCGAGGAACCCGGTGCCGTCCATGATCTCCGGGCGCACCAGGGTGGGCGTGATCATCGGGATGAAATCGGCCGCGAGAGCGTGGTCCAACGCCATGTTCATCAGCGCGATCTCGAGCCGGGCGCCGATGCCGCGCAGGAAGTAGAACCGGGCACCGGAGACCTTGGCGCCGCGGGCCATGTCGATGGCGCCGAGCATCTCGCCCAGTTCGAGGTGGTCGCGGGCCTCGAAGTCGAAGGTGGGGATCTCGCCGTGGGTGCGCAGGGTGGCGAAGTTGTCTTCGCCGCCGGCGGGCACACCGTCGATGATCGGGTTGGCGATGGTGCGCATCACGCTCGTGAAACGCGCCTCGGCCTCCGCGGCGGTCACACCGGCCGCCTTGACCTCCGCGGCCAAGCTCTGCGCCTGGGCGACGAGGGCCTTCTTCTCGGCGGGCGGCGCCTGAGCCACGGTCTTGCCGAAGGCGTTCTGCGAGGCACGCAGGGCCTCGAAGGTGGTGATCGAGGATCGCCGGTCGGCGTCCGCGGCGAGCGCGGCGTCGACGGCCTCGACAGAGTCGCCCCGCGCCTCCTGCGATCGCTTGACGAGGTCGGGATTTTCGCGTAGCAGCACCGGATCAATCACTCGGTCAGTCTACAAGCGCCAGCCGTTGCCCCCTTGCTAGCCTGAGCGGGTGCCAGCCTCCAGTTCCGGACCCAGCGACATCCCCTCGAATTTGCGCCGTGCCGCGGTGGTCTTCAACCCCGTGAAGACGGATGTCGACAGGCTTCGCCTCGGCGTGAACGCCGCGGCCGCCGCGGCGGGCTGGGCCGAACCGCTCTGGTTGGCGACCTCCGTGGCCGACCCCGGCCAGCGGGTCACCCGGCAGGCGCTGCGCCAGGGTGTGACCATGGTGCTCGCTGCGGGTGGCGACGGCACCGTGCGGGCGGTGGCCGAGGCGCTGCGTGGGTCGGAGGTGAGCCTGGGCATCCTGCCGGTGGGCACCGGCAACCTGCTGGCCCGCAACCTTCAGCTGCCCCTGAACAGCCTCGACGACGCCATCAGCATCGCCTTCGGCGGGGCCGACAAGGCCATCGACCTCGGCGTGGCCTCGGTCACCTACGCCGACAACAGCATCAACGACCATGTCTTCCTGGTGATGGCCGGGCTCGGCCTCGACGCCCAGATGATCGCCGAGACGCGCCCGGACCTGAAGAAGCAAGTGGGTTGGCTGGCCTACGTGGATGCGGGGATGCGCGCCATCCCCAAGGCCGAACCGTTCCGCATCCGCTACAGCCTGGGCACCCGCAGCGAGCACCAGGCGCTGGTGAGCACCATCCTGATCGCCAACTGCGGGGTGCTGCCCGGAAACATCCAATTCCTGCCCGACGCCCTCCTCGACGACGGCGTCCTGGACATCGCCGTGTTGCAGCCCAAGGGCGTGCTCGGCTGGCTCATGATCTGGCGCCGGGTGACCTGGCAGAACGGGGTGCTGCGGCGCTCCGCCGTGGGCCGGCGGATCATCGAGCTCACCGATACCGACAGCGAACGTGCGATGACGACGCTGGTCGGCACCGACATCCGGATCGTGCCGGACCACCCGCAGCAATTCGAGCTGGACGGCGACGAATTCGGGCTGGTGACAAGCGTGTTCCTCCGGGCGGATGCCGGCGCCCTGCTGGTGCGGGTGCCGGCCGGACGGCCGATGCCGACGGACGGATCCGCGGGAGTCCGGTGATCCGTCAGAGGCCCTGGGCGCTTCGGCGCCGGCGAGCCCGCCAGCCCCAGGCGTGCCAGAACAGCAGGCCACCGAGAATCACGATCCCGCTCGAGATCAGGGGTGGCGCGACCAGGTAGCTGAACTGCTGGAGGACGAACGCGACCGGCGGTTCCCCGTTTCCCGTATACGAATTGTTCCCGAACATTCCGCTCACGGCCTGCCACTGCAACACCATGCCACCCGCCGGAAGCGCGAGGGCCACCACCCAGAGCAGCGCGATGAATGGGTTCCACCTCGAGGGCTCCAGCTCGTCCTGGAAGGTGTCGCCGTCGAAGGCCAGGGCGTCGAGATCGTCGAATGCACCGTCGGTGCCGACGACGAGGTCCTCGAACGGCGCCGCGGCTCCGCCGGCCGCGGCGGCAGGTTTCGCCGGCGGCGCGCCGATCAGCCCGGGGCGAGCGGCGGGCCGGGGTGCATCACCGGGCTGGTAGCCGCGTTGGAACCTGGCGTCGTGCCGCGGGTCGAACGCCGGTCGGTCGAGCCCCCCAGGCTCGGTCACGCTGTCGGCTCCCCCGAGACCAGACCGCGCAGCCAGTCCCTGGCTTCGATGAAAACACCGTCGTCGTACCGGTCGGTGAACACGTTGGCCGCTTTGTCGGCTCGCGGATACGAACCGAGGAAGATCACCTTGGGGCTGAACCGTCGCAACCCCAGCAGGGCGTCCGCCACCCGTTCGTCGAGGATGTGCCCGTCGGCGTCGATGACGAACCGGTACCGGCCGAGGGAGTCACCGATCGGCCGGGACTGGATCAGGCTGAGATTGACGCCGCGGGTAGCGAACTGCTCGAGCATCTCCAGCAGGGCGCCGGCCCGGTCCTCCGGGAGCTCCACGATCACGCTGGTCTTGTCGGCGCCGGTCGGCTCCGGGATCACGGTGGTGCGTCCGACGAGCACGAACCGGGTGACGGCGTTGGGGTTGTCACCGATGTTGCGGGCGAGCACGACCAGGTCGTGGTGCTTCTCGATGCCGGGCGGCGCGACGGCGGCATCCGCTGGTCCCGGCTCGAACAGGGCGGCGGCGGCGGAGACATTGCTCGACGAGGGGATGTGCCCGTGCCTGGGCAGTGTTGTTTCGAGCCAGCTGCGGCACTGCGCGTAGGCCACCGGATGCGCGTTGACGATCTTGACGTCCTCGAGGGCGGTTCCAGGCCTGGCGACGAGCACAAAGTTGACCGGTACCAGGTATTCGCCGATGATCCGCAGGTTCGGCACGCTGGCCAGGGCGTCCTGGGTGGCACTCACCCCGCCGTCGACCGAATTCTCGATGGCGATCATGGCGGCGACGCTGCGACCGCTCACGACGTCGGCGAAGGCCTCCCCCACGTTGTTGACCGCGCGCCACGGCAAGCCCCTGGCCTGGGGAACCTGGGCGAGGGCGGCCTCGGTGAAGGTTCCCGCCGGTCCCAGGAAGCTGTAGTGCACATCGGGAGTCTCTGGCATGGCTCACAGCCTAGTTGGAGTGCAAGACTGGGCACTATGAACGCACGCGCAGGCACCCCGGCCCAGAAATCCGATCTGATCGACGTTGAGGCCCTCATCAGGGCGTATTACGACCTCGAGCCGGATGTGTCGGTGCCCGCCCAGCGGGTCGTCTTCGGCACCTCCGGGCACCGCGGCAGTTCACTGAACACCGCGTTCAACGAGAACCACATCCTGGCCACAACGCAGGCGATCGTGGAGTACCGCGCCGCCCAGGGCATCACCGGGCCGCTGTTCATCGGCGCCGACACCCACGCCCTCAGCGCCCCGGCCACCACCACGGCCCTCGAGGTTCTGGTGGGCAACGGCGTGCGGGTGCTGGTCGACGAGTTCGACGACTTCGTGCCCACCCCGGCGCTGTCGCACGCGATCCTCGCCTACAACCGGGCCGGACACGACGACCAGGCCGACGGCATCGTCGTCACCCCGAGCCACAACCCGCCCATGGACGGCGGCTTCAAGTACAACCCGCCGCACGGCGGACCGGCCGACAGCGACGCCACCTCCTGGATCGCCAATCGCGCCAATGAGATCATCGCCGACGAGATGCGCGCTGTGCTCATGGCCGAGCCCAGCGCCGTGGAGACCTACGACTTCCGCGGCCAGTACGTCGACGACCTCGAGAACATCATCGACATGGCGGCCATCAAGAAGAGCGGCATCCGTATCGGCGCCGACCCGCTGGGCGGCGCGAGCGTCGGCTACTGGGGCGCCATCCGCGACCGCTACGAGCTCAACCTCACCGTGGTCAACCCACTGGTCGACCCGACCTGGGCCTTCATGACCCTGGACTGGGACGGCAAGATCCGGATGGACCCGTCCAGCCCCTCGGCGATGGCGTCGGTGCTGGCGCACAAGGACGACTTCGACATCCTCACCGGCAACGACGCCGACGCCGACCGGCACGGCATCGTCACGCCGGACGCCGGCCTGATGAACCCGAACCACTTCCTGGCCGTGGCCATCGAATACCTCTACAGCCACCGCGACGGCTGGCGGGCGGATGCCGCGATCGGCAAGACCCTGGTCTCCTCCACCATGATCGACCGCGTCGCCGGGTTCCTCGGCCGTGAGCTGTGGGAGGTCCCGGTAGGTTTCAAGTGGTTCGTTCCCGGCCTGATCGACGGCTCGGTCGCCTTCGGTGGCGAGGAGAGCGCCGGCGCGAGCTTCGTGCGCTTCGACGGCACGGTCTGGACCACCGACAAGGACGGCATCCTGCTGGCCCTGCTCGCCGCGGAGATCGTCGCCGTGACCGGCAAGTCGCCCAGCGTGCGGTACGCCGAACTGGCCGAGCACTTCGGCGCCCCGGCGTACGAGCGCATCGACGCCGTCGCGACGCCGGCGCAGAAGACCGCCCTGGGCAAGCTCGACGGCGCAGCAATCACCGCCACCGAGCTCGCCGGTGACAAGATCATCGGCGCGCTCAGCAACGCCCCGGGCAACGGCGCCGCCATCGGCGGGGTGAAGGTCTTCACCGAATACGCCTGGTTCGCCGCCCGCCCGAGCGGCACCGAAGACGTCTACAAGATCTACGCCGAGTCGTTCAAGGGCCCGGAGCACCTCAAGCTGGTGCAGATCGAGGCCAAGGCCATCGTCGACGCGGCGATCAGCTAGCCTCGACCGGTCACCGGGCTCGGTGGGCTACGGGATGCTCCAGTAGTACGCGGTTCCGCCCGGGTGCTTCTCGGTGATCGCGAAGTCCACCGAGAGGTAGTCGGTGTCGTCGGTGTGCCCGGCGTAGTAGATCACGATGTCGTCGCCGGTTCCCTCGATGCGGGAGACGACGGCCGTGTGGTCACGGTCACCCGTGTTGTCCCAGTCGAACTGGACGACATCCCCGAGCTTCACCTGATCGCGCTGGTCGTCGGTCAGGGCGGTGGCACGGCCGGAGTCCGCGAGGTAGTTCATGAACGCGGTCGAACTCACCCAAGGCGAGGAGAATTCGAAGTCGGAGCCGGTTCCGCTGGTCCACCAGGTCTCGTCCATGGCCCAGCCCCTGGCCACCAGGGACTGACTGGTGAAGTTCACGCAGTCGTTTCCGGTGACCACACCGTACTCGTCGGTGTTGTAATCCTTCCAGTGCGCCAGTGCGTAACTCAGCTGAGCCTGCACGGCGGGGTCAACGTCGACGGGCGCGGCCGTTATCGCCGGAGTCTCGCGTGGCGCGGTCTCGGCCGTGGCAGCGGCATCCGCCGCAGTGGACCCGCGTTGAGCCGAACCTGTTCGATCCGCGCCGGACGTCGCCAGGGCCACGGTTCCCACGACGAGTCCGCCGAGGATCAGGGCGATGACGCCGATCCGTGCTGGTCGAGCTACAGCCACAACTACCTCTATTCGGGGGGTGAAAACCACAAGCCAACCACACTATTTGGTGAAGAGTCTGGGACCGGAACGGCCGCCGATCTTCGGGCGGGGTCGTGAGCGTGCCAGGGCATAGTAGACCCCATCACCGGCAGGGTCTTCTCGATCCGCCGAGACTGTGGGGGTCGCGTGGGAGTGAATTCAGCCCAGGCCTTTAGCCGTAGGACGGTGCGGCCGGTAGGCCGAAGAACTCCTCGAGCGTGGTGACGCCCTGGTCGTGCATTTCCGTGGCCAGGTCGATGCCGATGTACCGGAAGTGCCAGGGCTCGAACTCGTAGCCGGTCACCGGGGTCTTGTCGGCGGGGTAGCGCAGCAGGAAGCCGAAACGCCAGGCGTGTGCGGCGAGCCACTGGCCGTGTGGGGTGTCGGCGAAGCAGGCGTTGAGGGAGCACTGTCCGGGTTGGGCGCTGATGTCGATGGTGAGACCGGTCTGGTGTTCACTCGTACCCGGCCGCGCGGTGCTCAGGTCGGCACCGGCCTGACCGAGGTTCGCGAGATCGTTGTTGTAGACCCGGGTTTGCGCGTCGAAGCTGCGGTACGCGCTCTGCGATTGCAAGGCCAGGCCGGTTTCGGCCGTGAAGGCGGAGAACAGGGCCACGACGGCGTCGGAGGCCTCCTGCCGCAACTGCGGGGGGTTCGCGAACGGGATCGGCACTTCGACGAGGTCGTCGGGAGCGTAGTCGGTGGGGTTGAGCGGGCGGAGCTTGTCAACGACCACCCAGATGCTGTTCGGGTCGTCGATCGACCGGGCAGCGCGGTCGAAGGTGGGCGCCGGAGCCGGGTCAGGCGAGGCCGACGGCGACGGGCGAGGTGGTTCGGTCGGCGTACTGGCCGGGCCGGGCGAGGCGGATGTGGTCGGCGTGGTCTCGCTCGATGCGGCGCGGCCGGTGTGCTGGCCCAGGATGACGGCTCCACCTCCGGCGACCAGCAGCAGTGCGGCGGCGGCCGCGACGAGTGCGCGTCGACGGCGTACGCGCGGCGACGCCCCCCGGCGCGATTGAACTGACACGCTGCCGAGCATATCCTGCGCCGACGCCACTCCCCGGCATCGGCATCATCGCCGCCGGGGAATTCCAGCGCCCCGTAGTCTGTTTCACCCCGTATGCGAATTGTTATAGCAGGAGCACACGGAAAAATTGCACGGTCCCTCACCCGGGAGTTGACCCTCGACGGACACACTGTGATCGGGCTGATCAGGAACGCTGAGCAGAAGGAAGACCTTCTCCTCGATGGAGCCCAACCGGTTGTCCTCGATCTCGAGAACAGCTCGGTCGACGCCGTCGCCGAGGTCATGGCCGACGCCGACGCCGCGGTCTTCGCGGCCGGCGCGGGTGCGGCCAGCGGCGACGCACGTAAGAACTCGGTCGATCTGGGGGCTTCGGTGTTGTTGGCGGATGCCGCCGAATCCGCCGGGGTGCGCCGGTTCGTACAGATCTCCTCCACCGGAGCGGATCTGGTGCGTGACGGAGCCACCCCCGACAGCGTCCCCGCCGACTTCGTCGCCTACCTCCAGGCCAAGCTCGGCGCAGAGGAAGACCTCGCGGGCAGAGACCTCGACTGGACCATCGTGCGGCCGGGCACCCTGACCGATCACGACCCCATCGGCTCGGTTCGGCTTGAGCGCACGGGACCCGACGAGAGCGGAACCGTGCAGCCGGAGACCCAGGGCAGCGTGCCCCGGGCCGATGTGGCAGCGGTGCTGGCCGAGCTGCTCCGCACCGGAGCAGGAAGCCACACGGTGCTGCACCTCATTTCCGGCCCGACACCGGTGGCGAAGGCCGTGGCCGTTTTCGCCTGAGACACCACACACGTCGCTCCCCTGACCGATTCAGGGGAGCGACGTGAGGCGGCTGGATCAGCCCTTGACGGCGCCCGCCATGATGCCGGAGATGAGCTGCTTACCCGCAAGCACGAAGAGCACGAGCAGCGGCAGCGTTGCCAGCACGGCACCTGCGAGTACGACCGAGTAGTCGATGTATCGTGCGGACTGCAGCTGGCTGAGAGCCACCTGCAGCGTCGGGTTCTGCGGCGAAACGATCATCGGCCAGAGAAAGTCCGTCCACGCCATCATGAAGGTGAAGAGCGACAGGATCGCCATCGCCGGACGGGCGGCGGGAACCGCGACGTTCCAGAACGTGGTGATCATGTTCGCGCCGTCGACGCGGGCCGCCTCAATGAGCTCGTCCGGAATCACGTCGACGAGGTACTGGCGCATGAAGAACACGCCGAAGGCCGTCACCAGGGTCGGGACGATGATCGCGCCGATGGAGCCGGTCCAGCCGAACTCGCGCATCAGGATGAACAGCGGAATGATGCCCAGCTGGGTGGGGATCGCCATCGTCGCGACGACGAAAACCATCAGCCCGTTGCTGCCACGGAACTTGAGCTTGGCGAACGCGTACCCGGCGAGAGTCGAGAACGACACGACGGACACGGTGATGATCGTCGACACGATCACGCTGTTGAGCAGGGCCTGCCAAAACGGAATGGTGTCGAAGACCGCGGCGACGTTGGTCCAGAACTGCCCGCCAGGAAGAAGCGGCGGCCAATCCTGGGACAGCACAGACGACGGGCTCGCACCGACGACGACCGACCACCAGAGCGGGTAGGTTCCACCGGCGAAGAGCGCGATCAGGATGCCGTAGGTCAGGAAGCCGGGACGACGGTCGATGCCGAGGCCTTTGTGCTTGGTCTTGCCCCGCTTGACGGTGACCGTCTGACCCGGTAGCTCCGGGGTGGTTTCTGGGCGGGCGATGGTGTCGGTCATGCTCGGGGCTCCTTCGCGCCGTTTCGGAGCGTGCGGCGAACCGCGCGTTTGTTGTTCTTGGCGTCGGACCGGCTGTCTGCCGTGGCGATCCGTTGCGAGATCAGGTAGTTGAGCACGCCGAACGCCACGATGATGACGAACAGGATCAGGGCGATCGCCGAGGCCTTGCCGAAGTTCTGGCGCTGGAAGGCCATCTCCCACAGGTAGAGCACCGTGGTCTGGAACTGTCGGTGCGCGCCACCGGCCGTGGAGCTGGTCGCGTCGTACAGGCGCGGCTCGGTGAAGATCTGCAGCCCACCGATGGTCGCCGTGATAATGACGAAGATCATGGTGGGGCGGATGCTTGGCAGGGTGATGGAGAAGAAGCGGCGGACAAACCCGGCGCCGTCCAGGGCGGCGGACTCGTGGATGTCCCGCGGCACCGACTGCATGGCGGCGAGCAGGATCAGGGCGTTGTAGCCGGTCCAGCGCCAGTTCACCATGCCGGCGATGGCCAGGTGGCTGGGCAACACATCGGTTTTCCAAAGGATCGGGTCCACGCCGACGAAGCTGAGCAGGTGGTTCACTAGACCGCTCTGCTCGCTGAACATGCTGGAGAAGATGAGGGCGACCGCGACAGGGGTCACGACGTAGGGGATGAGGATGCTCATGCGCCAGAAGGTCTTGGCGCGCAGGTTCTGGTCGAGGATCGCGGCGATGGCCGTGGCCACCACGAGCTGCGGAATGCTCGAGAGCAGGAAGATACTCATGGTGTTGAACAGTGAATTCCAGAACAAGGGGTCACTGAGCTCTGCGGCGTAGTTATCGAAGCCGACCCACTCCCCCGGCCCGCTCAGCAGATTCCAGTTGTTCAGGGACACCACAAAGGTGTAGACGAGAGGGAACAGGCCCACCAGGCCGAACAGCACGAAGAACGGTGCGACGTACAGGTAGGGCGAGACTTTCACATCCAGGCGGCTCAGCCGGTGCTTGTAGGTGAGGGCGCTCGCGCGGCCGGGACGCTTGAGAGGCGCGGGAGCGCTGGTCTCTGGTTCAAGTGTGCGTGTCATGGTGACTTTCTGCCTTCGAGCCGGGCTTCCGGTGCCGCGTCGCGGCGCCGGAAGCCCGGCAAGAGCGGATTGGTGCTGCTACTACTTGTTGACGATGAGCTGGTCGAACAGGGTCATGGCGTCGTCCCATGCCTTGTCACCCGCGACACCCTGGTCGAGCGCGATCGCGGACGGGCCGAAGACCTGCTCCTGGATCGTGGAGTCATCCGGACCCTTGAACTGGGCCTTCACGCCGTCGGCACGCTTGGTGAGGATTTCAGCGATCGGCGCGTCGTTGAAGAACGCGGAGACTCCGGTCGCCTCAGACAGTGCGGGGTCCGTCTGTGCAGCGGTGACGCTGGGGAACGGGCCCTCGGCCTTGAACTCGGCGACCTGCTGGTCGGCCTCGGTCAGCCAGGCAGCCAGGTCCGCGGCTTCCTGCGGGTGCTTGGACTGCGTCGGGACGGTCAGGAAGGTTCCGCCCCAGTTGGTCGCTCCGCCGGGGAACACGTCGGCGAAGTCCCAGCCGGCCGTCGCGCCGGTGGCGTCGCCGCCGGCGGTCTCGACCTGGCCCTGAACGACTCCGAGCATCCAGCCCGGGCACATGAAGGTCGCGAAGGTTCCGTCGGTGAACGACGAGCCCTTGTTCCAGTCCCACTGAGCCTGCTTGCCGGAAAGGCCGGCCGCGTTGGCGTCGGCCAGCTGCGTCCAGGCCGCCTTCAGCTCGGCGTTGTCAACGACGTTGAGCTCGCCGTCGGCGGTGTAGTAGCCCTCGTCCATCTGGTTCACCATGGAGTTCCAGATGAAGCCGGACTGGTCGAACCACGCCTTGCCGGTGGCCTCCTGGTACTTCTTGCCCAGGGCGAAGTAGCTTTCCCAGCTTGCGTCGTCGCCGCCGAGAAGCGTGGCTACTTCGGCACGGTCGGTGGGCAGCCCGGCGGCTTCGAAGGCTGCGCTGTTGTAGCAGAGTCCCTCCGGGCCGATGTCGGTGCCGTAACCGATGATGCGTCCTTCAGCGTCGGTGCCCTGTTCGAGCTTCCACGGAACCCAGCGGTCCTTGATGTCGTCGGCACCGTATTCCGACAGGTCGACGAACTGGTCGGAGACGGCCATGATCGAACCCAGCCAGCCTTCCTCGACGGCGACAACGTCCGAGAGGCCGCTGCCGGCGGCAATTTTGGTGAAGGCATCCGTGCGAGCGTTGCCACCCGTGTCGATGTTGTTCGCCTTGATGGTGATGCCGGGGTTGGCTGCCTCATACTCGGCGTACAGGTCAGCCATACCCATGCTGCCGAACGTGGTGACGGTCAGCTCGATGTCACCGCCGGAGGCGCCGTCGGTGCCCGCCGACGAACAGCCTGTGGCGATGAGGGCGAAGGATGCGGCGCAGGCTACTGCGGCGCCAACCTTGGTGCGTTGTGAGAACTTCACTTTCACTCCTTTGTGTGCGTGTGCTTGTGCGATTGCAAGACATACGTGCGGGAATGAGAGCGCTCTCATTCAAACGTGAGAGCGCTCTCATCAATCACCGTCACCATAGAGCAGGAGAAGCAGGCTTGTCAATACGACCACGACGCACCGGTGATTTGACGGCGCGTCGTGACCTCGAACGGGGGCGCTGAAGGGCGGCCTGGGCACGGGCGCACCGGATTCACGCGGGACCAATGGCCCGAGCGCAAATAGACTGACCCCATGACAATGGGAATCCGGAGTGCGCGTCCGCCCCAGCCGACCCTCGAGATGGTCGCCGCGGCGGCCGGAGTCTCCAGAGCAACGGTCAGCCGGGTTGTCAACGGCTCCCCCAAGGTCAGGCAGGAGGTCGTCGATTCCGTCAACGCCGCGATCGAACAACTCAACTATGTACCCAACCGCGCCGCCAGGTCACTGGCCAGCCACCACACCCAGTCGGTCGCCCTGGTCGTGCCGGAAGACATGACCAAGTTCTTCGGCGACCCGTACTTCGCCGCCGTCGTGCAGGGCATCACTCAGCGCCTGGACGAGAGTGACTACACGCTCAACCTCCTCGTCGCGTCGAGCGACCCCCGGCACAAGACCATGCGCTACCTGCGCTCGGGTAACGTCGATGGAGCCATCGTCATCTCGCACCACACCGGCGATGATTTCGTGGCGAACCTGGAGACCACCATGCCCGTGGTCTTCGGTGGCCGACCCACGAACCACTCCGGCCCGGACAATTACTTCGTGGACGTCGACAACGTGGCCGGCGCCATCAGCGGCGTGCAGCATCTCATCAACCTCGGCCGGCACCGCATTGGCACCATCACCGGACCGGTCGACATGCCGGCCGGCATCGACCGACTCAATGGCTTCCGGCACGCACTCGCGGCCGCCGGGCTCGAGTCAGATGCCGTGGAGCACGCCGACTTCACGGCCGCGGGCGCCGCCGCGGCAACTCGCCGGCTTCTTGAACACAGCCCGCACGTGGATGCCTTGTTCGTCGCGAGCGACCTCATGGCCGTGGGCACGATGGGGGTCTTGGCCGAACAGGGCCGCTCGGTGCCCGGCGATATCGCGGTGGTCTCGTTCGACGACAGCCCGGCCGCCACCTCCGGTCCGATCTCGCTGACCACGGTGAGCCAGCCATCGAAGGAGATGGGCTTCGCGATGGCGGACCTGCTCTTGCGCCTGCTCGCCGGCGACGAGACCGTGCCGCACCATAACTTCATGCCGACGCGCCTAGTTTTTCGCGACTCGGCCTGAGCCGCCCAGGCCATCCGCTCAGTCGAGCTGCGGCATAACCTCTCTGGCCAGAAAATCAAGGTGCTCGAGGTCGGCCAGGTCCATGATCTGCAGGTAGACGCACTCCACGCCGTCGGCGGCAAGGGCTCCCAGCCTGTCGACGACCTCCCCGGTGGTCCCGGCGATCCCGTGCTCGCGGAGTTCGGCGGGCTCCCGGCCCACGGCCGCAGCGCGGCGGGCGAACTCGGCCTCGTCGGCGCCGGCCACCGCGATCAGCGCAGTCGAGTAGACCAGTTCCTGCGGGTTGCGGCCGATGGCCTCGCAGGCTGCGCGCACCCCGGCGAACTTGGCGGGGATGTCGGCGAAGTCGGGGAAGGGCAGGTTGAATTCGGTGGCGAACCGCGCGGCCATCGCCGGGGTGCGCTTGGCTCCGCCGCCGCCCACGATCACCGGCACGCGGGACTGCGTGGGCTTGGGCAGGGCGGGAGAGTCGACGAGGGTGTAGTGCTCGCCGGCGAAAGTGTAGGTCTCCCCGACGGGCGTTCCCCACAGGCCGGTGATCACTTCGAGCTGTTCCTCGAGCATGCCGAACCGCTTGGCCGGGAAGGGGATGCCGTAGGCCAGGTGTTCCTGTTCGAACCAGCCGGTGCCCAGGCCCAGTTCCACGCGGCCGCCCGACATCTGGTCGACCTGGGCGACCTGGATCGCCAGGACCCCCGGCGGACGGTAGGTGACCGAGGACACCAGGGTGCCGAGGCGGATGCGCTGCGTCTCGCGCGCCAGTCCGGCCAGGGTGGTCCAGGCATCCGTCGGCCCGGGCAGCCCCGAGACGTGATCGCCCATGGCGAGGTAATGGTCTGAGCGGAAGAAGGCGTCGAAGCCGAGAGTCTCGGTGGCCTGCGCGACCGCGAGGAGGTCGTCGTAGCTGGCGCCCTGCTGGGGCTCGGTGAAAATGCGGAGTCTCATGCTCCCAGTCTTGTCTCCAGCTCGGCGTCGACGAAATCCACGCCGGGCAGGGCGCCGAGCCTCTCGTGCATCACCGCGAGCGACTCCGGGTTCTGGTCGATGAGAAGGAACTTGCGCCCCAGGGCAGCCGCGACGGCACCCGTCGTGCCGCTGCCGGCGAAGAAGTCCAGCACCCAGTCGCCCTCCCGGCTGGAGGCCTGGATCATGCGCCGCAGGATGCCGACCGGCTTCTGGGTGGGGTAGCCGGTTTTCTCCTTGCCCGTGGGCGAGACGATGGTGTGCCACCAGACATCCGTGGGCAGTTTGCCCTTGGCCACCTTCTCGGGGGTGACCAGGCCCGGCGCCATGTAGGGCTCCCGGTCCACGGTGCTGGAGTCGAAGTAGTAACCCTTGGGGTTCTTCACGTAGACCAGGATCGTGTCGTGCTTGGTGGGCCAGCGGTTCTTCGATTTGGCGCCGTAGTCGTAGGCCCAGATCAGCTCGTTGAGGAAGCAGTCCCGGCCGAAGAGAGCGTCGAGGAGCACCTTGGCGTAGTGCGCCTCACGGTAGTCCAGGTGCAGGTAGAGGGTGCCGTCATCGGCCAGCAGGCGCCAGGCCTCGATCAAACGGGGCTCCAGGAACGCCCAGTAGTCCTCGAACTGGTCGTCGTAGCCGAGCAGATCGCCCTTGATGCGCTCGTAGCGCTGGCCCTTGAACCCGGTGATGGTTCCGGTGGCGTGGGCGCCGTCGGCCAGGGTGCTCCGCACCGAGGTGGTCGACTGCCGCTTCTGGCTGCGGCCGGTGTTGAACGGCGGGTCGAGGTAGATGAGGGTGAACGCGCCGTCGGGCAGCGTCGGCAGCACAACCAGGTTGTCCGCCTCGATGACCCTGCTGGGAGAGGACTGAGTCCACGCGTTTGGCATTCCCTCATTCTGTCAGTCGGCCTACGCTGTTCCGATGACAAGTGAAGAGATGACCCGTGCCGACAGCACCGCGCACGTCAGGCACGAACCGGACCTCTCGCGCTACACGCTGTGGCAGGACGGCGAGCCCGTGGGCCTGGCCGACTACAGGCTGGCGGGCCAGTCACTGACCTTCACCCACACCGAGGTCGACCCGGCCAAGCGCGCACACGGGCTCGCGGGCATCCTCATCGAGCAGGCGCTCGACGACGTGCGCACGCGCACCGACCTCACCGTGGTGGCGGCCTGCCCGTTCGTCGCGGACTGGATCGACCAGCACGCCGAATACCAGGACCTGCTCATCCGCGGCACCTGACCTGTGCTCGCCAGGGCCGTCCTGGTTAGGGCACGCGGCCGATCCAGGCGTCGGTGCTGAACTTGCTCTCCACCAAGTCGGCGGCCTTGGCGTATTCCTCATCGGTGATGTCGCCGGGTTTCGCCCCGTACAGGCTCGTGAACGTCTGCTTCATGCGGTCGATGATCTCGGCGCGGCTGAGCCCGGTCTGGCTGCGGAGCGGATCCACCCGCTTGGCGGCGCTGGTGATGCCCTTGTCGCTGAGCTTCTCCCGGCCGATGCGCAGCACCTGCACCATCTTCTCGCCGTCCATGTCGTAGCTCATGGTGACGTGGTGCAGCACGGCGCCGCTGCCGAGGCGCTTCTGGGCCGCCCCGCCGATCTTTCCGGTGGGGCTCGTGATGTCGTTGAGCGGCTGGTAGTGCGCGTCGATGCCCAGTGACTTGAGCGCCGTGATGACCCACTCGTCGAGGAAGGCGTAGGAGTCGGCGAAGCTCATGCCATGCACCAGCTCGGTGGGAGCGTAGATCGAATACGTGATCACCGAACCGGCCTCCATGAACATGGCGCCGCCGCCGGAGACCCGGCGCACCACCGTGAAGCCGTGCTTTTCGGCGTTGACGGGGTCGACCTCGTTCTTCAGCGACTGGAAGCTGCCGATCACGACGGCCGGTTCATTCCACTCCCAGATGCGCAGGGTGGGGCTGCGGCGGCCCTCGCCGACCTCGACCGCGAGCACCTCGTCGAGAGCCATCTGCATGACCGGGGGCACGGCCTTGGTGTGGATGATCTGCCACTCATAGTCCCGCCAGCCGCTGGCGTGGGCGAGCGAACGACGGATGGCGACGGCGACCGACTCCGGGGAGAACCCGAGCAGGGTGGCCTGGGGCGGCAACGCGGCTCGCACCGCGGCCGCGATGGTGGCGGCGTCACTGTCGGCGGCGAGGCCGTTCACCGCTGCGTTGATGTCCTCGAGGGCGTCGTCCGGCTCGAGAAAGAAATCACCGGCCAGGCGAAAATCGGTGATGAGATTGTCGACGACATTCAGATCGACCACAACGAGTTTGCCGCCTGGAACCTTGTATTCACCATGCATGTGATCAGCCTAATCGTCGGCAGCGGACTCGGAGACGGCGGCCGGGAGATGTGCGTCGAGCCAGGCGACCAGGTCGGCCAACACCTCGTCGCGGTTGATCTCGTTGAGGACCTCGTGCCGGGCGCCGGGGTACACGATCAGGCGCACATCCCGCAGGCCGGACCGGCGCCGGAAGGCGTCCACAAGCTTGCGGGCGCTGCGTGCCCCGCCCACGGGGTCGTCGCCGCCGACCTGGATAAGCACGGGCAGGTCCGCGGGGAGCCGCCGGGCGGGGCGACCGAGGATGCGGGCGGCGTCGCGCAGGCCGAATAGCTTGGCGAGCGGCACGCTCGTGGTGAGCGGGTCGGAAACAAAAGCCGCCGCGACCGCCGGGTCCCGGCTGAGCCACTCGGCACCGGTCGAGCCGAGGTGCTTGTGCCTGGCGTTGAGATCCCCGCTGTTGAGGTAGCCGGGCCAGCGGTAGGCGGTGCCGGTGAGCACGACCGCCTGGTAGTCCTGGGGATACCGGTTGAGGATCATCTGCGCCATGAAGGATCCCCAACTGTGCCCGAGCAGCACCAGCGGCACCGGCTGTGCCTGCGGTTGCCCGGCCTGCGCAGCCGGTCCCTCGCCCCGCGCAACGGTCTGGTGGCGGGTGGCCTGCCGGATCACGCCGGTGAAGGCGTGCACGGCGGCGACGGCCGCGCGCAGACCGCCGACGCCGAGCCGACCGAGCTGGCCGGCGTCGCCACCGTGCTGCAGCATCCCGGTCTGGCCGTGCCCGCGGTGGTCGTCGGCGTAGACCGAGTAGCCGGCCGCGTTGAGCGCGCGGGCCACCTCCCGGTAGCGCAGGGCGTGTTCGCCGACCCCGTGCACGAGCTGCACGATGGCGCGCGGGTTGTCGACCGGCCAGGCGTAGTAGACGATCGGGACGCCGTGTTCATCGATGAAGGTGGGCACGGGCTTATTCTGCCGTACCTGTTGCCCGTGCGGACATTTGCGGCCGGCGCACCCGGCGCAATTGTCCGCTTCGGGAACAGTTGCGGCGATTCGGTGGCGATTCGGTGAGCTGGGAATCATTAGCATGGCTAATTTGTTAGGCTAAGTAATCATGTCAGAGAGCCCCATTGCGCCCAGTCCCCCCGCACCCGCACCCGCACCAGCGCCGGCCCCCGCGGCGGCGCACGCGCACACCAAGCGCCGCTCCGTCGCCGAGTTGAGCCACGACTTCAGGCTCGCCAACGGCCGACTGGCCCGCCGGGTGCGCCAGGAGCAGGCCGACAACGAACTCACCAGCGGCCAGTTCTCGGCCCTCGGCGCTGTGTTCAGACTCGGCCCGATGACCCTGAGCGCGCTCAGCGAAGAGGAACGGGTCACCCCGCCCTCGATGAACCGCACCGTGAACGCCCTCGTCGAGGCCGGCCTGGTCAACCGCGCCGGCTCCGCCGAGGACGGCCGCAAGGTGGTGCTCACCGTCACCGACACCGGGATGACCCTGGTGCGCGAGACCCGCCGCCGCCGAGACGACTGGATAGCCACGCGCATCCTGCGGCTCACCCCCGAACAACGCCAGATCCTGGCGTCCGCCACCGAAATCATGAAGGAGCTCGCCAACAGTTGAGTGCAATGTTCCGCTCCCTGAGCGTGGTCAATTACCGGATCTGGTTCGCCGGCGCCCTGGTGTCCAATGTGGGCACCTGGATGCAGCGCACGGCCCAGGACTGGATCGTGCTGACCCAGCTCACCGACTACAACGCCACCGCAGTGGGCATCGTGATGGCCCTGCAATTCGGGCCGCAGCTGGTGCTGATGCCGTGGTCGGGCCTCATCGCCGACAGGTTCGACCGCCGCAAGCTGCTGATGCTCACCCAGGCCCTGATGGGCGCACTCGCCCTGGGCCTCGGCCTGATCACCATCACCGGCGTCGTCGAGCTCTGGCACGTCTACCTCTTCGCCCTCGGCCTGGGCGTCGTTGCCGCCATCGACGCGCCCGCCCGGCAGACCTTCGTCTCCGAGCTGGTGCCGGACGACAACCTTTCGAACGCCGTGGCACTGAACTCGGCCTCGTTCAACGGCGCCCGGCTGATCGGCCCCGCCGCGGCCGGCCTCCTCACCGTCGCCGTCGGCGCCGGCTGGGTATTCATGATCAACGCCGTCACCTTCGCCTTCACCGTCGCCGCCATGACGCTGCTGCGCACCAAGCAACTCCGCAAGCAGCCCCGCGCACCGCGGGAACGGGGCCAACTCATGGCCGGCTTCCGCTATGTCTGGCATCGGCCCGACATCGTCGCGGTGCTGATCACGGTGTTCCTGGTGGGCACATTCGGCTTCAACTTCGCCATCTTCACCTCCACCATGGCCACCGTGGAGTTCGGTATGGGCGCCAGCGAGTTCGGCATGCTCAGCTCGATCATGGCGGTGGGCAGCGTGGTCGGCGCCCTGCTCTCGGCCCGGCGCAGCCGACCCCGGATGCGCCTGGTGGTGGGCGGCGCGTTCTTCTTCGGCCTCACCTGCGCCATCGCCGCCGTGATGCCCAGCTACATCACCTTCGCGATTTCGCTCGCCTTCGTGGGCCTCACCTCGCTGACCCTGATGACCACCGCGAACGCCTACGTGCAGACCACCACCGAGCCGGCCATGCGCGGCCGGGTGATGGCGCTGTACATGGCCATCTTCGCCGGCGGCACCCCGCTCGGCGCTCCACTGGTCGGCTGGGTCGCCGACCAGTACGGCCCGCGCTGGGCCATCGGCGTCGCCGCGGTCTCCGGCCTCCTCGCGGCGGCGGCGGTGCTGTTCTGGATGATCAGGTACCAGCGCCTGCGGGTCCGCATCCGCCCCCGCACCTCACCGCGCACCGCGCGGCTGCACGTGCGGCACCGCGGCGACGGCCATCCGCTCACCTCGGCCATCCGCATCGTCACGGCGAAGGCCGACGCGGCACGGCAGGACCGCGACCGGGAGACGGCCACCCGCGAGATCGCGGTCGTCGAGGCGACTGCTCCACGCTGACCCAGGGGGGTGCCGCGCGCGCTAACATTTCACCCTAGGCAGACGACGGGAAACGGCGGCACGGGTGGACCTTCACGACATCGTCTCGATGCTCAGCGAGATCTTCACCATCGTCGGGCTCCTGGTGGGCGTTCCGCTCTACATCATCGGCCTATCGGTGCGCGGCTTCGGCGGCCGGTGGGTCGAGGCGGATGGCGTCGTCGCGGCCACCACGTCCGGCCCGGTGATCCGTTGGTTCGACACGACCGGCGAGGTGCACGAAGCCCGCGCCGACAGCCACGAGACCGTGCACCTGGAGCCCGGCGACGACGTGACCCTGTGGTTCAATGCCAGGGCCCCTGAACGATGCCGCACCCATTCGCCGGACCACGACGGCAAGGCCCTGCGGCTGACCGGCTTGATCCTGACCAGCCTCGGCCTCGGCTCGGCGATCCTGGGGATCGTACTGCTCTTCGTCTGACCCGAAGAGTGAAGGCCGTCACGACCGCGTAGCCTGTACTGAGGCACGCGACTCGCGCGTGCGGCAGAGAGGATGCCCGTGGACACCACACTGCTCCGGCGTTTTGTCGCCGTCGCCGAGGAACTGGACATCGCCCGCGCCGCCAAGAACCTCAACGTGTCGCGCACGACGCTGATGAAATCGGTCGCCGCCCTGGAAGCCGAGCTCGGCGTTCCTCTCTTCGAGCCCGCCGCCGACAACCCGTATCTCACCGAGGCCGGCATCGCCCTGCTCGCCGAAGCGAAGGGGCTGATCGCTCACATGCCGCCGGCCGGCGGCCCGTCCCAGGGATCGGGCAACAGCAGCGGATCCGGCGGCGGCAAGGCCAAGGCGTCCAAGGGCCGCGGGCGGGCGCCCGCCGTCAAGGGCCAGGCCGCGCCCGGCAAACGCCGCCAATCCCGCTGAGCTGACCCGGCGTCGACCGGGCCAGCCGGATTCTCTCCGAGCTAGGTGGCCTAACGAACGGAGGCGCCGAACTCCTCGAGCACCGCGGTGAGCTGGTCCACCGCCCAGTCCAGGTCTTCGGCGGACACCACCAGGGGTGGGGCGAGCCGGATGGTGGAGCCGTGGGTGTCCTTCGCCAGCACACCGCGCTCCATCAGGGCCTCACAGACCGCGCGCCCTGAAGCCAGCGCCGGGTCGATGTCGATGCCTGCCCAAAGACCCGCACCGCGCACCTCAAGCACACCGTGGCCGACCAGGCCGAGCAACCTCTCGTGCAGGTGGGCGCCGAGGTCCCTGGCTCGCTGCTGATACTCGCCGGTGGCGAGCAGGTTCACCACCGCCAGCCCCACGGCGGCGGCCAGCGGGTTGCCCCCGAAGGTGGACCCGTGCTCACCCGGGCGCAGCACGCCCAGGATGTCGGTGTTGCCGACGACCGCGGAGACGGGCACGATGCCGCCGCCGAGGGCCTTGCCGAGCAGGTACAGGTCGGGCACCACACCGGCCTGCTCCACCGCGAAGGTGGCGCCGGTGCGGCCGAGGCCGGACTGGATCTCATCGGCGATGAAGAGCACGTTGTGCCGGGAGGTGATCTCCCGCACGGCGGGCAGGTACTCCGCCGGCGGTACCACGATGCCGGCCTCACCCTGGATGGGTTCCAGCAGCACCGCCACGGTGTTCTCGTCGATGGCCGCCTCCAGCGCGGCGGCATCCCCGTAGGGCACCGTGCGGAAGCCCGGCGTGAACGGGCCGAAGTCGGCGCGCGCCGATTCGTCGTCGGAAAAACTGATGATGGTCGTGGTGCGGCCGTGGAAGTTGCCGCCGGCGACGATGATGTTCGCCATCCCCGCCGCGACGCCCTTGACCCTGTAGCCCCAGGCGCGGGCTACCTTGACACCGGATTCCACGGCCTCCGCGCCGGTGTTCATCGGCAGCACCATGTCCTTGCCGGCCAGCTTGGCCAGGGCGGTCACAAACGGGCCGAGCTGGTCGTTGTGGAAGGCGCGGCTGGTGAGGGTGATCCGGCCCAGCTGCGCGCGCGCGGCATCCAGGAGCACCGGGTTGGAGTGACCGAAGTTGACGGCGGAGTATGCGGCGAGGCAGTCGAGGTACCGCTTGCCGTTGATGTCGGTGACCCAGGCGCCGTCGCCGGACGCGACCACGACGGCCAGCGGGTGGTAGTTGTGCGCGGCGTGCTGGTTCTCAAGCGCGATCGCCGCGCTCTGGTCGGTCATGCCCACCTGAGCGGTGAGGCCGGTCGCATCGGTCAGGGCGCTCATCGGCGCAGCTCCAGAGTGCAGCATTTGACTCCTCCTCCGCCGAGCAAGAGCTCGGACAGGTCCACGCCGATCGGGTTGAAGCCGCGTGCACGCAATTGGCGTTCGAAGTCCTTCGCCTTGGCGGCGATCACGACGTTGTAACCGTCGGAGTAGGAGTTGAGGCCGAGGATCGCGGCGTCTTCCTCGGTGACGAGAATGGCATCCGGGAAGCGTTCGCGCAGGATGGCCAGGCTGGGTTCGTCGAACGCGCTGGGCAGGTAAGCGATCTCGCCGTTCCCCGATGTCGGGGAGGCGTCAAGCACGGCGATGGCGGTGTCGAGGTGGTAAAAGCTGGGGTTCACCAGGGTGAGGGTGATTACCGGGCGATCGTAGATGGCCGAGACCTCTTCGTGGCTGTTCGACGCGCTGCGGAAGCCGGTGCCGGCCAGGATCACGTCGCCGACGAGCAGGAAGTCACCCTCGCCCTCATTGATCTCGACGGGCTCGCGCACGTCGAAGTCGTTGGCGCCGAACCAGTCCATGTAGGCGGGGCCCTCGGGCTGGCGCTGCGGGTAGGTGAATTTGGCGCCGTAGGCGATGCCGTCGATGACAAAACCGCCGTTGGCGGCGTAGACCATGTCGGGCAGACCGTCGATGGGGTCGATCAAGTGGACATCGAAGCCGAGTCCGATGTAGGTGTCGTACAGCGTCTGCCACTGGGCGACGGCCAGGCTCGTGTCGGTCGGCAATGCCGGGTCCATCCAGGGGTTGATCCGGTAGACCACGGTGAAGAACTCCGGTTTGCACATCAGGATTGTGCGTTTCACCGGCGTACGAGTCACCGCGGCTGGCGCGACCGACTCGTTCGGGGTAGCGGATGCGACATCTATTGACACTGGAGCTCCTCTGTTGGCGGTCCGCCGGCCAAGGCGTTGGCGGAACGCGGGTGGGTGGCGGACCAGGTCGCTCTCGTGAGCCCTGTACAACGGTGAGGCCGATCACACAGGGACGCCGGTTCTAGTCTCACACAGCATGAATCAACGTTTCGTGCGAATCGGCGCATGTAATGCGCGTTGCAAGCGGCGCGCACGCAACTTCGGCGCGTACACTGGTCGAATGGACAACCTCGATCGCGGCATCCTCGACCTTCTCCGCCAGAACGCCCGGGCGGGCTACGGAGACATCGGTTCTATCGTGGGCCTCTCTGCCTCCGCGGTGAAACGCCGCGTGGACCGGCTGGTCGCCGACAAGGTCATCCGCGGCTTCACCATCCAGGTCGACCCGTCGATCGACGGCATGAGCACCGAGGCCTACGTCGAGCTCTTCTGCCGGGGCACCGTCGCGCCCGACGAGTTATTGCGCATCCTCTCCGGCGTGCCCGAGGTCGTGGACGCCGGGACCGTGACCGGCAGCGCCGACGCCATCGTGCACATCCGGGCCCGCGACATCCCCGGCCTCGAGGCGGCGCTGGAGAAAGTTCGGCTGGCCCCCAACGTCGACCACACCCGCAGCGCGATCGTGCTCACCAGGCTGATCCACCGCAGCGCGGAGTAGCCGCACGGCCCTTGACGGGCGCACCCCGGCTTGTTAGCTTGGTACAAATACCAAACAAACGAGGATGCCCGTGGACGCGTACGAGATCACCTTGCTGGTCGTGGCCGGACTGCTGACGGTCGTCTTCGCGTGGCAGCTTCGGCCAGGTGCCGTCATTCGCCCGGATGCGCTGCGAGATACCGCCCGACGCGCCGGCCTGGCCATCACACCGGAGGTCGAGCCTGTCCTGATCGCGCGCATCCGTTCGCGGACCCGCGGCGTGTTGGTCGGCACCCTGATCGCTCTGCTCGTTTCGACAGCTTCTCTTATCGCGCTACCGGAATCACCGGACGGCGGCATATGGTCCGGGCTGATGCTCATCGTTCTGACCGGCCTGGGTGGCGCCGTCGGGCTGTGCGTTGCGGAGTTCAGGTCGGCGTTCGTCTCGCTCGGCGATCGTCCTCGCGTGGCGCGGGCGCCCACGCCGCGCCGTGCGGACTATCTCTCCACCGTCGACCTCTGGTGCGGTCCCGTTGCCATGGGTGTCAGCGGAGTGGCACTGGCCGGCGTGGCCGCGCTGATCCTGGTCGATCCCGACGACGCGCTCAGTGACGCGAGCATCCCTTCTCTGTGGTGGCCCGGCTTTGTGCTGTGGATCATCTCGCTCGCATCGGCCGGAGTCGGCCGCATCCTGTCGACTCGCTTGGTGGGGCGGGGCCAGCCCGCCGGCAACGACATGGAGTTGGCGTGGTCCGACGCTCTCCGCAGTTGGACGCTGCGCGCACTGGTGCAGACTCCCGCGCTGGGGGCGCTCTGCAGTGTGGTCGTGGTGCTGACCTCCGTCAGCTCGGCGGTGACACCCTCGTCGGGAACCGGAATCGCCATATCTGTGGCCTTTTCCATCGTGCCACTGGTCATGGGCTCGGTGGGTGTGGCTCTACTCTCGATGGGGTCACGCCGTCCGCCGCACTACCTCACCCGGCTCTGGCCGGACGTGGCCGCGGAGCTGCGCCGCGGCACACACGGAGTAGCCGCTCCGGTCGAGAGCGGCCGCCCGTGAGACTCGTCGTCGACCCACGCTCAACCACGCCCCCATTCGAGCAGATCCGCATCCAGGTGATCGAGGCCGTGCGCACCGGCACCCTGACGCCCGGCGACAAGCTGCCCACGGTGCGCCGTCTGGCCGAAGACCTGGGCCTCGCCCCCAACACCGTGGCGCGCAGCTACCGTGCGCTGGAGCAGGACGAGGTGATCGAGACGCGCGGGCGGCTGGGCTCCTTCGTGGCTGCCACCGGGGATGCGACGCAGCGGCAGATGCAGCTCGCCGCGGTGGCCTACGCCGACCGGGCGAAATCGCTCGGGATCGACCCCGGTGAGGCACTGACCATCGTGCGCGGGGCGTTGGGGCTGCCGGGCTGAGCCGACCGGGCGGGCGAGGTCCGGCATCGCGTAGCTGAGGTCAGGCACCGCGCAGCTCAGCGAGAACCGCGTCGAGACGGCGCTGACGGGTGGCGTCGGTCTTGGCGCTTTCGAGCGCGAGCACGTGCTTGCGCTGGTTGCTGTAGGAGAGGGCGTCGAAGGCGGTGCGTGCTGCCGTGTCCGCGGCGAGCGCGGCCCGCAGCACGTCGGGCTCATCGACGGTGCGCGGTTGATCGTCGAGTTCGATGGTCACGTCCACCTCATCGCCGCCCGCCACCCCGGCCTTGTTGCGGTTCTCGGCGCTGAGGGCGATCATGTAGGCGCCCCGGTACGGTGCCACCGAGCTGCGGTAGCTGTGCCCGTTGAGGGTGACGGTGATGGCGTGCCGCTTGCCGGGGCCGAGCGCCGCGACCACCTCCTCTGGCACGGGGATGCCCGTGGCGGTGGCACCGGATTGCTCGATGACGGTGCGGAAGTCCATGGTGCGAGTATGCCGCCGTCGGTCGGATGTCGACAAGCACGCGGCGCGCATCGCCTGCGAATTGCGGCGTTGCGCCCCTTCAGCACGCCCGAAGGGGCACCTTGGCGCGACTCACGGCCTCCCCGCTCGCGCGCGCTGTGCGGGTCAGGCGCCGCTGTGCGGGTGTAGCGCCAGGGGCATCCGGGGCTTTGAGAGCGATATGCGGGTCAAGCGCCGGTAGGCGGTTGGCGTGCCACCCGCGCAGCGGCGCCTACCCCACCCGCCGAGTTATGCGGGCCACGCGCCGCAGTGCGGGTGAGGCGCCGTTAGTCGAGGGCTCAGGCGGTGCGGTAGTGCTCTGCGAGGCGGGCCAGGCCCTCGTCGAGGGTCACCGCCGGGGTCCAGTGCAGGTCGGCGCGGGTGCGGCGCTGGTCGAACCAGTGCGCGGTGGAGAGCTGCTCGGCGAGGAACCGGGTCATCGGCGGTTCGTCCTCGCCCGGGACCACCCGCCAGGCCGCCTCGATGACGGAGCCGGCCGCGCGGGCCACACTCGCCGGCACGCTCCAGGTCGGTGGCTCAACTCCCGCTGCCGTGCAGATGCCGACCAGTAGCTCGGCCACCGGCCGTGGCTCTCCGTTGGTGATGACGTAGGCGTTGCCGTGTACGGCATCCACCCGCTCGAGAGCGGCCGCGATGGCGCCGGCGGCGTTGTCGATGTAGGTGCTGTCAATGAGCGCGGCGCCGTGCCCGAGCAGCGGCAGCCGGCCGGCCCTGGCGCGTTCCACGATCCGCGCGACCAGCTGGGTGTCGCCGGGTCCCCAGACCAGGTGCGGCCGCACCGCGACGACCCGCAACTCGGGTGAGTCGGCGGAGAGCGCCAGGAGTTCGGCGGCGGCCTTGGTCCGGGCGTAGTCGCCGCGGGCGTGGGCGGGGTCGGCCGGAAGCGCGTCGCTGCCGGTGATGGATGCCCCGGAGTGGGCGACCGACGGCGACGACACGAAGACCAGGCGCTGCACATTCGCCGCGCGGGCGGCGTCGATCAGGGTGCGGGTTCCGCCCACGTTCACGGTCTCGAACTCGGCGGGCGGGCCGGCGAGGGAGACCTTGGCGGCCAGGTGCACGATGGCGTCGATCCCGGCGACGGCCGAGGTGACGTCGGCCGGTTCGGTGATCGAGCCCAGCGCATCAGTGGCGCCGGCGACGCCGCTGGGCCGGCGCTGGAAGCAGCGCACCTCGTGGCCGGCGGCGACGATGGCGGCCGCGACAGCCCGGCCGAGAAAGCCGCTGGCACCGGTGACGAGCACCCTCATGGCTGGGTGAGCCTGGCGCCGGTGAGGATGCCGTGCGCCCAGCCGGCCAGGCGCGTGCGGTCGATCTTCGAGTTGTGGCGGATGTCGGTGGGCAGGTGGGGAACGACGAGCACGGCCGCGACCGGCTGGCCGGCGACGCCGCGCACGGCCGCGGCGAGCGCAGGCTCGGCCAGGCCGACCCGGGTGGCCGGCGGCACAGTCTCGACGACGATGACGACCTGCTGGCTGCCGGCCGGTCCGACGCCCACGGCGGCGGCGCGGTCGACGCCGGCCAGGGCCGAAACGGCTAACTCCGGTCCGACGGGGGTGACGACACCGTGCGGCGTGGTGATCACGTGTGGCAGGCGACCCTCAACCCAGAGCCGGCCGGAGGCGTCGAGGTGACCGACGTCGCCGGTGCGGTGCCAGCGCTCTCCGGGGGTGACCATGCGGGTGGCGGCCTGGTCGGTGAGCCAGAGCCTGTCGTAGTGGTCCTTCACGTGCGGAGCCGAGACCACGATCTCGCCGGTGACCTGCGGAGCTTCGGAGAGCTCTCCGACGGCGGTTCCCGTTTCGTCGAGGGCGCTGATGCGCACTCGGGTGGTCGCCGTGGGGCGGCCGACGCAGACGCCGCCGGGGCCGCGCGCCTCGTCGTCGATGGCGGCCTCGCGGATGCCGTCGAGGGTGATGTCGGTCATCAGCAGGCCCTCGGTCATGCCGTACGGCGTGTGGGCGCTGGCTCCGGGCATCAGGGCGGCGGCCGAGGCCAGCAGAGGTTCGGACACCGGGGCGCCCGCTGAGAGGAAGCTCGTCACCCGGGCCAGGGCGGCACGGTCGGCCGGGGTCAGTTCACCCTGGGTCGCCACGACGTTGGCCAGCGCGGCCGGGGACAGGAACACGACGGTGGCGTCGATCGCGGCCACGGCGGCGGCGACCGCGGTGGCGGTCAGCGTCTTCGGGGCGGTGACGTCCATGTCCGGGGTCACCGAGCGGGCACCCAGAGCCGGGCCGAGCAGAGCGAACGGTGCGAAGCCGGCTACCAGGCCGGTGCCGCGGCCGACGCCGTACTGGGCGTGCAGCGCACGGCTGACGGCCGACAGCTGGCCGTGGGTGTAGACGACGCCCTTGGCGGGTCCGGTGGAGCCGGAGGTGAACAGCACCGCGGCGACGTCGTCCGGCTGGGGCGGTTCGGGAAGCTCTTCGTCCCGCCCCAGCGAGATCAGATCGGCGAGGGCGTAGGAGACGCCGAGGGCGCGACGGCTGGCGGTGGGAAGCCGGTTGACGGAGATCCTCTGGCCGGGCCAGCCGAGGGCCCTGGCGGCCATCAGGCCGGGCAACGCGCCGATGACGTGGTCGGGGCGGGCGCCGCGGACCGCGCGGGTGAGGCCGGTGAGTCCGAGACCGGCGTCGGCCACGACCACGATCGCGCCGAGGCGGATGCACGCGTAGAGCACCGCGGTGAGGTCGGCGCTGGGCGGCACGAGCAGGGAGACGCGGTCGCCGCGGCGCACGCCGATCTGGTGCAGACCGGCCGCGATACCGCGGACCCGGCGGGAGAGCAGCCGCCAGCTGACCACGCGGGGGTCGGTGCCCTTGCCGGGAGCCATGTCGATGAGGGCGGTCTCGTCGCTGTCCCGCAGCTCGTCGAGGTAGTGCCAGAGGGGCTGGAGTACGTCGGCAGGCGCCGTCTGGGCCTCGACAAGCTCGACCAACGGGCTCAGCTCGACCAACGGGCTCAGCTCGACCAGGCTCTCGGCAAGCCAGCCGAGTGCGGCGCCGGCGTAGTCCACGTCTTCGGCGATGAGGTGTCCGGCACCCTCGAAGCGGTGCACGGCGGCGTGCGGCAGCCGGTCGCTGAGGTCGTCGAGGTACCTGTCGCTGAAGATCGGGTCCCGCGGGCCCCAGAGCAGCAGGGCGGGAACCGTGAGCGAGCGGAGCGACTCGGCGATGCGGTCGAGCTCCGCGTGGCTGTCGTGGCGGGCATCCACCGGGATGTCGGCGACGAAGCCGCCGATGCCGCCGCGGCGGGCGGGGGTGCGGTACGGCGCCCGGTAGGCGTTCTTGACCGCGGCCGGCAGGGCCGGGTGCCCGAGCGCGAGGGTGGTGTCCAGGAACGCCGTGGTGGTCACGGTGCCGGCACCGAGCACACCGCGGGCGAGCGCGAGGCGCAGCGGGGCGGGGATGGGTTCGGTGTCGCTCTGGTGGATGGCGGTGTTCAGCAGCATGACGCCGGCGAGGTGCTCGGGGTGGTCGACGGCCCAGCCCAGGGAGACCACGCCGCCCCAGTCATGGCCGAAGGTCACCACCGGACCGGTGAGGCCGAGGGCACGGGTCAGGTCGTCGAGGTCGCGCACTCGTCGGGCGAGCGGGCGGGCGACGCCGGTGCGCTCGGAGAAACCCATGTCGAGCTGGTCGACCGCGATGACGCGCCAGGCCGGCCGACCGGTGGTCGCCGCCGCGGTGGCCTGGGCCACGAGGTCACGCCACAGGTAGGACCAGGTGGGGTTGCCGTGCACGCACAGGATCGTGCCGACCGGCTCCGCCCCGAGCGCGGCCAGCTGTTCGCCGTTGTCGAGCAGGTGCCAGGCGTGGCTGGCACCCGGCGTCGTGCCGTCATCGGCCAGGCTGCTCTCGACTACATCGACGATCCGGGACCAGTCCGGGTCCAGGCCGGGCAGCCCGCTCGGCGGCACGCTCGCCGGAGCGAGGGCCGTCGCGGATCGCGGCAGCCGGAAGCTCACCACTGAATCTCCATCATGGCCGTGTTGAGGCCGGAGCCGACGCCCATCAGCAGGACCCGGTTGCCGGGCTGGAGCCGAGCGGCCTCTTCGGAGAGCGTGATCGGGATGGAGGCGGGTCCCACATTGCCATAGCTGGGGTAGGTCAGCGGCACCCTGCTGCGGTCCAGGCCGGTGGCCTTCACAATGGCGTTGGTGTGCACATCAGACACCTGGTGCAGGATGTAGCGGTCCATGTTCGACCAGCTCCAATCCCGTTTGGCTTCGGTCCAGGCCGACACGACGAGTTCCATGCCGCCCTTGAGCAGGGCCTTGGCGTCGGTGAACATGCCGTCGACGCTGCCGACGCAGAGGTCGTTGAACTGGGTGGCCGCCCGGGTCACGCCGCCGAGGATGCGGTGTCCCTCCGGATGCGCGTCGGCCCGGCCGAGCACGGCCGCAGCGGCGCCGGAGCCCAGCGTGAGGCTGGCGAACTCGCTCATGAAGTCCTTGCGTCCGATGTCGGGCCGGCCGAGGCGTTCGATGGTGTTGGTCTGGATCTCGTCGGCATCCTCGCCGTCGATGATCACGGCGTACTTGATCTGGCCGGAGTCGATGAGCTGGGCGGCCAGGGTCATGCCGTTGACGAAGCCCAGGCAGGCGTTGGCGATATCGAAGTTCGTGGCCGACGACGGCAGGCCGAGTCCGTGGTGGATGCGCACCGCGACAGAGGGTTCCAGGTGCTTACGGGTGACCGAGGTGTTGATCATCAACCCCACCTCGCTGGGATCGACCCCGGCTTGAGCGAGGGCTCGTTTGCCCGCGGAGACGGCGGCGTCGTCGAAGGCCTGCCCCACGTCCCAGTTGCGTCGTTCGTGCACTCCGGCGACGCGCTGCAGCAGCCCCTTGGGCAGGCGCAGTCGCTTGAGCGCCGGCTGCAGGCGAGCGTCGATCTCTTCGGAGGTGGTGATGCGCGGGGCGATGGTCGTGGCGACCGACAACAACGCGACATTGCGGTGCATCGTTGTTGCGTTTCCGTCCAACGGGGTCCCCTGTCGAGTTATGGGTGGCGACAAATCATGTCCTATCGATTTTCTCCCAGAAGTCTGGGTGTCAACCGTGCGTAAGCTGATGCCCGCAGCGGCTCCGGATGTCGGTGGATGCGGCGACGCTTACCTTCCATTATCAGCCTTTCTGACGGTGGTGCCGTCACCGGGCCGCGCGCCCGGGTTCGGGGAGGGTCAGGAGAGGCGTGGCGTACCGGGTCTGGTGAGGGCGGCGGCCACCAGGAAGCAGGCACCACCCGTGATGGTGCCGACAGTAGCCCAGCTCGCCAGAAACTGTTGGCCGGACTCCGCTATCGGATACGCGCCGACCGCGGCGATGCCGAAGGCCACCGACCCCAGGAGGTTCAGCCAGGCACCCCGCCAGGTTCGGGCCTTCGGGTCCCACAGGGTATCTCGCCCGGTGGTCGCAACAACGGCGAGGAGACTGGAGAGCAGGAAGCAGACAGACCCGTAGGCATCCGGACGCCACCCGGTGCGCTCGGTGCCGCCGAGACTGGCCGCCAGAGCCGTCGCGGTGCTCAGGTTGAAGAACAGGGTGCCGGCGAACTGGATGGCCGCGGCCCACCAGTCGAACCGGTCCGGCCGGTTGGTGGTGCTGCGCGGCGGCCGCCGACCGCTGAGATTGAGTTGGATGAACGCGGCGAGGGTGAAGAACAGTGAGCCGATGAAGAAGGTCAGGTTGTCGGCCACCGGGCCGACGGCATCCAAAAAACCGGGAACGGCACCCACGATGAAAAGCACCGACCCGATGATGAATCCCCAGGCCTCACGGCGCAGCCGGAGGAACGTCGGTGCTGCCACTGGATCACCTCGCCTTCGGCCGCAGCCATTATTGCGCTAGATGACCTCATCAGTGAGGGTGCTCGGGTTGCCGAACCTGTGCGCGGTGATCGAGATCGCCTGTTCCCGGAGGAACGGCAGCAGCTCGACCCGTCCGGACTGGGTGACCGGATGCGCGTAGACGGCGATGTCCGGGCTGCCGCCGAGGGCGTGGGCGAAAGCCGTGGCTGCAACAGCGGCTCCGGCCTGCGGGTCGCTGCCGATCAGCCGCACCCGGCTCGTGCTGATTCCGCCGGCGGCGGCCCTGGCCAGCCATTCCTCGTCGCTCTCGATAATCACGGGGATATCGCGGGGAGCGAGGACCGCTCGCACCCTCGGCGGCACCGGCACGGCGCTGGAGACGACGAACCTGGACTTGGACAGCAGGCCGGCCGCGATCACGCGCAACAGCAGGGCCAGGCTGCCGTCGTCGCCCAGCCGCACGGTGACCGGCAGCGGGCGGTACCGGAACAGGTTGCGCTCCAGCCCGAGCGCGGACACGTCCGCGACAACGTCGAACTCCTCACGCCAAGCGAGGGCGTCGCTGAGCGCCGAGCGGCGCAACACGTCGAACTCCTCGTAGGGCAGCGACGGCTGAGAAGCCTCGATGAGATCGGTGATGCGCTGTTCGAGGCCCCGCAGGTGCAGGGTGGAGCTGTTGACTCCCGGATCGGTGACCCAGCCGCCCAGACCGAAGAGGTAGTTGGGGCCGCCGGCCTTGGAGCCGGGTCCGACCGCCGAGCGCTTCCAGCCGCCGAACGGCTGTCGCCGCACGATCGCGCCGGTGATCCCGCGGTTCACGTAGAGGTTGCCGGCCTGAACCGTGTCGACCCACTGGGCGATCTCGTCGGCGTCGAGCGAGTGCAGCCCGGCCGTGAGCCCGTAGTCGACGGCGTTCTGGTAGCGGATGGCTTCCTCGAGATTCCGGGCGTGCATGACACCGAGCACCGGGCCGAAGAACTCGGTGAGGTGGAAGTACGAGCCGGGGGCGACGCCGCTGCGGATGCCGGGCGACCACAGCTGCCCGACCCCGGTCTCGAGGTCGTCATCGAGCAGCTGGGGCTTGACCAGCCAGCTTTCGCCGGCGCCGAGCTCGGTCAGCGCGTGCAGCAGCTTGCCGTCGGCGGGCTCGATGATGGGGCCCATCTGGCTGTCCGGGTCGGCGGGGCGGCCCACCCGGAGCGATGTCGCGGCATCCACCAGCTGGCCCAGGAATCGGGTGGACCGAGCGACCGACCCGACCAGGATCACCAGACTGGCGGCGGAGCACTTCTGGCCGGCATGGCCGAAGGCGCTCTTGATCACGTCGGCGGCGGCCAGGTCGAGGTCGGCGGACGGGGTGACGATGATGGCGTTCTTGCCGCTGGTCTCGGCCAGGAGCGGGAGGTCCTCTCGCAGGCCGCGGAACAGCGTGGCGGTCTCGTAGGCACCGGTGAGGATGACCCTGTCAACGTCGGGATGGGCCAACAGCCGGCTACCGAGAGCCCGGTCGGGCAGGTCGACGAGGGCGAGAAGCTCGCGCGGCACCCCGGCCTCCCAGAGCGCTTCGACCATCACGGCGCCGGTGCGCTGGGCGAGGGCCGCCGGCTTGATGATCACGCCGGAGCCCGCGGCAAGGGCGGCGAGCACGCCGCCGGCCGGGATGGCCACCGGGAAGTTCCACGGCGGCGTGATCACGGTGAGCCGTGAGGGTACGAAGATGGCGCCCTGCACCCTGTCGAGCTCGCGGGCTTGTGCGGCGTAGTAGTGCGCGAAGTCGATGGCTTCGCTGACCTCCGGGTCACCCTCGGCGATGGTCTTTCCGGTTTCGGAGGCCATCACCTCGATCAGGCGGTCGCGGTTGGCGGCCAGGGCCAGACCCGCGCGGTGCAACACCTGGGCGCGCTCGATGCCCGGCTTCTGCCCCCAGGCGGCTCCGGCCGCGGTGACGGTGGCGATGACCTCATCGAGCCTGTCGGCGTCATCGATGCGGGCCTGCTTGATGCTCTCCCTGCCCAGCATCGACGTCTCGACCCTGGCCAGGATGCTCCGGCCCCAGGCGCGGTTCGCCGGGAGGGACGGGTCGGTGTCGGGTTCGTTGTGAAAACCGCCCAGGACCGACCGGCTCGTGGAGACCGAACCCCGGGTCAGGCCGAGCACCATCGCGGTGAGGTTGGGGTCGTCGGCGTCGGCCGGCGGGGTCGTCAGCGGGGGTGAGTCGATGTCGGGCAGGGGCTCGAGAGGCACAACCACCGAGCGGTCCTGGTCCCGGTTCGCCGGCGGCACGAACACGGTGCCGCCCGGCGCGCCAGGGGCGGTCTCGAGGGCGGCCAGAGAGTCGAGGAAGCGCTGTTTCTCCCGCTCGAACAGGGCCGGGGTGTCGGCCAGTTCGAACACCGCCGACATGAAGTTCTCCTCGCTCGCGTTCTCCTCGAGGCGGCGGATGAGGTAGCTGATGGCCACATCGAACTCCGCGGGGTTCACCACGGGCGTGTAGAGCAGCAGCCGGCCGACGTCCTTCTTCACGGCCTCGGCCTGGCTCGTGGCCATGCCCAACAGCATTTCGAACTCGATGCGGTCGTCTACACCGCGCTGCTCGGCGAGCAAGTGCGCATAGGCCACGTCGAACAGGTTGTGCCCGGCCACCCCGATGCGCACGGCGTCGGTGTTCTGTGGGGTGAGCGCCCAGTTGAGCACACGCTTGTAGTTGGTATCGGTGTCCTGCTTGCTGGCGTAGGTGGCAAGCGGCCAGTCGTGCACCGTCGCATCCACGTGCTCCATCGCAAGGTTGGCCCCCTTGACCAGGCGCACCTTGATGGGAGCGCCGCCGCCGGCTCGGCGGGCGTGCGCCCACTGGGTGAGGCCTTGCAGCGCGCCGAGCGCGTCGGGCAGGTAGGCCTGCAGCACGATTCCGGCCTCGAGGCCCTGCAGCCGCGGCTGGTCAAGGATGCGTTCGAAGACCGCGATGGTGAGGTCGAGGTCGCGGTATTCCTCCATGTCGAGGTTGATAAACTTGGGTGTCGGTGACGCCGCGGCGAGCTCGTACAACGGGGTCAGGCGTTCGACGACCCTGTCGACGGCCTCGTCGAACGCCCACATCGACAGCTGGCTGGCGATCGAGGAGACCTTGATCGACACGTAGTCCACGTCGTCCCTGGCCAGGAGTTCGCGAGTGCCGGCGAGGCGACGCAGCGCCTCTTTCTCGCCCAGCACGGCTTCGCCGAGCAGATTGATGTTGAGCCGGTTGCCGGACTCCTTGAGTGCCTCGATGGAGGGGCCGAGCTTGTCTGCCGTCGCATCCACCACCAGGTGACCGACCATCTGGCGCAGCACCTTGCGGGCTGCCGGGATCACGACCCACGGCAGTACCGGGCCCATGACGCCGCCGACGCCGATGGCGCCTCGCAGAACCGGCGGCAGGAAGGCCGGCGCGAGCTTGGCCACCCGTTGCAGGTTGTAGCCGGCGACCATCACGTCCTCCGGTCGCATGACGCCGTCGACGAACCCCACGGTGAAGTCGAGCCCGTTGGGGTCCTTCAGTACGCCGGCGAGCCGCTCAGCGGAGACGTCTGCTGGGATCGTCGCACTGTCGGCCAGCCACTTGGTGACCAGGGCCACGACCTCCACACCGAGGTCCTGCTGCACGTTCGGGAGGCTATTGCTCATGCTCCCGAGGTTAGTCGCAGCAACCCCTCAAGGTGCTCGTCCACGGCCGTGATGTGTCGGCGTTTCTCATCTTCGGGCAGGAACGAGGCCACGAACGAGTTGCGGGCCAGCGTCGCCATCTGGTGGTGATCCAGGCTGAACTCTCGCTGCAGGGCCGCCAGGTTGTCATCGACGTAGCCACCGAAGTAGGCGGGGTCGTCGCTGTTGACGGTCACCAGAAGGCCGACGGCGAGCATGGCGGGCAGCGGATGCAGGCCGAGCATCGGAATGGCCCGCAGGCACACATTCGAGAGCGGGCACACCGTGAGCGGGATCTGCCGCTTGCGGAGAATCTCGACGAGGTCGTGGTCTTCGATGGCGCGGATGCCGTGATCAATCCGCTCCACCCCCAACAGGTCGAGGGCTTCGCGCACGTAGTCCGGCCCGCCCTCCTCGCCCGCGTGCGCCACCCTGTGCAGCCCGAGGGCCGTGGCCTTGGCGAAGACCTCGGTGAACAGGGAGGGCGGGAAACCGACCTCGGCGGAGTCGAGTCCGACGCCGATGAACTGGTCGAGGTACGGGAGGGCCGCCTCCAAGGTCTCCATTGCGGCCCGACCGCCCAGATGACGGAGGAAGCAGAGGATGAGGTCGGCGGAGATGCCCAGCGTGGCTCGGGCGTCACCGAGAGCGCGGGTGAGGCCGCCGAACACCACGTCGAGGGGGATGCCGTTGGCCAAGTGAGTCTGCGGGTCGAAGAAGATCTCGGCACGGCGCACTCCTGCGGCGGATGCGCGGGTGAGGTACGCCATCCCGAGATCGTAGAAGTCGGCCTCGGTGCGAAGCACCGCCAGGTTTTCGTAGTAGATGTCGAGGAACGACTGCAGATCGGTGAACCTGTACAGATCTCGCAAGGCCGCGGGGTCGTAGCTGGGCAGTTCGACGTTGTTGCGTCGGGCCAGGGTCACGAGCAGCTCGGTCTCGAGCGTGCCCTCGATGTGCACGTGCAGTTCCGCGACGGGCCAGGTGGCGACGGTCATAGCTCTCTCCCCCGGATTAAGGTGAGTCCCCATCGTGCCATGTCCGCGAACTGTGAGTTGAGCACCGAAAACTCGCGGAACCGGGGGTGGGGTTAAACGCAGAAAAGCCACCCCGGTGGGGTGGCTTTCCTGTTTTTTCTAAGTTAAGTCCGGCGGTGTCCTACTCTCCCACAGGGTCCCCCCTGCAGTACCATCGGCGCAAAGAGTCTTAGCTTCCGGGTTCGGAATGTGACC
>NZ_PPXD01000022.1 GCF_002909375.1 Cryobacterium zongtaii
CGCCGCGCCGGCCCTCGCACAGGCATCCGCCGCCACCCAGGCCGGCGCGCAGACCCCGGTCAGCGTCGCCGCCGCGGCCCCGGCCTCGCCCACCGTCGCCGCGCCCGCAGAACCCGCCCCGTCCGCCCAGCCCGTTCCCCCATTCGCTCTGCCCGGTGTTTCTCCGGCGGCTCGCCCGGCCGCCCACACGCCGCCGACCCCGCCGAGCACCCCCGCACCGGCGACGCCGACGGGGCCGACCCCGCACAAGCGCTCGAGCGTGCAGGTCGTGCTGCTGCTCGTGGGTGTCACCCTCGTGTCGGTCGCGGCGATCGTCTTCCTCACCGTGGCCTTCGTCGTCGCCGGCCTGGCCGTACGCTCGGCCATCGTGGGGCTCTTCACCGTGGCCATGCTGATCACGGCGGGGCTGCTGCGGCGCAAGGGTCTGGTCAGCACGGCAGAGGGCATCGGCGCCCTCGCCGTGGTGCTGGTGCTCCTGGACGCCTGGGCGTTGCGGGAGAACAATCTGTTCGGCTTCGGCGCCGTCGACGGCCTCCTCTATTGGGGCGTGACGCTGACGGTGTGCACCGCGCTGTTCCTGTTCTGGCACGCGGTGTCGTCGTTGCGGGTGGCCAGCGTGGCCGGTTTCGCCGCGGCCGCACCGGCCGTGGGTCTTCTCGCGGCCGGGTTGGCCGCGGATGCCGAGCCGGTCACCCGGGTGTTCCTGGCCGCGCTGGGCGTCGCAGCCGGCGCGCTCCTGCACAGGTTCACCCGGCCGGGAACGGCCTCGTTCTGGCCCGCCGTGGACCGCACGGCCGAGAGGATCGCCCTGCTCGCGCTGGCCGCCCTCGCCCTGGCCACCGCCACGCTGACCGCCGGATTCGTGGCTCCCGCCGAGACGTTGATTCCCCTGCTCACCTTCGGCGCCGTCGCCGCCGGCGCTCTCGCTCACACCGTCGTCGCGTTGACCGGGCGCACACCGGGTGCCCTCTACCGGGCTTTCGCCTACGCATCCGCCAGCCTGGCCACGCTGGCGGTGGTCTTCGGCATCGAGGTGTTCGTCTGGCGCACCGACGACAACACCCTGCTCGTGACCCTGCCGTTGCTGGCCATCGCCGCTCTCGCTCTGGGCCTCGAACTCGCCTGGCGGCGCAGGGCGACCGGCCCCGCCCGCATCGCCCTGCTCACCGCCGCGCTCACCGCCGCGTCGTTCGTGGCCGCGATCGGTGCGGTTGCGCTGGCCACAGCCGCCGCACCACTGGCCTCCACCCTGCTCTCGACGTTCACGACGTCGGGCGATCCGCTCGTCTCGGTGAACGAGATGAGCGTCTGGGCACTGGCCACGCTGACCGGCGTCGCCGTGCTGGTGGCCGGGTTCTGGCGGGCCGGTGCGGTGCTCGCCCCACGCCTGCGGATACTCGCCTGGTTCGGTTTGGTCATGGTACTGCTGGCCATGCCGTTCACCGAGGCGCTCTGGCTGGTGCTTCCGCTGTATCTGCTGCTGGGCGCCGCCGCCCTCACCGTGCTCCTGCTCGCCCGCGCCGGGCGTCTGACACTGGGCGGCTACCGGCCGATTGTCGTGACATTCTTCATCGCCAGCGAAGCGCTCGGTTACACCGTGAGCTGGGCCAGTAGCGCCAGTTGGTGGCTCGGCACGCTGTCGGCGGTGCTGACAGTGTTCGTCGCCCGGCTGCTGTTGAACCGCGAGTCTCAGGCCGGCAGCCGCGGTGCTCTGCTCTCCGGAGCGATCGTGCTCACCCTCGTCGGCGCCGCTGCCGCTCCGGAAGCGCTCACCCTGGCCGCGCCGCCCACTCCCGCCGTGCTCTGGCTGCTGGTGGCCCTCGCCGTGGCGTCGGCCACCGGTCTGCTCCAGCTGTTCCTGGCCCAGGGCCGGATCGGCGGATTCACCGCCGTAGAACGCCGAGCAGGATTCTGGACCCTGCTCGCCCCGACTCTGTTGGGCCTCCTACTGCCCACCGGGCGCATCATCGACGGCCTGAGCGGTGCCGACCGGGCGACGATGCTGCCTGCCGCCCCCGTCGCCGGCATCCTGGCCGCCGCGCTGACAGCGGCCGCGATGCTGCTCTGGACCCTGACCCGCGGCGGCGGCCTGCGCTGGGAGCGGTTCACCGGCGCGCTGCTCGTGGCCCCCGCCGTGCTCGCACTCACGGTGAACCTCATCTCCCTCACCGAGGCGCCCGGCACGGTGTCGGTGCTCGCCGCGCCGATCGCCGCTCTGCTCACGGTGGCACTGGCCCTGGTCCTCCGCACTCTCGCACGCACCACCGGCGGCACCACCGGCAGCTGGGCGCGTTCGTCGGCCGGCCTGGAGATCGGCGCCGCCGTGGTGCTCGCCTCCGTCTTCCTGCGGCCCGGACTCGCCGAGCTGGGCTGGCTGGTGCTGCTGCTCACCGCGGTGGCCCTGCTGCTCACCGCGATCGACGCCGACGGTCTCTTCGCCTCTGCCTCCTGGCGCCGCCATGTCGGCTGGCTCTCGCTCGTCGCGGCCACCGCCGGGCTCTGGTGGGGCCTGGCCCGCGCCGGCACCACCCCGGTGGAGGCCTACGTGCTCCCCCTGGCCGGACTACTGTTGCTGCTGGCCGCGTTGCTCTGGCGTTACGGCCGCATCGACCGCGCCGTCACCGCCAGCCCGGGCGCCGCGCTGCTCACCCTGGCCGGGCTCTCGGTGGCCCTGCTGCCCCTGGCCCTCAGCGTGCAGACCGGGTCGCCGGTGCGTCCGGTCATCGTCGGCGCGGCATCCGCGGTGCTGCTCATCGGCGCCACGCTCGTGCGCTGGGCGCCGCCGCGCTCGGCCTACCTGGCCGCGACCGCGCTGGCCGGCGCTCTCGGGCTGCTCAGCACCGGCATCGCCCGCTCGTTGCGCCTGCTCGACACCGCGGGCGCCACGGGACCGCTGCTCGAGGCGTGGCTGCTGCCCACCGTGGTCATCACGGCCACCGCGGCGTTCCTGCTGGTGCGCCACCCGGATGCCCGCACCCGCCTGGCCAGGGACCGCGCCGCCGTCGTGCTCCTGGTCGTGGCCCTCGGCACCCTCACCGTGCTGGAAACGGCCTCGTTCGACACCTCGGCTCTGGCGGCCGGCCGCGCGATCGCCCTCGTGGGCGTTCTGGCCATCGGGCATGTGCTGGCGCTCTGGCGGCCGCAGGTGCCACTGGGCACCATCGCGGCGTGGACCTGTGCCGCCCTGGCCGGCTTCGCTGCCGGCGCCGCGCTCGTCGCCGGCACTGTGGAGCCATTCGAGCTCGTGACGGTGCCCGTCGGACTCGCTCTGGTGGCCGGTCAGCTCGTCACGGCCCGCCTCCGGGCCACGGATGGCGCCCGGCCCGCCGGAGCGTGGGCCTGGACCGGCGCCGGACTAGCGCTGGCGCTGCTGCCCAGCGCCGTCGTGGCGGCCACACCCGGTGCCACGACCCTCGGTGCCGCCGGCCTCACCGACGACGCCGTGCGCCAACTGGTCACCCTGACCCTCGGCGGCCTGCTCGCCATCGCGGGCGCCGTACTACTGGGCCGCCCCCGGTGGAGCCTGCTCGCCTGGCCCGGCCTGCTCGTGGGAACCGCGGCCGTCGTGGTCACGGCGACCGGGCGCATCCTGGCGCTGGTGACGGCGCCGGCGGCCGGCGCCGACTGGCGCCTCGAGGCGTGGCTGCTGCCCGCGGCGCTGCTGCTGGTGGTCACCGGCGGCATCATCATCCGGCACACGCCGTTCATCGTCTCCGTTGCGACGGCTCCGACGGCGCCCCGTACCCGCACCGTGCGTCGGGGCTTCGGCTACAGCCTCGTCGGCCTGGCACTGCTCGGCATCCTCGGCGCGGAAACTGCGGCACTGCCGTTCGGTCCGTACGCCGAGGGACGCGTGATCGCCCTGGTCGCTCTGTTCGCCGTGCTGCACGTGGCCCTTCGCTGGTTCGATCGCAGCCCCGCGGGTACCGTGCTCGCCTGGTTCAGCTGGGCCGCAGGCCTGGTCGCGCTCCTGGCCGGCCTCGGGTTCGGCCTGCCCACCCCGCTCGAACTCACCACCGGTCCGCTGGGGCTCTCCCTGATTCTCGGGCAGCTCCTGGCCGCCGGGCTTCTCGGTCCGGCGCGGAACCCGGCGTCCCTGCGGGAGTCTGCCGCCGGTCCGGTTCTGCAGGCCTGGCTGGCCGTGGGGCTCGGTCTGGTACTGCTGCCCAGTGCGGTCGAGGGTGCCCAGGGCGCCCTGCTGCGACCGGTACTGGTGCTCACCGTCGGCGGCATCCTCACGGTCGGCGGAGCCTTGCTGATCAGCCGGCCGCGCTGGCGGGTTGTGGCCTGGCCCGGCGTCCTGGTCGGTGCCGTGGCCGTCACCGTCGCCGCGTCGGGACGCATCCGGCCGCTGCTCGGCTCGCCGGCCGGCCCGGACGGCCGGCTCGAGGCCTGGCTGCTGCCGGCCGCCCTGCTGCTGATCGGCGCGGGCTACGCCATCATCGCCAGGTCCCCGGCGCTGGTACGGCCGGTTCGTGCGGATGCTGCCGTGATGGATGCCGCTGTCGCGGTGACCGTGGACCCGGCCGGTCCGCGCCGTCTGCTCGGCTACGGCCTCGTCATCGTCGCCCTCACCGGCATCCTCGGGACCGAAACCGCCGCGTTGCCCTATACGGCCTTCGCCGCGGGCCGGGTGATCGCCCTGATCGCGCTGTTCGCCGTGCTACAGGTCGTCGTGCGCTGGTTCGACCGCAGCCGCGCGGGCGTCCTGCTGGCCTGGCTGCTCGTGGCCGCCGGCTTCCTGGTGCTGGTCGCCGGTCTCGGCCGGGACCTGCTCGACCCCGTCGAGGTGGGCACCGTGCCTCTGGGGATCGCCCTGGTCGTCGGTCAGCTGATCTCGGCGCGGGTCATCGGCCGGGCGCGGGGTACCGCGTTCCCGGTCCCCTCGGCCCGTCTGGTGCAGTCCGGTCTCGTCGTGGGCCTGGCGGCGCTAGTGCTGCCCAGCGCTCTCCTCGGCGCCGAAGGCACCCCGGTGCGTGCGGTGCTCAGCCTGGCGATCGGCGGCGCCCTGGCCATCCTGGGCGCCCTGCAGACAACCCACCCACGCTGGACCCTGCTCGCCTGGCCGGCCTGCCTGGTGGGCACCCTCACCGTCCTGACCGCCGCGGGCCTGCGGATCCTCACCCTGCCCGGAGCCCCGGCCGGACCGAGCGGCCAGCTGGAGGCCTGGCTGCTGCCGGCCGCCGCCCTCCTGGTGGCCACCGGAACCTGCCTGGTCTGGGTTGCCCGCAGCACCGATTCCGCCGACGCCACCAGCCTGCCGCTTCGCAGTGGGTATGGCCTCGTCGTCGCGGCCCTGCTCGGCACCGTGCTCGCCGAAGTGGTCGCCCTGGGCTACCCACCGCTGGCCACGGTGCGGGTGGTGCTGGTGGTCTGGGTCTTCGCGGCGGTGTTCCTGGCCGCGTTCTGGGGCGACCGTAGCCCGCTGGGCCGGCTCATCGCGGGGACGGCCCTCGCGGGTGCCGCCGGGATGCTCGTTGCCGGCCTGTTCCACGACGTGCCGGACCCCGTCGAGATCGTCACCGTGCCGCTGGCGCTGGCGCTCGTGGCGGCCGGGCTGGTGCACCTGCGGCGGGTGCCCGCTGCGGGCAGTTGGCCCGCGCTCGCCCCCGGCCTGCTCCTCCTGCTGGTGCCGTCGCTGCTGCTCGACCTGAGCTTCAGCCCGGTCTGGCGCGTGGTGGGCCTCGGCGTGGTCGCCATCGCGGTGCTGCTGCTCGGCACCGCGCGGCGGTTGCAGGCTCCGTTCGTGCTCGGCGCCACAGTGCTGTTGCTGCACGCGCTCGCCCAGCTCTGGCCGTGGATCGCCCTGCTCTACGTCTCGGTGCAGTGGTGGCTCTGGCTCGGTATCGGCGGCGTGCTGTTGATCGTGCTCGCCGCGCGGTACGAGCAGCGCATCCAGAACTTCAAGACGGCGGCGCTGAAGATCTCCGCGCTGCGCTAACCGCTCCCCAGAGCGCCCCGCGCCCAGCCCGTCACAACGGGTGCGGGGCGCGGGGTGCGGGGTGCACCACTCCTGCGGATGACCGGCGCCGCGCATCATGGAAACATGGGGAGGTGCCCGAATCCAGCGCCCCCGAGTTCCTCAGCACGACCCGCCTGCGACTGGCACCTCTCGCCGCGGCCGATGTGGCCGAGGTGCACGCCGTCTACGCCGACCCGGGAACCTGGCTGCACCTGCCGACCGGCCGCCACACGGCCCTCGCACAGGCCGAGCGGATGGTCGACGAGAGCGAGCAGAGCTGGGCGGCATCCGGTTTGGGGCGCTGGGCGATTCGGTTGCGGCACGACCTGCCCGGCACTGCACTGCCCGGCACTGCACTGCCCGGCACCACCCTGGCGGCGGGAATGCTCATCGGGGTGGCCTCGGCGACGCTGATGGACTGCGGGGCGCACAACTTCGGCTACCGGCTGACCCCGGCCAGCTGGGGAATCGGACTGGCCACCGAGGCCGCGACGGTGGCCCTCGCCGCGGCGCAGGCCTCGGCGTATCCGGTGACCGCCCGCGTTCTGGCCGGCAACCCCGCCTCGGTGCGGGTGCTCGAGCGCATCGGGCTCACCCTGGTGTGGCGCGGGCAGGGGGTGGCCGGCACGGCGTCCGACCAGCCCGCCACCGCGGCGCTCGAACGGCTCATCTTCGCGGACCGGCCCCTCAAGCCCGATCTGCTGGCCGCGATCATCAATCTCGGCTGACCTGCCGTCCGCGCCTGCGGTCCAGGCGGAGATCTTCCGGCCTTGCGGCGTGTCGTGGTCGCCGGCCCGGCGAGTCCCGAAATTCTCCGCCTTTAGGTAGTCGCTCGGCCGCGCCGGAACCCGCTCAGGGCTGTTCGCCGAGCTCGGTGACCTGTTGGCGGTACTGCTCGGCCGTGAGCTCGCCGCGTGCGTAGCGCTCGTCGAGGATCCGTCGGGCGTCGCTCCTGCGCGGGCCCACCGGGCCGGGCGAGTCGTCGCGGAACACCCGCACGGTCCACACAATGAGCAGCACGACCGCGCCCAGCGATAGCAACCCGTAGAGCCAGAGCCAGGCCGGGTTCATTCCGTATCCCCACATCATCCAGGTTCCTTTCCTGACGAGCACAAGTGATCGTGCCCCCCACGGTAGTCTCATTGCCCTTGCCTGGTACCCCTAGGGGGTATAACGTGAGGGCATGCCTTCCCACCCGGATCACCACATCGACCAGCCCACCGACGGCGCCTCTCCGGCGGATCAGGCCGCGATGAATCACGCCGACACGGACCACGGATCGATGGACCACACCTCGATGGACCACGGAGCCATGGGACATGCCGGGCACGGCGATCACGTCGCCCGATTCCGCCAATTGTTCTGGCTGATGCTGGTGCTTGCCGTTCCCGTCGTGGTCTTCAACGGCATGTTTTCCATGCTCCTGGGCTATGAGTTGCCCAACGCCGCGTGGGTCGTCTGGGTCTCGCCGCTGCTGGGCACGGTGATGTACGTCTGGGGCGGCCGCCCGTTCCTCACCGGCGCGGTGGCCGAGCTCAGGCAGCGCTCCCCCGGTATGATGCTGCTGATCGCACTGGCGATCACCGTGGCGTTCCTCTCCTCCTGGGGCGCGAGCCTGGGCATCCTGGCCATGGAGCTCGATTTCTGGTGGGAGCTCGCGCTGCTGATCGTGATCATGCTGCTCGGCCACTGGATCGAGATGCGCTCGCTGGCGCAGTCCTCGTCCGCGCTCGAATCGCTGGCGGCGCTGCTGCCCGACGGGGCCGAGCGGGTGGATGACGGCACCGTCACTCTTGTCGCTCCCGCCGACCTCGAGGTGGGCGACCTGGTCATCGTGCGACCGGGCGCCCGGATCCCCGCCGACGGGCAGGTCACCGAGGGCACCGCCGATGTGGACGAGTCGATGATCACGGGCGAATCCCGTCCGGTGCGCCGCGGCCCCGGCGCCGCGGTCGTGGCCGGCACCGTCGCCACCGACACGGCCCTGCGGCTGCGGGTGACCGCGGTCGGCGACGACACCGCGCTCGCGGGCATCCGCCGGCTCGTCGCCGAGGCGCAAGCCTCGTCGTCGCGGGCGCAGCGCCTGGCCGATCGGGCGGCCGGCTGGCTGTTCTGGTTCGCGCTCGGTGTCGGTCTGCTCACCGCGATCGCGTGGACCCTGCTCGGCAGCCCGGAGGATGCCGTGATGCGCACCATCACCGTTCTGGTGATCGCCTGCCCGCACGCGTTGGGCCTGGCGATTCCGCTGGTGGTGTCGATCGCGACCGAGCGGGCCGCCCGCGGCGGGGTGCTCGTGACCGACCGGCTCGCCCTGGAGAGCATGCGTACCGTCGACACCGTGCTGTTCGACAAAACCGGCACTCTCACCCGGGGCGAACCCGTGGTCAGTCACGTGCACGCCGCCGCCGGTCACACCGAGGAGGACGTGCTCGCCCTGGCGGCCGCCGTGGAGGCCGACAGCGAGCATCCGCTGGCCACGGCCATCGTCGCCGCGGCCCGCGGCCGATCCGTTCCAGCGGCCACCGGGTTCCGGGCGGCCACCGCCGTGGGGGTGAGCGCCACGGTCGCCGGCCACGAGGTGGCGGTGGGCGGGCCGAGCCTGCTCAGCCGCCATCACGCCGAGCCGCTCGAGCACACCGACGCCTGGGCCGCCGAGGGCGCCATCGTGCTGCACGTGCTGCAAGACGGCCGCGTGATCGGCGCCATCGGCCTCGCCGACGAGGTGCGGCCGGAATCGACGGAGGCCGTCGCCGCCCTGCACGCCCTGGGCATCGCGGTGGTGATGATCACCGGCGACGCCGAGGCCGTGGCGCACAATGTGGCCGCCCAGCTCGGCATCGACAGGGTCTTCGCCGGCGTGCACCCCGACCGAAAGGCCGCCGCCGTGGTGCAGCTGCAACAGGAAGGTCACCGGGTGGCCATGGTGGGCGACGGGGTCAACGACGCCCCGGCTCTGGCCCAAGCCGACGTGGGCATCGCCATCGGCGCCGGCACGGATGTCGCGATCGCCTCCGCCGGCGTCATCCTGGCCAGCGACGACCCCCGATCGGTGCTCTCGGTGATCGAGCTCTCCCGCGCCAGCTACCGCAAGATGACGCAGAACCTGTGGTGGGCCGCCGGCTACAACCTGCTCGCGGTGCCGCTGGCCGCCGGAGTCCTCGCCCCGATCGGCTTTGTGCTGCCGATGGAAGTGGGTGCGCTGCTGATGTCGGCCTCGACGGTGGTGGTGGCCGTGAACGCGCAGCTGCTTCGCCGCCTCGACCTGCGGCCCGAGGTGAGCACAGCCCGGGTGCTCGGCGCCCGCCACCCCGACGCCACGCCGACACCGGTGTCCTGATGCGGGCGCCTCCGGCAGCACCCCGGAATCAGGAACCGCCAGCCCTGGCCCGCCCCGTCAGCCGGCGCACCGTTCTGGCCCTGGGCGGGCTGGGCGTCATTGCCGTGGCGGGCGGAGCGGCCGCGCTCTGGGCGACCTGGCCGTCGGGCACAGCCGGGTTCGTCGGCGGTGACGACCTGCACCAGCCCGACGAGCTGACGAGCAGCGGCGGGCTGCTCGATGTCACCCTCTCCGCCACACCGGCCACGACCGTGATCGGCGGGCGCAGCGCGAGGGTGCTCGGTTACAACGGCGGCCTGCCCGGCCCCACGCTGCGGCTCGTTCCCGGCGACCGGCTGCGGGTCACGCTGGTCAACGGCCTGGCCGGCCCGACCAACCTGCACGTGCACGGCCTGCACGTGTCGCCGGAGGGAAACGGCGACAACATGGCCGTCATGGTGAAGACCGGTGAGTCCTTCCACTACGAGTACCGGCTCCCGGCCGACCACCCGCCCGGCGTGTACTGGTACCACCCGCACCACCACGGCACCGTCGCCGACCAGGTCTTCGGCGGCCTGTACGGCACCATCGTCATCGACGACCCGGTGCCCATCGAGAGCAGCCGGGAACGGGTCCTGGTGATCTCGGACGTCACGCTCGACGGCGTCGGTGCGGTCGCGGACGCATCCGCCGCGGACCGGATGCAGGGCCGGGAGGGCGAGCTAGTGCTGGTCAACGGTCAATTGGCGCCTGTCCTGGCGCTACGACCCGGCGAGCGCGAGAGGTGGCGGATCGTGAACGCCTGCGTCTCCAGATACCTCCGACTGCGCCTCGACGGTCAACGGCTGCAGCTGCTCGGCATCGACTCCGGTCGCCTCGAAAGACCGGCGGAGGTGGACGAGATCCTGCTCGCGCCGGGCAATCGGGCCGATATCCTCGTCACCGCGCTGGAGGGCGGAACCGAGTTGCGCACCCTGGCCTACGACCGAGGCACCGCGACCTCCGGCGGCATGATGGGCGGCTCCGGTCAGGCCGCGACGGGCACCGAGGTCGCCCTCGCGACTGTCACGGTGACCGGGGACCCGGTGGCGGCGCCGGGGGCCGTGCCACGCCAACCGGCACCGCTCGACCTGCGCGGTGCGACCGTGACGGCCCGGCGCGAACTCAGCTTCGACATGGGAATGGGTATGGGCGGCGGCTCGATGATGACTTTCACCATCAACGGGCAGGAGTTTGACCCGGAGCGCCTCGACACGACTGTGTTGGCCGGCAGCGTGGAGGAGTGGACGCTGCGCAACACGAGCGAGATGGACCATCCGGTGCACCTGCACGTGTGGCCGATGCAGATCGTCGATCGGGGCGGCACCGCCGAGGCTGCAGTCGTGTGGCGCGATGTGGTGAACGTGCCGGCCCGCGGGCAGACCACAGTGCGCATCAGTTTCGCCGACTTCGCCGGACGCGCCGTCTACCACTGCCACATCCTCGACCACGAGGACGCCGGGATGATGGGGACGATCCTGGTGCGGTAAGCGGGTCCATCAGGCACGAACCCTCGCCGACGATTCGGGCGCAGTCGGCCCGATTGACCCGTTGGTCAGAGAACACGACTAGCCTCCATGGATGGCCGAAACACGAACACCCGCCGCGCCCCGCGCTGTGGAGCTCTACTGTCCCACCGCTGACGACTGGGCAGGCCTGCGCGATATCCGTCTCCGGTCCATCGCGAACTTCCCGTTGGGCTTCTTCGAATCATTCGCCGCCGTCCTCGCGCTCACCGAAACGGACTGGCGCCAGCGCGGCGCCCGGAACACCGAACCCACCAGCTTCCAGGTTGTCGCCCGCACCCCCGGCGAACAGTGGGTCGGCACGATGGCCGCCTTTGTGTCCTCCGGTCCGCCGAGCTACCGGCCGGGCGAGCCGCCGATCGGCGGCCCGGTTCGCGCCAACCTGGTGGGCGTCTGGGTCGACCCCTCCTATCGCGGCCGCACCGGAGTGGCCACGCGACTGCTCGGCGCCGTCCGCACCTGGGTCGCCGACGAGCAGCACCTCGACCGGATCTACCTGCACGTGCACGAGAGTAATCACCGCGCCATCCGCTTCTACGAGAAGAACGGCGCCCGCCCCACCGGCGACTACATCACGGACCCGCACCGCACTTCGGAGCGGCACCTGGAAATGGTCCTGGCCGCGAAGGGCTGAGATGGACCTGCTCCTCGAATTCTGGACCCGCGTCTCGGCCACGAACGCTCCCCTGCCGGCTCTGACGGTGTGGGTGACCATCGCCGCGGCCGCCCTGCTCGTGCTGGTGCCGCCGGCCTGGAAACTGACCCGGCACGGCATCACGATCGTGCACGAGGGCGGCCACGGGCTCGTCGCGGCTCTCGGCGGCCGCCGGCTGCAGGGCATCCGGCTGCACTCCGACACCTCCGGCCTCACCGTGAGCCGCGGCAAGCCGCGCGGGCCCGGCATGGTCTTCACCCTGCTCGCCGGGTACACGGCGCCGGCCCTGCTCGGGCTCGGGGCGGCGTGGATGCTCAGCCGCGGCCATGACATCGGCCTGCTCTGGGCGCTGCTTGCGGCGCTGGCGCTGCTGCTGGTGCAGATCCGCAACTGGTTCGGGCTGTGGTCGGTGGCGGTCACCGCGGCGGTGGTCTTCGCGGTCACCTGGTTCGGCTCGCCCACCGTGCAGAGCATCTTCGCCGTGCTGGTCACCGCGTTCCTGCTGCTCGGTGCCCTGCGCACCGTCGTCGAGCTGCAGGTCACCCGGTCGCGCCGCGGCGGCAGCGCCTCGGACGCCGACCAGCTGGCCCGGCTCAGCCACCTGCCCGGCCCGTTCTGGGTGCTGGTGTTCTTCGCCGTCGCCGGCGCCTGCCTCGTCGGCGCGGCGAGACTGCTCGGCCTGGTCTAGCCGCAACGTCTCGACTTGCCGCAAAACGCCCCCTCAGACGCCCGGAGGGGGCACTTTGCGGTAACTCACGAACGGGCACTCCCGGCCGCGCGCGTGCGCCGCTAGAAGACGCTGGTGCCGAGCAGGGTGCCGACCAGCCAGGTGACGAAGAGTGCCGCGGCACCGCCGGTGACCACGCGCACGGTGGCGCGGGCGAGGCGACTGCCGCCGAGTCGGGCGCCGAGCGCGCCGGTGAGGGCCAGGGCCACCAGCACGGCGAGGAACGTCACCGGGACCCGGACGTTCTCCGGCGGCAGCAGGATCGCCAGCAACGGCAGGATCGCTCCGAGCGTGAAGGCCAGGGCCGAGGCGGCGGCGGCGTGCCAGGCGCTGGCCACATCCTCTTCGACGATGTTGAGTTCGAGCGAGAGGTGCGCCTTGAGGGCATCCTTCTCGGTGAGCTCGAGCGCCACCTGGCGGGCGGTGGCCGGGGCCAGCCCGCGCTCCTCGTAAAGGGTGGTGAGCACGTCGAGTTCGCCGGCCGGGTCGTCGCGCAGCTCGCGCTTCTGCTTCTCGATCATGGCGCGCTGGCTGTCACTCTGGCTGCTCACCGAGACGTATTCGCCCAGCGCCATCGAGATGGCCCCGCCGACGAGCCCTGCCGCGCCGGCCGCCACGATGGCCGGCGTGGAGGCGCCGGCACCGGCGACGCCGACCACGATCGCGGCCACGGACACGATGCCGTCGTTGGCGCCGAGCACGCCGGCGCGCAGCCAGTTGAGCCGGGTGGCCAGGCTGCCGCCCAGCGAAGCGCCCTCTGTTTGGGCGCGCGGTGCGGCATCCGGGGCGGCGTGAAAGGGCCTGAACAGCGGGGGCGAGAGGATGGCCATAGAGTCACCATAGGCACCCCCCGCCGACTCCGCCAGCCTGGAAAGGCTTGCCTAATCCCCCTGATCAGAGGATGGAAAGGCTAACCTAATCGGCGGCAGTGCCCAGCTGTGGTCTGCGGCTGCCGCCTAGAACGGCACCCCGCACACGAGCGCGGCATTGGCGAACGCGGTGGCTTCCCCGGTGCGCACGAACACCCGCGCAGACGCCGAGAGCACCTTGAGGTCACCGTGTCCGATGTACTCGATGTCGGTGAAGCGCCCGCTCAGCCAGTCCCCGGCCTCCGTGCCCTGCGCCTCCGACGCAGCCACGCAACGCTCGACGACGAGTTCGCCCAGCAGCGCGTCGAGAACCTGCTCGAAGCGCGGCACGCCGTGCACCAGCGCAAGGTCGATCACCGGCACGCCGGCGGGTGCGGGCATGCCGCAGTCCGCGACGAGGACGATGTCACCGTGACCCAGGCGGCTGAGGGCCGCGTTCAGGTCGGCGTTCAGGATGCCGGCGCGTTTCACGGGTGTGCCTCGTTCTTCTCGGTGGCGGAGTCGATCGCAGAATCGGTGGCTGCATCGGGACGGACCTCGGGAAGGCTGTCGCCCTCGTGCGGATAGGACGGCTGCGTTCCCCGGGACTGCACTGCGAACGCCCCCACCCGCACGGCCAGCCGGGCCGCCTCGCGCAGGGTGTCCCCGGCGGCGAGCCGGGCGCTCACAGCGCCCACGAAGGCGTCGCCAGCGCCGGAGCTGTCGACCGCCTCCACGACGGGGGACGCCACCGTTTCGGTGCCCTCGGCGTCGGAGACGATCGCGCCGAGCGCACCGCGGGTGAGCACAACAGAGGCCACCCCCCACTCGCGCAGCCGGGCCACCGCCTCGGCGTCCGTCGCGGGCGGCGCTGTGCCGGGCGTGAGCTGCGCCAGGAGCAGCGCGGCCTCGTGTTCGTTCACGATCAGGGGGTCGGCGGCCGCGACCGTGGCAGGGTCGAGCTCGATCACCGGGGCCAGGTTGAGCACCAGGCGCCCGCGGGTCAGCCGGGCGGCGGCGGCGCTTCCTGCTGCGGGGATCTCGCCCTGCAGCACCACCACGGCGGCCCCGGCGATGAGGCCGGCGCTCTGGCCGACGACACCGGCATCCACCGCGGCGTTGGCCCCGGGGATGACGACGATGGTGTTCTCACCGTCGGCGGCCACCGTGATCAGGGCCAGGCCGGTGGGCCCGTCCACGGCCCGCACGCTGGACAGGTCGACCTGCGCGGATTCGAGGATGGCCGTGGCCGAGGAGGCCAGGGCGTCCAGGCCGACCGCGCCGACCATGCTCACCCGGGCGCCGAGCTGGGCCGCGGCGACGGCCTGGTTGGCGCCCTTACCGCCGGGCAGAACGGTGATCGAGGTGCCGATCAGAGTCTCGCCCGGCAGCGGATGACGCGCGACGGTGGTGACCTGGTCGGCGTTGATCGAGCCGACCACGACAACCCCGGTCAGGGTCGCCGCGGAGTCTGGGTGCGGGGTTGGCGGGGTCACTTGGAGAAGTCGCCCACGTTCGTCTTCGTGACGGCAACGACGTCGACGGGGACTGTCGCTTCGACATCCTCACCGTTGATGGCCTTGACGGCCAGTTCGATGGCGAGCTTGCCGAGTTCGGCGGGCTGCTGGGCGACGGTGGCGTAGAGCGAGCCGTCCGAGATGGCGGTCAGACCATCCGCGGTGCCGTCGAAGCCCACAACGGACACCTCAGAGCCGGCGCGAGCGCCGAGAGCCTGGATGGCGCCGAGGGCCATCTCGTCGTTTTCGGCGAAGATGCCGGTGACACCGGGGTTGGCCTGCAGCAGGTTGGTGGTGACGTCGAGTGCGGAGGCCCGGTCGAAGTTCGCGGTCTGCTCGGCGACGACGGTGATGTCGGGGTAGGCGGCGATGCCCTCGTCGAAGCCGGCGCCGCGGTCGCGGCTGGCGGAGGTGCCCGATACGCCCTGCAGGGAGATGACTGTGCCCTTCTCCCCCATGGCCGCGGCGAGCTCGTCGGCGGCCTGCTTGCCGCCGGCGACGTTGTCACTGGCGACCAGGGAAGTCAGGTCGGCGTCGTTGACCGTGCGGTCGACGCCGATGACCGGGATGTCGGCGGCGGTCAGCGCGTTCACCGAGGCGCTGGCGGCGTCGGAGTCGACCGGGTTGACGATGACGGCCTTGGTGCTTCCTGCGGTGGCCGTGGCCAGCTGGTTGGCCTGGGTGGCGGAGTCGTTCTGGGCGTCGACGATGTAGAGGTCGACGCCGGCCTCGTCGGCGGCGGCCTGGGCGCCGTCGCGCAGCTCGACGAAGAACGGGTTGTTCAGGGTGGAGATCGCGAGCACGATCTTCGGCCCGCGGGCCTCGTCGCCGCCGCCGCGGCCGCAGGCGGTGGTGCCGGCGAGGATCAGTGCGGCCGTGGCGGTGACGGCGGCGATACGGCGAAAGGAGGATGACTTCATTGTGTTTCCTTTGTTGTGGTGGGTCGGTGTGAGGTAAGTAGGGAAAGGGCTCAGCTGTTACGGGTCTTGCGGCGCAGCACGTCGGCGCCCACCGCGAGGGCGATGACCAGCCCGATGACCACCTGCTGCCAGAACGACGACACGTTGAGCAGGTTGAGTCCGTTGCGGATGACGACGAGCACCAGGGCGCCGATGAAGGTGCCGGAGATCTTGCCGAGCCCGCCGGAAAGCGACGCTCCGCCGATGACGACGGCGGCAATGGCATCCAGTTCGTAGCCGGCGGCGGCCTGCGGCTGGGCGGAGTCGAGCCGGCCGGCCAGGAGCAGTCCGGCCAGCGCGGCGAAGAGGCCGGCGAGGGCGAAGACCGTGACGATGATGCGCTTCACCGGCAGGCCGGAGAGCCGGGCGGCCTCGGCGTTGCCGCCGACGGCGTACATGGAGCGGCCGAGCACGGTGCGGTTGAGGATGAAGGAGGCCACCAGCGCGGCCAGGACCAGGATCACGATGGGCATCGGCACCGGGCCGATGTTGCCGCCGAGGAACGACACCTCAGGGGCGGTCTTGATCGGCCGGCCGTCGGAGATCACCAGGGTGAGGCCGCGGGCCACGCTGAGCATGGCCAGGGTGGCGATGAAGGAGGGCAGCTTGCCGTAGGCGTTCGCGGCGCCGTTGATGACGCCGGCGAGCAGGCCCACGACGAGGCCGCCGGCGAGCGCCATCCAGCCGGGCAGGCCGGCGCTGACGAAGAACCAGCCGGAGGCCATGGCCGAGAGAGCCGCGACGGCGCCGACAGACAGGTCGATGCCGCCGGCGACGATGACGAAGGTCATGCCGAAGGCGAGCACCGCCACTGTCGACACCTGGATGCCGATGTTGAGCAGGTTCTGGCCGGTCAGGAAGTCCGGCGTGGCGATGACCAGGGCGATGCAGAGCACCACCAGGCCGACCAGGGCGCCGTTGTTGGCCAGGAAGGTCTTGTAGTCGAAGGAGCGTCGGGTGGGCGCGAGCGTGGTCGTGGACATGGTTTCAGTTCCTTCGGTTTCAGCGCTGCGCGGCGACGTCGCGGGCAGCAAGAGTCATGACGGTGTCTTGGGTGGCATCCGCTGCGCTGAGTTCGCCGGCCAGCCGGCCGTCGCGCATGACGAGGATGCGGTCGCTCATGCCCAGGATCTCGGGCAGTTCGCTGGAAACCATGACGATGGCTCCACCGGCTGCGGTGATCGAGTTCATCAGTTCGTAGATTTCGACCTTGGCGCCCACGTCCACACCGCGGGTCGGTTCGTCCAGCAGCAGCACCGTCGAGGCGGCGATGATCCACCGGCCGAAGACGGCCTTCTGCTGGTTGCCGCCGGAGAGTGAGCGGATCGGCTGGTCGATGGTGTGCATCCGGATGCGCAGCTTCTCGGCCACGGCCTCGGCGCGGCGGCGCTGGCCGGTGAAGTCGGCCAGACCGAGCTTGGCGCTGGAGGCCAGGGTGGCGTAGCCGAGGTTGTCGTTGACCGAGGCGTCCAGCACCAGGCCCTGGCCCTTGCGGTCTTCGGGCACGTGGCCGATGCCGGCCCGGATGGCCGCCTGGATGTCACCCTTGGGCAGCTGCGCACCACGCACGGTGACGGAGCCGGTGTCGTATTTGTCGGCGCCGGCGATGGCGCGGATCAGTTCGGTGCGGCCGGCCCCGACGAGCCCCGCGATGCCGAGCACCTCGCCGGCACGCACGGTGAAGCTGATGTCGTCGAAGTGGCCGGCGCTGGTGAGGTTGGTCACTGTGAGCACCTCGGTGAGCGCGGGAGTCTCGTCGGCGCGGCGCGGGAACTGGTCCTCGATGCTGCGGCCGACCATGAGCTTGACCAGCTCGTCTTCGGGAGTGGAGGCGGGAACCTCGGCGATGAAGTGGCCGTCGCGGATGACGGTGACGGTGTCACCGACCTCGGCGATCTCGTCGAGGTGGTGGCTGATGAAGAGCATGCCGACACCCCGCTGGCGGAGGTCGGCCATCACGGCGAACAGGGCCTGGGTCTCGTGCCGGGTGAGCGCGGCGGTGGGTTCGTCGAGGATCAGCACACGTGCGTTGATGCTCAGGGCCTTGGCGATCTCCACCAGCTGCTGCCGGGCGATGCCGAGCTGACCGACCGGGGTGTCCACGTCGATCTCGAGGCCGATCAGCGCCAGTGCCGCGCGGGCCTGCCGGCGGAGTTCCTTGCGGTCGACCATGCCGAGCTTGGTGGGCATCCGGCCGAGCATCACGTTCTCGGCCACGCTCATGGTGGCCACGAGGTTGAGTTCCTGGTGGATGGTGGCGATGCCGTGTTCTTCGGCGGCGCGGGTGCTGGGCAGGCTGGTCACGGCGCCGTCGACGAGGATCTGGCCGCCGTCGGGCTGGTAGACGCCGGCGACCATTTTGATCAGGGTGGACTTGCCGGCGCCGTTCTCGCCGAGCAGCACCTGCACCTGGCCGGGGTAGACGCTCACGGTCACGTCCTGGATGACGGTGACCTGGCCGAAGGTCTTTGTCACGTTCTGCAAGGTGATCAGGGGTTTCACGGTCATTGCTGGCTCCTTTGCTCAGGCTGTGTCGTGGGGCGGATGGGCGTTGCCGAGGAGGCCCGCACAATCAGTTCGCTGGGTAGCACCACCGACTCCGGGGTGTGCCCGGCGATCACCTGCAACAAAAGGTCAACGGCGATCCGGCCCATGTCTTCGACGCTGTGCGCGATGACGCTCAGCGCCGGGTTGAGCAGCGCGAACCACTCGATGTCGTCGAAGGCGACGAGGGCGATGTCGGTGCCGATCCGCAGACCGAGCCTGTGCAGGATGCTGATGGCACCGACGGCCATCAGGCTGTCGGCGGCGAGCAGAGCGGTGGGCGGGTTGGTGAGGTCCATCAGGGTGTGCACGCCGGCCGAGCCGCTGGCGGCCTGGTAGTCGCCGAAGTAGACCAGCTCCGGGTCCTGGCTGAGGCCGGCCTCGGCGACGGCGCGGGTGAAGGACGCGAAGCGGTCCCGGCCGGTAGAGGTGGCCTCTGGGCCCGAGATGTAGCCGATCCGGGTGTGGCCCTGTTCAGCGAGGTGCTGCACGGCCTGGCGGATGCCGGTCTCGCTGTCGGTGGTGACGCTGGGCAGGTCGAGGCCGGGAACGGTACGGTCCACGAGCACCGTGGGAATCTCGCGCTCGATCAGGGCGCGCAGCCGGCCGCCGTCGTCGCCGACGGGGGCGACGATCACTCCGTCGACCCGACGGGAGATGAGGGTGTCGAGGTAGCGGTCCTGCTGGTCGTTACGCTCGTTGGCGTTGCCGAGCAGGGTGACGTAGCCGGCCGAGAGGGCGGCCTGTTCGGCGGCGTGCGCGAGGTCGGCGAAGAAGGGGTTGCGCACATCCGGTACCAGCAGGCCGAGGGAGTTGGACCGGGTGGACCGTAGGGCCTGGGCCTGGGCGTTGGGCTGGTAGTCCAGCTCGGCGGCCGCGGCGGCGACGCGTTCGCGGGTGTCGGCCGAGGTGGCCGGGTTGCCCGACAGAACCCTGGAGGCCGTGCCCACCGAGACGCCAGCGAGGGCGGCGACGTCCTTGATCGTTACGGCTTCCACAGCCACTCCCTTGTGTGTGCGTGCTTGGTATTGCTGATGACTCCGGAACCCATGGAATCGTTTCCATGGAATCGTTTCCATCGTACGTCGCGGAAGAAGACGTGTCAACCGGGCCGGCTGATCCGACCCGGGTGGGCTGCGCAGATCCGGTCAGCGGCGCCCGACGAAGGTGTCCATCGAGCTGTACACGCCGAAGACCCGGCCGGCCACGGCATCCCAGGCCGCCAGCGGCAGCACGCCGCGCAGTTTCTTGGAGAAGCCGACGGTCCACGGCATCAGCAGCTGGGGCGAGCCTGCGAGCATCGCCCGCCAGACCCGGTTGACCACGTACTCCGGGGTCATCACGGGGGTCAACAACGGGCCGCGGGCGCCGTCGAACATGCCCGTGGAGATGTAGCTGGGCGCGATGGTGCTCACCCGCACGTGGTCGAAGCCCTGCTGGGCGAGCTCGAGGCGCAGCGAATCGCTCCAGGTGATCACGGCGGCCTTGGAGGCCGCGTAGACGCTCATTCGCGGGTTGGAGAGCATCCCGGCGGCGGAGGCGATGTTGACGATGCGCGATTCGCGGTACGGGTTGCGCATCATGGCGGGCAGGAACTCCCGGGTGATGTACATCGGGGCCAGGGCGTTCACCTGCATCGTGGCGCGGGTGTCGTCGCCGTTGTCGTGCTCCCAGAAGAACGACCCGCGCACGATGCCGGCGTTGTTGATCACGATGTCGGGGTTGCCCACCTCGGTGCGCACCCGCTGGGCGGTCGGCGCGATCGCGCCGAGGTCGGCGATGTCGACGACGTATGGGGCGATCTGGGTGCTGCCGCCGGCACGTTCGGTGAGGATGGCGGCGGTCGCCGTGAGCGCGGCGGCGTCCCGGTCCCACAGGATCACGGCCCGTGCGCCCTCGGCGACGGCCCGCTCGGCGTAGAGGCGGCCCATGCCCATGGCGGCGCCGGTGATCAGCACGCGGGCTCCGGAAACGGTTCGAGTCATGGGTCAATCATCCCAACTCCTGGGCGTGAAGTCCGGCGTCCTCGCCCGCGCGCCCGACACCCGATTACTACGTTGCGTTGCAGAGGGGCGTGCGCCGGCCCGGCCGGCTGGATAGCGTCGAGAAAACGTCGAGCTCCCAACCGATCGGACGCCCATGTCTGCCAGCACCGCCACGAGCACCGCCGCCCGCCGCGCCGCGGGGCCCGGCGGCGTGTCTGAGCGCGACCGGACCGTTCGGCCGGCGACCACCAAGGCGGCCCTCGCCGTGGAGTTCGCCGGGTTGGGGCGCACCTTCGCGCCGAGCAGCGGCACCGTGGCATTCGGTGCCGCCCGCCCGGTGCTGCGCGACGTGTCGCTCACCGTGCGTCCCGGCGAGGTCCTCGCGATCCTCGGCACCAGCGGCTGCGGCAAGTCCACCCTGCTGCGCATCGCGGGCGGGCTGGACTCCCCCAGCACTGGCTCGGTGCAGATCGACGGCACGCCAAGCACCGCCTTCGACACCCGCTGCGCGGTGGGGTTCCAGGAGCCGCGACTGCTGCCCTGGCGCACGGTGGCGGCCAATGTGTCCCTCGGCCTGCCGCGCGGCACCGCACGCGAGGCCGGCCGCGCCCGCGTCGCCGAGCTGCTCGAACTCGTGGGCCTCACGGCCTTCGCCGGGCACCGGCCCGCCGCGATCTCCGGCGGCATGGCGCAGCGCGCGTCGCTGGCCCGCGCCCTGGCCCGCAACCCCGGCGTGCTGCTGCTCGACGAACCCTTCGGCGCACTGGATGCCCTCACCCGGCTCAAGATGCAGGACCTCCTGCTCGACGTGCACGCCGCCGCCCCCACCACGGTGCTGCTCGTCACCCACGACGTCGACGAGGCTCTGCAGCTGGCCGACCGGATCATCCTGCTCGGCCAGGAGCCGGCCACGACGGGTGCCGCACAGGCCGTCGGCGGCGCCACGACACCCGGTGCCACGATCGTGCAGGAACTCACCGTGCCCGGCAACCGGCCCCGCGACCGCGGCTCGGCGGAACTCGCCGAGCTGCGCGGGCGCCTCCTCGCGGGCCTCGGCATCGACCGGCACGGCGAGGCCCGAGGTGTCGCCTCGAACACCGGCATCCCGCACTTCCCCTACTGACCAGCCAGACCCCCTCCACGTTCCACCGCACCACATCCACAGCATGGATGCCCGTTCCCCGCCCGCACCCAACGAGAGACTCGCCATGAAGAAACGCTTCACTGCCACCGCCCTGATCGCCTCCGCCGCGGCCGCCGCCCTGCTGCTCACCGGCTGCGTCGCCGGTGAGAACCAGCCCGCCGCCGAGGCAGCCGTCAGCACCGACGACGACGCCGGCATCGTCACCCAGGGCGGCGAGCTCAACATCGACTTCGCCACCTACAACCCGCTCAGCCTGGTGATCAAGGAGAAGGGTTGGCTCGAAGAGGCCCTCGCCGACCAGGAGATCACCGTCAACTGGGTGCAGTCGGCCGGTTCGAACAAGGCCAACGAGGCCCTCCGCGCCAACGCCATCGACGTGGGCTCCACGGCCGGCTCCGCCGCGCTGCTGCACCGCTCGAACGGCTCGCCCATCCAGGTCATCGACATCTACTCGCAGCCCGAATGGGCCGCCCTCGTCGTCCCGGACGGCTCCGAGATCACCTCCGTCGCAGACCTCAAGGGCAAGCAGATCGCCGCCACCCAGGGCACCGACCCGTACTTCTTCCTGCTGCAGGCGCTCGAAGAGGCCGGCCTCGGCCTGGACGACGTCACCGTGCAGAACCTGCAGCACGCCGACGGCTGGGCCGCCCTGCAGAACGGCTCGGTCGACGCCTGGGCCGGACTCGACCCGATCATGGCCGGTGCCGAAGCCGCCGGTGCGGAGCTCATCTACCGCAACGTCGACTTCAACAGCTACGGCTTCCTCAACGCCACCGAGGCCTTCATCACCGAGAAGCCGGATGTGGCCCAGACCGTCGTCGACGTCTACGAGCACGCCCGCGCCTGGGCGCTGGCGAACGAGGAGGAGACCGCACAGATCCTCGCCGACGTCGCCGGACTCGACCTCGCGGTCGCCACGAAGGTCATCACCGAACGCTCCAACCTCGACGTCGACAACGTCCCCGGCGACGCCCAGATCGACGTCCTCACCACGATCGGCCCGATCTTCGTCGAGACCGGCGACGTGCTCGAGCAGAGCCAGGTCGACGACGCCCTCGACAGCATCGTGAACGACACCTTCGCCACGAAGGCCGACCCGACGATCATCGAGTAGCCCGGTGGATGCCGCGCCGGCCGCACGCAGGCCGCCGCGGCATCCGCCTCACCGCCTCGGTTTCACCGCCACACCCATCCCGCACGAAAGGCCCCCGATGACCGAGACCCTCGCCCCGGACACGGCGCCCGTCGTGCGCCGGCCGTTGACGTCGCGGCGGAGCGCACGCATCCTCGGCGGGCTGCTCCTGCCGGTGCTGATCCTGATCCTGTGGCAACTCAGCACCGCCCTCGGCCTGGTCACGGTGTCCCAACTGCCGTCTCCGGCCATGGTCTGGATCGCCACCGTCGACCTCTTCGACCGCGGCGAACTCACCCTCTACGTGGCCATCTCCACCCAGCGAGTGCTCATCGGGTTCGCCATCGGCGCCGCGCTGGGCCTGGCCGCCGGGTCGCTGGTGGGGCTCTCCCGCGCCGCCGACGTGCTCTTCGCGCCCACCCTCGGCGCCATCCGGGCCGTGCCGTCGCTGGCCTGGGTGCCGCTGCTGATCATCTGGCTGAAGTACGGTGAGGAATCCAAGATCGTTCTCGTCGCCATCGGCGCCTTCTTCCCGGTCTACACCACGGTCGCGCAGGCACTGCGGCACGTGGACCGCCAGCTCGTGGAGGCCGGCCGCGCCTTCGGGTTACGCGGGGTGCGGCTGTTCACCGCCGTGCAGCTGCCCGCCGTGATCCCGTCGGTGATCTCCGGGCTGCGGCTCGCGCTGGCCCAGGCCTGGCTGTTCCTGGTGGCCGCCGAGTTGCTCGGCGCGTCGATGGGGCTGGGCTATCTGCTCTCCATCTCGGGCACGAACGGCCGCATCGACCGCATCCTGCTCGCCATCATCCTGCTCGCTCTGCTCGGCAAGCTCACCGACGCCATCCTGGGCGTGTTCGAAAAGTGGGCCATCACCAAGTGGGCCTGACCGGCGCCCGCGGCACGCCTCAGGCGCCGCGACAAAGACCTGCCGCGAGCGGCCACCGCCCGGCCGCGCAGGTTACGCCGCATTGCGCCGCTGCCTGCAATGGATGCCCGCGCTGCGTAGCGTCGAAAGCGCCCGATAGTCCGCCATCAGAACCAACCGCCGGAGTGTGCCCATGCCGAACCTCGACACCAGCACCAGCACCAGCACCAGCACCAGCACTCACTCCAACACCAGCACCAGCACCAGCACCAGCACCAGCACCAGCACTCACTCCAACACGGACACCCACCCCACGGCCACCCGCGCTGCCACCGCGGACTGGACCGACACCAGCGCCACCATCCGCAACCTCTCCACCGAGCACCGCCGCTACCCGGCGCCGGCCGCGTTCGCCGCGCAGGCCAATGTCGACGCCTCCTGGTACGAAAAAGCCGCAGCCGACCCGGTCGCCTTCTGGACCGAGCAGGCCAAGCGCCTGGACTGGGCCGAGCCCTGGCACACCGACCACACCTGGCAGCCGCCCGCCCCGGATGCCGACGGCGTCTTGAGCGTGCCGCGAGCGGAGTGGTTCGCCGGCGGAAAACTGAACGTGGCGGTGAACTGCGTCGACCGGCACGTGGCCGCCGGCCGCGGCGACAAGGTCGCGTTCCACTTCGAGGGCGAACCCGGTGACCGGCGCACCCTCACCTACGCCGACCTCGAAAGAGAGGTCGCCCGCGCCGCGAACGCACTCACCGCCCTCGGCATCGAAAAGGGCGACAGGGTCGTCATCTACCTTCCGGTGATCCCCGAAACCATCATCATCACCCTCGCGGTCGCCCGCCTCGGCGCCATCCACTCCCTGGTGTTCGGCGGTTTCTCGGCCGAGGCGCTGCGCTTCCGGGTGGAGGACACCGGCGCCAAGCTGCTCGTCACCACCGACGGCCAGTTCCGCCGCGGCCAGGCCGTGCCGGTGAAGGAAGCCGCCGACGAAGCCGTGTCGGGCACAAACCAGATCGAGCACGTGCTCGTGGTGCGCCGCACCGGCGACCTGACCCCGGACATCCCCTGGACGACCGGTCGCGACGTGTGGTGGCACGACACCGTCGACACGGCGTCCGCCACCCATGAGCCGGAGTTCTTCGACGCCGAGACGCCGCTGTTCATCATCTACACCTCGGGCACCACCGGCAAGCCGAAGGGCCTGGTGCACACCAGCGGCGGCTACCTCACCCACGCCTCCTGGAGCCACTGGGCCGTCTTCGACGCCAAGGACGACGACGTGCACTGGTGCACCGCCGACCTCGCCTGGGTCACCGCGCACAGCTACGTGCATTACGGCCCGCTCTCCAACGGCACCACCTCGGTGATCTACGAGGGCACCCCGAACACTCCGCACCCTGGCCGGCACTTCGAGATCATCCAGCGCTACGGCGTCACCACCTATTACACGGCGCCCACGCTGATCCGCACGTTCATGACCTGGTTCCCCACTGGATTGCCGAGCGAACACGACCTGTCCAGCATCCGTCTGCTCGGCTCGGTCGGCGAGGCGATCAACCCCGAGGCCTGGGTGTGGTTCCGGGAGAACATCGGCGCCGGCCACGCCCCGATCGTGGACACCTGGTGGCAGTCAGAGACCGGCGCCGCCGTGATGGCGCCGCTGCCCGGCGTGAGCACCCTCAAGCCCGGTTCGGCCCTGCGCGCCCTGCCGGGCCTGAGCGCCCTGGTGGTGGATGACGCGGGTCAGCCGGTTCCGCACGGCACCGGCGGCTATCTGGTGCTGGCCGGCACCTGGCCGGGCATGGCCCGCACGGTGTGGGGCAACCCGGAGCGCTACCGCGACTCCTACTGGGCACGGTTCGCCGAGCAGGGCTACTTCTTCTCCGGCGACGGCGCCAAGTACGACGATGACGGCGACATCTGGCTGCTCGGCCGGGTCGACGACGTGATCAACGTGTCAGGGCACCGGCTGTCCACCATCGAGATCGAGTCGGCACTGGTGTCGCACCCGGCGGTCGGCGAATCCGGCGTGGTGGGCGTGACCGATGCCACCACGGGCGAGGGCATTGCCGCGTTCGTGATTCCCGCGGTGGCGCCGGCAACGGATGACCCGGCCGCCTGGCTGGCGCTGGCGGCCGAGCTGGCCCCGCAGTTGCGGGCGCACATCACCCACGAGATCGGCGCGGTGGCCAAGCCCCGGGACGTGTTCCTGGTGCCCGACCTGCCCAAGACCCGCTCCGGCAAGATCATGCGCCGGCTGCTCGGCGACATCGTCGACGGCCGCCCGCTCGGCGACGTCACCTCGCTGCAGGACGACACCGTGCCCGGCCGCATCCAGTCGATCGTGGCTGTCGCCCGCGCCTAGCCATCACCCCGCGAAAGCGGTCGTGTGGCTGCCACCCCGCGCTGAGGCAGCACCACGGCCGCTCTCGCGGGCAGCACCGCTCGCGCGGGTCAGGGGCGGGCGGCGGCCGCGAGCACCTGGCGAACGGTGTCGGGGTGGCTGAGGATGCGGAAGTGCCCGCCGGTGTCGATTCGCACGTTCTCGGCGCCCGTCAGGATGCTGCCATCCGGGATGTGCGGATCGAACCGCCCGAACACCGACACGATCCGGTCGTTCAGCCGGGCATCGGCGCCGAGGGCGGCGAGCTGCGGGTCGGTGCCGGCGAACGCGCGCAGGCTCGGAGTGGGCATGTACCTGGCGTATCGCGAGCCGGAGAACGGGGTGCTCACCGCCACCATCCGCTCGACACGATCGTCGGGGTCAAGCTGCGTCATCAGGTACTTGCCGATCAGGCCGCCCTTGCTGTGCGCCACGATCACCAGGTGGTTCAGCTCGCGATCACGCAGGTACTCGGCCACGATCTCGGCCGACGGCACCACCGGCCGCCGGTTGGTGTGCAACGGCGTCACCACGTGCACCGGATGCCCGGCGTCATGCAGCGCCTGGATCAGCGGCCGCATGAAGTGCCAGCTCTCGTAGATCCCCGGAATGATCAGCACCGGCGCCGCCTCGCCCGAGGCGAAGTCGTCGGGGTGAGTGCGGGCGACGGCACCACGCACCTGGGCGAGAACGGCGTACCGGTAGTCCAGCAGCCAGGAGCCGGCGTTCCGCAGGCCGACGCAGAGCAGGCCCCGCGCCGACCGACCAGGCTTGCGGGTCATGGCGTGACTGGCTCACCGTCAGGCGCGGCCGTGCGGGCGTACTCCCGGATGCCGGCCGCCGTGTCGACCGCGGCGCTGAAGTGCACGAGGTGGCGGCCGGGCAGCTCGAGCAACTTCCCGCGTGTAGCCTGCGCGGCGAGGTGCACGCCCCAGTCGTGGCGTGACACCGGGTCGTCCTCTCCCCGGATCACCAGGGTCGGCGCGTACACCTCCCGCAGCCGCAGGTCGGTGCGGTAGGCGAGCATCGGCCGCAGGGTGGCGAGGTACCAGCGCGGACCGCACAGAAGGTAGTCGCGCACCACGATCATGGTGCCGTTGACAGGTTCCTTCAGGGTGTCCCGGCCGAGGGCAAGAGCCTGGCGCAGCGCCGAAGATCGGGTGGGGTCGGTGACACCACCGATCAAGACGAGGTGGGCGACCACTGTCGGGTGGCGCACGGCCGTCTCGGTCACGAACTGGGCGCCCATCGAATGCCCGACCAGTACGACGGGCCGCCCGCTCAGCATCGGCAGCAACTCACCGAGGTAGTCGGCGTACTGCTCGATCGACACCCCGTCCGCGGGCTTGGGCGAGCGGCCGAAGCCCGGCAGGTCCACCGAGTGCACCGCGCCCGTGGCGGCCAGCTCGGCGTGCATCCGGTCGAAGTAACGGTGCGACATGCCGATGCCGTGCACCAGCACGAACACCGGCGCGTCCGGCGTTCCCGGACCCGGTGTCGAGCGCACAGTGACGGATGCGCCGCTCTCCGGCAGCAGCAGCTCACGCACGCGACCGTCTCCGCTTGCTCGACGTGGTCGTCGTGGGGACCTGCGGGTCATCGGGAGCATCGGTCACTCCTGCGGAACGCGCACGCGCAGGCCGCCGGGCAGCACCCGCGCCTTGAACGCCGTGGCGGTGCCGAAACCGTCGCCGTCGAGTTCGATCTCCTCGGGGTGGCTGAGCTTCACGGTGATCTGGCGGCCCTTGACGTAGTTGAGGGCCTCGACCTCCTTGGTCATCATGCGCCGGCCGAGCGGCGTGCGGCGCAGCACGCCGTTCTCCCACAAGACCTTGACGACGATCTGCACCCAGTGCACGAAGCCCTCCGGGCGCAGCATCAGCATCTCGAACTGCCCGTCGTCGATGACGGCCTCCGGCAGCAGCAGCACGTTGGCGGTGAGGGTACCGGTGTTGCCCACGATCACGGTGTGCGCGCGCACCGACTTGGTGGGGCCGCCGTCGAGGCTGTAGCGCAGGCGCAACTGGTTGCGGTCACGCAGGGCCGTGATGATCGCCCCCACATAGGCGAGCCAGCCGATCTTGGCCTTGAGCTCGTCGTTGGTGCTGGCGAGCATCTTGGCGTCCAAGCCCAGGCCGGCCATCACGAGGAACGCGTGCTTGCTGACGCTGTCGTCCTCGTGCCGGATCTCGATCCGGGCGATGTCGACCTTGCGGTCCTTGCCGCTGAAGGCCGTGCCGATCGAGTGTTCGAGGTTGTCGAGCGTGAGGTTGAGGTTGCGGGCCAGGAGGTTACCGGTGCCGGACGGCAGCAGGGCCAACGCCGCGTCACTGCCGTGCACGACCTCGGCCACCGCACGCACGGTGCCGTCGCCGCCGGCGGCGATCACCATGGTGGCGCCGGCATCGATCGCGGCCTGGGCTGCGCCCTGCCCCGGGTCTTCCTTGGAGGTTTCGAACCAGAGGGTCTCCCCCCAGCCGGCCTTGGCCTCTTCGGCGGCGACGGCGCGTTTGATGTCGTCGAGGTTCACCTTGATGGGGTTGTACACCACGGCGGCCAGTCCGGCTGCGCTCTCCCGGGCGGGCGCGGCATCCGCGGTCGCGGTCTTGTCGTCGATCGGGTCGTCGGTCGGAATGTCGGTCGGGATGTCGGACGGTGTCGACATGCGCGCTCTCCTCAGGCAGATGAGCGGATGATTCCGCTCGGGTGAATCCCGCGGCAGCCGGCAGGCTCAGCGTGCGGGTGCACCAACGCTACACGCCTCGCTTGGGAAGGGTTCTGTGAGCCGCGCCGCGCCTGGCACCCGATCGCTGGGATGATGGAGGGGTGACTTCTGCCTCCCAGACTCCGCTGCCGGCCTCTACCCGCTCGCGGCGGGCCTCCCGGTTGGCCTGGCCCGCCTTCGGCATCGCCCTGCTCGTGATCCTCATCGACCAGGCCTCCAAGTGGTGGGCCGAGGCCGAACTCGCCGATGGCAGGGTCATTCCGGTGATCGGGGACATCATCCGTTTTGTGCTCGTCTACAACCCCGGCGCCGCATTCTCGATCGGCTCCGACTTCACCTGGGTGTTCGCGGTGCTCGCCGCCGGCGCCGTGGTGTGGATCACCATGCTCACCTGGCGGGTCGAGTCCCGCGGCTGGATGGTCGCCCTCGGCCTGCTGCTCGGCGGTGCCACCACCCACCTCGGTGACCGGCTCTTCCGCGAGCCCGGCTTCGCCCGCGGCCACGTGGTGGACTTCATCGGCTACGGCAACCTGTTCATCGGCAACGTCGCCGACATCGCGATCTTCGCCGGCGCAATCATGCTGGCGATCCTCACCGTGATGGGCGTGCACCTGCGCCGCCCGGATGCGGAGCCCGCCGAGACCGGCGCCGCTGCCTCCACCAGCTCCTCCACACCGGAGGACCCCGACACCAGGCCGTAAGTCGACCCGGGCGATGCTACCGTCTGAGGCATGGACACGATGATGCTCGAAGGGGTGACGTTGCTGGCCGACGACGTGGCCGGCATGGCCGACTTCTACGAGCATGCGCTCGGATTCGAGGTGACCGTGCGAGAGCCGGACTACGTGGCGCTCGGCGGCCCCATCGGGGTGCGGCTCGCCATCTTCCGGCGCGCCGGCATGGGAGCGCACACCCACGACCATCCGTCGTTCGTGGCGCCGCGAAGCGGCCAGGCCGTGGAGCTGAACTTCCAGTGCGGCACCCCGAACCAGGTGCGCACCCGGTTCGCCGAGCTCGTCGAGCGTGGAGCGGTGGCCATCGCCGCACCAGCGGAGCGCGACTGGGGGCACCTGACCGGCTTCTTCGCCGACCCCGAGGGCAACATCCATTCACTGTTCGCGGTGCTGCCCGCCTGACGCCGTTTCCGCCGCCGCCACCCCTAGGCTGGGCCCATGCGATTCGGACTCTTCATTCCCCAAGGCTGGCGTCACGACCTCGTCGGCATCGACCCCGCCCAGCAGTGGGCCACCATGAGCGGCCTCGCCGCGCACGCGGATGCCGGCGCCTGGGAATCGATCTGGGTGTACGACCACTTCCACACGGTTCCGGTGCCCAGCGAAGAGGCCACCCACGAGGCGTGGACCCTGATGAGCGCCTTCGCCGCCACCACCAGTCGGGTGCGGCTCGGCCAAATGTGCACCTGCATGAGCTACCGCAACCCCGCGTACCTGGCCAAGGTGGCCTCCACGATCGACACCATCTCCGGCGGCCGCGTCGAGATGGGCATCGGCGCCGGCTGGTACGAGCACGAGTGGCGTGCATACGGTTACGGCTTCCCGCGTGCCGGCGAACGCCTCTCCCGTCTCGATGAGGGTGTGCAGATCATGCAGCAGGCCTGGACCACCGGCACCGCCACCCTCGACGGTGAGCACTACCAGGTGGACGGCGCCATCGTGCGGCCGTTGCCGCTGCAGGAGGGCGGCATCCCGATCTGGATCGCCGGCGGCGGCGAGAAGGTCACCCTGCGCATCGCGGCGCAGTACGCGAACTACACCAACTTCGACGGCACCCCAGAGGGCTTCACGCACAAGAGCGACCTGCTGCGCGAGCACTGCGCCACCCTCGGCACCGACTTCGACGCCATCGTGCGCTCGGCCAACTACAACACCGTGATCGGCCGCGACGAGGCCGAGGTCGCCGAACGGCTGGATGCCATCGAGGCCCGGGTCACCCCGTATCTCGGCGTCGAGGGCGCGGCGAGCTTCATGGCCGAGTACCGCAGCGGCGAGGCGCAGGGCGTGGGCACGCCCGAGCAGATCGTGGAGCGCCTGAACGGCATGAAGCAGCGCGGCCTCGGCTACGCGATCCACTACTTCCCCGAGGCGGCCTACGACAGGTCCGGCCTGGAGCTGTTCGAGCGCGAGGTCATGCCGGCCCTGCTGTAGCGCTCGCCCGTCGCCCGCCCGCCCCTTCTCGGTGTCGGGCGGCGACGGATGCGATAATCGAACAGGTCGCGACAGCCTGCCAGGGCTGGCTCCGACCGAGAGTCCCGCGTGCACGACTCGGGCGGATACGAAACCCAGCGGCACAAGATCGGACACCATGTCCAGCACGAACACCCCCGACGGCACCCAGAGCACCGAATCGGGAAGCATCAACACCCCCGCAGACATCCACTGGCGTGACGGCGACACCGAGCACACCGCCCGCTGGCACTCCGAGGGCGGCTGGCCGGCCCCCAAGCGTGTGGTCGTCGTCGACGACACCCTCACCGCGGATGCCGCGTACAGGCTGGCGAAGTCCGGCACCGGCCTGCTCTGGCAGGGCGACTTCCAGAACGCCCGGCAGTTGCTCACGGCGATGGCCCGTCGCGTTGACCGGCACCGACGCACTCCCAGCGACTCGCTCAAGGCCGCGTTCGAGGTGGGCCGCACCGAGGCCATGCGCCGCGCAAGGCTGTTGGGCCTGGTGCTCGTCTCCCTCGACGCCGACCGCACCCTGAGCCTCCGCCGCGCCCCCGACGTGCGTCAGGCCTGCGATGAGGCGTACGGCCCCAGCACCACCGCGTCGGTCACCTCGCTCCGCGAACTGCTCGGCGTGATCGGCGCGCACGAGTGGCGCGTCAAGGGTGTGCCGGTCGCGGCGCTCGGCGCGAGCATCCACCCGCACTACGGCGTCTTCTCGCCGGTCCGCGGCGAATACCTCGACCTCGTCGCCACCGCTCCGCTGCCCGCGACAGGGTCGGCGTTCGACATCGGCACCGGCTCCGGCGTCATCGCCGCGATCCTGGCCCGCCGCGGCATCGACAAAGTGGTGGCCACCGACACGTCGGCACGAGCACTGGCCTGCGCCAGAGAGAACCTGAAACGCCTGGGCCTGGCCGACCGGGTCGACGTTCTCGACGCCGATCTGTTCCCGGCGGGTCGGGCCGACCTTGTGGTCTGCAACCCGCCCTGGCTGCCGGCCTCGGCCGCGACGAGCACCGACGCCGCCGTCTACGACCCCGACAGCAGCATGTTGCGCGGCTTCCTGGCCGGGCTCGCCGGGCACCTCACCGATGGCGGCGAGGGCTGGCTGATCCTCTCCAACCTGGCCGAGCTGCTCGGGTTGCGCTCCCGCGGCACGCTGCTCGACCTCATCGACGACGCCGGCCTCACGGTGATCGCGCGCCTGGACACCCGCCCCACCCATCACAAGGTCGCCGACACGACCGACCCCCTGCATGCCGCCAGGGCCGCCGAGGTCACCTCGGTCTGGCGGTTGCGCCGGGCCTGATCCGCCCGACCCCACCGGCCGCCGGGCCCGACCGCGTCCTAGCCTGGCGGGCTCGACGTCTCAGTTTTTCCCATCATCCGCCACCTGGCCCACGGCCAGACGCCGTCCATCTCCACCTCGAGCGAGAAGCTCAGCAGCACCCGGATGATCACGATCGCCCCGAGCACCAGCACGCTCTCCACCGTGGGTTCCACCACGATGGTGCGGATGATGTCGGCCACGATCAGCACCTCCAGGCCCAGCAGAATGGCCCGGCCAAGCTCCCGGCGCATGGTCTGGTACGCCGTCGCCCGGGTGTCCGCGCGCAGCATCCGCGGGATGCCGGCTACCAGCGCCGCCAGCCCGCCGAACACCATGATGGCCGCACCCACCACCTCGACCACTCGCACGGCCGCCTCGACCACTGCCTCGAACGTCATCCGCGCATCTCCCGCCGTCACCGTTGGCGCGAAGATACTCCCTCCACAGGCTCGACCGGCAGCAGCACAGGCGAAGAAATTCCCGAAACGCCGTCTGCGCGGGGTGCTCGGCCGGCGTTTCGGCGAAAAATTCCGCCTTTACGTCACCGGCCGTAGGCTGATCGACACCGCAGCGCACCACACAGTCAACCAACAGGGATCCCGATGACCACACCCCGCCGTCCCGCCGGAACGGATGCGAGCGCGCACCCCCGCCTGCAGCGGAAGGTCGTGCGGGTGCTCGTCCTCGGCCAGATCCTCGGTGGCATCGGCATGGGTGCCACGCTCTCGCTCGGCGCCCTGCTCGCCGCCCAGCTCTCCGGCTCGAATGCCTGGTCGGGCATGGCCGCCACGATGAGCACGCTGGGCGCGGCCCTGGTGGCCGTGCCGCTTGCCCGACTGGCCCAGGCCAGCGGCCGGCGCCGGTCCCTCGCCACCGGCGCCGGGATCGCCGGCGTCGGTGCCATCCTGGCCATCACATCGGTCGCGCTGGACACCTTCCCGCTGCTGCTGCTCGCCCTGATGCTGCTGGGCGCGGGCTCGGCCACCAACCTGCAGGCCCGGTTCGCCGCCACCGACCTGGCCGGCGCCACCACTCGCGCCCGTGACCTCTCGATCGTGGTGTGGTCGACCACCATCGGCGCGGTCCTCGGCCCCAACCTGTTCGGTCCCGGCGAGGTCGTCGGCGCGCAGCTCGGCCTGCCGCCGCTGACCGGGGCATTCGCCTTCTCCCTCGCCGCTCAGGTCGGTGCCGCCCTGGTCTACACGATCGGGCTCCGCCCCGACCCGCTGCTCACCGCCCTGTCGGTGCGCGAGGCGCGGCCGACAAGCACCCGGCAGCACGGCGGCCTGGCCATCGTGCGCTCCAACCCGCTGGCCCGTTATGCCGTGGTGGTCATCGCCCTCAGCCACGCCACCATGGTGGCGCTGATGTCGATGGCCCCGGTGCATCTCTCCGAGCACGGCGCCTCGCTCACCATCGTGGGCCTCACCATCAGCCTGCACGTGGCCGGTATGTACGCGCTGTCGCCGCTGTTCGGCGCCCTGGCCGACCGGCTGGGCCGGGTGCCGGTGATCCTGGCCGGCCAGGCCCTGCTGTTGGCCGCGCTCGTGCTGTTCTGGCTCGCCGGCGAGAACGCCACCGCCATGACAGTCGGGCTGATCCTGCTCGGGCTCGGCTGGTCGGCATCCGTCGTGGCCGGCTCGGCGCTGATCACGGAGGCCGTGGGGGTGCACGACAGGTCGGCGCTACAGGGTTTCTCCGACCTGTCGATGAACGCCGCCGGCGCCCTCGGCGGGGCGCTCGCCGGTCCGGTCCTGCTGCTGGTGGGCTACTCGGGCCTCGGCGTCGCCGCCATGGCCCTTGTCGCGGTGGTGGCGGCCTGGTCGCTGCTGCGTCGCCCGGCACCCACGCTCAGTTGAGGCACTCACCGGTCGCTTATTAGGACAAAGTTCGTTTAATAGGATGCTTTGCCCGATTCGGTCCTAATAAACGCACTACTTCCTAATAAAACGGTGCGCTTGCCTCCTGGGCACCCACCACGCCGGCTACACGCTGGTGACGTCCTCCACCTCACCGACGAGCTCCTCGATGATGTCCTCGAGGAACAGCACCCCGGTGGCGACCCCGCTCGTGTCGAACGAACACGCCACGTGCGAGCCGGTGCGGCGCATGGCCGCGAGGGCGTCCTCGAGGTCGCTGTCTCGCAGCACTGTCACCAGCTTGCGCACCCGCTTGACGGGCACCGGCTGCGCGAAGGCGTCCGGTCCGGTGAGGTCCATCACGTCCTTGAGGTGCAGGTAGCCGGCGGGCAACCCGGCCCCGTCAGTGAGGATGTAGCGGGAGAAACCGTGCTCGGCCACCGCCCGTTGCAGGTCCGCCGGCGACGCATGCTCGGGCAGGAATACGATGCCGGACAGTGGCACCTCCACGTCCAGGACCCGCTTGGTGGTGAACTCGAACGCCGCCGAGAGCGTGCCGGAGGCATCCATCAGCATGCCCTCACGGGTGGACTGCCGCACGATGCCGGCGACCTCGTCGAGGGTGAACGCGCTGGTGGCTTCGTCCTTGGGGGTCACCCTGAACAGCCGCAGCACCCCGTTCGCCAGCCAGTTCAGGCTGAAGATCACCGGTTTGAACACCGTGGCCACGAACACCAGCGGCGGCGCCAGGATCAGCGCGGCACGGTCGGGCACCGAGAACGAGATGTTCTTGGGCACCATCTCGCCCAGCACCACGTGCAGGAAGGTGACCAGGCCCAGCGCCACCGCGAACGCGATCACACCGATGGCCTCCGCGGGGAGCGACGTGAGGCCCAGCGGGATCTCGAGCAGGTGGTGGATCGCCGGTTCGGACACGTTGAGGATCACCAGCGAGCACACCGTGATGCCCAGCTGTGAGGTCGCCAGCATGAGCGTGGCGTGTTCCATGGCCCACAAGGTGGTCTTGGCGGCCTTGCTGCCCTGCGCGGCCAACGGCTCGATCTGCGAGCGTCGGGCCGAGATCACGGCGAACTCGGCGCCGACGAAGAAGGCGTTGACGGCCAGCAGCACAACGAGCCAGAGCAGCCCGGGAAGGTACTCACTCATGGGTCGGCCTCCCTCCACTAGCAGCGGTCACCGGGTCGAGGTCCGCCGTGGTTGCGGTGGGGGTGAGACGGATGCGCGAGACGCGGGCACCGTCCATCCGCTCGACCCGCAGGGTGCCCACGTCGATGGGCACGGTGTCGCCCAGCTCGGGCATCCGGTCGAGCCGGTCGGTCACGAATCCGGCGATGGTGTCGTAGTCGCCGTCCTCGGGCACGGCGACGCCGATCCGCTCGAGCAGTTCGTCGGGGCGGAGGCCCGCGTCGAAGACGATGGAGCGGCCGGTGCGCACGATGCCGGGCTTGGCCCTGTCGTGCTCATCCTCGAGTTCGCCGACGAGTTCCTCCACGAGGTCCTCCAGAGTGACGATGCCGGCGGTGCCGCCGTACTCGTCGGACACCACGGCGATCTGCAGGCCCTGCTGGCGCAGGGTGCCGAGCAGCCGGTCGACGCCCATCGACTCCGGTACCCGCAGGGCGGGCAGCATGAGCTCGTCGGCGCGCACCAGGGTGCGGCGACCCAGAGCCACCGCGAATGCCTGCTTGACGTGCAGCACGCCCAAGATGTCGTCGGTGTCCCGGCCGATCACCGGAAACCTGGAGAAGCCGGTGGCGCTGGCCAGAGTCACGACGTTCTCGGCGGTGTCGCCGGCCTGCACCGACGACATCTGCACCCGCGGGGTCATCACGTCGGCGGCCGAGAGCTCGGAGAACCGCAGCGTGCGGCCCAGCATTTCGGCGTGGTCGGCGTCCAGCAGCCCCTCCAGGGCCGACCGGCGCACCAGGAAGCCGAGCTCCTCGGCGCTGCGCGCGCCGGAGAGTTCCTCCTTGGGCTCGATGCCGACCAGGCGGATGAGGGCGTTGGCGGTGTTGTTGAACAGCAGGATCACGGGCTTGAACACCGCCGTGAACGCGGCCTGCATCGGCACGACGAACTTGGCCGTGGCCAGGGGAACGGCCAGGGCGAAGTTCTTGGGCACGAGCTCGCCGATCACCATGGAGAACAGGGTGGCCAGCGAGATGCCGATCACGGTGCCGAGCACGGGCACGACGCCCTCCGGCACCCCGAGGTCCGTCATCGGGCCGCGTAACAGCGAGCTGATGGCCGGCTCGAAGGTGTATCCGGTGAGCAGGGTCGTCAGCGTGATGCCCAGCTGTGCGCTGGAGAGGTGCGTCGAGGTGATCCGCAAGGCCTTGATGGTGGGGCCGAGACGTCTCTCGCCGCGGGCCGCTCGGGCCTCGAGCTCATTGCGGTCGAGTGTGACGAGGGCGAACTCGGCTGCGACGAACACGCCGGTGCCGAACGTCAGGATGAGCCCGAGGCCCAGCATGATCCATTCGTTCACGAGGTGGCTCCCTGTGCCCGGAAGTTCTGTGTCCGAAAAGCTTCGGGGCGGGCAGGGAGCAAGGGTTTATGCGTGGGAGGGTCATCCATAGTCACCCGAGCCTAGGGCCGCTCCCTGTACAAACGCACAGGATCACCCCACCGGCAGCCAGCCCTCCATCCGCTTCTGCGCCAGGGACGTGCCCAGCTCGCTCCTGCTCTCGGGGTTCTTCCAGTAATAGGTCAACGCCGAGTAGAGCAGGCGCGGGTTGGCGCCGAGAATCCCGGTGTTCAGATCGACCGTCGAGCCGTCGAACTCGACCCGCAGCACGGGGATGTGCGGTTTGCGTGGATCGTCCGCGTTCGTGAACACCGCCCGGATCGAGGTGACCGAGTCCCACGGAACGTCGGCGTCGCCGCCGGCGAAGCGGAAGGCTATGCCGGATTCTCCGATGCCCGCACCGTGCAGGTGCGGCCAGCCGGTGCGTTTGCTGTACGAGAGAACCGACATGATCGCGATCCAGCCGAAGTACAGCCCGCCCACCAGCAAACCGGCCAGCGGAATGAGGGTGTAGACGACCTCATCCCCGGCCAGCTCGAGGGTGCCGAAGAATCCCCAGACGCAGACCAGGGCTATGGCGGCGCAGCCGGCCACCGGCCGCCACGGCACGGGCCGGAGCTTGGCGAAGTAGGTCCACTGGTCCGGCGGCGGGGTCGACGACGTGGCGAACGCGAACGCATTGACGAGTTGCAGAGGTTTGCGGGAGGCGGCGCCGGTCAGCCAGTCCGCGGGCACCTCGTAGGTCTGGGTCACATCTGCGACGCTATCGAGTTCTCGGTTCGAGTGTGCGGATGCCGAATCACCGGCCGGGTCTGGTGGATAAAACCTTGCACCGTTAGGTTTGTTCCTGCAGAAGAATCACGCACTTACTTCCAAAGGAGCACGTATGTCCAGCACACCCTCGGTCCAGCTCTACACCGTGAGGGATGCCATCTCCGCAGACCTCCAGGGGGCCATCGCCCGCGTCGCCGACATCGGCTTCACCAAGGTGGAGCCGTACGCGTTCGTCGATCGCGCGGATGAGTTCGAGAAGGCGTTCGCGGCATCCGGCATCTCGGCGCCGTCCGGACACGCACCCGTCATCGATTCCGACGACCCGGCCCGCACCTTCGACGCCGCCGCACAGCTCGGCATCGGCACGGTCATCGACCCGTTCATCCCGAGCGATCGGTGGCAGACCGCTGACGACGCCGCCAGGATCGCCGACCGGGTGAACGAGCTCCAGGTGCAGGCGGCCGCTGTCGGCCTGGGCTTCGGCTACCACAACCACCAGTGGGAGTTCGCGAACAAGGTCGACGGCCGCAGCATCTACGAGCTGTTCCTCGACGGCCTCTCCCCCGACGTGGTCCTCGAACTCGACACCTACTGGTCGACCGTCGGAGGCGCGGACACCCCGGAGCTGCTACGCCGCCTGGGCGACCGGGTGCAGTTCCTGCACATCAAGGACGGCCCGGTCCAGGGCGACATCGTCACGACGCTGCCCGGCAGCGACAGTGCCCTGAACGTGTCCGATGCGCTCGTCACCGCCTTCAGCAGCCAGCTGCCGGCCGGCAGCGGCGACGTCGGAGTCGCCGCCATCCTCGAGGCCGCGCCGCACGCCCTGCGCGTGGTGGAGTTCGACGGCTACGCGGGTGATGTCTTCGAGGGCATCGCGGCGTCGTTCGCCTGGCTCGCGGAGAACGACAAGTGAGCCGCACCGGACGCGTCGGCGTCGGTGTCATCGGCGCCGGCGTCATCAGCGGCACCTACCTGGAGAACATGACGGCGTTCGCCGACCTCGACGTGCTGTTTGTCGCTGACCTCGACCTCGATCGCGCCCAGGCTCAGGCCGAGGCCTACGGGGTGCCCGGACACGGGTCCGTCGAGGACCTGCTGGCCAGGGACGATATCGAAATCGTCGTGAACCTCACCATCCCCGCCGTGCACACCGCGGTGGGTGAGCGCATCATCGCCGCCGGCAAGCACGTCTGGAGCGAGAAGCCTCTCGCCCTTGACCACGACTCCGGCGCGGCACTGCTCGCCGCGGCGGACGCCGCGGGGCTCCGCGTCGCCTGCGCGCCGGACACCGTGCTGGGTGCGGGCATCCAGACCGCCATGCGGGCCATCAACCGCGGCGACATCGGCGAGCCGCTGACGGCAACCACGATGTTCCACGTTCCCGGCCCCGACGCCTGGCACCCGAACCCCGAGTTCCTGTTCGCATACGGCGCCGGGCCGCTCTTCGACATGGGTCCGTACTACGTCACGACGCTGGTGCATGCGTTCGGCGCCGCCAGCCGGGTCGGCGCGGTGTCGTCCAAGTCCAGTGCGGTCCGCACCATCGGCAGCGGGCCCCGCGCGGGCACCGAGTTCCCGGTGGAAGTGCCGACCCATCACGCGGCGGTCATCTCGTTCGCGGGCAGCCAGTCCGCGCAGTCCACCTTCAGCTTCCAGAACGCCCTGCCGCGGATGGGTTTCGTAGAAATCAGCGGCACCGAGGGCACCCTGGTGCTGCCGGACCCGAACACCTTCGAGGGTGATTCCACGCTGTGGCGGTTCGGCCACGAGGAGCCGAGCATTGTCCCGGCGGTGGGCTCCACCTACGGTCGCGGCTCTGGCGTGCTCGACCTGGCCCGCTCCATCCGTGCCGGTGTGCCCGAGCACGCCAGCGGTGCTGTCGCCGCGCACGTCCTCGATGTGCTGCTGGCCGTCTCCGACGCCGCCGAGACCGGTCAGAGCGTCGACGTGGCGTCGAGCGTTGCCCGGCCGACGCCGCTGCCCGAGGACTGGGATCCCGCGGCGGCCACCCTGTAGCCGCTCCTCCCTCAGGCCGGGGAACCGTTCGCCGCCGGCGGGCGGTTCCCCGTGCGGGCCAGGGCTATCACGGCCTCGACGTGTGCGCCCATGTCGCGGCTGTCGTCGAACATCCACTGCACCTGCATACCGTCGCTGACCGCCATCAGGATCGACGCCAACATCTCAGGGTCGACCGAGTCGTCGAGCCGCCCGGATGCCTGCATGCGGCGCAGCCCGGCCGTGATCGTGCTGCGCGAGTGCGCGTAGCGTTCCCGAAAGTACTCGTGCGCCGGATGCTCTGGGTCGGTCGCCGCCGCGGCGGACAGGTTGGCGAACATCTGCACGAGCCCGGGCACCTCGGCGTTGTGCCGGATCAGGGCCGCGAAGGTGGCCGCCGGGTCCGGGTCCTCGGGATCCTTCGACGCGTCGATCTCGTCCCTGGTGCGGAGGATGGCCACCCAAAGGTCATCCTTCGACTCGAAGTAGTGCAACAGGCCGGCCTGGGTGAGCCCGACCGCGGCGGCGATGTCCCGTACCGAGGTCTGACGGAAGCCCTGCCGCGCCACGAGCGCCAGGGCGGTCTCCAGGATCTCGGCGCGCTTCGCAACGCCTTTCGGGTATCTGCCCAGGGTGGCCATGGTGCAAGGCTAGCGAGGTTCCGCGAACCGTGAGATAAGCACCGAAAATCCCCGGATTCCGGGGCTGAAGCCCGCCGCCGCCAGGATGCCGCCTCGACCCAGAGCGCCCACCAGTAGGCCCCTTGGCCGCCGTGCCGGAGAATGGGAGGACCACGAGAGGGGCGGCATGTCGAAGAAGAAGCGAGCAGAACAACTTCGGGCGATCGCAGCGCACGTCCTGACGGCTCCGATCCTGCTCGAGGGGGATGCCGACGAGCTCCTCACCGTGCTGCGCGCCGGCGCGCGAGCGGCGGGAATCCCGGTGACCGACCACGCACTGGCGGCGCGCCCGGCCCGCGTGGTCGTGCTGGCCATCGACCGGGACGCCCGGCGATCCTCGCTCGTGAAGGCCGCCACGCTGCTTCGCGAGCTGGAGGACCACATCGCACCGGACGCCGTGCGGATCGTCGTGGTGCAGAGCGCCAGATCCAGGCTCGCTCCCCCGAAGCTGCAGCGCCTGGTCGCTTCGGAAATCCTGTTCCATGTCGCCCTCGCGCTCTCGAATGTCGTGCCGGGCCAGAAGGAGCGCACCCTCCGGCAGCGGTTCGGCCTCACCACCCTGGACGCGGCAGGCTTCCGGATCCTGCGCTTCGGCTAGCCGCCCCCGGGATATTGCCAAGTGAGGGTTACCTAACTTAGAGTGAGTCGGGATGACTACTCTCACCGCCAGTCCGGCCCGTCCCGTGCGTCCGCAGATCACTCTTCACGTTGTGCGCCGCGAACAACTGAGCCCTCATCTGGTGCGCATCGTCCTCTCCGGCGAGCAGTTCGACAGGTTCGTGACCAACGACTCGACCGACAAATACGTGAAGATCCACTTCGCAAAGCGGGAGCTCGGTCTCACGCCGCCTTTCGATATCACGGCCCTGCGGGAGATCCTCCCTCCGGAAGACCTTCCGGTGACCCGCACCTACACAGTGCGCCAGGTGGACCTCGACGCACGCACTCTCGCGATCGACTTCGTCGTGCACGGCACCGAGGGTCTGGCCGGTCCGTGGGCCGACGCGGCGCAACCGGGTGACCTGCTCTCGTTCTCCGGCCCCGGCGGCGGCTACGCCCCCGACCCCGGTTCGGCCTGGCACCTGTTCGCCGGCGACCAGTCCGCGCTGCCCGCCATCGCGGCCGCGCTGGAGTCGTTGCCGGCCACGGCAGCGGGACTGGCCTTCATCCAAGTGGCCAGCGCGAGCGAAATCCTGGAGCTGACCGCGCCCGGTGCGGTGCAGATCCGATGGCTGTTCGGCACCGACCCGGCGCAGCTGTCTGCCGCGGTGGACGCAGCCAGCTGGCTGCCCGGCCGGCCGCAGATCTTCGCGCACGGCGAGCGCTCGGCGATGAAGGCACTGCGCGATGTCTTCACGGCGCGTGGCGTGCAGAGATCCGAGCTCTCCCTATCGGGGTATTGGGCGCAGGGCCGCACCGAAGACAGGTTCCAGGCCGAGAAGCGTGAACCCATCGGCGTGATCCTGCCCGTCTCCTAGCGACACCCGCCGGCGAAACGGGGCTTGCACCACGACGTCCTCGAACATATGCTGTCTTGAAGACAGTAAAAGCTTGAGGATGTGAAAGGACGTGCCACTGTGCCCCCCGAGGCCGACGCCGCATCACGAGGAACGTCCGCTCAGCCGTACCGTCATGAACAACTCGGGGCACTGCTCGAGGTCTTCTCGGTCTGGTCCTCCGCAACCTTCATCCGGGGACTGGCGGTCGAGGCCGGCGTTGATCTGGACGCCACCTCGATCGTGGCCGTCACGGTTCTGGCCCGCGACGGCGAACAGCGCGCATCCGCCCTCGCCTCCCGCCTGCGCGTGGGTGCCTCCGCGATCTCCAAGCTCAGCAACCGGCTCACCGCGCACGGCCTGATCGAGAAGCGTCAGGACCCCGACGATTCCCGGGCCACGCTGGTGCGGCTGACGCCCGCAGGAACAGCCGCCACGACGGCGCTGACCCGGGCCTGCGACGCGATGATGGCCGACCTGATGCGTCAGTGGTCAGACGACGACCGCGACGACTTCGACCGGCTCCTCCGCCGATTCCGAGATGACGCGCTCGCGTACGCCATCAGTGTTGAGGCACCGACACCTGAACCCACCACCGACCAGAAAGTAGATCAATCATGACCCGCACCTACCTCGTGACCGGCGCCGCCAGCGGCATCGGCAAGGCCACCGCCGCGCTCCTTCGCTCCAGGGGCCACAACGTCATCGGCGCCGACCTCAAGGACTCCGACATCAACGCCGACCTGTCCACGGTGCAGGGACGCGAGCACCTGATCCACGCTGCCGAGGAACTCTCCGGCGGCGTGCTGGACGGCGTCATCGCCGTCGCCGGTCTCAGCCACCCGATCCCGGTCACCGCCGCGGTCAACTACTACGGCACCGTCGCAACCCTGGAGGGCCTCCGTCCGCTGCTGACCCGGTCCCCCGCCCCGCGCGCCGTGGCCGTCGCCTCGATGGCATCGCTACAACCCTTCGATGAGGAGCTGGTGCGACTCCTGCTGGAAGGCACCGAACAGGATGCCCTGGCCCGCGCCGCCGAACTCGCCACGACCCCGGCGACCGGGCACCAGATCTACTCGTCCAGCAAGCGGGCCCTGGCCCGGTGGCTGCGCACGACCGCACCCACCGCCGAGTGGGCGGGCGCCGGGATTCCACTCAACGCGATCGCGCCGGGTGTCGTTCTCACCCCGATGACGACCGAGTTGGTCGCCACCCCCGAGGGCCGGGCAAAGCTGAACGAACAGGTGCCGATGCCGCTCAACGGGCCCTTTGACGCCGACGTCGCCGCGAAGCTGCTCGTCTGGCTCGCCGACGAGGAGAACTCGCACCTGTGCGGCCAGGTCATCTTCATCGACGGCGGCTACGACGCCGTCCTGCGCGGCGACAGCACCTGGTAACCCCGATGCAACTCGACAAGAAGAGCGTCATCGTCACCGGTGGGGCCTCCGGCATCGGCGGCGCCATCACCCGCACCTTCGTGGAACGCGGTGCCAGCGTCGTCGTGGTGGATCTCGCCCGGGAGGCCGGGGAAGCCCTGGCCGCCGAGCTCGGCGACACCGTGGTGTTCCTGCAGGGCGACGTGTCCGATCCTGCCGTTGCCGAGCGGGCCGTCGGCGCAGCCGTGGATCGCTTCGGCGGGCTGCACGGACTGGTGAACAACGCGCACGCCTCGCGCCAGGCGCCCTTCCTCGAGCTCACCGAGCAGATGTGGGACCTCTCCTTTTCCACCGGGCTGCGCGCCACCATCAACTTCATGCGCGCCGCCTACCCGGAACTGAAGAAGACCACGGGATCGGTGGTGAACTTCGGCTCCGGCGCCGGCCTGGACGGTCAGCCCACCCAGGCCGCGTACGCGGCGGCGAAGGAAGCCATCCGGGGCCTCAGCCGCGTCGTCTCGAACGAATGGGCACCAGACGGCATCCGGGTCAACGTGGTGTGCCCCATGGCGATGACCGAGGGTGTGCAGGCCTGGTCACAGGCGTTCCCCGAGCTGTACCAGTCGACCCTGGCCAAGATCCCCCTCGGTCGTTTCGGGGACCCGGGTACCGATGTCGCCCCCGCGGTCGCCTTCCTGGTTTCTGACGACTCGAATTACATCACCGGGCAGACGCTCATGGTCGACGGTGGGACCATCAAGCTGCACTGAGGCGACAGTGCTGCGTCGACGCGGACGGCGTCAATGGCACGGCGGCGCCGTCCTGGCTAGGGGCCTACCGCGGTGCGGGGTCTTCTGTCACTCTGGGCGCCATGAGCATCCGAGCCCGAGTGGTGGTGGGGGTCTATCCAGGTCAGGCCGACGGCGTCGTGCTGCAGGCCGCGGTGTTCGCCGCGCGGTTCGACGCCGAGCTGGTGTGCGCCTGGGTGGACCCCGGCCGGCATCCGCGGGCCGACCACGCCGACGCGCCCACGCCGGGTAGCGGCGCGGGCGTCGACCCGTACCTCACCGCCCACCTGACCCGGATCCTGGGCGGCCACGACATCGAGTGGAGCACCCGCCAGCTCTCCGGCGACCCGGCCAGGGCGCTCGGGCAGCTCGCCGAGACGCTCCGGGCCGTGATGATCGTGGTCGGCACCAGGGACGGCACCGTGCGCGGCAGCCTGCAGGAGTTCTTCGCGGGTTCGATCGCGATGCACCTGGCGCACCGGCAGCACCGTCCCGTCGTCGTCGTCCCCCTGTCGCCGGTGTCGTTCGACGATGACGTGCCATGGGAGTCCGAGTGAGCGGTGTACCCTTTTGCGTGGTGATGGATCCCACCTGAGCACCCGCTCGAACCGCCGACTGCGCTGATGGTTCCGGCCGACGAGACTGGTGGGTGACGGTGACGAGCTGGCCGAGCGGTGCTTCACTCGTCCTGCTCCGCCACGGCCAGAGCACCGCGAACGCCGCCGGCCTCTTCACCGGCATCCTCGACCCCGAGCTGTCACCGTCCGGCGCCGACGAGGCGCTGGCCGCCGCCGACCTGCTCACGGCGCACGACCTGGTCCCGGATGCCGTCCTCGTCTCCCCGCTGCAGCGCGCCAGGCAGACCAGTGCCATCGTGGCCACCGCGCTGGAGTTGCCGGCCGACGCTGTCCACACCGACTGGCGTTTGAACGAACGCAACTACGGCGCCCTCACCGGACGGTACAAGGACGATGTGCGCGCCGAGGTCGGCGAGGCCCAGTTCCTGGCCTGGCGCCGCTCGGTCGACACCGCGCCGCCGGCCATGTCCGACGAGCAGCTTGGCGGCTTCGCCGACACGGCCCTGTTCCGTGGCCTGCCCGCCCGGGCGCTCACCCGCAGCGAGTCGTTACGTGACGTGATGGCCCGGGTGGCCGAGATCCATACCGATCGGGTGCTGCCGCTCCTGGCGGATGAGCGCACCGTGCTGGTCGTGGCGCACGGCAACTCCCTCCGCGCGTATTGCGCCGTGCTCGAGACCCTCGACAAATCGGCCATCCACCGACTCAATCTGCCCACCGGGCATCCGCTGGTCTACCAGGCCGGCGGCCGGCGGTACCTCGACGCCCCACGTGCCGAGGCGGCCGCGCTCGCCCTCGCCCTCGACGGCGGCACCTGATGGCAGTCCCGACCGGCGCGTCGCGCCCCGTACACCTGCGCTGGCCGCACCTCGCCCTCGTCTTCGCCGGCGGCACCGTCGGCACCGCGCTGCGCGAGCTCTTGGCGATCTCGGTGCCGCCGGTCGCGGGGGTGGCTGTCGTGATCGTGGGCATCAACATCGTCGGCGCCTTCGTGCTCGGGCTGCTGCTGGAGACCCTGGCCCGCCGCGGCCCAGACGAAGGCCGACGCCGGCAGCTGCGGCTGCTGCTGGGCACCGGCGTGCTCGGCGGCTTCACCACCTACAGCGCCCTGGCCACCGACACCGGCCTGTTGCTGGCCGACAGTCGACTCGGCGCCGCCCTGCTCTACGCGCTGGGCACGGTTCTGATCGGCGCGGTCGCCTCGTGGGCCGGGATCGGCGCGGCCGGGGCGCTGCACGGCCGGCGGCCGAATCGTAGCGGGACGGCGGCCCGATGACCCCGCTGCTCTTTGTCGCCGTGGCGCTGGCCGGCGGTCTCGGCGCGACCCTGCGGCTGGTCCTCGACGGCGTCGTGAAGTCCAGGGTGCGCACCACGCTGCCGGTCGGCACCCTGCTCATCAACGTGGTCGGCTCCCTGCTGCTGGGACTCATCACCGGCCTCACCCTGGCGCTGTGGTTGCCGGAGGCCTGGCACCTGGTACTCGGCGGCGGCCTGCTGGGCGGTTTCACCACCTTCAGCACCGCCAGCTACGAGACCGTGCGGCTGGCGCAGGACCGGCGGTCCCTTCCGGCGCTCGTCAACGGGCTCGGGATGCTCGCGCTCGCGGTGGGCTGCGCCTTCCTGGGCCTCTGGCTGGGCCTGGGCGGGTAGCCCAGCGCGAGGTCAGATCGACTCGTTGTGCCTGGCCACCGCATCGGTCACCCAGGAGAGCTCGTCGACGAAACGACCGAGCAACCGGGCCAACTCGGTGCGGTCCACTTCAGTCCACTTGCCGACCAGGGTTCCGTACACGTCCTGGGCGAGCTGGCGGTGCCGGGCGATAGCGGTACGCCCCTCTTCCGTCGCGGTGATGAGCACGCCCCGCCGATCGGTCGGATCGGATCGCCGACTCACCAGTCCGGATTTCTCCAGCCGCCGGATCTCGGTGGTCATGGTGGACTTGTCCACCGCCATCCAGCCCGCGAGCTTCGACATCCGCAGCGGCCCGGCGACGACGACGCGTTCCAGCAACCAGGAGTCCGTGCTGGAGAGGGCGGCACCGCTCGAATCGTGCAGCATCCGTTTATTGTCGGCGCGCGTCGACCAGCGAAGGATGGTCGACAGGGCCGATTCCAGAGCCTCACCGACCGTTGGAGCGGTTTCCCGGCTGTACACCATGGCTGAAAGTTTCCTGACTTTTCGGAGGCTGTGCGAATAGTTGGACGGATCCAACTAACATAGTGGAGCTACCTTACCTTTCGGTTGGGATGCGAATGGTTGGGCGACCCCAACTTAATCACACCACTACCCCCGCGGAGAACACCACCCATGGACATACCCGGCTACGTCTGGCTCCTCACGATCCTCGGCATCGTCGCCCTGCTCACCTTCGACTTCTTCTTCCACGTGCGCAAGGCTCACGAGCCGACCCTCCCCGAGGCCGCCAAGTGGTCCGCCATCTATGTGGGCATCGCGATCGCCTTCGGACTCGGTGTTCTCTTTTTCGGCGGCGGCACGCTCGGTACCGAGTACTTCGCGGGCTACATCACCGAGAAGGCGCTGTCGGTCGACAACCTCTTCGTCTTCCTCATCATCATGGCCAGCTTCAAGGTGCCTCGCGCCGACCAGCAGAAGGTGCTCCTCTTCGGCATCGTCTTCGCGCTGATCGCCCGCACCGGGTTCATCTTCCTCGGCGCGGCGCTGATCAACTCGTTCGCCTGGCTGTTCTACCTGTTCGGCGCATTCCTCATCTACACCGCGGTCAAGCTGCTGAAGCCCGAAGCCGAGAGCGACGAGGCCGACAACTTCATCATCCGGCTGGCGAAGCGCCTGTTCCACACCACCGAGCGGTACGACGGCGACAAGCTCTTCACCAGGGAGAACGGCAAGAAGGTCATGACGCCGATGCTTCTCGTCATGGTCGCCATCGGTGGCACCGACCTCCTGTTCGCGCTGGACTCCGTGCCCGCGATCTTCGGCCTCACCCAGAACGTCTACATCGTCTTCACCGCGACGGCGTTCTCGCTCATGGGCCTCCGCCAGCTCTACTTCCTCATCGACGGCCTGCTCGACCGCCTGATCTACCTCAGCTACGGCCTGGCCGCGATCCTCGGCTTCATCGGCATCAAGCTCGTACTGCACGCCCTGCACGAGAACACGCTGCCGTTCATCAACGGCGGCGAGCACGTCCCGGTCTTCGAGATCAGCACCGGCGTCTCGCTCGCCGTGATCATCGGTGTTCTCACGGTCACAGTCATCGCTTCGCTCGTCAGCCCGGCCGGCCGCGCGCACAGCGCGATCGCGCTCAGCAAGGCTTCGGCCAAGAAGTACCTGACCGGCGACTTCAGCGGCAAGGGTGAGACGCGCGACGAAACCTACGCTCTCGTCGTCGCCCACGAACGCGCCCTGGGCCTGCTCACCCCCAAGCACCGGGCTCGTGCCGCCGAAGACGAAGAGCTGCAGGCGCTGCTGGCCGAGGCGCACAACGCCCACGCCGGCGTCGCGAAGTAGCACCACCCACGGAGCGGGCGGCGACGCGCGCGGCTGTCGCCGCCTCGCCGCCCGCTCCGTACAGGATTTTCCGTGCCGGTGGCCTCTAGACTGGGCGCGCACTGGCGCTGACCAACACAAAACGTCATACGAAGGAGTACACAATGGGTTTGAGCTTGTCAAAGGGCCAGTCGCTCTCGCTGACCAAGGCGGATGGCGGCAGCCTCTCGAAGGTCCGCATGGGCCTCGGCTGGGACAGCGCCGCCCCCGTCAAGCGCGGCCTGTTCGGTCGCGGCAAGGCCGCAGAGGTCGACCTCGACGCCTCGGCGATCTTCTTCGACGCCGCCGGCAAGGTCCTCGACACCGTCTGGTTCCAGCAGCTCAGCAGCAAGGACGGCTCGACCCGCCACACCGGCGACAACCTGACCGGGGCCGGCGATGGCGATGACGAAACCATCCTCGTCGACCTCGCCCAGGTGTCCGCGGCGGTCTCGCAGATCGTGTTCGTCATCAGCAGCTACAGCCAGCAGACCTTCGACCTCGTCGAGAACGCGTTCAGCCGCCTCGTCGACGACTCGTCCGCCGGCACCCCTGAGGTCGCCCGCTACCAGCTGACCGACAGCGGCCCGCACACCGCCATGATCATGTCGAAGGTCTCCCGCGACGGCACCGGCTGGACCTTCAAGGCCATCGGCGAGCGCGCCACCGGCCGTTCGGCCATGGACCTGCTCACCGCGGCAGCGAAGGTCCTCTAACCGCGCCACCGCACGGCCGTTCACCCACCCCATACACACAAGGAGAAAATTCCCATGGCAGGTCTGACACTCGCAAAAGGCAACAACCTCTCGCTGACCAAGGTCAGCCCCGGACTCACCGTCGCGACTGTCGGCCTGGGTTGGGACCCGCGCACCACCAGCGGCGAAGCCTTCGACCTGGACGCCTCCGCGCTCCTCATCGGCGACAACGGCAAGGTGCGTTCCTCCGCCGACTTCATCTTCTACAACCAGCCTTCCTCGGCAGACAAGTCGGTTGTGCACCTCGGTGACAACCGGTCGGGAGCCGGGGACGGCGACGACGAGCAGATCAACATCGACCTGCGTCAGGTGGCCAGCGACGTCTCCCGCGTGGTGATCGTGGTCTCGATCGACCAGGCCGACGCACGCCGCCAGAACTTCGGCCAGGTGCGCGGGGCGTACTGCCGCATCGTCGACCAGGACGATCAGGAGATCGTGCGGTTCGACCTGAGCGAGGACGCGGCACCCGAGACCGCCATGCTGTTCGCCGAGGTCTACCGCAACGGCACCGACTGGAAGTTCAAGGCCGTCGGCCAGGGCTACACCACCGGACTCGCGGGCATCGCCACCGACTTCGGCATCTCCCTCGACTAACCGGCCCACGCTCGTCGCCGCCCGCCGCACCAGAATCAGACAGGACCACGCATGAGTTCACCCCTCTCTCCCCCGGACGCCTCCGAGCTGGCCCTGGTGCTGAAAGCGCCGGATGCACCGGACATCGTGGTGGCGGACGACGCGCCCGGGATGGTGCCGGTTCCGGCCGAGCGGCAGCAGGAGATCGCCCGTCAGGCGCGGGAGTTCGTGGCGGATGTCTCGTCCCTGGATCCGCGGACCCCCGAGTTCAGCGCGAAGATCGAGGGCATCTCCGGCCTCGCGAGCGCCGAGATGGTGCAGTCCAGCGGCTACTCCACCCGCATGCTCGAGCGCTCGTCGACTTCGGTCGCCGGCGCCAAGCGCACCGGCAACAGCGCGCAGATCACCGTGGCGAACACTCTCGGTGAGCTGCGCTCGACCGTTGAGGACCTCACGCCCAACGACGCCGACCTCGGAATGGGACGCAAGATCCTGGGCTTCATCCCCGGCGGGAACAAGCTGGCGAAGTACTTCCAGAAGTACGAGTCAGCCCAGACCCAGCTCGACGCGATCATCAAGTCGCTGATGAGCGGGCAGGACGAACTCCTCAAGGACAACGCGTCGCTGGCCGGTGAGAAGGTGCAGCTCTGGGAGACCATGCAGACGCTGAGCGAGTACGCGGTCTTCGCCAAGGCCCTGGACAACGCCACCGTCGAGAAGATCGACGCCTCGCGGTCGGCCGGTCGCATCGACGAAGCACAGAAGCTCGAAGCCGACGTGCTCTTCCCGATCCGCCAGCGGCACCAGGACATCCTCACCCAGCTCGCCGTGTCGGTGCAGGGCTACCTGGCGATGGATCTGATCCGCAAGAACAACCTGGAACTCATCAAGGGTGTCGACCGGGCGCGCACGACGACCATCGCGGCGCTCCGCACGGCCGTCATCGTGGCGCAGGCCCTGGCCAACCAGAAGATGGTGCTCGACCAGATCGACGCGATCAACACCACCACCAACAACATGATCCTCAAGACCAGCGAGATGCTCAAGGACCAGACCGTGCGCATCCACGAGCAGGCGTCGAACTCCGGAGTGAGCGTCGAGACGCTGCAGAAGGCCTTCGACAACGTGTTCGCCACCATGGACGCGATCGACACCTTCCGCGCCGCTGCCGCCAAAAACATGGAGGGCACGGTCTCGGCCCTCGAAACCGGACTGCAGAAGGCGAAGCCGTACCTGGAACGCAGCAAGCAGGGGGAACAGCGCGAGCTACGCTAGACAATCGGGCAACGTAACGAGGACGGTGAGGGCATGGCGTTCGGCAAGTTCGTAGACTCTCTGTTCAAGGGTCCGGCGACGACGGATGCCCACTCCGCGGCCGTGGAGCCGGCTGCCGTCGTGGAATCCGAGGATGAAGCGACACGGCGCGCCCTCGACCAGCTGCGCGCAGCCGTTCGGAGCTCCGGGGGCGAACTGCCCACCCTGCTCACCTCCAGGCTCGCCCAGATCGACGACCTGCTCCGTCGCGTCATCGAAATGGTCGCCGCCCAGAACGCCTCGACCGAGCAGCGGGTGTTGCTCGATGCGATGATCCGGGACTACCTGCCGACCCCGCTGCGGGCCTACCTCGCTCTGCCAGAGGCCGAACGCACCAACACCTCCGCTGCCACCCTGCAGTTCTCGGCCCAACTCGGGATCCTCGAGGAAACCATCGGCGACCTGCTCAACCAGATTCGCATCGGCGCCATCGCGGAGCTCTCCACCCACGGGCGTTTCCTGGCCGACAAGTTCGCGGCTCCCACCCTCACGTTGGACGGACGATGACCTCACTGATCCCGGGGGCCAACGCCGCCCTGACCGCCGAGAACCCGGGGCTCACCGAGCTGATGATCGGCTTCGGATGGGAGATCATCCCCAGCCGCGGTCCGCAGTCCGAGCTCGTGCCCCTGGCCATCCTGTGTGACGCCCAGGGCAAGTCGCTCTCCAACGACCATCTCGTGTTCTTCAACCAGATCGTCAGCCAGGACGGCTCCGTCGGTTTCCGCGACGACCTGGACACCGAAGAGATCGACGTCGACCTCGCCAGGGTGCCCGCCGAGGTCGCGAAGATCGTGTTCGTCGTCTACGTGGACCCCGACGTGCGGGGCGCCGGCAACTTCTCCTCGGTCCGTTCCGCGTACGTCCGGGTGGCCACCCGCGACAACCGCGAGCTGGTGCGTTTTGTTCTCCCGTCCGGCGAGTACCGCACCGTGGACGTGCTGATGTTCGGCGAGCTCTACCGCCACCGTGACGACTGGAAGTTCCGTGCCCTCGGCCAGGGCTATTCGACGGGCCTGCGCGGGGTCGCCGCCGACTTCCGGATCGACCTCTGACCGGTGGCACTGAACAGCTCCCCGGTCCGCACCGACATTGGGTTCCTGCGCCGCCGCGTCAAGCCCGCAGCGCCGGCCGCCGTCGCGCGCGATGCCGCCGCCACCGAGCCGGAACCTCGTCGGGCCGCATCCGCCGGTTTGTCTCTCGCCCCCGCGACGACGGGCACAGCAGCATCACCGGCCCGCCCGGCATCCGTCGCGACGGCGCCGGCCACCGTCTCGCCGGATTCGCTTCCCTTCCCGGCCCCCACGATCGACGAGGTTCGCGAACTGGGCGAGAACGAGCCGGTACTCCGGCTCAACGCCCGCGAGTCCGCTGTGGGCAGCCTCATCGTGAGCGGCGCCGACCTCGCCGTGTGGGAGGACGCCGACCGGGTGACCGGCTCGGAGAGCGCTGCAGGCGACACCGCCGGCACTCCCGTGACGACAGCCGGCAATCGGCCGCTGGTGGGATTCGACGAGGCCGATGCGATCGTCTCCCTGCGCCACCTGCAGAGGCTGCGACGCGCCCTGTTCATCGCACGCGGACCGCACACCCTCGGCGTGCAGATCTTCGACGGCTCCACGGTCACGACGGCACGGGGTGACGACTCACGGATGTTCATCCTCTGTTTGCTGAGGGTCGGTAACCTCGTCGAATTGCGGGCGGAACCCGTGGACCGCACGGCGTCTGACGAAGCGATTCTGAGCCAGTTCGGTTTCACCCTCACCCCCCACGTCGCTACTCGAGAGTCCCGGAGCCGATAATCCCCCATGCGCCACTTCGCCTTCCTCGATGACTCCCAGACCGACCAGCTCTTCCACCGGCGGCCCCAGGAAATCTCGGTCGACTCGCCCGCCCCGCTGCTCGCCGCGTTCCTCGGCGCCACGCTCTACTGCCCCGGCGACCGTCCCGCTATCGCCGACGACGTCATCAAACAGGCCTCGCGCGGCTGCGTCAGCATGGTGCTCTGCCTCGAGGACTCGATCGCCGACAGCGCAGTGGATGCCGCGGAGATCAACGTCGCCGAAGCGATCAGAGCCCTGCACCGCACCGCGACGGACAAGCCTGACACCGCCCTCCCCCTGCTCTTCGTGCGGGTGCGCACCCCGGAACAGATGTTGCGGGTGGCCGAGTCCTGCGGTGCGGGCCTGGCTCTGCTCAGCGGATTCGTGGTCCCCAAGTTCGAGAACGAAACCGGCTATGCCGAGGGGTTCTTCGTTGCGCTCCGCGAGATCCAGCGGCAGAGCGGCGCCGACGGCTCACGGGGCGGCCAACGGCTGCGGCTGATGCCCATTCTCGAGTCTCCGAACATGATCCACAGCGAGACGCGCACCTCGGCGCTCGCGTCGATCCGCACGATTCTGCACGACAACCGCGAGGACGTGCTGGCCGCGCGCATCGGCGCGACCGACCTGTCCAGCGCCTTCGGGCTGCGCCGCTCGCGCGACCTCACGGTGTACGACGTCAAGGTGGTCGCCTCGATGATCTCCGACATCGTGAACGTGCTGGGCCGGTCAGACGACAGTTTTGTGATCACCGGCACGGTGTGGGAGCACTACGAGACCGAGCGCATCCTCCGTCCGCAGTTGCGTATGACCCCGTTCGTCGAAGCCAACGAGAGAGAACTCCGGCACCGGCTGATGCTGGGCGGCCTGGACGGGCTGATCCGCGAGATCTCCCTCGACCAGGCCAACGGGCTCCTCGGTAAAACCGTGATCCACCCCACCCACGTGTCGGTGGTGCACGCCCTGTCTGTCGTGAGCCACGAGGAGTTCCTCGACGCTGCGGTCATTCTCGACAACGTGGGCGGCGGAGCCAGCGCGTCCCCGTACGGCAACAAGATGAACGAGGCCAAGCCGCACTCCGCGTGGGCGCACAAGACGATGCTGCGCGCCGACGCCTTCGGGGTGGCCTCGGAGTCCACCACCTTCGTCGACCTCCTCGAAGCGAGCATGCGGTGACGGTGGCAACGGCCCTCGACATTCACGTGGCCACCGACCACACCCGGAGCATCCTCGGCGTAGACGAACTCGTCGGCATCGCCCTCCGCCACAACCCCAAGCGCGCCCATCTGCTCGTCTCCACGGTGCTCGCCAAACACGTGCCGACGGTGCCCGGCATCGCCCTGGCGGCCGGGGAACTGCTCGGGTTGCTCGTCTCCGCGGTCGTCAGTGGCGGCCCTCCGGCCGCGAACGAGTTGGGCGACCGATTCGCTGTTCTGGTGGCCCGGCTGGCCGAGAAGGCCGAGTCGACGGATGCGGAATCCCTGGCCCAGGCCCACCGCGATCTGACAGACCTCCGCCGCGACATCCGCGCCGCGACGGCGCCGCAACCGGACGTCGTGACGTTCGGCTACGCCGAGACGGCCACCGGCCTCGGCCAGCTCGTCGCGGACGCCCTCGGCGCCTACTACCTGCACTCGACCCGGCACGCGCCGGCCGGGGCGACCCCGTTCGCCGGCTTCGCCGAGGAACACTCCCACGCCACCGAGCATGCCCTGCTGCCGACAGACCCGCACTGGCTGCGCGCGGGCGGCACGACGATTCTGGTCGACGACGAGCTGAGCACCGGCACCACGGTGATCAACACGATCACGGCGCTGCATGCCCTCATCCCGCAATCGCACTGGGTGATCGCCTCGCTGATCGACCTGCGGTCCCCCGCCGACCTCGGCCGTTTCGACGAGCTGGCGGCCACGCTCGGCACCCGCATCTCCGTGGTCTGCCTGGCCGCCGGCTCGATCGGGCTCCCCGCCGACGTGCTTCCCCGTGCCGGCCGGATGATCGAGTCGATGCCCGTCATCACCCCGGCGCCCGCCGCTGCCGGCGAGGTGCACCTGCTCGACTGCACCGACCTCGCCCCGCTGCGAAGCGCCCGATTCGGCACCACGGCACCCGCGGACGCCGCCCTCGCCGCGGCGGTCGCCAATCGTGTGGCCGCCCTGCTCCCCGCCGGGGAGGCGACCGTGGACGACCGCGGGGTCCTGGTCCTGGGCTCGGAAGAGTTCATCGCCCTGCCGATGCTGACCGCGGACGAGCTCGGACGCGCCGCCGCGCCGCTGTTCGTCAGGTTCTCCACCAGCACCCGATCGCCGATCGCCGCCCTCGATGCAGCCGACTACCCGATCAGAAGCGCCATCAGTTTCCGCAGCCACGACACCACCTCCGACGGCGCCGGCGTGCGATTCGCCTACAACCTCACCGCCGGCCATCACCGGTTCGGCACCGTGGTGTTCATGCCGGAACCCGGCACCGACCCCGCCCGGCTGACCGGTGCCGACGGCGTGATCGATGCCCTCCGCCGCGTGAGCGACCGCATCGTGGTCGTGCTCCTGACCGCTTCAGCCCCCACCGATGGGATACCCACCCCGTGACCACCAGCCCTCTCCCGCCGGCGGCCCTGCTGCCGCATCCGCTCAGCGGCCCCGCCTTCGGCTCATACGCCGCCGAGGACGTGAGCTGGCTGCTGCAGGACCTGCAGGGCGTTGCCCTCGAGGCACCGGCCGAGGAACGCGAGCACGCCATCCAGACCGGGGCGGCGAACTACGCCGAGTCGTTACCCATCGAGTACCTGCCGTCGCCGGAATACGAGGCGCTCTACCGGGAGGCGCTCCAGCGTTCCGGCCGCCGGCTCGCTGTGGCCGTCGGCGTCGTCACCGACCTGGCCCTCGCCGCCCGCGGTGACCGGCCGGTGTTCGTCTCCCTCGCCCGGGCCGGCACCCCGATAGGCATCCTGATGCGGCGCTGGGCCCAGCAGGCGCGTGGGATCGACGTGCCGCACTACACGATGAGCATCGTGCGCGGCGTGGGGCTGGACCAGACCGCCCTGCGCTACCTCGCCGCCCACCACGATCCCGAGCAGATCATCTTCGTCGACGGCTGGACCGGCAAGGGCGCCATCGCGCGGGAGCTGTCCGCGGCGATCGCCCTGTTCGGCCGGACCGACGGCGTGTTCTTCAGGGACGACCTGGCAGTGCTGGCCGACCCAGGACACTGCGTCACCATCCACGGCACCCGCGAGGACTACCTGATCCCGTCCGCCTGCTTGAACTCCACGGTGTCCGGGCTCGTGTCCCGCACCGTCTTCAACCGGGACCTGATCGGCGAGGACGAGTTCCACGGCGCCAAGTTCTACGCCGAGCTGAGCCCCAACGACGTCTCGGGCGACTTTCTCGACACCGTCTGCGGCTACTTCACCGATGTCGCCGCCGACGTCGCCGCCGGAGTCGCGGCGGCGAGCGGCGAGGACCGCACCCCGTCGTGGGTCGGCTGGAAGGCTGTCGAGAAGATCAGCACCGAGTACGGCATCAACGATGTGAACCTGGTCAAGCCGGGAGTCGGCGAGACCACCCGGGTCCTGCTGCGCCGGGTGCCCTGGAAGGTGCTGGTGCGGGCGGATGCCGTGGCGGATGTCGCGCACGTGCTGCTGCTGGCCGAGCAGCGCGGCGTCCCGATCGAGGTCGTTCCCGACCTGCCGTACAGCTGTGTCGGGCTCATTCGGCCCGGTCGCGGGATTGCGGGTGCACAGTGACCGGCATGCCCCTGGTCGCCTGCGATCTCGACCGCACCCTCATCTACTCATCGCGCGCCTTCTGGCTCGAGACGACCGACGCCCAGGCTCCACCGATCGTCGTCTCCGAGGTCTATCAGGGCGTGCCGATCTCGTTCATGACACGCGCCGCCGAGCAGCTTCTGCTCGACCTCGCCGCGACCGCCACGTTCGTGCCGGTCACCACCCGCACCGTCGCCCAGTACAGCCGGGTGCAGCTGCCGGGGTCGGTGCCGCGCTTCGCCATCACCACAAACGGCGGCACGATCCTGGTCGACGGTGAGGTCGATCCGGCGTGGTCGCACACACTGCAGGCCCGGTTGGGCGCGGAAGCGGCTCCGTTGGCCGAGGTCAGGGCCCTGCTCGAGGAACCGGCCGCCGGGGAGTGGATTGTGCGGGTGCACACCGCGGAGGACCTGTTCACCTACGCGATCATCGACCGGGAGGCGATGCCCGCGGACTGGATCGCCGGGCTGCACCTGCGGTGCCGGGCGCTCGGCTGGACCGTCTCCGTGCAGGGACGCAAGCTTTACTGTGTGCCGGAAGCCGTGAACAAGAGCGCCGCCGTAGCCGAGGTGCACCGCCGGCTCGGCGCCCCCACGGTGCTGGCCGCCGGCGACTCGCTCCTCGACCAGCGGATGCTGGAGGAGGCGCACTTCGCCTTCCGGCCGGCGCACGGCGAACTGCATGACGCGGCCTTCACCAGGCACAACCTGGCCGTGACCGCCCGGCGGGGCATCCTGGCCGGGGAGGAACTGCTGCACTCCATCACCCGGCAGGTGCTGTCGAACTGAATTTCTTTCCCGTCCTGTCGATCCAGGCCCGCCCCGTTCGACGCATCATGTAGAGGGACGCACTCGGCGCCCTCCACGAGTGAGGAGAACCCGATGAAGTACATGCTGATCATGCGAGCAACCGAAGCGGCCCGTCAGGACTACGACACGGCGGACATCAATCAGATCATCGAGAAGATGGGTGCATACAACGAGGCCCTGTTCAAGGCCGGCGTGATGCTCGCCGGCGACGGTCTGGCCGACTCGATGGCCGACAATTTTGTGGTCGACTTCGCCGCAGACCCACCCATCGTGACCGACGGCCCCTACGGCGAAACCCACGAGCTGTTCAGCGGCTTCTGGATGATCCAGGTCGCGTCGAAGGAGGAGGCCATCGAGTGGGCGAGCCGGTGCCCGCTCGGACCGGGGTCGAAGCTCGAGGTACGCCGGGTCACCGAGATGAGCGATTTCGGTGAGGCGGCCGACAACCCGATCCTTGCGCAGCAGGAGCTCTGGCGCGCCGAGAGCGGCCAGGTCTAGCGGGCTTCGGCCGGCAGGCTGGGGTCATGGCCGATCCGCGGCGCACCGTGGACGCGGTCTGGCGCATCGAGGGCGCCAGGATCGTCGCCACGCTCGCGAAGATGACCAACGATGTGGTGCTGGCCGAGGATCTCGCCCAGGAAGCGGTGGTCGACGCGCTCAGGCAATGGCCGGAGGCGGGCATCCCCCGGAACCCCGGGGCCTGGCTCACGGCCGTCGCCAAGCGCAAGGCCATCGACACCTGGCGGCGACGCGAACGCCTCGATGAGAGGTACCGGGCGATGGCCCATGATCTGGTGGGCATCGGCACCGCCGCGGATGCTGGGGAACCGATCGATGACGACGTGTTGCGGCTGGTATTCATCGCCTGCCACCCGGTGCTCGCCCGCGAGGCTCAGGTCGCGCTGACCCTGCGGCTGATCGGCGGCCTCACCACCGAGGAGATCGCCCGGCTGTTCCTGGTGCCGGTGGCCACCATCCAGCAGCGCATCCTGCGGGCCAAGAAGACCCTCGCCGCGGCGGGGGTGCCTTTCGAGGTGCCCGACCCAAGCGAGTGGCGGTCCAGGCTCGGCGCCGTGCTAGGGGTGGTCTACCTGATCTTCACCGAGGGTTACGCGACCACGTCCGGCGACCATTGGCTGCGCACCGACCTCGCGAACGAGGCGCTGCGGCTTGCTCGGGTACTCGCCGGTCTCACCCCGCGGGAGCCCGAGGCGCACGCCCTCGTGGCCCTGATGGAGCTGCAGGCCTCCAGGTTCGGCGCCAGGGTGAGCGCCGACGGCACGCCCATCCTGTTGGCCGATCAGGACCGCCGCCGCTGGGACCACGGCCAGATCGCCCGTGGGCAGGCCGCCCTCGCCCGCGCCGACGCGCTGGGCCGCGGCCGGGGCAGCTACGCCCTGCAGGCCGCGATCGCCCAGTGCCACGCGAGGGCCCCCAGCGTGGCGGACACCGACTGGGACCGGATCGTGTTGCTCTACGAGGCACTCGGCCGGATCGCGCCGAACCCGGTGGTTGAGCTCAACCGGGCGGTAGCGGTGGCCATGGCGACCGGTCCCGCATCCGCACTGCGCATCGTCGACGACCTCGCCGACGACGGCGCACTGCGTGGTTCGGCCCTGCTGCCGAGTGTGCGCGGCGAACTACTGGCCAGGCTCGGCCGCGCTCAGGAGGCCCGGGCCGAGTTCCTCACGGCCGCCGCCCTCACCGCGAACACGCAGGAACGTGACGTCCTGCTCGCCAAGGCCGACGCGCAGGGCTAGAGGCGGGCGCGGAGCTCGTCGACGCGGGCGCGGATGTCGTCACGGACCAGTCGCATGCGCTCCATGCCCTCGATGCCGCGCTCGGAGGGCTCGTCCGTGATCCACGTCTCGAACCTCGTTCCGGCCACCTCATCGACCTGCGCCTCAGACCCGAGGATCACGACGACGTCGGCAGCGGCCACCATGGCCGCGGTGATGGCCTTCGGCTGCTCGTCTCCGACGCCGATTCCCAGCTCGGCCAGTGACTCCACGGACTGAGCGTTCAGGGCCGCCGCGGGCTTCGTTCCCGCCGAGAACACCTCGACACCGTCCCCCGCCGCTGCCCTCATCAGTGCGGCCGCCATCTGCGACTTCCCACCGTTCTTCTGGCAGACGAACAGAACGGATGGGATACGGGTCTCGGTCATGCCGCAATCGTACCCACCGCGGCTTGCGCACCGGTCGGGTTCGCCCTGCGTCTCACCTCACCGTCACCGCGCCGCCGATAGGGAAGACTGGCACGACACCTCTTCGCGGAAAGACAGGCACCATTGGACGTCCAGCTGCTCCTCGTGATGACCGGTGCGCTCGTCATCGCCGCCTTCGCCCACCTGCGCGGCCTGCAGGCCGGCATCGTCACCGTCACCCTGGCGGCCGCCATCTCGTTCATCCCCGGTCTGCCCCGGCTCGAACTCGACCCCGAGCTGATCCTCGGGGTCGTGATCCCGCCGCTGCTCTACTCGGCCACCCTGAATTTCTCGTTCTTCGCGTTCCTCAAGAACCTGCGCAGCATCCTCGGGCTCGGCGTGGGCCTGGTGATCTTCACCACCGTGGTCGTCGGCTTCCTCACCTCGTGGATCGCCCCGGAGCTCGGTCTGGCCGGCGCGCTCGTGCTCGCCGCCGTGGTGTCGCCGCCGGACTCGGTCACCACCGTCAGCCACGGCCGCGAGATCGGCCTGCCGCGGCGCACGATCTCCATCCTCACCGGCGAAAGCCTCGTCAACGACGCGGCGGCGCTCACCCTGTTCGCCGTGGCCATAGCCGCCGTCACCGGCGACCGGGAGTTCATCGAAAACCCGTTCCTGCTCTTCGGCTGGGAGGCCGCGATCGGACTGATCCTCGGTGTCATCATCGGCCGGGTCGTCGTCGCGGTACGGGCCAAGGTGGGCAACCCCACCATCGAGAGCGGTCTGAACCTGCTGGTGCCGTTTCTGGCCTACTTCGCGGCCGAGCAGCTGCATGCCTCCGGCATCATCGCCGTCGTCGCGGCCGGCTTCACCGTGAGTCTGTCCCACTTCGGCCGCAGAGAGTCCACCCAGCCCTCCACCGCCTACCGCACCCGGCTGCAGGAGGCCGCACTCTGGCCGGTCGTTGACCTCATCCTCGAGGCGTTCGTCTTCGCCTACATGGGGCTCCAATTCAGGTTTGTGCTCGACGACCTCGCCGAGTCGAACACCCCCACCTGGTCCACCATCGGCCTGGGCCTGATCGTGCTGCTCGCGGTCATCCTCTGCAGGTTCGCCTGGGTGTACCTCAGCTACGGCCGGGCCCAACTCGCGCTCCTGATCTACGCCAGGCGGATGGCCGCCTCCCTCGACCCCCTGGTCCGGCGCCGGCGGCGCGGGCGCGGCGGTCCCGGGCGGGGCGGCCGGTCGGGTCCATTGCGGCGGCAGGGCGGCAGGGACCGCGGCCACGTCACGGTGCTGACCCCCGCGGAGAACCTCCTCGTCTCCTGGACCGGCATGCGCGGCATCATCACCCTCGCCGCCGCCGGCGGTATCCCGCTCACCATCGCCTCCGGAGCGCCGTTTCCCGGTCGCACCATCATCCAGACCGTCGCTTTCATCGTGGCCGTCGGCACCCTGCTGTTGCAGGGTTCGACGCTGCCGCTGCTGGCCAAGAAGCTGCGGATCGACACCAGTGCCGAAGACGCCGAGGTGGAGGTGGGCCGAGCCGAGGCCCGCGCCGTGGCCGCCGCCGCGGTCGCCGGCCGGGACGACCCCACCAGCGGCGAATACTTCGACCTGCAGCGAGCCGCGCTCACGGCGGCGGTTCGGGCCCGGCAGGTCTACCCGGGCAGTGCCAGAGACGTGCAGGGCGAGCTCGATGCCCTGCAGGCCGGGGTGACGCCGGTGCTGGACTAGCGGAGGCAGCTCGTGGCGACCGGCCCGCACCTCGTAGGCTGAACCCGTGGGGGACACCAAAGAACGCGCAGTGGTAGCCGGGGCATCCGGGTTCATCGGCCAGAGACTCGTTCGCGAGCTCCGCGACCAGGGCTATGAGGTCGCCCGCATCGGCCGCATCGGGCCCGACGCGCGCTGGGACGACGACACCGCCGTGCGGGAGCTGATCGACGGTTCCGCCCTGGTCATCAACCTGGCCGGCAAGAGTGTCGACTGCCGGTACACCGACCGGAACCGCACCGAGATCCTTCGTTCCAGGGTCAATACCACCCGGCAGCTCCGCGAGGCCATCCAGACGAGCGCGCGGCCGCCGCGGGTGTGGCTGAACGCGAGCACCGCCACCATCTACAGATACGCGATGGACCGCCCGATGACCGAGACCCACGGCGAGATCGGCTCCGGCTTCTCGGCGGACATCGCCCGCAACTGGGAGGACGAGTTCTTCGCCGGTGACCTGCCCGGCACCCGCCGGGTGGCGCTGCGGATGGCCATCGTGCTCGGTGACGGTCCCGCCACCGCGATTCTCGCGCGCCTGGCACGCCTCGGGCTGGGTGGGCCGCAGGTCGACGGGCGGTGGATCCCGCACCGGCGCTACCGCGGCATCGGCACTCAGCCGAGCGGAGACGGCACGGCGCCGACCCATCACTCCCGCGGGCGGCAGCGCTTCAGCTGGATCCACATCGACGATGTCATGGCATCCATTCGGTTCATCGTCGCCCACGACGAACTCGTCGGGCCGGTCAACCTGGCCGCGCCGCACCCCAGCGACAACCGCACGCTCATGGCGACGCTACGCCGCCGGGTGGGCGCCAGGCTCGGCCTGCCGGCGTTCCGTTGGATGCTGGAACCGGCCATGTGGCTGCTGCGCACCGAACCCGAGCTGGTGCTCAAGAGCCGCTGGGTGGAACCGGAACGCCTGGTCGCCGCCGGATACCGGTTTGCCTGGCCTGACCTCGAACCGGCCATCTACGATGTGGTCGCTAAATCGGCACGACCATGACCGGGAATCGTGCCCGCGGCTCCGTCACCGCCGTGGCGGTCCGCGTCGCGCGGAGGATCGTCCAGGCGGCCCTCAAAACGGCTCTGGTGATCGTCGACGCGCTGAACATCGGCCCCGGCTCCGCGACATCGTCGGTGGCGCACCTGCCCGTCCTGCTTCCGCGCCGGGGCGGGGACGAGCCGTCCGCCGCCCAGCCTCGCAGGAAGCCGCGTTTTCGCCGCCGCCGCCCGCGGCGCTCCAACTAGGCAGCAGCCCCGCGCCGAATCGTCTACTCCCCACCGAATTGCGGATGCGGGTCACAGCCGCAAGTGACTCCGCGAAATCGGAGCTAGAGTGTTTTTCATGCCTCAGATACGCATCAAAGACGCGGCCGCGTTCTTGAGTGTCAGCGACGATACCGTGCGCCGGTGGATCGACAACGGCGTGCTACCCAGCTCGAAGGACGCCTCGTCCCGCACCGTGGTCGACGGCCTGGCGCTGGCCCAGCTGGCGCGCAAGAACGCGGTGCTCCCGGAGGATCCGTCCGGAATCGGCCGGTCCGCCCGCAACCGGTTCGTGGGCCTCGTGACCGACATCGTGATGGACACCGTGATGGCCCAGGTTGAGATCCAGTGCGGCCCGCACCGCGTGGTCTCGCTGATGAGCAGTGAAGCCGTACGCGAGCTCGGCCTGGAACTCGGCTCCGTCGCCATCGCCGTGGTCAAGGCCACGACGGTCATCGTCGAAACACCCCAGGGGCGAGTCTGACCGTGGCCCGCGTCACCCGCAGCCTCGCGACCGCATTCGTGATCGGCCTGACCCTCACCGGATGCGGGTCCGCGACCCCGTCACCGACCGGCTCCGCCGCCGCGCTCGGGGGCGACATCACGGTCTACGCCGCCGCGTCGCTGCAGGGCACCTTCACCGAGCTGGCCGCGTCCTTCGAAGCCGCCAACCCGGGCACCACGGTGGTGCTGAACTTCGCCGGCTCCTCCGCCCTCGTCACCCAGATCATCGAGGGCGCCCCGGCCGACGTGTTCGCCTCGGCAGACACCGACAATATGGCCAGGCTCACGGATGCGGCGCTGGGCGACGGCGAGCCCGTGGACTTCGCCACCAACGTCCTGACCATCGCGGTGCCGCCGGGCAACCCCGCGGGCATCACCGACCTCACCGACCTGACCAGACCCGACGTCAGGCTCGTCGCCTGCGCCCCCGAGGTACCCTGCGGCGCCGCGGCCGAGACCGTGGCCGCGAGCGCGGGCGTCACGCTCAGCCCGGTGAGCGAAGAATCATCCGTCACCGATGTGCTCGGCAAGGTCACCTCGGGTGAAGCGGACGCCGGCCTGGTCTACGTCACCGACGTCGCCGCCGCGGGCGCCGCCGTCGAGGGCATCGAGTTCGCCGAGGCCGCCAGCGCCGTCAACACCTACCCGATCGTGCCCGTGACCGGCTCGGCATCCGCTGACGTGGCCCGGGCGTTCGTCGACTACGTCACCGGCAGCGGCGGCGCCGCCGTCCTGCGCGCCGCGGGCTTCGGGGCGGCGTGATCTCATGACGGTTCCCCGCTGGGTCTTCGCCGTGGCCGGCCTCGGCGCGGTCTTCGTGCTACTGCCGCTCGTGGCGATGGCGCTCAGGGTGAACTGGACCGAGTTCGTGCCGCTGATCAGCTCGGAGTCCTCGGTCGCCGCGCTGCTTCTCAGTCTGCGCACCTCGCTGGCGGCGACCGCGTTGTGTGTAGTCTTCGGCGTGCCGATGGCGTTGGTCCTGGCCCGCACCGACTTCTGGGGGCAGAAGGTGCTCCGCTCGCTGGTGTTGCTCCCCCTCGTGCTCCCCCCGGTCGTCGGCGGCATCGCGCTGCTCTACACCTTCGGCCGCCGGGGACTGTTGGGCCAGACCTTCGGACTCCTGGGCATCGAGATCGCCTTCTCCACCACCGCCGTCGTGATCGCCCAGACCTTCGTCGCCCTGCCGTTCCTGGTGCTGAGCCTGGAGGGCGCCCTGCGCACGGTGGGCAGCCGGTACGAAGCCGTCGGCGCCACCCTCGGCGCCAGCCCCACCACGGTGCTGCGCCGGATCACCCTGCCCCTGGTGCTGCCGGCGGTGCTGTCGGGCGCCGTGCTGTCGTTCGCCAGGGCACTCGGCGAGTTCGGCGCCACCCTCACCTTCGCCGGCAGCCTGCAGGGCACCACCCGCACCCTGCCGCTGGAGATCTACCTGCAGCGGGAGACCGACCCGGACACCGCCGTGGCGCTGTCACTGGTGCTGGTGGTCGTGGCCGTCGTCATCGTCAGCCTCGCCCATCGCACCGGCGAGCCCTCCCGCCGGCGGGCACGGGCGCTCTCGTGACCTTCTCCCTCGACCTGCACGTCGCCGACCGCGACGTCAGCCTGCACCTGGACGTGGCGGCCGGCGAGACCGTCGCGATCCTCGGACCCAACGGCGCCGGCAAGTCCACCCTGCTGGGCACCATCGCCGGGCTGGTCACCCCCGACTCCGGGCGTTGCGAGCTGAACGGCACCGTCTTGTTCGACCTGCCGGGCGCCGGGCGCGGCCCCCGCACCTGGCGGGCCCCCCACCAGCGCGGCGTCTCCCTGCTCGCCCAGGAGGCGCTGCTGTTCCCGCATCTGAGCGTGCTCGACAACGTCGCCTTCGGCCCCCGCAGCGCGGGAGCGCCCTCGGGCCGGGCTCGCCAGATCGCGACCCACTGGCTCCGCGAAGTGGATGCCGAACAGCTGGCCGCCCGGCGCCCGGCCGAGCTCTCCGGCGGGCAAGCTCAGCGGATCGCGGTGGCGCGGGCCCTCGCATCCGACCCCGGCTTGTTGCTGCTCGACGAGCCGTTGGCCGCCCTGGACATCTCGGTGGCGCCGACGGTGCGACGGATGCTGCGCCGCGTGCTGGCCGGCCGCAGCGCGCTGATCGTGACCCACGATGTGCTCGACGCCTACACCCTGGCCGACCGCGTGGTGATCGTCGAGGGCGGCCGGATCGTCGACCAGGGCACCCCGGCCGAGGTCTTCGACCGGCCGCGCAGCGCCTTCGCGGCCGGTCTGGCGGGCCTGAACCTGCTCACCGGTGTGCGCCGGGGCACCACCCTGATCACTGCGGATGCCGCGGCCCCAGTCGCGAACATCCCCGAACCGGGCGTGGCCGACGGGGCACCGCTGTCTTTGGCGGTGCGTCCGGGCGCCGTGTCGGTGTCGATCGACCCGCCGGCCGATTCGCAGCTCAGCAGCGTGCGAGCCGAGCTGATCGACCTCGAGCCCCGGGGCGACTTTGTTCGGGCACGAAGCGCCGTGCTGGCCGCGGACGTCAGCCCGAAGGAGGCCGCGCAGCTCGACGCCGCCGTGGGCTCCCCGGTCTGGTTCTCGTTTGCGGCGGCCGCCGCCACGCTGTACCCCACCGTGCCCTCCGACCGGACCACGTCGTCGTGATCCATCCGGACGTGTCAGGGGCCGTGGCCCTGTTCGGGTCGTTGTGCGGTCATTCGGAGACTGCGGCCGCCGAGATCGACATCGACATCGACATCGACAACGCGGACTACGGCGCCGCCGTCGCCCGGATCGGAACTCGACGCCTGCGGTTCCGGGTGGGCCGGGTGACGCCCCGCAAGGTCGGCCTGTTCGTCGCCGTCTGGCGGCGCTCGCCCACCGGTTCGACCGAACCGTTCCCGGTCGACGACGTCGACCACCTGGTCATCCTCACCCGGGAGGGGCTGCACTCCGGTCAGTTTGTGTTCCCGCGCTCCGCGCTACAGCGTCACGGCATTGTGTCGGTGGCGGGCCAGGGCGGCAAACGCGGCTTCAGGGTCTATCCACCGTGGTCGCGCACCAGCAATGCCCAGGCCATCCGCACCCAGGCGTGGCAGGGCGCGTTCTTCCTCGACACCAGCGACGGCGTCGACCTCGAGCGGCTGCGTGAGCTTCTCGACCCCTGATCCCGCGCGCACCGGCACCGGGCAGGCGCGCTGGTGTCCTGGCGATGCGGCTGACCGGCCTACCGAACGGCGGTGGTGATGAGGCGTTCCAGGCGCACGATTCCGGCGTAGCGGCCGGCGTTGTCGGTGACGATCAGGGGATCGTAGCGATGTGTGCTGTCGCGGGTGATCGCGCGCAACAGGGCATCCCGAACCGGGGTGTCCAGGTTCACCCGCACGGCGCCGGTCGTGACACCGAGGTGGGCGCTCTCGCTGTCGAGAACCGAAACCGGGCGCCCGTGGTGGTCGATGAGCACCACGGTGCGTACCTCCGCGTGCTCGGTGAAGATCCGGGAGGCGTCCGCGACCGATTCCACGGCGGGAGCGACGTCGAGCAGGTCCCGCACGATGGGCACCGGCTGCGGTGGCGCGCTCGGCTGCACGTGCCGGGATAGCTCGGGCCACGCGGGACCGGGCCGGGCGAGGTAGTAGCCCTGCGCGAGCGGCACCCCGAGGGCGGTGATGGTGTCGTACTCCGCCGCGGTTTCGATGCCCTCGGCCAGCACCCAGGAGTCGATGCGGTTGGCGAAGGTGCCGATCATCTCGACCAGCGCGCGTTTCGCCTCGTCGGTGTCGATGCCCTGGATGAGTTCCCTGTCGAGTTTGATCAGTGCGGGTTTGAGCGCCAGCAGCCGGCTGAGACCGGCGTAGCCCGAGCCGAGGTCGTCGACGGCGATCAGGCCGCCGGCGCCCCGGATGGCGTCGAGTTCGGGTTCGAGGTCGGCGGCGGAGTCGATGGCGGACTGTTCGGTGAGCTCCACGAACACCCCGGTGAGGTCGGCCTGCTCGCGCCAGACCTGCCGGATGGCCTCGTGGCCGAGCACATGCGGCGACACGTTCACGGTGATGAAGCAGTTGGTCGGCACCGACCCGCGTTCGACAAGGATGACCCGCAGGCAGCGGGCCTCGATCTCCGCGGACCGGTCAGCCGCGCGGGCCTGAGCGAACAGGTCTTCCACGCCGACGCCGGCGGGCATCTCAAAACGGGCGAGCCCTTCGAACCCCACCACGATTCCGCGGGCGGTGTCCACGATCGGCTGGAAGGCCGCCGTCACGCCCGTGCCGGCGCTGACCGCATCCAGCAGGGCGGTCCACTGCGCAGCCGAGAGCGGTGCGGTGGAGAGCGGCGTTGTCAGGAGACGACCACAATCCGGTCCGTGACGCTCTGGGCCAGCTCGGGGCTCACCGTGTCGATGCCGTGGGCAGCGCTGGCATGCTGGGCGACGAGAACGAGAATCTCGTCATCGGTGGAACTGACCCAGCTCGCCGTGCAGCCGGGCACCACGTCTCCGCACGCAAATGACTTCATGACACTCTCCCCCTGTCGGTGTCGCCACTGGGGCGACTTTCATGCTTTCGTCTGATTCCGAGTGTAGTTCGGCGGCGATGCGATTCCAGATTGGTCATGCGGCGGTCACGACCCGGGTCTTTCCCGCTTTGTCCTGCCATCCCCGCCGATCGCCGCGCAGCATGGGGAAGGCGAAGACCAGCCAGACCACCAGCAGGATCGGCAGCACGGAGAGAAGCGATGTTCCCCTTTCGCTGTTCCCCACCCCACCGTTGGCAACGATGCCGAAGAGTGTCCAGGCCGACGAGGCGGTGGCGACGACAGGCACCGCGAGTACCAGGGTGCGGGCAAAGAACCCGCCGTAACTGACCGGGCCGCCAGTTCGCTCATCGACCAGCCGGGTGTGCGCGGCAAGCTGACCTACCGATGCCCGTCTGGTTCTGGAAAGACGGAGGTTGAGCAACAGCACGCCGATCGGCACGAGGAACAGCGAGCCGACGCCCAGCTTGAGCACAGCATTGGCCACCGTTACGTTACCCACCGTGTCGAGGTTGAAGCCCACCATGAAGCAGGTGAAGAACACGATTCCGGTCAGCAGCGTCGTGCCGACCACATCGATGAAGAACGCGACGGCTCGAGCCACTGCGGCGGCAGGCGGCCGAGCGACGTCGGTCTGGGCATTCAACTCTGCTGGCGTCACACGCTCACCCTAGGGTGTGGGGCCGTGCTAGTAGCGCACCTCGTCGATGGGCCCGCCGCCGGCGAGGTCCTCAAGCAGCAGCTCCGGGTGGTCGCGCACGGTGTTGCGAAGCCGCCACGGGGTGCTGAACAGGGCCAGCAGGGTGCCGTCGCTGCGGCGGAGCACCTCCACCTGGCGGTCGTGGCCCAGGATCAGCGCGCTTTCCTTGTCGGTGCGGCGGGCCAGCTGGTAGGGCAGCACGTCGCTGCGGATGGCGGCGCCGAAGTCGTGCGACATCCGCTCTTCGACGACCTCGAACTGCATCGGGCCGACGGCGCCGAGCACCGGGGCCTGGTCACCGCGGAGGTCCGAGCGCATCACCTGGATGACACCCTCGTGGTCGAGCTGGTCGATACCGCGGCGGAACTGCTTGTGCTTGCTGGTATCGGCGGGGCGCACGGCGCGGAAGTGCGCGGGGGCGAACATCGGCAGCGGTGGGAAGGTGACCGCGGGGCTGCCCTCGTGGATGGAGTCGCCGACCCGTAGAGCGGAGGCGTTGACCAGGCCGACGATGTCGCCGGGCCAGGCCTCCTCGGCCACTTCGCGGTCCTTACCGAACAGCTGCTGGGCGTACTTGGTGGCGAACGGCCGGCCGGTGGCGGAGTGGGTGACGACCATGCCGCGGCGGAACTGGCCGGAGCAGACCCGCACGAATGCAACGTAGTCGCGGTGCGAGGAGTTCATGCCGGACTGCACCTTGAACACGAAACCGGAGAACGGGCTGGTCACCGGGCGGTGGCCGCCGTCGGCGTCCAGGCGCGCCTCGGCGGGCGGGGCGAAGTCCACCAGGGTGTCCAGGATGTGCTGCACACCGAAGTTGAGCACCGCGGCGGAGAACAGCACCGGGGTGGTCACGCCGTCGAGGAACAGTTCCTCGTCGTGGTTCTGGCCCTCCTCGGTGAGCAGTTCGGACTCCTCGGCGGCGGCGACCCAGGCGTCACCCTCGGCTGCGGCGGCCTCTTCGGCAGTGGTGCGCTCGGAGTCGGCGCGGGTGGCGCCGCCGGCGGTGCGGTTGAAGCGGATGAAGTCGCTGCTGTCCCGCTCGATCACACCGCGGAAGTCTCCCGCGATGCCCACCGGCCAGGTCAGCGGGGTGGGGATCAGGCCGGTGCGGGTGCGGATCTCGTCCATCAGGTCGAGGGCGGCGGAGCCCGGCCGGTCCCACTTGTTGATCACGGTGATGACGGGCAGGCCACGCTGCTTGCAGACCTCGAAGAGCTTCATGGTCTGCACCTCGAGGCCCTTGCTCGCGTCGACGAGCATCACGGCGGCATCCACCGCGGAGAGCACCCGGAAGGTGTCCTCGGAGAAGTCGGCGTGGCCGGGGGTGTCGACGAGGTTGATCACACTGTCGCGGTACTCGAACTGGATGGCGGCGGAGGTGATCGAGATGCCACGCTCCTGTTCCATGGTCATCCAGTCGGAGACGGTGCCGCGCCGGCCGGCCTTGCCGTGCGTGGCGCCGGCGGTGGTGATGGCCCGCGCGTGCAACAGCAGCGCCTCGGTGAGCGTGGACTTGCCCGCGTCGGGGTGCGAGATGACGGCGAAGGTACGCCGGCGCACGGCCTGAGCCTCGACCTCTTTCGGGGACACCTCGGTGCCCGGGGTCACGGTTGCTTCAGCCACTGCTCGGTTCCTACCTCTATATGTCTGTCAATGCGCCGCTTGCGCGCACGCGTCCTTCAAACCTAACCTGCGCGGCTGTTCACCCGCTCCCCGCTAATTGTTACCATCCTTTACAAACAGAGTCGGCGCGTGGGACAATGTCCTCACAGGCAGTTGATACAGCATGAGCACCCTCGTGGCCGGTTTCTTGCCCCGCGACACTCGCCGACCGCTGAGGAGCCCCAGCCATGACCGCCGTGACCCTCACTTCGGTTCTCGCCCAGGCCCTCCCGCTCGGCGCCGGCGAGCCGGTGATCGCCGTAGATGTGGGCGGCACCGACACCAAGGCCGCGCTCTTCGACACCTCCGGCCGGATGCTCGGACTCAGCCGCACGCCGACACCGCTGGACGGCGAGCGCACGGCCTTCTCGGTGATCGCCCGGGTGCAGGAGCTCACGCTGCAGTTCGCCGCGGATTTTCCCGCGGTGCGGCCCCGGGCGGTGGGCCTGCTCGCCCCCGGCCTCGTCGACGACGACGCGGGCATCGGCGTGCTCTCCACCAACCTGCACTGGTCCAACGTGCCCTTCAAACAACTCACCGAAGATCTCATTCACCTGCCCACCACTTTCTCGCACGATGTGCGGGCCGCCGGTGAGGCCGAGTTCAGGCTCGGCGCCGCCCGCCCCTATCGCAACGTGGTGGTGTTGGTCATCGGCACCGGGATCGCCGGGTCGCTGTTCATCAACGGCCGGGCGCACACCGGCGGCGGCTACGCGGGTGAGATCGGCCACTCGATAGTGCACCCGTCCGGTCCGCTCTGCGGCTGCGGCTCCCGGGGCTGCCTGGAGACCGTGGCCTCGGCCGGCGCGATAGTGCGCCGATACGAAGAGGTCACCGGCATCCGGTTGAGCGGGGCCCGCGAGGCTCTGGCCCTGGCCCGCACCGGCGACCCCGCGGCGGCGCTGATCTGGAGCGAGGCACTGGATGCGCTCGCCCTGAGCATCGCCCAGCTGGCCGCGATCCTCGCCCCGGAAGCGATCGTGATCGGGGGCGGCCTGGCGCAGGCGGGCGACCAGCTGTTCGTGCCGCTGCGTGAGAGGGTGAGCGCCCTGCTCAGCTTCCACCGGCGTCCGGTGATCGTACCGGCGTCGATCGGCGAAAACGCCGGCCTGCTCGGCGGCGCCCTGCGGGCGCGCGACCTGGTGAGCTAGACCGGCTCGGCGGTCACCGGCTCGGCGGTCACCGGCACGGCGGTCAGGGGCACGGCGGTCAGGGGCACCGCCGCCAGCAGCTCCAGCAGCGCCCGCCCGGCCAGCCTCGACGCACCGAAGGTGGCGATGTCGGCGTAACGCAGGTCGTCCGACGGCCAGCCCATGTCGACCACGAGCACATCACGGCGGTCGGCGCGCAGCGTATCCACCAGGTCACGAATGAACGGATGCCGGTGGTTGTCCTTGCCGATCACGACCACGGCAGCCCCGGCCGAGAGCTCCAGCGTCCCGCTGTCCTCTGCGCTGCGTGCGAGGAGAGGCCTGGCCAGCCACACGGCCGCGAGGTCCGACTCCGGATGCGCGGCCACCTCGGCGAACGGCCCCCAGGGCGCCGGGCCCACGGCGATGTTCGTGACGGTGTCGAGCCGAACCACGGAGAAGGTCTCCGGAACCGCCGCGAGCCACCGCTTCGCGTGGTCGTTGATCGCGAAGGAGGCCCGGATCCGCCCGGTATCGAAGCTGGGTTCCGGCATCGTCAGCGCGGCAGCCGGGAGCTGGATGTCCAGGGTGTCGTCGCGGATTCCGGCCGCGAGTCGGTGCACCCGGCCGGCTGCCGCGGCGAGACGGGCCTCGGTGAGGGTTCCGGCGTCGACGGCGGCCAGGACGGCGGCCTCGATCTGGTCGAGCTGCTCGGCGGTGTTCTCGGTGCCGATGCAAAGCAGGTCGCAGCCGGCGGCGAGGGCGGCGGCGGCGGCCCCCGGGATGCCCAGGATGCCGCTGGCACCCTTCATGTCCAGGGCGTCGCTGACGATGACGCCGGTGAAGCCCAGTTCGGTGCGCAGCAGGCCGCCGAGCACCCGCGTCGAGAGCGTTGCGGGGTTCTCCGGATCGATCTGGGGCAGCAGGATGTGCGAGGTCATGATGGTCTTCGCGCCGGCGGTGATCGCGGCGCGGAAGGGCACCAGCTCCCGCTCGCGCAGGGTCGACGGCGGAAGGTCGACGACGGGCATGGCCAGGTGGGAGTCGAGGGCGGTGTCACCGTGGCCCGGGAAATGCTTGGGGCAGGCGGCGACCCCGGTGGACTGCAACCCGCGCACCCAGGCGGCGGAGTGCAGGCCCACCCGCACCGGGTCGACGCCGAAACTGCGCACGCCGATCACCGGGTTGTCGGGGTTGGAGTTGACGTCGGTGTCCGGCGCGAAGGTGAGGGTGCAGCCGGCCTTCCGCAGCTCCCAGCCGACCTGCCGGCCGACTTCCTCGGTGTAGCCGAGGTCGTCGATCCGGCCGAGGATGGCGTTGCCCGGATACGGCGAGCCCGAGGAGAAGTAGAGCCGGGTGACGTCGCCGCCCTCCTCGTCGATCGCGATGACCGCGAGCGGATTCGCGGCGCGGATCGAATCGGTCAGCGCCCGCAGCTGGGCGATCGAGACGATGTTCTGCCCGAACAGGCACACGGCTCCGAGTCCGTCCTGCAGGCGCAGGCGCAACCAGTCCGGCAGCACGGTGCCCACGAAGCCCGGCATCAGGGTCGCCCGGATGTGCCTGCGCACCGGGGAGTCGTCGCCGTGGCCGCCGGTCATCCCTTGACCGCCCCGCTGACCAGTCCGCTGGTCATTCTGCCCTGCACGAAGAGGAAGAAGATGATCACCGGAATGGCCACCATGGTGGACGCCGCCATCACCTGGCCCCAGTCGGTGGCCCGGCTGGCGCTGGCCTGGATGAAGCCGCGCAGCCAAAGCGGAAGCGTCTGGCTGGAGTTGTCCTGCAGCAGCACCAGGGCCACGGTGAATTCGTTCCAGGCCTGCAGGAACGCGTAGACGCCCGAGGCCACCAGACCGGGGGCGAGGAGGGGGAAGGTGATGCGCATGAACGCCTGGGTGCGGCTCAGGCCGTCGATCATGCCCGCCTCCTCGAGGTCGGCGGGGACGCCGGCGACGAAGCCGCGCAGCATCCAGATCGTGAATGGCACGACCGCGGCAATGTAGATGATGCTCACGCCCACGATCGAGTTGAGCATGTTCAGGCTGCCCATCAGCTTGTACTGAGCGATGAAGAGCCCCTCGGCGGGGAGCATCTGGATCAGCAGCACGGCCAGGACGAACGCCTTGCGCCCGCGGAACCTGAACCGGCTGATCGCCAACGCCCCGAGGAACGCGAAGAGCAGGCAGAAAACCACGGTGATGAGGGCGATGGCCGTGCTCATGCCCAGGGCGGGCAGGAAGGTGCCGCCCGAAAAGACCGCGACGAAGTTGTCGAGGGACCCGCCGAACGGGAGCCAGGTCGGGGTGGTGCTCTGCAGCACCACGTTGGGCAGCAGCGACGAGTTGAGCATCCAGTAGACCGGGAACACCCAGATCAGGGAGACCACGATGCCGATCACGCCCAGCGCGATCCGGCCGGGGCGGATGCGCCGGTTGCCGCCGCCGCCCTTCCGACCGGTCGGCGGGAGGTCGGGCCGGGGCCGCGAGCCGGCCGGCGGGGCGGATGCCCCGGTGGATTGGACCGTCGAGGTCATGATTCGTCCTCCTTGAGCATGCTGCGTACGTAGAACCAGCTCAGGGCCACCGTCAGCACGAGCACGAAGATCGAGACGGCGCTGGCCATCGCGAAGTCGCTGGAGCCGACGCCGAGCTGATAGATGTAGGTGCCGAGCAGGTTGGTCTCCGAGGCGATCGACCCGACGTCCTGCAGCAGGCGGATCTGGGTGAACACCCGCAGGTCCCAGATCACCTGCAGCAGCAGGATGATCGCCAGCACCGGCCGGATGATCGGCACGATGATGTACCGGAGCCGCTGGGCCAGCGTGGCGCCGTCCAGCTGGGCCGCCTCGAGCACCTCGGTGGACACCTGGGTGAGGCCGGCGTAGATGGAGAACGCCACGAACGGCACGCTCATCCAGACCACGATGACCATCGCCACGAAGAAGAACGACAGCGGGTTGGCCAGCCAGTTGTGGTTCTGGAAGTCCAGGCCCATACCGGTCAGAACCGAGTTCAGCACCCCGCGGCGCCAGTCGATGAGCCAGTTCCAGACCGTCATCGCTGCGACGACGGGCATCGCCCAGGCCAGCAGCAACGAGATCTGCAGTGTGATGCGCACGCTGGTGTGCACGGCGTTCATCAGCAGCGCCATCAGGGTGCCGATGGCCATGGTGACCGCGGCGGTGACCAGGCAGAAGGCCAGCGACCGAGCCACCACGGTCCACATGTATGGGTCCGTGAACAGGGTCACGTAGTTGTCGAACCAGACGAATTCCGGGGGTTGGCCGAACTGCTGGGAGAGTCCGAACCTCTGCATCGAGGTGATGAACTGCCAGACCAGCGGATAGCCGAGCGCCAGGATCAGGATGGCGCAGGCCGGGATGACCAGCAGGTACGGCGTTGATCTGCCCCTTTTTCGGGGCCTGGCCGGCCGCGGCGGATCGGCCTGGCCGAGCACGAGGTTCTGCGTGGTCACGCCGACCCTCCTTTCGTTGTTCGATTCGTCTGGTTCGACAGGCTGCCGGCTATTCGCCGTTCAGCATCGGGGTGAGCTTGTCGTCGTATTCCTTGGCGAGCGCCTTCAGGTCGGTGGAGCCCTCGATCTTGCTGAAGAACTCCTCCATCACGAGGGAGCCTTCGACCGTGGCCCAGCCGGGCGCTGCCGGGGTGAGCTTCGAGTTCGAGGCCGAGGCGATCAGCGCCTGGGCGAACTGGTCGTCGCCGAGCGAGTCCACGTAGTCGCTGTTCGCCGGGCCGAGGCCGTTCTGGCCGAGCATCGTCTGGTACTCCTCCGAGTAGATGATCCTGAGGAGGCTCTTGGCCAGCTCGGGGTTCTTGCTCGTCGCAGAGATGCCGATGTTGGATCCGCCGGCGAACACCGGGGCGGGCTTGCCGTCGTTGCCTGGCAGGGCGAAGACCGCGTTCTTGGTGTCATCCCAGGTGCGGGTGGCCTTGCCGTCAGCGTCGGTGCCGAGAGTTCCGATCGACCAGTGCGCCCAGGTGGGGGCCATGATCGTGGCGGCGGACAGTGAGGTGTTCGACGTGACGGCGCCCTCGGCATCCTTGATCTCGTCGCTGTCGTTCAGGTAGATGTACTGGTTGGAGTCCTTGGCGTCGTTGGGCGCGTTGGAGGCTGACTTGTACAGCTCCTGCAGCTGGGCGAGGCCGGTCAGGGTGTTCTCCGAGGCCAGCGTCGAGGTCCAGGTGCCGTCCTTGACGGTGGCGAGTTCGCCGTCGTTGGCGAAGATCCAGGAGATGCCGTTGCGCCAGTCCTGACCGCCGAGGTAGAAGCCGGAGAAGTCGGGGATGTTCAGCGGGTTGGCGGCGTTGATCGCGGCGACGCCGGCGTTGAACTCCTCGAGGGTGGTGGGCTGCTCGACTCCGGCTGCCGCCCAGACGTCGGCGCGGGTGAATACGGCGCGGGAGCCGAAGTAGTAGGGCAGGGCGTAATTCTTGTCGCCCACCATGCCGGCGTCGACGAAGGACTGCAGCAGGTTGGTGCCGCCGAGCTCCTCGTACATGTCGGAGATGTCGAGGAACGCACCCACGTTGGTGAAGGTCGACGACTGGGTGTTGCCCAGCTCGGTGACATCCGGGGTGTTGTTGGCGTCCGGCAGTGAGGTCGTCAGCTTGGTGACCAGGTCACCCCAGTCCTGCTGCTGGATGTTCAGGGTGGCGCCGGTCTGTGCGGTGAATTCGGACTTCAGGTAGTCGCGCAGTTCATCGGGGGTGTCGCCGCCGGCGAGCCAGAGGGTGATGGTCTTGTCGCCGTTGTCGGTGGAGGCGTCGGTGCCTTCATCGGTGGCGGACGAACATCCCGCCAGCACGAGCGCGGAGGCAGTGGCCAGCGCGGCGAGAGATGCGAGCTTTCTCTTCATGAGATATTCCTTTCGTGGATTGCCGACGTTGGCGGGCGCCACATCGTTGGTGCAGGGGAAATCCGTCGGCTAGGAAACGCCGAGTTGTGCGGAGAGAACCATGACGGCCGCGCCGCGCAGAACGATGTCCTCCCCCTGCGCGGTCATCCGCAGGGTGAGATCGCCGGTTTCGGTGGCCATGGTCCTCGACCGGAGGGTCTCGACGGTGGCCGCGGAGAGGGCGCCGTCGAGAAGTTCGGGGGGCCCGCTCAACACGATCTCGAGCAGGTTGAGGGCACCGACGACGGGGGCGAGGATGATGCCGAGCCGGCGGCCCGCCTCGGTGAGGATGTCGGAGGTGGCGCGCTCGGCATCCGCCGGGGTAGCCGCCGCGGCGGTGGCGTCATGGATCGCCGCGGTCAGCCGCGGTACGGAGAGCCAGGCCTCGAGGCAGCCGGACTTGCCGCAGGCGCACAGCGGGCCGTCGTCGGTGCCGACCACGACGTGGCCGATCTCACCGGCGGCGAAGCGCTCGCCGAAGATGGCGCGACCGCCGATCAGCAGCCCGGCGCCGACACCGTGGCCCACTTTGATCAGGAGCAGATCGTGGTCGGCGCCGCCGAAGCTGTGTTCGGCGAGCACGGCGGCGTTGGCGTCGTTGACCACCCGAACGGGCAGACCGGTCAGCTCCTGGAGCCGGGCCTGGAGCGGCTGGTCACGCCAGCCGAGGTTGGGCGCGTTGCGCACGACTCCCGCCCGGTCCACGATGCCCGGAGACCCGATTCCGACACCGAGGATCGGGGCGGTGGCCGCGGCGATGACCTGGGCGAGCAGCTCGGCGACCGTGTCGTAGGCGGCCTCGCCGCGGGCGCCGGCCAGGTCGAGTCCGGAGCTGGACAGCACCGCACCGTCAAGGCTGAGCACCGCGCCGCGCAACCGGGTGTGACCGGAGAGGTCGAGTGAAACGATCTGGAACGCGGACCGGTTGATGTCGAGCAGGGTGGCGGGCTTGCCTGGACGCGGTTCCTGGCGCTGGCCCAGTTCGATGACGAGGTTCTCCCCCATCAGCTCGCTGATCAGGTCGGAGACCGTCACCCGGGTCAGGCCGGTTTCCCGGGCCAGGTCAGCGCGGCTTTGCAGGCCGGCGCGGTACAGCGTTTGCAGCACCAGGGTGCGGTTGTTCAAGCGGATGTGCTCGGGCAAGACCTTCGCGGTGGGGCGGAGGGCTCGGTCCTGGATCGTCCGCGGGGCGCCGGTTGCTGTCATGTTTGTTAGTAAACCTTACGAACGAAATGCGCGCAAGGGAGAACAAACTATTGGTTGGGTTGTTTACCAAGTCGTAACGCGGCGATGCTATCCGCCGCCTGGACGCCCGCCTGGATGCCCGCCGCGCTCAGCGGGGCAGGCCACGATAGTGCGCGCGAAGCTCGGAGCTGAGGTGCTCGATGGCGTAGCTGAGCATGGTGCGGGGCATGCGGCCCGCGTGCAGGTCGAGAAAGCCGAGCAGCAGGTCCCGGTCGACGCGGGCGCCGACCTCGCGCAGCATCCAGCCCACGGCCTTGTGCATCAGCGGCTCGGGATCACCCAGCAGCCGCGCGGCCAGGTCGAGGGTGGTGGTGGCGTCGCCGCGCCGGATGAAGGCCGAGGTGGCGATGACCGCCACCCGCCGTTGCCAGAGCACCTCGCTGGCGGCGAGCTCAGCCAGCAGCCCGCGCGGCCGGTCGAACAGGTACTCGCCGAGCAGCCCCGGCGCTGAGGAGTCCACCAGGTCCCAATTGTTCACCCGGCCGGCCCGCAGCTGCGCGAGATAGAACTCAGCAAGAACCCGGCGCCGGGGGTCGTCACGGGTGCGCGGGGCGCTTGCCCGGGCGAATTGCGCCACCAGGATCAGCAGGGCGGCGAGTCGGTGCTCGTGCACCGGGCCGGCCAGGAGCAGGTCGATCTCGTGCATCGGCAGGGTGGCGAACCGTGTGACCACCGCTCGGGTCTGCGGCACGGTGACGCCGATGAACACATCACCCTCGGCGTACTGCCCTTGCTCGGTCTGGAAGTACCGGGCGGCCCCGGTGGCGCGCTCCGGATCGGCGATCGCGCTGAGCGCCGCCCGCACCTCGGCCGCGGTGGCACTGCCCGAAACGCGCCCGGCATCCGTCATGGCAGCAGGCTAGCGCCTGGGCGGCAGATCAGCGCCGCGTGGTGCGGATCGCGCCGTAGGCGCGCATCAGCTGGGGCACCACAAGGTACACGGCGACCGGCACCACGACCACCGAGAGCACAAAGGCGCGCAGAACCGGATTCCAGTCGGTGGCGAACGGGGCAATCGCGAAGAATCCGAGCGTCACCAACGGGAAGATGGCGATCCAGGTGATCACGGCCCGCACGTGCACAGACGGGGGTGCGGCACTTCCGCGGGGAGCTGGGGGTAGTGACACTGGGTCTTCCTTTCGAGAGATGAGCGGCCGATGATCACGACCTCGTCCCCCTACAGTGCGGCCGCCGCGAAATTCCTGAAACTATCGTTGCCAAAAGTGGGACACGCTGCTTAGCTGTCCGCATGAGCAGCACTCCCCGGATCAACGACGAGCTGAGTCAGATCGCACCGCGCCTGCGCCGCGCCCGCGAAAAGAAGAACGTCACGCTGGCCGAACTCGCCACCGCAACCGGGATCTCCAAGAGCACGCTGTCCAGGCTCGAGTCCGGGCAGAGAAAGCCCAATCTCGAGCTCCTGTTGCCCATCGTGGCCGCTCTGGCGGTGCCGTTCGAGGAGATCGTCAGCCCGCCCAGGGTGCAGGACCCGCGAGTACCGCAGAGGTCCACGCGGGCGGATGGCCGCACCCTCACGCCCCTCTCACAGCACCAGGGTGAGCCCCAGGCCTTCAAGATCGTCATCCCCGCCACCGATCGGGAGCCCGCACCCCGCACCCACACCGGGTACGAGTGGATCTACGTGCTCTCCGGTCGCCTTCGGCTGATCCTGGGCGAGCACGATGTGGTCCTGGGCACGGGTGAGGCGGCGGAGTTCGACACCCGCAATCCCCATTGGTTCGGCTCCACCGGCACCGATTCGGTGGAGATCCTCTCCATGTTCGGCAAGCAGGGCGAACGCATCCACCTGCGCGCCCGGTCGACATCGGCGACGTCGAGCTAACCGTTCGGTCGGTGCAATCACGCGCCAAACCGGGCCAAGACGGCGATTCACTGCGGAGACCCGCATGAAAATGCCGTCAACCCCCGGTTACGCTGGGGGCGGCGCACACCGGTGTATTCCAGTTCAGTGCGCCGCACGCACGTCGCGCCCGCGGCACTCACGAGGACGGGAGGTTCCCATGTCGAATTACATTGCAGATGCACTGGTCGGTGAGCCCGAGGTTCTCGAGGACACCCTGGTCGCCGACCTGACCGGCTCGCCCGCCTGGCTGCGGCTCAAGACCGCCGCCGCCGCTCTGCAGACCGTGCAGGCTCAGGACGGTTCGATCCCCGAGGCCGGCGCCCACGCGGATGCGCAGGTGTCCGTCGCCGAGATCACCGCCGCGGTCACCGAGCTGGCGCCGCACTTCCCGCACGATGCCGACTATCTGGCCGCCGTTGTGGTCGATTTCGACCGCTGGGCGGCCGGCGGCTTCGGCGTGCCCGACTTCTACGACTCGCTGCTGGCCTTCCAGCCGCAGCAGCACCGGGAGGACGGCATTCGGCACCTGGTGGTGTTCCCGATGTACACCCAGAACGGCAGCCCTAACCGGCTCGTCGAGGCGGTGCTCATCGAGGTGCTCTGGCCGGAGTTCGTGGCCGAGCTCGAGACCGAGTACACCAACAAGCTTTTCGTGCCCATCCGCTTTCTCGACTTCACGGCCGGGTACGACACCAACTCGGCGGTGCTCTTCCCCGAGACCGTGGCGATGCGGCAGATCCCCACGTTCACCTGGGGGGCCATCTTCGCCGACCGGGAGGCCGCGAGGTTCCGCAGGGTGGTGCGCGCCGCGGCCGAGATCACCCGGCTCCAGCTGCCCGCAGAGGCCGAGGCGCTGCTCGACGACCAGCACCTCACCGAAGAGACCTTCGTGATGTGGGACCTCATCCACGACCGCACCCACATGCGCGGCGACCTCCCCTTCGACCCGTTCATGATCAAGCAGCGGATGCCGTTCTTCCTCTATTCACTCGAGGAGCTGCGCTGCGACCTCACGGCGTTCCGCGAGTCGGTGAAGATCGAACGGGACGAGGCCGCCAGCCCCGAGGCCCGCCGGCACGCGAAGCTGGTGCAGTACGCGGTCATTTTCGATCGTATCTTCAGGTTCTCGATCACCGGCAGTCGGGTGCGCAACTATGACGGCCTCGGCGGCCAGCTGCTGTTCGCCTGGCTGCACCAGCACCACGTGCTGCACTGGACCGACACGGCGCTCTCCTTCGACTGGGAGGCGGTGCCCGATGTGGTCATCGCGCTCGGCGCCCAGATCGACGAGCTCTATTGGGAGTCGATCGACCGGCCGAAGAAGGCGCACTGGCTAGCCGCCTACGAGATGCTGACGAAGACGCTTACGCCCAACCCGGCGTCGGCGTGGGCTCGCGGGCTGCCGCTCGAGGTGCTCGCCGGCGCGCCGAAGGGGTACACCGACCTCGTCCTTGACGACGAGTTCCCGCTCTCGATGTTCTTCGAGGCGCTCGACAAGAAGATGAAACCCGTCATCGAGTCGACCAGGGGCATCACGGCGGATGCGTAGGCCCACGCTGGTCGACCCGTCCGGTGATCCCGGCCAGCCGGGGGCTGCCGGGCACACCGTGCTGATCGCCGGGGCCACCAGCACCGCCGGGGTGGCCGTCGCGGCCGCCCTGGCGGGGGCCGGGGCCCGAGTGCTGGCCGTGGGCTCCAACGAGGAACGGCTGGCGCGGGTGCTCGAGGTGGCGCCTCAAGCCTCCGTCTACGTCGCTGACCTGACCGATTTTACGGCGGTGACCGCCCTCGCCGCCACCGTGCACACCGAACACGGACCCGTCGACGGGCTCGTGCACCTGGTGGGCGGCTGGCGTGGTGGCGGCGGGCTCGACGGTCAGACCGACGAGGACTGGGACTTTCTGCACCAACGCGTCCTGCAGACGCTGCGCAACACCACTCGCGCGTTCAACGCCGATCTGCTGGCCTCGTTCACCGGCCGGCTGGCGATCGTGTCGTCGGTGTCGGTGGATGCGCCCACCCCCGGCGGCGCCAACTACGCCAGCGCCAAGGCCGCCGCCGAGACCTGGACCCGGGCAGTGGGCCACGGTTTCGCCAAGGCCGGCGACACCGCCGCGGCCGTGATCTTCGCCGTGCGCGCCCTCGACGGTCTCGAGGCCCGGCTGGCCGCCGAGGTCGTGGCCCTCTGGGACTCCCCCGCCGCGTCCCTGAACAACACCCGCCGCATCCTCACCCCCTGACCGGCAGCCCCGGCCGGCGCAACCATCGAACCTCCCCCTGGGGGCTGATTCGCCCGCGGCGCGACGGCGCTAGCGTGGGGGCATGACTGCCCTAGCCCGCACCGAACCGGTCACCGATCTGCTGGCCGACCCGCTGGCCGACGGATGGCGGCGGCCGCGCGGCTCCCGCTCCGCCTACCGGGTCGATGCCTGGGTGGCCCTGGCGCTGGCCGGCGGCACCGCCCTGAGTATTTCGCTGAGCCTCGGCACCGGGCTCATGGGGGATGCGCCGTGGTGGCAGGTGGCGATCTGGGTGGCGCTCATCGCGCTCCCCCTGGCCGTCCGCCGCCGCTGGCCTGAGGCCGTGGCACTTCTCGTCTCCCTGGTCTTCGCCGTGTTCGGCAGCATGGGCGTCTCCGACGGCCTGTTTTCCAGCATCTGCCTCTATGTGGCCATTTACTCGGTGGGCGCGTGGAGCCACCACCGCACCATCGCCCGGTGGACGCGGCTGGGCATCATCGCGGGCATGTTCATCTGGTTGTTCTGGAGCCTGTTGGAGACAGCCAACCAGGCCACCGTCATCCCCGAACTATCCAGGGACGGGTTCTTTTCGCCGTACGCCGCCTACGGACTGCTGCAGGTTCTGATGAACCTGGTCTACTTCTGGGCCGCGTACTACTTCGGCGGCGCCGCCTGGCTCGCGGCCCGGCGCTCGGCGGCGCTCGAGGCACGCACCCGTGAGCTCGCCACCGAACGGGAGCGCACCGCGGCGCAAGCCGTGAGTCTCGAGCGGGTGCGGATTGCCCGGGAGTTGCACGATGTTGTCGCCCACCACGTGTCGTTGATGGGCGTCCAGGCCGGCGCGGCCAGGCGCATCCTCGACCGCGACCCCGCCGCCGCCGCCCGCGCGATCGCGGTGATCGAGGAGAGCGCCCGCACCGCGGTGGACGAATTGCACACCATGCTCGGTGCCCTGCGCGCCGATGACGCCGACTGTGACGGCGACCAGCCCGCTCACCAGAGCACCAGCACCCGCGGCGTCGACCAACTCGCCGAACTCGCCCAGGAGAACACCGACGCCGGGCTGGTCGTGCGGCTCCAGGTGATCGGCGAGCCGCGGCCGGTGCCCGGCACCATCGGACTCAGCCTCTACCGCATCGCCCAAGAGGCCCTCACGAACACCCGCAAGCACGCCGGTTCCGGTGCGACCGCCGAACTGCGTCTGCGCTACGAGCCGGATGCCGTGGAACTGGAAGTCACCGACACCGGTCGCGGCATCCGCCCGCCTGTCGGCTCGCCCACCGCGCAGGGCGCACCCGGCGGACTCGGCCAGCAGGGGATGCGCGAGCGCGTTGCGGCCGTCGGCGGCTCCCTCGAGCTGGCCAACCGGCCCCGCGGCGGCTATCTGGTGCGCGCCCGCGTTCCGCTCGCCGGCCCGCCGCCGGCCGCCGATACGCCCATCCCCTGGCCGTCCGCCGGGGAGCCTCAGACCGTGCGGGCCGCCGAATGAGCGCGCCGATCCGGGTGCTCCTGGTCGACGACCAGGCCCTGGTGCGCGCCGGATTCCGCATCATCCTCGAATCCGAGCCGGGCATTGTGGTGGTCGGCGAAGCCGTGGACGGCGCCGCAGCGATCCGCCAGGCCGCCGCCCTCCAGCCCGACGTGATCTGTATGGACGTGCAGATGCCGGGCATGGACGGGCTCACCGCCACCCGCGCGATCGTGGCAGATCCGACCAGCCGCGCCGCGGTGCTCGTGCTCACCACCTTCGACAGGGAGGACTACCTGTTCGCCGCCCTGCAGCACGGCGCCAGCGGGTTCCTGCTCAAGAACGCCTCGCCGGAGTCCCTGGTTGAGGCGGTGCAGGTGCTCGCCCGCGGCGACGCCCTGCTCTCCCCCGAAATCACCCGCCGGGTGATCGCCCGCTTCGCCGGCACCTTCTCCCCCTCCCCGCTTGCCGCCGCACCGGATGCCGCGCCCGTGCACGGCGCGCACCGGCCGGAGCCGGCGGCGGTGGGCATGCTCACCGAGCGGGAGCGGGAGGTCTTCGAGCTGATCGCGCTGGGCCTGGCCAACGCCGAGATCGCGGGTCGGCTGTACCTCGGCGAGGCGACGGTGAAGACCCACGTCTCGAAGGTGCTGCAGAAACTCGATCTGCGCGACCGGATCCAGGCCGTGGTCTACGCCTACGAACACGGCATCGTCGTGCCCGGGGCGCCGCAGCAGCGCTGACCGGCGCTCCCGCACGTCACGTTTCGGCCGCTCGCCCCTCCTCCACAGGGCGGACGTTGTCGACCTCTCCACAGCTTGGTTTCTGGGCCGGGGAGTGTCGGTGCTGGGTGCTTCACTGTCCCTATGGCCACCTCAGCTGCCACACCCGATCACACCCCCGATGACCCTGCGCACCCCGCGGTGGATCCTGTCGCGGCGGCGATCAGCGCGGTCATCGACCCGCTGATCGTGAACGAGAAAGTCATCGCGGCCGGCTACGCCGAGCGCAGCCGGCTGCTGACGGAGCTGGACCGGCTCGGCCACCAGCGGCGCATCATCAAGGGGCTGGGCGGGGACCCTGTCGAGTCCGGCCGGAACGACCCCGATACCGGCGCGCACGGCCCGGCCTGGGACGACGAGGAGCTCGCCCGCCGCAGCATGGCCGCCGAGGCCGCCGGGGCGCTACGGCTGACGGCCACCACGGCGGGCATGATGATCTTTGACGCCGCCCGCCTCACCGGGCAGCTGCCCGGCTTCCACCAGGCGCTGAGCCAGGGCAGCATCACCTGGGGTCATGCGGTGAAGATGCTCACCCTCACCGACGGCGTCCCCGAAGAGATCCTGGGTGCGTTCGAAGCCAAGGTCCTGCCGGCGGCAGAGAAACTGACCTCCACCCAGTTCGTGCGGGTCGCCGGCCGGATCCTCAACCGGATGCACCCGGTGCCGTTGCAGGACCGCGCCGACGCCGGCTTCGTCAAGCGTCGGGTGGTGCTCAGCCCCGACGCCGACGGGATGGCCTGGCTGAACGCCTACCTCAAGGCCGAGGACGCCCAGACGATCTACGACCTGCTCAGCCACATCGCCACAGACCTCGACACCGACACTGCGGCGCCAGGGGCCGATGCGGCCGGCATCGATGCGGCCGTCCCACCCCGCACCAAAAACCAGCGCCGCGCGGACGCCTACCGCGACCTGCTCCTGGACGGTGTCGGGCCCAGTGGCCTCGGCCACGGCATCCGCGGCACGGTCAGCATCACGGTGCCGGCACTGACCCTGCTGGGCCGAAGCGACGAACCCGCCATCCTCGACGGCTACGGCCCCATCGACCCCGAGACCGCCCGCCGGATCGCGGGCACGGCAACCAGCTGGTCCCGGATCCTCA
>NZ_PPXD01000027.1 GCF_002909375.1 Cryobacterium zongtaii
CCCGCCCACCACCTGCTGCTCCACAACCAGCACTGGCAGATCTTCGAAAACACCGGCCGCTACTGGCTCCGCCCACCCACAACCATCGACCCCGGCCAAACACTCATCGAGATGCCCGGCCGCACCCGGGACGGGCCGCCAAAAACAACAGCACCACCCAGGGCCTGATCAAGCCGGCACGTGCGCTGCGTTAGCGCTTGAGGTTGGTGAGTTCCTGCAGTACCTCGTCGGAGGTGGTGATGATGCGGGCGTTCGCCTGGAAGCCGCGCTGGGCGACGATCAGGTTGGTGAACTCCTGCGACAGGTCGACATTCGACATTTCCAGGGCTCCCCCGGTGAGCGAGCCCAGCCCGGTGGAGCCGGGCGCGCCGAGTTCGGCGGTTCCGGAGTTGAAAGTGGCCCGGTAGCCGTTCGAGCCGGTCTTCTCGAGCCCGCCAGGGTTGGTGAAAGTGGCGAGGGCGATCCGGCCCAGCGCCTTCTGCTCACCGTTGCTGAACAGACCGATTAGGGTGCCGTCCTTGCCGAACGTGTAGGACTCGAGCGAGCCGGGGGCGCTGCCGTCCTGCGACTTGACCCCCACAGTGCTGATACCGGCCAGGCCGTTCAGCGCGCTGAGGTCCACGGTGATTCCGCCGGCGGCGGGGTCACCGATGACGAGTGAGCCGCCGGACGTCACGACGTTGCCGGTGAAGCCCAGCGTGGTCGTTGCCGCAGTGCCGCCATCGGTACCCGAGACACCCCAACCGCTGCCCGTCGCAGCCTTGGTGAAGGTTAGGGAGACCGTTCGGGCAGCACCCGAGGCGTCGTAGACCTTGATGTCTCGCAGCAGCTGCGTGCCTCCGACAGCATCAGAGGGCAAGGTGCCGCTCATCGCGACCAAACTCGTCGCCTTGCCCGGAACGACCGCGTTCAGCGGCAGGGACAGGTCCCCGACAGCGCCGCCCTCGTTGACCACGCCATCCACCGCGCCCCAGCCCTGCACGATCGCACCCGACGGGGTGACGAGGCGACCGGCGGAGTCGAAGTCGAAGGAGCCGGCCCTGGTGTAGATGGTCTCGCCGCCCTGCTGGGTGAGGAAGAACCCGTCGCCGGAGATGAGCATGTCCGAGGCCTTGCCGGTAGCCTGCGACGACCCCTGCGCGAAGTTGGTGGCGATGCCGGCGACCTGCACACCGAGGCCCACCTGTGCCGGGTTGGTACCGCCGGTCGTGGCGCCCGGGCCGCCGGCGCCCTGGGTGAGCTGCGAGAGGGTGTCCTGGAACTGGGTGGCCGAGCCCTTGAACGCCGTGGTGTTGACGTTGGCGATGTTGTTGCCGGTGACGTCGAGCATGGTCTGGTGGGCGCGAAGGCCGGAGATGCCGGAGTACAGGGAGCGAAGCATGAGTGCTGCCTTTCAGAAGGTGATGACGGAGTAGGGATGCGGCGACCCCGCCCGGTTTGCGGGAGTGTGTCGCGTTGGTGCAGATCGAGCTGGCGAGTGGCGGGCTCGCTGGGTGCGGGCGCGGAGCCGGATCACCCGGTGGGGGCGGTCACCCCCGAGATCGCGTCGAGAGCCACGCTGGCCGTGCCGACGGTGACCTGGGGCACCGGGCCGGCGTAGGAGACCGCTGACGCGATGCCGGTGACGCTCGCGCCGGTGGCATCCGTGTAGGTGACGTCCTGTCCGACGAGAGCGGCTGCGGCCGTGCGCATCTGCAGCGAGAAGTTCTCGTCCGCGGTGGTGGACAGCGCGGTGAGTTTCTCCATCATGGCCAGCTGGGTGGTCTGGGAGATCATCTGGTTGGTGTCCATGGGCGAACTCGGATCCTGGTTGCGCAGCTGGGCCACCAGAAGCGACATGAAGGTCTCGGAATCGAGAGTCTGCTTGGGCGTGCGCGCCGGTGTCGTCGAGTACATGCTGGCTCCAGCGCTGGAGTCGGCTGCGGCGGTGGACACGGAGCCGACGGCGTCGACGGTCATGGGTTCTCGTTTCTGGGAGGCTGCGTGCGGTGAGCGGTGCGTGGTGAGGTACAGGGCAAAGGGGTGCCGGGCGGCGGGTCAGGCGAGAACATCGATACGTCCCCTGGTCTGGTCGGGTTGGGTCGGGTCCGCTAGCGGGTCCGCGGCGTCGGCGCCGATCGGCGGGGACCGCAGCCACTGGTCGGGTGCACCGGATTCCCGGCGGCGGTCCTGGGCTCCGCGCGGATCTCCGCCGAGCGCCGCGTTGCCCTGGCCGGGCTGGTCGGCGGCGGGGCGGTCCTGCCGGCCCGACGAGCCGGCATCGCCGGGCTGGCTGCGCGTGGAGACGTCGAGGCTCGCCGACAGTGCGCCGCCGGCCAGGTCGCGGCGCAGGTCGGGCAGGATGAGCCGCAGGGCGTCCCGCGCGACGTCGGTGGGGGCGAAGAGCTCCAGACGGATGCCGGTGGCGCTGATCTGCGCCCGCACCAGGACCGGCCCGAGATCGTCGGGAGTGACGCTGATCGACATCGTGTGTTCACCGGGTCCGGCGGCCGCCAGGGTGAACAGCGGACGGGCCACCTGGCTCGCCAGCGGCGCCGGAACGGCAGGACCGGTAGAGGGCGGAAGCGCCGGGGCACCGGCGGTTGAGCCGTTGACGGGTACCGCGGCCACCGGCCCGGAGGCGGCCGCCAGAGTGAGGCCGGCCGCTGGTGCCTCAGCGCCAGCGGGTTCGTCTGTAGCCGCACCGGGCGTCCGGGGCGACCCCACGGCACCGGCGGCGCCGGCGGCAGTATCGGTCGCCGCAATCGCCGTCGCGCCAGCACCGGTGACTGCAGTCGCCGTCGCGGCAGGGCCGGTCGTTGCGGTGCCGGTCGCTGCAGTGCCGGTCGCGGCAGCCGCGGTGCCGGCAGAGGCGGTCGCGGCAGGGGCGGTCGCGTCGGTGGTTGTCGCGTCGGTGACTGTCGCGTCAGTGGTGGTCGGAGCAGTGTCGGTCGCTGCGGCCGCGGTCAACGAGGTCCCGTTCGCGGCAGGGGTGGTCTCGGCAATGATGGTCGCGGCAGCGGCGGTCGCGGCACTAGGGGTCGCGGCAGTGGCGGCCGTTGCGGGCGCGATCAACGCGGCCCCGTCCGCGGCGGTGCCGTTCGCGGCAGTTTCGTCCGCGGCAGTGCCGTTCGCCGCGGTGCCGATCGGGGCGATGCTGGTGTCGGTGCTCCCGGTAGTAGCGGGTGCTGCGTGCCCGGTGGCGGCGGTTCCCGCCGGCTGGCCCAAGGCCGGTGCCATCGGCGCAGCGGGGCCGGCTCCGGATCCGACACCGGCATCCCCCGCTCCGACCGGGGCGACGATGCCGGGGCCGATCGGGGTGGCGCCGGGATCGGCAGGTGAAGCCGACGCTTGGCTCATCCCGCCCGGCAGGGCTCCGGCCACGGCCGAACCTGATCCCGGCTGAGGTGACGCGACGATTGCGGAAGATACCGACGGCGACCCTGTGGGAAGGGACGCGGCAGGCGCAGACGCGAAGGGTTCGTCGTTGAGTTCAGCGTCGTCGCCAGGTTCAGTGTCGCTGGGTTCGGTGCGGCTCGCGGATGCGGTTGTGGTGGGTGAGGGCCGGGTGGGCACGGGCCTGCTGAGCGCGGTGCCACCGCTGGAAGGAACACCGCTACGGACAGCTCCCCCGGGCCCAGCACCGCCGGGGCCTGCAGAAGCTACGCGACGTGCCCCAACCGATCCGGCGCCGGATTCCGGACCGGACGCGGCACCGCGCAACGCTCCCGCGAACGCGTCGGCGCCGACGGCGGGATCCGGCTGGGAACCGCGGGACCCGCGACCGGGGGCGACCCCGGGCGCTCCCGGGGTCAGAGGGAACTGCGTGGGCGCGGTCACGAGAGCAATCCAGACAGGGACAGTGCCGAAGCGGACGAGGAGCCGGTGGACGCGCTGCCGTTGGACGCGGCGCCGTTGAACATCGACGCGAATGCCGCCGTGAGCAGGTCGGTGGAGCTCGATGCCACGCTGGCGGTGGCCGCCTGATCGGGGATCACCCGGCGGATGGTGGTGATCTCGGAATCGTCCATGTAGGCATCCACCTTGCTGACCGTGCGCCCCTCGTATGGCGCGTGGATCACCTGGTTGTTGCCGGCGTAGATCAGGATGTGGTCGCCGCCGCCGATGACGATGAGGTCACCGGGCTTGGCCTCGGCCAGCGACGCCACCTCGGTGCCGATGGTCATCTGCCCGGACACCAGACGGGGCACCTCGATGCCGAGGTCGGCGTAGACGCGTTGCACGAGACCCGAGCAGTCCATTCCGGTGCTGTCCTCGCCGCCGAAGACGTATGGCACGCCCAGGTACTTCTCGGCCGCCGCGACGACGCCGGCACCGGTCGCTCCCGAGCCGGCTGCGCCGGTGGTCGGGGCTGTCGTGCCGGTGGCCGCGGCGAGGGCATCGGCGAAGCTGGTCGCGGAGACTGACGACCCGGCCCCCCTGCCGGCCGTGACGCTCGTCGCTCCGGTACCGCCGGCGACAAGGTCGTTGAGCTGCACCAGCCTGGCCTGAATCTCGCCCATCCGGCCGAGCGCTTCCACCATCGTCATCGCTTCTCCCCCGTTGGTGCCCCGGTGCCCGACGAAGCGGTGCCGGCTCGTTCGTCGCCCAGCCGTCGGTGCCAGCCGGTCGACGCTATCTCGTCGATGATGGTCTGTTCGGCGTGCAGGCCTTCGGCCGCGGCCAAGTCGCCGTGGCGCCCCTCGAGCTTCTCCAGGCTCACGGCGGCGGACTTCCTCGACTCGAATTCGCGTTGCGCGTCGACGACGCCCTGCTGGGCGACCGCGTCGAGGGCCGCGAGTTCGGCCAGCATGCTGCGGGAAGACGCCCGGGCGGCGGCGATCGCGTAAAGGGTGTCGGCGCCGGTGGCGCTGATCGGCAGGTGCTCCAGCGCGGCACGGGTCTCGTCGATGCGGGTCGCGGCGGCCCGTAGCCGTGCATTGGCGACGGCGAGGTCGCCCGCGGCCTGGTCCTGCTGCAGGTGGCGCAGGCGCAGCAGGCCGGCGAGAGAGAACTGGCGGGTCATCGGGCACCGCCCAGCAGCCGGGCCAGCGCGGCGAGTCTGTCCCAGGCCTCGGCGGCCGGGGTGTGCTCGTCCATCCGCTGCTGCAGGAACGCGGTGATGGCGGCGTCGTGCTCCACGGCGGCGTCGACCAACGGGTTGGTGCCGCGGCGATAGGCGCCCACGTCGAGCAGGTCCTGAGCGGCGCGCCGGGCGGCGAGCACCGCCCGGAGAGTGCCGGCAACGGCGGCCTGCTCCGGCGTCGTCACCCGCGACGCCACCCTGGAGATCGAGGCGAGGGCGTCAACGGACGGAAAGTGGCCGAGCACGGCCAGTTTGCGGTCGAGCACCACGTGGCCGTCGAGGATGGAGCGGGCGGCATCGGCGATGGGTTCGTTGTGATCGTCGCCGTCGACGAGCACTGTGTAGATGCCGGTGATCGAGCCGGACTGGTCGGTGCCGGCCCGTTCGAGGAGGCGGGCGAGCAGCGAGAACGTCGACGGCGGGTAGCCGCGGGTGGCGGGCGGTTCGCCAACCGACAGGCCGATCTCGCGTTGGGCCATCGCCACCCGGGTGAGCGAGTCCATCATCAGCATGACGTCGGCGCCCCGGTCGCGGAACGACTCGGCGATTCGGGTGGCGACGAACGCGGCCCGCAGGCGCATCATGGCCGGCTCGTCCGAGGTGGACACAACGACGATCGACCGGGCCAGACCCTCGGCACCGAGGTCGTCCTCGAGGAATTCGCGCACCTCGCGGCCGCGCTCGCCCACCAGAGCGATCACCGACACTTCGGCGTCGGTGCCGCGGGCGATCATCGACAGCAGCGACGACTTTCCCACGCCGGAACCGGCGAACAGGCCCATCCGCTGGCCCTTGCCCACGGTGGTGAGGGTGTCGAGCACCCGCACCCCCAGCTGCAACGGTGACTGGATGCGCGACCTTGCCATGGCGGACGGGCTGGCGTGGTCCAGGGGCACCCGCTGCGCAGCGACGAGTGGTCCCTTGCCGTCGATGGGACGGCCGAGCCCGTCGATCACCCGGCCGAGCAGGCCCGAACCGGTGGGGACGAGAAAGCCCGTGCCGCCGCCGCCGCCGCGCACGGGGTCGCCGACCCGGATGCCGGTGAGCCTGGCCAACGGCATGCAGCGCATGCCATCGGGGGTGGTGGCCACGACTTCGGCGTCAACGCCCCCGGCACCGGTGCCTGCCTGCGATCCGGGTCCGCCGATCACGACGAGGTCGCCGATGGCGTCGTTCAGCCCGCGCACGTCCACGCTCAGGCCCACGATCGACGAGACCACGCCCACCCGCTCCGGGCGGGCCGCCGCCAGGGCTCTGGCCAGGCGGTCGGTGCTGTCCGGCCTAGTGAGGGTCATGACACGCCTCCGGCCAACGCCGCCCTTGCCCGCTGCAGGGCACTGCCGATGCGGGCGTCGAGGTAGCCGTCGGGGAACTCGCTGACGGCGTCGCCGCGGGACAGGCTCGCATCCGCCACCAGGGTGACGCCAGACCCGGCCAGCGCGGAGCCGTCGAGTGCGGAGCCGTCGAGGGCAGCGAGGTCGTGCGGGTTCAGCCGCACAGTGTGACCGAGAGACCCCGCTGCCCCGTCGGCCCGGGTGCGAGCCAGCGCCGAGCGCACCGCGGTCGCCTCGTCGGCGAGAGCGTGGCCGATGATCGCCTCGGCCAGGTCGATGGCGGCGCCGAGCAGGGTGTCTTCGACGTCGTGGAGCACCGGCACGGTACGGGTCTCGAGCGCGCGGACCACGGCGTTGAGCACCTCCAACGTGCGGTCGCGCTGCCGGCCGGCGGCCTGCATCAGCTCGGCATGCTCGGCCTCGAGCGTGGCCACCCGCGCGTCGACGGCCGCCGCCGCCGCCCGCAGTCCCTCGGCGTACCCGGCGGCGTGGCCTCTGGCCTGCCACTGGCGCTCGACCCTGGTGCGGTCGTCATCGCGTCCGATATTCCCCCCGGCGTCGGCGAGGGTGGGAAAGACCAGCGCCGAGAAGTCGGCATCCGGAACCCCAGCGCCGGTGCGTGCCGCGCTAAACAACGAAGTCATCCTCGTCGGCACGCTGCACGGTGATCGCGCCCTGCGCGGCCAGGTCGCGGATCGACCGCACGATGGTGGCGCGGGCCTCTTCCACCTGCGAGACCCGCACCGGTCCGAGGCCGGTGACCTCGTCGTTGAGGATCTCGCGGTTCCGCTCGGAGAGGTTGCGCTGGATGATGTCGACGACCAGCTCGGTGGACCCCTTCATGGCCACGGCCAGCACGGCGGCGTCGATGCCGCGCAGCACCAGCTGCACATCGCGGTTTTCCAGCTTGATGATGTCGGCGAAGGTGAGCATGCGGGAGCGCACCTCTTCGGCGAGCACCGGGTCGCGTTCATCCAGCGCCTCGAGCAGGGCCCGTTCGGTGTTGATGTCGGCGCGGTTGATGATCTCCACCAGCGGTTGCACACCGCCGACGACCTCGGCGGAGTCCCGCGACGCGGCGACGGCTCCGATGCGTTTCTTGAGGATGTCGGTGACCACCCGCACGGCCTCCGGCGTGGCCGGCCCTGTGGAGGCGATGCACTGGGCGACATCGGTGCGTACCGGGCCGTCCAGCCCGGAGAGGATCGCGGAGGCGTGTTCCGGACGCAGGTGGGCGAGCACCAGGGCGATGGTCTGCGGCAGTTCGCCGTCGAGAAGCGCGAGCACCTGCATCGAGTCGACGGTGTCGAGGAACTCGAATGCCTTGCCGGCCATGGAGGTCGCCACCCGGCTCATCACGCCGGCCGCCCGCTCGGCGCCGAAAGACTTCTCCAGCAGTCCGACCGCGACGGCGTGACCGCCGCGCGGGTTGCGGGCGCCGATGGTGGTGAGTTCGTGGAACTCGGCTACGGCGCTGTCCATGACCGACGCGTCGACCCGGCGCAGCTGCACGATTTCGGCGATGATCTCGGCCGCCTCGACCTCGGAGAACTGCTTCATCACCTCTGACGCGCGTTGCTGGTCCATGGTCATCAGGACCACGGCCACCTTCTGGGTGCCGGTCAGGCCGGTCTTGGCGTCCATCATGCGGGCTGCCGATCGTCCATCAGACCGCGCAGCATCTCGGCCGCCATCTGCGGGTCACGCAGGGCAAGGGCGTCGATGTCGGCCACCCGCTGGTCGCCGCCGCTGGGCAGGGCACCGCCGCCGGCGACCGGGTAGACCTCGGTGGGCGTGGAGTCGATGAACAGTGGCGCCATCTGCGGCGGCAACGACAACGGCACCGTCGGCGCATCCAGCGCAGACCGCGCCTGCACCAGGTCACTCAGCTCGATGGCCTTGCGGCTCTGCCGGCGTGAGCGCCTGGCATAGAGGATCAGCCCGAGCACAAAAGCGATCACGGTGCCGGCCACGATCAGCCCCACCTGCAGGATGCCGGCATTGCGGGCGGCCTCTTCGGCCGCGGCGGCCTCGGCCAGCGCCGCAGCCGCGGCGTCGGCGCCGGCGGCGTTGAAGCTCACGACCTCCACGGTCACGGCGTCTCCCCTGGCTACGTCGATGCCGGCGGCGGAGGACACCAGGCTGGTCAGGTCGGTCACGTTGAGGTCTTCGGCGACCGCGGCGTTCACCGCCACCGACACCGTCTGCCGGTTGATCTCCCCTGCGGGCACCGTGCGCGTTTCGGTGACCTTGTTGATGGCGTTGTTACGGGTGGTGTCCTCGCTGGTGAAGGTGCCGTCCGCCGTGGTCTCGGCCGGCACGGCGATGTTGTCGGGTCCGAGCACACCGGCCGCGGCATCCCCGGCACCGGAGTAGGACTCTGTCGTCACGGCCTCGTTGAGCGCCGGGGCGTTCTCGGGAACCGCGAAGGTCTCCTCCACGACCTGGGCGCTCTGGTTGCTCATATTTGCGGCGACCACGACGGTGGCGTTGCCGGGTCCCACGACCTTGTCGAGCATGGCCTGCACCGAACCGCGCACCCGTTCCTCGTAGTCGCCGGCCTGCTGGCCGGCCGACCCCGTGGCCCCGACGCCCACGGCGGAGAGCACGACGCCGGCCGCGTCGATGACCGCGACATCCGTGGGCTTCATGCCGTCGATGGAGGCGCTGGTGAGGTGCACGATGGCCTGCACCTGCTCGGCGTTCAGGGTGACGCCGTTCCGGGTGCCCACGAAGACGGATGCGGTGGGATCATTGGTCTCCTCGGTGAACACCGTGGCCTCGGGGATCGCCAGCCGCACCGAAGCGGTCTGCACACCCTTCATGGCCTCGATGGTCGCGGCGAGTTCGCCCTCGAGGGCCCGCTTGTAGGTGACCGACTGCTGGAACTCGGAGGCGGTGACCCCCATGGTGTCCAGCAGCGAGTAGCCTCCGGTGCTCGACGTCGGCAGGCCGGCGGCGGCGGATTTGAGCCGCTGGTCGTAGACGTCGGCCTCCGGCACCAGGATGGTCGCTCCCCCGTCGCTCAGCTCGTAGGCGACACCGTCGGTGCGCAGCTGCTCCACGATGGTGTTGGCGTCGGAGCCGCTCAGTCCCGAGTACAGCGGGGTGTACGCCGGTTGGGTGGCCCACATCGTGAGCGCGGCGGTGCCCAGGGCGAGCACGGCGACCCCGATGATGGCCATGGTGCGCTGGGCGACGGTGAATTCGCGGACGGCGTTGCCCAGGCGACGGAACACCGAGGTGATCTGAGCGGGCATCAGGCCTGCATTCTCATGATGTCGTTGAACGCTTCGACGCCCTTGTTGCGCACGGCAGCGACGAGCTCAAGGGTGACCGCGGCGCGTGAAGACGCGATGGTGGCGGTGTGGATGTCGTCGAGGTCACCCGTCACCGCCTGGATGGCGTAGCTGTTGGAGGTGGACTGCAGCTGCTGGAGGTTGTTCACCGCGCCGGTGAGGGCGCTGGCGAAGCCGGTGTCAGAGGATTCGGTGGCGCCCGTGGCCGTGCTGGCGGGCAGGTACGACGTGGCGCTGACGGCGGGCACGGAGCCGATGGCGGGGATGGTCATCAGTTGCGTCCGATCTGCAGGGCGGCTTCATAGGAGGTCTTGGCCCGGTCGATGACCGCGGCGTTGGCCTGGTAGCCGCGCTGGGCCATGATCAGCTCGCCCATCTGTTCGGCCATGTCGATGTCGGGGCGGCGCACGTAGCCGTCGGCATCCGCGATGGGGTTGTCGGGTTCGTAGACGAGCAGGCCCTCGGCGTCGCCCAGCGCGGCGCCGGCCACGTAGGCACCCGAGACGCCCTCACCCTCCTGGGCGACGATGTACCGGGCCTGGAAGGCATCCCCGGAGGTGGCGGTCGCGGTGTTGGCGTTGGCGATGTTGTCGGCGACAGCGTCGAGCCACTTGCGGTGCAGGGTGAGACCGGTGCCGGCGATGCCGAGAGCGTCGAGGCCCATCAGCTGGTCCGGAGCGCTGCGCGCATGCTCGAGTCGGCGCCCGCCACGGCCTGGGCGGCGAACTGGTAGCGCAGCACGGTGTCGATGTTCGAGACCGTTTCGGTGTCGAGGTTCACGTTGTTGCCGTCGAGTCTGGTCGGCTCCAGCGAGCGTGCGGTGCTGGCCGCGGTGTGGCCGTCGCCGTCCCGCACCGACTGGGCGAGGGCGTCCTCGAACGAGACCCGCTGGGCCTGGTAGCCGGGGGTGTTCACGTTCGCGATGTTGTTCGCGATGGTGCGCTGGCGCAGGGCCAGTCCGTCCAGGGCGCTGGTCAGCGCCGCGGTGGTCACGGATTCAATCACGCAGGGGCCCGATTCGTCGTCAATGTGCCGGACGGCCGATCCGTGGCCTGTGATGAGCAATCCGTGCTCATCCGTAGCTATCGGCCGTCGACGAGCGTTCGTTAGGACGTTTCGGGATATTTGTCAGGGAATCTGTCAGAAATTCTGCCGGGTCAGCCCGCGATATCCAGATAGACCGGCTGGTCGGAGAGGTGGGTGGAGAGGATGGTGCGCACGGCGGCCAGGTGGGCGCCGGCGGAGCGGCGTGCATCCTCGATCTCGCGGATCAGTTCGAGCTGGCCGGTGAGCAGCACCCGCGCCCGTTCCTCGAGTTCGCGCGGGAGCTGGCCGATGTGTTCGGGGGCACGCCACTGCACCCCGGTCACGAGTTGGCCGCCCTGGGCGGAGAGCACGGCGTCCCGGGCACCGCTGCCCAGGCTGGTCTCCAGCTCGTCGAGCACCTGCAGCCATTCGGCGTTGCTGGTGCGCGGCTCCCCCGGCGCGGCGAGGCCCGAACGGGTGCTGTGGGGCCGGGCGCTGCTGGAGTGGACCTCAGGCGACTCCACGGTAGCCCTCTCCGCTCGCCGCGGTCGGCGTCGCCGGCAACGCAGCGGCCGCTTCGTGCCAGGCCTGACGCAGCGGCTCGAGCAGAACGATGCTCTCCCGGGTGCGGGCAACGTCACGGTGGATGTTCGCACCGATCAGCGCGTTCGAGACGTAGGTGTAGATGGCGAGCAGCCCGTCGGCTCCGTCCCACGCGGTGACGTTGAGCGAGGTGGTGAGTTCGTCGACGATGGCCTGCGCGTGCAGCAGGTTCTCGGAGGCGATCGGCCAGTTCTCGCCGTCCTGGGCGGCCTCGGCGCGGTCCAGGTCGAGCATCAGCCTGTCGTAGAGCATGGTGAGCAGGCGCACCGGCGTGGCCGACAGCACGGCCTCACGGTTGAGCTGGGCGCGTTTGCCCTGTGCGGCGGCCAGCTGGGCCGCCGAAGGCTGGGCTGACTGCTGTGGCATCGAAAGCTGGTGGGGTGGGAACAGTGCGGTGGTCATCAGCTGGAGCTCCCTGTGTAGGTATCGGGTAGTGAATTGATCTGCGAGGTGAGCCAGGAGGACTGCGTTTTCAGCTCACCCAGCCTGGATTCCATGGCCGTGTAGACCCGTTCGAGCGAGGTGCGTTTGGCCGTGAGCCTCAGGTCCCAGTCGCTGATCTCCAGGCCCATCGTGCGCACCTGGGACTGCTGGCTGGTGATGGTGGTGGTGAGGGTGCCGTCGTATTTGTCCGATGCCGTCGCCGCGGCCGACGCGACCCGGCCGGAGATCTCCTGCACGGTTTTCATCACGCCGGCCGGGTCCTTGGCCAGGGCAGCGGCGAACTTCTCGGCGTCGAATTCCAGGGTGCCGCTCTTGGTGATGCTGATGCCGATCTCCGACGGGGAGCGCCCGTCCACGGGCATCGACGCGGCGGTGAGCAGGTTCTGGTTGACCGTGCGGATGGTGCCGTCGCCGGCGAAGAGCCCGGCGGTGGTGACGCTCTTACCTGTGGAGTCGGTCGTGGTCGACACGGCCGACCGGTTGGTGATGACGGCGAAGATGTCGTTGAGGCCGCTGACGAGGCCGCCGGCGATCTTGGTGATGGCGGCGTCGTCCCGTGTCACGGTGAGCGTGACCGGTGTGGTGGAGACCGCTTGGACGGTCACATCCAGGCCGGGCAGCAGGTTGGTGAAGGTGTTGCTGCCCGAGGTGATCGTCTGTTCGGCCGTGGTGCCGGCCCACAGCGTGACCTGGGCATCCTGGGCGGCCTTGACCTGGGTGGTCGGGACCGTGCCGCCGGTGAGAGTGAAAGACGCGGCGGCGCCGGGGGCGGCACTGCTGAACTGCACGCGGAAGCCGTCGGCGCCCACGGCGACCTTGGTGGCGGTGATGCCGAGCCCGGCCGCGTTGACGGCGGTCACGACGTCGTCGAGCGATGTGGAGGCCGGGGTGAGCACGGTGGCTTTTCCGGCCGCGTCGGTGAGGGTGAGGGCGGCGTCGGGCCAGGCGGTGAGCGGCCCGGTGACGGTGACCTGGTTCTGCGCGAGCCGGCCGACGGTGATGTCGAGCACGCCGGCGGCGGCGCCGGTGCTCGTGGTCGCGGTGACCTGGCTGGAACTGCTGGTGGCGGTGTAGAGGTCGTAGCTGGCGGGTTTGGCGGCCTTGGTGGCGGCGTCGTTGAGAGCGGCGACCTGGGTGTTCAGGCCCTGCACGGCGGTGGTGTAGTTCTGGGCGGCGGAGACCTTGCCCTTGAGCAGGGTCTGCGGGATCGCCTCGACCGCGATGAGGTTGTTGATCAGGGTCGTGGTGTCCTGGCCGCTGATCAGGCCATCGATGGAGAGTCCCATGGCGCCGTGTCCGTTCCGTTGTCTGCGGGTGTGCGAGTGGCCGGCGGCCCGCTCGGTCTGAGGTCCAGGTCAGATCGTGCGTGCCACCGGCCGATTCCCGGTCAGTCGACTCTGCGGCTTGTGGGCCGGTCGGTCGGTCAGTCCGTGATTTAGCGCAGCAGCGAGAGAACGCCCTGGTTGGACTGGTTCGCCTGCGCGAGCATGGCGGTACCGGCCTGCGACAGGATGCTGGAGCGGGTGTACTTGACCATTTCCTCGGCCATGTCGGTGTCGCGGATACGCGAACCGGCTGCGGTGAGGTTCTCCTTGGAGACGGCGAGGTTGCGGATGACGCTCTCGAACCGGTTCTGGTCGGCACCGAGCGAGGCGCGCGAGGTGGACACAGCGGTGATGTGGCCGTCGATCGTGTTGATCGTCGCGAGTGCCGCTGCGGAGTCGGCGAAGCCGGCTGTCGCGAGTCCGGAGACGGCGGTTCCGATGGCGGAAACGTCGGTGAGCTTGACGTCGATCTGGTCGGCTGCGGCGGTGCCACCGGCGCCGATCTGGAACGTCAGGTCGGTGGTCGCAGCCGCCGTGTTGAGCAGCTTGGTGCCGTTGAAGTTGGTCGACTCGCTGATGCGGGTCAGCTCCAGGCCCAGCGCCGTGACCTCGGTGGCGATGGCGTCGCGGGACTTGGCGTTGTTCGAGCCGTTACCGGCCTGAACGGCGAGGTCACGAACGCGCTGCAGAATGGTCTGCACCTCGCTCAAAGAACCTTCAGCGGTCTGGATGACCGAGACGGCGTCCTGGGCGTTGCGGCTGGCGACCGTGAGGCCACCGACCTGCGACTTCAGTCCCTCGGAGATGGCCAGACCGGCCGCGTCATCGCCTGCGCGGTTGATGCGGAGGCCGCTGGAGAGGCGTTCGAGCGACTTGGCCATGTCGGTCTGGGTCGAAGCCAGGTTGCGGTAGGTGTTGTTCGCCGCGAGGTTGGTGTTGATCTGCATACCCATGATGTGTTCCTCCGTGATTGGGTGGTGTGCGCCGGCCCATCCATGGGCTGACACTGAGACCTATCGGCCCCACCCCGCGGCGCGTTAGCCGTTGCTGGAGAAAAGTTCGCGGCTGTCGAGCGTGACCGCCTCCGCGTGGGCGATATCGGTGACGCCGGCCAACCCGTCGACCGTGTAAGCCATGGGAGCGGCGGGGGCCGCGGAGAGGACGGGAACTGCGGCCGGCATCCTGTCGTGCGCCAGGTGGGCCATGCCGAGCATCGCCTGGTCGGCCATCCGCGATAGGTAGGCGCTGCGGCGAGCCGGCGCCACGGTGGACTCCGGTACGAAGTCGGCCTCCGCGTCGTCCGCGTAGTGGGTGCCCAGGCCGTCACGCAACAACCGGATGGCCTCCGAGCGTTGCTGGGACACGGCGGAGTGGGTGATGCCGAGGCTAGCTGCGATCTCCTTGACCGAGCGGTCCTCGAAGTAGACCTGCTCGATGATCAGCCGCATCCGCTCGGGCAGCGCAGACACGCCCGCTCGCAGGTAGGCGAGTCGCTCGGCAGACAGCAGGGACTCCTCGGGGAGCACGGTGTCGGCGACGAGGAACTCGGCGGTGCTGTCGTCGAGGGTGCTCAGCGTGCGCTCGGAGTCGGCCAGGCCGGCCAGAGCGGTCTCGCGGTCCACGCCGAGCGCGGAGGCGATCTCGTCGACGGTGGCGCTGCGGCCGAGCGCGGAGGCGAGGGTCTCCTGCACCTGGCGGGTGTCCTTGATGCGGCGGCGGGCCATCCGGGTGGCCCAGTCGTTGGAGCGCATCTCGTCGGCGAAGGCACCGATGATGCGGCGGCGGGCGAAGGCGCCGAACGGCACGCCCAGGGCCGGGTCGAACGCGTCCGCGGAGGTGATCAGGGCCAGAGAGCCGGCCGAGGCCAGGTCGTCGCGGGAGAGGTGGCGAGCCTTGGCCCAGACTTCGGAGACGAGATAGCCGACGAGGGGCAGGTTGTCGACGACAAGCCGGTTACGTTCCGAACGGTTCAACGGTTGCCCTCCTGGTTGGTGCCGGCGTTGTTCTCGCTGACGGTGAGCGCAAGACTGGTTCTGCGTTTCACTGCCGGGTAAGCACGCGTGGGGGGTGACGTCGTATCAAGAGCGCAAACAGCCCGCCGGAACAGGGGTTCGGGTCCCGTTTCGGTGTGTTTTCGCCTAGCTATTACGGTAACAACCGCGCTTGTTGATTCTGGCGTAGGCGTGCCCCCAGAACGGGGCTTACGGTGTCCTCTCTTTAGAGGACTCGGCCACCGGAAATCGGGTCCTGCGGGCGCCATGTGACCAGAATGCCGCTAACCAACCGGGAGAACCGGCCGATAGTACCCCCGAACGAGCATGGGCTCGTACGATGGACCATCGGGTTTTCAACAGCGGGAGGGCAGTGACGACATGGGCGCCAACGAACTGTCCGCCCTGCTGTGGCGCGAACGTGAACTGCTCGAACTGCTCGTTTTCAAACTCGACGAGGAACAGCTGTTGCTCAGCGCCGGTCGCACACGCTGGGTTCAGCACGCCACCCGCGAGGTCGAGCAGGTGCTCGAGCTGGTGCGCGAGGCTGGCCTGGGCCGATCGGTCGAGGTGGCGGCCGTCGCCGCGGAGTGGGGCACCTCAGCGGATGCCACGCTGAGCGAACTCGTCCAGCAGGCTCCCGCCGGGCCGTGGGGCGACATCCTCAGCGCCCACCTCACCGCCATGACCGAGCTGATCGCGCAGATCCGCAGCCTGCGTGATGTCAACGAACAGTTCCTGCGTTCGGCCGCGCGTTACACCCAGGAATCCCTGGCCGGCGTCGACGCGCAGGCCACCACCTACGATTCCCGCGGCGCCTCCGGGGCTCAGAGCGCCGGTGCCCGACTCTTCGACCAGAGCCTGTGAGACTTCCGCGATGACTTCACCACTGAGGACCCCATGAGCACATTCGGCGGGTTGAATACCGCATACTCCGGACTCGTCGCGGCACGCGCCGGGCTCGACGTGGTGGGGCAGAACATCGCCAACGTCAACACCGAGGGCTACACCCGCCAGCGGGTGACGACCTCCGCCACCAACGCCGCAGCGCGGGCCGGCGTCGTCGCCTGGGGCGCGACCCCCGGCACGGGAGTATCCGTCGACGGCATCGCGCGCCTGGGCAGTGCCACCCTGGATGCCAAGGTTCGGGCGACCGCCGCGACCGCCGGCTACACCGCCGTGCGCGCCAATGCCCTCGGCTCGGTCGAGAATTCGCTCAAGGAACCCGGCGTCAACGGGCTTTCCCACCAGCTGCAGGAATTCTGGGCGGCCTGGCAGGATCTCGCCAACGGGGCCGACCCCGCCGCATCCGCCGGGCTGCTGCTCGGCGAGGCCGGCCAGCTCACCAGCCAGATCACCGCCGGATACCGCGCCGTGACCGACGAATGGGCCGTTGTACGCAGCAGCGCCGACGCGCTGGTCACCGAGGTCAACGGGGCCGCGGCGCAGGTGGGCGAGCTCAACGGCATCATCCGCCAGACCCTCGCCTCCGGCGGGTCGGCCAACGAACTCATCGACAAGCGTGACGCGCTCACCGCCACGATCTCCGCCATCACCGGGGCCAGCGTGCGCCCCCAGGCCAACGGCACGGTGGACGTCCTGATCGGCGGAAACCCCCTGGTGTCCGGTACCGACGTGCAGGTGCTCACTGTGAACGGGCCCACCAGCCTGGCGGTCGCCAACGGCCCCGTTCAGCTCGAGTGGTCCCATCACCCCGGCCAGCCCGTTGCCGTAGACGGCGGCGAGCTTGCCGGCGCCCTGTCCCTGCTGGGACCGGCGGATACCGATGGCACCGGGGGCGCCCTCGCCGAAGCCGCCGCCTCCTACAACGGCTTCGCCACCCACCTGGCCGACTCCGTGAACAGCATCCATCGTGGTGGGGTCACCAGCGCTGGAATCCCCGGCGGCACCTTCTTCGACTACGTCGCGGGCGATGCCGCAGCGACGCTGGGCGTCTCTCCGAAGAACGCGACCGAGATCGCCGCTGGCGCCGTCGGTGCCGGGGCAGCCAACGGCGCCAACGCCGACAAGATCGCCCAGCTCGGTACCAAGCACGCGGTGGACGAGGATGGGCTCCCGGTCGCCTCCCCCAACTCGGTCTGGTCCGAATTCGTCACCAGGCTCGGCGTCGCCACCGGCATCGAACTCGCCCAGGCGTCGTCGGCGAACCTGTCGGCGACCGCCGCGGTCACCCTGCAGCTGTCCAACTCCTCGGTCGACATCGACGAGGAGAACGTCAATCTGCTGACCTTCCAACACGCCTACCAGGGCGCCGCCCGGGTGATGACGGCCGTGGACGAGATGCTCGACACCCTGATCAACCGCACCGGACTGGTGGGAAGGTAGCCGATGATCCCCCGCGTGACCAGCCAGACCCAGATGCGCGCCGCCCAGGCCAATCTGCAGGCCAGCGCCCAGCGCCTGGCCCAGCTGCAGGAGCAGTCCTCTTCGCTGAAGACCATCAGCCGGGCCTCCGACGACCCCGCCCGCGCCGCCAACGCCCTCGCGGTGCGTGCCGAGCAGCGTGCCACCGCCCAGTACACCCGCAACGCCGACAACGGCAACGGCTGGCTGACCACGCTGGACACCGCGCTCGGCGCGAGCACCACCATCCTGAACCGGGTGCGCGACCTCACCGTTCAGGGCGCGAACGCCGGCACCATGTCGCCGGCTGCCAGGGAAGCCATCGCCCTGCAGATCGACGGCCTCAAACAGGACCTGCTCAGCCAGGCCAACGCGACGCACCTCGGCCGCACCGTCTTCGCCGGCAATTCCGACACCGGCGTGGCGTTCACCGACGCCGGCGTGCACAGCGGCGGATCCACCCCGGGGGTCGACCGGCGCGTGGGCGCCGACAGCACGGTGCGGGTGGATGCCGACGGCTCCGCCGTCTTCGGCAGTGGCCCCGACTCGATCTTCGCCCTGCTCGCGACGGTCTCGGATGCCCTGCGCAACTCGCCGGCGACGGTGTCGAGCCATCTGGGCGCCATTGACACCGCCCTGAACAGGGTCATCGCCGCCAACTCTGACGTCGGCGCCCGGCAGACCCGCATCGAAAGCGCCACCGCGGCACTGGTCACCCAGAAGGGCACCCTCGAGGCACAGCGGGTGCAGCTCGAGGATGCCGACCTGGCGACGGTGATCCTCGACCTCAAGCTGCAGGAGGTCGCCTACCAGTCCGCCCTCGCCGTCACCGCCCGCGTAATTCAACCGACCCTGATGGACTTCCTTTCATGACCGCCACCCTGAGTTTCCTCTCCCCGCCGCCCGGACTGGCCCCGCTGACCGACTTCCAGCTGCGCGAGATCACCGGCGCCGCCGGACTGTTCGCCCTGCAGTCAGCCATCGACGAGCACACCCGGCTGTTCGTGCTCGACGCGTCGGTGTACCTGCCGGACTACGCGCCCGTGATCTCCGACGAGCACGCCAGGGCCCTCGACCTCGCCGCACCAGAGCAGGCGATGGTCCTGGTGGTGACCAACCCGGGCGAGACCGGCACGACCGTGAACCTGATGGCTCCCATCGTGGTGAACGCCGACACCGGCCGGTGCGCCCAGATCATCCTGGACGGCCAGGATTGGCCGCTCCGCGCCGAGCTCACCCCACGCGCCGCGCCGCAGGACCTGCAGGACCCTGCCGTCTAGAACGAGCGCCGTCGGGATAGGCTCGGCAACGGTTCAATAGCTGGGGGACGCGTGCACACTGGGATCGGGGCAACACCGCCCGGCGCATCAGCGACCCCGCCGTCCCAACGAACGCCGTCCCGACCGACGCCGTCCCGCCCGGGCGCCTCCCGCCCCAATGCCACCCGCACCGTCACGATCCGCACGACAGCGCCGGCCGAGGCCCCGCAGCCCCGCCCGAGGCCACCGGCCCGGCCGCCGACCAGGCCCCCAGCCGCGCCGCCGTCCACCCGCCGGCGGGACATCCAGGGGCTCCGAGCCCTCGCGGTCATCGCCGTCATCTTCGACCACGTGCTCCACTGGCCCGCCGGCGGATTTGTCGGTGTCGACATCTTCTTCGTCATCTCGGGTTTTCTCATCACGGGCATCCTGCTGCGCGAACACGAGCGCACCGGGCGTATCTCGCTCCGGTCCTTCTACGGCAGTCGGCTCCGCCGCCTCCTTCCGTCCGCGGCCGTGGTGCTCGTCGCCACCGGCGCGATCGGCTCCGTCCTGTTCAACCAGACCCGGGCGATGTCCACCCTGTGGGACGCCGGCGCGTCGTTCCTCTTCGTCGCCAACTGGCGGTTCGCTGCCCTCGGCACCGACTACTTCAGTACCCTCGCGCCGGCCTCGGCGGTGCAGCACTACTGGTCGCTCTCGGTGGAGGAACAGTTCTACCTCGTCTGGCCGTGGCTGATGGTTTTGGTGCTGTTCGTATTGGCCCGGGGATCCCGCACGCCAGGTCGCGGCCGGCGCGCCGTCGGCATCCTCGCGGCCGTCGTCATCGCGGCATCCTTCGCCTACGCCGTCTGGGACAGCGCAACGAATCCGACAATTGCCTACTTCTCGACGTTCTCCAGGGCCTGGGAGCTCGGCATCGGCGCGATCCTGGCCGTCGCCGCACCGCTGGCCGCACGGATGCCCGTCGCCTGGCGAGTCGTCCTCGGCTGGGCCGGCCTGGCCGGCATCGTCGCATCGTTCGTCGTGGTCACCGGGGACATCGCCTTCCCCGGCCCTGGTGCCGCCCTCCCCGTGCTGGCGACGGCGCTCGTGCTCGCAGCCGGTATCGGCGGCCCGCAGCGCACCCTGGTCCCGCTCACCAACCCGGTCAGCGTGTACCTCGGCAACATCTCCTACTCGCTGTACCTCTGGCACTTCCCGGTCTTCGTCTTCCTCAGCATGCTGCTTCCCGCCCAGAGCCTGCAGAGCACCCTGGTCATTCTCGGCACGATCCTCGCCGTCTCGGTGACGTCGTACTACCTTGTTGAACAGCCGTTCCACCGCTCCCCCTGGCTGCGCGGCCGCCGCCCGGCCGGTGAGCGCCGCGACGCCTGGCACAGCTGGCGAGAGGCCTTCGGCAGCCAGTTCATCCTGTCGTCGATGGGCGTCCTCGTCATCGTGATCGTCGTCGCTGTGTCATTCCAGCCCGCCGGCGGGCGGGCGACGACCGAGGCGCCCTCGGTCGCAGGCACCGACTCCGCCGTGAACCCCGAGGTGGCGTTGCAGGCCGAGCTGGCCGCCGCCGTGGCCGCGACCGCCTGGCCGGACAACCTGTCCCCCTCCCGAGACGACGCCATGGCACGGACCTCGAACGACAACCCCGCACGCGACTGCTTCGACATCGGCGACACCCCCGACTTCGGCCGCTGCACCTGGGGTGCCGACAGCGCCCCCAACCACATGTACCTCGTCGGCGACTCCGAAGCACTCTCCTACGCCCCCGCGTTCAAGGCCATCGCCGAAGCCAGCGACGGACAGTGGAAGATCACCACGATCGGGCTCTACGGCTGCCGGTTCACTGAGGTGCTGGTCGCCAACGAGGGTGCCGGGGTGATGGACGCCTGCCCGCAACGCAAACTCGACATCAGCGACCGGATCGTCGCGGACGCCCCGCAGCTGGTGGTGGTGGCCAACGCCTTCGCCGAGGGGCAGGACGCCAACCGGTCACCGCTGTCGGTCGAGAGCCTGGTCGCATCGACCCTCGCCGAAACGGCCGGCTACAACGCCGCCGGGAAGATCGTCTACCTCGCGCCCCCACCGCTCGGGGCAGATCTCGGCCGGTGCTACTCGGCGGTGTCCAGTCCCCAGGACTGCAACGTCGGGGTCGGATCGGTCTGGCAGCAGTTCGCCGCAGCGCTGTCGGCCCCGTCTGCGACCGGTGACCACTTTGTCAGTTCGCTGCCTTTCAGCTGCTCGGCGGGCATCTGCCCGGCTTTCGCCGGAACCCTCCCGACCAAGTACGACACCGTGCACCTGACCCCCGCGTACGCGGTACACGTGGCCCCGGCCATCCGCGACGCCCTCACCGCCCTGGGCGTCATCTGACCCGGCGTGCCGCAATCCGGTCGTGTGGCCGCGCTCTCAACGCCGGTATAGTCGGTGCTGGCACCAGCGTTGGTGCCGGCGACCTCACCCCGCGACAGCCGTGGGCTCCGACAGCTCCCGGCTGAGGACGCACCTCCAGCCCCTCGACCAGTGTCGAGGTTGCCGCCGCGCCATCAAGCGCCGCGGATGAGCTCCAAAAGGTCTTCCATGGGTGATAATTCCGCACTGCGATCGATCGAACGGTCCTTCGTCGCCTCCTCCCCGGTCCGCTCGCTGTTGCGCCTGTTGATCCCCCACCGCGGCCGACTCTCCCTGGCCACCGCTGCATTTCTCATCAAGGACAGCCCGGCCTGGCTGCTGCCGCCGATCACCGCGGCCGTCATCGACATCGTCGTGGACCGCGGTCCCCTGCCGCAGCTGTGGCTCTGGGCAGCCTGCGCCCTGGCACTGCTGAGCCTGAATTACCCGTTCCACATGATCTTCGTGCGGCTGTCCAGCCGGGCGATCCGGTCGATGGCCGTGGATGTGCGCAACGCCCTCGCCGAGCGCCTCCAACGGCTGTCGATCGGCTTCCACAACCGGCAGAGCGCCTCGATCGTGCACACCAAGGTGGTGCGGGATGTCGAGAGCATCGAGATGATGATGCAGCAGGCCCTGCCCACCTTCCTCTCCGCCCTGTTCACCCTTACCGGCGCGGTGGTGCTGACCGCCCTCACCGTGCCCGCCTTCGTCGGAGTCTTCGCCGTCACCGTGCCCCTGGCCGTGCTGCTCATCGGCTACATCCGATCGCGCGCCGCCGACCGCAACGAGAACTTCCGGCACGAGGTGGAACGATTCTCGGCCGGTGTGGGCGAGATGGCGGCGCTGATCCCCATCACCCGCGGGCACGGCCTCGAACGCGTCGCCACCCGTCGTGTCGCCGGCCAGGCCGAGAACGTGCGCGTGGCCGGGCAGGCACTGGACACCCTCAACGGCCGGTTCGGGGCGCTCTCCTGGTTGTCGTACCAGGCGCTCGGCGTGATCTGCCTGATCGGCGCATCCGCGGCATCGATCACCCGGGTCATCGCCATCAGCCCGGGCGAGGTTGTGCTGCTCAGCACCTACTTCACGGTGCTCACGGGCGGCATCGTGGCCCTGCTCAATGTGACGCCGATCTTCACCCGGGGCATCGACTCCATTCGGTCGATCGCCGAGGTGATGGAGGAGCCCGACGTGGAGGTGAACGAGGGCAAGCAGCTCGTGACCGCGGTTGCCGGCCGGATCGACCTTGAGGGCGTGGGCTTCAGCTACGAGGATGACCGGCCCGCCCTGCGGGACATCTCCCTGTCGATCCGGGCCGGCGAGACCATCGCGCTGGTCGGCCCGTCCGGGTCGGGCAAGTCGACCCTGCTCAACCTGGTCCTCGGCTTCGTGCGGCCCAGCACCGGGCGGCTGCTGCTGGACGGCGTCGACGCCGCCACCCTCGACCTGCGCAGCGCCCGGTTCTTCGTCTCCGTCGTGCCGCAGGAATCGGTGCTGTTCGAGGGCACCATCCGCGACAACGTCGCCTACGGCCTGACCGGCGTCAGCGACGAAGCCGTGCTGGCCGCCCTGGCCGGCGCCAACGCGCTGGACATCCTCGCCGGCCAGGGCGCTGGCCTGGACTCCGTGGTCGGCGACCGGGGCGCCCGGCTCTCCGGCGGCCAGCGCCAGCGCCTCGCCATCGCCAGGGCCCTGGTACGTGACCCGCGCATCCTCGTGCTCGACGAACCCACCAGCGCCCTCGACTCCGTGTCCGAGGAGAAGGTCAAGGATGCCCTCAGCACCCTCTTCCGCGATCGCACGACGATCATCGCGGCGCACCGGCTGTCCACCATCCGTGAGGCCGACCGGATCGTCTACATCGAGGCCGGCCGCATCGTCGAACTCGGCAGCCACGACGAACTGATGGCGCTCGGCGGCCGGTACTCGGCCATCGTCCTGCACCAGAACTCCTGACAGAACCCAGCCACCCGCATTCGCCCCTCCAGAAAGGCAACCAGTGCCCCGCTTAGACATGCCCCTGCCCGAGCTCACGCAGTACCGCCCCGCGGTCTCCGAACCGGCCGACTTCGACGCGTTCTGGCAGCGCACCCTGGCCGAGTCCCGGCTGCACCCGGACGAGCCCCGGCTCACCAGGGTCGACTCGCCGCTGAGCGAGGTGGAGGTCTACGACGTCACCTTCAACGGCTTCGCCGGTGACCCCGTCAAGGCGTGGTTCATGCTCCCCGTCGACAGGGCCGGGTTCCTGCCGGCCCGGTTGCCCGCGGTGGTCGAGTACAACGGTTACGGCGGCGGCCGGGGCTTCCCGCACGAGCACCTCGGCTGGGTGGCCAGCGGCTACGCCTACCTGTTCATGGACACCCGCGGGCAGGGCAGCGGCTGGGGCTCCGGTGGCGACACCGCCGACCCGCACGGCAGCGGACCGGCCGGCTCCGGCTTCATGACCCGCGGCATCCAGTCACCCGACGACTACTACTACCGGCGGGTGTTCACCGATGCCGTGCGCGCGATCGATGCCGTGCGCACGCTCGACAGGGTCGACCCGGAGCGGGTGACGGTGTGCGGCGGCAGCCAGGGCGGTGGCATCGCCATCGCGGCCGCGGCCCTCTCCACCGGCCTGGTTGCGGCGATGCCGGAGGTGCCCTTCCTCTGCCACTTCGAGCGCGCCGTCGGAATGACCGGCAACGACCCGTACCAGGAGGTCGTGCGCTATCTCGCGGTGCACCGGGACGAGGTCGAGCAGACCTTCGCGACGCTCTCGTACTTCGACGGGGTCAACTTCGCCAAGCGGGCCACCGCTCCCGCGCTGTTCTCGGTGGGGTTGCTCGACCCCGTCTGCCCGCCGTCCACGGTTTTCGCCGCGCACAACCACTGGGCAGCGGATGCCGACATCGAGGTGTACCCGTTCAACGAGCACGAGGGCGGCCAGGGCCACCACTTCGTGCGCCAGGCCGCCTGGCTCGCCCGCCAGCTGGCCGGGTAGCCGCCCGCCGGTGCCAACTGGCCCGCCGGCCGGCTCAGCGCGGCGGCGGGATCTCACCGGAGCCGCGGTGGATCAGCCGGGTGGGGATCTCGACCTGTTTGGTGAACGAGTCGGGGTCGGCCAGGTGCTCGAGGGCAAGTCGAGCGGCGGTGCGGCCGAGTTCCATCGGGTCGTAGGCCACGACGGAGATGTCCAGGGCGTCCGCCAGCTCGAAATCGTCGAAGCCGATGAACGCCACCGGCGGCTCGAGATTGCGCAGCACCCGCACGGCGCCCGCGCTGCCGCGGTTGTTGCCGGCCACGATCGCCGTCGGCGGGTCCGGCAGGTCGAGCAGGCTCTGCACGGCGAGTTCCGGAGAGATGTCGGGGTCGTCGTCGAGGCGCTCCCACTGCGCGGTCTCGGTGACGCCCACCTCGCGCAGCGCCTCGCGGTACCCGGCCAGGCGTTCCCGCTGGGTGTACATCGCGGACGGGTTGGAGATGAAACCGATCCTGCGGTGGCCGATGGCCGTGAGCGAGCGCACCGCGTCCGCCATACCTTGGCGGTTCTGCAACACCACGGAGTCGGCGACGAGGTTGCGGGCCGGCCGGTCGACGCTCACCACCGGGGTGCCAAGCTGGCGTTCGCCCTCGAGGTAGGACTGGTCGTCGGCGATGGGGATCAGCAGCAGCGCCCGCACCCGTTGCGAGATCAGGGCGTCCACGACGCGTTCCTCGCTGTCCGGTGAGTCATCCGTCGTGGCGAGCACCATGGTGAGACCGCGAAGCGCCAGTTCGCGTTCGATACCGGCCGCGACGTGGAAGTAGAACGGGTTCTTCAGGTCGCCGATCACGAACGCGACGGTGTTGGTGACTCCCCCGCGGCGCAGGTTGCGGGCCAGGTTGTTGGGCCGGAAGCGCAACCGCTTGGCGGCCTTGAGAACCCGCTCCCGCGTGTCCGACGAGACGTTGCCGGCACCGGCGAAGACCCGCGACACCGTCTTGGAGCTCACTCCCGCGAGCATCGCCACGTCGGCCAGTGTCGCGCGCGATTGTGTCGTCATGAGATCTCCTTCGATCCGCGAGCAGTCCAAACCGGCCAAATCATCGCCATGTCAACGTAAGACATTTTGCAGACATTGGCAAGAGTTTTTTGATCGAGAAACCCGTGAGTTCCCCGCTATCCCAACGATCTGCGGCACCCAAGTGTGAATAGGACAACTTCGGACAGCGCTGACATTTTTGTTTGACGGCCCGCCAAAACCGGGCCTAGCATGAGGCCCAACAGCAACACCAGAGATCCACGGGCGGGAAGTCGCGGTCGTGTCTCAACGGGTCAATGGTGATACCGATTAGGAGAAAACCGATGGCAAAGAAGCTCATCATGGGGGTAGCCGCTCTGGCGGCCACCGCACTACTAGCAGGATGCTCCGGGTCGGCCCCGGCAGACGAGGGCGAGATCACCGGGGAGATCACCGTGATCACCCAGCGCACCGACATCGTCGACACCGTCTTCAAGGACTACGCCGCCCAGTTCGAAAAGGCCTACCCCGGCACCTCCGTCAAGTTCGAGGCCATCAAGGACTACGAAACCGACATCTCCACCCGGTTGTCCTCGGGCAGCTACGGTGACGTGCTCCTCATTCCCAGCACCGTCACCAAGGTGCAGCTGGCACAGTTCTTCGAGCCGTTGGGTTCCCTGGAGGAGATGAGCGAGACCTACCGCTTCGTCGCCGAGAAAGCCTACGACGACCTCGCCTACGGAGTCGCCATCACCGGAAACGCTCAGGGCATCGTCTACAACAAGAATGTCTGGGCCGACGCCGGCGTCACCGAGATGCCGACCACCCCCGATGAGTTCCTCGCCGACCTCCAGCTCATCAAGGACAACACCGACGCGGTGCCGTACTACACGAACTACGGCGACGGCTGGCCGCTGAGCCAGTGGGACGGCAACCGGGCCGCGACCGGCGACAAGGACGCGTCAATCACCCTCGTCGAGTCCGACGCCCCGTGGGCGACCGGCGAGTACCACGAGATCGCCGACGGGCTGCTCTACGACATCGTCGCGCAGGGCCTGAGTGAAGAAGACCCCACCACCACGGACTGGGAATCGTCCAAGGGCGGGCTCGGCAGCGGCGAGATCGGCTCCATGGTCCTGGGCTCCTGGGCCATCACCCAGATGCAGGATGCCGCGGTGACCGCCGGCGGATCGGCCGAGGACATCGGCTACATGGCCTTCCCCAGTGCCGTCGACGGACAGTCGTACTCCACGATCGGTGGCGACTACCAGAACGCCATCAGCATCAACTCGAAGAACAAGGCCACGGCCCGCGCCTGGATCGACTGGTTCGCCCAGGAGTCCGGCTACGCCACAGACCAGGGCGGGCTCTCCCCCGTCGTCGACGGCCCCGCCCCGGACGCCCTCGCTGACTTCACCGCCAGCGGCGTCGAATTCCTCGAGCTCACGCCGGTGCCGGCCGACCAGGCCACCCTGGAGAACGACATCACCAGCGAGTCCGAGATCGACCTGACCGGCCCGCTCTACCGCCAGAAGATCGTCGACACCGCCCGCGGTGCCGCCGACGGCGACAAGGCGTCGCTCTTCGCCGACCTGAACGCTGCCTGGGCCAAGGCCAAGGCATCCGTCGAGGGCTAGGCCCCGTCCCCACCCGCACCACCAGGGGAAGTCCGCAGTAACAGCCGGCCGGCCGGGCATTCAACGGCCGGCCGCGCTCTGCCCAGACCGACACTGCCCCAGGCAAAAGAAAGGACGCTCGGTGTCTCAACAACTGGCCCCAGCGAAAGCGCCGGACCTGTTCAGCCGGTTCTCGCACCGCTTCATCCGCACCACCATCAGCGCAACCGGCAAACGCAAAGACTCCATCGTCATGCCGTGGCTGTTCCTGGCCATCCCGCTGGCCCTGCTGATCACGTTCACCTATATCCCGGTGGGCAACATGATCTGGTACAGCTTCACCTCCTGGGACGGCCTGGACAAGACCAAAGACGTCGTCGGGCTGAACAACTTCGTCAAGATCTTCACCGATCCCAAGTACTGGCAGGTCTTCGTGGTCAGCCTGTACTACTTCGGGGCGTCGTTCCTGCAGATGGCCCTGGCGCTCTACTTCGCCACGATCCTCAGCTTCAAGACCCGGTTCCGCAACCTGTTCAAGGGCATCCTGTTCTTTCCCTACCTGATCAACGCCGTCGCCATCGCGTTCATCTTCCTGTTCTTCTTCCGCCCGGGCGGCACCCTCGACGCCGTGCTCGGCTTCGTCGGCCTCGGCGAGCTCTCCACCCAGTGGCTCGGTAACCCGGATGTGGTCAACTACTCCCTCGCCGGCGTCGCCATCTGGCGCTACATCGGCCTCAACTTCGTGCTCTTCCTCGGCGCGATCCAGTCGATCCCCGGCGAACTCTACGAGGCGGCCGACCTGGACGGCGCGAACAAGTGGCAGCAGTTCCGCTACATCATCGCCCCGGGCATCCAGCGCATCATCAGCCTGTCCTTCATCCTGGCTATCGCCGGCAGCCTCTCCGCGTTCGAACTGCCGTACATCATCACCGGCGGCACCAACGGCAGCATGACCTTCGTCATCCAGACCATCCAAACGGCCTTCGTGTACCGCAAGGTCGGACTGGCCTCGGCGATGGCGGTCATCCTGCTCATCATCGTGCTGCTCGTCACCTGGCTGCAGCGCAAGGTCGTCCCCGACGAGAAAGTGACGTTGGCCTCATGATCAGACATCTCGGCACCACGGGGAAGTACCTGTCCCTCGTTCTCGGTTCGCTCGTCGCGCTCGTGCCCATCATCGTGATCCTGTTCGCGTCGCTGAAGAGCAACACCGAATACGCCACCACCGGCCCCCTGGTGCCTCCGTCGAACTGGTTCAACTTCGCCAACTTCGCCACGGCCTTCGTCGACGGACGGATGATGCTCGGGTTCCTGAACACCTCGATCATCGCGGTGATCTCCGTCACCGGCACCATCCTGATCGGCACCATGGCCGCGTACGTGCTCGACAGATTCGAGTTCCGCTTCAAGAAGGTGGTCTTCGGGCTCTTCCTCGTGGCCACCCTGGTTCCGGCCGTCACCACCCAGGTGGCGACCTATCAGGTGGTGAACTTCTTCCACCTGGTCAACACCCACGGGGCGGCGATCATCCTGTTCATGGGTACAGACATCCTCTCGATCTACATCTTCATCCAGTTCATGCAGTCGATCCCCCGGTCGCTCGACGAAGCCGCCATGCTCGACGGCGCGAGCCGGTTCGGGGTGTACTGGCGCATCATCCTGCCGCTGCTCGGCCCCGCCATCGCCACGGTCGTCATCATCAAGGGCATCGCCATCTACAACGAGTTCTACATCCCGTACCTCTATATGCCCGCTCAGGACCTGGCCGTGATCAGCACCTCGCTCTTCAGGTTCCAGGGACCGTACGGCGCACAGTGGGAGATCATCGCGGCCGGCATCATGATCGTCATCGTGCCGACCCTGATCATCTTCCTGTTCCTGCAACGATTCATCTACAACGGCGTCACGTCCGGAGCCACCAAGTAATGTCTGGAAACCCGTAATGTCTGCACACACCATCCCCTCGTCCTCCCCTGCTCCCGTCACCCGGTTGCTCGACACCGACTGGAGTGTCACAGCTCTGGACGGACCGGTGCCGGCGAGCATCCGGCGCCTCACCGTGCCGGCCACCGTGCCCGGATCCGTGCACACCGACCTGCTGGCCGCCGAGCTGATTCCCGACCCGTACCTCGACGGCAACGAGCAGCTGCTCTCCTGGATCGGGCTGACGGACTGGCGCTACAGCACCACCTTCGCCTGGAACCCGGCCGGGGCCGAGAAGACCGACCTGGTCTTCGCCGGGCTCGACACCATCGCCGAGATCGAGCTGAACGGGGTGTCGCTGGGCAGTACCCGCAATATGCACCGCAGCTACAGCTTCGACGTGAGTGCCCGCCTCAAAGCCGGCCTCAACGAGCTCGTGGTGGTGTTTCGCTCCCCCATCAAGGCCGCGGATGCCGCGAGCCTGGACCTCGGCTACCGTCCGCACGTGAACCACCACCCCTACAACGCCATTCGCAAGATGGCCTGCAGCTTCGGCTGGGACTGGGGCATCGACACGTCCACCTCCGGGCTATGGAAGCCGGTGACCCTGGTCAGCTGGTCGACCGCCCGGCTGGCGAGTGTGCGCCCGATCGCCACGGTGTCTGACCCGACAGGGCCGACCAGCACCGGGCTGGTGGACGTCCACGTGGAGGTGGACCGCGCTACGGAGACCCCGGTCAGCGTCACGGCATCCGTCGCCGGCGTCAGCCGCACCGTGGAGCTGCCGGCCGGAGCGACCGGCGCCACCGTGAGCCTGAGCGTGCCCGACGTGGACCTGTGGTGGCCGCTCGGCTACGGTGAGCACCCGCTCTACGAGCTGGAGGTCACTCTGCGCGCGGCCGACACCGCGGTGGAACTGGACCGGTCGAGCACCCGGATCGGCTTCCGCACCGTCGAATTCGACACCACGCCCGACGAGAACGGTACCCCGTTCACCCTGGTCATCAACGGCCAACCGGTGTTCGTGCGGGGCGCCAACTGGATCCCCGACGACGCCTTCCCGCACCGGGTCACCAAAGCCCGCTATCTCGACCGGCTCACACAGGCCGAGTTCGCCAACATCAACCTGATCCGGGTGTGGGGCGGCGGCATTTTCGAGAGCGACGACTTCTACCACCTCTGCGACGAGCGCGGCATCCTCACCTGGCAGGACTTCCTGCTCGCCTGCGCCGCCTACGCCGAAGAGGCCCCGCTCGGCGACGAGATCGAGGCCGAGGCCCGGGAGAACGTCGCGAGGCTCGCCGCGCATCCGTCGCTCGTGGTGCTGAACGGCAACAACGAGAACCTCTGGGGCTTCGAGGAATGGAACTGGAAGCTGCGCCTGGACGGCAAGACCTGGGGCGGCGGCTTCTACTACGACGTGTTTCCCGCCCTGGTCGCCGAGCTGGCCCCGCACATCGGCTACACGCCCGGCAGTCCGTTCTCCCCGGTTGCCGGCACTGCCTCCAATGACCTGCACCCCAACGATCCCGAGCACGGCACCATGCACATCTGGGACCTCTGGAACCAGCGGGACTACCCCGCATACCGCGAGTACCAGCCGCGCTTCGTGGCCGAGTTCGGCTGGCAGGGCCCGCCCACCTGGTCGACCCTGACGGAATCGATCCACGATGAGCCGCTGACCCCGGAATCGCCGGGCATGCTCGTGCACCAGAAGGCCATGGAGGGCAACGTCAAGCTCACCGACGGGCTGCTGCCGCACCTGCCGCTGCCCAGAGAGACCGGCGACTGGCACTGGGCGATGTCACTGAACCAGGCCACCGCTATCAGCACCGCGATCGAGCACTTCCGCTCGCTCTCTCCACACTGCATGGGCAGCATAGTCTGGCAGCTCAACGACTGCTGGCCGGTCACCTCCTGGGCCGCCGTGGACGGCTACGGCCGGCCGAAGCCCCTGCTTTACGCGATCAAGCACGCCTACGCCGACAGGCTGGTCACCATCCAGCCCCGCGAGAGCGGCCTGGCCGTCATCGCGGTCAACGACTCCGCCGACACCTGGAGCGGCGAGCTCCTGGTGCGGCGGTACACAGACACGGGAGCCGTCCTGGCCGAGCACGCCGAGCGGGTCACCCTGCCGGCGCGGTCGAGCGTGACCGTGCCGCTGCCCGCATCCGTGTCCGCGGCAACGGATGCGGCAGCGGAGCTCCTCCGCGCCGAGCTGGCCGGGGTGCGTGGGCACTGGTTCTTCGCCGAAGCCCGAGACAGCACCCTGACACCGGCCAACCCCGAGGTGAGCGCCGTGCGCACCGCCGACGGCTACAGCGTGCGGGTCACCGTTCCGGTGCTGACCCGCGACCTGGTCTTGTTGGTCGACAAGGTCGACCCGGATGCCCTGGTCGACGACATGCTGGTCACCCTGCTGCCCGGCGAAAGCGTGGTCTTCACGGTCACCTCTCTGCTCGAGGTCGACCCGGCAGCTTTCACGGTGCCGGGTGTGCTGCGCAGCACCAATCAGCTGGTGCGGCGGTGAGGAACAAGACCGGGCCCGATGCGGCATCCGTTCTCACCGAACCGGTCTGCGGCATGACCTGGGGCTGGACGGGCGTTCGGGGAACCTGGGCGACCCCGGCGGCCGCCGACTCGATGCGGCTCATGGCCGGCCTCGGCGTGAACTGGACCGCCCTGGCCTACGCGGCGTTGCAGGACACCGCCCAGTCGGAGGAGATACCGTTCGGCGACGCGCCGACGGTAGCCGACGACGAGGTGCGCTGGGCCATCCGCGAGGCCAAAGCGCACGGGCTCAAGGTCTGCCTCAAGCCCGTGGTCAACTGCGCCGACGGCACTTGGCGCGCCTACATCGGCTTCTTCGACTGGGAGGTGCCCGGCGAACCCGGCTGGACCGCCTGGTTCCGGTCGTACACGGCGTTCATCCTGCACGCCGCCCGGCTCGCCGAGGAGGAGGGCGCAGAGATGCTCTGCATAGGCTGCGAGATGGTGCGCGCCGACGGCCAGGATGCGCGCTGGCGCACCCTGATCACCGCGGTGCGCGAGGTTTACAGCGGCCTGGTGACCTACAACTGCGACAAGTTCCAGGAGGACCACGTCTCCTGGTGGGACGCCGTCGACGTGATCACCTCCAGCGGCTACTACCCGATCGACACCTGGGACGAGCAGCTGGATCGCATCGAGCAGGTCGTGACGGCCACCGGCAAACCGTTCTTCTTCATGGAGGCCGGCTGCCCGAGCCGCACCGGCTCACCCGACAAGCCCAACGACTGGGCCCTGCCAGGGGTTCCCTCCGGCGCCGAGCAGCTGCGCTACTACGAGGACATGTTCGCGGCCACCGGTCGGCGAGAATGGATGCGCGGCTTCATGCTCTGGGACTGGCCGACGACCCTGTACGCGGCGGCCGATGCGGCGCAGAATGACGACTACTGCGTCTACGGCAAACCCGCCGCAGACTTCCTGGGCCGCCAGTACCGGGCCTGGCTGGCCGCACCGCCCAGTTCCGCACCGCCGAGTTCCGCACCGCCCGGTTCCGCACTGCTCAGTTCAACACCACCCGCACCCGTACGACCCGCACCCGTACCACCCGCAAGAACGGACCACCCATGAGTGTCGAATCCAGCTCCCTCACCATCGATGCCGGCCAAACCGGTATCCGGGCGCGCCTGCACACCGGGAACGGCGAGTGGGTTCCGTTCGAATTCGGCGGGATCCGCACCGACAGCGCCCTGATCCCCCAGCTCGGCGAGGTCGTCGCCTCCGTCGCGTCATCGACCCGGCAGCCGATCGTCACCGTCAGCGCCGGCATCTCCGGCTTCTCGAAGGCCGAAACCGACCCGCGCGAACTCCTTGCCGCCGGCGCGGCACTCGGGGTGCGCGAGGTCTTCCTCGCCCACGACTCCGTCACGAGCTACCTCGGCGCCCTCGGGGACGAGCTCGGCGTGGTCGTCGCCGCCGGCACCGGCGTGGTCACCCTCGCGGTGGGTGCGAACGATGTGGCCCGCATCGACGGTTGGGGCAACCTGATCGGCGACGCCGGCAGCGGCTACTGGCTCGGCCGCGCAGCCCTGGACGCCGTGATGCGCGCCTACGACGGCCGCGGCCCCGCAACCGCGCTGTCCGCCGTCATGCGCCGGGAGTTCCCCCACATCGAAATGGCCTACCTCGAGCTGCAGGCCGATCCGCTGCGGGTGAGCCGCATCGCCGCCTACTCCCGTCAGGTCACCGAACTGGCCGCAACGGATGCCGTCGCCGCCGCGATCTGCGCCGGAGCCGCCGCAGAGCTGGTGCTCTCGGCCGCCACCGGGCTCCGCCGGGTCGGCGAAGACACCAGCCCGTCCCCCGTGGTCTGCGGCATCGGCGGGGTGCTGCGCGCCCCCGAGATCGCCACCCGGTTCGAGCGGGGTCTGCGCGAGCTGTGGCCAGACGTCGACATCCGCCCCGCCATCGCCAACGCCCTCGACGGCGCCGAGTACCTGGCCCGGCTGGCCCCCACCAGCGCCCTGCGCGACCGCATCGCCAGCTCGATCGGCTAGCGCCGGCAGGCCGGATTGTCAGTCGGCTAGCCCAGCTGGAGCAGGGCGGCCTCGAAGGCCACCCAGGGCAGCATGGCGCACTTGACCCTGGCCGGGTACTTGGAGACGCCGGCGAACGCCGCGGCGTCTCCGAGCACCTCTTCGTCGGGTTCGATGGTGCCGCGGGAGCGCAGCATCTCCCGGAACAGGTCGAGCATGACCAGCGACTCGGCGACGCTGGTGCCGCGCACGGTGTCGTTGAGCACTGAGGCCGACGCCATCGAGATGGAGCAGCCGACGCCCCGCCAGGCGAAGCCGTCGATCCGGGCATCCGCCCCGGCGCCGGACAGGGCCACCCGCACGGTGATCTCATCGCCGCAGGTGGTGTTCACCTGGTGCGACTGGGCCTGGCGCAGACCGGCGGCGGCGGCGACCGCTGCCGCGTCCTCGTCGAGCTCCGACAGCTCGGCGACGGCGCCGTGCGCGGACTTCGCGTGGTCGAGGATGATCTGCTGGTACAGCTGCTGCATGGCGGACGAGGTCATCGGGGTACTCCGAAGAACGGGCCGACCTCGGCGAGCACGGCCAGGAACTGGTCGACCTCGTCGTCGGTCGTGTACAGGTAGGTGCTCGCGCGGGTCGACGCGGTGACGCCGAGTTTCTTGTGCAGCGGCTGGGCGCAGTGGTGCCCGACCCGCACGGCGATGCCGGCCTCGTCGAGGAACTGGCCGACGTCGTGCGCGTGCACGCCGGCGACATCCACCGCGGCCAGGCCGATGCGTTCGACCCCGAGGCCGGGGCCGAGCAGCCGCACGCCGGGGATGGCGGTGACGCCCTCGACGAGCCGGCGGCCGAGTTCGGCTTCGCGGGTGCGGATGCGGCCCATGCCCGTGTGGCTGAGGTAGTCGACCGCGGAGGCCAGCGCGATGGCCTGGGAGATGCGCTGGGTGCCGGCCTCGAACCGCTGCGGCGGGGTGAGGAACTCGGCGCCCTGCATGTCGACGGTGGTGATCATGGACCCGCCGGTGAGGAACGGCGGCATCGCGGCGAGCAGCTCGGCCTTGCCGTAGAGCACGCCGATGCCGGTGGGGCCGAGCATCTTGTGCCCGGAGAACACCGCGAAGTCCACGTCGAGCGCGGTGAGGTCCAGGGCCAGGTGCGGCGCCGACTGGCAGGCGTCCAGGAAGACCAGGGCGTCGACGGCGTGGGCCATGGCCACGAGCTCGTCGATGGGGTTGATGGTGCCCACCACGTTGGAGGCGTGGGTGACGGCCAGCAGCCGGGTGCGCGGGTTCAGGATCTCGGCGGCGGCGGCCATGTCGAGGGTGCCGTCCGGCAGAACCGGGATGAAACGGAGGGTGGCTCCGGTGCGAAGCGCCAGCTGCTGCCAGGGGATGAGGTTGGAGTGGTGCTCCATCTCGGTGACGACGATCTCGTCGGCGGACCCCAGCTTGAAGCGGGCGGCGGCGGGGCCGCCGAGGCCGAGGGACGCGTTGGAGAACGAGTACGAGACGAGGTTCACACCCTCGGTGGCGTTGGAGGTCCAGACGATCTCGTGTTCCCGGGCGCCGACGAACGCGGCGACCGTGGCGCGGGCGGCCTCGAACACCTCGGTGGCGGCGAAGGCCAGGGTGTGCGCGCCGCGGTGCACGGCGGCGTTCCGCTGCTCGTAGTACTCCTGCTCGGCCTCCATCACGCTGATCGGGTTCTGCGAGGTGGCACCGGAGTCGAGGTAGGCCAGCGGATGCCCGTTGACGAGCTGGTGCAGCACCGGGAAGTCATTGCGGATCCGCAGCACCTCATCGGAACTCAGAGTCTGGTCGGCCAGGCTCTCGTCAGGCAGGCTCTCGTGATGCGGAGCCTGGTCACGCGCGGGGGCAGAGGGTGGTGCGACGAACGTCATACTTCAGGGTACCGCCACCGGCCGGGCCCCGGCAGAGGATGACGGCAGGATACAAAACGCCGGCGCCGGCAGTCCTGGCGCGGTTCAGGCCTAGGCTGGAAGCCAGCAGAAAGGGCCGCCATGCCGCACGCTCCCCTGGTTTCGCCGGGACCGCCGCTCACCCCGGCCCAACGCCAACGCTACGCCCGGCAGCTCTCGCTCGAGCAGGTCGGCGATCTCGGTCAGCGCCGCCTCGCGGCCGCCAGGGTGCTGATGATCGGTGCCGGCGGGCTGGGCTCCCCGGTGCTCACCGCCCTGGCCGCCGCGGGCGTCGGCACTCTCGGCATCGTGGATTCCGACAGCGTGGAGGTCTCCAACCTGCACCGCCAGACCATCTACACGATGGCCGACCTGGCCCGGCCCAAGGCCGAGGCCGCCGCGGCCGCCCTGCGCGCGCACAACCCGCTGATCAAGGTCGTGGCGCACCAGACCCGCCTCACGGCCGCCAACGTGCTCGCCCTGATCGCCGACTACGACATCGTCATCGACGGCACCGACAACTTCGCCACCCGCCACCTCGCCCACGACGCCGCGGCGCTGCTGCACAAGCCGTACATCTGGGGCTCCGTGCTGCGCTTCGACGGCCTGGTCACGACGTTCTGGGTCGACGGGCCGGCCGGCGGCACCCGCCTGGAAGACCTCTTCCCGAGCACCCCGGGCCCCGACGAGGCCGAAACCTGCGCCATGGCCGGAGTGCTCGGCTCGGTGTGCGCCAGCGTCGGCGCCATGATGGCCACCGAAACGCTCAAACTCATCGTGGGCTTCGGCGAACCCTTGTTCGGCCGGCTGCTCGTGCACGACGGCCTCGACGCCTCCTGGCGGGAGCTGCCATACGGTGCGGCCACCGCGACAGGTGTGACCGGCCCCCTCGCGCCGGCCGCGGCCGCCGACCCGCCCCGCGACACCAGCCACAGCCAGGTGCACACCCACCCGATCCCGGTGCAGGCGCACCCCGGCGCACCGGCACCCGACGAGGTCACCTCGGCCGAGCTCGCCGGCCTGCTCGCCGACCGGCAGGCGGGGCTCGCCGACTTCGTGCTCGTGGACATCCGGGAGCCGTGGGAGCGCGACATCGTCGCCATCGACGGATCGGCGCTGGTGCCGATGGCGCAGCTGCTCACCGACGAGGCCCGCACGGTGATGGAACCCGACGACCGCGTCATCCTCTACTGCCACCACGGCGCCCGGTCCGAGTACGCCCGCGAGGTGCTCCGCGACAACGGCTGGTCGGCGGTCACCCACCTCGCGGGCGGCGTCGACGACTGGGTGCGGCAGATCGAACCGGACAAAGCGCGGTACTGATCTCGCCGCACGCTGAGACAGCAGTAGGAGAGCCGGCTGGCGTCCCGGTCGAGGTGGGCCGCACCGAGGGTGATGCCCGCGCTGGCGCCTGGCCCGTGGAAATCGCGGGGTGGTTGCCAGGTGGGCGCCCGGTTATGGTGTGCGCAACGGGCACGGTAGAACGTCCCGAGAGAGCACGGCAAGAGAGGTGGTCATCATGGGCGATGACAAACATCCAACCGGGAACACGGCGACGGGGTCGCGCGGCAGCGACGAGGCCGTCGACCGTGGTTTCCTCGGCACCCTCGACCCCCTGATCATCCACGCCACCGACGGCCGGGTGGTCTGGGAGATGGAGTCCCTCGCCTTCCTGGCCGGTGCGGGGTCGGAGAATGTGCACGACGGTCTCTGGCGGCAGAGCGCGCTGACCGCCAGGCACGGCCTGTACCTGGTGACGGAGGGCATCTATCAGGTACGCGGCTTCGACCTGTCCAACATGACTCTCGTCGAGGGCGACCACGGGGTCATCGTGATCGACCCGCTCATCTCGGCGGAGACCGCAGCGGCCGCACTGGCGCTGTACCGCAGCCATCGCGGCGACCGCCCGGTGTCGGCGATCGTGTACACCCACGCTCACGCCGACCACTTCGGCGGCGTGCTCGGTGTGATCGAACCCGACACCGGCATCCCCATCGTCGCCCCCGAACACTTTCTCGACAACGCGGTGTCCGAGAACGTCTACGCCGGAACCGCGATGTTCCGCCGCGGCTACTACTACGACGGGCACCCGCTTGCCCGGAACGCCGCCGGCCGAATCGGTATCGGCCTGGGCGCCGGCGCGTCGACAGGCAGCATCGGCCTGGTCGTGCCCACCCTCGACATCACGACGACGGGCCAGGAAGAGGTGCTCGACGGCGTGCGGATCGTCTTCCAGCTCACCCCCGGCACCGAGTGCCCGTCGGAGATGAACCTGTACTTCCCGGCGCAGCGCGCCCTGTGCATGGCCGAGAACGCCACCCACACCATGCACAACCTGCTCACCCTGCGCGGCGCGCAGGTGCGCGACCCCCGCATGTGGTCCCGTTACCTGAGTGAGGCCACCGAACTGTTCGGCCACCGGTCCGATGTGGAATTTGCGTCGCACCACTGGCCGACCTGGGGAACCGACGCCATCGTCGCCTTCCTCACCGAGCAGCGCGACCTCTACGCCTACCTTCACGACCAGACCGTGCGACTGATGAACCAGGGCCAGACCGGTAGCGAGATCGCCGAGGCCTTCGAAATGCCGCCGTCGCTGGCCGGGAAATGGCACACCCACGGCTACTACGGGTCAGTGAGCCACAACGTCAAGGCGATCTACCAGCGCTACCTCGGCTGGTACGACGGCAACCCGGCGCACCTGTGGCAGCATCCGCCGACGGCCGCGGCCACCCGGTACGTCGATGTGATGGGCGGCGTCGCGGCCACCCTCGAGCACGCCAGGCGATACCTGGATGCCGGTGATCTGCGGTTCGCCGTGGAGCTGGCCAGTCACGCCGTCTTCGCCGACCCCGGTGACGGCGCGGCCCGCGAACTGTTGGCCACGGGCCTGGAGCGGCTGGGCTTCGGCGCGGAGAACGCCACCTGGCGGAACGTCTTCCTCACCGGGGCGACCGAGCTGCGGTACGGCGTGGGCCGCAACGACCTCGAGGCCGGCGGTCTGCTCGACGTGCTCACTGTCACCCAGCTCTTCGACACCCTGGCGATCCGGCTGGTGGGGCCCCGGTCGTGGAACGAGGGCTTCGCCATCAACTGGGTGATCACGGACACGCGGGAGCTCTACAGGCTGGAGCTCAGCCACGGAGCACTGATCCACTATCCGATCGACAAACCCCGCCCGGCGGACCTCAACGTGCGCATCACCCACGCCCGGCTGGCCCAGGCCGTGGCCGGCGGCTCCTTCAGCGGGGTGGACATGACCGGGGACGCCGGCGTGCTGCCGAGGTTGTTCGCGCTGCTGGACAGCCCGGATCCGACCTTCGCCGTTGTGACGCCGTAGCGCCCTGACCCTCCGGACAGGTCAGCCGCCGGCGAATGGCGGCAGGACGTCGAGCCTGTCGCCCTCGTTCAGCACGCGGGCGCGGTCGGTGGTGGCCGTTCCGTTCACGATGAAGGAGCAGCGGGCGAAGACGGCGGGCGAGCTGCCGCCCAGATCCGTCAGGAAGGCGCCGATGGTGGCCCCGGCGGGCAGGTCGCGGGTTTCCTCAGCTACCCCCGTCGCCGCCTTGGCCGCGGCGTAATAGCGCACCTGCACCTGCATGGTGATGAACCCTTCGTCGGTGGGCGGGCCGTACCTGCCGGCCCGTTCGTCCAGCCTACGACGGGTCACCACTCCGGAGCGGCGCGCAGGGCGTAGTGAAGCTCGACCAGGCCGTCATCGAAGCTCTGCGCACCGCGCAGGTCGAGAACGGCCGGGTCGGAGTCGGCCGGGAACACCCCGCGGCCGGCGCCGATCACGACGGGCATCACCACGAGGCGCACCTCATCCACCTCGCCGGCGGCGAAGAATGCCCGGCTGAGGCTCAGGCTGCCCCACAGCACGACGATGCCGCTGGTCTCGGCCTTGATCCGGCGGATGGCCTCGACGGCGTCGCCGGACTCCAGGGTCGCCGCGGGCAGGTCGCCCCACGGGGCCTGGCTGAGCGTGCGGGAGAACACGTGGCGACGCAAAGCGTTGAGTGGGCCGGTGAGGACCTCGTCCGCCGCTTCCGGTGTGGGCCAGTAGCCCACGAACATGCGGTACGTGTTGGCGCCGAGCACCATTGTCTCGACGCCGTCGAGCCACGCCAGCTGGCTCCGGTCGAATTCGTCGGTGCGGCCATCGAGAAGTTCGTAGGCCGTGAACTCGTTGTCGAGGTTGGCCGCGAAGCCGTCGAGGGTCACGAACTGCTGCACCACGAGGTGTCCCATGAGTTGCCCTTCCGTATGAGAGCCCGTCCTACGGCCCGTGTATTCGAGGCACGATACGCCCGGGCCGAGCCGCCTTCAAGCAACCGGCCGGCGCCGGCCGCCGCCGAGCCGGTGCACACACGGCTTCGCGGCGGCGAACTGCGGCAAGATGGTGGCATGAGCGCGCGCACGATCGACCAGCACCGGGAGGCCGTGGCGGCGCTTCTCGCACCGCTGTTCCAGAACCGCGCCGCTGAGGTGCTCCCCCTCTCGAGTGCTCGACTGACCGGTGACCCCGACAGCTACCGGGACAGGTCCCTCGCGATCGCCGTCGACTCCCCCGTGGCGCTGCCTCCCTTCGACAACTCACAGATGGACGGCTACGCCGTGCGCGCCGGGGACCTCGCGGCAGCCTCGGAGCTCACACCGACCAGCCTGACCGTGGCCGGCCGGATCGCCGCGGGTGACCCCGCCGGGCAGCTGGCGCCGGGCACCGCCGCCCCGATCATGACGGGCGCGCCGATCCCGGCGGGCGCGGATGCCGTGGTGCCGATCGAGCAGGCCGATCCGCCCCGCTTCCAGCCGCATGACCCCGACGGCATGTCTCCCGTGGTTCAGAGCGTCTCGTTCCGCGCCGCCGTTCCGGTCGGCGGGTTCGTGCGCCCGACCGGCAGCGACGTGAACCCCGGTGACAGGCTCCTCGACGCGGGAACCCGGCTCGGCCCGGCCCAGTACGGGGTCCTCGCCGGGACCGGGCTGACCTCGGTTTCCGTGCTGCGGCGTGTCAGGGTCTTGCTCATCGCGACCGGCCACGAGATCCGCGAGCCCGGCGAGAACCTGGCCGCCGGCCAGATCTACGACTCCAACAGCGTCATCCTCGGCCAGGCCCTGCGAGATGCCGGCTGCACGGTGACCGCCCGGCCGTGCCGTTCCGACGATGCCGCCGACCTCCTTGCCCTCCTCGCCGAGGCCCCGGAGGTGGACCTCGTGGTCACCGTCGGCGGCGTCAGCGCCGGGGCCCGGGAGGTGGTGCGCGATGCGCTGGGCCCACTCGGTGTGACCTTCCAGCACGTCGCGATGCAGCCCGGCGGCCCGCAGGGGCTCGGCGCGATCGCGGTGCCGATCAACACTGTGCCGAGCACCACCGTGCCGAGCACCACCGTGCCGATCCACACCGTGCCCGTGATCACCTTCCCCGGCAACCCGGTGAGCGCCCTCATCTCGTTCGAGGTGTTCCTGCGGCCGGTTCTGCGGCGCCTGGCCGGACTGGCGAGACCCGACCGGGAGTTGCGGAGCGCCCCCCTTTCCGCGCCGGTGGAGTCGCCGGCCGGCAAACACCAGCTGCGGCGCGGCATCCTGCGACCCGACGGCACCCTCGAACTGGTGGGCGGTGCCAGTTCGCACCTCCTGCACGCCTATGCCACCGCGACGGTGCTCGTGCACCTGCCCGTCGGGGTCGGCAGTGTCGCCGCGGGCGAACCCGTGGACTATTGGAGTATCGATGACTGAAACACCGTCCGACAACACCCCGGCGCCGCCCGCCCGGCTCAGCCACGTACGCGCCGACGGCGCCGCCCTCATGGTGGACGTGACCGACAAGCCCGTCACCAAACGACGAGCCACCGCCACGGCCACCCTGATCACCCGGCCCGACGTGATCGCCCTGCTGGTCGCCGGCGAACTACCCAAGGGCGAGGCCCTCGCCGTGGCCAGGGTGGCCGGCATCATGGGCGCCAAGCAGACCTCGGCGTTGATCCCGCTCTGTCACCCCCTCCCGCTCAGCGGTGCCACCATCGACTTCGCTCCCGGTGACGATCGGGTTCTCATCAGCGCGACGGTGAAGACCACCGGGGTGACCGGTGTCGAGATGGAGGCGCTGACCGCGGTGTCTGTGGCGGCGCTCACCCTGTACGACATGATCAAGGCCGTGGACAAACACGCGGTGATCACCGGCATCAGGGTGCTGGCGAAGTCCGGCGGCAAGAGCGGCGACTGGAGCACCGAGTGAGCGCGACAGCCGGGCCGAGCGGACGGCCCGGCGACGGGCGCACCGGGCAGGTGATCGTGGCGTCGACCCGCGCGGCCGCCGGCGTGTACACCGACCGCACCGGACCCGTCATCGACGCCTGGCTGCGCGAGCGCGGCTGGCTGGTCTTGGACCGGGCCGTCGTCGCCGACGGCGAATCTGTCGGCGACGCTCTGGCCGCGGCCATCGAAGCCGGCCTCGACCTGGTCATCACGACAGGCGGCACCGGCGTGAGCCCCACCGACCAGACCCCGGAGCAGACCCTGCCGCTGCTGGATCGCCAGCTGCCCGGAATCATGGAGGAGCTGCGGCGGCGGGGCACGGCCGCCACACCGCTCGCCGTGCTCTCTCGCGGTTATGCGGGCATCGCCAGGGGCCGCACCGTCGTGATCAACCTGCCCGGTTCCACCGGGGGCGTGCGCGACGGGCTGGCCGTGCTCGCCGAGCTGCTCGACCACCTCATCGACCAGGTGCGTGGAGTCGACCATGCCGGTACGCCGGCCGCCGCCGACCACCAGGCCGCTCCCGCCAAGGCCTCATCGTCGAAGGCCCCATCGCCCAAGGCCGTCGCCCGCAATGGCACACCCCCCAAGGACCCCCGACATGGCCACTGAGCCCACCCCGCACGTGCTGTTCGCCCGCGTCGACGACACCCCGATCACCGTCGACGAGTGCACGGATGCCGTGGCCGACGCCACAGCAGGCGCCGTCGTGTCGTTCGCGGGTGTTGTGCGCAACCACGACGAGGACCGCGGCGTGACCTGGCTGCGCTACAGCGCCCATCCGAGCGCCCAGACCGTGCTCGAGGAGGTCGCGCACGAGGTGGCCCTGGCCCACCCGGGCTGCCGGATCGCCGCCGCGCACCGGGTGGGCGATCTGGGCATCGGGGACGTGGCGCTGGCCTGCGCCGTGGCGTCCGCGCACCGGGCCGAGGCCTTCGCGGCCTGCGCCGCCCTGGTAGACGAGATCAAGGCCCGGGTGCCCATCTGGAAGGAACAGGGCTTCACCGACGGCAGCACCGAGTGGGTCGCCGCGCTCCGCTGACCCGTCTCCCGACGCCCCGCCAACGGTTCCCCCAACGGACAAATGGTCCGGGTACACCGGGCGCAGAAGTCCGCACGGGCAACAGGTGCACCCAGATCACGCCGCAAAACTGGGCATCGGCTGAGGGCGGCCGGGCCGGTTTACACGACCGACACAATGCTGCGCTTGACTAGGGATGTCGGCGCCCGCGATGGCGCCCCTCGGCGGGCCCACAGGCCCGGCGACACCCGGATGCTGCGCATCCACGACATTGGGAGGCACGGATGGACCTGACCACCGTTGCGACCATCACGCAGGCCCGCACCCGCGCCGACCTGGCCGCCCTCGGCGAGACCGTGGTGCCGCTGGCCGGCGGTTCCGAACTCTTCGCCGACCCGCGCATCCACCTCACCGGCCTCGTCGACCTGCAGACCATGGGCTGGCCGGCGCTGACCACCGGGGCAGACGGACTCGAGATCGCCGCCACCTGCACCCTCGCCGAACTGTCGCGGATGCCCGCCGAGCCCGGCTGGGTCGCCCACCCCATCTTCCACCTGGCCTGCACGGCCCTGTTCGGCTCCTTCAAGGTCTGGAACGTCGCCACCGTCGGCGGCAACCTGTGCACCTCGCTGCCCGCGGGCCCGATGATCTGCCTCACCGCCGCCCTCGACGCCGAGGTCCTGATCTGGCACGCCGACGGCACCGACAGCCGGATGCCGGCCCTCGACTTCGTCACCGGCAACACCACCAACGTGCTCGAACCCGGCGACGTGCTGCGCTCCATCCACGTGCCCGCCGCCACGCTTACTGCCCGCACCGCGTACCGCAAGATCGCCCTGTCCCCCCTCGGCCGCTCCGGCGCCGTGCTCATCGGCCGCCTCGACACCGACGGCCGTTTTGTGCTCACCGTGACCGGCGGCACCGTGCGCCCGGTGCAACTGCGCTACCCCTCGCTGCCCGATCCGGCCGCCTTGGCCGCCGACATCGCAGGTCTAGACGCCTGGTTCACGGATGCGCACGGCGCCGCCGACTGGCGCCGCGCCATGAGCGGACTGCTCGGCGAGGAAATCCGCCAAGAACTGGCCGCGCCGACCGACCCGCCCAGACCCGGCACCGGCGACGGGAGCCGCGCATGAAGCTGACCGTGAACGGCAACCCGATCGACGCGCCGGCCGCGGCCGGCCAGGCCCTGCGCACCTACCTGCGCCAGCAGGAACACTTCGAGGTCAAGAAGGGCTGCGACACCGGCGACTGCGGCGCCTGCTCGGTGCTCGTGGACGGCACCCCGGTGCACTCGTGCATCTACCCGGCCTACCGCGCCGAGGGTCGCGAGGTCACCACCGCCACCGGCATCGGCGGGCCGGAGACCCTGGCCCCGATCCAGCAGCGCTTCATCGACGCGGCCGGTTTCCAGTGCGGCTTCTGCACGCCGGGCATGATCGTGACGGCGTCGACCATCCAGGAGCACCAGCTCGACGACCTGCCCCGCCTGCTCAAGGGCAACCTGTGCCGGTGCACGGGCTACCGGGCCATCGACGACGCCATCCGCGACCGGCACACCCCGGCCGACGGCGGCTGCGGGCACGACCACGAACACACCGCCGCCGGTGCAGCGGATGCGGCAACCCCCGACTCCGCAGCCGGCTCCGCACCGGTCGCCGCCCCGATCTCCGGCCTCGGCCCGGTGCGTCGCACCAAGCCCCGAACCACCGCGCGCACCTCCGCCACCGACGGCCGCGTCGGCGGCTCGCTCCGCGCCCCCGCCGCCGCCAGGGTGGTCAGCGGACAGGAGCCGTACACCCTCGACGTGGCCGTGCCGGGCCTGCTGCACCTCGCCGTGCTGCGGAGCCCGCACGCCCACGCCAGGGTGCTCTCCCTCGACGACACCGCCGCCCGCGCCCTGCCCGGGGTGCGCGCCGTGCTCAGCGCCGCCGACTCCCCCGCCACCCTGTACTCCTCGGCCAGGCACGAGAGCCGGCTCGACGACCCCGACGACAGCCTGGTTCTGGACTCCGTGATGCGGCACCGCGGCCAGCGGGTGGCCGCGGTGGTCGCCGATTCCGTGGCCATCGCGGAGCACGCCTGCCGGTTGCTCGAGGTGGACTACGAGTTGCTGCCCGCGGTCTTCGACCCCGCCGAAGCGCTGCGCCCCGGCGCCCCGCTGGTGCACGGCGAGAAGGATGCGACGATCAGCCGCCTGGCCGACCCGTCCCGGAACCTCGTCGCCGAGCTGCACGGCGAGTACGGCGATGTGACGGCGGCACTGGCCACTGCGCACACCGTGGTGACCGGAACCTGGCAGACCCAGCGGGTCGCCCACACCCAGCTGGAGACCCACGCCACCATCGGCTGGCTGGAGGACGAACGGCTCGTGCTGCGTACCAGCTCCCAGGTACCGTTCCTGGTGCAGAAAGAGATCAGCCGCATCTTCGACCTCGATCTCGAGGCCGTGCGAGTGTTCACCGCCCGCGTCGGCGGCGGCTTCGGCGGCAAGCAGGAGATCCTCACCGAGGACATCGTGACCCTCGCGGTACTGAAGACCGGGCGGCCCGTGCAGTACGAGTTCACCCGCACCGACGAACTCGCCGCCTCGCCCACCCGGCACCCGATGCGGGTAGGCGTCACCCTGGCTGCCACGGGCGACGGCCGGCTCACCGCCCTGACGGTCGACGTGCTCTCCGACACCGGCTCATACGGCAACCACGCCCCCGGCGTCATGTTCCACGGCACCAGCGAGTCCGTGGCGCTGTACAACGTGCCCAACAAACGGGTGGATGCTCAGGCCGTGTACACGAACAATCCGCCGTCGGGCGCCTTCCGCGGTTACGGGCTGGGCCAGGTCATCTACGGGATCGAGTGCGCCCTCGACGAACTCGCCGTCGAGCTGGGCCTGAACCCGTTCGACATCCGCCGGATCAACTCGGTGCGCCCCGGCGACCCTCTCGTGGTGACCCATCAGGAGGGCGACGACATCGGCTTCGCCAGCTATGGCCTGGACCAGTGCCTCGACCTGGCCCAGGCGGCCCTGATTCGCGGCAATGGGGTGGCCGCCCCGACCGGCGCCACCTGGCGGGTGGGCGAGGGCATGGCGTCGGCGATGATCGCGACGACCCCGCCGCGCGGCCACTTCTCGCAGGCGACCATCACCCTGGACCAGAATGGACGCTACCTGGTGCGGGTGGGCACCGCCGAGTTCGGCAACGGCACCACGACGGTGCACACCCAGATCGCGGCGACGGTGCTGAACACCGGCCCGGATCGCATCGAGATCCGCCAGTCCGACACCGACGCCGCCGGCTACGACACCGGCGCCTTCGGGTCGGCCGGGGTAGTGGTGGCCGGCAAGGCCGTGCACGGCGCGGCGCTCGAGCTGGCCGGTCTGCTGCGCGAGAAAGCGGCCCGACTCACCGGCATTGCGGCCGGGGACTTCGTCCTCGCGGCCGACGGACTGCGGGCCGGCGACGTGTTCGTGCCGCTGGCCGCGCTTTCCGGCCCGGACGGCCTCACCGGAACCGGCCGGGAGGACGGCGCCCGCCGTTCGCTGGCATTCAACGTGCACGCGTTCCGGGTGGCCGTGAACACCGCCACCGGCGAGGTGCGCATGTTGCAGTCCATCCAGACCGCGGATGCCGGCTTCGTGATGAATCCCGAACAGTGCCGCGGCCAGATCGAGGGCGGGGTGGCGCAGGCCATCGGTACCGCGCTGTACGAGGAACTCATCCTCGACGGCGCCGGCACCGTTGAAACAAGGGTGCTGCGCAACTATCACATACCGCAGCTGGCGGACCTGCCGGTGACCGAGGTGTACTTCGCGGACACCGCCGACGACCTGGGGCCGTACGGCGCCAAGTCGATGAGCGAGTCGCCGTACAACCCGGTGGCGCCGGCGCTGGCCAACGCGGTGCGCGATGCTCTCGGCATCCGCTCGTACGAACTGCCGATGTCGCGCGACCGCCTGTGGCGCCTGATGAACAGGGGCGCCTGACAGGCGGTCGCACGTGGCTCACAGCGCCAGGGCTAGGAGCTGATCGGCTTCATTTCCTTGCCGTGCATGGTCACCGCGTAGATCACCAGAACGTCGATGGCGATCATGGTGAGCGACCAGAGCGGGTAGGCGCCGAGGAAGGCGATGTTCACCAGGGCGCTGCCGAACGCCAGGATGACGGCGACGACTCGTGCCCACATCTGCCCCGCGAGCAGGGCGACGCCGGCCAGGATCACCACAGCACCCAGGATCGTGTGCACCCAGCCCCAGGTCGTGTAGTCGACCTGCACCACCAGTCCTTCCTGGCCGACGAGGTAATAGGTGTCCTGGAACAGTGCGACCAGGCCCTGGATGACGTGGAACGCGCCCATCATCAACATCATGACGCCTGCGAAGACTATCCAGCCGGTCCAGCCCGACGTACCGCTGTCGGTTGTGTAGTTGTTGGTTTCCGCCCCGGTCGTGCTGCCCGGTGCCTGCCGTGTGCTGGTCATGGTGACTCCTCCATTCAAGGGATTCGGTGAGCACGCTAATGCGCGGGCGCGCCCGATTCGTCCCCCGAATGGGGTGAGGGCTGAAGGAAAATCCCGGTCAGCAAGGAGGGGAATCGGTCGCGTCAGACCGAGGGGTGAATCGGGCCCTGCCGGTCCCGCAGGGGGGCGCCGGATGCCCCGGAGCGGGTGGCGAGAACCTCGGCGAGGATCGACACCGCCGTCTCCGCCGGGCTGCTCGCGCCGAGGTCCAGGCCGATCGGCGAGTGCAGCCTGTCGAGGGCGGCGGCGGAGACGCCCGCCTCTCGTAGGCGCAGCATCCGTCTTTCGTGGGTGCGCCGGGACCCCATGGCGCCCACGTAGCCGACGTCCAGGCTCAGGGCCGTGCTGAGCAGCGGCAGGTCGAACTTCTCGTCGTGGGTGAGCACGCACACCACGGTGCGGGCATCGGTGTGGGTGCGGGCGAGGTAGTCGCTCGGCCACTCGACCACCACCTCGGCAGCGGTCGGGAAACGTTCGGGGGTGGCGAACACGGCGCGGGCGTCGCACACGGTGACCCGATAGCCCAGCAGGGTCGCGGCGGCCGACAGAGCGCCGGCGAAGTCCACGGCGCCGAAGATCAGGCAGCGCGGCGGGGCCTGGGCCACGAGGTAGAGCACCCGGCTGATCGCCCCGTCGCAGTCCACCGAGCCCAGGCTGGTCTCGCCGGCGTTGACAGCGGCGGCCAGCTGCGCCCGGATGCGGCGTACCGAGTCGGCGTCGAGGCCGGCGGACTCCCCGCGATCGGTTGCGCGGTCGGTTGCGCCGTCCGGTGCCAGGATCAGGCCGGCCCCCGTTCCCGCGACGACCAGGGCGAGCCCGGCGGCCTGGCCGGCCGCGGCTCGCTCCAGCTGGGCGCGCACCTCCGCGGTCATGGCGTTGCGTCCGGCCGGGGCGATCTCGGCGAGGAACACTTCGACGGTGCCGCCGCAGGACAGCCCTACGGCGAACGCGTCGTCATCGCTCACCCCGAATTCGGTGAGGTGCCCGCGGCCGGTCTCGAGCACCTCCTGGGCACTGTCGTAGATCGCACCCTCGACGCAGCCGCCGGAGATGCTGCCGAGAACCGCACCGGAGTCGGTGACGGCCATGGCCGTGCCGAGGGTGCGCGGCGCGCTGCCGAGCACCCGGGTCACCGTCGCCACGGCCACCCGGCGACCGTCCGCGAGGGCGTCCAGGAGTGCACCGGCGATTTCGAGCACGGTCAGTTGCTCGCGCTCTGGTCCATGCCCATCCGTCGCAGCACCAGGTTCTCGGCGAACTGCGCCACACCGTAGAGCACCATCGAGACGATGGTGATGACCACGACGGACGACCACACCTCGAAGTTCTTCACCTGCGAGACCGCGACGACGATGCCGTAGCCCAGGCCCTGGCCGGTGGCGAGCCACTCGGCCAGCAGGGCGCCGGTGATGGCGCCGGGGATGGAGATCTTGACGGCGGCGAAGAACGACGGCAGCGAGCTGGGCAGCGCCACCTTGCGAAGCGCGGTGAACGGGGTGCCGCCGTAGACGGCGATCACGTCGCTGACCTGAGGGGATGCCGACCGCAGGCCGAAGGCGATGTTCACCAGGGCCGGGAAGAGGACCACGATGGCACCGGTCACCACGGCGATGCTCGGTCCGCGGCCGGTGATGAGGATCAGCACCGGGACGAAGGCCACCAGCGGCACGCTGCGCAGCAGCAGGGCGATGGGCATCAGCGCGTGCTCGATGCCCTTCGACAGGGTGAACAGGGTGGCCAGCACCAGGGCGAGCAGCAGCCCGGCGACGAAACCGAGGAACGCGTCGGTGAGGGTGACACCGAGGTTGGTGAGGATCAGCGCCCGGTTCTCGGCGGCATCCGGCACCGTGAAGAGCCAGTTGAACACATCCAGCGGTCCCTTGGCGATGAACGGCGAGATCCCCAGCAGCAGGATCAGGCCCTGCCAGGCGACGAGGACGATCACGAGCGTCAGCAGGCCCGTGGCCAGGGCCCGGCCGATGTAGGCGCCGATGCCGCGCGCCTGCGTCCCGCTGCTCTTGGTGAGGACAGCGGCCTGAACGACGATGGCCTCGGCAACATGGGTTTGCGCGCTCATGAGCTGCTCCGTCCGGTGGTCCAGGGGGTGGCGAAACGGGAGATCAGCGCGAAGAGCAGGTAGCCGATGCCGGCCAGCAGACCCGCGACGAGGGCGAGGCTCCAGACCCGTTCCACGTTCGCGGCGTTGCCGGCGGCGAGCATGGCCAGGCCGAGGCCCCGCTCGGCGCCGCCGAGGTATTCCCCGAGGATGGCGCCGAGCAGCGCGGCCGGAGCCGCGATCTGCAGGGCGTTCAGCACGCTGGGCAGCCCGGCGATCAGCCTGACCTTCCGCAGCTGGGTGAACTTGGTGCCGCCGTACACGGTGACGAGGTCGAGACTGGCCGTGTCGGCGGCCTTGAGCCCCACCAACGAGCCGACCACCGTGGTGAAGAACACCGACATGGCGGCCAGGAAGATCGCGGTGCCGGACGGGTCGCCGCGCGGCGGGCCGATCACGGTATACGCGATCGGGCCGATCGCCACGATCGGCACGCAGTAGGTGATCACGGCGATCTGCAGCGCGATCTTCTCGATGCGCGGCAGCACCAGGACCAATCCGGCCAGCAGCAGCGCCAGGCCGTTGCCCCAGAGGAACCCGATCGCCGCTTCACTGAGGGTCATGGTGATGTGCGGCAGGTAGAAGCCGATGCCGTCGCCGGCGAACTGGCGGAATACCTCGGCCGGGGTGGGGATGGCACCGCCGGGCACCGAGCCGGCGTTCTGGAAGATGGTGAGCGCGCTGATCCACCACAGGGCCACCACGACGATCACGCCGAGAAGCCCGGTGGCCCAACCGGGCAGGCCGCGGCTGACCGGCATCAGTGCGCCCCGGCGGCGGCCGGGGTGTCGGCGCCGAAGAGCAGTTCGGACGCCCGGTCGTGCAGGGCGTGGAATTCGGGGCTGCGCATCATCTCGGGCAGGCGCGGGCGGGGCAGGTCGATCTCGATGACCTCCTTGACGCGGCCGGGCCGCGGACTCATCACGGCCACTTGGTCGCTGAGGAAGATCGCCTCGGAGATCCCGTGGGTGACCATCAAGGTCGTCGCGGGCTTCTCGGTCCAGATGCGCAGCAGTTCGATGTTGAGGCGCTGCCGGGTCATGTCGTCGAGGGCACCGAACGGTTCGTCGAGCAGCAGCACCGACGGCTTGAGCACGAGGGAACGGGCGATTGAGACGCGCTGGCGCATCCCGCCGGACAGCTGGGCCGGCTTGGCCTTCTCGAATCCGGCAAGGCCGACGAGCTGGATGAGTTCGGTGACGTAGTCCTCGTCGACGGGCATCCTGGCGACCTCGAACGGAAGCTTGATGTTGCTGCGCACACTCCGCCAGGGCAGCAGAGCGGAGTCTTGGAAGGCGATGCCGAGTTCGTGGCCGCTGCGGAGTTCCGCGGGGCTCTTGCCGTCCACCCGGGTGGTGCCGCTGGTCGGGTTCTCCAGGCCGGCGAGGATCCGCAGGATCGTGGATTTGCCGCAGCCGGAGGGGCCGAGCAGTGAAAGGAAGCTGCCCTTGTCGGTGTGCAGGTTCGCGTTGTCGAGCGCGACAACCTCCCTGCGACCGACCGAGAAGGTCTTGTGCAGCGCTTCAATGTGTAGGCCGGTACCGTGCAGGCCGGTTCCCGAAGCGGTGGGTGGAGCGGTGTCGATCGTGCTCACGTCGTACATTCCTTACTGGGCGTCGTCGGATGCCGGTAGTTCAGTATCGCCGACGGCACCCGCCTCGGTGAGACGGGTGCCGCGACGAGAGTTGTGCTGCGGGTGGCTACTTGCTGTAGGCGATGAGGTCGGGGTTCTCCTCGTACACCTCGGCCAGCAGGCTCATGTCGAACAGGGTGGCGGTGTCGATGTCGATACCGGCGGCCTTGAGCGTGGCGACGGACTCCTTCTGCAGCGCGTCGCTGATGGTGAACAGCCCGTTGGCCTCGGTGTCGGGGCTGACGACGAGGTCGGTGGCCTGGATCTCCGCCTGGCGGGTCTCCTTCTCCATGGTCAGTCCGAGGTCCTTGCCGTAGGTGTCGACGGTGAGCTTCGCGGCGGCAGCGGGATCGTTGATCGCGTCGGCCCAGCCCTTGATCTCGGCGACCAGCAGTGCCTTGAGCATCTCGCGGTCGTTGGCGATCGCATCCTCGGAGGCGGTGAACGTCTCGGCGACGAACGGCAGTCCGTTGTCGGCCAGCGGCAGGTTCACCGGGTCGAGACCGGCCAGCTCGGCGTCGATCGACTCGTTGGTGAGGTACGCGAACCATCCGTCGACCTCGCCGTTGAAGAGCGGGGTCGGGTCGTACTCGACCGGGACGACGGTGATCGTGGACGGGTCGATCTCATTGACCTTGAGGAAGGCGTCCCACAGGCTCTGGTTGCTGGCCTGGACGCCGATGGTCTTGCCCGCAAGGTCGTCGAGGGTGGCGATGTTGCCCACGCCGGCGAGCGAGAGGATGGTGAACGGGTTCTTCTGGTACGTCGCCCCGATGATCTTCAGCGGTGCGCCCTCCTCGGCGATGACGGTGCCCGTGGAGATGGCGTTGCCGACGCCGAGATCGACGTTGCCGGAGATGACACCGGCCTCGGCCGACGCCGGGCCGGGGATCAGGTCGACGGAGTCGAAGCCCGCTTCGGCGAAGTAGCCGGCATCCTCGGCCACGAACTCGCCCATGAACTCGGCGTTCTTGATCCAGGACAGCTGGATGCTTGCCTCGCCGAACGAGGCTGCGTCGCCGGAGCCCGACTCGGCGGAGCCGGCGTCGCCGGCGCAGGAGGACAGCAGCAGGGTGAGTGCGGCGGCCACGGCGACGCCGGTGCCGACGCGCTTGGCCGAGCGACGGGTGAACGGGGAAACTGGGGCTTGCGTCATGACGCGGTCCTCTCGATGGTGCTCGGGGATTGCCGTGGAACTCAACGGCGTGCTGGGGCGGAATGCCTGAATGCTGAAATGGAATGTGCTGTGGTGCGGCTGTGATCGCGGTGCTGGTGTGACTGCGTTGCTGGGGTGATCAAGGTGTTTCAACGCGGCGCATCCGCTGCAACAGATGTTCGGATCACTCGAACACTAATTGCTGCGTGTGACGCCGCGAAGACCGAATCATTTCCGGCTCATTACGTCCGAAAAGTCGTGCTGGAACACTGGATTCCTCCCCGAGTGGTCCCGGAACCCTGGCGTGATAGCGTCACGGAGTTCACCCAGAAAGGAACCCCAATGTCTTCCGCTATCGTACCGAGCATCGCGTTCGTCGCCGGCCTGCCCAAGGCCGAACTGCACCTGCACCTCGAGGGCACCCTCGAACCCGAGCTCAAACTCGAGCTGGCCCGACGCAACGGCGTGGACATCGGCCAGAGCACGGTGGAGCAGGTGCGCGCCACCTATGAGTTCGACTCGCTCGCCAGCTTCCTCGGCGTCTACTACCCCGCGATGGACGTGCTCGTCACCGAGGCCGACTTCTACGACCTCGCCACCGCGTATTTCCGCCGCGCCGCCGCCGACGGGGTGCGGCGGGTGGAGGCGTTCTTCGACCCGCAGGCGCACACCTCGCGGGGCATCCCCATCGAAACCGTCATCCTTGGCTACCACAGGGCCGCCGTGGATGCCGCCGGCCTCGGCGTCTCCGCGGAGCTGATCCTCTGCTTCCTGCGCGACTTCACCGCCGAGAGCGCGCTGGAGACGCTGCAGTCCGCACTCCCCTATCTGGACAGGTTCATCGGTGTCGGCCTCGACTCCGACGAGCGAGGCAACCCGCCGGCGAAGTTCGCCGAGGTCTTCGCGCTGGCCAGGGCGAACGGCCTCAAGCTCACCATGCACTGCGACATCGACCAGGTCGGCAGCATCGAGAACATCCGCCAGGTACTCGAGGAGATCCAGGTGGACCGCATCGACCACGGCACCAATATCGTCGAGAACCCGGAACTGGTCACCCTGGTGCGGGAGCGCGGCCTGGGGCTCACTTGCTGTCCGGTGTCGAACAGCTTCGTCACGGCAGACATGAAGGCCGTCGAAATGGTGGCCCTGCTGCACTTCGGTGTCCTGGTCACCGTCAACTCCGACGATCCCGCCTACTTCGGCGCCTACGTGGCCGACAACTACCTGGCGCTGGCCGAGAAGGCCGGGCTCGACACCGACGAGCTGGTGCAGCTGGCCAAGAACTCCTTCCAGGCCTCCTGGCTGCCCGACGCCGAGAAGCAGGCCTACCTGGCGGAAATCGACGCGTACGTCGCAGGGTACCCGGCTGCCTGACCTGCTGGGCACCGTCGGTGTTTCATCACCGGGAATGTCGTGTGTCCGACAGGTTTCGGAACCCCGGAACGAGGCCGGAACGACTTCACTAGGGTGAGCGGTGAGCCACCGAACGGGGCCGCTGGAGTCGTTTCGGACCGGCACAGAAACCGAGAAGGAGAACCGATGTACGACCTGGTCATCCGCTCGGCTCGTGTGCTCACCGAGCAGGGTTTCATCCCGGCGGCCGTCGCGATCGCGGGCGGCGTCATCCGTGCGATCGCGCCGGTGGATGCGCCGCTGGCGGCCCGGCAGGACGTCACCCTCCCGGTCGGCCAGGTGCTGCAGCCGGGCATCGTGGACACCCACGTGCACGTCAACGAACCCGGCCGCACCGACTGGGAGGGCTTCGCGAGTGCCACCCGCGCGGCCGCGGCCGGCGGTGTGACCACGATCATCGACATGCCGCTGAACAGCATCCCGCCCACCACGACGGTGCCGGCTCTCGAGCGCAAGCGCGCCGCGGCCGCGCCCCAAGCCACGGTCGATGTGGGCTTCTGGGGCGGGGCGATTCCTGGCAACCTCGGTTCGCTTCGGCCGCTGCACGACGCGGGGGTCTTCGGCTTCAAGGCCTTCCTCTCCCCCTCCGGCGTCGACGAGTTCCCGCACCTCTCCTCGGAGCAACTCGAGGCCGCTGCGACCGAGATCGCCGGATTCGGCGGACTGCTCGTGGTGCACGCCGAAGACCCGTCCGTGCTCGAAAGCGCCGAGAACGCCGGCGGCACCGGCTACCGGGACTTCGTCGCCAGCCGACCGGATGCGGCCGAGGACGCCGCGATCGCCCGGGTGATCGCCGTCGTGCGACGCACCGGCGTGCGCGCCCACATCCTGCACCTGTCCTCCGCACTGGTGTTGCCCAGACTGGCCGCGGCCCGCGCCGAGGGCCTGCCGATCACGGTGGAGACCTGCCCGCACTACCTCAGCTTCGCCGCCGAGAGCATCGCCGACGGCGCAACGGCGTTCAAGTGCTGCCCGCCGATCCGCGGCGAGGACAACCGTGACCTGCTCTGGCAGGGCCTGGCCGACGGTGTCATCGATCTCATAGCCTCCGATCACTCCCCCGCCACCCGGGAACTCAAGCTCGGCCACGGCGGTGACTTCGGCCTGGCCTGGGGCGGTATTTCCGGCCTGCAGCTGAGCCTGCCCGCCGTGTGGACGGCCGCCAGGGCCCGCGGGCTCACGCTCGAGCAGGTGCTGCACTGGATGAGCCGTGCCACGGCCGACTTCGTGGGCCTGCCGGCCGGGCGGGTCCGTGTCGGTGCGGCCGCCGATCTGGTGGCTTTCGCGCCCGAGGAGGTCTTCACCGTGGACGTCGATACCCTGCGGCACAAAAACCGGGTGAGCGCCTTCGGCGGCGCCACCCTGTTCGGCCGGGTGCACACCACCTGGCTGGCCGGAAACGTGATCTACGCGGTCGACGACACCGCATTCGATGGATCCGACGCATCCGCCCGGCCACCAGCCGGCCGCCTGCTGACCGCCCGCTGACCCGAACTTTTTCCCGAACACCGCATCATGTACGAACCAGAAGGAGCACCCATGTCGATAGTTCTCGGACCCAACCGCTACGGCAAGGCGGAGAACCGCATCGTGCGCATCTACCGCGACACGCCCCGCCACGAGATCCACGACATCAGCGTCTCCACTGCCCTGCACGGCGACTTCGCCGATGCACACCTCGCCGGTGATCAGCTGCAGGTACTGCCCACCGACACCCAGAAGCAGACCGCGTACTCCTTCGCCAAGGAGAAGGGCTTGCTCTCGATCGAGAGCTACGGCCTCGATCTGGCCACCCATTTCGTCGATCACATCACGTCGGTGGCAGGTGCCAGGGTGGAGATCGAGGAGTTCGCCTGGGAACGCGTTGTCGTGGACGGCACTGAGCACGACCACACCTGGGTGCGGCGCGGCCAGGAGGTGCGCACCGCGGCGATCTCGGTGGAGGGCACCGGCACCGATCAGCGGGTCTGGGTGGTCGGCGGGCTGAAAGACCTGATCCTGCTCAAGTCCACCGGCTCGGAGTTCTCCGGCTTCATGCAGGACCCGTACACGCTGCTGCAGCCCACCACCGACAGGGTGATGGCCACCTCCCTCACAGCCGGCTGGCGCTTCACCGACCACACCGTGGTGGACTGGGAGGCGAGCTACGCCGGTATCTCCGCGTTGTTGAAGACCCAGTTCGCCGTGGTGCATTCCCTGGCCCTGCAGCAGACCCTCTACAAGATGGGCGAGGCCGTGCTCGCGGCCTACCCGAACATCGCCGAGATCCGGCTCTCCGCACCCAACAAGCACCATTTCCTCTATGACCTGTCACCATTCGGTGTGGAGAACAACAACGAGGTCTATCACGCCGCCGACCGCCCGTACGGGCTGATCCAGGCCACCGTGATGCACGATGACGCCGCGGATGCCGGGCCCGCCTGGGATTCCTACACCGGGTTGGTCTGATGAGCCTGGCCGCAGGTTCGGTGGGGCCGTCGTTGGAGCAGGTCTACCTCGGCCACGTCTTCCACGTGGCCGGCTCCCCCACCCTCGCCGAAGCGCCGGCGCACCTGGTGTCGTTGCCGCAGGGCGCACTGGTCACCGCCGTCGACGGCACCATCGCCTGGGTCGGCCGTGCCGTCGACCTGCCGTCGAGCTTCGCAGCGCTGCCGGTCACCGACACCCGCGGCGGCTTCATCCTGCCCGGCTTCGTCGATACCCACATCCACTTTCCGCAGACCTACTCCACGGATGCGTATGGCGGCGGCCAGCTGCTCGAGTGGCTCGACAACTGCGTCTTCCCGGCCGAGACCCGGCTGCAGGACGACGACTTCGCTGCGGCGATCGCCCGCGACTTCACCCGCCGGCGCACCGCGGCAGGCACCACGAGCGCCCTGGTGTTCGGGTCGGCCTTTCCGCACGCCCAGGACGCACTGTTCGCCGCGTCCGAGCGGGCTGGGCTGAGGCTGGTCAGCGGGCGCGGCATCCAGACCGTCGGCCCCGACTCGGCCAGCGCCCTGATCACCTCGGAACGCCAGGCGCTCGACCTGGTCAGCGACGAGATCTCCCGCTGGCACGCCCGCGACACCGGTGATGCCCGCACGGCGCTGCTGCAGGTGGCCGTCGTACCCAGGTTCAGCCTGTCGGTGACGCCGCACACCCTCGCGGCGCTCGGCGAGCTCTACGACGGGGTGCGCGATCGGGGCGTCTACTTCCACAGCCACCTCAACGAGAACAACCGCCCGGAGACCGGCGAGATCGACGTGGTCAAGGCGATTTACCAGGTCGAGAACTACCTGGACACCTACGACGGCAGGTTTCTGCCGGGTTCGGCCGTCGGCGGGTCGAGCCTGCTCGGCCGACGCAGCATCCTGGCACACGCCGTGCACTGCGAGGACGTCGAGCTGGCCCGCCTGGCCGAGACCGGTTCGTCGATCGCACACTGCCCCACCTCGCAGCAGTTCCTCGGCTCCGGCACCATGCCGTGGACCCGCACCACCGGCTTCGGCGTGAACGTGGCGCTGGGTTCCGACATCGGCGCGGGCGACGAGTGGCTGATGAGCCGGGTGCTGAACGACTGTTTCAAGGTGCACCTGTCCGAACCCGGCGATGCCGGCCTGTCGATCAGCCCCGCCGAGCTGCTCTTCACCGCCACCCTGGCCGGTGCCCGTGCCCTGGACATGGAGGAGCGCTACGGCAACCTCGACGTGGGCAAGGATGCCGACTTCCTGCTCATCGAGCCCGACAACTGGGAGCCGCTCGCGGCGGTGCTGGCCAACGGCATCCGGGCCGACGACGAGGCGATGGCCACCGACCAGACCCTCTTCGCCCTGCTGATGGCGCTCCGCCAGCCGGCCATCACCGGCGTCTTCGTGCGAGGCCGCCGCGTCACGGCAGCCTAGCCCGGCCTGGTCCGCCCACGCCGCCCGTTCGGTCCCGGCCCAACTGTTGCCCGTGCGGACAAGTGCGTCCGGCGCACCGGGACCTGTTGTCCGATGCGGCAACAGTTACTCGCCGACGGTCCCGTCGACGGCCTCGCGGATCAGGTCGGCATGGCCGCAATGCCGGGCCGTCTCCTCGATCAGGTGAAGCAGGATCCAGCGCAGGCTCCACAGTTCGCCGTCCCGGCCCGGTGACGCGACGAGCTCGTCGAGGCCCCGGCCGGCCGTGGCCCGTCGGCTGCGTTCGCAGGCCGACCGGTACAGCCCGCGCAGCTCGTCCGGGTCATCGCCCGCGGCGCTCGTGAACTCCCAATCGCGGTCGTCGTGCCACGGCGCGCTACCCCAGGGCTCGAGCTCGTCGTCGGAGCGGCCGAGGAACCGGGACTGGATCCAGCGGTCCTCCACGAAGGCCAAGTGCTTGAGCAGGCCGCCCAGCGTGAGAGTGGATGGTGCCACCGCGAGGTTGAGGCCCGCGCGGTCCAGTCCCTCGGCTTTGATCAGCAGCGTCTCTCGCTGGAAGTCGAGGAACTCGTTGAGCGAACGGTGTTCGTCGCTGGCGGGGTGCGGGTCGGTGCGTGTCATGACCTCAGCCTCCCACAGCACCTTCCGGCGCGGCCCAGCGCCATACTGGAACGCATGACAGCAGCCGATGCCGCACTACCCTCGACGCCGGAACCGGTGTTCTTCCCGGATCTCGTGCCCGAACTCCTGGTTGGCGATCTTGCGGTCAGCCTGAGCTTCTGGGTCGAACTGTGTGGCTTCGAGGTGCTCTACGACCGGCCAGACGACGGATTCGCGTACCTGCGGGCCGGCACCGCGCACCTGATGCTCGAACAGGTCGGCATCGGGCGTAACTGGATCCCCGCCGCCCTGGAGCGTCCGCTGGGGCGCGGCATCAACTTCCAGATCATGATGCCGAACATCGCTCCCCTGCTGGAGCGCCTCGCGGCGGCCGTCTGGCCGCTCTTCATGGCCGCCGAGACCAGGTGGTACGACACCGGCGACACCCAGGCCGGCGTGGCGCAGTTCCTGGTGCAGGACCCGGATGGCTACCTCGTGCGGTTCTCGTCGCGGGTGAGCGCCGAGGGCTGACTCTGCAGCTGAACCTGACGTCGGCGCCCGCCGTGGTCTCCCCGATTCGCAGCATCCGCGTGACTCGGTCGCCCGCACGGGGTAATCTCGCCCTCATGTGCGGCAGATTTGCAATGAACGAGGACGTCGACGATCTGATCCGGGACTTCGTCGCGGCCGGCGGCCGTGCCGGGGACTGGCGGCCCAGCTACAGCATCGCGCCGACCGACTCGGCCCCCATCGTGCGCGAGTGGCAGCCGGAGGGCGCCGACGCCCCCACGCGGGAGGTCACCCTGGCCACCTGGGACTGGCCGCAACCGGCGGGGGCGCCGCGCCGCGGCCCGATCATCAACGCCCGGCTGGAGAAGCTTGACCAGCGGTTCTGGGTGGGCGCCTTCTCCAACGCCCGCTGCATAGTTCCCATGCTCGGCTATTACGAGTGGACCGGAGAGAAGGGCGCGAAGCAGCCGCACTTCATCCACGGCGACGGTCTGCTCGCGGCGGCCGGGGTCAGCTGGGCATCCAAGGATGCCGACGGTGACTGGTCGCGCGTCTTCGCCGTGGTCACCAGGGAGGCCAGGGACGCCTCCGGTGAGGTCCATGACCGGATGCCGGCCTTTCTCGAACCCGACACCTGGGCGACGTGGTTGAACCCGCAGTCGATCACCGGGGCGAACCCCACCGAGTCGGCGGCGAACCGCTCGGCCATGATCGACCTGCTGGATCGCACGTCCACCGCAGTGGCGGCCACCATACGCACCCGGTTGGTGGACCGCAGGGTCAACAGTGTGCGGGCCATCGACCCGCAGGATGCGACGCTGGTGGCGGCGCTCGAAACCTAACCGGCGGCGCCAGTGACGGCCTGCCGGGCGGCCTGCTGCAGCTCAGTCCGGTCGACGCCCAGCTGGCGCAGGGCCCGGCTCATCGTGCCATGCTCGACCTCGGCGGCCGCCCACACCACGTGAGCCGAACGGAGTTCGTGACCACGGCCCGCGCCTTCCTTCGACAGGGCCACGGCCCGCTGGAAGACATCCTGCAGACTGCCGGTGCTGCGGTACGGGCCCGTGCGCGCGGGCGACGGCGCTGCGTGTGGCGACGGCTCCGGTGGTTCTGCGTCCGCGTCGATTCCCACCGACTGGAGGGCCAGCGCGTGCGTCTGGACGATGGCGGTCCGCACATCCGCCGTCGTCACGTCGAAGGTGGCGAACGCGCGTCGTGCAGAGTCGTCCGGCAATGCCAGCACGGCCAGCAGCAGATGCTCAGCCCCCGGCATCTCGTCGCCCAGTGCGGCAGCTTCCTGTTCCGCCGTCGTGAACAGCTCATTCATGATGCGGATGTCTGCGATCGCCTGTCGAATTCCCATGTCAGAAGTCCTTCGTTGTCGGTGGTGCGCGTCGTCGTTGCGGTACTAGTCCAGGGGTGCGCGGCGCTGCGGTGAGAGCCGCTTGTGCGCCGCCTGGGCGGTCATGCCGAGAGCCTGGCCGATCTGGTTCCAGGTCCAGCCCTGTTCGAGGGCGTGATCCACCGCGGACCGCTCCAGCCGAGCCGACAGCCGACGCAAGGCGACTACGGCCGCGAAGGCTTCGTCCGGATGGTCCGGGGTGGGAATTCCGCTGGTCTCGAACATGCGTCAACTTTAGTTGATGGTCAACGCAGGTGTCAACAAAAGTTGATGACCCAGCGGGTGTCGCCGTCGGATTAGACCACTAGGTTGGGCAGCGCCCCCAGTGATCTCGCTGCTGACCTGCCTCTGCATTCACAGATTGGACACCATGCCCGCGAACCTGTCCACACGCAGCATCCTCTGGATCGGTATCGGCCTGATCACGGCCAGCGTCCTCGTCCAGGTCGGCAGGGACCTCGTCTACCGCCTCGTCGCCACCGACTCGCTCCAGGCCGTGGCGAACAGCTGGTGGTTCGGCTCGTTCGACGTCGTGTTCCTGCTGGTGGTACCCCTGGGTACATTGATGGTTGCGGCGTTTTTCGTCGCCCGGTTGATCGAGCGGGTCCCGACGGTGCCCGCGCAGCCGGCCCGCCGCATCACCGCCGCCGGGGTGTTCTGGGCCGGGATCGTCTTCACGCTGGTCGGCCTGCTCGTGGTCGCCTCGCTGGAAGGCTGGATGGGCACACTGGCCGCACAGGGACGCCCCAGCATCGCCCTGGATGCGCTCTATTTTGTGGTCAGTCCACTGCGGAACATCGTGATTCCACTCGGCCTCGCCCTGCTCCCGGCCTCCGTATTGATGAAAAAGCTCGAGGTTCGCAGCCGGACGGCTCAGCTACCCCTCTAGTCAGCTACCCCGATAGGTCGAGTACGCGAACGGGCTGAGCAGCAGCGGCACGTGATAGTGCGCCGACTCGTCGTCCAATTCGAAGACGATGGTGACGTAGGGGTAAAACGTGCTCTGGCTCCGAGCCGAAAAGTAGCTGCCGGTCTCGAAAGTGATGCGGTACCGACCCGCGGACACAGCCTCTGGCCCGAGGTCGGCAACCCGGCCGTCGGCATCCGTCTGCGCCGTGGCGAGTTCGCGCCAACCTCCGTCGAGGTATTGTTCCAGGACCACGCCCACGGATGCCGCTGGGCTGCCGGACACCGCGTCGAGCACGTGGGTGGTGATGTGGCTGCGCGCGCTCATCACCGGGCATCCCGCGGGGCTGCTGAGTCGGTGGCTTCGGTTTTCTGCACCGAGTCATCCTGCCACTGACGGGCGAGAACCCCTAACCGGAGCAGGGCGATGTCCCGCAGCTCTGAGCCCACGATTGCGGCCTCGGTGTTGTCGTCCAGGGTGAGCCGGCGCCGTAGCTCGGCGAGGATTTCCCGGCGGCTGCGGCCGGCGGCGCGGATGAGGAACACCCTGTCGAAACGCTCCTCGTAGATCCGGTTGCCGTCGGCGATGGCCGCCGCGAGCTCGGCGTCGTCGGAGTCGACCGACGCCTGTTCTGCCCGGGAGAACCCCGCTGCCTGCGAGTCGCCCGCGGGCTTCTCGCCGATCCGCGGATGCTCCGCCATGGCCTCGTCGATCTCGCTCCGGGGCAGCGGTGTTGCGGCCGCCCTGGCCGCTTCGATGAGGTCTGCGGCCGAGGCGAACGGCGCCCGGACGGACACCGCGTCGGCCCAGCGCGGAACGGCCAGGCAGGCCAGGAGGGCGGTGCGCAGCTCCTCGCCGACGGGAATCGTGGTCATGGGGTCCTCCGGGTGACGAAAATCGGGCTGACGAGGGGCGGAATGACGAGGGTCGGGATGGCGAGCGGCGAGCGGGGCAGAAGACGACGTGCAGCCCGGGCCGCTGCCCGTACGATGACAGGCATGCACTCCGCTGAGACTCCTCGGGTGGCCGGACTGGTCCTGGCCGCCGGCGCGGGCAGCCGGTATGGCAAACCCAAGTCGCTGGTCGTCGACGCCTCCGGCGAGCCTTGGCTGGTGCGAGCCGCCCTGGCCCTGGAGGCCGGCGGCTGCGACCCCGTTGTTGTGGTGCTCGGAGCGAGTGGGACCCAGGCCGAAGGCCTGCTGCGCTCGGCCGTGGCCCGATTCGAGAGGCCGCACCGGCTGACGGTGGTGCACGCAGAGGACTGGGCGGCGGGACTGTCGGCATCCCTAGATGCCGGCCTGGCGCGGCTGCAGCAGAGCGAGAACGACATCGTCACCGCGGTAGCCCTGGTTTTGGTGGACGTGCCCGACCTCACTGCCGCCACCGTGCGCCGGCTGATCGACGGAGCAATCCCGCAGACCCTCCGGCAGGCGCACTTCGGCGGCCGGCCCGGGCATCCGGTGGTGATCGGTCGCGAGCATTGGGCGCCGCTGCGAGCGAGCCTGACCGGCGACAGCGGTGCACGACAGTACCTGGTGGCACGAGACGCGACCGCGGTGGCCTGCGACGACCTGGGCACTGGCGTGGACGTCGACGAGCCGGGCACGCGGTAGTCCGCGCCACACCCGGAACCGGGCGCGCTCACCAGGGTGCTTCGAGCTCGTCGAGGTCCTCGTACACGCTGGTGATGGCCGCGATCCTGGTGCGGCTCTCCCGCACCTGCGCGCCCATCGCGCCGGTGGCGAGCAGGTTCATCAGGCTCATGGCCGTGGCGTAGCTGTCGAAGGCCGACACCGAATCCACCGGGCATTCGAGCCAGTGGGTGGCCTGGTCGGAGTACTTGCGAGCAGAGGAGTCGGCGATGAGCACCAGCGGGACCTCGCGGCTCCGGATGGCCGCAACGATGTCCCCGAAGCCGGAGACCCGCCGGCGGAAGCCCATCAACACCACCACGTCACGCGGGCCGAGGCCGGCCAGCTCTTCGCCGAGCGACTGGCCGGGCAGCGGCGCGAGGCGCACGTGGTCGCGGGCCTGCACCAGCTGCTGGCGCAGGTGCAGCGCCAGCGGGTAGCTGTTGCGCAGCCCCACGATCACGACGTTCTGGGCCGACCGTACCAGCCGGGCCGCGGCATCCAGCCGGCCGTCCTCGAGGGTTACCAGCAGACGGCGCAGGTTGTCCTGTTCGGCTTCGGCGTGCGCGGCGAGCCGCGAGGGGGTGCCGGCGGATGCGCCGGGGCCGCCGAGCGGTGAGCCCAGGTTGCGCAGTGACCTGGCGTGCTCGCGCACCTCGGCCGAGTCCTGGAAACCGAGCCGGCGGAACAGCCTGGACACCGTGGCCTTGGACACCCCGCTGAGCCGGGCCAGCTCCGACGCGTTATAGACGGCGAGGTCGCTCATGTGGTCGAGGATGAAGTCGGCGGCGCGCTGCTCCTGCGGGGAGAGCTCGCCGTAGCGGCCGTCGATGCGTTGCCCGATATTCAGCGTCATGCCGGGTCCTGCAGCGTGTGACCGTCGGCCAGGGCGAGCACGGCGGCCTCGAAGGCATCCAGCGCACTGGCGACGTCGGGCTCGGTGACCGACTCGTCGGGGTGGTGGCTCACTCCTCCGGCGCAGCGCACGAAGAGCATGCCGATCTCGGTGAGGTGCGCCACGGCCATCGCGTCGTGTCCGGCCATCGAGAGCAGCTCCAGAGGCGCCGGCCCGTCGTCAGAGCGGTCCGCGGCACGGATGCCCGCGGCTATGACGCCGCGCAACCGGTCGCTGCAGTGCGCCGCCGGTGCCGCGTGCGTCTGGTGCACGGCGACGTGCAGTCCACGCGTGCTGCAGATCTCCTCGAGCAGGGCCTCGATCCGCTGCCAGGCCGCGTCGCGGTCCGCATCGAAGCGGCCACGCAGGTCGAGGCTGAATTCGGCCCGGCCGGCGATCACGTTGACGGCGTCCGGGAACACCTCGAGGTGCCCGACGGTGGCGATCAGGTCGGCATCGCGGGCGAGCCGTTCGATGGCCACGATGGCCTCGCTGGCCCCGGCGAGGGCGTCGCGGCGGTGCGTCCACGGGGTACCGGAGTGTCCGGCCTTGCCGGTGATGGTGATCTGAAAGCGCCGCGCGCCGGCAATCGACGAGACGATGCCCAGCGGCAGGTCGTTCTCCTCGAGCACCGGGCCCTGTTCGATGTGGGTCTCGAGGTAGCCGACGAAGTCGTTGGAGGTGCGGGCGGCGGCGGTGACGGCGGCCGGGTCGAGGCCGAAGGCCACGAACGCGTCGTGCAGGGTGGTTCCCGCCTCGTCGGTGAGCTCCCACCAGGCATCCAACCAGGTGCCGGCCAGCGCCCGGCTGCCCAGCAGCGCGGTGCCGAACCGGGTGCCCTCCTCGTCGCCGAAGGCCACGACCTCGAGGGCGAACGGCAGGCTGCGGCCGTCGGCGTTGATGCGCTCGACCACGGCGATGGCGGTGAGCACTCCGAGGATGCCGTCGTACCGGCCGGCCGAGGGCACCGTGTCCAGGTGAGAGCCGAGCAGGAGCGCGGGCAGGCCGGGGGTGGCTCCCTCGAGCCGGCCGCACTGGTTGCCCGCGGCGTCCTGCCAGGTGGCCATGCCGGCGTCCCGCATCCAGCCGGCGGCGAGAGCGTTCACCGCAGCGTGCTCCGGCGACAGGTAGACCCGTTCGATCAGGCCGTCGGGCAGGCTGGAGTGGCTGGCGAGTTCGTCGCAGCGTTCGAGCACGGCGGCGGCGGTGAGCGGTTTCGACGGATCAGGCGTCGTCATGCGCCCGCGGCATCCTGATAGACCTCGTAGGCGGCGCCGACGCCGCCCCCGCCGGTTACGCTCGCGCCGGCGCGACGCAGCACCTGCTCGAGGGCGGCCAGGGTGGTCAGCACGGTGTCCTTGCGGGCGTTGTAGCCCATGGTGCCGATGCGCCAGACCAAGCCGCGCAGCGGCCCGAACGAGGTGCCGATCTCGATGCCGAAGTCGTTCAGCAGCTCCCCGCGCACGGCGTCGTCGGTGACACCGTCGGGGATGTGCACGGCCACGACGTTGTTCATCCGGTGTTCCAGGTCGCCGAAGACGTTCAGGCCCAGGCCCTGCACGCCGGCCAGCATCGCCGCGCCGTGCAGCCGGTGCCGTTCCACGGCCGTGTCCATACCTTCGTCAACGAGCAGCCGGGCGCATTCGCGGGCCCCGTAGAGCATGGTGGTGGCCTCGGTGTGGTGGTTCAGGCGTTTGGGTCCCCAGTAGTCGAAGACCATCGACAGGTCGAAGTAGTTGGAGCGGATCGGGTGGGCGTTCACGGCGTCGCCGGCCTCGCGGATGCCCGCTTCGATGCTCTTGCGGGCATTGATCACCTCGACGGCCCGCGGGGAGAAGGTGGCCGGTGCCGAGCCGGAGGGGCCGCCCAGGCACTTCTGCAGGCCGGCGGTCACGGCGTCCAGCCCCCAGGCATCCGCCTGGAAGGTGTTGCCGGCCAGCGACGCGGTCACGTCGGTGTAGAACAGCACGCCGTGCCTGGCGCAGATGTCGCCGAGCTCGTCGAGCGGCTGGGCCACGGTGGTGGAGGTGTCGCCGTGCACGATCGCCAGCAGCGCCGGCTTGGTCTCGCGGATGGCCTGCTCGATCTGGGCGGGGGTGAACACGGTGCCCCACTCGATCTCCCGCGCGTGCACCTCGGCGCCGGCGCGCTCGGCGATCTCGCGCAACAGGTGGCCGAACCGGCCGAAGATGGGCACCAGCACCCGGTCACCGGGGCTGATCAGCGAAACCAACGCCGCCTCTATCCCGGCGCGGGAGGTGCCGTCGATGAGCAGGGTCTGCTCATTCGTGGTCTTGAAGACGCCGCGGTAGAGCGCCATGGTCTCGTTCATGTACGCCGTCATGGACGGGTCGTACTGGCCGACGAGCTGGGCGGACATGGCACGCAGCACCCGGGGGTCGGCGTTCACCGGGCCGGGGCCCATCAGCAGGCGGGGCGGCGGATTGATCGGCAGACTGGAAATGACTGTTTCACCCTTCGGCAATTCTGAATCATCTGTTTCAGATGCCCAGTCTACGCAACAGGTGTTTCAGTCGTGTTTCGAGTGATTACCTCCCGGCGGCCAGCTTCGCCCCGATGTCGATGAGGGCGAGGTCGGTGTGCCGCGGTCCCACCAGGCAGAGCCCCACCGGTTTGCCTCGCGACTCGAACAGCGGCACGGACAGCGCCGGGTAGCCGCCGATCCCGGCCAGGCTGGTCAGGGTGAGCGTGGCTGTGCGGGTCGCATCGATCGCGGCCGGGTTCGCGTGCCGCGACGGGGCGGTCGACGACGCCGAGGGCAGCAGCAGGATGCGTCCGTCCAGCACAGCGTCCAACCGCTCGCGGGCGGCGGCCAGCGCGACGCGAGCCTTGGCCTCGGCGGCCGGGTCGGTGCGGGACGCGATCTCGAACCGGCCCGCGACGGCGGCACCGAGGGCACCGGGGTGAGCGGTGACCCAGTCCCCGTTGGACTTCCACGCCTCGGCCATCTGAATCGCGCGGAAGATGCGCAGCGCCTCGGCGAGGTCGCCGACATCGACGAGGTCGGGTGCGGGCAGCAGCCCGGCCCGGGTGAGCCTGTCGAGTCCGGCCACGAATACGTCTTGCACGTCGTCGTCGCAGGCGAAGACCAGCGCGCTCGACACGGCGAAACGGGTGGGGGCATCCGCCTGGGCAGCGCTGGTCTGATGCGAGGGGTCGAGCGAGGCGGCAGCGGCGGCCCGCAGCACGCCCGGTGTGCGGGTGAGCCAGCCGACGGTGTCGAACGAGGGCGCCAGCGGCAGCAGACCGGCCCTGTCGACGGCGCCGTGCGTGCTGCGCAGTCCCCAGAGGCCCTGGTACGAGGCGGGCACCCGGATGGACCCCGCCGTGTCGGTGGCCAGGCCGATGCTGGCCTGACCCAGCGCCACGGCGGCGGCCGGTCCGCTCGACGAGCCACCGGGCAGCCCGCCGGGCACCCGCACGTTCGGCGGGGTGCCGTAGTGCTCGTTGTCGCCGGCGATGCTGTAGGCGAACTCATCGGTCTGGGCGATACCGCGCACGCTCGCGCCGGCGCCCAGCAGCGCGGCGACGGCAGCAGCCGTCTCGGTGGCGGCAGAGGCCTCGCGCAGGTAGGCGGGGTTTCCGGCGCCGACGGTGAAGCCGATGATGTCGTAGAGGTCCTTCACGGCGATGGTCTCGCCGGCCAGAGCACCCGAGGCGGCCGCGGCCATCAGTGGGTTGCCCACCAGACGCCACACCGTGGGATTGATCGCGGCCGGCGGCGCGGCCACCTGGGCTACCTCCACCTGCCAATCCCCCGCCGCCGAAAGCGACCAGAGCTGGGTGAGAAGGCCGGCGCCGCCGGCATCCGGGGCGTTCACCGACACGATCACGGCGTGCCGCGGGTCGATCACGCGTACGTGCAGCGACCGGATGCCCCTGGCCACCGTGCCGCTGCGGGCGCCGCGGAAGCCGCTGATCGCGTCGTGGCCCACCAGCAGACCTGCGGCGTCGCCGCGCAAGGTGTTCTCGCCGGGCGCGAACCAGGCGTCGAGCGCCGCGAGGTCGTTGGTGGCCAGCGCGTCCTCATAGCCGGCGAAGGCGGTCAGGAGCCCATCGGGCAGCGCGCCCGTGACCGACGTGGGTGTCGGGACAACCAGCGGCTCAGGCATTGAAGTCCGCCACCCGGATGCGGGCGTGCACGCCGGCGACGAGGTCGACCACCTGGGAGATGTTGAAGTCGGTCGCGGCGCTCAGGTAGGCGTAGGCGAGGGTGCGGTCCATGCCGTACCGGGCGGCGAGCAGGTCGATGGCGGCGCGCACGCACTTGCGCACGGCCTCGTCGAGGTCGGCGTCCAGGCCGGTCGGTACCAGGAATTCGCCGGTCTCGGCGAGAGGTCCGACCAGTTCGCCGAAGGCCGCGATAGCGTCGGCCTGGCTCACCACGTCGAAGCGGATGGTCACCCGCAGGGACGCCTCCATGGCCGTGAGCGCCACCTCGCCGTCGCCCTGCGCGAAGTGAGGGTCGCCCACGTAGGCCAGCGCGCCGTCCACCTGCACGGGCAGGTAGAGGGCCGAGCCCACCGTGAGCAGGTTGATGTCGATGTTGCCGCCGTGCGCACCGGGCGGCACCGAGTGCGGGCGGGTGTCACCGGCGACGGCGACGCCCATGATGCCCAGGAACGGCCGGAGCGGAAAGTGCACGCTCCGCGCCCCGCCCGGCACCAGCGGCAGGGTGCCGACCTGGCCGGTCTCGGTGTCCGCCAGCGCGGCGAACACGCTCACATTGCCCTCGCCGAGCGGGTACTCGCCGGGCAGGGCGCCGCGGCCGTGCCGGTTGGAGATCACGCCGTACGGCACCCGCGGGGTGGCCTCGATCACGGTCATCTTGAGCAGGTCGCCCGGCCGGGCGCCGCGCACGTGGATCGGGCCGGTGACCAGGTGTGGTCCGTCCACGCCGGGGTCCCGGGTCGTGTTCGAGGCGGCCAGCAGCACGGCGTCGTCGAGCACCAAGGCGCGGTCGACACCGTGGCCGGCGAAAAAGGCCGCCGGGTCGCGGCCCTGGTCTTCGAGCACGCCCTCGTGGCTGATCGTGTCGATGGTGACCTCGGTGCCGGCATCGATCACGAGCACCGGCGCATCCGTGGCACAGGGCAGCCGGCCCCAGAGCACGGTGGCCGGGGTGGCGGCCAGGTACTGCGCGGCGCGGATGGGCCCGGTGCCGGGCTGCAGGATGTCGAATGGCGTGACGTCGAATGGCATGGATGCGCCTTTTCCGTTGTGGGTCGGGAGCCGGCTCGACGCCGGCCGGCGCATCCCCGTTGGTCGAGAGTAGCGCCAGTTTTGCGGCTGGGACGACCAGCCACTACCGTGACAATTCCGAGCCGATAGGACACCCGTGCCCTCCACCCCCGTCATCCACCGTCTGCGCAGCAAGCCCGACCACCTGCACCTCGGCCTGATGCTGGCCCTCACGTTCTCCACCGGGGTGGCGGATGCGGTGGGTTACCTCGGCCTGGACAAGGTGTTCACCGGCAACATGACCGGCAACGTCGTCATCCTGGGCATGGCCATCGCCGGCGCCGACGACCTGCCCGTGGTGGGCCCGCTGATCGCGCTGTTCACCTTCATGGTCGGTGCCGCGATCGGCGGCCGGGTGCTGCGCCACGTCAAGGTCGGCTGGACCACCGAGTCGACGGTGCTGTTCGGCGCGGTCGGCGTGGTGATGGCCGCGCTGTCGATCGTCCTGTTCGTGGTGGACGGCACTCCCCCGGCCCCGTTCGACCTGATCGTGACCGGGCTGCTGGCGGCCGTGATGGGCCTGCAGGCCGCGGTGGCCCGGCACATCGCCGTGAAGGATGTCACCACCGTCGTCGTCACCTCCACCATTACCGGCTTCGCCGCCGATTCCCGTTTCGGCGGCGCCAAGAACCAGCCCTGGTTCCGCCGCTTCGCCGCGATCGTGCTGATCCTGGCCGGAGCCGGCGTCGGCGCCCTGCTGCTCATGGTGCACATCGGCTGGGGCATCGCCCTCACAGCCGTGATCACCCTCGTGGTGACCGCCATCGGCCATGCCGCGGGCCGCCCGCACCACGCCCCCGTGCCCCAGGCCTGATCCTCTGGCCCGCGGTCAGCACTGGGCTGAACGGAATCGCGGCTGTCAGGCTCAGGCGTCGCAGGTGCTGAGCACGGCCGTCATCGCCGCGCGGTCCTCCGGGGTGAGCCCGAGGTCGTAGGCGACGAAGACCGGCACCAGTTTGTCGATGTACCAGCACTGCAGGCCGGTGTCCTCCGGCAGGTCGTCCCAGACCACGCGCTGGCCCAGGTCGTGCCGGTCGGACACGTCGGGGTAGAAACCGGGCAGCCATTCACTCGGCAGCGAATCGGACTTGGAGGAGTTCTCGGTGCCCTTCACCGCCAGCAGGTTGACCGGGTCGTTGGCCAGCGCCTCCCGCTTCTCGGCCGGCCAGGCCTCTCCGCCGGTGGCGTACACGGCCTTCAGCGGCAGCAGGTGGTCGATCTGCACGTCGGCCGAGGTGTCCTGCCCGCGCACAAAATCGATGGTCTCGCCCGTGTACGGGTCGGTGAGGATGCCCGTGTACACCCGGCAGGTTGCCGGATCGATGTCGGTGCCGGTGAGGTCCCGGGTGAGGATGTCGTTGCGGGTGTCGCAGCCGTTCTGGTCGAAATCGAAGGCCCAGGCATCGCCGAACAGCTCTTCCCGGTTGCCGGCATAGCTGCCGTTGTCGGTGTAGACGGCGTCGGGCAGCGCGGCGACCAGCGCGAGCACCTCTGCGCTGGTGAGCCCGGACGGCGGGACAGGTATCGGCGCGGTCGACGAGGCGCCGGGTGGGACCGTCGCCTGGGTCGTGGGCCGGTCGGCCAGGTCGGTGGAGAAGTAGCTGACGCCCGCGACGATACCGCCGATCACGAGCAGGGTCAGCAGGAGGCGTGGGCTCTGGCCCCGGGTGACCCGTCGACGGGCGAAGAGGGACGGATTGGGTCGGCGGCGGCTCATGCGGGTGTCTCAGGGTGCTGGTGTCTCACGATCTCCCCATCTTGCCATGCGCCGCTTCTCCCCCGGTGGTGGCAGGATCGGCGCGGGCGTGTGAGGCTTAACCGGTGCCCCAGATCGATGAATCCACCCGAGTCCGAGAGGCGATCTCCCTCGACCGCCCCTGGGTGACCGTGGTGTGGGACGACCCGGTGAACCTGATGTCCTATGTGGCCTACGTGTTCCGCAGCTACTTCGGCGTGACCGCGGCAGAGGCCGAGCGCCTCATGCTGCAGGTGCACAACAACGGCCGCGCGATTGTGGCCACTGGTGACCGCGAGTCGATGGAACGGCACGTCGAGGCGATGCACGGCTACGGGCTCTGGGCCACCCTGGACCGTGCCGAAGAATGAGCGCCGAAGCGTGATGGAATTCCGCCGTGAAGACTCCGGCACGGTCTCGGCCATGTTCGAACCCATCGAGGTCGACCTGCTGCGCAACGTGACGTCCCAGCTGCTGCAGATGCTCGGCTCCGTCGACGCCGACGACGCGGCCATGCTCGCCCAACCGGCGATCCGGCGACTACTGCCCGACGCCTACCCGAACGACCCGGAGGCCGCCGAGGAGTTCCGCCGCTTCACGGCCGACGGGCTGCTCGAGGGCAAGCTCGCCAACGCCACCACGGTGCTCGCCGCCCTCGGCGACGACGAGCCGGCGGATGCCTCAGCGGACGCCTCCCTGGACGCCCCGGCGCACGACCCGCTGCCGGTGCCGATCGTGCTCACCGAGCAGCAGGTGCAGTCCTGGCTCCGCACCCTCACGGACCTGCGTCTGGTCCTGGCGGACCGCCTGCAGATCGACCCGCACGGCACTCCGCAGCTCGACGACGAACAGGCGCACGTGGTCAACGACGTCTACAACTGGCTGGGCATGATGCAGGAGTCGCTGGTCTACGCGATCGACGCGTAGCCGAGCCGTGCCGCGCCGTGCGGCGGGTCAGGCCGCCGGTCGGGCGTCGCTGGACTCCCCCTGCAGTGCCGCGTAGGCCCGCTGCGGCCCCGCGCCGTCGGCGAGCGACGCGCTGAGCGCCCGCAGCCGTTGGCGCGGTTCATCGCTCAACCCGAGCAGCGTCGCGGCGGCCTGCCGCAGCGCATCCGCACCCGCCGTGTTGGGGTCAAGGGAGATGCCGAAGCCGGCTTCGTCGAGTGCTGCGGCGCCGGCGAACTGGTCCGTCGAGAACGGCAGCACCAGCAGAGGCACCCCGGCCGTCATGGCCTCGGTGACCGAGTTGTTGCCGCCATGGGTCACGGCCAGGGCCGCGTGGCCGAGTACCGTCACCTGGGGCAGGAACGATCGCACCAGCCAGGACTCCGGGATGGGCCCGAGCTCGGCGGCGTCGGTGGACCCGACCGCGATCGCCACCCGCACGTCGAGGCCGCGCAGGGCCTCGGCCACCCGGGCGAGTACATCGCCGCGCACCGACAGGAAGCTGCCGAAGCTCACGTAGACGAGGGGACGCTCGTCGGCGTCGGCCAGCCAGCGGGTCACCTGGGGGTCGTCGGCCTCGCTCCGCACCGCCGAACCGAGGAAGGCGTGCTCGGGCAGTAGCGCCGTGCGCGCCACCGGGTGCAGCTCGGCCGGGTAGTTGAGCAGCAGCACGTCGCCGGTCTCGGTGAAGGCGTCGCCGCTGGGCGGCGCGGTCGGATCCAGCTGCAGCAGCGCATCGTTCCACGCCAGGGTGAAGTCGTCCCGTACCCGCTCGCAGAGCAGTCGCAGCTGCACCAGTTCCTGGGGGTCAGGGGTGAACGCGGCGGGCCAGGCGCCCGGGTACCCGTAGACCTCGTCGCCAACGGGCAGTGCCGACGGATGCCCGAGAACCACATCCGCGTGCCGCACCCCGGCGCTGATCAGGGCCAGGCGGGCGCTGAAGGCGAGGTGGTCGACGATCACCTGGTCCGGCCGGATATCGGCGACGATGCGCTGCACCTCGCGGGCCACGACCACGGGGTTCCAGAGCAGGTCGGTGCTGCGCGCCTCGGCCTGGAACCTCAGCGTTTCGACGAGGCCGACCCTGGTGGCGTCGAAAAAGCCGCGCAGGGCGTCGTCCTCGCCGGTGGGCTGGTCTTCGGCGCGGATGGTGCCGGGGTTGGACCCGCGGCCGAGCTGCAGGTTCACCCGTTCGAAGCCGAAGTCGGCGACGATGCCGGCCGTGGCCGGTCCGCTGGCCACGACGACCCGTTCGCCGGCGGCCTGCCAGGCGCTGCCGAGGGTCGCGAGCGGGAACAGGTGGGAGGCGTAGTCCGGGCTGATGATCAGGAGGGTCATGAGACGCTCAACGCCCAGTTGAGTGCTTCCTGGGCCTCGGCGACGGAGGTGTAGACGCCCCCGAGAGTTCCGGCCATGGCCTGGATGGCGAAGGTCGACGAGACCATGTCGGCGGCGCGTTGGGCGAACTCGTCGCCGAACGGGCTGGAGGCCAGGTCGAGAGCCGCAGTGATCCCGCCGGCGAGGCTGCGGGCATCCGCCGTGTTCACCAGGAACCCCGTGGTGCCGTCCTCGACGTAGGTCGCCGGCCCGCCGGCGTCGGGGGCCACCACCGTGAGCCCGCTCGCCATGGCCTCGAGCAGGGCGATGCCGAATTCTTCCTTCATGCTTGCGCAGACGTACACGCCGCGCGGAGCGGCCAGGCCAGGCCGGCCATGCCGGGCGGCGGCCAGCCAGCGGGCGACCGCGTCGTTGGCACGGTGGCCGGCCAGCAGCAGGCCGTGTTCGGCGGCGGCGTCCAGCGGCACCGCGGTGCCGATCAGGTCCAGCTGACGGCGTTCGTCGACCGACGGGGTGAGCAGGTCTCCCCCGACGATCAGCAGGTTGCACCGTTCCCGCAGGGCGGCGTCATCGGCCCAGGCGTGCACGAGCGTGGCCATGCCCTTCACCCTGTGCAACCGGCCCACCGTGACCGCCAGCGGCAGGTGGCGTCGGGACGCCGGCAGGGTCTCCAGCAGGGCGTCGAGGTCGGTGAAGTCGGCGGGGTCGGCCTGCAGCGCGGCCTGCGCGGAGCGTTCGATCACGGTCAGGTCGATGCCCTCCGCCACGACCGAGTGCCGCTCGGGGTGCGCGGTGATGTCGATACCGACGAGGTCGCGCATGTCCCGCTCCAGCTCGGGGCGGGGGAAGAGCACGGTGTGCGCGGCATCGGCCGCGATCCGCTGAACGAGTCGGGCCCGGAACCAGAAGTGCTCGACCTCGTCGACGGTGCCGAAGTTGGCCCGGGTGAGGGCGCCGGAGGCGTCCATGGCGTTGATGACGCTGTGCGGGTCTGGGGCGACGGTGAAGACGATGGGGATCTCGAGCTCGCGGGCGACGGTCGATGCCGCGAGGGTGCCGACGTCGGCCATCCGCAGGTGCATGACGTCGACGGTGCCTGCGGCTCGCAGAATCCGGCGGATGCCGCGCTGCACGGCCACCCGGCGGGGCCACGCGTCGGCGGAGGAGATCGGGGCGCCTAGGAACGGCACCGTGGCGAAGGCGTGCCCGGAGAGGGTGGAACTGACCTCCGGCAGGCAGGCCAGGGCGGCGGCGGGTCCGCCACGTGACAGGGTGAGCACCCTGTCGACGGCCGGTGAGCCGTCGTCACCGGCCACGAGGGCGTCGCCCAGCCGCACCAGGAGGGTGGCGATGCCGCCGTTGTCGCCGGACCCCACCTGGCTGAGCTCACGGTCGATGTCAGCGTGCAGGAACAGCTGGGCCACGGTCTGGCCCCGGCTCCACGGCGCACGCGGGTAGGCGGGCACGGTCAGGTCGAGCAGGGCGAGCCTGGCCACGTCGGCCAGGTCGTCGTCGCCGCGGGCGAGGACCGTCACCAGGCTGATGGCGGCGTCGGTGGCCGGTCGATCGCCGAGGGCGGCCACGGCCGCCGCCCGGGGGTCGAGGCCTTCGCCGGCGTCCCCGGCGATGCGTCGCAGCATCCGCTCCGGGATCCGCCCGGAGATCAGGCCCAGGGTTTCGACGAGGCGGGCGCGGGCGGCCGGGTCGGCGATGCCGAGCATGGCGCCTTCGGTGGCCAGTGCCACGTGTTCGGGGACGGATGCCGCCCACTGCTCGAGGGTGCGCTGGGCGATCATGCCGGAAAAGCCGCCGGCGACGACCATCTGCAACAGGCCTCCGATGGCATCGAAGCGCGGGAGCCTGGTGCCGAACGCCCAGGCGGCGTGTTCGCGCAGGTAGGCCGAGTCGTGCTCGAGCAGCGACACCAGGACGTCGTCGGCGGACTCGTCGAACACCTGGGCGAGCGAGTGCACGGCCGCTATGGCGGTGAGCTGGTCGGTGGGGTCGAGCGCGGCCTGGGTGAGCAGGCGAACGGCGCGGTTACCGCCGTCCCGGCTGGCGGCGATGGTCAGGTCGTCTGCAGAGCGGATGCCGGCCAGGATGCTGTCGGCCTGGCGCATCTCGTCCAGCGTCGTGTGAGTCCCCACGGTGTCTCCCTCGCGGCGGATGCGTCCGCCTCTCGTGGCGGAGCGGACTCCGCGCTGGTACTTCGGTGCCGATCCCGTAAGAGTTTGCCCCGGAGCGACATTCTGCCATGTGGATCATTCTCTCCCTGGGCCGCGGGTATTTGGTCAGGGCATTCGCAGGTTAGTCGGCCGCTCTCGCTTCAGAACACGAGCCCGGCGGATGCCGTCAGCCCGCCGTCGACGGCGAGGGTGGTGCCCGTCACATAGGACGCTGCCGGGGAGATCAGAAAAGCTATCACCGCCGCGATCTCCGATGGCTGGGCGAGCCTGAAGAGTGGGATCCGGCGGGAGAAATCCCGGCCGAAGGTCTGAGTAGCCGGGGTGTCATTCGGTTCGTCCGCCCGCATCAGGCCGGAGGCCACATTGTTCACCCGGATTCCCCTGGCCGCATAGGTCAGGGCTGTGGAGCGCACGAGGTCGATCATGGCGACCTTCGAGGCGTGGTAGGCCCAATTGCCCGGATCGGCCAATAGTCCCGCTACGGACGCCGTCGCCACGATGCTCCGGTGCCCGTCGATCGAGAGTCCCTCGACAGCGGCCTGAATGCCCAGGGCGATGCTGTTCAGATTGCGGGCAAGGAGGCGCTCCCCCTCGGCCTCCGTTCCGGGCATGTGCAAAGTGCTGGACGCGCCGATATCAGCCAGCAACACGGCGGCGTCGAGCCGGCCGAAGGTGTCGATGGCTTGCGAGACCGCCAGCCTGGAACCGTGCTCGGTGCTCATGTCGCCGACGAGCACCAGGTGCTGATCGCCGGCGAGGTCGGTGGGTTTGGCGTCGATGCCGGCGACCGCATAGCCGTTCTCCAGGAGTTTCCGGACGACCGCCCGCCCCATCGCCGAGCCGGCTCCGGTGACCAGCGCAACCGGGCTCGGGGCCTTGACGACCTCCGCGGCCTGGTCCTCAATCGTATGGGGCCTCATGTCGTGAGACCGCGTCGCGGGAGGCTCCGTTTCCCGGGATTCCGATGTCCGAGTTTCCGTTCGAAGCGACTCCGCTTTCCGCGGCTCTGTCTTCAAAGACTCCGTTGTCAACGACTCTGCTTTTGGAGACTCCGCCGGCCGAACCTCCACCGATTCTTGAGACTCCACTTTGAGTGTCATGAGTACCTTCTAACGCGGGCGCCTATGTCAATGCGCCCCAAGCAAATGCTACGCTCGGCCGGCTCGGAATAGGGAGGATTGCCGGTCATTCCAATCGAGCACTCAGACCGGGCACTCAGACCGGGCACTCAGTTCGGGCGCTCAGTTCGGGCGCTCAGTGGGTGAAGCCCGGATGGTGTTTCTCCGCCGGCATCGCACCCTCCAGCCTGTCGAGGTATGCGGTCTCCTCGGTGATCGCGGTCAATAGCCGCGAGGCGAGATCAAGGCTGAGTCCGTTGCGCACCACGATCCGCTGCACCGTTTGGTCGGACAGGTTGTCCGGCATCGGATACGCCGGCACCAGCCAGCCCCTGGCCCGGAGGCGGTCGGACAGGTGGTACAGGTTCCACTTGTCGGTGTGCCCGGCCTTGAGACTCCAGGCGAACACCGGGATGTCGGATCCATCGCTGATGAGGGTGAAGGCGCCGTGTTCCGCGATGGCGCTGGACAGGAACAGCGCGACATTCTGCGAGGTCTGCTGCACGAGCCGATAGCCCTCGAAGCCGAGCCTGAGGAATAGGAAGTACTGCAGAAGCACCTGGGCGCCGGGCCTGGAGAAGTTCAGGGCCAGCGTCGGCATGTCTCCGCCGAGATAACTCACGTTGAAGACCAGCTCCTCTGGCATCAGGTCGCGGCTGCGCCAGACCACCCAGCCCAGCCCCGGGTAGACCAGGCCGTATTTGTGCGCCGAGGTGCTGATCGAATGCACCCGCTCCAATTTGAAGTCCCAAATCAGCTCGGGCTGCAGGAACGGCGCGACCATGCCGCCCGACGCCGCGTCGACGTGGATCGGAACATCCAACCCGGTCGCGGCCTGGATGGCGTCGAGTGCAGCGGCAATCTCCTGTACCGGCTCGTAGATCCCCGTGTAGGTGACGCCCATGATGGCCACGACACCGATGGTGTTCTCGTCGACGTAGGCGGCCAGGTCGTGCCCGTCCAGGCACGGATGTTCGTCGGTCACCGGCACCAGGCGCGCCTCGACCTCCCAGTAGTTGCAGAACTTCTCCCAGCAGACCTGCACGGCGCTGCTCATCACCAGATTGGGCTTGTCGGTGGGCAGCCCGGCCGCGCGACGGGACTGCTGCCAGCGACGCTTGAAGGCCAGTCCGCCGAGCATGCAGGCTTCGGACGACCCGATGGTCGATGTGCCGATGGTCGCCCGCGGTTCCGGCGCGTGCCAGAGGTCGGCGATGATGTGCCAGCAGTAGTCCTCGATGGCCGCGGTCTGCGGGTACTCGTCCTTGTCGATCATGTTCTTGTCGAAGGACTCGGCGTAGAGCCTGCGGGCGTAGTCGTCCATCCAGGTGCCCACGAAGGTCGCCAGGTTGAGCCGGGAATTGCCGTCGAGCATGATCTCGTCGTGAATGATCTGGTAGGCCGTTTCCGGCCCCATCGGTCCGGCCGCCAACGTATGGCGGGGGGCGCGGGAATCTTCACCGGGCCGGGCGAAGAGCGGATTGATCTGCGTGAATTCCGGATTCGTCGACATGGAACACCAGAGTGCCCCCGCGCCGGTCCGTGGGCTACCCCCGCGCGCCACCCACCGACCGCGCGCTCCATCCGCTGGCGTCTGTCGGAGGCGTGACGTACACTTTCGAATATCGAACATTTGTTCGAAGTAGAGCGGAAGGTGGGCCCATGACCCAGATTGTCGACGCCCCTCAGTTCGAAGACACAGCCGTGATCATAGACAAAGCAGTGCAGGTCGAGCTTTCCGCCGACGGCGACCCCCGGGCCTTCGTGTGGGACCGATTCGAACACACTGTCATCGGGCAACCCCAGGCCGTCTTCACGCGCACCCGATGGTGGGAGCACAGCGGTACGCCCACCCGCATCGACACCGAACTGTGGCGGCTGGATGCCGCCAAGGGCGGCGAGGACCAGCACCGGTACGACCTGCGCCACGACGCCGACGGCACCTGGGTGCTCGCGCTCGACTGGGGGTGACGCCGCGATGAGTTTTCCGCACCTGCACGTCGCCAGCGCCTACTCGACCCACTATGGCGTGACCCTGCCGGAGGCCCTCGCCGGGCAGGCGGCCGCCGACGGGGCGACCTTCCTGGCTGTCACCGATCGGAACGGACTGTACGGGGCCGTCAAGCACGTGCGTGCCTGTGTGGCCGCCGGAATTCGCCCGGGGCTCGGCGCCGATCTCGAGGTGCACGACGGCGACACCCTCGCACCTCTCGGCCGGGTGGTGGTGCTGGCGCACGGCGGCAGTGCTGGTGAGGGCGGTGCCGGCCGCGGCTACGCGGCGCTCTGCCGGGCCGTCTCCAGCGCCCACGAGACCACGGTGCGCGTGCCCGGCCACCCGCCGAGCATCCCGCGCAGCCGCCTCGCCGAGCTGGCCGGCCTGAACTCGTTGACGGTGCTGCTCGGCCCGGCCTCCGATGTCGGCCACGCGATTGAGCGCCGGGACAACCCGCTGGCCCGCGCGACCCTCGCCGAGTGGCAACGGATCATGCCGCCCCAGTCGCTCGCTCTCGAGGTCGTCTGCCATCTCACCGAACCGGGCATGCCGGGCAGCGTCGCCCCGGCCACGCGCATGCTCGCCCTCGCCGAGTACGCCCGGCTGCCCGCCGTACTCAGCAACGCGGTGCGCTATGGCACCGCCGAGGAGGCGGTGACCGCCGACCTCGCCGATGCGGCCAGGCACCTCATGCCGCTCGCGCAGCTCGCCCAGCCAGCACAGGCCCAGCCGCCGAACACCCAAACCGAGGCCCGTCCCCTGCAGGTCAACGGCCAAGCGTGGTTGAAGCCGGCGGCCGCCATGCGGCAGGTGGCCCGCATGGTGGTCGACGCCGGGCAGCACAGCGACGGAGCGCTGGCCCGGCTGCTGCGCGACACCCACGACCTCGCGGAACGCTGTGCGCTCGACCCTGTCGGTGACATCGGGCTCGGCCGGCCGCGGATGCCGGAGGCGAGCGTGATCGGGGTCACCCGCGACCCGCTCGCCGAGCTGTGGGCCCGCGCCCGTCACGGCATCGACGAGCGCTACGCCGACGCCGGGCGCCGCGGGCTCACGGCGGCCCACGACAGGCTCGCCCACGAGATGGCGACGGTTGAATCGCTCGGCTTCGCCAGCTATTTCCTCACCGTGGCCACCGTCGCCGACCTCGTGCGCGACATGGGCATCCGCATCCAGGCCCGCGGCTCCGGGGTCGGTTCGGTGCTCAACTACGCCCTGCACACCTCGTCGGTGGAACCGATCGGCAACGGCCTGCTCTGGGAACGCTTCCTCTCCCCCGAACGACAGACTCTGCCTGACATCGACCTCGATGTGGAGTCGGCCAGGCGACACGACATCTATCGGAAGGTCTTCGAGACGTTCGGCGCCAGCCGGGTCTCGCTGATGTCGATGACCAACGCCTACCGGGGTCGGGGCGCCGTGCGGGACGCGGGCCTCGCCCTGGGCATGCCGGACGCCCAGGTCGCCACGATCGCCAAGCAGATGTGGCGGTTCAACGCCCGCGACTTTCGTGCGGCCCTGGCCGAGAAGCCGGAACTGGAGGAGCTGGCCGCCGAGGTGCGGGAGTCCTCGCAGCTCGACCTGCTCGTGGACCTCACCGCCAGGCTCGACAGGTTGCCCAGGCACATCTCGGTGCACCCCTGCGGCGTCATCCTCTCCGATGCCTCGTTGCTGGATCGCACCCCGGTGCAGGCCTCGGGGATGGGCCTGCCGATGTCCCAATTCGACAAGCACGACATGGACCCGATGGGCCTGATCAAGCTCGACATCCTCGGTGTGCGCATGCAGTCGGCCATGGCGCACGCCGTGGAGGAACACCACCGGCTCACCGGCGAACACATCGACCTGGACCGGGTGCCGTTGGATGACCCGGCCACTTTCGAGCTCATCCGCTCCACCCGCACCTTAGGCATCTTCCAGATCGAGTCCCCCGGCCAGATGGAGCTGGTGGGCAAGCTGCAGCCGGAGGTGTTCAACGACCTCACCGTGGAGATCTCGCTGTTCCGCCCCGGGCCGATGAAGAACAACATACCGCTGCGCTACCTCGAGGCTCGGCACGGTGAGGTCGCGCCCGACTACATCCATCCGCGATTCGAACCGATCCTGCGCGAGACCAATGGCGTCGTCATCTTCCACGAACAGGTGATGCGCCTCTTCGACGAGCTCACCGGCTGCGGTCTCGGTCACGCCGACGTGCTGCGCCGGCACTTGGGCCGGCCGGAGCAGCTGAGCGTGATCGAGGCGTACGTGCGCGAGAACGCCCTCGGCCGTGGCTTCGATGCCGGCACCATCGACAGGGTCTGGACCGTGCTGGCCGGGTTCGGCAGCTTCGGCTTCGCCAAGGCGCACGGGGCGGCGTTCGCCCTGCCCACCTACCAGTCCGCCTGGTTGAAGACCCACCACCCGGCGGCGTTCCTGGCCGGACTGCTCACGCACGATCCGGGCATGTGGCCCAAAGACCTGCTCGTGGCCGAAGCCCGGGTGCTCGGCGTGCCGGTTCTGGGCCTCGACGTGCAGCACAGCGCCCTCGACTACAGGGTGGAGTCCGTCGGTGAGGGCCAGGGCATCCGGATGCCGCTGCCGGAGCTCTCCGGATCGAGCGACGCCGAGCGCGCCCGCATCGTGCGGCACCAGCCGTTCACGTCGCTGCAGGACTTTCGGGACCGGGTGCACCCCCGTCGGCGTACCTTCGAGGCCCTCGCCCGCGTCGGCGCGTTGGACAGCTTCATCGATCACGATCGCACCCGCCGGCACGAGCTGCTCGCGCACATCCAGTCGCTGCGGGGCACGGCCATCACCATCGCCGATGACCAGCTCGCCTTCGAGGTTCCGTTGCCGGTGCTCGACTACGAGGGTGCGCGCTTCGACACCGTCACCTCGCTGCAGCTGCGCGGGCGCACCCAGTCCGACCTCGAGCTGCTCGACACCGGTCTGGCCGTCGCCGGCCACCGGATGCGCAAGTACTACCCGCTGTTCGCCGAACTCGGCGTCACCCCGGCCGCCCAGCTGGCCACCCTGCCCGGCGGCACCGATGTGCTCCTGGCCGGCGTGCGCCGGGCCACGAACACCCCGCCGATGCGTGACGGGCGCCGGGTGGTGTTCGTCAGCCTCGACGACGGCACCGGTCCGGTGGCCAACGTGGTGTTCTTCCACGACGCCCAGGAACGCATCGGCGGCGGCGTCTTCCAGACCGAACTGATGCTGGTGCGTGGCCGCACCCGGCGCTCGGGTGCCCGCGGGGTCTCGGTGACGGGTGAGGGCATGTGGGACCTCGTCACGGTGGCCAGGGACCGGGCCAGGGCACAGGCCAAGGCTCTCAAGGCGGCCAGGGCGGCGGCGCTGGACGCCGAACCGTCCGTCGCCGAGGCAACGGCGGCCGCGGCGGCCCGGCCGCCGATGCGGCGGGCGGCCGGCTCCGGTACGACTGAATTCGACCTGTGGTCGACGCAGAGCGCGTGATCTCTAGTCGGTCCCCTCGGGAACGTCAGGTGCCGGATCGTTCTGCTCGGTGTCGTCGCCCCCGAGATCCTGGTCTGCATCGACGTCTTCGTCGACGTCCACATCCGCGTCTTCCTCCTCCGCGACCGCCGGTGGAGTGACGAACACCCCGGGGAACGGATCGCCACCGTACTTCGCGTTCGCCACCGACATCACGGCCGGCCACATCCGGTGCCGCGCGGTGGCGGCGGGCCCGCTTTCGAAGTTGATTGCGCGTTGATTGGCGTTCCCCGTGACGGTGACGACGCCGACGACGGTGGCCACCTTGCTGCTCGCTCCGCTCATCCAGGTGTCCTTGGCGTTGTCGGTGGTTCCGGTTTTGCCGAACATCGGCACCCAGGGCACCGTGCCGGTGTTCGACTGCACGGCGGTTCCCCTCGACATCACCTGACTGAGAGCGGCCACAATCTGACGTTGGGTTTCCGGCAGCACTGAGTCCTCGCACCGCGAGACGGGGATGGGCACCTCGGTGCCGTCGGCGCCGATCATCCGGTCGATCACGATCGAGCTGCAGGTTGTCCCGTTGTTGGCGATGCCGGCGAAGGCGACGGCCATGCTCAACGGGGCGATCTCGTTCGTGCCGATCACGGATGCCGCGCTCTGGCTCAGCGGTTCGCCGTCGGCGCGGTGCACTCCGAAGGCCTCGGCCATCTTCCGGATCCCGCAGAGGTCGAGCCGCTTGGCCATGGCGATGAACCCCGTGTTGATCGACCCGATGGTGGCCTCCAGCGCGCTGTAGTTGCGACCGGATTCGTTGGCGTCGTTCTTGGGGCTCCAGCCCTCCGAATCGTAGTTCTGTGGGCCGAAACAGCTGTCGTTGAAGGTTCCCCATTGTGATCTGGGGGCGGAGTCGACGCGCTCGTCCAGGGAATGGCCGGTGTTCAGCCAGTCCGCGAGGGTGAAGACCTTGTAGGTGGAGCCGGGCTGGAACCCGCGGGATCCCCCGGCGACGAAGTCGGTGTTGTAGTTCACGCTGCTCCAGTTGCTCCCGGTGGCCTGCACCTCGGGGTCCTGGCTGTAGTCCTTGTTCTGCGTCATGGCGAGCACTCGGCCGGTGCCGACCTCGACGCTCGAGATGACACCGCCCACGTCCCAGCCGGCGCGGGTCTTCGGCACGTTCTCGTTCATCGTCGCGACTGCGGCGTTCTGAAGGTCGAGGTCGAGGGTGGTGTACACGTCGAAGCCGCCCCGGCGGATGTTCTTGATCCGCGCATCCTCGTCGTCGCCGAAGACCGGGTCGTTCGCCAGGACATGGATCACGTAGTCGCAGAAGTACGCGTTTGCCCCGGCGGTCTGGCATCCGGTGCTGGGCTCGTGGATGGTCGGTTCGATGGGGGCCGCCATGGCCTCATCGAACTCGACCTGGGTGATCTTGCCGTATCTGAGCATCTCCCCGAGGATGTAGTCGCGGCGCTGCCGGTTGTCCAGGTAGCCATTGGCCACGCCATTGGTCTCGCTCGCCGGCCGGTCGAGCCTGAACTTGCCGGGATTGTTGACGATGGCCACGAGGCTGGCCGCCTGCGCCACCGTGAGATCGGCCGCCGTGCTCCCGTAGTAATAGGCGGCCGCGGCCTCGATGCCGTACACGCGGCCGCCGAAGCCGGCGATATTGAGGTACTGGCGCAGGATGTCGTTTTTTGCGTATTTCTTTTCCACGCCGATCGCCAGTCGCATCTCCTTGAGCTTGCGCGATGCCGTCGTCACCGTGGCCGCCGCGTAGCAGTCCGAGATCTCCTCCTCGGTGGGGAGCATCTCGCACTTCTGCACGAGCACGTTCTTGACGTACTGCTGGGTGATCGACGATCCGCCCTGCACGCTTCCCCGGAACGCCGTCGTCAACGCGCCGCGCATGGTTCCCTGCAGGTCGACGCCGCCGTGGTCGTAGAAGCGCGGGTCTTCCCCGGCGATCGCGGCGTCCTTCACGTTCTGGCCGATGTCGTCCCAACCGACCTCGACCCGGTTTTGGTCGTACAGGGTCGCGAGCAGGATCGGCGTTCCGTCCGGGCCGGTGGCATAGATGTTGCTGCGTTGGGCGAGCGGCTCGATCTCGAGGTAGTTCGGCAGGGTCTCGAAGACGTTGATCGTGCTGGTCGCCGCCACGCCGGTGAGCGCAACGACCGGTGTCAGGCTCACAGTGACCAACAGCCCGGCAATGGCGCTCGTCGCGGCCAGACCGATCAGGCCGCCGACCACACCTCCGAAGGATCGCGGTGGGGTGACTCCGGTTCCGTTCATCCCGTTTGTGCCGTTGCTCACCATTCTGTGCTCACCATGGTTCCGCCGTCCGCCCCTCCACACACCAGGCACGCCCAATCGCGCCAGTAGTCATCCACTCAATGCCGCTCGGGATCGCTTCGCTAGGGGCTTGCCGAACCCCTCGAACAGGGGCAGTGCGCCGCTGGACGGACGGCGCGGGTTTCGGGCGGCGTTAGAGTTGCGTGTCACGTTCTCTGGAGGAAAGATGGCCGGACCGGCAATGCCCAATGTGCCCAGCAGGCGCAACGTCAAGGTGCTCACGGATGCGATCGCCGCCCTCGAATCCGGAACCGGCGTGTCCGCCATGTTCCTGACCAAGCGCTACGGCGCCTTCACGATCGACGGCACCGCATTCATCTCCGCGTCGGTCAAGACGCTCACCGTCGGCGGCCGCTCCATCGAGCAGAATCTCAAGCCGCACAAGTCCCTGCAGGCACTGCGCGCCCTTGAGCCGAGCGACGGTGAGACGGCGGATGAGGCGCCGGGCATCGAACAGGACCTCACAGCACCCGCCGTGGCACACGGCGACCTGATCTCGGTGCTCTTCGTCGACCCGGCCTACGGGCCGTTCACCGTCACCGGGGTGGCTGTCGCGTCGACGGTGAGCGATGTGGTGCTCGTCGGCGGTTGGTTTGTGAGCCGGGCCGGCACCACGGCTCCCCGCGTGGTGAGTGTTGAGGTGTTGGCCGCCAGCGGCACCCACGAGTACCCGTTGCCGGCGCGCATCGTGAGTTGGGGCGAAGATACCGAGGGCGCGACCGAGTACTGAGCTCCAGAGCGAGCCAACCCCCTTAAACCCGAAACGACCCGGCAGCGAAAGCTGCCGGGTCGTTCGTGAAGCGGGTACGACTACGCGCGAACGCCCGTGGCCGTGGTCTTCTTGGGCCAGGCCGGAGCGAGGGTCAGGATGGCCCAACCGAACAGGCCGGACAGGACGCCCATGCCGATGGCGAAGGCCGAGACACCGAACGACACCACTGAGGTGAAGAGCGAGGTGCGCAGGAACGACGCGTTCATGACCGTCGCACGCAGCGGGTCTTCCTTGTCGAGTTCGGCGTAGGTCTTGCCCTCGGCCATGTCCAGCGCGTGGTGGTTGATGATGTCGGCCTGGGCGAATGCGGAGAACGGTCCGACGACCGGGGCGCCGGCGAGGAACGCGGCGTCTTCGGAGACGGTGATCTTCTCGGCGGAGAGCTGTGAGCTGACAACGCCCCAGACCACACCTCCACCGATGATCATGACGACGGCGCCGAGAATTCCGGCCCAGCCGATGAGCTTGAGGACCTTGACCTTGGTGGCTCCCAGGGTGGTGGCCGGAACGGTTGCTGTTGACACGATGTTGCCTTTCGTTGCGATTCTGAAGATGCTCACAGTCTGGCAGCATCCGGTTTTCCCAGTCAGGGTACAAAGTCCCTGGCTTCAAATTCGTAACACTTAAGGTGCTGATCAGAACGAAAAAAGGCCTTACACATTTATATGCGTAAGGCCGATATTCGTCGGTGTGTCAGATTTCTCGACTCCTAGAAGACCGTCAGTCCCCGTGCCTCGAACTGGCCGCGCACCCGGGTGAGCACGTCGTTCTCCGGCGGGTGCACGCCGTGCAGCGGGTACGGGATGCTCAGCCGGTCCCACTTGTCCTCGCCCATCTGGTGGAAGGGCAGGACCTCGACGCGCTGAACGTTGGGCCAGCTCGCGACGATGTCGACGACGGCTTCGACGTTGTCGACGGCGTCGGTGAGCCCGGGCACCAGCACGAAGCGCACCCAGACCGGGATGTTGCGCTCGGCGAGCCTGTCGCCGAAGGCGATCGTCGGTGCGAGTTCGCGGCCGGTGACCTTCTTGTAGGTGTCCGGCAGGCCCGACTTGACGTCGAGCAGAACCAGGTCGACATTGTCGAGAAGTTCGTCGGAGGCGCTCTTGCCGAGGTAGCCGGAGGTGTCCAGGGTGGTGTGAACGCCCAGGGCGTGCGCCTCCTTGAACATCCGCTTGACGAAAGCGGGCTGCATCAGCGGTTCGCCGCCTGAGATGGTGAGGCCACCGTTGGTGGCCTTGAAGACGCCCAGGTAGCGGGTCATGCGGGCGACCAGGTCGTCGATGGGCGTGACCAGGCCGTCGCGCATCTTCCAGGTGTCCGGGTTGTGGCAGTACTGGCAGCGCAGCAGGCAGCCGGAGAGGAACAGGGTCATGCGGGTGCCGGGGCCGTCAACGGCCGTCACGAGCTCCCAGGAGTGCACGCTGGCGACGGTGCCCTCGCGGATTGCCTTCATTTCGAGGGTGTGCAGTTCGGCCTTGCGGTCGACGTCGTTCAGGGCACTGATCTCGTCGGCCACGTCGACCGAAAGGTCGACGTGCTCGACGACTACAGGACAGGCAACGCTAGGGAAGCCGAGGTTGATTGCGGTCATGGTCTCGTCCTACCTAGCGTTGCCGGTCATCTGTAAGGGTGTTCTCTTAGTGCGAGTGGAACGTGCGGCTGATGACATCCATCTGCTGCTCGCGGGTGAGCCGGACGAAGTTCACCGCGTAGCCGGAGACGCGAATCGTCAGCTGCGGGTAGTTTTCCGGGTGCTCCATGGCGTCTTCGAGAGTCTCTTTGTTGAGCACGTTGACGTTGAGGTGGTATCCGCTGGCCGAGGTGAACGCGTCGAGCAGTCCGACCAGGCTGGTGACCTGCTCGTCCTTGGTGTGACCGAGGCCACTGGGAACGACGGTGTTGGTCAGCGAGATGCCGTCCTGCGCTTCACTGTACGGGAGCTTGGCGACACTGAGTGCCGACGCGAGCATGCCGTGGGTGTCGCGGCCGTTCATCGGGTTTGCACCCGGTGCGAACGGCTCACCCTTGCGACGGCCGTCCGGCGTGTTGCCGGTGGCCTTGCCGTAGACCACGTTGGACGTGATCGTCAGGATCGACTGGGTGTGGATGGCGTCGCGGTAGGTCGGGTGCTTGCGGATCATCGTCATGAAGCGTTCCATGACATCGATCGCGATGGCGTCGACCCTGTCGTCGTCGTTACCGAAGGCGGGGAACTCGCCCTCGACGGTGTAATCGACAACCAGACCGGTCTCGTCGCGCACCGGACGGACCGTGGCGTACTTGATGGCGGACAGCGAGTCAGCGACCACGCTCAGGCCGGCGATGCCGCAGGCCAGGGTGCGGATGATCTTCTGGTCGTGCAGGGCCATCTCGAGGCGCTCGTACGCGTACTTGTCGTGCATGTAGTGGATGCAGTTCAGCGCGGTGACGTAGGTCTCGGCGAGCCATTCGAGGGTCTCGAGGTAGGCCGGGAAGACGGTGTCGTAGTCGAGGACCTCGTCGGTGTTCGCTGCGGTGGCCGGTGCGATCTGCTTGCCGGACACCTCGTCGCGGCCGCCGTTGATCGAGTACAGCAGCGCCTTGACAGCGTTGACGCGGGCTCCGAAGAACTGCATCTGCTTGCCGACACGCATCGGCGAGACGCAGCATGCGATCGCGGCGTCGTCACCCATCTCGTTGCGGATGAGGTCGTCGGACTCGTACTGGATGGCCGACGTGTCGATCGAGACCTGGGCGCAGAAGCGCTTGAAGCCCTCGGGCAGCTTGTCGCTCCACAGCACGGTCAGGTTCGGCTCGGGTGCGGGGCCCACGTTGTACAGGGTCTGCAGGAAGCGGAACGCGGTCTTGGTGACGAGCGGGCGACCGTCTTCACCGATGCCGGCGAGCGACTCGGTGACCCAGGTGGGGTCGCCGGCGAAGATGTCGTCGTACTCCGGGGTGCGGAGGAACCGGACGATGCGCAGCTTGATGACGAGGTCGTCGATGAGCTCCTGGGCGCCGGATTCGGTCAGGGTGCCGGCCTTGAGGTCGCGCTCGATGTAGGCGTCGAGGAAGGCCGCGTTGCGGCCGAACGACATTGCCGCACCGTTCTGCTCCTTGACCGCACCGAGGTACGCGAAGTACAGCCACTGAACGGCTTCCTTGGCGGTGGTGGCGGGCTTGGAGATGTCGGAGCCGTAGCTGGCTGCCATCTGCACGAGTTCCTTGAGGGCCCGGATCTGCTCCGAGTTCTCCTCGCGGGCACGGATGATGTCCTCGGTCGAGGGCTCCATGTCCAGCTCGGCGCGGTCGTTCTTCTTGCCGGCGATCAGCGCGTCGACACCGTAGAGGGCGACACGGCGGTAGTCACCGATGATGCGGCCGCGGCCGTAGGCATCCGGGAGTCCCGTGATCAGGTGGCTGCTGCGCGCACGACGCACACCGGGAGGGTAGACGTCGAAGACCGCGGTGTTGTGGGTCTTGCGGTAGTCGGTGAAGATCGTCTCGAGCTCGGGCGACACGGGGTAGCCATAGGTCTCGAGGGAGGTGGCGACCATGCGCCAGCCGCCGAACGGCATGATCGCACGCTTGAGCGGCGCATCCGTCTGGAGTCCGACGATGACCTCGTTGGCCTCGTCGATGTAGCCGGGCTTGTGCGCGGTGATGGACGACGGGGTCGTCGCGTCGATGTCGTAGACACCCTTTTCGCGCTCGACCGGGAACATCGCGGACAGTTTTGCCCAGATGCCGGTGGTGCGCTCGGTGGCGCCGGCGAGGAAGCTCGCGTCGCCGAGGTACGGCGTGTAGTTGCGCTGGATGAAGTCGCGCAGGTTGATCGAGTCCTGCCACGGGCCGCTGACGAATTCGGCGGCGCCGGTTTCTGCAAGACCCTGCTGGTCGCTTCGGATGCCATCTGTGACGGTCATATGGTGTGCTCTCCTTGTAGGATCGAGGCTTTCCCGCTGACTGGGTGTTTATCCCACCGTGCGGGCCATGAGAGCAGGACCACGAGGTACCAGCTAGTGCCACGGTGCCGGTGATTCGCCCTCTATTGGGAACACTACCCTCCGAGTGGGGCCCGAAACCGGGACCTTGGTCCCGTATTCACCTCCAGTTGGGGGGTGTCAGCCCGGTGTTATCGAGCGCAGTTCGAACTCCCGCACCGGCCGGGCAGTGCTGGCCGCACAGGTGCTGAGCAGCGGCGCCGACAGGCTCTCGGCGAGCTTCACCGCGAGCCGTTCATCGCCGTGGATGAAGCTCACGGTGTGCACTCCCCCTGATTCCGTCCAGGAGCTGTAGTCGAAGGCGTCGATGCGGTCGTCGCCCCGGTTCGCCCGCGCGAACGCGGCAGCCGCTTGCACCACATTGGGCAGCGAGCTGCGGCCCCGGAACCAGCGCGGTTCGATACGGCCGTCGAGGTAGGCGTCGACGAGGTCCGGGGCTTCGGCGCCGGTCACCCGGCCGTAGTACAACCCGTGCGGGAACAGGATCAGGGTGGCCGCGAACCTGTCTCCGCCCAGGTGCGAGCATTCCCAGGTGGCGGCCGGATAGGCCTGGGCGAGGGCGGTGACCACCGGCCGGCCCTTCACGGCGCAGCACTGGTCGTGCCGGGCATGGGTGCACACGCAGATGAGCGGCTCGGTCGACGGCGCACCGGTCGCACCGTCCAACGGCACCTGCAACAGATCGGCGGGATCGGTCACCACCCCCCAGTGAACCCGTTCGTGTCCGACCCTGGCGTCAACGGCCGCCCACCGCCATTCGGTCTGGGCGCGGCGCTGGTGCGCGGTGCGGCCGGTTCGACGAATGGCGAGCGGGCGGATGCCCGCGGATTCGATGCGGGTCACCAGGGCCCGGGCGAGTGCGGGGTCCAGCGGCGACTGCAGGAACGCGTGCGCGCCCCAGGCCCCGTCGATCTCGACGAGGAACCAGCGTTCGCCATAGCCGGCCGTACCCGGGAGCGGATCGCCGCGCTCCAGCGACCGATCGCTGCACGGCAGCCAGCCCGGGGCGGAGGGGAGGCTCATCGCACCACCAGGACACCCTCGCGCACCAGGCGCCGGGCCACCACGAGGGAGGACGCCGCATCCAGCCCGGCCAGGCCGCCGGCCTGCACGGGGTGCCCGGTGAGGATCTGGGTCAGGGCGTCGGCGGCCTCCCCCGGGAGCGTCACGGTCTTGTCCGGCAGCACGAGGGAGACGTCACCGGGGTTCGGGCCCTCCCGGAACCGGGCGCCGAGTCCCCGCCGCAGGCTCACGGTGGTGGCCTCGTGCAGTGCGGTGGCGGCCGCCGTGGTCGCCAGCGGGGCGATCGGCTCGGCCCGGGTGGACGCCCGAAGGCGCCCGGCCAGTCGCCGGGACACCGCCTCGGCCGGGGCCGCATCCGCGCCCGTGAACCGGCTGAAGTCGTCGACGGTGTCGGCCAACAGGGCGCCGACGGTCGCCGCATCCGTGAGGTCGACACCCAGGGGAAGGGCGGCGCGCAGGCTCTCGGCGGCCGCAGCGTGCGCGACGGCCTCGCGCAGCACATCGTGGCGGGTGAGGGCGGCGACGCCGATGGTCAGGTGGATCGAGGTGCCGCCCAGCGCCGTCGCCGAGTGGATCCAGCCTCTGGGCAGGTAGAGCACGTCGTTCGGCCTGAAGACCTCGTCGATGGCCGGCTCGTCCTCGGCCCATAGCTCCACCGCACGGCGATGATCGGTCCACGGCTGGTCGCGGAGTGGGCGCGGGTGCACCGGAGGGTGGATGCGCCAGCGCTTCTCCCCCGCAATCTGGAGAACAAACACATCGTGCACGTCGTAGTGCGGGTCAAAGCCGCGCTCGGCGGCCGGGGTGACGTAGGCGTTCACCTGGACGGGGTGCCCGAGGTCTCTCGTGAGCTGCCGGGTGAATTCGGCCAGCGGCGGCCAGGTGCGGTGCAGCCCCTGGAGGACCAGGGTGGCTCCGTCGGTGAACTCGTCGAGCACCTTGTCGGCGCTGACCTGGTCGGCGATCTCAGCGCCCAGGCCGCCCGGTGCGGTGTACCGGCCGGGGTCGAGTACGGTGCCCTGCCGCGCCATGCGCACAAACGGGGTGCGCAGACCACGGTGGGTGACCAGCTCGTCGACGGCGTCTGCGGTGAAGAGGTCATCGAACCTGCCCCGCAGGGCGGCCGCGCGGGTGAAGAGCGGCCGACGGTCCCAGTAGTCCGTGGCGAACTCATCCGGCGTTACCTCGAGCAAGCGCGCGAGCGCGGGACGATCGTTCGCCCCGCGCCCCTCGCTCGTCATCAGGCGGTTCCGTCGGCGCCGCCGTCGTGACCTTCGGGGTTGGCGCCGCCGTCTGCGACGCCCTCGCTCGAGGCGGAGCCGTCAGCGCCACCGTCGTGGCCTGCCGGGTTGGCGCCGCCGTCCGCGGTGCCCTCTCCGGCGTCCGCGGTTCCGTCGGCACCGCCGTCGTGGCCCGCCGGGTTGGCGCCGCCATCGGCCGTGCCTTCGTTCGCATCCGCGCCGGATGTGGTGATGTCGTCGTCATTGATGCCCACTGCATACCTCCGTAGCCGTAACCGGGCGCCGGCTGACGCCCAAGGCGATAGTACGTCGCGGGCCGCCCCGATGGCAGGGCCAGCAACAAATCACCGTCGGTTGAGCCCGTCAAGCCTGGCGACCCAGAATCCGGACTCGGGCGCCCTCATGCCGCGGCTACTCGTCTTGCCGGCGGTATTTGGGGTCGTGGGCCCGGTGCTGCGGTGGTTTTCGCCAGGTTCCGGTGGGGTCGATCCAGTGGGGGGCTTTGACTTCGGGCATGCCCAGGACCATGCGGATGTGCCACCCGGAGGTGTCGATGTTGTGGTGGTGATACCAACACAGCAGCACCCCGTTCGAGACGTTGGTCGGGCCGCCGTTTTGCCACGGTGTCACATGGTGGACTTCGGTCCATTGCGGTGGGCAGGTGCAGCCGGGGATGATGCAGCCGCCGTCTCGG
>NZ_PPXD01000023.1 GCF_002909375.1 Cryobacterium zongtaii
ACCGAGCTCCTCGTGATCGATGAAACCACCACCCTGCGGGACTTCTCCCGCGAGGTCCGATGGAACCAGGCGTACTACCGCCTGGCGCAAGGCCTGTAACGCTCGGCCGCCGACCACTTGGGCGAAATGGGTCAGGCGCCGGCGTGCACCACGCGGTTGCGGCCGTCCCGCTTGGCCACGTACATGCGCACATCGGCGGCCCGCAACAGCGACGAGCTCGTGGCCGCATCGTCCGGGGCGAGCGCGACGCCCAGACTCACGGTGACCCGCAAGCCGGCGTCGATGGGCGACCAATCGTGACCGGCCACATCCAGCCGCACCTTTTCACACAGTGCGCCCGCGGCGGCCGCGTCGTGGGCGGGCAGAATGAGAAGGAATTCTTCCCCGCCCAGACGCGCCGCGATCGCCCCGGGAACCGACGCGACAGCCTGCGTCAGAATGCGGCCGAGCGTCCGCAGCACGTCGTCACCGACCTCGTGCGAAAGCGTGTCATTGATGCGCTTGAAATGGTCGACGTCGATCATCGCGATGGCGATGGGTGCGCCACCCTCGCGGAGGAGGGACAACAGGTTGCTGAGGTGCTCGTCGACGAACCGACGATTGCGCAGCTCTGTCAACGGGTCGCGTTCGGCCATCTCGCGGTAGCGCTCGCTTTCCCGGCGGGACTCAGCGGTCTGGAACATCGCCTCGAGGATGCGTCCGCGCGCCTCGTTCTCGCTGGCGCCGAGAGCGATGGACTGTTCGTGGTAACTGCGGTAGGCCTGGAACGCCGCCCGAAAATCCTCTCGTTCGGCGTAGATCTCCGCCTGCTCGCGCATGAGCTCGGTGGCCCAGCGCACGAGCCCGTTCTCCCGGGTGAGCTCCCGACACTGGTCGACGACGGCCTGGGCCTCATCCAGATGACCCCGCCTGCGACAGGTCTCGGCCAGGGTGACCTGGGCGGCGGCGATGCTGTCGGGGTGGAAGTCGACCGGCTTGGCCTCGATGGCCGCCACCAGGGTCGCTTCGGCTTCCTCCAGCCGTCCGGCAGAGAGGTAAACCCTGGCGATAGTGTCGCGGGCGTACATGCCGATCGGGCGGTTGTTGAGTTCGGACAGCGCGAGCAGGCTCTCGACAGCGACGAGTGCGTCGTCCTGATTGCCGGCCAGGTACTCCGTGAAGGCGAGGTTGTTCAAGATCATGTAGCGGATGCTGGTTTCAGGGTCGTCGATGACCAGACGAAGTGCCTCGTTGTAGCGGCGGCGTGCCTCGTCGAACGATCCGGTGGAGCCGAGGGCGTCGGCCAGGGTCAGGCGGGCGGCGGCCCGCATCAGGGGGCTCTCGGACTCGCTCAGAAGGTCGTTCGTGGCGACGGCGTGTTCCAGGGCCAGGGCCCGGTCGCCCACCATCTCGAATACCGATCCGAGAACGTCGTGGCAGCGGGACTGCAGGGTGAGCTCGCCGTGCCGCTCTGCCCAGCGCAGAATGCGCTGCACATCGGTGGCTCCCTGGCTCGGATCTCCCCTGCGGGTCATGATCGAGGCGATCTGCACCTCGAGGCGCCGGCTCAGCGCACCGTGCTCGCCTGCTCCCAACTCCGCCAGCCAGTCTTCGGCTGCAGCGAGCGCGACATCCTTGTCGATCCAGTACTGGCGCTCGACCCACGCCAGCCGGTCATCGACCGTCAGTTCGATTGCCGTCACTGCGTCCCCCTCCCCAACAGTCGGTTCCGATGTGTCAAAACCCGCCGGAGGTCTTCTCGAGGGAGAGGACGCACTGTTGACGCTCAGCCTAGCCGTCCACAGCCTCCCCCAACCCAGGTTGACGCGGTGCCCTTCTCACCCATTCCGGGTGATCCAGAACCGCCCTGTGTGATTAACGTGATTACCAGCCAAGGACTGTGACACGCTGCCCCATGCGGCGGCAGGGCCTCGGCCAGACGTTACAGGGAAAGGTGCCGACCATGAGTTTCTGGTCTAATTTTTGGGATTTCATCGGATTCTTCTTTTGGACATTCGTGTTCGTGTCCTACCTATTCGCACTGTTCGCTGTGATCATCGACGTGTTCCGGGATCGAACCCTGAACGGATGGGCGAAGGCGGCATGGCTGCTGTTCATGGTCTTCGTGCCCATACTGACCGTGCTCGTGTACGTCATCGCACGCGGCCGCGGTATGGCGGAGCGCCAGGTCAGCGCCGGGATGCAGGAGAGGGCGAGTACCGACGAGTACATCAGAAGTGTCGCCGGCAGCAATCCCGCGCAGGACATCGCCCAGGCCAAGCAGCTCCTCGACTCCGGAGCGATCAGCCAGGGCGAGTACGCGGTCTTGAAGGACCGGGCGCTGGGTAACACCCAGGCCCGATCCGACGTCGTCTGATCCGGTCGACCGACGAGCACAGACAGCGGGCGGCGCATCCGAGATGCCGCCGCCTGCTGTCGCTGCGTTCGCGCTCGGGTTAGAACGCGCGTCCGCCGGTGACCGGCAGCACGGCACCGGACGTGTACGACGAGTCCGTCGACGCCAGGTAGACGTACGCCGACGCCAGCTCGGCGGGCTGCCCGGCCCGGCCCAGCGGTGTGTCCTGACCGAAAGTGGGCAGTTTCTCCGGCCACGAGGTCGCGGGGATCAGCGGGGTCCAGATCGGCCCGGGTGCTACGGCGTTGACTCGCACCCCGGTGGATCCCAGCTGCTGGGCGAGGGCCTGGGTGAACGCGACCAGCGCCGCCTTGGTCATCGCGTAGTCGATCAGTTCCGGTGACGGGCTGGACGCCTGGATGGACGTGGTCGTGATGATCGACGACCCCGCATTGAGGTGCGGGATCGCGGCACGGGCGATCCACAGCGTCGCGTAGAGGTTGGTTTTGAAGACCCTGTCGAACTCCTTGGTCGAGAGCGTCTCCAGACCGTTGCGGTTCTCCTGGTACGCGGCGTTCAGCACGAGAACGTCGAGACCGCCGAGCTGAGCCGTGGTGTGCTCCACAATGTCGATGCAGTGCTGTTCGTTGCGGATGTCGCCGGCCAGCAGCACCGCGGTGCGGCCGGCAGCCCGCACGAGCGACGCGGTGTCTTCGGCGTCTTCCTGCTCTTCGGGAAGGTAGGAGATGGCCACGTCGGCACCCTCCCTGGCGAAGGCGATCGCGACGGCACGGCCGATCCCCGAGTCACCACCGGTGATCAACGCCCGCTTGCCCACGAGCTTCCCGGTGCCGACATAGGTGTCTTCGCCGTGGTCGGGGCGCGGCACGGTCGCCGTGGTGAGGCCGGGCTGGTCCTGCTGCTGCAGCGGGAAGCCGCCGGTGTGATAACTGGTGACGGGGTTCTGGACGTCGGTCATGAAAGCTCCTTGCTGGCGAAGGGTCGAAGCCGGTACTCGGCTTGCCAGGTTCATGACTAAGACGCGTCCAGCCCGCCGATCGTCACGGCAGGAGCCGGATTCAGTTCACGGCGCCCGGTTCCAGATCGTGGCGAGTCGCTAACCACTCGTCCAGTTCCAGGGCCGGAATCGGCCGCGACATGAAGAAGCCTTGCGCATGATCGCAGCCGTATCGGGCCAGCTCGTCGTACGCCACACTGCTCTCGACACCCTCGGCAACCATTCGCAGGCCCAGGCTGTGCGCCAGCTCGATGGTGGACGCCACCAGCGAGGCCGCGCGGGCGTCATGGGTCATCGGCAACACGAATGACCTGTCCAACTTGAGCTCGTCGATGGGCAGGTCGCGCAGGTAGGAGAGCGAGCTGTAGCCGGTGCCGAAGTCGTCGACCGCGATCTGGATTCCGGCTTCCCGCAGCCGGGTGAGCACGTCCCTAGCCCGGTCCCGGTCGCTCATCAAGAAGTCTTCGGTGACCTCCAGCATCAACGCCGACGCCGGCAGCCGTCGTGCGTTGACCATGCGCACGACCTCCTCCGGGAACTCGACGTTGACGAGGGAGCTGGCCGAGATGTTGACCGCGATGGTCAGGGCGTGGCCACCAGCGTGCCAAAGCACGGCTTGATCGAGAGCCTTGGTCAGCACGATCCGGGTGAGTGTGTGCATCAGCCCCGATTCCTCGACGAGGTCGAGGAAGTCCTCGGGCAGCAGCAGCCCGCGGGTCGGATGCTGCCAGCGCACGAGTGCCTCGACACCGGTGACCTCACCGTTTTGCAGGCCGATCTTGGGCTGGTAGTACACCACGAGTTGGTCGTCGGTAAGGCCCAGGCGCAGGTCTTGCAGGGTGCGCAGCCTGGTGTCGCCGTGACTGTCATCTTCGGACTGGTACACGTGGTGGCCGTGCCGGCCGGACTTGGCCTTGTACATCGCCATGTCGGCACGGCGCAGCAGATCGCTGAGGTCGCGGCCCTGCTCGGGGAACAACGCGATGCCGATGCTGACACTGGTCTGCACGGCCAGCCCCTCGAGGGCGAAGGTTTGGGCGAGCGCGTCCCGAAGGCCTAACGCCACGACGGTGGCCTCGGCCTCGCCGGCATCAGCGAGCAGGATGGCGAATTCGTCGCCGCCGAGCCGGGCCAGCCTGGCTCCCGGCGGCAGCGCTGCCGCCAGGCGGCCGCTCACCAGCACCAGCAGCCTGTCGCCGACGTCGTGTCCGAGGCTGTCGTTGACTTCCTTGAACCTGTCGAGGTCGAGTAGCAGGAGCGCACTGTGCCGTTGACGGGAGGGTGTGCGACTGAGGGTGAGCAGCGCGGGCGCATCCGTGTACAGCGCCCGCCGGTTGGGCAGCCCGGTCAGGTCGTCGGTCCGGGCCTGCCGGCGCAGCAGCCGTTGCCGGAATACCAGCGGGATCGCGGCCAGGGACACGGTGAGGCTGGCCAGGATGACCGCGGCAACCGGCTGGACGACCTGCGTGCCGAGGATGAGTACGCCCAGTCCGGCGGCGACGGCCACCGCGGGAACGAACAGGGCCGGGGTCTTTCGGTCGCCCACGACGGTGCCGCGTTGAGGGCGGTCGGTCGCGTCGACCCACACCGCCATCAGGGCGAGACCGAGCGCCCACGCGGCATCGAGCGGAACGCCGACGATGTAGGTGCCGCTCACCTCAAGCAGCGCATAGACCACGTCGGCGCCGGCGAAGACGACGAGGCCGCCGACCAGAAACGCCCAGCGCGGGCCGATGTGCAAGCCCGGGGCGGCGGCGATGCCGGCGATCGCGGCGACGAGGAGCAGGTCGAAGACCGGGTAAGCAACCGCGACGGCTGTGGCCAGGATGGCGGACTCATCGGCCGCCTCGGTGAGCACCGGGCCGAGGACGGCAGCGAGGACCGCGGCAGCGCCGAGGGCCCCGACCGCGCTATCCAGTAGGACGGACCAGGCCAGGCCGCGCATCTGTCTGCGGACAAGAGCCACGAGGGCGACGAGCATCAGCGGGTAAAACAGCAGATACCCGAAATCGGCCGGGGACGGGAACGGCAGTTCGCCGCCCGCATCCATAGCGAGCACGTAGTAAGTGTCGGCGGCGGCATTGAACGTCACCGCGAGCGTGGCGAAGAGCACGTCGCCGCGGGTGAAGCCCGTGCGCACAACGGCCACCCAGAAGACCGCGACGGGCACCCATTGGGTGAGCTCGCCCAACCAGATGTCAACGAGGGGGCTGGGGCCCGTACCGTGCAGAAGCAGTCCGAGCGTGTACGCCGCCACAAGCACAAAAACGGCCCAGATCAGCCATCGGTCCCCGTCGCCGCGATGCGTTCTGTCACGCCAGCTCACCCACACGTGACTCTCCCTCAGATCTCCGCTCAGCCTACCGCCCGGCCGGCCGTGACTTTGGTCCCTGGCGACCGGAACGGGCCCCGCGACCGTGCGGTCGCGGGGCCCGGGTGATGCGAATTGTTATTTGCGGGTGCCGGCGATCAGGGCGCGCACAAGGTCGAGCTGGGCGTCGTCGGCGAAAGCGCCGGAGAGGCCGACCACGCTGGTGCCCGCGGCCAGGAATTCCGGCGCGTTCAGGGCGGTGACGCCGCCGGTGGCGATGAAGTTGGTGTCCGGGTACGGACCCTTCTGGGCCTTGACCCAGGCCGCTCCGAGCAGGGACGCGGGGAACGCCTTCACCCAGGTGAGACCCAGGGCGCGGGCCTGCAGGATTTCGGTGGCCGTGGCGATGCCCGGCAGGTGCGGGATGCCGCGGCGCACGCTTTCGGCCACGATGGCCGGGTCGAGGCCGGGCGAGACCGTGAACGCGACGCCCACGTTCGTCGCAGCGTCGAGCTGGTCGATCGTGGTCACGGTGCCGGCGCCGATCACGAGGCCTCGTTCGGCAGCAGCGTCGGCGACGGCCTGCAGCACGGGGACGGCGTCGAGGGTCTGGATCGGGATTTCGACGTGTTCAACCCCGGCGTCCCAGGCGCGCACCGACAGGCGTACGGCTTCGGCGGCCGACAGCCCGCGGAAGACCGCGATGACGGGGACTCGGAAGAAGTCGCCGGGGAACCACTGGGTGGCGCCAAGCGGCTGGGTGGTGGTGGTGCTGGTGAACGAGGTCATGCGGGTTCTCTCCTGAGGTCGAACGTACGGTCGTGGGTGGCTGGCGCGGACGGTTCGTCGGCCGACATCCGCTGGCCGAGTCCCGGGCGGAAGTCCTGGCGGCTGCCCAGCGCCCAGGCGGCGCGGGAGTGACCGCGCTCCAGGCGCTCCGCGGAGGGTTCCGCAGAGAGCAGGCTGGACAGGTAGCCGGCGGCGAAGGCGTCGCCCGCGCCGACGGGTTCGACGACGTCGACCTTGCGGGCCGGCACCACCGTGACGGTGTCGGTGCCGTCCGCGGCGAGGGCGAATTCGGTGGCATCGATCGAGGAATCCTTCACCACCAGATACGGCAGCCGGGGCAGCAGGGCCCGCACGTCGGCCGCGGTGGCACAGCCCCACAGCACGGCGGCTTCATCGAGTCCGACGAGCACGACGGTTGCCTTCTCGGCCAGGGCGAGCAGCCGCGGCGCGGCATCCAGAACCGACCAGATACCGGGGCGGAAGTTGATGTCGAACGAGACCGACGCCCCCCAGTCCGCGGCGTGGTCGAGCACGTGTTCCACAAGAGCGGAGCAGCTGTCCGACAACGCGGGGGTGATCCCGGTGGTGTGGATCCACCGGGCGCCGGCCAGGGGCCAGCCGGCGGCATCCGCGATCTTCAGCGTGGATGCCGCCGAGCCTTGGCGGTAGTAGAACACGTGTGCTCCGCTGCCGGTGTCGGGCTCCTTGAGGTAGAGCCCGGTTGGTGCGTCGGCGGTGCGGCCGACCCACCGGGTGTCGACGCCGGCGGCGCCGAGGGCGTCGATGATCTTGGTGCCGACCGGGTCGGTGCCCACGGCGCTGGCCCACGCCACGGCGTGGCCGAGTTCGGCCAGGTGCATGGCGACGTTCGATTCGGCACCGCCGGTGCCCAGGGTGAAACCGGTCGCGGTGTTCAACGGCACCGAGCTGGTGGGCGTGAACATGCCCATCGTCTCGCCGAAGCAGACCACGGTTGGCGCTGAGGCACCCATTAGGTCACGGCCCCGATGTGCCACGGCACGAACTCTTCCTGGCCCACGTCGAATTCTTCGCTGACGGTCTGGGTGCCGCTGGCGACGGCGATGATCATCTCGAGGATCTCGGCGCCGACCTCGTCTACGGTGGCGTTGCCGTCGGCGATCCGGCCGGCGTCGATGTCGATGTCGTCGCCCTGGCGCAGGAACAGTTCCGTATTGGTGCCCACCTTGATGCTCGGGGTGGGCTTGCAGCCGAAGACCGAGCCGCGGCCGGTGGTGAAGACCACGACGGTGGCCCCGCCGGCGACCAGGCCGGTGACCGAGACCGGGTCGTACCCGGGGGTGTCCATGAAGCCCAGGCCGCGGGTGTCGATCGGTTCCGCGTACTCGTACACGGCGGCGAGATCGGCGTGGCCGGCCTTGGCAACGGCGCCCAGCGACTTCTCCAGAATGGTGCTGATACCGCCGGCCTTGTTGCCCGGGGAGGGGTTGTTGTCCATGGTGCCGCCGTTGGCGTGGATGTAGGTTTCCCACCAGTCGATCCGGTCGATCAGCTTGTGACCGACCGCGGGGGTGGTGGCGCGGGCGGTGAGCAGGTGCTCGGCGCCATAGATCTCCGGGGTCTCGGCGAGAACGGATGTTCCGCCGTGCGCCACGAGCACATCCGACGCCCAGCCCAGGGCCGGGTTGGCCGTGATGCCGGAGTAACCGTCGGAGCCGCCGCAGTTCAGGCCCAGCACCAGCTCGGAGATGTCGATGGGTTCGCGGTGGCGGTTATTGATCTGTTCGGCCAGGGCCAGGATCTTCTCGACGCCGGCGGCGACGGTGTTGCGCATGCCGCCGGTCTCCTGGATCGACAGGGACTCCACCACGGTGTCGCTGGGCAGGGCTCCCTCGGCGAGGACCAGGCTGGTCGGGGTCATCTCGCAGCCGAGGCTGAGCATCAGGACGCCCGCGATGTTGGGATGGCTGGCATAACCGTTGAGCGTGCGGAGCAGCACCTGGGCGCCTTCGCTTTCCAGCACGAGGCCGCAGCCGCTCTGGTGGGTGAGGGCGATGACGCCGTCGACGTTCTCGAACCCGTCCAACGCGCCACCGCGGAATCTGTCGGCGATGAGCTTGGCAGTGGTTCCGGAGCAGTTGACCGTGGTGAGGATCGCGATGTAGTTACGCGTACCGGCCCGGCCGTCGGCCCGGCGGTAACCGTCGAAGGTTCGGCGGGCCGTCGGGGCCGGCAGCTCGGTGTGCACGGTGCCGAATTCGTGGGTGCGGGCAGCGAGGTCCATGCCGATGTTGTGGCTGTGCACCTGCTCGCCCCGGCTGATCGGCGCCGTGGCAACCCCGATCGACTGGCCGTACTTGTGCACGGTGGCGCCGACATCGAGGTCGGTGAGGGCGACCTTGTGGCCGCTCGGGATGAGCGTGGTGACGGTGAGGAGACCGTCGCCGACGGGGAGGGTCTCCCCTGGCTGGAGGTCTCGGAGGGCGACCGCGACGTCGTCGCCCTCGGCCATGACCAGCACGGAAGTGCCGGTGGTGATGCTGTCGATGTGTGACATGAAATGAGTCCTTAGATAAGCGAGACGGTCGGGCTTACGCCTGGCCGATGATTCCCTTTTCCCAGCGGCCTGCTTCGAGGTCGTGGGCGATGGCGGTGTACTTGTCGTCGGACAGGTTGTAGAGGAAGTAGACGATCACGGCGGCCAGGGCGAGGGCGACGGCCGGGTAGAGGGTCATCACGGCCTTGATACCGAAGAGGGTTTCCTCCGACTGGCTGGCGCCCTGGGCGATGTAGCCGGTTACTGCGAGCATCCCGGCGCCCACGAGGGCGGCAATGGACTGGGCGATCTTGCGGGAGAAGTTGAAGGCCGCGTAGGTCATGGTCTCCTTGCGCACTCCGGTGTGCCATTCGCCGTAGTCGATGGTGTCGGAGACGAACGCCCAGGTGACGGCGTTCGGGATGGCCAGGGCCATGTAGCCGATGGTCACCAGCAGCATGAAGGTCCACAGGTTGGTGGGGATCATGAAGTTCAGGCCGTTGGCGATCACACCGATGATGAATCCGCCCATGGCGGTGCGCTTCTTGCCGAATCGGCCGACCAGGCGGGGCACGAACATGATGCCTACGATGGAGGCGCCGATCATGACCAGGTTCAGCACCGGTTGCAGGGCGATGTTGCCGAGGTTGTATTCGGCGAAGAAGATCATCATCATGTTGTTCACATTCATGGCGGAGATCGTGAACAGGGTCATCAGCACCAGGCCGAGCAGCGGCCGGTTGGTGAAGATCGCCTTGGCGTAGTCCTTCATGCCGTTCTGCTCGAAGCCCACGGCGCGGTTGACGTAGACGCGTTCCTTGGTGCCGCGGTAGCAGATGTAGAAGGAGATGATGCCGATGAGGGCGAACACCGCGGACGCCCACATGTAGTTGGCGCCGGTCATGCCGCCGAACACCATCATGATCGGGATGAAGGCGAAGCCGCAGATCCACTGAGCACCGAGCGAACCGGCCTGGCGGGTGGTGGCCAGCTGGGCGCGGTCCTTGATGTTGCGGGTCATCACCGAGGCCAGCGACCCGTAAGGGTCGTTGGTGAAGGAGTAGATGAGGCCCCAGATGGCGTAGGTGCCGGCCGCGTAGGCGATCTTCCAGCCCATGCTGACGTCGGGCATCGTGAAGGTGACCACGGTCATCACGCCGAGGAGGATCGAGGAGACCATCATCACCGGGCGGAACTTGCCGCGCTTGCCGAACTTGCGGCTGTCGATGTAGGCCGCCGCGATCGGGTCCATGAACGCGTCGAAGATCTTGGCGAGCGAGAAGATGAGGGCCACGACGCCCGCGGCAATGCCGGCGGTGTCGATCCAGAACTTGGTCAGGTACGACTGGCCCAGGTCGAACATGAAGCCGTTGCCGAAGTCGCCGAACCCATAAGAGACCTTCTCCTTGGTGGAGATGCGCTCGATGGTGGCGGTGCCGGGCTGAGGAGCAGCTGGGGCTGATTCCCCAGCTTCAATACCAGTTTGAATTGCCATGACTCACATACACACTTTCGATTTGAACGGATATCGGGGAGTGGCCTGGTTACAGACCGAAGTAGTTGTTCGCGTTGTTGAAGCAGATGTCTTCGACCATCCGGCCGAGGATGGCCTCGTCGTCGGGGACCTCGCCGAGTTCGACCCATTCGCCAATCAGCTCGCAGAGGATGCGACGGAAGTACTCGTGCCGCGGGTAGGACAGGAAGCTGCGGGAGTCGGTGAGCATGCCGACGAAGTTGGAGAGCAGGCTCTCGTCGGCGAAGGTGGACAGCTGCAGCCGCATGCCGTTGCGGGTGTCGTTGTGCCACCAGGCGCTGCCCAGCTGCATCTTCTGAACGGTGTCCTTCTGGTAGGCGCCCATCAGCGTGACGAGCGGCATGTAGTCGTTGGGGTTCAGGGAGTAGAGCATTGTGCGCGGGATGGCGTCTTCGAGTTCCATCGAGTCGAACAACGCGGCGAGCGGCTCGGCGACACTGCGGTCGTTGAGGCCGTCGTAGCCGGTGTCCGGGCCGAGCTTGCCCAGCATCACGGTGTTGGTGTTGCGCAGGGCGTGCAGGTGCAGCTGCATGGTCCAGTTCTTGCGGTGGTACATGCGCATCAGCGCCTTGAGCACCGCGGTGCGGTACTGGGCGATGCCGAGGTCGGTGAGCGTGCCGCCGGTCCTGGCCGTCGTGACGATGACGTCGAGCTCGGCTTCGGTCGACTCCGCATATACGACGGTGTCCAGGGCGTGGTCGGAGAGCCGGGCGCCCATGGAGTGGAAGAAGTCGACCCGGGCCGACAGGGCGTCGACGATGTCGGCGAAGGAGCCGATCTTGACCCCGGCGGCCGTGCCGAGGGTGACCAGGTAGTCCGCGAAACCGGCGGCGTGGATGTTCATGGCCTTGTCCGGGCGGAACGCGGGGACGACGGTGAAGGCCGTCTCGCTCTGGAGCAGTTTGTGGAAGTGCAGGTCGTCTGCGGGGTCATCCGTGGTGCAGATGGCCGTGACGTTGCTGGACCGGATCAGGCTGCGGCGGGAGAACCCGGCCGTGGCCAGCAGGGCGTTGGCGCGGTCGTAGACCTCGCGGGCGGTTTCGCGGCTGAGGACCAGGTCGATGTTGAAAAAGCGCTTGAGTTCGAGGTGGGTCCACACGTAGAGCGGGTTGCCGAGAGCCTTTTCGACGGTACCGGCCCACGCGTAGAACTTGTCGAAGTCGTCGCCGTCGCCGGTGATGAGGTTCTCCGGCACGCCGTTGGCACGCATCAGGCGCCATTTGTAGTGGTCGCCTTTCAACCACACCTCGGTGATGCTGGCGAAGTTCTGGTCTTCGTAGATCTCCTGGGGGTTCAGATGGCAGTGGAAATCGATGATCGGCATGTGCTTGGCGTGATTGTGAAACAGCTTCTTCGCCATGTCGGTGCCGAGCAGGAAGTCGTCGTTGAGGAGCATGATCTGCGGTCCTTTGTCTGGGGTCGGTCGGGGGTTAGGCGCGGACGGCGAGGTCGGCGATGGTGGCGCGCACGCCGCGGTCGCGCAGGGCGTCGAGGCCGGCAGCGACCTGGTCGACGAGGCCGTCGAGCTCGGTGAGGTCGGTGCCCCACAGGGTGGTGTCGGCCAGGATCGTGGCGACGTAAGCATCCGTGGCGTAGGCGGCGTGGAAGGCCGCGATGGTCTCAGCGCTGTCGACCGGGGTGATCGTGACGGCCGGGTCGCCGCTGTAGGCGAGCAGGATGGCGGAAAGCGCGAGCGTGACGCGGGGCGGGAAGGTGCCGTTCTTGGTGTGGAAGCCGGTGAGGACCGGCAGCAGGCGGCTCTTGAACTTGGAGGCGCTGTTCAGGGCGATTGCGGAGAGCTCGTGGTGCATGAACGGGTTCTCGAAGCGCTCCTTCACCGACTCGGCGTATGCGGCGAGTTCGTCGTGCGGCAGGTCGAGCACGGGCATGATCTCCTCGTACATCACCGCTTCGACGAGCGGGCCGAAGTCGGCATCGAGCATCACGTCGCGCACGGTCTCAACGCCGGCGAGGCGGGCGAGGGAGGCCATCGTGGTGTGCGGGGCGTTGAGCAGGAACACCTTGCGTTCGCGGTACGGGGTCATGTCGTCGGTCACGGTGACGTTGAGGCCGGCCCGGGCCAGCGGCAGGGTCTCGGTGAGTGACTGCGGGCCCTCGATGACCCAGAGCAGGAACGGTTCGGCCTTGACGATGAGGCGGTCTTCGAAGCCGAACTCGGCGCAGAGTTCCTCGGCGCGGTCCTTGGGGTAGCCGGGGACGATCCGGTCGACCAGGCTGGAGTAGAAGGTGTTGTCGGTGTTGACCCACTGGATGAAGTCGGCGCTGAGGCCCCAGTTCGCGGCGGTTGCGAGAACGGTTTCCTTGAGTTTGTCGCCGTTGCGCTCGATGAGCTCGCACGGAATCAGCTGGAAGCCCTTCTTGCCGAGCTCGAACCGGCGGAACAAGAGCGCGGTGAGCTTGCCGGGGAAGCTGGCGTGGGGCGTGTCGGCCGGCTTGTCTTCTGCGTTGTAGACAATGCCGGACTCGGTGGTGTTGGAGAAGATGAACTCGATGTCGTCGTCTTCGGCGAGGGCGAGGTAGGCGTCGTAGTCGGTGTACGGGTTGACGGTGCCGTTGACCAGAGTGATCACCTCGTGGGACTGCACTTCTTCGCCGTCCTGCTTGCCTTCCAGCAGCACCGTGTACAGGCCGTCCTGCTCCTCGAGCATGGCGACGAGGCCGCCGGCCAGGGGCTGCACGATCTTGACGCCACCGTTGAACAGCCCCTGCTTGTTCATCTGCTGCAGCTGCCAGTCCACGAATCCGCGCAGGAAGTTGCCCTCGCCGAACTGGATGGCGCGGGTGGGCAGGGTCTGAACCGGGTGGATGGCGCTGGTGAGTCGTTCCATGACGAGCTGTCCTTCGTGGTGCTGTTCGGTGTGTTGCGGGTGGGGTGCGACAGCGATGCTGACGCTCATGCTGGTGCTCTGGCCCGGGGCGAGGATGGCGGCCTGGTCGCGCACGTTGCAGGCCTCGACGCAGACGGTCTCGGTCCATTCGTCGTCGCCGTAGTCGCCCATCGCGGCGGCCTTGACGGTGCCGGGGTTCCAGACGACGGTCTGGGCGGCATCGGTGTCGCCGACCGTGATGGTGCGTGCATTGGTGACGTCGTCGATGGTGACGGTGCGGGGCATCGGGTAGATCCGGTCGATCTCGGCGCCGACGACGGAGACGGGCAGGGCCGAACTCGACGTGACGGCCGGGGTGACGCTGCGGTCGAGGTAGGGCAGGTCAGTGAGCCCGAGGAGCTGAGTCGTGCGGGCGTCGCCGACGGCGAAATAGGTGTGGAGTGCGGTCTCCACCGAAACTGTGGCGGTTCCCTCGTTGAAAACCACGAGCTCGAGAGTGAGCTGGGCGCCGATGGTAACGGTGTATCGCAGCGACACCGGCTGGGCAGTGCCGGCCTCATCGGGCTGCGTACCGGCCAGGTCGAAGGTGAGCACGGCATCGGGGCCGACGATGGCTGCAGCGGTGAGGGTCCAGGGCGAAATACGTGCCCAACCGTGGTTGGGTGCCGTGGCGTCGGTGGGATTCGGGCCGAACCAGGGGAAGCACACCGGAATGCCGCCGCGAAGGGCCGCGGAGGATGAGTATGCGCTGTGTCCGCTCATCCACAGCACCGGTTTCTGGCCGGTGGGGGTCCACTGGGCGACGTGTGCGCCGTGCAGGTAGACCAGCGCGGTGGCCGCAGGAAGAGCGACTTCGACGGCCGGCAACGAGCCTGCCCCTGTCACCATTCGGATGCCGCTCGGCAGCGGGAGAGCGCTCTCGCTTGCCGACCCAGGTTCGTGCGCAGTTCCCTGCATGAGTTCCTCCACTGTGAGAATCAGCCAGATCTATTCTGAATCTGTTCCGCGTGATGGAACTAGAGTCCGTCACGTGAACCCAACATAACCCCGTGCGATTCCTTTTCGCAACTTGGGCGGCCGAGGAATCGACGTCAGACCGGAACGACGCGTCCGAAACAGGCGTTTGTCGCGTTGTCAAGGGTCTGACGGCATCGAATCCGGCTCGGGGCGCGGTGGGATGCCAGCGAGATTCCGCAATCGTGGTTAAATGGTCCGCAGGGCAGAACTTGAGAACAGAGGTGGGACACATGACGGTGGCGAACGAGATCGAGGCCACGAACGCGCCTGAGCTCGACGGGCTTGGCAACCGGGCCAAGGACAATGCGGCACAGAAGCTGCTGCGGGTACTTGAGGCCGTGTCCAACCCGGGCGACTCCCACCGGCTCAGCGACTTGGTGAAGGAAACCGGCCTGGCCAAGACCAGCGTGTTCCGCTTGCTGAGCGAGCTGATCGACAGCGGGTACGTCACCCGTCGCCCCGACGGCAGCTACGCGCCCGGTCGCTCGCTGCGCCTCCTCGCGCTCAAGCTCACCGCCGGCCCCAACGACTCCGACCTGGTGGGAGCCAGACTCCGGCAGCTGCAGACCGACGTGCGCAGCACCATCCACTTCGCGCTGCGCACCGGGGACTTCGCCACCTATGTGGAGAAGATCGAGGACACCGCCCAGCCCATTCAGATCGCTTCGCGGGTCGGCGGCCAGATTCCGCTGCATTCGACCGCGATCGGCAAGTCGATCCTGGCGCACCTCCCCGAGAGCGAGGTGCGCAATTACGCGACCCGCACCGGTCTGCACTCCCGCACCGCGTTCACCATCACAACCGTTGCCGATCTGCTCGCCGACGGTGCGCTGGTGCGCAACCGCGGCTTCTCCATCGACGACCAGGAAAACGAGGAGCACATCCGCTGCATGGCGGTTCCGGTGTTCGACACCCAGCAGCACCTCATCGGCGGCATCGGCATCACGACCATCGCCCCCCTGGTAGCCAGGGAGACGCTCGAGTCCTACGCTCCGCTGCTGATGACGGCGGCCCGCGACGTGATGACGCTGCTCTAGGCAACCGGCGCGGTCAGCCTCGCGCTGGCCGGATACGCAGAATGACCCCGGCGCTGCCGGGGTCATTCGTTATGGGCTGGAAATGCCAACTCGCCACTCGAGCGGCTGCACGGATCGGCCGGACCCGCGCACCGCAGTCGACGGGACTAACCCTGGCGAGCCTTGAATCGGGGGTTCAACTTGTTGATGACGAATGTGCGCCCATGGCGCCGCACCGTCTGTGAACCCTGCATCTTCTTCATCGAACCCAGTGCGTTACGTACCTTCATCCTGGCTCCTTTCCGTCGGTTACCCAGAGCAACGCACAACGGTCGAAATTATTCCGTTCCGGCGGCTTCCGGCACGTCGAGCACCCGGCGCGGGCCGGCACCGTCGGTGCGCAGGCGGTCATCGGAGTTCACGACGGCGCACCGGGTTTGCGACAGGCAACCGCAGCCGATGCAGCCGGTGAGTTCGGCCTGCATCCGCTCGAGCACGGCTTGCTGCCTGGCCAGGTGCTCCCCCCAGGTGGCGGAAATGGTGCCCCACTCGGCCCGGCTCGGTGGGCGGCTGTCCGGCAGGTCCTTGAGGATCACGGCGACCTCGGCCAGCGAGATCCCGTAGCGCACCGAAACCTGGATGAGGGCGATGCGCCTCAGCACGTGCCGCGGGAAGAGGCGCACGTTGCCGCTGGAGCGCAGCGCGGGGATCAGCCCCAGCGTTTCGTAGTAGCGCACGGTGGAGACCGGGACTCCGGCGCGGGCGGCAATCTGCCCGATCGGCAGGAGATCCTTGCTGGACAAGTGCTCTGACAGTGGGCCTTCTCCTTGATCTCAAGTGCACTTGAGACGATATCGTAAACAAATGACCGCATATACGCTTCCCACGCTGACCTATGACTATGCCGCCCTCGAGCCCGCCATCAGCGGGCGCATTATGGAGCTCCACCACAGCAAGCACCACCAGGCCTATGTGACCGGCGCCAACGCCGCACTCGACCAGCTCGCTGAGGCCCGCGAATCAGGCAACCTCACCTTCGTCAACAAGCTTCAGAAGGACCTTTCCTTCAACCTCGGCGGCCACGTCAACCACTCCATCTTCTGGACCAACATGTCCCCGAACGGTGGCGACAAGCCCACCGGCGAGCTCGCTGCCGCGATCGACGACACCTTCGGTTCGTTCGAGAAGTTCCAGGCTCACTTCACCGCCGTGGCCATGGGCGTTCAGGGCTCCGGCTGGTCGATCCTCGCCTGGGACACCCTGGGTCAGCAGCCCATCATCGTGCAGCTCTATGACCAGCAGGGCAACCTGCCCGCCGGCATCGTCCCGCTGCTCATGCTCGACGTCTGGGAGCACGCCTACTACCTCGACTACCAGAACGTGCGCGCCGACTACGTCAAGGCGTTCTGGACCGTCACCGACTGGGAGAACGTCTCCGCCCGCTTCACCAAGGCGCGCGACACCACCTCGGGCTTGATCACGCTGTAACCCCGGCGCCCCTCTGGCGAGCCGTGAGCAAAGCCCCGAAAACCTGAGATTTTTGGGGCTTAGCTCACGGCTCGCCTGCGTCTGACGCGGTCAGTCCGCCGACACGGCCTGCAGCACGGGCAACCGCGCCGCGTGGATCGCCGGCCAGAGCGCGGCCAGCACGCCGACCAGGGCGGCAACCCCGAGCATCGACGCGAGCTGGCCCCAGGGGATGGCGAGCTCGGTGAGCCCGATCCCGGTGAACACCGCGGGCATCAGCGACGCAATGCCCACCCCGACGGCCATGCCCAGGACGGTGCCGAACAGGGCCGTGAGGATCGATTCGATGGTGATGATCCCGGCCAATTGCATCCGCCCCAGCCCCACCGCGCGCATGAGCCCGATCTCCCGGGTGCGCTCGATCACCGACAGCGCCAGGGTGTTCACGATGCCGAGGATCGCGATGATGATCGACAGCGCCAGCATCGCGTAGAGGATGCCGAGGATCTGGTCGACCTGCCCGGCCAGCTGGCCGGCGAACTCCTCCTTGTCGAGCACCGAGAGTACGACGTAAGGCGCGGCCGCCCCGGTCAGGTCGTCGCGCACCTCCGCCGGCGTGGCGGACGCGGCCGAGGTGATCAGCAACGAATCGATCGCGATCTGCGACGACGGCACGATGCGTTCGAAGGCGTCGTCGGGCATGATGATCGGGGCGCCGATCACGGCGGTGTCGACAATGGCGCCGATCGGAGCGGATGCCTCGCCGGCCGCCGTCGTGAAGGTCACGTCGTCGCCCACCGTCCACCCGCGGTCGTCGGCCACGCTGCGCTGAACGGCAAGCTGCCCCGCCGCGAAGCCCGCCAGCGTGCCCTCGACGGCGTCGAAGTCGAGGGTGTGCCCGAGCGCGGCGGGCGGCAGCGCCACCACGATGATGGACCGCTCGGCGACGGTGCCACCAGCTGCGGGGGCCAGCATCGCCGGGCCGTAGCGCAGCTCGTCGACGGAGTCCACTGTGTCCAGGGCGCGCAGGTCGGCCACCACACCCGTCGGCACCACCCCTGCGGCAGACTGCACCGAGAAGTCCGCGATCCAGCCGTCGTCCACGATCGCTCGGGTCGAGACCGTCGCCGACGCGGCGAGCACCGAGGCCGCGCCCACCAGGGCCATGCCGATCATGAGCGCCCCCGCGGTGTTCGCGGTGCGGCGCGGGTTGCGGATCACGTTGCCGCGGGCCAGCCGGCCCAGCGGTTTGACCGCCACGACGAAGACCGCGGCCATAGCGCTCAGCGAATACCGGGCGATCACCGGGGCCAGGACCAGCACCCCGACCACCACACCGGCGGCACCGAGGCCCAGCAGTGCCGGACCGTCGGGGTCGGGCCTGGACCAGGCGGCGACCAGTCCGGCCAGGCCGGCGACGGTGAGAACGGATCCGACGATGGACCGCAGCCGAAGCGACCTGGACCTGGCGCCGCCGGCCTCGCGCATGGCCTCCACCGGAGGGGTGAGCGCCGCCCGGCGGGCCGGCAGCGCCGCCGCCGCGATGCTCACCAGGGTGCCCACCAGTAGCGAGATCACCACGGTGGCGGGGTCGAGCGGGATGCTGCCGGACAGGTTCATGCCGATCTGGGCGACCGCCATCCGCACGAGCGACACCAGGCCGAGGCCGGCGGCAATGCCGAGCGCGGAGCCGACCAGGCCCACCACCGCGGCCTGGATGAGGATGGAGGCGAACACCTGACCGGGCGAGGCGCCGACGGCGCGCAGGAGCGCGAACTCGCGCATCCGCTGCTGCACCGACATCGCGAAGGTATTGGAGATGATGAACGCGCCCACGAACAGGGAGATCCCGGCGAAAACCAGCATGAACGTCTGCACGAAGCCGAGCATGTCGTTGATGTCTGCCGTGGCCTCGGTGCGCATAGCGGTGCCGGTGACGGTCTCGACGCCGGCCGCATCGGCGGCGGCCAGGGCCGCGCCGACCCTCTCGACCAGGATCTGCTCGTCCACCCCGGTGTCCCCGTAGACGTCGACACTCGCCACCAGGCCTTCGGGCGCATAGGCGGCGTTGGAGGTGGCGACGTCGAGGAAGACGATGGTGGCGCCGGCCATCGGCGCCCCGAGCGACACCTCTCCCACGACCGACACGGCCTGGACCTCACCGGCGAGCACCACCGAGGTCTCATCGCCGACGGTCAGGCCCGACGACTCGAGGGTCGCCGATTCCAGCGCGATCTCCCCAGCGCCGACGGGTGAACGCCCGGCGACGATGTCGAGGGTGTCGTCGTCGGGGTGGAGAGCCATCCCGAAGGTGGGGGCCTGCGAGCTCACCACGGCCGTGCCGTCCGCGCCGACGAGCACGATGGGCCCGGAGACCGCGGGCAGGGCGTGCCGCACACCGTCGACGGTGTTGAGGGTCCGGGCGAGATCGGCCGGGATGGCCTCGCGCACGTCACCGGCCGAGCTGCCGGCCTGGGCGGCACTGGCGGCGGGCTCGCTGCCGCGCACGTAGACATCCGCTTGCATCGAGCTGGCCACGATGCCGGAGAAGGTGGAGCCCATCATGGTGCGAAGCGACAGGGTGCCCGCCACGAAGGCGACCCCGAGGGTCACCGCCAGCAGCGACAACAGAAAGCGCACCAGGTGGGCGCGGATGCCGCGCAACGCGACCCGGGTCATCGCCGGGCGCCGTCGTGCTCGTGCTCGGTCTCGGTCTCGTCGCCCATCGACCGCATGACGTCGAGCACCGACGCCTGGGTGGGGTCGGTGAGTTCCTGCACGAGTCGGCCGTCGGCGAGGAACAGGACCCGGTGGGCGTAGGCCGCCGCCCGGGCGTCGTGGGTCACCATCACGACCGTCTGACCGAGGTCGTCGACCGACCCGCGCAGGAACCGCAACAGGTCACCGGCTGATTTCGAGTCGAGGTTGCCGGTGGGCTCGTCGGCGAACACCACGGCCGGCCGGGCCACCAGGGCTCGGGCGCAGGCCACCCGCTGCTGCTGGCCGCCGGAAAGTTCGCTGGGTCGGTGGTGCAGGCGGTCCTCGAGCCCGACCGCCGCGACGATCGCGGCGAAATGCGCCCGGTCCACCGGGCGCCGGGCGATGTCCAGCGGCAGGGTGATGTTCTCGGCGGCGGTGAGGGTGGGAATCAGGTTGAACGACTGGAAGATAAAGCCGAGCCGGGTGCGGCGAAGCGCCGTCAGCTGCCGCTGCGACATGCGTCCCACGTTCATGTCGTCTACGATCACGGTGCCGGCGGTGACGGTGTCCAACCCCGCCATGCAGTGCATCAGCGACGACTTCCCCGACCCCGACGGGCCCATGATCGCGGTCAGTTCGCCCCGGGCGAAGTCCACGTCGATGCCGTCCAGGGCGCGCACCTCGGTCTCGCCGGTACCGTAGGTCTTGACCAGGCCCCTGGCGTACGCGATCACGGATGCCGGCGGTGCGGTGAGCGAGCGCGCCGGGTGGTTCGAGGTGAGCGTATGGGCGGTCATGTACGGTCCTTCACGGTCGGAGCGCGGGCGCGCTGGGGTCGATCCCCAGTGTTGCCCTCCGCACCGCGTGGCGGTATCGGGACAAACCCTGACTCGACCCTGAGCGGACCCTGAGCGCCGCCCGCGGGCTAGCCGGGAAGGTCGTAGCGGTGTCTGATGTGCCGGCGGTCGGCGCTGGCCTGCCAGAACTCGATCTCGGTGGGGCGCAGCGCGTAGAGCTGCCAGGCCGGGTTCGGTGCCGCATCGGCGGCCGGGCGTGCGGCCCAGTCCCGGGCGGATGCCTCGGCAGAGAGCTCGACGACCGGGCCGACCAGGCGCACCTGGCGGCCGAGCTGGGACCAGTAGAAGTTCATCGCCGCCTGCGGGTTGGCCGCCAGCTCGCGGCCCTTGCGGGAGGTGCGTGCGGTGGCGAACTGCCATCCGTCGTCGTCGAGGTCTTTGAGGATGAGCATCCGCGACGACGGCGCCCCGGCCCCGGAGCCGGCACTGGCCCCGACGGTGGCGAGGCTGAACGCGTGCGGCTGACGCACCCCGGCGGCGAGCGCCGCCTCGAACCAGCTGAGGAACAGCTCCACCGGGTCGGCCGGGGCGGTGGCCGGGTCGAATGCGGGCAGGTCGTCGGGGAAGTCGGGCAGGGCCCGCAGCCGCGCTCTCAAGGTGTCACTCACGTTCGCGAGCCTACCCATCCGCCCCTCGCGAACCGTGAGAAAAGCACCTGAAATCCGAGATTTCTGGGGCTTAACTCACAGTTCGCGAGACCCAGGAGCCCTCGAGGAGGGTCGCGTGCACGTGCAGGTCGACATCGAGCAGCACCAGGTCGGCGCGCAGGCCCGGCACGATCCGGCCGCGGTCGGTGAGGGCGAGCAGGTCGGCGGGGTTCTGGGTGGCTGCCCGGATGGCGACCGGCAGCGGCACCCCGGCGGTGAGCACCGCGTACCGCACCGCGTGGCTGATGGTGAGCACGCTGCCGGCGATGGTGCCGTCGACCAGCCGCGCCTCGCCGTTGACAACCCGAACATCCAGGGCCCCTAATTTGTAGTCGCCGTCCGCGGCGCCGGCCGCGGCCATCGCATCCGACACGAAAACCGTGCGGGCGGGACTCTCGGTGATCAGGCGCAGGACCGCCGGGTGCAGGTGCACCCCGTCGGCGACCAGCTCGGCGAACACCGTCGGGTCCTCGAGCAGCGCCAGGGCGGCGCCCGGCTGGCGGTGGTGCAGCGGCCGCATGGCGTTGAAGACATGGGTGCCCGCGGTGGCCCCGGCCGCGATCGCCGCCTGCGCGAGGTCGTAGTCCGCGTCGGTATGGCCGATGGCGGCCACGGCGCCGTGCTGCACAATGCTCGCCACGGCGGCCAGCCCGCCCTCCAGTTCCGGGGCGATGGTGACCATACGCACCGCGCCGCCGCCGGCCCCCATCAGCCGCTCGACACCCGCCGGGTCCGGCAGCAGCAACAGCTGCTCGGCATGCGCACCCCGGTGCGCGGGGCTCAACCAGGGGCCTTCCAGGTGGATGCCGGCCAGCAGGCCGTCGCGCACCAGCTCGGCGAGCGCTCGAACAAGGCGCTCCATCTCGTCGATGGGCGCGGTCACCAGGCTGGCCATCATGGTGGTGGTGCCGTGGTCCAGGTGGGTCCGCGTGATACGCCTGGCGACGGCGTGAGTGTCCGCATCGTTGAAGCTGACCCCACCGCCACCGTGGTTGTGGGCGTCGATGAAGCCCGGCGCGAGCACCCCGGCCGGCAGTGAGACATCCGCGGGCCGGGGTGGTTCGCCGGCTCCGCAGTCGACGATCAGGCCGCCCCGCACCTCGACCCAGCCGGGTGAGTACTCCCGGTCGGGCAGGACCACTGTGCCGGCAGCGAGAAGCAGCGGCGTCTCGGTGCCCGGTCCGGCGTCGCCCGGCAGCGCGGGCGCGTGCCCGGGCTCTGCGGTGTCGGGTCGGGAAATGAGCGGTGTCATGACGGGGTCTCCAGGGTTGTCGGTGGCGGCTGAGGGTCAGCCGCGGACGGTGAGGAAGGTGTCTCCGGCCTCGAGCTCCAGACCGGCTGCCACGGCGTCGGCCAGGGTGATGTTCTCCGCCTGGCGCTCCAGGATGATCACCGGAACGATCGGGTCGCGGCCGCCGGCCACGATGGCGGGGACGTCATAGCTGACGATCACGTCACCGGCGGTGACGGTGTCGCCCTGCTGGGCGCGCAGGGTGAACCCCGCGCCTTTCAGCTGCACGGTGTCGATACCGAGGTGCACGAGCACCCCGACACCCTCCGGTGCCACGATCACAAAGGCGTGCGGGAACACCTTGAGCAGCTTGCCGCTGATCGGCGCGATAGCGTCGACGACCTCGCGGGGAGGGTCGATCGCCCCGCCGGGCCCGACGATCGCTTGGGCGAAGGTGGGGTCGGGTACCAGGCCGAGCTCCACGGCGCGGCCGGGAACGGGCGCGAGCACGGTCAGGGAGGCGACGCTCACCTGAGGTCCTCGATGTCGTCGGCCAGGTTTTCGGCCTCGGGGCCGACGATGACCTGCACGATGGTTCCGGACCTGAACACGCCGTGCGCACCGGCGGCCTTGAGCGCGGGCTCGTTGACCAGCGTGGGGTCGGTCACTTCGGTGCGCAGCCGGGTGATGCACGCCTCGATGTCGACGACGTTGCCGGCGCCGCCGAGGCCGGCCAGGATCTGCTCTGCCTTGCTACTCATTAGTTACTCCTCGGAAATGTATACGGATCTGTGGGTTGGATCGGTCGACAAGAAGGCTCTCATCTACGAGACGCCTGTGCGGGCCGGCCCTTGACAAACAGACCGCCGCACCTCCATTATCAAGTAATTGGACCGTACCAGTACGGACCACAAAGCGGAAGTGGTCCGGTTGGTTGTCAGCTGGATCACAGAAAGCCCGCTCCCCGAAAACCAACGCCCTGGAAAGGTGATGAAGTCGTGACACACCTCGACGGCCCGGTCCTCGCTAACGGCGCCGTGCCCAAGCACGTGCAGTTGCGGGCCATCCTGCTCGAACGTGTCGAGACCACACTGGCACCCCATGCCGCGATCCCGCCCGAACGAAAGCTCATGACCAAATACGGCGTGAGCCGGTCAACGGTGCGGGAGGCGATCCGCCAACTGGTCGACGAGGGCGTGCTCTACCGCATCCAGGGAAAGGGCACCTTCGTCGCCGGCGAGCGCGTGCAGAGCGACCTGCACCTCGCCTCGTTCACCGAAGACATGCGTCGGCGCGGCCTGGTGCCCGCCACCGTCGTGATGGGGTCCAGGTTGATCGATGCACCCCTCGAGGTGCGTGCGGCGCTGGGCCTGAGGGCCGGCGCGCAGGTGCAGCAGGTCGAGCGTCTGCGGCTCGCCGGCGGCATCCCGATGGCCTTCGAACGCGGTTACTACCCGACCGGCCTGCTGCCCGACCTCGGGAGCCAGGACCTCACCCGTTCGCTCTACGCCACCTTCGCCACCGAGTACGGTCTGCGCATCGATCACGCCGAACAGACCGCGTGGGCCGAGACCGCGAATGCCGAACTCGCCGAACCACTCGGCATCGACGTGGGTGTTCCCCTTCTCGTCTTCCTCCGCACGTCATCGGCGGGGTCCACCCCCGTTGAACACGTCACCTCGTGGTATCGGGGCGACCGCTACCAGATCCACATGACCCTCGACCTCAACCACGAACTGTAAGTCAGCCTGCTCCGCCCCACCCGGGTGGCCTGCCGAGCTCATCGGCAGCGCCAGCATGCCTTCCCGCAGCCTCTGGCCGCACACCATTCACCAGTCCACAAGACACACCACGAGCACCAACACAGGAGGAATCCATGTCCAGCACCACCGTAGATGCCGGAACGGGACGAAAAATCCCGGGCCTCGCCCAACTCCAGCGCATCGGCCGCAGCCTTATGCTGCCGATCGCCGCCCTGCCGGCCGCCGGTCTGCTCCTGCGCCTGGGTCAACCCGACCTGCTGGGCGCCATCCCGGGCTTCGAGACCGGCGCGGCGGTCATCGCCGCCGCCGGCGGCGCGCTGTTCGACAACCTCCCCCTGCTCTTCGCGGTGGGTGTGGCCATCGGCTTCGCCAAGAAGGCGGATGGCTCTACCGCCCTGGCTGCCGTCGTGGGCTACCTCGTGTTCAGCAACGTCGGCAAGGCGATGTCTCCGCTCGTGATGGGCCTGCCCGACAAGGGTGCCGACCAGGTTCTGGTGAACTACAACGTGCTTGCCGGCGTGCTCATGGGCGTCGTCTCCGCCGTGCTGTGGCAGAAATACCACCGCATCAAACTGCCCAGCTATCTGGCCTTCTTCGGCGGACGCCGGTTCGTGCCGATCGTCACCGCCGTTGCGGCCCTGGTGCTCGGTGTTCTGCTCAGCTTCCTTTACCCGGCGTTCAGCAGCGGCCTCACCTCGTTCGGCGCGTTCGTCAGCTCCAACGACATCTGGGGCGGGTTCCTCTATGGAACAGCGAACCGCCTGCTCATCCCCGTCGGCCTGCACCACATCCTCAACTCGATGATGTGGTTCGTGATCGGCGACTACAACGGCGCCACCGGCGACCTGCACCGCTTCTTCGCCGGCGACCCCACCGCGGGTTCGTTCATGACCGGGTTCTTCCCCATCATGATGTTCGCCCTCCCCGCCGGCGCCCTGGCCATCTGGCACGAAGCCAAGAAGTCGCAGAAGAAGATCGTCGGTGGCATCATGCTCACCGGCGCCCTCACGGCGATGCTCACCGGCGTCACCGAGCCGCTGGAATTCTCGTTCATGTTCGTCGCCTTCCCGCTCTACGTCATCCACGCTGTGCTCACCGGCACCTCTCACGCCCTGGTGAACTTCCTCGAGATCCGGGACGGCTTCAGCTTCAGTGCCGGCGCCTTCGACTACATCCTCAACTTCGGCCTCGCCGAGAAGCCGCTGCTGCTCATCCCCATCGGATTGGCTTACGCGGCGCTGTACTACTTCCTGTTCCGGTTCGTCATCCGCCGCTGGAACCTGAAGACGCCGGGCCGCGGCGACGACGTCGTGGAGGAGGCCGCCCCCGACTCCACCTCGAAGGCCGCGGTCTAGCCTGACCGGCCGGTGTCTCGAGCCTCGCTCGCGGCACCGGTCGGCACCATCGTTTCTCGCACCATCCACCCTTCTCAATCGCATCTGGAGCATCCCTTGGCTGAAGTAGTCATCCTCGAATCCCCCATCGACGCCGGCATCCTGGCCGCCGCATCGATTCGGTCACTCATCAGTCAGAAAGCGGATGCCGTCCTCGGTCTCGCCACCGGCTCCACGCCGATGTCGCTGTACAGCGCCCTCGCCGACTCGCTCAGGTCCGATCCGCTGGACGTGTCCAAGGTGCGCGGTTTCGCGCTCGACGAATACGTGGGCCTGCCCAGCGGACACCCGGAGAGCTACCGGTCCGTCATCACCCGCGACGCGGTGCTGCCGCTCGGTCTCACCCCCGGCAATATCCGGGTGCCCAACGGCGACCTGGCCACCCTCGAGACCGCGGGCAGCGAGTACGAGGCCGCCATCCGCGCCGCCGGCGGCGTCGATGTGCAGATCCTCGGAATCGGCCGCACCGGCCACGTCGGCTTCAACGAGCCCGGCTCCTCATTCGCGTCGCTGACCCGGGTCAAGACCCTCACCGAGAAGACCCGGATCGACAACGCCAGGTTCTTCAGCTCCCCCCATGACGTTCCCGTCCACTGCATCACCCAGGGCCTGGGCACCATCCGCCGGGCCCGTCACCTGATCCTGCTGGCCTTCGGCGAGGAAAAGGCCGAGGCCATCGCCGCGGCGGTGGAGGGTCCGGTCACCTCGAGCAGCCCGGGCTCCGTCATCCAGTTGCACCCGCACGTCACCGTGCTCGTCGACGAGGCCGCGGCCTCGCGCCTGGCCAACCTCGACTACTACCGGTACACCTACGCGAACAAGCCGGCCTGGCAGGTCATCTAACCGGCCACCAGACCCGGCAGCGCGGCGACGACGGCGGCCGCACCGAGCACCATCACCAGGCCGTACCCGCAGGCGCTGAGCACGGACTGGCCCCGCACGCCGATCCGGCCGCCGGCGAAGGCCCCCACCGCGACCAGAACCAGTTGCCAGCCCAGGGAAGCCGCCACGGCGCCCGCCACGAACACGGCCGGCGCGCTGTCCAGGCCGAGGGACGGCGGCAACGCCGCGGTCAGTGCACCGAAGTACAGCAGCGTCGCCGGGTTGATCGCGGTGAGCCCGGCGAACGTCGCAAAGACCCGGCCCGGCGACGGCGGTCGCGGCGGCTTGTCGCGCGGCTGCGCCGCCGCGGGCCGGCGGCTCAGCCCAAGGGCTCCCAGCAGCAGGAGGATCAGCCCGGCGCCCACGGCCGGCGCCGCTCCCCAGGAGTCGAGAACCGGGGCGGCGACCGCACCGATCGCCAGTGCGGCGACGCAATAGAGTCCGTCCACCAACGCCACCGCCAGCGCGGCTATGGCCCCGGCACCGAAGCCGCCGGCCAGAGCCTCCCGCACCAGGAGCACGCCGATGGCGCCGAGCGGCACGGCCACTCCCCACCCGGCCAACAGCCCGCCGACAAACAGTGGCCCCAGCTCGATCTCCATGCCACGATCCTGCCCTGGCCGCCGACCCTGCCCCTAGATTTTCTCCGCGGCACGGCTACGATCGCGGCATGGACGATCTCGACGGCGAAATCATCGGCATTCTGCGCACCGACGGGCGCATTTCCTTCAGTGCCCTCGGCACCGCGGTGGGGTTGAGCACGAACGCGGCCGCCGCGCGGGTGCGGAAGCTCGAAGCCACCGGGGTCATCGTGGGGTATCGGGCTGTGCTGGCCGATGACGCGCCGCTGGGCCCGCTCGGGCTGGAGGCTTTCATCGACGTTCGGCTCCGCACCGACGCGGACTCCGATTCCTTCCTCCTCGCCGCTCTGGCCGAGCCCGAGGTGCGTGATGCCGCGCATGTGACCGGTCCGTACGACTACCTGCTGCACGTTTGGGTCAATGACACCACGCACCTGAACGAGCTGCTGCACCGCCTGAAGAAGCAGGCCGGGGCCGGTCAAACCCAGACTCGGCTCGCCCTGCGGCCACCAGCCACCGCCAGGGAATGACCCGGTCCGGGCGCCGCTTCGGCTAAAATCGGCCGGTGTCCACGTCCCTGCGCCAGTCCCCCGGAGCCCGGGTCGGCCTGTCCATCGCCGTGGCCACCGGCCTGTACGGCGTCTCGTTCGGCGCCCTGTCCGTCGCGTCCGGGCTGACCGTGTGGCAGACCCAGGCGCTGAGCCTGCTGCTGTTCTCCGGCGGCTCACAGTTCGCGTTCATCGGCGTCATCGCCGGCGGCGGCACGCCGGTGGCCGCCGCGAGCGCGGCGGCACTGCTGGGCATCCGCAACGCGGTGTACGGGATGCAGATCAACGTTCTGCTGCAGCCGCGCGGGTGGTGGCGCCTCGCGGCCGCGCAGGTGACCATCGACGAGTCCCTGGCCACCAGCACCGGTCAGACCGACCCTCTCGAGCAGCGACGCGGTTTTTGGGTGGCCGGGGTCGGCATCTTCGTGCTGTGGAACCTATTCACCCTGGTCGGCTCCCTGGCCGGCGACGCGCTCGGCGACCCCAAGCGGTGGGGCCTGGACGGCGCCGCTGTGGCCGCGTTCCTGGCCCTGCTCTGGCCGCGGCTGCGGTCGCGGGACGCCGGCGCGATCGCGGCGGCCTGTGCGCTCGCCACGATCCTTGCCATACCGTTTGTGCCACCTGGCGTGCCGATTCTGGTGGCAGCCGTGGTGGCCGCCGCGGTCGGCTGGTTCGGCTATCGGGCCGGACCCGACGGTGAGGGCCTGGAGCCCGATATCGACCCGTATCCCGACACCGTGCAGACCGACCGGACGGACCCCTCGTGACGCTGTGGTTCTGGATCGTCGTCGCCTGCGTCGTCGGGTTCCTCACCAAGCTCCTCGGCTATCTCGTGCCGAAGAAGTGGCTGGCGAATCCGCGGGTTGCCCGGATCGCAGGCACCCTCACCATCGGCCTGCTGGCCTCCCTCACCGTTGCCAACTCGGTGGCGACCGGGCAACAGCTGGTGCTCGACGCCAGGCTGGGGGCCCTGGTGGCCGCCGCCGTGGCCCTGTGGCTGAAGGCGCCGTTCCTCGTCGTGGTGATCGTGGGTGCGGCAGCGGCGGCCGGGCTCCGGCTGCTCGGCCTGCCGTAGTCCTGGGCGGGATCGGCCCCGCCCGTGTGCTAGTATAGGAAGTTGCGCGTCGATCCTTACCACGATCCGACCACTCCGCTGCCCCAATCCATGGCCGGAGTCACGCACCGCTCGAACGGGTACTACCCGCTCGGACGCACTCGACCGGGACTTACGGTCGATCACCTACGCTGTTCGAATTTCGGCGCACGCAATGCTGCGCGCCGCCTTCACACGTCATAACGAAAAGTACGATTCATGTTCACAACCACTCATACCCTCGACCACGCCACGGACGCCATCGACACCCTGTCGCCGGAACACCGCCAGGCGATTCACCTCGCCTACTACTCGGGCTTCAGCAACAATCAGGTCGCCGACCTGCTCGGCGTGAGCGTCGACGTCGCCGATTCCCGTCTGAGCGAGGGCCTCACGCACCTGCGTTCGGCCCTGCGCGTCGCCGCCTGACTACTACCGGGAGACGGGCAATCCTTCTCCTGACACCTCGGAAGGAACCGACAATGTTTCTCCTCTTCGGCATCAATGCCTCGCAGAAGGTCATCAACGTCGTCACGTTCGTCTGCGCATTCTGCGGGGAGCGAGCGCCGCAAAATGTCGTGAAGTCTGCGAACCGGTTCACGGTGTTTTTTCTGCCGCTGTTCTCGTTCTCCACCAAGTATTCCAACGAGTGCACGAACTGTGGCGGACAGACCCGCCTCAGCGCCGACCAGGCGCGACATTCACTGGACTGGGTGCAGTCCCGCATGTCTTCCTAGAGGCTGCGACAGGCGCTCCGGTCGCCTCGAGACCGGTGCGCCACCTCCTCGTCAACAGATGTCCGCACGGGCAACAGTTGTCGGCGGGCTTCGGCTGGTGCAGAGCCGGCTACGAGGTTGATCGCTTCTCGAACACCCACAGGCCGTTCGTGGCCGGGAACCACGGCCGGTCGCCGCTTGTGACTCTGAGGCAGGAGAGGGCGTCGACGTATCCCTGCTGGGTGACCGCCTCGCTGTGCACGAGATCGAAGCCCAGGTCCCCTGCGTATTGGCTGTACCCGCCCAGAGTGAAGAGCTGATAACGCTCCAGGGCTTCCCGCGGGAAGGTCTCGATGCCCCAGGTGAGCGTGAGCAGAAACTCGGCGACGGCATGCCGGGTGCCGGTCAGGCTCCGCCCGCGCAGGTGCAGTGCCCGCAACAACGGGTGCGGGCTGCGCCGCAGGTAGTCGTGGAACGCCTCGACGTCCTCGTCGGACAGTCCGTCCACGGTCGCCGGCTCCGTGGGCCGTTCCGGCATGACACCGTCGCGGATGATCAAGCGGCCCCGGCCGCGCAGGCTCTCGCGGCACCGGGTCACGGTGAGCGCCAGCGCGTCGTACCCGCGCAGGATTGGTTCGGTATTCGGCGACGTTCCGTAGGAGTAGACCTCATGCAGCAGGGCGCTCACGACGATCGTGTCGAACGGCTCGTCGAAGAGCTGCGGCACCTGCTCGGCGTAGCCGCGCCGCACCTCGTGCAGCATCCCGAGCGCAGTCAGCCTGGTGATGGCGTCCGGCGCGGCGTCCAGGGCGGATGTCCGGAAGCCGGCACCCGCGATCGCGGCGGTGAGCTCGCCACCGCCGGCTCCGACATCCAACACCAGGGGGCCACGCAGGTGCGGCAGCACCATCCGCGCCTTGTCACCGAGCGAGGAGCCCATCCGGTCGAAATAGCGAGGCTCCAGCGCAACTGTCGGCATGGGTAGGCGTGCTCCTCGCGGGCGGCGGTCGGGAAGGCTCAAGGCTAGCGAAAACGACGGGTCCTCGTCCGGCTCCGGTGCGTCCCGGGCCGGCTCGCCACCTGCCGGGCGAACGCGGAGTGGAATCGTCTGAGAAACCAACCGTCCGGACGGTCTTTTTTGGTACGATGTTCGCATGGATCGCAAAGCACTCATCCTCGGCGCCGCTCGACAGCTCACACTAGATCGCGGAGTCGTGCCCTCGCTGAACGAGACGGCGAGCAAGGCCGGCGTCTCGAAGGGTGGCCTCCTGCATCACTTCCCCTCCCGGGCGGCGCTTGTGCAAGGACTGGCTGTGGCTGCTCTTGAGGAAATCGACGCCATAATGGTCGCCGCATCGACGGAGGGCCGAGCGGCGGAAACGTGGTTGCGAATCTCGGTGCCGGCCGGGGAGGACGTGGCGTTGTTCCGGGCGTTGGCCATCGCGCACCGCGCGGTCGAGACGCCCGGCGACGACGTCGCGGCCGCATCGCGGGAGGCGATCGCACGGTGGGAGTCGATGATCCAGGACGACACGGGAGACGCGACTCGAGCGCGGATCATCCGTCTAGTCGGAGACGGACTCGCCGCGAACGTCGTCGCCGGCATCGAAACCGCCCCCACGGAGGCGGAGCTCGACGCCCTGATCGACGTCCTCGTGCGCCGTCCGGGGCAGGACAGTCGGTGACCGCGCCCCTTCTGCTCGCGATCGCCGGGCTCGCGGTGCTGGACTCGTTCAACCCGGCCACGATCGTCGCAGTGACTCTGATCCTCCTTGCCGCCCCCCGGCGCCCCGTGCTGACGGCGCTGGTGACGGTGCTCGGTGCAGCACTCACCGTGTTCGGCGCCGGCGCTGCTCTGTTCCTCGGCGCGGGCGCTGCTTCCGGAGCGGTCGACGGCATCGTACAGGGCATCCGATACGTCGCCTTCGCCGCCGCCGGCCTCGTGCTGATCCTCGCCGGCATCCGGCGGTTCCGCACCAGACCCCGCACCCCCATCGCACTGCCCGCTTGGTTCACGCCCTGGACGGCGCTTCCGTTCGGCGCGCTACTGACCGGCGCCGACCTGCCCAACGCGTTTCCGTACTTCATCGCGATCGAACGCCTCCTCAACGCCGGTGTCACTACCGGGGCAGGGCTGCTGATCCTCGCTGGCTACGCCGTGATCTACTGCCTCCCCTGCCTCGTGCTTCTCACCGTGGGCATCCTCTCCCACCGGCGGACGCACGCTTTGCTTTCCCGCATCACCACGCGCCTGGGCACCGGTGACGTCACGGCATCGCCGGTGATAGCAGTCGCGTTGATTCTGCTCGGCGGGGTGGTCGCCTCGCTGCCCTTCTGGGCGCTGCGCTGAACGTGGCGTCGATCCAGATCTCTTCGTTGATGACCTGGACGCCGTCTCGGTAGCTCTCGATAACGCAGAACGAATTTCAGCAGTGTCCGATCCGCGGCCGACTCATCGAGCGACTCCCCCGTGATCGTGAACTACTGGGCAACATCCTCGAGGAGGATCGCGAGCTCGGCGAGTTCGACGTCCCAGCCCTCTCGGTTCTGCTCGAGACGTTCGCGACGGTAGCGAGTACCGCCGGGGAGCGTATCGAAGCCCGATTCGATCACCGTGACATCCGTCCCGGTACCAGCATCGGCGATGGTGAAGCGCACGTGCGTCGAGTACTCGTCGAGCTTTTCGGCGGGGATTCCGGACCAACGGAAGCCGAACGAGTCGTCGGGCACCACCTCGGTGATTTCGATCGGGAAGCTGCCGTAGTCATCCCAGTCGATGCTGCCGGTAGCGCCGGGCTCGAGCGCGGCGAACACCACACCGTCTCCGAACCACTGGACCATCACCTCGGGGTCGGTCAGCGCCTTCCAGACGCGCGCGCGCGAAGCCTCGATGTGCACGGTGCGGGTCACGGTGTGGCCCTTGATTCTTGCGTGATCAGACAAGGTGTTTCCTTCACGTTCGAGCTGAGCGCGACGGGACATTGCCCGCCGAGCGGCGCGTGAACTAGTTCCGCAAACGCGCCTCATCGAGCGTACCCATGATTGCGAACCTGTTCACGGGCGAGAGAACCGCGCGAGCTCGATCAGTTGTGGGATTTCCGTGGGGTGTGACCGCGTCCGGGGACAAAAAAACCCCGTGATCACAAGGATCAACGGGGTTTTTCGTGGCGGTACCGGTGGGATTTGAACCCACGGTGGAGTCTCCCCCACACAACTTTTCGAGAGTTGCACCTTCGGCCGCTCGGACACGGTACCGAGAGCGATTGTAGTTGAGAGGAGGGGTCCGGCGCCAATCCGGGCAATTGTCAGAGGCCGGCGGTACTCTCGCGGGGTGACAAACGACAGTTCCACTCCCCGCACTCTTGCCCTCGCCGCCGGCGCCCTGGCCACCACCGCCGGCATCACAGCGGTGGCGGTCGCCAACTACAGGCGCTTCAAGCTGCACCTGGCCGCCAACGCCGCCGAGCTCAACGAGACCTTGCCGATCAATTCGCTCTGGTGGCGCACCCACGCCAAGGAGAAGGGCGACCTGCTTTACGTGGCCATCGGTGACAGTGCCGCGCAGGGCATCGGCGCCAGCGCGCCCAACCGTGGTTATGTCGGCATCCTGGCCGACCACATCCGTCTGGCCACAGGCCGCACCCTGCGGGTGATCAACCTCAGTGTCTCAGGGGCCACCGTGGAGCTGGCCGTGCGCGACCAGCTGCCGCGGTTCGCCAAGCTGCAGCCCGACTTCGTCACCGTCGCCATCGGCGCCAACGACATCGCCCAGTGGGATGCGGAACGCTTCGAATCCGGCATTCGCACAGTGTTCGCGGCCCTGCCGCCGCACGCGCTCGTGGCCGACCTGCCGTGCTTCCACCTGCCCCACAACGAACGCAAGGTGGCCGTGGCCAACCAGATCGTGCGCGACGTGGCCGCCGAGCACGGCCTCACCGTCGTGCCGCTGCACGCCACCACCAAACGACAGGGCTGGCGGAGCGTGCTGACGCAGGTGGCCAACGATATGTTCCACCCGAACGACCGCGGCTACCGCACCTGGGCGGAGGCCTTCCTGCCCCTGCTCAGCTCGGCCGTGGCCCGACGAGTCCCCCAGGAGGCCCTGACCGAGTGAGGCGTGTCTGCGGCCGCGGCTAGGCTCGCAGCATGGCTAAACCCGTCTCCAACTTCCGCTGCACCGAGTGTGGTTGGACCACCCTGAAATGGGCGGGCCGCTGCGGCGAATGCCAGCAATGGGGAACCGTGGTGGAAACCGCGGAGAAGACTGGCATCAGCCGGTCGGTCGCTCCCTCCGTTGTGAGCGGCACCGGCGTAGCCCGGCCGATCACCCACGTCGACACGACGGCGGTAGCGCACTGGCCCACCGGCATCAACGAGTTCGACAGGGTACTCGGCGGCGGCATCGTGCCCGGCTCGGTGATCCTGCTTAGCGGCGAGCCCGGGGTGGGCAAGTCCACCCTGCTGCTCGAGGTGGCGTCCAAGGCGGCCGTAGCCAAGTCCCGGGTGCTCTACGTCAGCGCCGAGGAGTCCGTGGCGCAGGTGCGCCTGCGCGCCGAACGCACCGGGGCACTGCAGCCGGAACTCTTCATCGCCGCCGAGACCGATCTGGCCACCATCCTCGGCCAGATCGACGCGGTCAAACCCGATTTGGTGATCATCGACTCCGTGCAGACGGTGTCCAGTTCCCTCAACGACGGCCAGGCCGGGCAGCCCGGCCAGGTGCGCGAGGTGGCGTCCACGCTCATCCGGCTCGCCAAGGACCGCAACCTGCCCGTGCTGCTGGTGGGGCACGTCACCAAGGACGGCACCATTGCCGGCCCGCGGCTGCTGGAACACCTGGTGGATGTGGTTTGTCAGTTCGAGGGCGACAGGCATACTGCGCTGCGGTTCGTGCGGGCCCTCAAGAACCGCTTCGGCTCCACCGACGAAGTGGGCTGTTTTGAAATGACCGGTGACGGCATCAGCGAGGTCGCTGACCCGAGCGGGCTGTTCCTCAGCCGCGGCACCGCCGCGGTCTCCGGCACCTGTGTGACCGTGGCGATGGAGGGACGTCGCGCCCTGCCGGTGGAGGTGCAGGCGCTCGTGATCGACACCGCCATGCCCAACCCGCGCCGGGTGACCAACGGCGTGGACGGCTCCCGCGTGGCGATGCTGCTGGCGGTGCTGGAGAAGCGGGCGGGCTATCCGCTCTCGAAAAAGGACGTGTACGTGTCCACGGTGGGCGGGGTACGGCTGGTGGAACCGGCCGCGGACCTGGCCATCGCGATCGCGGTCGCATCGGCGCTCAAGGACGAACCCATAGCGCACAACGTGGTGGCGTTTGGCGAGATCAGCCTGGCCGGTGAGATCCGTCCGGTGTCCGCGGCCAAACAGCGCGCCGCCGAGGCCGCCCGGATGGGCTTCAGCACCCGTATCGACGCGTCCAGCAGCACCGTGCAGACCGCGGTGAACCGGGCGCTGGGCACGGGTATCTCCCGGCGCGACGCCGAGCTGGACGACGCGTTCCGGTAGCGGGTCGGGTCAGTCCGTCGACGGCTCGATCGGTCCGAGTGCGCGCAGCAGGTCAGCCGGAGCCGCCTGCATCACGGCGGGGCCGGCCACGTCGAAGAAGACCATCTCCAGCGTCTGGCTGTGCACGGTGAGGAACTCCCGCAGCCACTGACCGTTGGCCACCATCACCTGCGGATCGACCTCGTCGGGGATCATCCGTGCGTAGTTCTCGCCGGAGGAGAAGAGCAGCAGGGTGCGCTTGTCGCTGCCCTCCCGACCGAACACCCGCACCTGCTCCGCGGAGCCCTTGACCACGAGCAACGGCGCGATCACTACATCGTTGCGGAGCGCGTACGCCACCGCCGCGACATCCTGCTTGGCCAGGGCGCTGGCCAGGGCATCCGATCGGGTATCTGAAGTCGCGTCTGTCACGTGCTCCATTCAATCATTCACGGCCGGAGCGGGGCCACTCGAGGCCTCAGCCCGGAGCGAACACCGCGGGCCGGCGGTCAGTTGAGCAGGAACTGGGTGGGGCCGGCCGATTCGACGCCGCCCACGCTCACAGAGAGGTAGTACGACGCGCCCTCGCCGGGCACGGGCTCCCGGTCGATGATCTCGCAGGTCTCCGGGCTGGAGCGGGTACGGTCCCAGGTGAGCGGCGTCTTGGTGCTCACCGCGACGCCTGGCTGCAGGGTGACCTCGGCGTCTGCCGGGTCGGACTGGCAGTCGGTGGAGGACCAGTACACGTCGGCGCCGCTGGTGATCGTGAACACCTGCGTGGCGGTGCCGGCGTTCAGGGTGCAGGGTGTGCTGCCGGTGTTGGTCACGCTCAGGGAGAGCTCAGGTTCGTCGCCCGCGTCGTAGGCGTCCTGGTCGGTGATCGCCTCGACCTGCACGGCCGCCGGGTCGCACGCCGCGCCGGCGGCGCCGGGGGCGGCCGGGTCGGCGGCAATTGCCGGATCGGCCGCGTTTCCGGTCGGCGTCGGCGCCGCCGTCGACGCCGGGTCACTGCCGCCGCCGGGGCGCACGACGATCAGGATGACGATCAGGATCACGGCGAGCACACCGAGGCCGACCACCAAACGACGGCGCCGGTAGACGGTGCTGGCCTGGGGGCCGACGGGATGCTTGATCGTCGACATGGTCCAAGGCTAGCGAGGTCTACCGGCGCCGCCGGTAATGCTCTGCGTGTCGGTTACGAATCCATCGAAACCCGGCGACGACTGACCAGAACAGCACCGAGCAGCAGCATCAGCGCGCCGCCGGCCAGCCACGGGCTCGCGTCCAGTCCGGTCTGGGCGAGTGTCGCGGCCGGGGTGACGCCGGCGACGGTGATCTCGGTCCAGCCGATCACGGCGCCCGCGGCATCCTGCACGATGATGCTGTGCGTCCCAGCGGCGAGACCGGCCGGCACCACCGCGGCGACGGTGCCCGCGGCGCTGACCTGCTGCCAGCCGCCCAGGTTGATCGGCGTGGAGCGAACCCAGACGGAGACGTACTGACCGGCGAACGCGGTTCCGACGCCGATGGTGAGCTTGTCACCGGCGGCCACCGTGGAGTCATTGACCGTGATCTTGTTCTGCAGGGCCTTGGTCAGAGCGGACTCCGCCGCGGCCGTCGGTGCGCTCGTGGGAGCGGACGATCCGGTCTGGGGAAGCTCGGTGGGGGCGGGGGTCGGAGCCGTCGTCGGAACCGGGGTCGGCTCGGGCGTCGGAACCGGGGTCGGCTCCGTCACCGGAACGGTGACGGCCAGGGGCACCCGCACCGTGGTGCCGGATTCCTTGGCCGTGAGGGTGATCTCACTGGCGGCCGCGGCGTCGGTGGGCACTGTGACGGTGACCGTTGCGGCGCCGGTGGCGTCGACGGATGCCGGAGCGAAGACCGTCTTGCTGCCAGCCCAGGTGACGGCGAGTTCGGTGTTCTTCGGGGCGCCTGTGGAGGTCAGGTTGAGCTGCGACACGGTGAAGCTCACGGTGTCACCGGGCTTGACCGCCGTGCTCGGCACCCCGGTCACGGAAGCCTGGTTGGCGGCGAACGACGGCGACAGCGGGCTGTTGGCCGTGATGTAGGACATCCAGGCGTCGCGGTCGACGAGGGCGGAGTCGGTGGTGCCGGTGCCCTCGGTGAAGACGCGGAAGTTGTCTCCACCGGTGAGCAGGAAGTTGAACGAGCCGATGGTGTAGCCGGCGGCCGGGTCGATGGGCTTCCCGTCGATCCAGATGCCGGTGATCCGGTCGCTCTCTGGACGGGTCGCGTCGAACGTGTAGTTCACGTTGTCGGAGAGACCCAGCTGCAGGTAGGGACGGCTGGGCACGGCGCCCTTGCTGTCGCGCTGCCACTGCTGTTCCAGGGCGATCTTGAACTGAGCTCCGGTGAGGGTGGTGGTCCACAGGTTGTTCGCGAACGGCAGAACGGCGTTTGCTTCCGAGACGCTCACGTCGGTGTCCGGTGTGGTCAGGAGGTCCTTGCGCAGTCCACCGGGGTTGACGACACCGATATCAGCGCCGCCCTTCTTCTCGTCGGACAAAGTCGCGAGCAGTGCGTTGGCCACCAAGGTGCCCATGGTCGACGGGGCGGCCCGGTCCTCGACAACGGGGGTCGCTCCGCCGATGGAGGCGCGGGTGATCGGCGCAGAGATGGTGCCGACACTCACGCTGCCTGTGACGGCCGCCTTGGCGATGGCCGCGTCGGTGATGTTCTTGACGGTGGCGACCCTGGGAAATGCGCTGACCAGAGCGGCGTCGGCGGCCGTGCTGCGCTTGACGTTCTGGTTAGTGACCGTGGTGGTGGCCCCAGTGACGGTGTCGTAGCTGAGCACAACTTGGCCGATGTTCTCACCATAGTTACCGGTCTGCAGCACCGGGCGGGTCACGCCCGTCGCGGCACCGGGGACCTGGGCGTTCCAGGCGTACAGCTTGTGGGTGTGGCCGGTGAAGATGGCGTCCACCGCCGCTGAGGTCTTCGTGACGATCTTGGCGAAGGCGCTGCCGGTGAGGGCCAGCTCCTGCTCGAGGGTGGCGTTCTCCACGGTGCCGGCACCGGCGCCCTCGTGGTACTCGGCGATGATGACGTCGGCCTCGCCGTTGGCGTCGTCGCCGTCGGTGAGCTGGCCGGCGACCCGGTTGACCGCGTCGACAGGGTCACCGAAGCTGACGGATGCGATGCCGTTGGGCGAGACCAGGGTGGGGGTTTCCTCGGTCACGGTACCGATCACGGCAACAGTGACGCCCTGCACCTCGCGGAGCGCGTACTCCTGGAGAGCGGGCGTCTGGGTGCCCACCTTGTAGACGTTGGCACCGAGGTAGTCGAAGTTGGCTTTCTCCGAGACCCGACCGGTGAGGTCGTCCATGCCCTGGTCGAATTCGTGGTTGCCGACCGCGGAGGCTGACAGCTCGAGGGCGTTCAGTACGTCCAGGGTCGGGGTGTCCTGCTGCGACGCCGACTCGTAGGGCGAGGCGCCGATGTTGTCTCCGTCGGAGAGGAACAGGGTGCTCTCGGGGTGCTGGGCGCGCAGGGTCTCCACGGTCCCGGCAAATTTCACGGTGTTGGCGTCGATTCGCCCGTGGAAGTCGTTGATGTTCAGCAGGTTCAGCTGCACCGGGAGCGGGGCCGCGACGGCCGGGACGGCAACGACGGGCGCGCCCACCAGGCACGCTCCGATCACTGCAGCGAAGGCCAGCCGGAGCGGGCGGGACGGGTTGAGCGACATTGTTCTCCTCGAAAGTGGTGCCGTGGGGTGACGGGGATGCAGATGAAGGGCCGGTGTGGCGCGCGTGAAAATCGGCGACAACAGCGGACGGACTGACTGTGGGGGCAGCCTAACGACGCCGGATGTCCGGCGGGTTACGGCGAGGCAACTTGCTCAGATGAGCACAGGAGGGCAGACGAGGCCAACTTCTGAGCGGTGGGGAGCGGGCGTCCCCCGGCTGGGGGACGCCCGCTTGCGCCGGCCGGTTAGGCGCTCGGCAGGGTGGAGCGGCGACGACGGGCGAGCAGCGCGCCGAGCAGCAGCAGGAGCAGGGCCCCGGCCAGCAGTGGGGCGCTCTCCACACCCGTGCTGGCGAGGGTGCCGGCCGCCCCAGAACCGGGGGCGACGATCGTGATCTCGGTCCAGCCGATGACCGCGCCCGCTGCATCCTGCAGGACGATGCGGTGCGTGCCAGCGGCCAGGTCCGTCGGCAGCGCCGTGGTCACGGTGCCCGCAGCGCTGACCTGCAGCCATCCACCCAGGTTGACCGGGGTGGAGCGCACCCAGGCCGACACGAAGTCACCGGTATACGCGGCACCGGCCGTGATGGTGATCGCCGAGCCGGCCGAGTAGCGCGACGCGTTGGTGCTGATCTTGTCGCGCAGGGCGGCGGTGAGGGCACTCTCCGGCGCCGCGGTCGGGGCAAGCGTCGGTGCGGTGGCTGCTGGGACCGTGGGCGTCGACGTGGGTTCGGTCGTCGGGACAGGGGTCGGCGCCGTCGTGGGAACCGGGGTGGGCTCGGTCGTGGGAACCGGGGTGGGCTCGGTCGTGGGAACCGGGGTGGGCTCGGTCGTCGGGACCGGGGTGGGCTCCGTCGGGCTGGCCAGGTTCAGGCCCAGGATCGCCGGGTCGTGGTCCGAGGACCTGAAGGCGTCTGCGACATAGAAGTCGGTCACGTTGTTGTTGTACCGGCTGTACTCCAGCGCCACGGATTCGACCGAGTTGATGTTCCAGACGTCCACGTCGGTCACGACGGCATCCGCTTCGGGGGAAGCGAAGACGTGGTCGAGCGAACCGACCGACCCACCGAACGCGTAGGTGTACTCGCCGCTCTTGGCTTCCTGGTTCAGGTAACCGGCGTCGGTGATCACCTTGATCGGGTCTTCCTGGTCGTAGGCGTTGAAGTCACCGGTGAGGAACACCCTGTCGATGCCGGACTGAGCCGACATCGTGTCGGCGAACGCGACAAGCGCGGTCGCCTGGTTGACGCGGGAGGCGTTCGAGGCGCCCTGACCGTCGCCCATGTCGGCGTCCACGCCGGTGCCCGACCCCTTGGACTTGAAGTGGTTGACGATCGTGAGGAAGCGGCTGTCGGTATCGCCGACCAGCTGGAAGGCCTGGGCGAGCGGCTGGCGGGCGTTGCTGAACGCTGCGGATCCGGTGAGGATCGTGGATCCGCCCACGGTTTCAACAACTGCCTTCTGGTAGATGAAGGCGGTGCGGATGACGTCTTCGTTGGCCGGCAGCGCGGCCGGGGACGGCACGAACGCCCAGGCATCCTGGCCGAGGTCGGCGTTCAACGCGGCGACCAGGGTGGCCAGGGCGGTGTCCCGGTTGGCGCCGAAGACAGCCGAGTTCTCGATTTCCTCGAGTGAGATGACCTGCGCGTCGAGGGCGTTGATGGCCGCGACAATCTTGGCCTGCTGGCGCAGGAAGTTCGCCTGGTCCGCCGCGCCGCGGGCGTCGCATCCGCCGCTGACGGTGATCTTGGCGCCGGCACGGTCGGTGTAGTACTGGCACCCGGTGAGGGTGTCCCCGGTGGTGGAGAAGTAGTTCAGCACGTTGAAGGTGCCCAGGCGGATGTCGCCGCCCACCTTCTCCGGCGCCGAGCTGCGGGTGTTCTCGAAGGTGGCCGGCTGCACGATGGCGGCGTTGGCGGGCACCAAGGCTGTTGTCGGCTGCAGCTTCCAGGCGCTGTTGCGATAGTCCAGGATCGTCGGCTTGGTGAAGGTGACCGCGGCGCCGATGCGTACCGGGGCGGTTGTGGAGAGGTACGGAACCGGCAGGCCCTTGTTGGACGAGCTGAGGTAGTTGGTGCTCGCGCCGTCGTCGAGGGTGACTGCCCGCGCCGCGTTGGCAGCGATGGCGGCCGTGTAACCGGCACTGCCGGGGCGGTCGGTGACGGTGGGGTTGACCAGGGGCGTCGTGCCGGCGGCGAGGCCGATTTCGGCGTACTGGTTAGTGGTGTAGTTGTTCGTCACCGTGAACGCACCGGCGGGGGCGACGAGCATGCCCTCCAGGCGTTCGCGGTCTGCGTCAGCGGCCGGGAGCCGGAGTTCGGCAGCGACCGGGGCGGTGATGCCGGCGCCGTCGAGCCGGGTGATGTCGCCGAGAGCGTTGATGGTCAGCTGGGTGAGTCCGTAGTACTCGCTGACGGCGCCCGTGACGCTCACGTAGTCGCCGACAACAACGTCGACGCCGAGGGTCTTGGTGTAGACGAAGATGCCGTGCGAGGCGGGATTGTTGGCACCATCGGTGCCGGGGGTCTGCAGGTAGAAGCCGGCGAAGCCGCCGGTGGGGTAGGCGGCGGTGACGACGCCGACGGTCTTCACGGTGCTGCCGGCCAGCGGGCTGGCATCCGCGGTGCCCTGGATGGCGCTGATCGCGGTGGTGTCGGTGGGCGGGGCCGTCGTCGGGGTCGGGGTGGGCGTGACGACGGGCGGGTCGGTCGGGGCCGGTGTGGGTGTTCCGCCGGTCGGGCCGGCCGAATTGGTGGGGGTGATCGTGGCCGACAGGGTGATGTCTGCGGCGTTGTTGTCGGTGTCGGCGGCGGCGCTGCGGTTGAGCGACTTGACGTCGGTGTTGGAGCTCGGCGCCGGCGCGACGGCGCCTTCGAAGGTGAGGGAGGCGCCGTAGCCGACCAGGTCGATCACGTTCGGGTTACCGGCGGCGTTGCCGGACTCGAGGCTGAGCGGCGTGGTGGAGTTGGCGAGGATCAGGGTGCCGGTGGTGCCGCTGGGGTTGAGGGTGGAGACCTGGTCGGGGGTGGGTAGGGCCGCACCGTTCGCGCCGTTCGCATTCGACCCGCCGGAGACGAGATAGTACCCCTTGGCCGGGATCGTTCCGGTCAGAGCGACGGCCGCCGGGCTGTCGGTGACGACGCCGGTGGCCTTGCGGTACTGCAGCGACCAGGCGGAGAGGTCGATGGCGGTGTTGGTGGGGTTGTACAGCTCGACGAACTTGGCCGAGAACGCCGCGCCGGCGCTGCCGCCGCTGAGGTAGGCCTCGTTGATGACGACGCCGGTGCCGGCGGTGTTGGCCTGGGCGGGGAACGCTACGACCGGGGCGACGGCGAGGCACGCTCCGATCAGCGAAGCGAGGGCCAGCCGAAGCGGGCGGGGCGGGGCGAGCGACATGGAGTCTCCTGGGTGGGTGCGATGAACGGTCTGGCGGAACAGAGAGCAGGGCAGGGCAGGGCGCAGGGCAAGGCGCGGTGGAGCTCGGGTTTCTGGCACGCCGAACGAGCCGGTGGGCGCGCTACGAACCCCGCAGGGCGGGCGGCGCACAAACCGTGCGGGTCGGCCGGAGTGCTTCGGGGGGCAGCCTAACGACCGACTATGTCCGGTTGGTTACGGCGCAGACAACATGCTCAGATGAGCAGAGAAATGCCGACGGCGCCCACATCTGAGCGGGCCGGGGCGACTCAGGCCAGGCGCTTGAGCATTCGGGTGTTGCCGAGGGTGTTCGGCTTGACGCGGGCGAGGTCGAGGAACTCCGCGACGCCCTCGTCCGGGGAGCGCACCAGCTCGGCATAGATGGCGGGGTCCACGGTTTCGGTGCCCATGTCGACGAACCCGTGCCGGGTGAAGAAGTCCACCTCGAACGTGAGGCAGAACAGGCGCGTCAGGCCCAGTTCCCGGGCGTCCGCCTCCAGTCGGCCGATGAGCGCGTGCCCGATACCGCGCCCGAGCCAGTCCTCCGACACGGCGAGAGTGCGCACCTCGCCGAGGTCCTCCCACATCACGTGCAGGGCGCCGCAGCCGACGAGGTTTCCCTCGAGGTCCTCGACCACCCGGAACTCCTGCACGGCCTCATAGAAGACGACGCGGTCCTTGCCGAGCAGGATGCGTTGCTGCACGAGAGGTTCGACGAGTGCCTGGATGCGCGGCACGTCGCGGGTCTGCGCCCGGCGCACGATGAACTCCTGGTGTGTCACGTCCGCCCGCTCCCCTGGCCGCCAGCCGCGACCGATTCTGTTGTGCCGGAAGGTCAAGTCTAGGGGCGGACGACAAACGGCCCGGCGGATGTCCGCCGGGCCGTTCGTGTGGAGCTGTTGTGCCTATTCGCTGGTGATGGCCAGATCGGGCGTGCCCGGTCCGGTTCCGACAGCCGCGGCGGTATTGATGCCCACCGAGACGGCCTCGTTGCGGTTCGTCGTGGTTAACACGTACTCCCCATCGACGAAGTCCACGTGCACGTGGTCGCCGGCGTTCAGTTCGCCGTGCAGGATCTTCTCGCTCAGGCGGTCCTCCACCTCACGCTGGATCGCGCGACGCAGCGGCCGGGCGCCCAGCGCGGGGTCGAAGCCGACCTCGATGAGGTGCTCCTTCACCGCGAGGGTGAGGTCGATGGTCATGTCGCGGTCGAGCAGCCGGTCGCCCAGGCGCTTGATGAACAGGTCCACGATCTGCAGCAGTTCGGGCTTGGACAGCTGCGGGAAGACGATGATCTCGTCGACGCGGTTGAGGAACTCGGGCTTGAAGTGCTTCTTCAGTTCCTCGTTCACCTTTCCGCGCATCCGGTCGTAGCTGGTGGCCGTGTCGCCCTCGAGCTGGAAACCGACGGGCGAGCCGCTGATGTCCCTGGTGCCGAGGTTGGTGGTCATGATGATGACGGTGTTCTTGAAGTCGATCACGCGACCCTGGCCATCCGTCAACCGGCCCTCTTCCAGAATCTGGAGGAGCGAGTTGAAGATGTCGGGGTGAGCCTTCTCGATCTCGTCGAACAGCACAACGGAGAACGGCTTGCGGCGCACCTTCTCGGTGAGCTGGCCACCCTCTTCGAAGCCGACGAACCCGGGAGGAGCACCGAACAGGCGCGAGACCGTGTGCTTCTCGCCGTACTCGCTCATGTCGAGCGAGATCATGGCGGCCTCGTCGTCGAAGAGGAACTCCGCGAGCGCCTTGGCCAGCTCGGTCTTGCCGACACCGGTGGGGCCGGCGAAGATGAACGAACCGCTCGGACGCTTCGGGTCCTTGAGTCCCGCACGGGTGCGACGGATGGTCTTGGCGAGTGCCGAGATGGCCTCTTCCTGACCGATGACTCGCTGGTGCAGTGCCTTCTCCATGAAGACCAGCCGCGAGGACTCTTCTTCAGTGAGCTTGAAGACGGGGATGCCGGTGGCCTGGGCCAGGACCTCGGCGATCAGGCCCTCGTCGACGACCGCGGTGGTCTTGACGTCGCCGGATTTCCACTTCTTCTCCAGACGCAGACGCTCGCCGAGGAGGTTCTTCTCCTCGTCGCGCAGGCCCGCGGCCTTCTCGAAGTCCTGGTCCTCGATCGCGGTTTCCTTGGCGGCACGCACCACGGCGATCTTCTCGTCGAATTCGCGCAGCTCCGGCGGGCTGGACAGGATCGACAGGCGCAGGCGTGCGCCGGCCTCGTCGATCAGGTCAATGGCCTTGTCCGGCAGGAAGCGGTCGGAGACGTACCGGTCGGCGAGGTTGGCCGCGGCCACGAGGGCGCCGTCGGTGATGGACACCTTGTGGTGCGCCTCATACCGGTCGCGCAGCCCCTTGAGGATGTTGATGGTGTGCGGCAGCGACGGCTCGTTCACCTGGATGGGCTGGAAGCGGCGCTCGAGCGCGGCATCCTTCTCGAAGTGCTTGCGGTACTCGTCCAGCGTGGTGGCGCCGATGGTCTGCAGTTCACCGCGGGCGAGCAGGGGCTTGAGGATCGACGCCGCGTCGATGGCACCCTCGGCGGCACCGGCTCCGACGAGGGTGTGGATCTCGTCGATGAACACGATGATGTCGCCGCGGGTGCGGATCTCCTTGGTGACCTTCTTCAGGCGTTCCTCGAAGTCACCGCGGTAGCGGCTGCCGGCGATGAGCGAGCCGAGGTCGAGCGAGTAGAGCTGCTTGTCCTTCAGCGTCTCGGGCACATCGCCCTTGACGATCGCCTGGGCGAGGCCCTCGACGACGGCGGTCTTGCCGACGCCGGGTTCACCGATGAGCACGGGGTTGTTCTTGGAGCGGCGGGAGAGGATCTGCATGACCCGCTCGATCTCCTTCTCGCGCCCGATGACGGGGTCGAGTTTGTTGTCGCGCGCCGCCTGGGTGAGGTTGCGCCCGAACTGGTCGAGAATCTGGCTGCCCGCGGGGTTGGCCGCGGTCTCGTTCGCACCCACCTGCACCTGCTCCTTCCCCTGGTAGCCGGAAAGGAGCTGGATGACCTGCTGGCGCACCCGGTTGAGGTCGGCGCCGAGCTTGACCAGCACCTGGGCGGCCACGCCCTCGCCCTCGCGGATGAGCCCGAGCAGGATGTGCTCGGTTCCGATGTAGTTATGGCCGAGCTGCAACGCTTCGCGCAGGCTCAGCTCGAGGACCTTCTTGGCGCGCGGCGTGAACGGAATGTGCCCGGTCGGCTGCTGCTGACCCTGGCCGATGATGTCCTGCACCTGTTCGCGCACGGCATCCAGCGAGATGCCGAGGCTCTCCAGGGCCTTGGCGGCCACGCCTTCACCCTCGTGGATGAGCCCGAGCAGAATGTGCTCGGTTCCGATGTAGTTGTGGTTGAGCATCTTGGCCTCTTCCTGGGCCAGGACGACGACACGACGAGCTCGGTCGGTAAATCTCTCAAACATATGAACACTCCCTTGGCGCCAGGGCGGTTATGGCACCGATACAAAGAGAGTAACCAGCGGATGCCCGGATGCGTGCCTCTGTTCGCCATGGGCGTGACACATGTGACTCCCGCGCTCGCCTCCGTCTCCTGCAGCGCCGGCGGTTCCGCGGCATTTTCCCCGACCTGCCCCCGTTCGGACGAGTTGCGCCGGCGCAACGGAGCAGGTGGACCGCAGCGGGGCAGCTCGACTGAGGCCCTTGCTCAGCACAACGACAAACGATATGGTCGTGATCGGTATTCATATCGATAATCGTTAGGAGCATCTCGTGATGAAAACAGCCCAGGCTGAGAGGGCGCAACGCACGTCCCGGCTGGAACACCGGCTCGGCAGGGTTCTCACCTGGCTGGTACTGATCGGGGCCGTGCTCTCGGGGCTTCTGGCGACCGGCATCGGCGCCGTCACCCTGGTCGGGCAGCTCCTCACCGACAGGTTCGTCGTCACACTCTTCGCGGATGCTCCCCTGCCGTCGGCAGCGTCAACCGGCACCGCGCAGATCCACGGCGGCAATTTCGACACGGCCGAGGTCACCGTCACCGGGCTCAGCGCACTGCCCAGGTTTCTGCTCACCCTGGAGGGCTCCACCGCGTTGGCCACGGCGCTGCTGGTCTCGGCGACGGTTTTCTATTTCTGCTGGAGCGTACTGCGCCGCCGCCCGTTCAACCGTCCGGTCTTCTGGCTGGTCGCCCTGGTCGGCTACGCATTGCTGCTGGGCACCGTGCTGGGGCAGGGCTTGGGCGGGCTGGGCCGCATGATCGCCGCGGGCGAGCTGAACGGCGACGCCCCTGACGGCTTCTGGCCACTGGCCACCCTCGTCGACCTCGCACCCGCCGGCACCGGACTCGTGCTCCTCGTCGCCGCCGCCGCCATTTCCCTCGGCCAGCGTCTGCAACGCGAGACCGACGGACTCGTCTAGTGGCGCCCGCCGCCGACGACGAGGCCACGGGCATCCACTGCCGGCTCGACGCGCTGCTCATCGAGCGCGGGATGACACTCACCAGGCTCAGCGAGCTTGTCGGAGTCAGCGTGGTCAACCTGTCGGTCCTCAAGAACGACCGGGCCAGGGCCATCCGGTATTCGACCCTGGCCGCGGTCTGCGCCGCCCTGGACTGCGAGGTCGGCGACCTGCTCGTGCGCGCCGACTGAGCCAGGCCAGCAGCGTGATGCCCTTGCGAGGGCACCGGACTGCGCAAATACTGTGAGCACTCAGGCTCCACGATTTTGCGACCTGCACCCGCAGGCGAAAGGCGGCGGCACATGGACGGCTCCTCGAACCTCGCCAAACCGGCTCGCACGAACGGCCGCGCCGACCCCGCCGCCGAGATCGCCCGGCTCTCCGCCGAGAACGCTCGGCTGCGCGGACAGCTCGGCCCGGCCGCTGAACACCGAGCGTCCGCCAGGTGGCGGGCGTTTTTTGCGGCGCTGCTGATCACGATCGGGGTGCTCCTGGCCCCGGTGAGCGTGGTGGCCTACTGGACCAAGGGCTACATCAATGACACCGACAGGTTCGTCGCCTCGCTCGCCCCGCTCGCGGACGACCCCGCGGTGCAGGCGTACCTGGTTGACGAGATCGTCGCGGTGGTCAACGAGAACGTCGACATCAACACCATCACCAGCGATCTCTTCACCGGGCTGGAGAGCCTCGACCTGCCGCAGGCCGCCAAAGACGCCCTGGCGCTGCTCGAGACACCCGCCGCGCAGGGGGTCCAGCAGCTGATCGAGTCCGCAGCCACCAATATCGTCGCCTCGGATGCCTTCGCCGAGCTGTGGGAACAGGCGCTGCGCACCAGCCAGACCCAGGTCATCGCGGCGCTGGAGGGTGACACCTCCACGGCGCTGGTGATCAGCGACACCGGCGAACTCGGCATCCAGCTCGGGCCGATCATCGCAGAAGTGAAGAAGGAACTGGTCGACCGGGGCTTCTCGTTGGCGACGAACATCCCCGAGGTCGATCGCACCATCGTGGTGGCCCAGTCCGACTCGTTGGTGCAGGCGCGCACCGGGTATCAGCTGCTGAACGTGCTCGGTTTCGTCCTGCCGCTGGTGAGCCTAGGCCTGATCGTCCTCGGCGTGCTGGTGGCCAAACGACGCTCCCGCACCATGATCTGGGCCGGACTCACCCTGGCCCTGGCCATGGCCGTGCTCGCCGCCGGGATCGCGGTGGGGCGGATCCTCTTCATCAGCGCGCTGTCGCCCACGTACCTCCCCAACAACGTGGCACAGGCGCTGTATGACGCCGTGGTGCCGTTCATCAACACCACGGCCCTGTCGGTGGGGCTCGTCGGCTTCACCGTGGCCGTGGTGGCGTACCTGGCCGGGCCTTTCCGTGGGTCGACGATCGTGCGGCGGGCCACCATCGGCACCAGCGCCCGGCTCCGGGCGGCGGCGGCGAACGCCGGGGTCACGACGGGCAGCTTCGGGGACTTCCTCTATCACTACCGGCGCCTGGCCCACGTGCTGATCGGGCTTGCTGCAGCCGCGGTCGCTATCTTCTGGCGCCCGCTTGCTGTACCGGTGATCATTTGGACGGCGGTCCTGGCGCTGATTGCCGTTCTGCTCGTCGAGTTGCTGCAGCGGCCGCCGGTCGCGCCCGGGATTCCGCCGGTCCCCGGGACGAGGCCGGGCACGCCCCCGGGGCCGCAGGAACCGACGGCCGAGGCCGGCACCGAACCGGTCAACCCCACCCTCCCGTTGCCGCCGGCAGACCCCGACGATCTGCGCGGGCAGACCGGCCCGACCGAGCCGCTCGAACCGCTACGCACCCCGGCACGCCCGGAATAAGCTCACAGTGTGAGCAACCTCGAAACCGAACCGGTCGAACTCGTCTGTGACCCCAGCACGACCACCGAGGTGGGTATTGTCATCCTGCAGCCCCGGGATGTTCCCCTGGGCGGTCTGCGGGCGATGGGCGTGCGTCGCACTCTCCCCCAGCGCGCGAGAAGCCTGATCGGCGCCTGGTGCTTCGTCGATCACTACGGCCCGGACGACGTGTCGGTCACCGGCGGGATGGTGGTGCCCCCTCATCCGCACACCGGGTTGCAGACGGCGAGCTGGCTGTTCGCCGGCGAGGTCGAGCACCGTGACAGCGTCGGCAGCCTCGCCCTGGTCCGGCCGGGCGAGCTGAACCTGATGACCGCGGGTTCCGGTATCAGCCACTCCGAGGTGTCCACACCAGACACCACGGCGCTGCACGGGGTGCAGCTGTGGATCGCCCTGCCCGAGCTCACCCGACACCAGGCGCCGCACTTCGAGAACCACGTCATCACACCGGTGACGCGCGGCGCGGTCACCCTGCACGTGTTCCTGGGTACCCTGGCCGGACAGACCGCCGCCGCCACCGGGGACACCCCGCTGGTCGGCGCTCAGATCGACCTGCCGGCCGGGTCGTCGATCGACCTCGACGTCGACCGGTCTTTCGAACACGGGGTGCTCGTCGACGTCGGCACCGTCAGTGTCGGCGGCGCACCAGTGCACCGGAACGAACTGGGCTTCATCGACAGCGGACGTCCGGTCATCCGCCTGGAGAACACCGGCGACAGCCCGGCCCGGGTGCTGCTGCTGGGCGGTGAGCCGCTCGGCGAGCAGATCGTGATGTGGTGGAATTTCATCGGCCGCAGCCACGAGGAGATCTCCGCCTGGCGGGACCAGTGGCAGGCGGAGGTGATCGACGGCTCGGATGCCGCCGGCCGGTTCGGCCACGTCGCGTACCATGGTGCTCCGCTGCCTGCGCCGATGCTGCCCACCGTGCGGCTCAAACCCCGCCGCTGAACCGCGGTTCGCCGGCCGCGGCTACTGCACGGCGGAGGTCAGCCTGGCCAGGTTGTCGAGGATCGTCGAGCGCAACGGCTGCTTCATCCACTCGTCGAGGGTGAGCTCCCGACTGTCTGCCCGGTAGCCGTCCTCCACCGCCCGCAGCGCCTGCACGAACGACGCCCCACGCACCATCAGGGACACCTCGAAGTTGAGGCTGAACGAACGCATGTCCATGTTGCTCGAGCCGATCACGGCGACGTCGTCGTCGATGGTGAAGTGCTTGGCGTGCAGAACGTACGGCGCCTTGTACATGTAGATCTTCACGCCCGCCTGCAGTAGTTCCTCGTAGTAGGAACGTTGTGCGTGGTAAACGAGAGCCTGGTCGCCGATCTCGGAGACGAAAAGTTCCACGTGCAGGCCGCGCTGCACGGCTGTCGTGATCGCGTACATGATCGACTCGTCCGGCACGAAATACGGGCTGGTGATCACGATGCGTTCCTGCGCGTAGTACAGCAGCGCGAGGAACAGGCGCAGGTTGTTCTCGCCCTCGAAGCCGGGTCCGCTGGGCACGACCTGGCAGTCGATGGCATCCGAGATGTCCTCGGGGTGCACGGGCTCGATGTCGCGGGTGAGCAGCTCGTTGGTCTCGCTGTACCAGTCGGTGATGAAGATCGCGTTCAGGCCCGAGACGATGGGGCCTTCGAGCCGCACCATCAGGTCTTTCCATTTGAGGCCGCGGCGGATGTTGCTCTTCATGTTGTAGGTGCGGTCGATCACGTTCTGCGAGCCCATGAACCCGACCCGGCCGTCGACGATGACGAGTTTGCGGTGGTTGCGCAGGTCGGGCCGCTGCCACTGGCCCTTGAACGGCTGCAGCGGCAGCATCAGCTGCCACTGCACCCCGGATTCGGTGAGCCGTTTCTTGGTCTGTTTGAAGCCCGGCTTCCGCATCGACTGGATGTGGTCCATCAGCACCCGCACCGTCACGCCGCGCTTGACGGCGTTCTCCAAAGCGTCGAAGAACGGCGTGGTGGTGGGGTCGAGGGAGAGGATGTAAAACTCGACATGCACGTACTTCCGGGCCTTGTCGATGTCGGCGACCATCGCGGCGAAGGTCTCCTCATAGTTGCCGTGCAGCCGCGCCCGGTTGTCGCCGACGAGCGGCATTGCGCCGAGATTGCGGTTGAGCGCGACCACGGATTCGAGCCAACCCGGCCACGGGTGGTCGCGTTGCACGCGTTCCATGCCGGCGGTGCTGTCGAGGATGAACTGGTTGATCTCGGCCTGCATTTCCACCCGACGCTTGGGCAGGGTGCGATAGCCGATCAGCAGGAAGAGCAGGAAACCGAGGTAGGGGATCAGGAAGATCGCCAGCAGCCACGCCATGCCGGAGGTGGGCCTGCGGTTGCGGGGTACGACGATGATCGCGATCACCCGGATGGCGAAGTCAACAAGGAATGCCACCACGAGAAGGATGGTGGAAAGGTCAATACCGAACACGGTTAGGCGGCCGGTTTGTCAAGGCCGAGTCTGGCCCGCTCCTCGGCTTCGACCCGCGCGTAGGCGTTTCGTTCGGTGCGGTCTGAACGGATGATGGCGCGCACGATGATCCAGAAGAGCACCCCGACCAAAACCGTGGGCGCGAGCGAGTACAAAGCGTTGGCCCAGAAGCTATCCATAGTCCCTTCAGCCTACGCGATCTGGACGCGCCCGCCGCCGGGCTACTTGGTGAGGATGCCGAAGATCCCGGAACCGAGCAGGTACAGGCCGACGCCACCCACCACGATCCAGATCATGATCCGGTTGGTCGACGGGCCCTTCTTCTTTCCGTCGTCATCCGGCTTCAGCTGGTCCTTGGGCAGAAAAGTCATCATGCGGGTTACTTTACCAACGGGAACAGAATGGTCTCCCGGATACCGAGGCCGGTCAGGGCCATCAGCAACCTGTCGATGCCCATTCCCATGCCACCGGTGGGCGGCATGCCGTGCTCCAGGGCCCGAAGGAATTCTTCGTCCAGACGCATCGCCTCCGGGTCGCCGCCGGCGGCGAGCCGGGCCTGCTCCACGAAGCGTTCGCGCTGCACGACGGGGTCGACGAGCTCGGAGTAGCCGGTGGCCAGTTCGAAGCCACGGATGTAGAGGTCCCACTTCTCCACGACGCCGTCGATCGAGCGGTGGCCGCGCACCAGCGGGCTGGTGTCCACCGGGAAGTCGAGCACGAAGGTGGGCCGGACCAAGTCGCCCTTGACGAAGTGCTCCCACAGCTCTTCGACGTACTTGCCGTGGATGGGGTGGTCGACCTCGACGCCTTCGGCGGCGGCCAGGGCCTGCAGCTCGGCCAGCGGGGTGGCCGGGCTGATGGTGCGTCCCACGGCGGCGGAGAGGCTGTCGTACATGCTGATGCGGTCCCACTGGCCGCCCAGGTCGTACTCGGTTCCGTCGGCCCAGGTCACCACGTGCGAGCCGCCGGTGATGGCCGCAGCAGCATCCTGGATCAGGGTCTGGGTGAGCTCGGCGATCGAGGTGTAGTCGCCGTAGGCCTCGTAGGCCTCGAGCATCGCGAATTCGGGCGAGTGGGTGGAGTCGGCGCCCTCGTTGCGGAAGTTGCGATTGATCTCGTAGACCCTGTCGATGCCGCCGACGACGGCGCGCTTGAGGAACAGCTCCGGTGCGATGCGCAGGAACAGTTCGGTGTCGAACGCGTTGCTGTGGGTGGAGAACGGCCGGGCAGAGGCGCCGCCGTGCAGGGTCTGCAGCATCGGCGTTTCGATCTCGAGGAAGCCGCGCGCGGTGAAGGTGGCGCGCAGGCTCGCGACGGCCTGGGAGCGCTGCACAACGGTGCGGCGGGCCTGCTCACGGGCGATGAGGTCGAGGTAGCGGCTGCGCACCCGGGTCTCTTCGCTGAGTTCGGAGTGCAGGTTCGGCAGCGGCAGCAGCGCCTTGGCGGCGATCTGCCACTCGGTGACCATGACCGACAGTTCGCCGCGGCGGGAGGAGATGACCTCACCGGCGACAAAGACGTGGTCGCCGAGGTCGACGAGGTCCTTCCAGGCGGCCAACGATTCGTCGCCGACGGCGGCGAGCGACACCATGGCCTGGATGCGGCTGCCGTCGCCGGCCTGCAGGCTCGCGAAACAGAGCTTGCCGGTGTTGCGCAGATGCACCACCCGACCGGCCAGGCCAACGGTCTCGCCGGTGGCGGCGTCCGCTTCGAGCTCGCCGTACCGGGCGCGCACGGCGGGGATGGTGTGGGTGACGGGCACCGACACCGGGTAGGCGCCGCCGGCCGGGCTGGTCGCGGCCGCGTTCAGGCGGTCACGCTTGGCCAGGCGCACGGCCTTCTGCTCGGTCAGTTCGGCCGCGGCCTGTGCGTCATCGTTGCTGGGCGTGTCGCCGGGCACGGCGTCGGGGGTGGTGCTCATGCGGTTCTCCGTCGGTGGGCGTACACGGGCCAGGCCCGGCACCCCGTTGAAAGCGGTTAGGGGATGTCCAGTGAAATGTTGTCGATCAACCGGGTGCTGCCGACCACCGCGGCGACCAGCATCCTGGCCTGGCCGCGGTAGTCGTCGTCGACCGGCAGGAAGGTGTGCGGGTGCACGACAACCAGATAGTCCAGTTTAACCAGAGGCGCGGCCCCGATCACCGCGTGGGCGGCAACGATCGCGGCGGGAACCCCGGAGTGGGCCGCGGCCGCGGCCGCGGTCAGGCCCACGAACAGCGACCTGGCCGCGGTGCGGGCGGGCTCGTCGAGGTTGCGGTTGCGGCTCGAGCGGGCCAGGCCGTTGTCTTCCCGCACCGTGGGCACGACCTCGATGCGCACCCGCAGATTGAGGTCGGCGACCATCCTCTCTACCAGGAAAACCTGCTGGGCGTCCTTCTGACCGAAGACGGCGATGTCGGGTTCGACGATGTTCAACAGCTTCGCGACGACGGTGAGCATGCCGTCGAAGTGGCCGGGCCGGGCGGCACCCTCGTAGAGACCGCCGACCGCGCCTGCGGTCAGTCGGGTCGACGAGGCGCCGTCCGGGTACATCTCCTGGGCGTGCGGGGCGAAGACGAATGCGGCGCCCTCCTCCGCCAGCGCCGCCACGTCGGCGTCGAGGGTGCGCGGGTAGGTGTCAAGGTCTTCGTTCACCCCGAACTGCAGCGGGTTGACGAAGACCGACACGACCACGATGTCGCCGACGGCGACTGCACGCCGCACGAGCTCCCGGTGCCCGGCGTGCAGGGCGCCCATGGTGGGAACGAGCACGACGTGGGCATCGCCGCCCCTGGCCGCGGCGTTCTGTTTGGCGAGGCAGAGGCTATTACGCAGCTCGTCTATCGTGTCGATGACTTCTGGCTTGGTGAGCACGGTCACTGGTCCTCCGGGTCAAACGGGTGGGGCGGGTATGGCGGGTCGAGCAGGTGGGTGGTGTCGCCCAGATCGGCGAGGTCGTCGAGCGGATGCCTGGCGCCGGTGCGAGTGAGGGCGTTCTCGATGGCCGAGCGCACCAGCGGCGCGATCACGGCTCCCGGCGCCTCGATGCCGATCTCGCTGAGCAGCCGGGTGGATTGGTCGACGATCGAGCTGGAGAACGCCGTGGCGGTCTCGATGGCCTCGGAGTAGACCTCCCGGTCGCCCTCGGCCACGATCACCGGTTCGCCGCCCATCTCCACTACCAGGGCCTGCGCGATCGGCAGCACGGGGGCTGGGGCGGTCACGGCAAAGTAGCTGTCGGCCAGGCGGCTGATGTCCAGGCTGGTGCCCGTGAACGCCATCGCCGGGTGGATGGCCAGCGGGATCGCGCCGGCCCGCTGGGCGGGCAGCAGCACGTTGGTGCCGTAGCGTGCGGAGGTGTGCAGAACGAGCTGGCCGGGCTGCCAGGTTCCCGTGGCCGCGAGGCCGGTCACGAGGCTGTCGAGCTGGTCGTCCGGCACCGCGATGATCACCAGTTCGCTGCGCTCCACCACCTCGGGCACCGTGAGCACGGGAACGCCCGGCAGGATCGCTTCCGCGCGGTCACGGCTGGCCTGCGAGATCGCGGAGATCCCGATCAGGGCGTGCCCGGCGCCGGCGAGAGCGGCGGCGAGGATGGGTCCGACATGGCCCGCGCCGATGACGCCGATCCCCAGACGGCCCGGTCGCACCGTCACGAGGTCACCTCCGCGGCGGCGGCGGGACCGACCGGGCTGGCGGGTCGCGGGGTCGGCGCTGGGTCCTGGTCGATGCGACTCCAGTGGTGGCTGGTGTCTGACTCCGCGGACGCGACGGCACCGGCGGTGACGGTCTCCAGCAGGCGCACGGCCTCCCCCACGTCGAGCACGCCGAGGGTCGCGGTCACCGGTCCGGTCACGGTGTGCAGCCTGGCGGTGGCCAGTCGAAGACGGCGTCGGACGGGTCCCTGGTTGATGCCGACGCTTTGCAGACGGGCCAGGGGCACCAGAACGAGTTCCCTGGACAGCACGCCGCGGCGGAGCAGGACGGCGCCGGCGGATACCGCGTAGCCGGTGCGGCGCCAGGAGAACGGTCGCAGCCAGGCCGCCCGGCGGGGCGCGTTGCGGAAGCCGTCGTCGCCGCCGCGGGAGATGAGGCCGTGCTGGATCAGGACCCGCTGCTCGTCGAGCGCGAACCCGGGCAGGATCAGCTCGAGGACCTTCGCCACGTCGGTCAGCGACCCGACCGGCAGCACCGTGGTCGCCGCCTGTCCGGCTGCGCCGTCGTTGGTGGAGTGGCCGGCCTTGTTGATGCTGATCTGCCACCACCCGAAGGGCCGCCAGGCCAGCGGCTGGGTCACGCCGATGGCGTGGATGCGTCCGGGCGGCAGGGTCTCGTTGCTCGTGGTGAGCAGCCCGAAGCCCACCCGCACGCCGTCCCTGGTACCGGCAATGCTGTACCGCAGCGATTTGGTGAACCTGGAGACGTAGTATCCGATGCTCGCGATGAGGCCGGGGAAGATCGCGATCAGCAACCACTCGCTGCCGCCGACGATGACGCTCACGATGAGAGCGACGATGGCCACGGCGACGAAGACCGTGAAGCCGCTGAACACTATCGAGCCGATCAGCCGCAGCACCGGGATCCGGACGACCGACTCCGGCGGGGCGGCGTCAGGGTCCAGTTCGGGGGCGAGGAATTCGCCCACCCGGCTGGTGGCGTAGTCGTTCAGGGCCTGGCGGCGGCCGGCGTGCGCGGCGGTCGCCGTGTCGGCGGGGATCTGTGCGGGGTCGCCGGCCGGCAGCGGCGCCTCTGGCACGCTCTCGCCTGCGACGGGCCGGGGCTGGCGTGCACCGGAGGCCAGCTGCAGGATGTCGCGGCGCAGCCCGTCGGCCAGCGCAGAGCCGAGATAGGCGAGCTGCACGTTTGCGTCCTGACCGGCCACGCTCACCTCGAGCTTGGCCGCACCGAACAGCCTCGGGATGAGGGGGCGCACGATGTTAACGCCCTGGATGCGGTCCAGGCGCGCCTGCCGGTGGCTGCGGAACAGGATGCCGCTGCGGACCTCGACGGATTCGTCGCTGACCCTGAAGGTGTGCATCCGCCAGGACAGGGTGAAGGCGATGAGGATGACGATGAGGATCGCGGCGGCGATGAGCAGCGCCCAGCCCACGGCGCCGCGCTCGTAGATCTCATCGAGGGGGTCGCCGGATTGCCGTGGGATCCCGAAGACCACGTCGACGAAGCGCTCGCGCAGGTTGGCGATGACGAAGCCGAGCAGGGCGAAGACGAAGATGCCGCCGCGCAGCACCGGGCTCGCTGGATGCAGGCGGTGCCAGTCCCCGTCGGCGAGGGAGGTCACAGCCCGGCCCGCCTGCTCTCGGCCAGTTCCACCAGGCGGTCGCGGAGGGCATCCGCGTCGGCCTCGGCGAGGCCGGGGATCGCGACGCCGGAGGACGCGGCAGCCGTGACGAACTTGAGGTCGGCGAGGCCGAGCAGGCGCGCGACCGGACCGCGGGTGATGTCGACCAGTTGCATGCGGCCGTAAGGCACCGACACGAACCGCTGGTACATGATGCCGCGCCGAAAAAGCAGGTCGTCGGCGCGCAGCTGGTACCCGATCGAGCGCACCCGGCGGGGCTCGAATGCCAGCGAGACCAGGGTGATCAGCGCGATCAAGCCGCCCACCCAGGCGGCCCAGACCTGGTCAAGCAGCAGCCAGAGGGCCCCGGCGGCGGCGCACACTATGAGCAGGAAGATGACGGTCCCCACGATTTCGACCATGACGTACTTCGGCGACACGCGCTTCCATTCGCCCGCCTCCGGCAGGTCGAGGCGGGCACCGACGGGCGCCACGGCCTCGATGGGATCGCTGCCGGGGTAGTCAGGCACGGGCTGCTCCGCCATCGTTCGGTCCCCCATTGTCGTGATCGTGGTCGTCCGGCGGCAGTGTGCAGAAATGCTCCGCTACGAGACCGCCCGCGAGGAGGAGCACGGCGCCGAGCGCCATCCCGATTGCGAGCCACAACGATGTTACCGCCGGTACCACCGACCGGGTGAGGATGAAAGCCACGATGCCGAGGCCCACGCCGAGCAGGAGCGCACTGGACAGGCTGGATGCCTTGGCGAGCAGGGCGATCCGCATTGCCAGGAACGGGTCGACGCGTTTTGTCGCCCGACCTCTGGTGGCCTGGCGGATGGGCCAGGCCAGGCAGACGAGGATCACCGCGATCAGGATCAGGGCCAGGGGCAGGGTGAACGGCGGAACTATGATCGGCGCGCTCCAAGCCGTCGCCGCCAGTTCGACCAGGAACCCGACGACGAGCCCGGCCAGGCCCAGCGCGATCAGCGGTGTGGGGTGGGTGCGCTTCATCGGCGATCGTCCTCGTTCTCGGGGAGATCGTCGGTGAGGTCGTCCGGTGTGCCCGGTCGTGGCCGGCCCGGTGTCTCGTGCAGGGTCTCGGTGTGGGCGACCTCGGTATGCGCGGGGTCGGTGCTCGCGGTCACCGGATGCGCCCTGGCGGTGCGTGCGGCGACGGCCAGGAGTTCGCGCACCCGGCCCCGGCCGGGAAGCTCGGCGTCGGGGTCGATGTCGAGCCAGGGAGCCAGCACGAAGTCGCGTTCCCCCGCGCGCGGGTGCGGGAGGGTGAGCCTGTCGTCGTCGATGCGGAGGTCGCCCAGGCAGATCAGGTCGATGTCCAGGGTACGGTCGCCCCAGCGTTCCTCCCGGACCCGGCCGTGGTCGTTTTCGATGGCGTTGACGGCGTCGAGCAGGGCGTGCGGTTCGCCCGTCCAGAGCACGCTCACCACAAGATTGAGGTATCCGGGTGCGGTGCGGTCCACCCCGTCGGGCTTCACGGCGTCGGAGGCGTACACCGGGGAGATCGCGGTGAGTTGCGCGCCCGGCAGTTCGGCGACGGCGCGCACGGCGGCGGCCAGGGTACCCTCGCGGTCACCGAGGTTGCTGCCCAGTGCGAGCACGGCGGTGCGTGCCGGAGCGGCTGCGGCGTCGGTCATGCGCGGCTCCCTTCGGTTTGCGTGCGTTCGATTCGCGTGCGCTCGATCTGCACCGACACATCCGCGAAGGGGATCTCGATGGGAGCCTGCGGCTTGTGCACTGTCACCTGCACGCGTTCGGCGGCGCCGTGCGCGAGCACCACGTCGGCGATGCGCTCGGCGAGGGTCTCGATGAGATCGACGGGGTCACCACGAACGGCGTCGGCGACCTCCTCGGCGAGTTCGCCGTAGTGGATGGTGCGGGTCAGGTCGTCACCGGACGCCGCCGCACGGAAGTCCAGCCAGACCGTCACGTCGATGACGAACTCCTGGCCGTTCTCGCGTTCGAAGTCGAAGACACCGTGGTGCGCGGTGATCCGCAGCCCGGTGAGGGTGATCGAGTCGGTGCTCATGACCCTATTCTGGCCGAATCAACCCGGGCGAGCACGTTGAGGGCGGCCCGGGTGCCCACCACGTCGTGCACCCGAACAGCCCAGGCGCCCGCCTGGGCGGCGAGCACGCTGAGCACGGCGGTCGGCAGATCCCGGTCGATGATGGTGGCGTCTTCCGGCAGCACGCCGGCCAGGAATCGTTTGCGGGAGGCACCGACCATGACGGGTAGGCCGAGCGGAGCGAAGGCGTCGAGCCTGGCGAACACCCGCCAGTTCTGCTCGGCGTCCTTGCTGAAGCCGAGTCCGGGGTCCAGCACGATCTGGCTGCGCGCCACCCCGGCAGCCTCGAGCACGGCGACTCGTTCGGTCAATTCAGCGACCACGGTGGCGACCACGTCGTCGTACTCCGCGAGGGTGTCCATGGTGCGGGCGTGGCCGCGCCAGTGCATCGCGATGTATGTGAGGCCGGTGCGGGCGACCACCGCCGCCATACCGGGGTCGGCCAGGCCGCCGGACACGTCGTTGATGATGTCGACCCCGGCGTCGGCGGCCCGTTCGGCGGTCTGGGAGTTGAGAGTATCGACACTGGTCATGATGCCCAGCCGGCGCAGCTCGGTGATCACGGGCAGTACCCGGTCCTGCTCGACCTGGGGCGACACCCGGTCGGCGCCGGGCCGGGTGGATTCCCCGCCGACGTCGATGAGGTCGGCTCCCGAGGAGTGCAGGTCCACGGCGTGCCGCACGGCAGCGTCGGTACTCGCCCACCGGCCGCCGTCGCTGAACGAGTCGGGGGTGACGTTGAGCACACCCATCACCAGGGTCACCGCACGACCTGCGTCCCGCCGATGAGGGCGATGATCTCCGAGCGAGCAACGGGCAAGGCCAGGTCCCCACGGCTGGCCATGGTCACGGTGGAGCTGTGGGTCTGGCGGGGGCCCCTGGTGGTCACGCAACCGTGGCTGGCATCGAGGACCACCAGGATCCCGCGCGGCGCCAGCCCGGTCTCTAGGGTGTCGGCGATCTCTTCGGTGAGCCGTTCCTGCAGTTGGGGCCTGGCGGCAAGGGTCGTCACGACGCTGGCCAGTTTGCCCAGTCCCACGATGCGCTCACCGGGCAGGTAGGCCAGGTGGGCGGTGCCGAGGAACGGCAGCAGGTGGTGTTCGCAGACGGAACGGAACTCGATGTCACGCAGCAGCACCAGTTCACCGGTCCGGTCTCCGACCGGCACGGTGTCTCTCAGGTGGTCGAGCGGGTCCTGGCCGAGACCGGCGAAGAACTCGGCGTAGGCCGACGCCACCCGCTCCGGGGTCGACGCCAGGCCGGCCCGGCCGGGATCCTCACCGATGGCGGCGAGGATCTCGGCGACGGCCGCTTCGATGCGTGGCTGGTCGACTCCCACGGGGGCCGGTCTACGCGGTTGCGGGGCGCGGTTTGAGTGCGGGGGCGCGCTTGGGCTTGTCCGCATCGGCGCCGCCGCTGGTGACGCCACCGTCGACCGCCGCACCGTCGATGGGCGCTTTCGGCGTCGGCATCGCGATGGGGGGCAGGTCGGAAACCGGGCGCTTGTCGCTGGAGAGCCACTGCGGGCGCGGCGGCAGCTTCTGCACGTCGGTGAAGATCTCCACCAGCGCTGTCTGGTCGAGAGTCTCGTGTTCGAGCAGCTTCGCGGCCAGGTCGTCGAGGATCGCCCGGTTGGCGTTGATGACCGTGTAGGCCTCGTCGTGCGCGTTCTCGAGCAGCTGGCGCACCTCGGTGTCCACCCGCTCGGCAAGCCGCTCCGAGTAGTCGCGCTGGTGGCCCATATCGCGGCCGAACATCATTTCGCCGGAGGCCGAACCGAGCTTGAGCGGTCCGACATCACTACTCATGCCGAACTCGGTGACCATCTTGCGAGCCGTGGCGGTGGCCTTCTCGATGTCGTTCGAGGCGCCGGTGGTGGGGTCGTGGAAAATGATCTCCTCGGCGACCCGGCCGCCCATGGCGTAGGCGAGCTGGTCGAGAAGCTCGTTGCGAGAGACCGAGTAGCGGTCCTCGAGCGGCATCACCATGGTGTACCCCAGGGCGCGGCCGCGGGGCAGGATGGTGATCTTGGTCACGGGGTCGGTGTTGCGCATGGCCGTGGCAACGAGAGCGTGCCCGCCCTCGTGGTACGCGGTGATGAGCTTCTCCTGGTCGCGCATCACGCGGGTGCGGCGCTGCGGACCGGCCATGACCCTGTCGACGGCTTCGTCGAGGGCGCGGTTGTCGATCAGCTGGGCGTTGGAACGCGCGGTCAGCAGTGCGGCCTCGTTGAGCACGTTCGCCAGGTCGGCGCCGGTGAAGCCCGGCGTCTTGCGGGCGAGCACCTCGAGGTCGACGCCGGCGGCCATCGGCTTGCCCTTGGAGTGCACCTCCAGGATGCGCTTGCGGCCGAGCATATCGGGGGCGTCGACGCCGATCTGACGGTCGAAACGTCCCGGACGCAGGAGCGCCGGGTCGAGGATGTCGGGCCGGTTGGTGGCCGCAATGAGGATCACGTTGGTCTTGACGTCGAAGCCGTCCATCTCCACCAGGAGCTGGTTGAGGGTCTGCTCGCGCTCGTCGTGGCCGCCGCCCATGCCGGCGCCGCGGTGGCGCCCGACGGCGTCGATCTCGTCGACGAAGATGATCGCCGGGGAGTTCTCCTTGGCCTGCTGGAACAGGTCGCGCACCCGGCTGGCGCCGACACCGACGAACATCTCGACGAAGTCGGAACCGGAGATCGAGTAGAACGGAACGCCTGCCTCGCCGGCGACGGCGCGGGCCAGAAGGGTCTTTCCGGTTCCGGGAGGACCGTACAGCAGCACGCCCTTCGGGATCCGGGCGCCGACGGCCTGGAACTTGGCCGGTTCCTTGAGGAAGTCCTTGATTTCTTGCAGCTCTTCGATGGCTTCGTCCGCGCCGGCGACGTCGGTGAAGAAGACCTGCGGGGTCTCCTTGGAGACGAGTTTGGCCTTCGACTTGCCGAACTGCATGACCTTGTTGCCGCCGCCCTGCATGCCGGAGAGCATCAGCCAGAAGAACGCACCGATCAGCAGCACCGGCAGGAGGATGCCCAGCAGCGACAGGAACCAGCTGGCCTGGGGAACCTCGTCAGTGAAGCCGTCCTTCGGGTCGGCGTCGGTGACGGCGGCGACGACCTCTTCGCCGCGGGGGGCCACGTAGTAGAACTGCACCTGCTCCCCGTAGGTCGAATCGGCCTTGCTGAGGGTGAGGTCGACGCGCTGATCGCCGTCGACGATCTTCGCCTCAGACACCTTCCCGTCCTTCAAGAAATCCAGGCCCTGCTGGGTGGAAATCTCGCGGAAGCCAGACATGGTCAGGAGGCTCGACCCCACCCAGACGGCGATGACAGCCAGGATGATGTAGAGGAGCGGCCCGCGCAGAAGTTTCTTGACGTTCATGGTGGTCACAGGCTACCGCTCTCGTACTGGGGGAACACCGAGTGTTCGCCCAAAGGTGAACTGGAGGACGTGGTGCAGCGGAGCCTACTCGCCGGTGGAATACACGTGTGGAGCCAGCACCCCGACGCTGCGCAGGTTGCGGTACTTCTCGGCGTAGTCCAGACCGTAGCCGACAACGAACTGGTTGGGGATGTCGAAGCCCAGGTACTTGACGTCGATCTCGACGCGGGCCGCGTCGGGCTTCCGGAGCAGGGCGCAGATCTCGAGCGAGGCCGGCCCGCGGGACTTGAGGTTCGCCATCAGCCAGGACAGGGTGAGGCCGGAGTCGATGATGTCCTCGACAATGAGGACGTGGCGGCCGTGCAGGTCGGTGTCGAGGTCCTTCAGGATCCGCACCACACCGCTGGACTGGGTGCCTGACCCGTAGGAGCTGACGGCCATCCAGTCCATCGTGACGGGGTGCACGAGTTCGCGGGCCAGGTCGGCCATGACCATAACCGCGCCCTTGAGCACGCCCACCAGGAGCAGGTCCTTGCCGGCGTAGTCCGCTTCGATCTGCCGCGACATCTCGGCCAGGCGAGCGCGAATCTCGGTCTCTTCGATCAGGATTTCGGTGAGGTCGCCGTCAATGTCACGAGGTTCCATGGGAGTGGAAGAGTCCTTTGTTTAGGTGGGTCGAGGAGCAGAAAACACGAGCGTTCCCCCCAGACGTTCCACTCTAACGCCTGGCAGGTCGAGCGCATTCTGCCCGTGCCAGTCGGTGACGAGCCTGGCGACGGCCAAGGTGTGGCTGCGTTCCCAGGCAACCCCGAACTCCCGCGCCACCACGAGGCGGATCATCCGCTGGCGGAGGGCCGCCGGGTGCACGGCCAGCGCGGCGACGGACACCCCGATGCCGGCTTCGGCCGGTTCGCAGATCTCCTCGACGAGGTCCCGCACCATGGCGTCGAGGGCGTCGGCATCCTCACGCAGCGTCTCGGCGGTACGGGCGAGCGCCTCGGCGATGCCCGGCCCGAGCTCCGCCTCGAGCACCGGCAGCACCCGTTGGCGCACCCGCACCCTGGCGTAGCGGGGGTCGGCGTTCTGCGGGTCGGACCAGGCCGGCAGGCCCGCATCCAGGCAGGCCTGCCGGGTCACGACGCGGCGGATGCCCAGCAGCGGCCGCCGGTACGGCCCGCTGATCGACGCCATACCCTTCAGGCTCGTCGCCCCCGAGCCGCGGGCCAGGCCTAGCAGCACGGTCTCGGCCTGGTCGTCGAGGGTGTGGCCGAGCAGCACCGCGATCGCGCCCGTGCAGGCCAGTGCCTGCTCGAACGCGGCGTACCGCGCGGTCCGCGCGGCGGCTTCGGGGCCGTCGCCGGTGTCTGGCGTCACCGTCACCGGCACGATCAGCACCGGATCCAGGCCGAGAGACTGAGCCTGTCCGGCCGCGACGGCGGCGATGTCGGCCGAGCCGGCCTGCAGGCCGTGGTCCACGATCACCGCGCCGGCGGTGAGCCCGGCCCGGGGCGCCTCGAACGCCGTCGCGGCGGCCAGGGCCAGCGAATCCGCTCCCCCGCTCAGCCCCACCAGGACCAGACCGGCCTCAGGCAGCAGCTCGCGCACGGCACGGCGCAGGTCGGCGATGGCCGGCGACAGTCGCGGGCGGCGGGTGGACTCCATCCAGTAACGTTATCCGCAGACTTCGAATAAGGGAGATATCAGGCCATGGCCGAATACGACGCAGTCATTGAAATCCCACGCGGTAGCCGCAACAAGTATGAGGTGGACCACGAAACCGGTCGGGTCTACCTCGACAGGGTGTTGTACACGAGCTTCGTGTACCCCACCGACTACGGGTTCTTCGAGAACACCCTGGGCCTGGACGGCGACCCCGTCGACGTTCTGGTGCTGCTCGACTTCCCGTTGTTCCCCGGCGTCGGCGTGTCCGTACGCCCCGTCGGCGTGTTCAACATGACCGATGACGGCGGCTCAGACGCCAAGGTCATCGCGGTTCCGGCCGGCGACCCGCGCTGGGACTACATCCAGGACGTCACCGACATCCCGGAGTACACCCGCAAGGAAATCGAGCACTTCTTCGAGCACTACAAGGACCTTGAGCCGAACAAGTGGGTCAAGACCGAGGGCTGGGGCGACGCCGCCGAGGCCGACCAGATTGTGCGCGACGGCCTGAAGAAGCTCGTCGACGAAGGTCACTGACCCACAGCGACGCGCTGAACCGACAGAAGCCGCCTCCCATCAGGGAGGCGGCTTCTGCTGTGTGCCGGGGTCTGTTGCTTAGGACGGTCGGCCGACGTACGGCGCGACCTGGCCTGGCGACCAGATGCTGTGCACCCGAACGGGCTTGCCCACGTCCGGCGCCTCGAGGATCTGTCCGCCGCCGACATAAATGGCCACGTGATAGTAATTCCCCGGCGAACCCCAGAAGACGAGGTCGCCCACCTGCACCTGCGAGAACGAGACGAGCTTGCCCTGACCGGCCATGGTGTTGTACTGGTTGGTCGCCGAGTGCGTGCCGATGTAGATGCCCGCGGCCGCGTAGGCGGCCTTGGTCAGACCGGAACAGTCCCAGACGTCGGGGCCGGAGCCGCCGAGCTTGTAGGCGTCGCCGAGCTGCGCACGGGCAAAGGCGATGGCGGTGCCGACGGCGGAAGCGTTGGGTGCGGCCGGGGCGGACACGACGGGCGGCGGCGCCGGAGCAGCGGGAGCCGGGGCCGCAGGGGCGGCGGGAGCCGGAGCGGCGGGAGCTGGAGCCGCGGGAGCTGGAGCCGCGGGAGCCGCAGCGGCCGGAGCATCGGGCGCGGAAGCGGCCGGCGGATTGTTCTTGACGGCGGCCGCAGCGGCGGCCTGGGCCTTGGCCAGCGCGGCGGCGGATGCGGCGGCGTCCAGCCCGGTTTGGTACTCGCGCTCCACGTCGGCGGTGGTGTCCTTCAGCAGGGCCAGCTGTTCGTAAAGCTCCGACGACTTCTTCAGCTCGACGTCGAGTGCGGCCTGGGCGCCCAGTGCGGCGTCGCTGGCCGATTCGTACTTCTCCTTGGACTCCGCGCTGAGGCGCTTGCGTTCCGCGGTGGCGGCGGCAGCCTGGGCGATGAGCGATTCCGCGGTGTTCTTGTCCTGCACGGCCTGCCGGTAGATGGTCTCGGACTGCTCGCTGAGCTTGCTGGCCGTGCCGAGCTGGCTGAGCAGGTCGTCGGCGGTGTTGCCGTTGAGGAACAGGTTGAGGGAGAGGTCCTGGGCTCCGGTCTTGGCCAGGTGTGCGGCGATTAAGCCGGCGCGCATCTTGGACGTGTCAGCGGCCTTCTGCGCCACCGCGGACTGCTTGTCCAGGCTATCCTCCCGGGCCGTGGCCGCATCGAGGTCGTCCTGGGTGACCCTGTAGGCCTCCGCGGCCATCTGGGAGCCCTGCGACGCCACCGCCGACGACTCCTGCAGGCCCTTGAGCAGTCCGGTGAGGTTCTCGATTTCCTTCGCCTTGGTGGCCTCGCTCAGCTTGGCCTTGGCAACTTCGTCCCAACTCGGGTAGTCCTCGTCGGCGAAGGCCGGCACGGCCACGCCGGCCGCGGCGGTGACGGAGCCGATCATCGCTGCCGACAGCAGCGCGGCCGAGGTACGCCGCGAGCGGCGGGTGGACGTGTGCTCAGCCAAGTGGCGCTCCCCTGTCGGACATGAACGGAACGGCGTTGATCCGGTTGCCGCCGCTGAACACCTCGAAGTGCAGGTGGCAGCCGGTGGAGGCGCCGGTGGTGCCGGAGCTGGCGATGTTCTGGCCGACCGAGACCTGCTGGCCGACCGAGACGAAGATGCCACCGTCCCGGATGTGGGCGTAGCCGGTCATGATGCCGTTGCCGTGGCTGATCTGGACGAAATTGCCGTAGGTGCCCTTGCGGCCCGCGTATTCGACGGTTCCCGATGCTGCCGCGTAGATCGGAGCGCTGCAGCCGGTGCCGATGTCGGTGCCGTAGTGGAAACCGCCGCTGCAGCCGCCGCTGCCGCAGAGCACGGCGCGGGCGCCATAGCCGTCGGTGATGCGTCCGCCGGCGGGAACACCCCAACCCTGGCTGCCGACCTGGCCGCCGCTGAGGCCTGCGCCGGGAGATCCGGTTGAGCCGCCGGACGAGGGGGCGGGTCGGGAGGCCGCGGCGCGTGCGGCTTCCGCCGCGATGGCGGCGAGGCGCGCCTTTTCGGCTTCCGCGGCGATCCGGGCCCGTTCGGCGACGCCGGCCTCGTAACCCGCGGTAGTGGTGGCCTGGGCGTCCTGCATGAACTGCAGTTGCTGCTCGAGGATCACGCTCTGCGCTTCGGAGTCGGCCAGCGCACCAGCTGCGGCGTCCGCCGCCTCCTGGGCCGCCACCATGGCGGCTTCGGCCTCGATCCGGAGGGCCTCGCGCTCGGCCTGGGCCACAGCGGCCTGGTCGCCCAGGGCCTGAGCGGTGTTGTTGGCGGTCTGGGCCTGGTCGTAGACGTCGGTGCTGCGTTCGACAAGTTTGCTCATGCTGCCGAGCTTGGACAGCAACTCGTCGGCACCCTCGCCGCTCTTCTGCCCGTCGATGAAGAGGTTGACGCTGAGGTCGGTGCCGCCGGTGCGGTACAGCTGCGCGGCAAGCTGACCGGCCTGGGTGGTCGCGGCGTCCGCCTCGGTCTTGCTGGTGTCGGCCTGAGCCTGCAGGTCGCCGGCGCGACGGCTGGCGTCGTCGAACTTCTCCTGGGCGGTCTGGAGCTCGACTCCGCGGGCCTCGGCTTCCGCCTGGGTGCGTTCCACCTCGGTCTGCAGGCCGGCGATGAGGTTCTGGATCTCGGTGACCTGGGCGGCGGCAGCGTTGGTGTTGGACTTGGCGGCCAGCACGTCTGGCCAGCTCGGGTAGTCCACGGCCATGGCCGGGCTGATCGGGCTGGCGAGGGTCACCGCGAGGGTCAGGGCGGCGGCGAAGCCGGTCACGCCCATGGTCGCCCGGCGGACGCTGATGCGCCCGCGTCGGGGCTGCTGCCGGTTCGGCCGCAGCCGGCTGAGGCCGGCGTTGACTCCGCGGCTGATCACGGTGGCCGTGCGCTTCATAACTCCCCGATCGGGCTCGTGCTTTGTCACATTCGTCACTGTGGTAACTCTCGTCACAATAACAAACCCCGCTGAGTGGCCAGGGTTCGAATAAAACCTAACCCCAGGGTGCTCCGGTTTGCCGCCCATTCGTGGGCGCGGTGAAAAGCGACACGCCGAGCTGAGAATCGGGTCCGATTCGGGTTCTGGCCCGGAATCACGCGGCGAACGAACCCGCAATCCGGCACCACGCGCACCGGACGCTGGGGCCGATTTGAACTATCGCTCTGCCAACACTTATGATTATGCGTCGGAAGTCATCAGCTTCCGGTAAGCAAGGCCCCATCGTTTAGCGGCCTAGGACGGCGCCCTTTCACGGCGTTAACACGGGTTCGAATCCCGTTGGGGCTACGGATACTGTAGGTTGTACTCGGCACAAAAAGTTAGACAGCAACACCGCAGAATCACAAGAAACAAAGCATCAAAGTTTGGCCCTGTAGCGCAGTTGGTTAGCGCGCCGCCCTGTCACGGCGGAGGTCGCCGGTTCAAGTCCGGTCAGGGTCGCCAAGGCGATAAGCCCTTTCGAAAGAAGGGGCTTTTCGTCCTTTCGAAGGCATCTCTCGAGTCGCCTTCGAGGCCCTGTAGCTCAGTTGGTAGAGCGTTCGACTGAAAATCGAAAGGTCACCGGATCGACGCCGGTCGGGGCCACTTGGCCATCTGCGGGCTTCTACCGCAGGTGGCCTTTTTTTATGCCACGATGTGGACATGAAACGCTCCGCCTCCGCGCACCTGGAACTTCATGCGTTCGGGCCCGCCGAGCTGGTCCTGTCCGTCGTCGTCGCCGCAGACGCGAACGCCACGGAACGTCTGCGCATCGTGCAGGACGGCGCCACGCTGGCCTATCGGGAGATCCTCGATGTGCACGGAACGCGACTCCAGCTCGTGTCGGTGCAGGCCGGCCGGATCGACATCGACTACACAGTGGAGGTATCGGGCGAGTCCGAGCCTGCAGAAGTGTCCGACATCGACCTTGTCCGATACCTGCGACCCAGCCGCTACTGCGAATCCGACCACCTCTGGCCTACCGCCCAGGCCGAGTTCCGTGGGCTCACCGGTACCGCCCTGCTCGACGCGATCACTTCCTGGGTGGGCACGCACCTGAACTACGTGCCCGGCGCCAGCCTGCCCACGGATGGCGCGGTGCGCACCCTGCTGGCCCGGCAGGGCGTCTGCCGCGACTACGCGCACCTCGTCATCGCGTTCCTGCGCGCGCACGACGTGCCCGCACGCCTGGTGTCGGTCTACGCCCCTGGGCTGTCGCCGATGGACTTCCACGCCGTGGCCGAGGCGTTCCTCGACGGTGCCTGGCAGGTCGTCGACGCGACCGGGCTCGCTCCACGGCAATCGCTTATGCGCATCGCCACGGGCCGGGACGCCGCGGACACCGCCTTCCTGTCCTCGGCCGGCGCCGCCGTGGCACTGAACGCGCTCACCGTCACCGCAGTCGTCGACGAGCTGCCCCGGGATGACGTCACCAGGCCGGCCAGGCTGGCCTAGACCCCCCCTGGAGTGGTCACAGCGGGGCCGGAAGGCACGCGCTATGTTCCCTGCAGCGCACACCAGAACTGAGCATAACTCACTCGTGTCTGTCGCCCCGGTCAGGCCGACGACAGCACGTGCCCCGCGGCATCCGGCTCCCAACCTGCAAGGGATACTCGTGACGACAGACGCCGGCGCCGTGAGAGCGACGTGGATCGCACCGTCCGCCGACATCGACCCCCGAGCGGTGCTCGGCGACGGCAGCACGGTGGCTGACCGCGCACAGGTCCGCGAATTCGCCCGGGTCGGCCCCGGCTGTGCGGTCGGGTACGCCGCGTACCTCGGGCCTGGCGTCATCCTCGGCCGCCAGTGCACGGTGCAGGACTTCGCCCTGCTCTACGAACCGACCCTGCTGGAGGATCGGGTGTCCGTCGGGCCGGGGGCCGTCTTCACCAACGACAGGTTTCCCCGCGCCGTTGTGCCGTCCGGACGCCTCAAGTCCGCGGCGGACTGGGTCCTCGTGGGCGTCACCGTGCGCACCGGCGCATCCGTCGGTGCCAACGCCGTCTGCGTGGCACCGCTCACCATCGGGCGCTGGGCCATCGTGGCCGACGGCTCTGTGGTGACCGCCGATGTCCCCGAGTACGCCCTGATGGACGGCATCCCCGCCACGAGGGTGCACTGGGTCGGTCAGAGCGGCGCCCGCCTGAAAAACGTCGGCCCCGGACTCTTCAGGTGCCCGGTGACCGGCGCACACTACAGCGAACACGACGGCACCCTCCGCCCCCTCGGAATTGCCCCCCGATAAGGTCACAGCGACTCCTTCCCAGCCCGGCTATGGTCACGTCGTGAGGACCTGGGCGTGCGCCAGGTCTCGTCACGAGTCCGTCTCCGGGGTGCGCTATTGCCGGCGTCGGGCTCTGTCCGAGCTGCACCTGTACACCCGACATGCAGGGATGGAACGTGAAAAGAAATACTTTGCGGCGACCCCTCCGTGCGGCCGGCTGCCCCACAGCCTCCCACCGCCCCGCGAAAGGTCGACGCTCGTGATACCCGCACCGGAGACGGCCGGGCACCCCCTCATCGAAGCGACCGCCGACGTGGACCCCGCCGCGGAAGTCGGCGCTGAGACACGCGTGTGGCACCTCGCCCAGGTGCGCGAAAATGCCTCCATCGGCAGCGGCTGCATCCTCGGGCGTGGCTCGTACATCGGACCCGGCGTCATCCTCGGACGCAACTGCAAGGTACAGAACTACGCACTGATCTACGAACCGGCGGTCCTGGAAGACGGCGTCTTCGTCGGTCCCGCCGTGGTGTTCACCAACGACATGTTTCCGCGGGCCGTCAACCCCGATTTGAGCATCAAAATGGCAGAGGACTGGCATCCGGTGGGTGTGCACGTCGGCACGGGCGCGTCCATCGGTGCGCGGGCCGTCTGCATCGGACCGGTCAGCATCGGCCGTTGGGCGCTCGTCGCGGCCGGCGCCGTGGTGACGAAGGATGTCCCGGACTACGCCATCGTCGCCGGCGTACCGGCCAGACGCATCGGCTGGGTCGGTCGGTCGGGGATCCCGCTGCGGAGAGCTGAGGACGGCCGGCTGACCTGCCCGGCCACCGGTGAGCACTTTCACGAACGTGACGGCGTCCTCCTGGCAGAACGTGAGTCCGGATGAACAAGCGTCAGCTCGGGCTCACCGCGCTCGCCCTCACCGTGGCAGTGGCGACGGCCGGCATGATCGTGGCCCATCTGCTGCCGGCATCCGACCGGATTCGCCCGGTGGCGGAATCCACACCGTCGGCCACGGCGCCACCGACAGCCGCCGAGAGCGGCGCCCCCACGTCGACCGCGCGGATCGACGAGACGGTGCCGCCTGCTCCGGAGCGACCGCAGGCCGACCCCGCACCCGACACCGATACCGAGGTGGGCCCCCGCACCTCAACCGAGGTGCTCCCGCCCGGGCAGGTCGACGTCACCCTGCCGCCGTCGAAGCCCCGGTCCGCGCTCGTCTCGCTGCCACTCCCCCCAACCGTGAACTCCCTCGGCGACGTTGTGGACGGGTTCCCCACCGATGTCATGCCGGGGATCCCGAACTCACTCGTCGGCAACAGCTCGGTGGCGACGCAGGGCGACCGTCTGCAGTCCGCGTTCAAGGCAAGGACCACACTCGGCACCGACGACGTCCTCGCGTTCTACCGGCACCATTTCGCGCCCCTGGGACTCCTCGAAACCCCGGTGACCACGACCGAACGCGGGACAACGCTCAGTTTCGCCCGCGACGACGATTCGGTGACCCTGTCGGTCACCGCCGTCGCCGGCGGATCCAGCTACGTGCTCTTCGGCGTTTTCACGGCGCAGGGTTGACGGCGGCCGGCCCGTGTACATCTCTTTTTCCGACCGGGGGTCGGCACAAGGAACGGCCTCCCCTCCCGGACGCCCCGTCGCGACACGGGTCTCGTCCGTCGTCATCGCGCTGGGAATCGTCAGCCTGGTCACTGACGTCTCCTCGGAGTCGGTGTCGGCAATCCTTCCGCTGTACATCACGGGAGTATTGGGCCTGTCGACAGTCGCCTACGGGTTTCTCGACGGGATCTACCAGGGCGTCAGCGCCATCGTGCGCATCGCCGGCGGCTGGGCGGCGGACCGGGGGGACCAGCCGAAATGGATCGCGTTCTTCGGGTACGGTCTGTCTGCCCTGGCCCGCACCGGACTTCTCTTCGCAACCGGATTCACGTCCCTGGTGGCCGTCATCGCTGTCGATCGCCTCGGCAAGGGCGTCCGGACCGCCCCGCGCGATGCGCTGATTACAGCGTCATCGCTCCCGGAGAACCTCGGTAGGTCTTTCGGAGTGCACCGCATGCTGGACACCGTCGGGGCCGCGGTCGGGCCACTGCTCGCCTTCGCGATCCTGTTCGCCATCCCGGACGGCTACGACACTGTATTTGTCGTATCGCTCGCCTTCGCGATCGTCGGCGTCTTTGTGCTCGGCCTGGTCGTACCGAACACCCGTCCCTCGGCAGAGCGCGCCGCACCCGGCACCTCCCGGGCGTCGTTCAGGTGGGCTCAGCTGAGGGATCCGCGGCTGCGCCGCCTGCTCCTCACCGCGGGACTGTTGGGCATCGTGACCATCGGTGACGGGTTCATCTACCTGGTCTTGCAAAGCCGGGATGCCTTCGCGGCGGCCTGGTTTCCCCTGCTCTACGTGGGCACCAACGTCGTCTTCCTCCTCCTTGCGATCCCGCTGGGCAAGCTCGCCGACAGGTTCGGCCGCGCCGGGGTCTTCGTCTGCGGCCACCTCGCGCTCCTGGCTGCCTACGCCTCTGCAGCGGTCCCCGTTGCCGGGCTTCCGACGACGATTCTCTGTCTGATAGCCCTCGGTGTGTTCTATGCGTCCACCGACGGCATCCTCGCGGCGCTCGCGGCCCAGTCGACGTCTGAGGCCAGCCGTGCGACAGCCATCGCCTCCGCCCAGACCGTCGTTGCCGCCACCCGGCTGATCGCGTCCACTGGATTCGGTGTGCTCTGGTTCGCGGTGGGCCGCGGCGACGCCATGCTGATCATCGCGGGCGCACTCGCCCTGCTGATCCCGCTGGCCGCTCTCGTCCTGCGCGGCGCGTTCGACCGGACGCAGACGACATGACCGCACGCAAACGCACCATCGCCGCCGTGCTGGTCAGCGCGGTGCTCCTCGGCGGAGCCGGAGGCTACGGCATCGTGGCCTGGGCAGGCTCCCAGGAACGACGGACCGGCGGGAACGCCGTGCAGGCGGTCACCACCGACACGGCGGCGACAGGAGACCGCATCGTGTTCCGCAATACGGCATCCGGCGACGGGTACGGGCTGGTCGCCTTCGTCCCGCTCGCCGATCCCGCCGGTGAGCGCTCGGTGACGGCCCAGGCGTGCGACAGGGTGTACGCAACCACAGTCGTGGAGATGTGCCTCCACATCGACCGCGGGATCGTCACGACGTTCGCGGCCACCCTGCGCGGTGCGGACGCCGCCGAGCTCCGCACCTGGCCGTTACCCGGCATCCCCAGCCGCACTCGGGTATCCGCCAACTCCCACCTCGTCGCCGTGACAGCGTTCGTGACCGGGGAATCATATGGGACGGTCGCGTTCTCGACTCAGACGACGATTTCCACAATCGACGGCACCGACTACGGCAATCTCGAAGACTTCGCTCTCTTGGTGGACGGTGAGCGCATCACAGCGGCCGACCGCAACATCTGGGGCGTGACCTTCGGCAGCGACGACACCACCTTCTATGCCACGGCGGCCTCGGCCGGACGCACCTGGTTGGTGCGGGGCGACCTGACCGCCCGCACCCTGACGGCCATCCGGGAAAGCGCCGAGTGCCCGTCGCTCTCCCCAGACGGTCGTCATATCGCCTACAAGAAGGTCGTTACCGGCACTGCGTCGCCGGTCTGGTCCATCGCGGTGCTCGATCTCGAGACGGGGGTGGAGACTCTCCTCCCCGCCCCCGGCAACGTCGACGACCAGGTGGAGTGGCTGGATGATTCGACACTGCTCTACGGGCTGGCCCGCACCGATGTCGTCGGTGACAGCGATGTCTGGTCCATCTCCATCGACGGGGCCAGCCAACCTCGCCTCTTCATCCCGCACGCCTGGTCTCCCTCGGTGGTGCGCTCATGACTGCCAAACGCGGGCAGAACGCGACCCGTCTGGATGACCCCGCGACGGCGCCCCCCACGGTCGATCACGTCCTGATCACCAGGTTCAACCTGCCGACCCCGGGCCCAGAGGGTCGAGTGCGCCAACGCGAGGGATGGCTCACCGGCCGCGCCGACCTCTTCGAGAAATACTGCCTGCCGTCGGTGCGCGCTCAAACCAACCAGAACTTCCGCTGGCTCGTTTACCTCGACCCGGACAGCCCCGAATGGCTCGTCCAACGCCTGGCACCGTTCGTGCGGGACCAGGTCTTCGAGCCGATCTACCGAGCAGAGGTCACCCCGGCCATCATTCTCGACGACATCCGCGCCGGGCGAACCACACCCTCCGCCGACCTGCTGACCACGAATCTCGACAACGACGACGGGCTCGCCGCCGATTTTGTCGACCGCCTACAGCGAATCCCTCCAAGGGGGCCGCGCTCGGCGCTGTACCTCGCGTCGGGACTGATCCTCGGTCCCGACGGGTTGTTCCTCCGCGTCGACAAGCTCAACGCGTTCTGCTCAGTCAGGGAGACCTGGAACGATCCCGTCACCTGTTGGGCGGACTGGCACACGCTGCTCCCTCGGTCCATGCCGAGCGTTACGGTATCCGGCCCACCGGCGTGGCTGCAGGTCGTGCACGGCAGCAACGTCAGCAACCGGGTTCGCGGCCGGCTCGTCGCGTCGAACGGCTACGCCGCCCTGTTCCCCACCCTGCCCACCGATCTTGACCAGCCGACGCGTACCGACCTGCTCCGCGACCGCCTGTTGAGCGGGCCAGCCAGGCTGCTGCGGGAATCCTCTCGCGCCGCCGTGAAGTCAACCCTGCTATTCCTGGTCGGCAAGCGCGGGGTCGACCGAATCAAGGAGTGGCGCAGCGGGACGACGGAATGACACCAGTCCGCCCCGAGCCGCGTCACTTTACCCCCCGATAAGGTCACAGCGGCTCGTCGCTTGCCCGGCTATGGTCACCTCGTGAGGACCTGAGCCTGCCTCAGGTTTGAACACGAGTCCGTGCCGGGCCTTACCCTTCCGGCCGCGGGCTGTATCCGAGCTGAACCTGTACACCCGAAATGCAGGGATGGAACGTGACCACAACCATTATTTGTCGACCCCTCTGTGCGGCCGGCTGCCTCGCAGCCGACCGCTTCCTCGTTCGACGGCGACGCCGATGAACAAGCGTCAGCTCGGCCTGGCAGCGCTCGGCCTCACGGTGCTGGTGGCCAGCGCCGGCGTCGTGGTCGCGCAGCTGCTGCCCCCGACCGACCGGATCCAGAGCGTGGCGGAGTCGACGTCGCCCACCGCGCAACCGACCTCCGAGCGGAGTGTCACCCCGACGCCGGCCGACACCGACAGTGCGACGCCCGCTCCGGTTGAGGAGGAGCCGACGGACACCGGCGCGGACGGCGAGCGCTGGAGCGAAGCCGACGCCGCGCCGCGCACGTCGACCGAAGTGCTCCCTGAGCAGCCTGAGAGCGTCATCCTGCCACCATCGAAGCCCCGGACCACCCTCGTTTCGTTGCCGCTTCCCCCCACCGCCAGCTCGACCGGAACCGTGGTCGGCGGGTTCCCCACGGACGTCATGCCCGGCATCCCAGAGTCGGTTATCGACAACACGTCCGTCGCGACCGAGGGCGACCGTATGCAGGCCGCTCTGGAGGCCAGGACGTCACTCGGAACCACCGACGTCCTGGCGTTCTACCGGCAGCATTTCGCTCCGCTGGGTCTTCTGGAGTCCCCGACCACCGCCGCCAAACGGTCGACGACGCTGAGCTTCGCGCGAGGCGACGACTCCATCACCCTCGCCGTCACCGCCGTCGCCGGCGGGTCCAGCTACGTGCTCTTCGGCGCATTCACCGCGCAGGACTGACAGGCAGGCCCGTGTACATCTCGTTGTCCGGCATCTGCACACCCTCCCTTCCCTTATCCATGCCTGGTCTCCCTCGGTGGTGCGAACATGACTCTTGATACAGCCCGAATCGTCCTCGGCGGGTCCGCCGTGGACCTGCTCGAATTCAGCGACTCCATGGAACGGATAACCGAGCACCTCGAGGCGCCTGACATCCCGCCCCTGGCGGTCACGTCGATCAACCTCGACCATGTGCATCACTTCGGGGCGGGTGCCGACTGGTCGGGAACGCTCGACGACGACGTACCGGCGCCGGAGGCGGGGCACAGCCAGCTGACCTGGCTGAACCTCATCGATGGTGCCCCGCTCGCCGCGCAGGCCGGCCGCATCACCGGCCGCGCCTGGCCGCGCCTGGCCGGCAGCGACCTGATCGGACCGATCTTGGCGCTGTGCGAAAGCCGCGGCACCCGCATCGGCTTTCTGGGCGGGACGGCCGACACCCACGACCGCCTCCTCGCCGAGCTCGCCGCTCGATACCCAGCGTTGTGCGTTGCCGGTCTCTGGGCTCCCGCTAGGGACGAACTGAACGATTCGGTGCGATCGGAGGCGATCGCCCGCGAGATCCGCGATGCCGACACCGAGCTCCTGATCGTCGGACTCGGAAAGCCTCGGCAGGAGCTGTGGATCGCAGAACACGGGCTGGCGACGGGCTCCCGCGTGCTGCTGGCCTTCGGCGCCGTCGTCGACTTTCTCGCCGGACGGGTGACCAGGGCTCCGCATTGGATTTCCGCGCACGGACTGGAGTGGGCGTGGCGGCTCGCACTGGAACCCCGGCGCCTGTGCACCCGGTACCTCGTGCAGGGCCCACCTGCCTACCTCGCGGTGCGGCGGCGGGAGTCGATCGCCGCCCCCTGGACACCCTCTCCGGCGGTGATCGGTGTCCACCCCCACGATGGTGCGACAGAGAACCGATTCGTCGGCTTCGCCGACCCGGACGAGCACGCCGACGTGGCCGTCGTTGTCGTCGCCGACAGCACGGTCAGCGTCCTCCCGCTGCTCGAGGAACTCCGAGCGGAGTGTCAGGACCTCCGACTGCGCTGCATCGTGACCGGCGGGGACCCCGGTCGCACCTCCCGGCCCGAGCTGCTGCTCCAACGGGACGTGATCCTGGTGCCAACGGAACGAAACCGCGGCCATGCGGCTTCGATCAATGCCGCCAGAGCCCACATCGGCAGGGCGGACGCTGTGCTCGTGCTCGACGGCACCGGGGAGGTGGAGCGTGGCGCGCTGCGAACCATGGTCGACCGGATGAACCGCGCCGGCGCCGGCGCGGTGGTACCCCGCTTGCTCACCGGTGACGGCGCCACCCGTCGGCACCTGCCCAAGGAACCCACGGTGAGCCGGGCCCTCCTCGGCGCAACCGTCGAAAAGGACGATTCCGGCTCTGGAGGCCGGTTCAGCTCGGTGTACACCGACGCTGAGAGCTACGAGCATGCGCATCAAGTGCGCTGGGGGTTCGACACCGGGCTCTTGGTGCGCCGGGACGTCGACGACCTCGTCGGCGACAGGGACGAGCGGTTCACCGCCGCCCAGGAGTCGGACTACTTCCGCCGCGTGCGTGAGACGGGGGCGCCGATCTGGTACGAACCTGCCGCGCGCATCAGGTCCGAAGCCAGCCCCGGCGTCCGCCCGCCCGCGCTGGCGGCGCTGCTCGCCGCGAACCAGGTCCGCTTCACCCGCCGCTATCGGTCCTTCGGTTACGCGCTCGCCTTCCAGGCTGCCTTGGCCGTGACCGCCGCCCGGCACTGGACCGACCCCGCCCAGCGCACGATCGTGCGCACCCTGCTGACGGGATCTGCCTGGAGGACGGCGCCGGCCGCTCCCCCAAAGCCGGTCGCGGTCACCACGACAGAGCCCGGCCCGTGGGGCAGGTCCGCCACGCCGGCCGGCACCATCATCATCCCCGCCCACAACGAGCGCGCGACGATCGGACGTACCCTCGCCCTGATCGCCCCGATGGCGGCCCTGAACCAGGCCGAGATCATCGTCGTCTGCAACGGCTGCTCCGACAGCACGGCGTCGGTCGCCCGCCGGTTCCCCGGCGTCGCGGTGTACGACATCGAGACAGCATCCAAGACCGCGGCCCTCAACGTCGGCGACGCCGCCGCCCACGCCTGGCCGCGTCTCTACCTGGACGCAGACGTGGCGATCGAACCCACCACGGTGCGCGCGATCTTCGACTCTCTCGGGACCGGGCGCATCCTGGCCGCACGCCCCGAGTACACCTATGACACCACAGGCGCGTCGGCCCTGGTCAAGAGCTACTACCGCGCGCGGCGCAGAATACCGACCAATCGCGACGCCGTCTGGGGCGCCGGTGCCTATGCCCTGAACGCGTCAGGGCACGGCAGATTCGACCGCTTCCCCGACGTCACGGCCGACGACTCGTACGTCGACAGCCTCTTCCGCTCCGACGAGAAGGTCGTCGTACCGACCGGCTCTCCCGTGCGGGTCTTCACACCCCGGACCGTCGCCAGCCTCGTCGCCGTTCTCGCCCGCCAGTATCGGGGGGTCTCGGAATTGGGGACCGAGTCCACGACCGCCGGAAGCATCAGGTCCCTCGTCGCATCCGTGCGCGGCCCGGCGAGCGCGGCCGACGTGGTCTGCTACGGGCTGCTCACGGTGCTCGGCCGGCTCAGGGCCCACCGCGTAGTCAGCCGAGGCCGGGCGGGCTGGGAACGCGACCTGTCCAGCCGAGCACTCCCTCCGGACCTCGCGGCGTGACCCTGACGACTTCGGCCAATCACCCCCTCTCTGGGGTCCGACGGTCTGCCTCGACCGGGATACTGTCTGCTCCGACGGGGACCCTGGTCCCGTCAATTGCACCGTGGGTCTGGCTCGTAATACCAGCCACATCCGATCCGAACCAAGGGGGTGAACGCGTGTACTCATCACGTCGACCCTGCCCGTTCCTGCCATGACCGCGTTGACGCCCGACCGGTCGCCGTCGCCCGCCCCTGGGCGCGACACCTTCGTCAGCGCTGACCAGCCGGCCGATGTCGCGGTCATCATCGTCACCTACAACAGCGAGGCAGACGTCGGGCCGCTCCTCGCCAGTCTGAGAGAGGCCACGCCGTCTGTTCGGATGTGCGTCGTCGTCGTCGACAACGATTCGACCGATGGCACCCTCGGTGTGCTTGCCGAGCACGCCGACATCACCGTGCGCTCCAGCGGCGGCAATCGCGGCTACGCCGGCGGAATCAACGTGGCGTTGAGGCTTGTCGGCCGTGCACGCAGCATTCTGGTGCTCAACCCGGACCTGGTGGTTCGGCCGGACAGTGTGCGCGAGATGCTCAACTGCTTGGAATCAACCGGCGCCGGCGTCGTAGTTCCCCGCCTGGTGGATTCCCTCGGCGTCCTCCAGGCGTCGCTCCGCCGCGAACCGACGGTGCTGCGGTCGTTCGGCGAAGCACTGTTCGGCTCTCGGGCCCGGCGGAGGCCGGGCTGGCTCTCCGAGACCGTCTACGACCAGGAAAGCTACCGGCGCGCGCATGTCGTGGAGTGGGCCACCGGAGCCGCCCTGCTGATCGACCGGGCGCTCGCCGAGCGCCTCGGTGATTGGGATGAGCGGTACTTTCTCTACTCAGAGGAAACCGACTACTTCCGCCGCGCCCGGAACGCTGGCGCAACGGTGTGGTACGACCCGGCCGCGACCGTCGCTCACCGCCAGGGCGGCTCAGGTGTGTCCGCCGGGCAATCCGCGCTGATGTCCGTGAACCGGGTGCGCTACGCCGAACGGCACGGCACCCCCGCCGCCGCCGCGCTGGTGCACGTTGCGGTCACGCTCCATGCGGCCCTCCGGGCCCACCGGGCCGCCGATCGCTACGCCCTGGCCGTGCTGCTGGATCGTCGCCGGTGGAGGACCCTTCCCCATGCGACGAACACCGCCGCCTCTCCGATCGGGATGGGCGAATGACCGCCGCCGGCCTGCTGCGAGTTCTCCTGCGGCGCTGGTATGTCGTCGTGGCCGTTTTCGCCGTCCTGGGCGTCACGTTCGTCACCCTCGATGAGGCCGGCGGCGCTTACGTCTCGCAATCGAAGGTGGTCTTCGTGGTTCCCGATGCCGCAGCCGTCGGCGTCTTCGACGACCGACAGCGGGACACCCTGTTGGAATTCGTCGGGGCCATCGAGCAGGAGATCAACGACGGAAAGCTGCCCGACCGTCTCTCGCCGGACGCCCCACTCTTCGGCGCGGGAGTGTCCGAGGGGTATCAGGTCGTCATACCCAACACCGGCGGGCAGTGGGAGTACAGCTTCCCCGACCCAGTGTTGTCGGTACGGGTCGCCGGTCAGGATCCCGACAGGGTCAGAGAGACCCTCAACACCCTCCTCGACCGGATCGACGTTCTCACCGCCGACCGGCAGAGCACCCTGGACCCCCGGGATGCCATCAGCACGGAGCGGGTCCCGGCCGAGGCCACGGTCAGTCACGTCGGCGGATCCCGCAGAACACAGGCCAGGGCCCTGCTCGTACTCGGGCTCGTCGGGCTCGGCGTGGCCGCGACCGCGGCAACGCTCGTCGACCGGCTCGCCGGCCGGACTCCCAGACCCCGCCGCCAGGACGGGCCGGCCGGCCAAACCCTGCCGCCCACTACTTCACCGGGCACAACCGCCCAGCAAACGGAGCGTGTGACATGACATTGAAGAACTTCCTGCGAGGCCTCGGACGGCGCTGGTACGTGGTGCTGATCGGTCTGGTACTCACCGGCGTCGCTGCCGGCGTCGTGTATTCCGAGGTGCAACCCACCTACCAACGCAATGCGACCCTGCTCCTCATGCCCGCGGCCTCGAGCGTTCCCGAAGGAGAGAACCCCTACCTGTTCCTCGGTGGCCTCGGCCAGGCCAGTGACGTGTTGGTGAACACGATGGCGTCGCAGACCGTGCGTGAGTCGTTGTTGGATGGGCATCCGGCCGCGGACGCCACCGTCCAGCGCATCGCGACCAGCAGCGGTCCGCTCCTCTCCGTCACCGCCACCGGCAGCACCAACAGTGAGGTTGCCCTGGTGCTCGACCGCGCCCTCTCCGGCGTGCAGACAAACCTCAGCTCCCTGCAGACCCAAGCCGACGTTCCGGAGGTTGAGCGCATCACCGCGATGCCTCTCACCACAGACGAAACCAGTACGGTGATCCAGAAGAGCCGGCTGGAAGCCGTCGCCGCAACAGCTGCCGCCGGCTTCGCTCTCACCCTGCTCCTGGCCGGGTTGGTGGACGGGCTGCTGCTGTCCAGGGACAGGAGACGCCGGTTGGATCCGCCCGTTGCCGATTCCGCCGGCACGCCGGATGACGTTGAGCTCGAAGACGGCCGGGCAACCGAGGACTCCGACGACGACCTCGGCGCACCCCAGGGTCCGAGGGACCCGGACCTGTCCCGTTCCGGCGACCGCCGGGTGCTTGCCGGCGTCCCGGACGGCTTTGACGACAGCACGATCCCCGTCAAGCGCGGCGCAGACGCACGCGCTCCCGAGCACGCCGAATGAGCAGGCCGGCGCCCGCGGCGACCCGCGCCGCCGCGACGGAGAGAGGTCCCCGTCGGGGGATCGACGGACTGACTGTTCTCACCGTGTACGTGGTTCTGCTGTTCGCGGTTCCGTCCGGACTCACGATCACGGCCCTGGGGTCGGCGGGACGGCCCGCGACGCTCTGGGCCCTCGGCGCGGGACTCTGGTGGTGCTGGCATCAGCTGCAGCGTCAGTCCCCTCTGCCACCGGGCCCGCGACGCGTATCCGCGGCATTGTTCGCCCTCCTCGCGGTGGCGGGCTTCAGCTACGCCTGCGCCATGCTTCGCGGGCTGCCCACCGACGAGGTCAGCCCGGCTGACAACGGGCTCCTGCGACTGCTGGCGTGGGCCGGGATCCTGCTCGTCGGCATCGACGGTCTCCCCAGCGTCGGCGAACTACGGGTCCTGCTGCGCAGGCTCGCGTGGGCGGGCGGCGCGATGGCGACCCTGGGCATCCTTCAGTTCCTGACGGGCAACCTGCTCCTGGAGTTCTGGCACTTGGTGCCGTTCACGATGTGGGAGGGCCCCACCTCGGACGCACTCGACCAGCGAGCCGGCTTCATCCGCGCGTCGGGAACGGCGATCCATCCGCTTGAGTACGGAGTCGTCCTGGCCATGGCTTTTCCGATCGCCCTCGCCCTGGCCGTCGAGAATCGCTCGGCGCATCGGCTGCTCCCCTGGCTGCCTGTCGCCATGATCACTGTCGCGTCACTGCTCTCGGTCTCCCGGTCAACCCTGATCGGCCTCGCCGTGGGACTGATCATCATGCTGCCGACCCTCTCCCGCAACGTCCGGATGCTCATTGTCACGGTGGGCGGCGCCCTGACCGTCGCGATCGCGGTGCTCGTCCCCGGGATGATCGGAACGATCCGCGGTCTGTTCACCGGACTGGGGTCGGACCCGAGCACCGCATCGCGAACGACCAGCTACGACATCGCCATCGACTACATGAGCCGGTTCCCGGTCGTCGGCAAGGGATTCGGCACCTTCATCGCGAAGTACCACATCTTCGACAACCAGTACCTGCTCCTGGCGATCGAGTTGGGAATCCTGGGCGTCATCGCCTTCCTCATCCTGGTCGTCGCCGGCATCGTCAGTGCGGCGCAGGCCCGCCGCACCGCCACAGACAGCCTGGACCGGCAGCTGGCCCAGGCCCTCGTCGCGGCACTCGTCGCGGGCAGTCTGCTGATGGCCTTCTTCGACGGTTTCGCGTTCTCGATGTCTGCGGGGATGCTCTTCCTCGTCCTCGGCCTGGCCGGGGGTGCGCGGCACCTGCTCGCTGCAGGGCCTCCCGTGCCCGGTCAGCCGATGGCCACCCGATAGGACAGCTGGACTCCTCCGGGCAGTCGGCGGTTCAGCCCGCGGACACCCGCTACTCGCTGCCCGCCCCTGCCGTGAGGGGCACCCGGTAGATGTGGTAGCTGAATTCCTCGGCGAAGGCGTCGGTGAATCGTCCCTTGCCGTCGACCGCCAGGCTGCGATCTTCTCCCAGCACCTCGACGTTCTTGCCTTCGACCCCGGGCGGCAGAGTGAGAGTGCGCTCCCCCGGGCCGGCAGAGCCGTCGACCATCGCGAAGATGTAGGCCGACCCTGCATGGGTTTTGAGCATGGTGTCGAGCTTCGGACCGAAGGTGTACTCGTAGGACTGGGTGTTGAGCACCGGGGCGAGTGAGTGAATTTGAGCGTTCACCGACTTCACTGCGGCGACCTGAGCATTGCCACAAAAGCCCGGGGTGACCTGAGATTGGCGGAAAACGTTGCTGCTTTGGCACGTTCCACTGAGGCTCTGATTGAAATAGGCAATCCCTCGGGCTTCGTTGATGATCGAGTTCATCACCGCCCCCGTGAGCTGCCCCGGGGTGAGGTAGGACTTCGGCGCAGCATCCGGCGGACCGCCGTTCAGGTTCTCCACCCATTGCCAGAGAGGTTGCAGTTTTCCGTCTGCGGCGTCCTGGGCGCGGAGGGAGTTCATAGTGGCGCCGTAGCTCGACGCGGTGCGACAGGTCGCCTGCGCGACCGGGGTCAGATACACATCCCGATACGGGGTCTGGTCGCAGAAGGGGATGCTGTACCAGTACATGTCCACCGACACCACATCGGTGTATCCGTTCACGTACTGGCGCGCTGCCTCCTGCGGGAGGTCACTTGCGATCACCATCTGGGTGAAGTTCGCGTAGCGGAAGCGCCCGTCGTCGGGGAGGGCGTCGACCAACCCCTGGAGGTGCTTGTGGCCGTCTGCTGGGGTGAATCGGCCGTCGACCTCATCGTCAAGGAACTGGCCCACCCAATTGCCGCTGTCGGCGGTGAAGCCGTCGTTGAGCTTTCCGCCGATCCAGAACACACCGTTGTCGGCAAAGAGCCGGTACGGCGTGCCATCCCACATGCCGCTGTACGTGTTGATGCCGAGTGACTTGTCGTAGACGACCTCGTCATCGGTGCTGAAGTTGCCGAACCAGGAGACGATAGGGAAAAACGTCGGGTCGTCCCAACCGGCCGCGTCGGCCTTGCTGAACTGTTTCCAGTAGGCCGGCCCGCCTTCCCAGGGAATCCGCGGAAGGGACAGCGTGGTCCCGGTGTCGCTCGGGGGCACCGTGATCGGGTCGGGCGCAGCCGGGGTCGGGGTGGAGGCCGATTCGGCCGGGGCCGAGGGACTAGCGGCCCGCGGGTGGTCTTCCGGCACCGTTTCACCCGGGGCGGCGGGGCGGAACCTGACGTCGACGTAATAGTTGGTGTCCTCGAACGACGCGGTCGGGAAGCCTCCGGACCCGTAGCGGAAGACGCCGCCGCCGGCCGGAACCGACAGCGCGCCGTTGGTATGCGGGTCGGCGAGCGCGCCGGCATCCGAGGCGTAGTGACCCCGTGGCGCGAAGTAGGAGGCGACATAGCTGTGGCCACGGTGAACCGGCACCGGTTCGGCGAAGGTGGCTTCCTGCCATCCGCTGGAGGATTCTCGGGTGAATTCCACCCGACTCAGCGGGTTCCCGTCACCGTCCCACAGAGTTCCCAGGTGTGGTCCGGTGTTGCCTGTCCCCTTGTAAAACCGGAGACCGGTCACCCAGCCATCCCGGGTGCTGGTGAAGCGGACGCCCACTTCCACCGACGCATCGTCCGACGCTGCGGCCACAGTGGGGGTCGGTGAACCGAAGATGTTGGCTTCTGCCCGTGCCTGTCCTGCGACGCCGGCCACCAGCGACAGTGCGGCCACAACGACCACGACGCCCGCTGCGACGATCACCGCCCACCGCCGGCGGCTCGCCGTGATGACGGTGGTCTGTTCCGATGGCATGTGCTGCTCCCTCGCGATGGCCGAACTGCCGGGTGCTCAGGTGAGCGCGCCGGATGCTGCGGGTCGTGATCGTGGCGTCGCGGGGACACCTGAGCTGCCCGCGGGGACGACGAGGTCCAGGAGCCGCCCCGCCCGGACGTCCCAGCTGTGGGATGCCGCAAATTCGATCCGGCGTCGGCGGTCGGTCTCAGCCTCCGCGCCGCGTGCCGGATCGGAAACGATTCGCTGCACGTGCTCAGCGAAGTGCCGCGGATCAGTCCCGACGTTGATCAGGTCGGTGTTCAACCACTGGACTGCCGGCAGATCGGTCGACACCACCGGCAACCCGTTGGCCAGGTATTCCAGGGTTTTCAGGGGAAAGCTGGCTCGGTTGAATGACGTGATGCGATACGGCGTCAGGCCGACCGCCGCCCCCACGAGATGACCGGGTAGTTCCGCAAACGGAACCTCCCCGAGCCAGGTCACCGTCTCTGCGGCGAGAAACGCGTCGAGGCGGACCGTGATCTGGGGATCACGCTCAGTACGCGGTCCGACGACCAGGATCGGCACCCCGGTCGCCAGCACCGCTTCGAGCACGTCGAAGTCCAATCGCTCATTGAGTTGTCCGACCAGGGCGGCAGCGGCTTCCGGGTCCCCGCGGTCCGGTTGACGCCGGCCGTCAGACACAACGGGTTCGCAGCCGTTGGGCAGGACCTCGACCGGGCGGTCGACGGCGAGACCGCTGACTGTTGCGGCGAGCTCCGGGGTGACCGCGGCGACGACGTCTGCCCGGGACACATTCCTTCGGAGGATCCGGGAAATACCAGACTGGGGCAGATCCAGCAGGGCAGCGCCGGCCACCCAGTCGTCGGTGAGGTAGAGCAGCCGACTACCCCGCACCCGTCTCGGGAACCGTGCCCGGGGAGTCGCCACCACGACAGCGGTCACGTCGGCGTTGAGCTTCCTGACCGCCCAGCGGACTGCCCAGGCGCCCAGGGCACCCGCGATGGAGAGCATTGCCCGCTTCGACGCGAACGGCACGGTGACGCTGCGCAGCCGAACGATGTTCGGGCCCTCGGAGACAAGCTGAGGCAACGGCCAGCGGTAGTTCCGGCGCAATGTCCTCTGCACCGCAACCGGAGGGTCAACCCAGAGCACCGGGATGCGTCGGGCCAGCGCCGCCGTGAGACGCCGGTCGGTTCCCGGAACGGCATCCCATTCGGCGCCGGCGATGTAGACGAGGTACGGCAGTGTCACGAGCCCGCTCCCGTCGTCACCGGCAGGCTCCCGGGCCGGACTCTCGCCGGACGGGCGTTGAAGTCGTCGGTCTGCTCGATTCCGATCAACCGACGCACACGTTTCCCCGCGTAATACCGGGCGTACCGGGTCAGGGCCGCAGCATCGTGCCGGACCTGCTGCCCGCGCGTGACCCGCAGCTGGAGTGCTGCGCGATAGATGGCCAGCTGGGTCACGGCTGCGGCCTCCACCGAGAACCGCCCGTGCACGGTTGCCAGGCCGAACGCGCCGACTTCCGCTCGAAGACCGGCGTCCACGAGCAGTTGCCGGAGGATGCCCTCCAACCGGGCCGGACCCATTTGGGCCGATTCTCCCACCCCGTACCACCCGGCCCAGAGGAATTCCGGCAGGGTATCCGGGGTGAGAAGCTCCCAGTATCCGCCCTCCCCCTGCACCACCAGCGGTTTCGCGAAGGCGAGCGCCTTCAACGCAGACCCGCCCATGCCGAGCATCACATCGGCTGACTCGTAGACGGGCCGGGGATCGGTCACCTCGCCCAGCAGGACCACGGTGCCGGCACCCGAGTCCGCGTTGACGTGCGCGGCACGGGCGGCCACCTCCTCGCGGGCGGGCCCGTCCCCGGCGATGACGAGCCGAATGGCCGTGTGCCGGGCCAGGGCTCCGACGGTGTCGATCGCCGTGAGGATTCCCTCCAGCTTCAGCTGATGGGCGAACCGGGTCACCATGCCAGCCGTGAACCGGCCGTCGTCGCCGGCTCCGAAGACCCCGGCGGGCACCGCACCCGGATGATTCTCCGTCAGGTCGACCGGCGGCTCCAGCAGGCTGACCGAGGAGCGACCGAAGGCACGCTCGGCGGCGGCGATCGCCTCGGTCCCGACCGCGAGTGGCAGGCTCTTCGGAAGGAACGGTGCGACAGCCATCGACATCACGGTGGACACCGCGACGGCGGATGGCTGCAGCCGGCTGGCGAGGACGCACTCCAGCGCCGGTGGCCACTCGTAACCGTGCAGCACATCGATCTTCCGTTCCACCACGAGGTCGGCGAGCGCACGGGCCACCCGGGGTGACGGGCGCCGGCCCGGTCGTGGAGCCGCGACGAATTCGAGACCCAGATCGGCGATCCGCTGCACAAGCGCACCCGGGGTGCCGAAGACAATAACCCGGTGACCACGGCGCTGCAGCGCGGCCGCAATCTCAATCGCGTTGAGCTGGCTCCCGCCGATCCCGAGGTCGTGCGGGTAGACGAGCACCCTGAGCGTCATGCGCGCCCCCCGGTCATGCGCCGGGCCAGCCAGCTGGTCGGCCAGGCGAGGCCGGCCAGAACCCGGCCGAAGGTTCGGGAACGGCGAAGCGACGGCGGCACGAGCGGGAGAAGCAGCGGTGCGGTCAGCACCAGGTAGAGGATGCCGCCGGCCAACCCTCCGAGCAAAAACTTCGCCGGAGCCGCTGACACCAGCATCGCCACGGCCCACGCTGTCCCTCCGGCCGCGGTGCCGGCACACACCGGCCAGGCAATCGCCCGCACCATCACACCGAACGGTCGAGGGATCGTTCGTCGCAGCATCAGGAGATACAACGGGAGGATGACTCCCGCGCTCACCAGAATGTGGGCAAGTCCCACGCCCACCAGACCGCCGTATCGGACACCGACCGCCATGGCGGGCAGGAGCACCGCGAGAGCGGCGACCTGCACAAGGAGCAGACCGCCGGTGCGACCGGTGGAGATGATGATGTTCGCCAGGAGGAGGCCCAACACGAAGATGACCCCGTAAACGGCGAGGACGACGAGGGCCGGTGCGGCTCCCGTCCACTGGGTTCCATAGATGGTCGTGAGCAACGGCTCCGCGAGGGCGAGGGTGAGTGCGCCGATCGCGCAGGCCACCAGGGCGACAGTTCGGCAGGCCTGAAGCAGGGCGCCGCGAAGGTCCCCGCCTTCGTGACGCACTCGGGAGAACGCGGGTTGAACGATGCCGTTCAGAACGGATCCGATCACGGCGGTGGACCAGGCGGCGATGGTGAACGCCAGAGAGTAGAGCCCGGTGGCTTCAACGCCCAGGGTGCGGCCGACGAAGACGTAATCCACATTGAGCAACGCCTGGCTGAGCAGGTTGGCCAGTGCGAGCGGCAGTCCGAAGCGAATCAGCATTCCGATCTGGTCCCGCCGAAAGCCCGGCCGGTAGCGTTTTTTCACCTTCATGGTGAGGATCACCCCGGTGACCAGCTGCGCCGCGACCCGCGACCAGGCGAAGGCCAACGCCCCATCACCGGCGAGTGCCACCAATAAGAGGACCGCGCTGCTCGGAACGAACGCGATCGCTGCCGCTCGAAAGATCACATCCTGCCGGAAGTCGCGTTGGATCAGCGCCCCCGGCACCACGAACGGCCCGATGAGTGCCACCGAGAGCGCCATCACCCGTAGCGGCCCTGCGGCATCCGGGGAGCCGAGGGCAGCGGCGAGAGGGTCGGCAAAAACGGCCATCGTGGTGCCCAGCACGAGGCTCGTGATGATCGAGACCGTGGCGATCGTCGGCGCGATGCGGTCGGGGTCGAGGTCGTTGCGGAGCAGCGCCGAAGAGATGCCGAGTTCGGCGAGGCTGACGACGACCCCCTGCACGACCATGGCCAGGGCGAACACCCCGAACGCCTCCGGGGCCACGATGCGGGCGACGATCGCCATGATCGCGATGTTGGCGAAGCGCAGGAACAGGGTGCTGCCGGCCGACCAGAGCGCCCCCCTACGCACCTGATCGCCGAGGACCGAGCCGGGTGAGGCGTCGGTCACAGGCATGATTGCAGGGTGTCGACCACCCGATCCTGCTGCTCGTCGGTGAGGCCGGGGTAGATCGGCAGCGAGAGGATCTCCCCGCTCAGGCGTTCGGCGACGGGGAACGTGCCCTGCCCCCTGGCCACGTCAGCGAAGGCGGGGAGCTGATGCACCGGGACCGGGTAGTGAATGCCCACGCCGATACCCGCGTCGCTCATGTCCTGATACATCCGGTTCCGTTCCGGAACCCGCACCACGAATTGGTGGAACACGTGCTCGTTCCCTGGCGCGGTTCGCGGGGTGACCACGCCGGGAGCCCCGTCGAGCAGGGCGGTGTACCGGGCGGCAAGGCGTCGGCGTTCGACGTTCCACCCGTCGAGCAGGGCGAGCTTGGCGGAAAGCACCACGGCCTGCAGGCTGTCGAGCCGGGAGTTGGTCCCCACGCTGAGGTGCTCGTACTTGCGCACTCCGCCGTGGTTACTGAGCGCACGCACCTCGGCGGCGATCGCGTCGGAGGATGTGATCACGGCACCTGCGTCACCGTAGGCGCCGAGGTTCTTACCGGGGTAGAAGCTGGTGCCCGCCACGTCCCCCAGGGACCCGGCGCGCCGACCATGGGACCGCGCCCCCTGGGCCTGCGCCGCGTCTTCAACCAGGACGACGTCGGGGCCGACCAGCAGACGGAGTTCGTCGACCGGCGCGGCTTGACCGTAAAGGTGCACGGCGATGACCGCTCGGGTCTGGGCGGTCATCCGCTCGCCCACACTCACGGGGTCGAGGAGGAAATTCTCGTCGCAGTCGGCGAAGACCACCCGCGCACCGGCGCGCAGAACGGCTTCGGCGCTCGCAACGAAGGTGTTGGCGGGAACGATGACCTCGTCGCCTGCGCCGATGCCGCTGGCGCGCAGTGCGAGCTCGAGCGCGTCGGTGCCGTTACCGACACCGATCACGTGCCGGCTGGTGCAGTAGGCCGCGTATTCCCCTTCGAACCGGGCGACGTCGGGGCCCTGGATGAAGGAACTCGCCGCGATGACCCGGTCGAAGCCCTGCCGAACCACGTCGGCGATCTGCTGATGCTGCCCGGCCAGGTCGAGCATCGGGACTCGTTCGGTGGTCTTCACACTGCGCTCCTCTGATAGACGGACCGGGCGGGGACACCGGCCCAGGTTTCTCCGGCCGGCACGTCGGCGATGACAGCGGCGCCCATCCCGACGATCGCGCCGGCTCCGACGACGACGCCCTGCCGGACGGTGGCGTTCATGCCGAGGTAGGCACCCTCGTGCACGGTGACTCCCCCGGCGAGGGAGACTCCGGCGGTGAGAGTGGCAAAGTCACCGACGACCACGTCGTGCGTGAGGGTTGCCTGCGGCATGACCACGACATGACGGCCGACTCTGACGTCGGCAGTGAGCACGGTGTGCGCAAGCAGCACACTGCCCCGGCCGACGGTGCAGGAGGCGGGGACACGTGCCGAGGCGTCGATGACGGTGACATACCGCTCCGGTTGCACCTCCAGGGCGGCCAGCCGGTCCGCCACCCGGCGTCGCCCGGCGCCGGAGCCGACGCAGATCAGCAGCCCGGTCCGGTGCCTCGCAGCGAGTTCCAATCCGCCGATCACGTCGATTCCAGCCACGCGGCTGCCGTGCAGCTCCTCATCGTCGTCGAGGATTGCCACCCAGCGGAATTCACGCTGTTCCGCCGAGACGACCTCTCTCGCCAGGCCGCTGGCGGCGAGGAGGATGACGTCTCTCATGCGGCGCCCCTGCGACGGGTGGACGAGACCTGCACCACAGCATCGATCACACGGTCCTGTTCAGCATCCGCCAGCTCGTGATAGAGCGGCAGGATCAGCGTATTGTCGTTCAGGCGTTCGGTGACCGGAAGCGGAACGTTGTGCTCGACCCAATCCCGGTAGGCCGGTTGGCGGTGTGCCGCCATGATGCCGCGGCGGGCCGAGATGTCCGCACGCGCCAGCGCCTCGACGAGGCCCTCTCGATCCGTGGGAAAATCCGGGAGCACTTCGACCCAGTAGGACTGGAAGTTCGAGGTTCCCCACTCCGGGTCGCTGACCACGCGCAGACCCGGCACTGCGGCCAGGGCGATGCTGTACCGCTCCGCCAGCTCCCGTCGCTTGCGCACGACTTCCGGCAAGCGTCCGAGTTGCACGATCCCGATCGCGGCCTGAAGGTCGGTCATCCGGTAGTTGAATCCGATCTCCCGGTATTCCTCGGCCGGCGAAAGCACACTTGCCTGGCGGCTGGCGGCCGAGAGGCTCATCGAGTGCTCCCGAAGCTGCCGGGCGCGGGTCGCCCACGCCGTTGTCGACGTGGTCAGCATCCCGCCCTCTCCGGTGGTGAGGAGCTTGCGCGGGTGGAAGGACCACGCGGCGATGTCAGCCCCGGCACCGACCGGGCGCCCCCGGTAGGTGGACCCGGCGCCGCAGGCAGCGTCTTCGATGACGACGATCCCGCGCAGTTCGCACACTGCACGGATCGCGGCGAGGTCAACCGGGATCCCGCCCTGGTCCACCACGATCACCGCTCGTGTGCGATCGGTGATGACCGCGGACACGGTCTCCGCGGTGAGGTTGCCCGTCGCCAGGTCCACGTCGGCGAAGACCGGGCGGGCGCCGACATACGTGGGCGCGTTGGCGGTCGCGATGAACGAGAAGGAGGGGACGATCACCTCGTCCCCGGCCTGGACGCCCGCAACGACGAGTGCCAGGTGCAGGGCCGTGGTGCAGTTCGACGTCGCCACGGCGTGCTCGGCGCCCATGGCCGTCCCGAATTCCTCCTCGAACCGGGCCACCCGGGGTCCTTGCGCGACCCAACCGGATTCGATCACTTCGGTGACCGCCTGGATCTCGTCGGCGCCGATCCACGGCTTCATGACATTGATGCGGCTCATGAGGTCACCAGCGTTCGGCCGGCGGCGATTTCCTCGCGGAGGGGTGCCCACCAGGCCACGAGTTCCCGGAGCCCCTGATCGAGCCCGACCCGGGCTTCGAACCCGAGATCCCGCCGGGCTGCGGAGACATCAGCAAGTCGGCGCGCCACTCCGTTAACCGCCCGGTCGGGGCCGTGCTCAACCGGCAACGTCGAATCCATCGCTCGCAGGAGGTGCTCAGCCAGTTCGAGCAGGCTCGTCTCCACCCCGCTGGCGATGTTGTACACGCCGTCACGGCTGTCACTGGTCGCAGCGAGCAGGTTCGCCCTGGCGATGTCGGCGGTGAACACGAAGTCCATGGTTTGGCGGCCGTCCCCGAAGATCAGCGGTGCTTTCCCGTCGATGATGCGCTCCATCCACCGCACCAGGACTTCGGTATAGAGGCCGTGCACGTCCATCCTCGGACCGTAGACGTTGAAGTACCGCAGCGCCACGAAGTCGAGGCCGCGCATGGCTCTGAAGCTGCGCAGCATGCCCTCATTGAACGACTTCGCCGCACCGTAGAAGGTGTCGTTGTTGTGGTGGTGGTGGCGCTCCGAGGTGGGGAAGTGCTCCGCGAGTCCGTACACCGAAGCGCTGGACGCGGTGATGAGCTTCTCGACGCCCCGGTCGGCCGCCGCCTCGAAGACGTTGAAGGTGCCGTCGACGAGCACCTCGAGGGCCAGGCGCGGATCTTCGGCGCACTGAGTGATCCTGAGTGCTGCCTCGTGGAAGACCAGGTCCTTGCCCGCGACGATGTCATGGACCAGGTCACGGTCACGTAGGTCGCCCTCCACCAGAGTCACCCGGCCAGACGCCAAGGCGCCGGCGAGGTTGTCGCGCCGGCCCCTGACCAGGTTGTCGAGCACGTCGATGTGCGACGCACCGGCATCAAGGAGCTGGTCGACGATGGCCGATCCGATGGTGCCGGCGCCGCCGGTGACAAGGACAGTCGCTCCGACCAGGGCGCTCATGACGCCTCACCGATCAGGCTCAGGTCATCGGCACTGGCACGGATGTCGGCAACGGGTGCGAGTTCGGCCGCCGCCAGGCTCCTGGTCGCCGCCTCCAGCACCGCCAGTACCCGCAGCCCCGACTCCCCGTCGGTCCTGGCGGGACGTTTCTCCCGGATGCTGCGGGCGAACTCCGTCGCCATCGCACCGAGGGCCTCGTGTTCGGGGAGGGCGGGCGACCACGTGTCACCCAACCGATAGGAGATCGTCGACTCCCGACGCGCCTCCCCGCCGACGGCCTGCAGCGACAGGTCGACGCCGCGGTCGTAGACGCTGACCCGTTGTTGCGGGTTCAAGTCGTCCCAGACCAGGGTTCGTTTGGTGCCGCCGATGATCATCTGGCGAATCTTGGTGGGGCTGAGCCAGTTCACGTGCACGTGGGCCATCGCCCCGTTCGCCAACGGCAGCGCGAGGTATCCCACGCACGCCTTACCCGCCCCCAGCGGATCAGCGCCGTGGGCCGACACCGACAGCGGCCGCAGCCCGCCGGGAAGCACGAAGTCGATGATGGACAGGTCGTGAGGGGCGAGGTCCCAGAAAACGTCGACGTCGGGCTGGATCAGGCCGAGGTTCACGCGCACCGAATCGATGAACAGGATGTCGCCGAGCGCTCCCTCCGCGACAAGCTCCCGGATCTTCAGGACGGCGGGCGTGTAGCAGTAGGTGTGGTCGGCCATGAGGACCAGTCCCCTGTCGGCGGCCGCTCGAACCATGTCCCGGCCCTTGACCCCGGTGTCGGCGAGAGGTTTCTCCACCATCACGTGCTTGCCTGCGCTCAGGGCGGCCCTGGCGATGCCGTGGTGGGTGGCGGCCGGCGTGGCAATAGCCACGGCGTCGATGTCATCGGATTCCAGCAGGTCCTTGAGCGATGTCACCACGCGGGCGCCGCCGACACCGTCGGCGACCCGTTGGGCGCGGTCCCTGTCGAGGTCACAGATCGCGACCAGGTCCCATTCCGGGTTGGCTCGGAAGTTGCGGGCGAGGTTCGGCCCCCAGTATCCGGCGCCGACGACGGCGATTCGAAGTTTCGTGTTCACTGATACCCCCAGGGTGTTGTGGGCGTTCAGGACCGCTCGGGTGACGGGCCTGTCATGCGAGGCTTCACCGCGGGTTCGGTGAAACCGAATTCTCTAGCCGGATCGTGTGAAGACCACGTCGACGAAGTAGTTCTCCGCCTGCCAGCTGTTGGTCGGGAAGCCGCCGGCGGCTCCGTAGAGGTACCGGCCGTTGGACGTCGTGCCGGC
>NZ_PPXD01000006.1 GCF_002909375.1 Cryobacterium zongtaii
ACCGAGCTCCTCGTGATCGATGAAACCACCACCCTGCGGGACTTCTCCCGCGAGGTCCGATGGAACCAGGCGTACTACCGCCTGGCGCAAGGCCTGTAAATCACACACGCACCACTCTGTTTCACCCATTTGACATCAAAGTCGATTGAAAATACGAAAGGAACCACAGTGAAGAAGAAAGCTTTCCTCGCGACACTGGCAGCCGGAGCCATGGTTATGTCCCTGGCAGCCTGCTCCAGCGGCGGAGACTCTGGCGGCGGCGACGGCGGCCTCGTCGGCGTCGCAATGCCCACCAAGTCATCCGAGCGCTGGATCAACGACGGTAACGCCGTCAAGGAGCAGCTCGAAGCCGAGGGCTTCACCGTCGACCTGCAGTACGCAGAAGACGACATCCCCATGCAGGTCTCGCAGATCGAGAACATGATCACCAAGGGCGCCAAGGCCCTGATCGTCGCCTCGATCGACGGCACCACCCTCACCAGCGTGCTCCAGGACGCCGCAGACGCCGACATCCCCGTCATCGCCTACGACCGCCTGATCCGCGACACCGAGAACGTCAACTACTACGCCTCGTTCGACAACTTCAAGGTCGGCCAGCAGCAGGCCTGGTCGTTGCTGAACGGCCTCGGCCTGGTCGAGCTGGACGGAACGCCCATCGAGGGTGCACCGGCGGGCCCGTTCAACGTCGAGTTGTTTGCCGGTTCGCTGGACGACAACAACGCGTTCTTCTTCTACGACGGCGCGATGGATGTCCTCCAGCCGCTGATCGACGCCAAGACCATCGTGGTCAAGAGCGGCCAGACCGACATCGAGCAGGTTGCAACCCTGCGTTGGGACGGTGAAGAAGCACAGAGCCGCATGGAGAACATCCTGACGTCGACGTACTCCGACGGCAGCGTCGTCAACGGCGTGCTCTCCCCGTACGACGGCATCTCGCGAGGCATCATTTCTGCCCTCGAGGGCTCCGGCTACGCAGTGGGCCCGGAATGGCCCGCGATCTCCGGTCAGGACGCTGAGCTCGACTCGGTCAAGGCCATCGTCGCCGGTGAGCAGTACGGCACGATCTTCAAGGACACCCGCAAGCTGGCCGAGGTCGCCGTTTCGATGACCCTCGCCCTGCTCAACGGTGACGAGCCGGAGATCAACAACACCGAAGATTACAACAACGGTGTCAAGGTTGTGGATTCCTACCTCCTCGACTCCTCGATCGTGATCAAGGACAACATCACCGAAGAGCTGGTTGACACCGGCTACTGGACCCAGGCCGAGATCGACGGCTAAGAGTCACGTGTTAGTGACCGGCCGGCGGGGCCTCACAGCCCCGCCGGCCGGTCAGCACAAGGTATCGACCTAAGAAAGGAACGCACGTGACCACCAACATCCTCGAGATGCGCGGTATTACCAAGACCTTCCCCGGCGTCAAGGCGCTGCAGGACGTGACGCTCAACGTCGCTCGCGGCGAAGTTCACGCCATCTGCGGTGAGAACGGCGCGGGCAAGTCCACGCTGATGAAGGTGCTCAGCGGCGTTTACCCGCACGGCACCTACACCGGCGACATCGTCTTCGAAGACGAAGTCGTTGAATTCAAGGACATCAGGGACAGCGAAGCCAAGGGCATCGTCATCATTCACCAGGAACTCGCACTGAGTCCCTACCTCTCCATCGCGGAGAACATCTTCCTCAACAACGAACAACGCGGCGCCTTGGGCCTGATCGACTGGAACAAGACCAACACCGAGGCCGTGAAGCTCCTCGCCCGCGTGGGCCTGCGGGAGAACCCCACCACCAAGATCATGGACATCGGAGTCGGCAAGCAGCAGCTCGTGGAGATCGCCAAGGCGCTCTCCAAGCGGGTGAAGCTGCTCATCCTGGACGAGCCGACGGCCGCCCTCAACGACGAGGACTCCGACCACCTGCTCAACTTGATGCTGCACCTGAAGGGTCAGGGCATCACGTCGATCATCATCAGTCACAAGCTCAACGAGATCAAAAAGGTCTCCGACGCCGTCACGGTCATCCGCGATGGCAAGGCCATCGAGACGATTGACAAGGTCGACGTGACCGAAGACCGCATCATCAAGGACATGGTCGGCCGCGATCTCGAGCACCGTTACCCGGACCACACGCCGAACATCGGCGAGGAAATCCTGCGGGTCGAGGACTGGACCGCGCACCACCCCCAGGACCCGACCAGGGTCATGGTCGACAACGTCAACCTGAACGTGCGGCGTGGCGAGATCGTGGGTATCGCCGGGCTCATGGGAGCCGGACGCACCGAGTTCGCGATGAGCCTGTTCGGCCGCACCTACGGCAGCCGCATCACCGGCAAGGTGTTCAAGGCCGGCAAGGAGATCAAGACTCGCACGGTCACCGAGGCGATCGACAACGGCATCGCCTACGCCACCGAGGACCGCAAGACTTACGGCCTCAACCTCATCGAAGACATCAAGCGCAACATCTCGATGGCCTCGCTGGGCAAGCTCGTCAAGGGCGGACTGGTCGATGACAACGAAGAATTCAAGGTTGCCAACGAGTACCGCACGAGCATGAACATCAAGGCACCGACGGTGCTGGCCAAAACCGGGAAACTCTCCGGCGGCAACCAGCAGAAGGTCGTGCTGTCGAAGTGGATCTACTCGAATCCCGACGTGCTGATCCTGGATGAGCCCACCCGCGGCATCGATGTTGGCGCCAAGTACGAGATCTACGCGATCATCAACGCCCTCGCTGCACAGGGCAAGGGCGTGATCGTGATCTCGTCGGAGCTGCCGGAACTGATCGGCATCTGCGACCGCATCTACACCCTGTCCGAGGGGCGCATCACGGGAGAATTCCCGATCGATGCGGCCACCCCGGAGACCCTCATCAAGCACATGACCATGGAAAAGGCCCGTTAGCGTCGGCGCTATCGGAATAGGAGAAACGTCAAAATGAGTGATCTCGAAACCAAGCCGGCGAGCAACACGCCCGAAGGTGCACAAGTCAATCCCAGCAACTCCAAAGCGGCGGCCTGGTTCAGCCATGTCATCGCCGACCTCGGCAAGAACGGCATCTTCGTCGCACTGATCGTGGTGGTTGTGCTGTTCAGCTTCCTGACCGACGGCATCCTGCTGCGGCCGCAGAACATCTCGAACCTGATCGTGCAGAACGGGTACATCCTCGTTCTCGCAGTCGGCATGGTGATGGTCATCATCGCCGGCCACATCGACCTGTCGGTCGGTTCGGTCGCCGCCTTCGTCGGTGCCGTGTCCGGCGTGTTCGCCGTGACCTGGGGACTGCCCTGGTGGCTGTCGATCATCCTGTCGCTCCTGGTCGGTGCCCTGGTGGGCGTCTGGCAGGGCTTCTGGATCGCGTTCGTGGGCATCCCCGCCTTCATCGTGACCTTGGCCGGCATGCTCATCTTCCGTGGCCTCGCCCTCGTGGTGCTCGGCAACGCGAACATCGGTTCGTTCCCGGCCGAATACCGCGCACTCGGTAACGGCTTCCTCACCGATCTCTTCGGCGAGTTCGAGCTGGACCCGCTCACCCTGGGTGTCGCCGCACTGGCGATCATCGCCCTGATCGTGCAGCAGGTGCGCACCCGCAAGGGCCGCGCGGCCTACGGCCAGGAGGTCGAGCCGCTGGTTTGGTTCGTCGTCAAGCTCGTGCTCATCACCGCCGCCATCGCCATGTTCGCCTACGCCCTCGCCTCCTACAAGGGCATCCCGGTCACCCTGATCGTGCTGGCCGTGCTGATCCTGGTCTACGGCATCATCATGAACCGCAGCGTGTTCGGTCGTCACATCTACGCGATCGGTGGCAACCTGCACGCCGCTGAGCTGTCGGGTGTCAAGACCCGCAACGTGACGTTCTGGCTGTTCGTGAACATGGGCGTGCTCGCTGCCCTCGCCGGCCTGATCTTCACCGCTCGCCTCAACCTGGCCGGCCCGAAGGCAGGTGACGGTTTCGAGCTCGAAGCCATCTCCGCCGCCTTCATCGGTGGCGCGGCCGTGCAGGGTGGTGTCGGCACCATCGGTGGCGCCATCATCGGTGGTCTGATCATCGGTGTTCTGAACAACGGCATGTCGATCATGGGTATCGGCATCGAGTGGCAGCAGGCCGTGAAGGGCCTCGTGCTCCTCCTCGCCGTCGCCTTCGACGTCTACAACAAGCGTCGCTCCGGCGGCCGCTAGGCACCACGCTCCATCCGGCCGCCGGCCCCGCCTCCACCACGGATGCGGGGCCGGCGGTCTTTGTGTGCCCGCTCGTGGCTCGCGTTATGCCCGCGGCCCACGTCGCGGTCCACGTCGCGGTACACGTCGCGGTCCGACGTGTGCCCCGCGGCACACGTTGTGCGCTGCGGCACGCTTCCTGCGCGGCGGCAGGCGCTAGAACCAATGCCGCCGGGGCTAACACGTGCCGCGGGGGCCAAGGCGTGCCGCCGGGAGCCTCTCGGCCTGGCACAGATGCGCGGCCGGCGGCCTTTGTTGCCCGCCGCCCGCGCATGTCTCCAGGGCGCGGCTCGCTTCATGCGCCGCGGCCCGCCTTGTGCCCCGCGGCCCGCCTTGTGCGCCGCGGAACACATTACGCGCGGCGGCCCACGTTAGGACTAGTGCCGCCGGAGCTAAGGCGTGCGGCCGGGAGCCTTTCGGTCCGACGCGGGCGCGGGTGCGCTGCTCCTCCACAGGGTACGGCTCGGGCGATTGCTCAACCGGACCGGGTCAGTATCGTGCGCCAGCGGGTCGAAGAGGGACGCTGCCGTATGGCCAATCTCCAGTCCCCGTTATCCAACCCTTCGTCCGCCGAACGCACAGCCGACGCCGCGCGCCACCGCCAAACCCTCCGGCTCGCCGAAGTCGTGAGCACTCGGTACGGCGGGCTGCTCCCGTCTGGTGCCCTGCGAGAGGTCGGAGTGTCAGCGCGCGCACTCCAGACGCTGTGCGTGAGGGGTGCGCTCCAGAGTGTCCGTCGCGGTGTGTACGTGACGGGCGAGCGCTGGCGCGCCGCTGATGTCGATGAGCGGTACCGCCTGATGGTGCGCGCGACCGTTCTGGCATCGGGGCGCCGGCCCGTTTTGTCGCATCAATCTGCGGGCATCCTGCACGGCTTTCCCACCATCGGGAGCTGGCCCGCGACGGTGCATATCAGCACCCCTGACGCTGTCGGAGGCAGCAGCACACGGTTCATAACCAGTCACCGTGGGCCGGCTCCGGACTCAGTGCAGGAGATCGACGGATGCCAGGTCACTTCTATTGCGCGCACCCTGGTGGATGTGGCCGCCTCGTCACCCTTTCTGTGGGTGTCACGATGGTGGACCACGCGCTGCGGGTTGAGCAGGAACGCGCCGAACGGGAGCGGCGCGGAGAGGTGCCGATCCGACCGGCGCTGACGAGGGGTGACCTCTACCGCGAGCTCGCGCTGGTGAACCCGCGAACCGGTCGGCGCCGCGCCGAGCGGGTGATCGCTTTCACGAACCCGCTGGCGGCAAACCCGGGGGAGACCCTGAGCAGGGTGCGGATCTTTCAGCTCGGCTTTGAGGCGCCGGAGCTGCAGGTCTGCTTTCCCGACATCCTCGGCGGCAACGCTTGGGTGGACTTCTTCTGGCGCCGGGTGCGCAAGATCGGCGAATTCGACGGGTTCCTCAAGTACGGCACCGGGCCCGTGCTCGGCAATCGCGACCCGAGTTCGGTGGTGTGGCAGGAGAAACAGCGAGAGGATGCGTTACGCGCCCAGGTGAACAGTTTCGACCGGTGGGGCTGGGATCTTGCTCTCTCACCCACCCGGTTCCACGCCTTCCTCACCGAGCGGGGAGTGCCCCGCGCCTGAGTGAATGGCACGCCGAACGGGGCGCATTCGTCTCGCGGCGCGGGCTAGGCGCGGTGGCACGCGGTGTATCCCGGGCCGCCGGGGCGAAGACGGGCCGCCGGGGCGGAAACGGGCCGCCGGGGCGGAAACGGGCCGCCGGGGCGAAGACGGGCCGCCGGGGCGGAGACGGGCCGCCGGGGCGGAGACGGGCCGCCGGGGCGATGTCGCGCCGCCCGGGGGAAGGGCGGGCCGCAGGGGAGGCTCAGCCCTCGGCGTCGAGGCGGCGCGTGGAGGCGCGTTCGATGAGGGCGGGAACGGACGCCGGAAGCGGGGAACCGTCACCGTTGATGCGGCCGAGCAACACGCTGAGCATGTCCCGTCCGATGTGCTCGAAATCCTGGCGCACGGTGGTGAGCGGGGGCGACAGGTGCTCTGCCTCGGGCACGTCGTCGAACCCGACGATGCTGACGTCGCGGGGAACCGACCGTCCCCGATCGGACAGGGCGTGCATCAGCCCCACCGCCATCTGGTCGTTCGACGCGAAGATCGCCGTGAGCCCCTCGAGGTCGCAGGCCATGCCGAAGGTGTAGCCCGCGGACGGCGACCAGTCGCCGATGCCGATGCGGCGCGCCTGCAGGCCGCGGGAGGCCAGCTCGTCGCGCCACCCGCGCTCCCGCTCCTTGGCGTCGATCGAGTCGCTCGGCCCGGCCAGGTGGGCGATGTTGCGGTGACCGAGCCCGGCCAGATAGGCCACCGCGGTGCGGGCGCCGCTGTACTGGTTGGCCCCGACCGTGGTGATACCGGTGCGGGCCGTTGCCTCAAGCGCCACCACGGGGATGGCCAGCTCCATGCCGGCGACGACGTCGACGACGCCCTGGCGGCTCGTGATCACGGCGATACCTTCGACGTTCTGCCGGAGGAACGCTTCGACGACGGCCCGGATCGCCGACGGCTCGGTGTCGATCAGGCTGGCCGTGAAGACCGACCAGGATGCCTTCCGCGCGGCAGCGTTGAAGTAGAGCTGGGTGGACGCCGGTCCGAACTCGGGTGTGCCCGTGGCGATCAGCCCGATGGTGCGCGACCGCCGGGTCACGAGCGCCCGAGCGGCGGGGGAGGGCACGTAGCGCAGCTTCTTGATGGCCTCCTCGACCCGAACCCGGGTGGACGGCCGCACATTGGGCAGGTCGTTGAGCACCCGGGAGACTGTCTGGTGCGATACCCCGGCGAGACGCGCGACGTCGAAGATCGTCGCTTGGCGGGGAGTTTCCTCTCTCACGGCGATACCTTTCCCTGCGGGTGACGGGGCCCCAACTCTCCGCGGTCGATCGTCACACGGAGCATCCGGCCAGCCCACATAGTGCAGGGTTGTGTCACCGATTCTAGACGAGTGCCCTGACCGGCCAGTGCCAGGAGCCCGAGGGCCCCGGTCACCGCTCGGCCCCCCGACGCTGGTCGTCGTCATCGTCGGCACCGTCGGCGATGACGGTGAGCAGCCGCTCGACGGTCAGGTCGTGGTTGCGGATGTCGGCGACCTTCTTCCGGTCGCGCAGGATCGCCACCCGGTTGCTGATGCGCAGCACCTCTTCGAGTTCGGCCGAAATGAAAACCACGGCGAGACCGTTCTCGGCCAGATCGGTGACCAGATTCTGGATCTCGGCCTTGGCGCCGATGTCGATGCCCCTGGTGGGCTCGTCCAGAATCAGCAGGCGGGGCGCTATGGCCAACCAGCGGGCGAGAAGCAGCTTCTGCTGGTTGCCCCCGGAGAGGTGCCGCACGAGCGCATCCGGGTTCGGCGGGCGAATGTTCAGAGCCTGGATGTAGCTGGCGGCGAGCTCGTCCTGTCGTTTTCGGGAGATCCGACGGAACCAGCCCAGGTCGGCCTGCAGGGCCAGCGCGATGTTGTCGCGAACGGTCAGGTCCCCGATGATGCCCTCGGCGCGGCGGTCCTCCGAGGCGTAGGCGATACGGTGTTTCAGCGCATCGCGGGGGCCCCGGAACTTGTGCACGACACCGTCGACCGACACGCCGCCGCTGTCCGGCCGGTCGATGCCCGCCAGCAGTCGCGCCAGCTCGGTGCGGCCGGAGCCGAGCAGACCGGCCATGCCGACGATTTCGCCCTCGTAGACGGCCAGGTCGATAGGTGCCAGAGCGCCGTCGCGGCCGAGGCCGATGGCGCTCACCAGTGGCCGTTCACCGCCGAGGGCTTCCTCGACCTCCCGCTCACTCGTGCGATGCTGCATCTCGGAGAGAACCGACATCCCGGCGCCGACCATCTTCTGCACGAGGTCGATCCGCAGCAGCTCGTCCGTGAGGTATTCGCCGACGAGTTGGCCGTCGCGCAGCACGGTGAGCCGGTCGGAGATCTCGTAGACCTGCTCGAGGAAGTGCGAGATGAACAGGATGGCGACCCCGGACTCCTTGAGGTGGGCGATCACCCTGAACAGCTCCGTCACCTCGTCGGTATCCAGGCTCGAGGTGGGTTCGTCGAGAATCAACACCTTGGGTTGCACGGCAACGGCCCTGGTGATGGCGATGAGCTGTTGCACGGCGAGTGAGTGGTCCGCGAGGATGGACGCCGGGTCGATGTCGAGGTTCATTCCCCGGAGGAGCTCGCCGGCGTGCCGTCGTGTTGCCGGCCAGTCGATGCCGCCCCACGGACGGCGGGACTCGTGCCCGAGCAAGATGTTCTCGGCAACGCTGAGGTTGGGCAGGAGGTTGATCTCCTGGTACACGGTGCTCACGCCGGACCGTTGCGCGTCGGCCGGGCTGGTGAAGGCCACGCTGACCCCATCGACCTCGATCCGCCCGCCGTCGATGCGGTACACACCCGTCAGCGCCTTGATCAGGGTGCTCTTGCCCGCGCCGTTCTCGCCCAGTAGCGAGTGGACCTCCCCGGGGAACAGCCTGAAGTCCACGGAATCCAACGCCGTGACGCCCGGGAACGTGACGGTGACGCCGGTCATCACCACGATCGGTTCGGCTTCGATTCTGTGCACCTCGCGAACCTCCTCGTCCCCCTGAATGTTAGGGTTCACAACTCGTTCGGCGCAACAGGCGCCCCGCAGGGCTGCATCCCAGTGAAAAGCCCTTGACAACACCGGCAAAACGCGGATAGCCTCCGAAAAGAGCGATTGTGAAGGCTAACAATTGATCCCGACGACGAAGTCAGAAACTATCAAGCAGCTGGCTAGTAGCGAATTGTTAGCGATCACACATCGTCCAAGGCACCGCAGTCGTTCATTGAACACATTCATACTGCTGGCACGACGCTCGTGCCCGCAGATCTCAAGGAGGAGATCACATGGCACCCACATCACGGTTCCGAGCGTTCACGGGTTTGGCCCTGGCCGGAACACTGGCTCTCAGTCTGGTCGCCTGCTCGTCGGGGTCGGACGAACCGGCCGCATCCGGTGACGACAGCGGCGAGCTCACCACCGTCGGATTTGTCGCCGTCGGACCTGAGGGAGGCTGGCGCACCGCGAACGAGCAGAACATTCAGGATGCGTTCTCCACCGAGAACGGGTTCGACCTGAAGTATGCCCCGTCCAGCAACGGCGACCAGAACTCCCAGATCACCGCGTTCACCTCGTTCATCGACGAGGGCGTAGACGCGATCCTGCTCTCCGCCACCGAGGCAACGGGCTGGGAAGACGTGCTCGAGCGGGCACAGGAGGCCGAGATTCCGGTGGTGCTGCTTGACCGCGGCATCGAGCCGAACGATGAAAGCCTCTACACGAGCCGGATCGCTCCGGACAACGTGGGCATCAGCGCCTCGGCCGCCGAATGGGCCAACGAGCAGTTCCCGGATGGCGCCAACTACGTCGTCCTCGAAGGCCCGCCCGGACTCTCGGTGGTGAACGACCGCAACAAGGGATGGGACGAGGCCGTCGCCGACAACCTGACCAAGCTCGAGAGCCAGTCGGCGAACTGGTCCACCGAAGAGGCCAAGAGCGTCTTCGAGACCATGCTCAAGGCCAATGGCAACGACATCCAGCTCGTCTTCGCCCAGAACGACGAAATGGGCCTGGGCGCCGCTCTCGCGGTGGAGGAGGCCGGACTCACCCCCGGCACCGACGTGAAGATCATCACCATCGACGGCACGCAGGCCGCCCTCGAAGCCCTTGCGGCCGGCCGGCTCAGCTTCGTGGCCGAATACAACCCGCTCTTCGGAGAGGACGCCATCGAGGTCGTCAACGCGGCCCTGGCCGGCGAGGACGTCGAGTCCAGCATCGTCGTGCCGAGCACGACATTCGATTCGCCCGAGGCGGCCACCGCGGCCCTGCCCGACCGCCAGTACTGACCGGCAGCACGACCCGAACGTGTTCGTTCCTGCGGCCCATCCGGCCGCAGGAACGAACACCCCCTTCGTGGCAGGTTCGCCACGCCACTCAACTTTCGAGGCCGACACACCGGCAGGACCAGGCAGAGACATGGCAGCGACAGCGCCGGCAGTGACAGAGCCGATCGTCGAGATGGAGAACATCTCGATCGAGTTCCCGGGGGTCAAGGCTCTCCAGAACGTGAACTTCCGACTCTTCCCTGGCGAAGTGCACACCCTGATGGGCGAGAACGGGGCGGGCAAATCCACCCTCATCAAGGCGCTCACCGGTGTGTACAAGATCGACTCCGGCACCATCACCGTCGGCGGCCTTTCGCGGCGGTTCGCGGGCACCGCGGATGCGCAGAGCGCCGGCATCTCCACCGTCTACCAGGAGGTCAACCTCTGCGACAACCTCACGGTGGGGGAGAACGTGATGCTCGGCCACGAGGTACGCGGGCCGATCGGCATCAACTGGCGCAAGACCCACGAGGCGGCCCACGAGGCCCTCATCCGGTTGGGCCTGGGCGACCTCGACCCCAGACAACCGCTCTCCAGCATCTCGCTCGCCCTGCAGCAGCTGGTCGCGATCAGCCGCGCGATGGTCACCGACTCCACGGTCCTGATCCTGGACGAACCGACCTCCAGCCTGGACGCGAACGAGGTTGAGGGCCTGTTCACGGTCATCCGCCGCCTGCGCGACGAGGGTGTTGCCATCCTCTTCGTCTCGCACTTCCTCGACCAGGTGTACGCGATCAGCGACCGGCTCACCGTGCTGCGGAACGGCGTCGTGGTCGGCGAACACCAGACAGCTGCGCTGCCGCGCAACCAGCTCATCTCCGAGATGATCGGCAAGGACGTGGACACCCTCAACTCCCTGGGTTCCCAGCGATCCCGGGCCGTGCACTCGGGCGGCGCGCCCTATTACAGCGCGAAAGACCTGACCCGCAAGGGCTCCATCGAACCCGTGGACATCGAGGTGCACGCCGGCGAAGTGGTGGGCCTGGCCGGATTGCTCGGTTCCGGCCGCACCGAGCTCGGCCGGCTCATCTACGGTGCCGACAAACCCGATGCCGGCATCGTGACCATCGACGGGAAAACCACCGAGGTCACCAGCCCGGTCGGCGCCCTGGCGCGCAAGATCGCCTTCTCCACCGAAAACCGGCGCGACGAGGGAATCGTCGGCGACCTCACGGTGCGGGAGAACCTGGTGCTGGCCGTGCAGGCCCGCCGCGGCTGGGCCCGGCCGCTGTCCCGCCGGGAACAGGCCGCGATCTGCGACAAGTACCTGGTGGAGCTGAACGTGCGACCCGCCGACCCGGAGCGGGCCGTGCGGGATCTGTCCGGCGGCAACCAGCAGAAAGTCCTGCTCGGCCGCTGGTTGGCCACCCAGCCGGAGCTGCTGATCCTCGACGAACCGACCCGCGGAATCGATGTGGGGGCCAAGGCGGAGATTCAGGAGACAATTGTGGCGCTCGCCGATGACGGCATGTCGGTGATCTTCATTTCGTCTGAATTGGAGGAAGTCGTGCGCCTCAGTGAGCGCATCATCGTGCTGAAAGACCGGCGCAAGATCGGCGAGATCGTCAACGGACCCGACGTGACCGCCGAAGCCATCGTCGATCTCATCGCTTCAGAAGGGAGCGGCGCATGAGCACCCCCGTCGCACGTCCGTCCGCAGCCATCCGCGTCATCACCGGGCTGTTCCACCAACCGTACGTCTGGGCGATCGTGGCCCTGCTTCTGTTGCTCGTGGTCAATCTCACTAAGAACCCCGCCTACCTCGGGGTGTCGGTCAACGCCGCCACCGGCAACCTCTCGGGCAACGTCATCGACATCCTGCGCGCGAGCGCGCCGATCATGATGATCGCGGTCGGCATGACCCTGGTCATCGCCACCCGCGGCATCGACCTGTCGGTCGGCTCGGTGATGGCTGTGGCCGGTGCCGTCTCAATGGAATTCATGCGTAACACCGGCACCGGATCGTTCGGCACCGCGGTGGTGGCCGTGCTCCTGGCGCTGGGAATCAGCGCGCTGCTCGGCACCCTCAACGGCATCCTGGTCTCGATCGTGGGCCTGCAACCCTTCATCACGACCCTGGTGATGATGCTCGCCGGCCGCGGCCTGGCCAAGGTGATCACCTCGGGCCAGAACACCTCGGCGACGAACGAGACCTTCCGTTGGATTGCCAACGGCACCTTCCTCGGCTTTCCCGTCGTGTTTGTCATCGCGGTGCTGATCGTGGCGGTCCTGGCCGCCCTGGTGCGCCGCACCGCGCTCGGCCTGATGATCGAATCCATCGGCATCAACCCCAAGGCCGCCCGGATGGCCGGGATCCGCCCCGTCGGCATCCTCATCTCCGTCTACATAGTGAGCGCAGTGCTCGCCGGCGTGGCCGGGATCTTCAGCACTGCCAGCGTCATGACGGTGGAGGTGGCGAAAACGGGTATGACCGCCGAAATGGATGCGATCCTCGCCGTGGTCATCGGCGGGACCTCGCTGGCCGGAGGCAAATTCTCGCTCACCGGCAGCATCATCGGGGCGCTGCTGATCGCGACACTCGACAAGACCATCGTCTACATGTCCATCCCCTCGTCGGCGACGCCGGCCTTCAAGGCCGTCGTCATCGTGATCATCTGCCTCCTGCAGTCACCCAGGGTGCGCTCGATGTTCAACCGGCGCAGAACCCGCGTCATCATCACGGATAAGGAAACGGTGCCGGTATGAGCATCACCGAGCTCGATCGGCCGGCCGCACCCTCGCTGCTGTCGCGAATGAAGCCGAACCTGGAAACCCTGCCGACCCTGGCCGCCGTGGCGATCTTCATCGCCATGCTGATCTACGGCGAGGTCGCCTACGGGCGGATTGTGCAGTTCAGCACGATCTCGAACCTGCTGATCAACAACGCGTATCTGATCATCCTGGCGGTGGGCCTGACCTTCGTCATCCTCACCGGCGGGATCGACCTGTCGGTCGGAGCGGTGATCGCCATCAGCAGCCTGGTCGGGGTGATGCTGGCCAACGCCGGCTGGAATCCGCTCATCGTGATCGTGCTGATGATCCTGATCGGCTCGGTCTTCGGCGTCGCCTCCGGGGTGCTGATCCAGTACTTCAACGTGCAACCCTTCATCGCGACCCTCGCGATGATGTTCCTCGCCCGCGGCCTCGCGTCCATCCTCAGCACCACCCCGCAGCGGCTGGACGACGACTCGGTGATCCGCAGCCTGTCCACGCAGTGGAAGGTCTACGACGGACCCAAGATCGACGACCTCGTGACAACCCCCAACGTGCTCATCGCCGCCCTCGTCGTCATCGTGGCGTTCTTCATGCTGCACCGCACCCGATTCGGTCGCACGGTCTACGCGATCGGCGGTTCGGAACAGTCGGCGTTGCTGATGGGACTGCCGGTGGTGCGCACGAAACTGTTGATCTACGTGATCAGCGGCACCCTCGCGGGACTGGCCGCCGTGGTGTACACCTCGAAGCTCGGCATCGCGCAGAACATCACCGGGGTGGGTTGGGAGCTGGACGCCATCGCCGCCGTCATCATCGGTGGGACGCTGCTCACCGGCGGTGCCGGCTTTGTGCTCGGTTCCGTGATCGGCGCGCTGGTTCTCGGGCTGATGAACGTGCTCATCACCCGCGACGGCGGCATCCCGCCGGAGGCCACCACGATCATCACCGGCGGCATTCTCCTCGCCTTCGTGCTGCTGCAGCGATTCGTCGTCTCGCGCAAGCGCAAATCCTGAGCCCCGGAAGGGGGACGGATCCGCCGACCGGGCGATCGACGCGCCCGGAGGCGGATTCCACAGGGCAAAATCATGTCCCCGCTCGACCTGTGGATAACTTCGGGTCCGACCGCGTATTCCTGCGGTCTTCTGTGGTGGCGCCCTGTTGACAACCGGTGGAATGTCGGTGGATAAGTACATAATTGTAATTCCCGCATGTAGTGGCTGTTCCCATTGGCAATCACTAGATGTAGTATTGAAGTCCAAGCAATCGCACAACGCTTAAAAAGAACTTCGCACTTTACGGGTGCATTTCCACCACATTTCCACTACGTCTTCACCACGGATTTCGCACAGCTTTGCCTATGGTCCGAAACGACGAGAACGATACGAGAGGCCTCTTCGATGGCAATCACCGTCTACACCAAGCCGTCCTGCGTGCAGTGCACCGCGACCTACCGTGCCCTGGACAACAAGGGCATCGAGTACAACATCCTCGACCTGTCAGCCGACGAGAACGCACTCGAGGCCGTCAAGGCGCTCGGCTACCTGCAGGCGCCCGTCGTCATCACCGATGAGGACCACTGGTCGGGCTTCCGCCCCGACAAGATCAACGAGCTCGCCGCGCGCCTGGCGTAACCAGCGCTGCGCCTGGGGGGCGCCGACCGTTCAACTCGCACGAAAAGGGGAACCCATGCTGCTTCAGGCTGATTCCACTCGCGAGTCCACCGCCGGCGCGGAAGTGGATGCCGGAGACGTGGACATCGTCTACTTCTCGAGCGTCTCCGGAAACACTCAGAGGTTCGTCGAGAAGCTCGGCCGGCCCGCCGCCCGCATCCCGCTGTACGCCAAGGATGCGCCCCTTGTCGCCCGGCATCCGTTTGTGCTCGTTGTACCCACCTACGGCGGCGGCGATCTGGGGCCGGCAGTGCCACGCCAGGTCATCCGCTTTCTGAACGACACACGCAACCGCTCGCTCATCCGCGGCGTCATCGGCGCCGGGAACACAAATTTCGGTGAGGCCTTCTGCCTCGCCGGGGACATCATCGCGCAGAAGTGCGGTGTGCCCCACCTGTATCGCTTTGAAGTATTCGGCACACCGGACGACGTAGCCGCCGTTCACGAAGGATTGGAAGAATTTTGGAAGCAACAGCCGTGAAGGTCACCCCGATCAGCCCGCCATCGGGCCTGGACATGGATTATCACTCCCTGAACGCCATGCTCAACCTGTACGGACCGAACGGGGAGATCCAGTTCGACAAGGACCGCGAGGCTGCCCGGGAGTTCTTCCTGCAGCACGTGAACCAGAACACGGTGTTCTTCCACTCGTTGCGTGAACGTCTCGACTACCTGGTCGAGAAGGAGTACTACGAGCAGGCCGTGCTCGACATGTACAGCTTCGAGTTCATCACCAGCCTCAACAACCTGGCGTACTCGAAGAAGTTCCGCTTCCAGACCTTCCTCGGCGCGTTCAAGTACTACACGTCCTACACGCTGAAGACCTTCGACGGCAAGCGTTACCTCGAGCGCTTCGAGGACCGCGTCGTGATGACCGCCCTCGGCCTGGCCCAGGGCGACGAACAGCTCGCGGTCGCCCTCGTCGAGGAGATCATCGCCGGTCGTTTCCAGCCCGCGACGCCCACCTTCCTGAACTCCGGCAAGGCCCAGCGCGGCGAGCTCGTCTCCTGCTTCCTGCTGCGTATCGAAGACAACATGGAGTCCATCTCCCGCGGTATCAACTCCTCGCTGCAGCTGTCCAAGCGCGGCGGCGGCGTGGCCCTGCTGCTCTCCAACATCCGGGAGTCCGGCGCGCCGATCAAGCAGATCGAGAACCAGTCCAGCGGCATCATCCCCGTGATGAAGCTGCTCGAAGACTCCTTCAGCTACGCCAACCAGCTCGGTGCCCGCCAGGGTGCCGGAGCGGTGTACCTGCACGCGCACCACCCCGACATCATGCGCTTCCTCGACACCAAGCGCGAGAACGCCGACGAGAAGATCCGCATCAAGACCCTCTCCCTCGGTGTGGTCATCCCCGACATCACCTTCGAGCTGGCCAAGAACAACGAGGACATGTACCTGTTCTCCCCGTACGACGTCGAGCGCGTCTACGGCGTGCCGTTCGCCGACATCTCGGTGTCCGAGAAGTACCACGAGATGGTCGACGACTCGCGCATCAAGAAGTCCAAGATGAAGGCCCGCGACTTCTTCCAGACCCTCGCCGAGATCCAGTTCGAGTCCGGCTACCCGTACATCATGTTCGAAGACACCGTGAACGAGGCGAACCCGATCAAGGGCCGCATCAACATGTCGAACCTGTGCTCGGAGATCCTCCAGGTCAACACCCCGACCACGTACAACGAGGACCTCTCCTACGACGCCATCGGCAAGGACATCTCCTGCAACCTCGGCTCGATGAACATCGCGCTGGCGATGGATGCGCCCGATTTCGGTCGGGTCGTCGACACCGCCATCCGCGGGCTCAGCGCGGTCTCCGACCAGAGCCACATCGCGTCGGTGCGTTCGATCGAGAGCGGCAACGACAAGTCCCACGCCATCGGCCTGGGCCAGATGAACCTGCACGGCTACCTCGCCCGTGAGCGGGTGTACTACGGCAGCCCAGAAGGCATCGACTTCACCAACATCTACTTCTACACGGTGCTGTTCCACGCCCTGCGCGCCTCGAACAAGATCGCCATCGAGCGTGGCATCACCTTCGACGGCTTCGCCGACTCGACCTACGCGTCCGGTGTGTTCTTCGACAAGTACACCGACCAGGTGTGGGAGCCCGTCACCGCCCGCGGCGCCGAGCTGTTCGCGAACTCCAACGTCGAGATCCCCACGCAGGCCGACTGGGCCGAGCTCAAGGCATCCGTCATGGCGCACGGCATCTACAACCAGAACCTGCAGGCCGTTCCGCCGACAGGGTCGATCTCGTACATCAACAACTCGACCGCGTCGATCCACCCGATCGCCTCGAAGATCGAGATCCGCAAGGAAGGCAAGCTCGGCCGCGTGTACTACCCGGCGCCGTTCATGACGAACGACAACACCGAGTTCTACCAGGATGCCTACGAAATCGGCTACGAGAAGGTCATCGACACCTACGCCGCGGCCACCCAGCACGTGGACCAGGGCCTGTCGCTGACGCTGTTCTTCAAGGACACCGCCACCACCCGCGACATCAACCGCGCGCAGATCTACGCGTGGAAAAAGGGCATCAAGACGATCTACTACATCCGTCTGCGCCAGATGGCCCTCGAGGGGACCGAGGTTGAGGGCTGTGTTTCCTGCGCTTTGTGATGTAATTCACTGATCTCAGCGGTGGTCGAGCCTGTCGAGACCACGTAAGCAGATCTCGACAGGCTCGATCAACGACGTACCACCAAGAGGAATAAATCATGATTGACAAGCTCAAGCTCGTCTCCCACGTTGACGCGATCAACTGGAACAAGATCGAAGACGAAAAAGACGTCGAGGTCTGGAACCGCCTCGTCAACAACTTCTGGCTGCCCGAGAAGATCCCGCTCTCCAACGACGTGCAGTCCTGGAACCAGCTCACCCCGGTGGAGCAGCAGCTCACCATGCGCGTGTTCACCGGACTCACCCTGCTCGACACCATCCAGGGCACCGTCGGCGCCGTCTCGCTGATCCCCGACGCGATCACCCCGCACGAGGAAGCCGTCTACACGAACATCGCGTTCATGGAGTCGGTACACGCGAAGAGCTACTCCTCGATCTTCTCGACGCTTGCGTCGACGAAGGAGATCGACGAGGCGTTCCGCTGGTCGACCGAGAACGTCAACCTGCAGAAGAAGGCGTCCATCGTGATGGACTACTACCAGGGTGACGACCCGCTGAAGCGCAAGGTCGCCTCGGTGCTGCTCGAGTCGTTCCTGTTCTACTCCGGCTTCTACCTGCCGATGTACTTCTCCAGCCGCGCCCGCCTTACCAACACGGCCGACCTCATCCGTCTGATCATTCGGGATGAAGCCGTGCACGGCTATTACATCGGCTACAAGTTCCAGAAGGGTCTCGAAGGCGCCACGCAGGAGCGCAAGGATGAGATCAAGGACTACACCTTCAACCTCATGTACGAGCTGTACGAGAACGAGGTGCAGTACACGCAGGACCTGTACGACCAGGTCGGCCTGACCGAAGACGTGAAGAAGTTCCTGCACTACAACGCCAACAAGGCGCTGATGAACCTCGGCTACGAGGCCATGTTCCCCAAGAGCGTCACCGACGTGAACCCGGCGATCCTGTCGGCGCTGTCGCCCAACGCCGACGAGAACCACGACTTCTTCTCCGGGTCGGGCTCCTCGTACGTCATCGGCAAGGCCGTCAACACCGAAGACGACGACTGGGACTTCTAGGTCTCGAGGACTACTGAAAGGGCGGGTGCTTCGGCACCCGCCCTTTCTGCGTGATTGTGCAGATCCCCGTCGCGTCCGGGGCGACCGCGGGCTATCGTGTGGGCGTGCCCGCACTTGTCGACGCGAAGCGCGCTCACGCCGCCGGCGTGCAGCGCCTACTCGAGAGCTATCGGACCGTCCCCGACGGGGCCGCGATTCGGTTGGCCAAACCAACGTCGAACCTGTTCCGGGCACGCGCCAAGAACACCGGGACGGGCCTGGACACCTCCGGGCTGACCGGCGTCATCGCGATAGACGAAGAGGCGCGGACGGCCGACGTGGCCGGCATGTGCACCTACGACGACCTCGTCGCCCAGACGCTGCCCCACGGGCTGGCGCCGCTGGTTGTGCCGCAGTTGAAGACCATCACGCTCGGCGGCGCAGTCACCGGCCTCGGCATCGAGTCGACGTCGTTCCGCAACGGCCTGCCGCACGAGTCGGTGCTGGAGATGGACATCCTCACCGGCACGGGGGAGGTGCTCACCGTCTCGCCCACCGAGCACGCGGATCTGTACCGGGCCTTCCCCAACTCATACGGCACGCTGGGGTACGCGGTGCGCCTGCGCATCGACCTGGAGACCGTCAAGCCATTCGTCGCTCTCCGGCACCTGCGCTTCCACTCACTGAGCGACCTGGTCACAATGATGGGCCGCATTACCCAGACCGGCCGGCTCGACGGGGTGGCGATCGACTACCTCGACGGAGTGGTGTTCAGCGCCGAGGAGAGCTACCTCTGCGTAGGCGTGCAGACCGATACCCCCGGTGCCGTCAGCGACTACACCGGCCAACAGATCTACTACCGCTCCATCCAGCACGACAGCGGGGTGACGGACGACCGCCTCACCATCCACGACTACCTCTGGCGCTGGGACACCGACTGGTTCTGGTGTTCGGAGGCGTTCGGAGCGCAGAATCCGCGGGTCCGCCGGCTGTGGCCGCGACGCTACCGGCGCAGCAGCGTCTACGGGAAGCTGATGAAATACGAACAACGATTCCACATCGGCGATCGCATCGAGAGGCTGGCCGGCCGGCCGCCCCGCGAGCGCGTCGTCCAAGACATCGAGGTGCCGATAGAGCGGTGCGCGGAGTTTCTGGACTGGTTCCTGGACACCGTGCCGATCACACCGATCTGGCTGTGCCCGCTGCGGTTGCAGGACGACACCGGCTGGCCGCTCTACCCGATCGGGCCGCGCCAGAACTACGTGAACGTCGGCTTCTGGTCGACGGTGCCGGTCGGGTCCACCGCGGGGGCGACGAACCGCCTGATCGAACGCGCGGTCCGTGATTTCGACGGGCACAAGTCGTTGTACTCCGACTCCTACTACTCCCGGGCGGAGTTCGACGAACTCTACGGCGGAGAAAACTACCGGGCAGTGAAGAACAGATATGACCCTGATTCACGTCTCCTCGACCTCTATGCCAAGGCGGTGCAACGACGATGACCACGTACCGGGAACGCTCGACGAAGTCGACTTCGCTGACGGATGCACCAGGGAAAACCGGATCGGCGGGGAAATACACCCTCGCCGAGGTGCTGGAGATCTTGGCAGGCGGCCGGCTTCCGCTGCGGTTCACGGCCTATGACGGGAGTTCGACCGGGCCGACGGACGCGTCGTTCGGGCTGGATCTGAGGACCCCCCGCGGCACGAGCTACCTGGCCACCGGCCGCGGCGACCTCGGCTTTGCCCGCGCCTACATCGCCGGCGACCTCGACATCCGCGGGGTGCACCCGGGGGACCCCTATGAGCTGCTCAAGGCCCTCGCCGACAGCCTCGTCTTCGCACGCCCACCGGCACGGATGATGGTCGACATGATCCGCTCCATCGGCGCCCGGCACCTGCGCCCGATAGCGCCGCCGCCCGAGGAAGCGCAGCCCCGGTGGCGCAGGATCACCGGGGGGCTCCGGCACAGCAAGACCCGGGATGCCGAAGCGATCCACCACCACTACGACGTCTCGAACACCTTCTACGAGTGGGTTCTCGGGCCGTCTATGACCTACACCTGCGCGTGTTACCCGCGCGGGAGCGCATCCCTCGAGGAGGCGCAGGACAACAAGTACCGACTCGTCCTCGAAAAGCTGCGACTGAAACCGGGCGACCGGTTGCTCGACGTGGGCTGCGGCTGGGGCGGCATGGTGCGCTACGCCGCCCGCCGTGGCGTGCGAGCGACCGGTGTGACGCTCTCGACCGAGCAGGCCGGCTGGGCGCAGCGGGCCATCGCAGACGAGGGCCTGGGCAATCTGGCCGAGGTCCGTTACGCCGACTATCGCGATGTCACGGAAACCGGGTACGACGCGGTGTCGTCGATCGGGCTGCTCGAGCACATCGGCGTGCGCAACTATCCGTCGTACTTCGGGTTTCTGCAGTCCCGGCTGCGCCCCGGCGGGCTGCTACTCAATCACGCCATCACCTGGCCGGAGAACCACAAACCACCCCAGCCGCGCGGATTCATCGATCGTTACGTCTTTCCCGACGGGGAGCTCACAGGGTCTGGCCGGATCATCAGCGAGGCGCAGGACGCCGGTCTGGAGGTTCTGCACGAAGAGAACCTGCGGCAGCACTACGCGCTGACACTACGCGACTGGTGCGCCAATCTCGTCGAGCACTGGGACGAGGCGGTCGCCGAGGTCGGGCTCCCCACCGCGAAAGTCTGGGGTCTGTATATGGCTGGATCGCGGCTCGGGTTTGAGAACAATGGCATCCAGTTGCACCAGGTGTTGATGGCCCGGCCCGACAAACCGGGCTCTGCCGGCGAGCTGCCGTTGCGGCCGTGGTGGACCCCGTAGTCGCCGTTCGTGCGGCCCGCACGGCTCCCGGCGCGGCCTACGCTGGGGGAATGTCACGCACCACGCGCCTGAAGCCGAACGAGTTGGTTCACGAGTGGCCGGATGGCCCGGCCAGCGACGCCATCGGCGAGGTCGCGCGGACGTTCGCGGGCAACCTGCGCCGTGCCATCGGTTCGCGGAGCATCCGCAATGCCGCCGAGTCCTGCGGCGTGAACCACGCCACCCTGATCGGCATCCTGGACGGGCGGGCCTGGCCGGACATGGAGACCATCGCCAAGCTCGAACGTGGGCTGGATGCGGCGCTCTGGCCGGGGCACGTGACGAGGACCTGACCGGGTCGTTTTGGTTTGCTCAGCGGTGGTTTTCGGTCTGCTCGATCTGGTCGGCGAGATTATCCGGGCTGAGGTCCGCGTTCTTGAACTCGGGTGTGAGCGGCAGTTCCAGGTGCAGGTCGGTGCCGATGCAGATCTCGATGGTGCCCGAGAGTAACGCGAAGTCGAGCACGTGGCCGCCGTGCTGCCGGTCGGCGTCGACGAAGTGCACGTGCCCGCCGGGCACGCCGATGCCCTGCCCGTAAAGCGGGGTGCGGAACCCCGCGACGACGCCGGTGGAACGGCCGAACTCCAGGGTCTTCTCGCCCCGGATGGCCTCGGACATGGGCAGATACGGCTTCTCCTGCCGCTGCACGGCCCGCACCCGCACCCACTCGAACTCGCCGGTCAGCCGCACCGCGTAGAGGTAATTCGCGCTCTGCAGGGTCTCGTTGATCAGCGCCACCGCCTGATCGCGGGTGGCAGGCCCGGTGACGGGGATGGTGACCGTGGGGACGAACTCGGTGACCACGGCGAACGGGGTCAGGTCGCTGGGCGCGGCGGGTGCCACCGTGCCGTCGACCCGCATCCGGTAGCAGACACCGTCGAGGATCAGCATCTCGCCGTCGAGCGCGTTGAAGGTGCCCAGGCCGAAGTCGCCGTGCTCGAGCAGGGTGGCCACGGTGGTGTCACCGTCGTAGATGCCGTCGAGCAGGGCGCTCATCAGGCTGGTCTGGTAGACGAGATGGCGGCCGGCGGGGACGTCCACGATGGTTCCTCCTAAGCGTGCGGTGGGGTTAAAGCGACGGGATCAGCTCGGGCACCCGGCAGGGCTGGCCGTGGGCGTAGTTGAGGCAGGAGCCGAGGGCATCCGGGTACGGGTCCGGGTTGCCGGAGCCGAACCAGGCCGTGTAGAACAGCCAGAAGTTGAGGTTGCCGTGGGTGGAGCATCCGTCGCCATCGCTGTCGGGGTCGGCGAGGGCCGCCTCGTTGGGCTGGTACGGGGTGTAGTTGTACAGGTTGGCGGTGGCCTGGTTCTGGATGTCGACGGTGCTCGCGCCGCACGCGGCGTCGGGGTTGTAGCCCACCTCGGTGTCGCCGATCTTGTAGGTGCGCTCGGGCTCCTGGGTGTACTGACGGAACTGCCAGGCCGCGTTGTAGACCTGGTTGAAGAAACCGAAGTACTCGGTCTCGCAGTCGGCCGTGTCGGGGCAGCCGTAGCCGGTGGCGCGCAGGTAGCCGGACTCGGTGGGCCGGCTGAGCAGGGACTGCTCCTTCTGCAACAGCACCAGCAGAATGCGGGGGCTGATGCCGCAGGCCTCGGCGACCTTGCTGATGATGGTGCTCGCGTGTTCGTTCTCGGCGCCCGGGTAGGCGGCACAGTGGCCGGCACCCGCGGCGGGCTGGTCGACGGTGCTCTCGCGGTACTCCCAGAGGCAGGGCGAGCTGTCGGTGCGGATGCAGCTGCGCGACAGCAGGAACGACTGCACCTGCTGCTCGGTCATGGCGTCGGCGTTGAAGAAGGTGTAGTCGCTGACGATGCGGCCGGGCTCGAAGCCGGCCAGGTCGATCGTGTTCGTGGCGATGGGCGCGGTGGGAGCCGCCGTGGCGGGTTCGGCGCGCAGGGCGGCACTGACGAGGGCTGCGCCGGCCAGGACGACGACGAGAACGGCAGCCGTCGCGAGCGCGGACAAACGGTGGCGCTCGAAGTAGCTCATCCCCAGAGACTATCGAAGGCGTTCGGACGTCGGGTGGGAGGCGGCTGCGAGAGGCTGCGCCGGCGCGGCTCAGCGGCGGAGGGCGGCCGGAATTCCTCGCCCGAGATGGCCCGCGCTCTTCCGGCGGCAGGCTCGGGACGGTTGAATGGGAGGGAACCGCAGGAGTCGGACGCTCCGCCTTCCGCGGCAGGAGGCCACCATGGACGCTGACACCGGCACAGGCAATGACCCTCGGCCCGATGCGGGCGACGCGGCGGCGGTGCACGCCGAAGCGGCCGCGCAACCGGCACAGCAGCCCGGCCCGCGCACGGGCATCGTCGTCGGACATGATGGATCGGCCGACGCTGATCACGCCCTGACCGTGGCTCTCGACCTGGCCGCCGACCTCAAGGTGCCGGTGACGATCGTGCGTGCCTGGACCATCGACACGGCTCCGCGCCCGGCGAACTGGGAGTTCGGCTATGTGTCGTCGTACTCGGACTACGCGGGCGCGGTGCGGGAACGCCTCGTGGACGACACCCGGGACGTCGTCGCCGAGCATCCGGGGCTCACTGCGGAGTACCGGGTGGCGCTGGGCGGGCCGGCCAAGACTCTGATCGAGGTCTCGCGGGGGTCCCGGATGCTGGTGGTCGGCTCCCGCGGGCGCGGCGGACTGGCCGGGATGCTGCTCGGCTCGGTCAGTGAGCAGTGCGTGCGGCATGCGGACTGCCCGGTGCTCGTGGTGCGGCCCCGGTCCTGAACCGCGGAAGCGGGACTGCCGGGTGCGGGTCAGCCCGGTGCGGGTCAGCCGGCCTGGAGGCGGTTGCCCACCGCGAACCAGGCGAGCGCACCGAACACCGGTGCGAAGACCACGGTCAACACCCACCGTGTGCGGGCAGGTTCGCTCAGGTGCACGGCGCGGACCACCTGCGCGAGGGCGGCCACGATGAGGACGAGGGCGCCCAGGCCGGCCAGGACGATGAGCGTCACGCCGATCAGAGCGCCCAGCGTGGCGCCGTCGATAGCGCCGCCGTCCAGGACATCTGTGCGCCCGAGCGTTCCTTGCCAGGCGGTGCTGAGTATTCCTGTGCTGTTCATTCGTCGGATTCCCCTCGATCCCGGCAGATGGTGCCCGGCGGCGGCGCTGGGCGGGTGGTGCGGTCGTGCGGTGGTCGTCGGCCGGGAAAACAGGTTCCCCCCGGAATGCTCGCCCGGCCTAACGGAAGCATACCAAACGGTATGCTTTCTGGTGAGACGAAGTCGGAATTGGTCTCGGTGCCGTGCCGGGTGCCCGTTTCCAGTCGAGGAGCGTCATGACCCAACAGGCTCGCGCCGTGGAGACCCGGGCGGCGATCATCCGCGCCGCCGCCGATGTCTTCGGCGCTGTGGGCTACGGCGGTGCCTCGATGGCGGATATCTGTGTCGCGGCCGGGCTCACCAAGGGGGCGCTGTACTTCCACTTCGCGTCGAAGGAGGCGCTGGCGCTGGCGGTCATCGACGCCCAGCATGAGCGGGCGCTCGGGCTCGGCGACGAGCTGCTGCACAGCGAACAGCCCGGCCTGCACGTGCTGTTGCGGATGGCGTTCGAGCTGGGCAAGCAGGTGCGCGACGATCCGGTGTCGCGGGCAGGCATCCGCCTGACGATGGAATCGAGCAACCTCTCGGTGCCCGTCGTGACGCCATACGAGGACTGGATCGCGGCCTGCGAGCTGCTGCTGCGGCGCGCGATCCTCGACGGCGACGTGCGCGCCGACGTGGATGTCGCCGCCGCCGCCCGGTTCATCAGCCCGGCGTTCACGGGTGTGCAGGTGGTCTCCGGCGTGCTCACCGGCCGGGCGGACCTGATGCAGCGGCTCGTGGAGATGTGGTCGTTCGTGCTGCCGAGCCTGGTGGTGCCCGAGCGGTGGGACGTGCTGCGGACCCTGCCCGCGGAGATGGCCGACGTCTGGGGGTAGAGCCTGCCGGTGGCGCAACTGGTGCCCGTGCGGACAATTGGTGCCGGTGTGCCGGACGCAATTGTCCGCACGGGACGCAGACGCGAAGGTGGTGGCTAGTCCTCGTCGGTGACGACGGTGAGCTTCACGGCGATGTTGCCGCGGGTGGCGCGGGAATACGGGCAGACCGCGTGTGCGGCTTCCATGGCTGCCTGCGCTGTGGCCGGGTCTGCGCCGGGGATCTGGGCCTCGATGGTGACCTCGAAGTCGAGGCCGGTGGCCATGCTGCCGACGAGGTTGACGGTGAGGGTGACGGCGGATTCCGACACGTCGACCTTGTTCTGGCGGGCGGTGGCCTTGAGGGCGTTGTGGAAGCAGGCCGCCCAGCCGCTGGCGAAGAGCTGCTCGGGGTTGGTGCCGGGTCCGTCGTCGCCGCCCATGTCCTTCGGGATGGACAGGTCGAGGTCGAGCTTGTTGTCGCTGGTGACGACCTTGCCGGTGCGTCCACCCCAGGAGGTGGCGGATGCGGTGTAAATGGCGTTGGTCATGATTGTCTTCTTTCGGGTAGAGCGGAGCACACTGGACTCAGTCGTCAACACGCAGAGTGTTCGACACCGAGCCGACAAGTGCTTCGTATTCGAAACAACTTCTTTCTCACCCTAACGGAGGACCGACCATGGGAATTCCCGAACCATCCATCTCGGCCGATGAGATGCGTGCCTGGGCGGCCCTGTTCGAGACGTCGAACATCGTGCAGTACGCGGCCGACCGCAATCTGCGCGACTCCGTGGGCCTCACCCTCGCGCAGTTCGAGATTCTCCTGCGCATCGGCGAAGCCGGCACCGTTGGGCGGCGCATGACCGACATCGCCGATTCACTCACGGTCTCCCGCAGTGGGCTCACCTACCAGGTCGGCCAGTTGGAGCGGAAGGAGCTGGTGCTTCGGCAGCCGGCCCCCGACGACGACAGGTCGGTCATCGCCCACATCACTCCGGCGGGCCTCGACCTGCTGCGGACGGGCATCCCCGGTTACGTCGACCTGGTGCGGGAGATGCTCTTCGACAGGCTCAGCCATGCCGACCTGATGACCGTCACCGAGATCCTCGACGATGTGCGCCGCCAGCTCAAGGAGCAGCCGAAGCGGTCAACCTACCGGCGGGCGCGGCGCAGCGTCGCTCAGGCGGGTGCGGATGCCGCGGCGGCGGCCGGCGCGGTGCCGACCACCGAGTAGCGCCGGATGGGCAGCCGCGAGGGGTTGCATCCGTCGGCGCGCTGGGCAGACTGGGGGGATGAGCATCCCCACACATGGCGATAGTCAGCCCGGTGCCGGCGAGCAGCGCACCGTCGAACTCGTCGAGGATGAGCGCCGGTACGTGCTGCTGCTCGACGGGGTGCAGGTGGGCCACACCGTCTACGCCGATCACGGCGAGCAGCGGGTGTTCGTGCACACCGAGATCAGCATGGACCAGTCCGGCAAGGGCCTGGCGTCGACGCTGGTGGCGGCCGCGCTCGCCGATGTGCGGGCGCGCGGGCTGCGGGTTGTGGCGTTGTGCCCGTTCACGGCCGCCTACCTGCGCGGGCATCGCGAGTACGACGATATTCTCGACCCGCTGACCCCGCGGCTGAAGGCCGATCTGCGCGCGGCGCAGCTGATCTAGCGCCCGCCGCACGGCCTGCGCGGGCCACGGCGCGGGGGTACTCTGTGCAGCGAAAACAGGCCGAACCCCAAGGAGATGCATCATGGCTGGTGGAGTAGCGCGCCGCGACCGATTCGAATTGCCCGACTCGGTGCGACGCTTTTTTGAGGGCGACTGGGAGTCCGCAGCCCTGCGGGTGGAGGAATACCAGGAGGGTGACACCCTCGTGGTGAAAGCCGAGATGCCCGGCATCGACCCCGACAAGGACGTGGACATCTCGGTGTCCGACGGGGTCCTGCACATCCAGGCCGAACGCCAGGAGACCAGCGAACACAAGGAGAAGGGCGGCTACCGCACCGAATTCCGCTACGGCTCCTTCGCCCGCGACATCCCGTTGCCCAGCGGCAGCAAGGACTCCGACGTCTCGGCCAGCTACCGGGACGGCGTACTCGAGGTGCGGGTACCCGTCGCCGAGCGCGAGCAGACGACGTCGAAGATCCAGGTGACCCGCGGCTGAGCCTGCTCCGCTGGCACTGACGGGTCAGACGGCGGTCGGCGCCGCCGCCTTGGCGGATGCCGGTTCGCCGGATGCTGCTGCCCGGGGCGCCGGCTCGTGGCCGAACAGCTTCGGGCGCAGCCACAGCGACACGTAGACCAGGGCGATCAGAGCCGGCACCTCGATCAGCGGGCCCACGATGCCGGCCAGGGCCTGACCGCTCGTGGCGCCGAATGTGCCGATGGCCACCGCGATGGCCAGCTCGAAGTTGTTTCCCGCCGCCGTGAAGGCCAGCGTGGCCGTGCGGGCGTACGACAGCCCGACCAGCCGGCCGGCCAGAAAGCCCGCCCCGAACATCACCGCGAAGTAGACCAGCAGCGGCAGGGCGATGCGCACCACGTCCAGCGGCCGGTTGATGACCTGCTGACCCTGCAGGGCGAAGAGCAACACGATCGTGAAGAGCAGTCCGTAGAGCGCGAACGGGCCCACCCGCGGCAGGAACCGGCTCTCGTACCAGGCGCGGCCACGGGTGGCCTCGCCGATGCGGCGGGAGAGGTAGCCGGCCAGCAGCGGAATTCCGAGGAACACCAACACACTCGCGGTGATCGCCCAGATGGAGAACTCGGCGCTGGTCGTGGCCAGGCCGAGCCAGGCCGGCAGCACCTGCAGGTAGAACCAGCCGAGGGCGGCGAACGCGATGACCTGGAACACCGAGTTGATCGCCACGAGGAACGCCGCGGCCTCCCGGTCGCCGCAGGCCAGGTCGTTCCAGATGAGCACCATGGCGATGCACCTGGCCAGACCCACGATGATCAGCCCGGTGCGGTATTCGGGCAGCTCGGGCAGGAAGACCCAGGCGAGCGCGAACATCAGCGCCGGGCCCACGAGCCAGTTCAGCACCAGCGAGGACACCAGCAGGCGCCGGTCGCCGGCGACGGCGCGGGCATCCGAGTACCGCACCTTGGCGAGCACCGGATACATCATCACCAGCAGGCCCACCGCGATCGGCACGCTCACCGAGCCGATCGAGAACGCGTGCAGCAGGTCGCCGACGCCGGGCGCGAAGACGGCGAGCAGTAGCCCGAGCCCCATCGCGAGGAGAATCCAGACCGGCAGCAGCCGATCGGTGGTGCCGAGCTGCGCGGCGGCAGGGGCGGGCTGGTCGGCGGATGTCATGGTGCTCCATCGGTCACGGCTGGGAAATAGATGAACGTCGATATTGAGTGTGGCGACAGCATCGATGGATGTCAATTCGCGTGTCAGAATGGGGGAATGGTGAACGTCGAACTTCTGCAGGCCCCCGCGGCGGTCGAGTGCTGCGCGCCGCCCGCCCGCCAAGCGCTCGCCGCGGACGGCGCGGAAAAGCTCGCGAAGACCCTCAAGGCCATCGCCGATCCGGCCCGGCTTCGGCTGATCTCGATGGTCGCCGCCCACGACGACGCCGAAGCCTGCGTCTGCGACCTCACCGAACCCCTCGGCCTCAGCCAGCCCACGGTGTCCCACCATCTCAAAGTGCTGGTGGATGCCGGTATTCTCTCCCGGGACAAGCGCGGCACCTGGGCGTACTACCGACTGGTGCCCGGCGCGCTCGACGCCCTGGCCCAGTCGGTCGTCACCGTCTGAGCCGTCGGGTCCACTGGAACCACCCAGCCGCGCTTTGTAGAGTGAAGGCATGACAATCGCACCCGACCACGCCGTGCGCCGCAGCGCGCTGTTCGGCTGGCTGTGGAGCGTCGCGGTTCTCGGCCTCGGCCTCTGGGTGAGCCTGGCCACCGGTGAATGGATCGCCATGCTGTGCGCGGCCGGCCTGGTCATCCTGCCGATCGGCGGCCTGGCCCTCCGCGCCAGACGACCCTAGCGACACCCCCGCCGATGTGTGCGTACGCATGCACACACACGGTTTACCCAGAAACGTGACGTAACGTCATTTATCTGCGCGCGGGGCCGACGTCGTCGCCGTGTGCTGGATTCCCATTCGGCGGTGCCACCTTCACGGTTCCCGCCCGCTCCACGCCCTATCCGGCCTGCCCTGTCACCTGACGCGGGCCGCTGCCGGTGAGTGACCCTTTCGAGGCCTGGTGGATCCGCATCCTGATCCCGCATCGACCAGAAAGCTTTTGCCATGTCCATTTGCACCGTGCACATCCTTGCTCACGTTTCGGCCGGGGAGTTTCATGCGTAGGCGCAGCGGATTCATCAAGCCGCCCTCCCGCCGCCGACAGGTCACCGCCGTCACCGCCATGACCTTTGTGGCGCTGCTCACCACGGCCGGTGCGCTGCCCGCGCAGGCCGCTTACGTGGATGCCGACGGTGCTCCGGCCAGCGCGGCTCAGGCGTCCGCCGCCAGGGTGGCCCAGGCCGAGGCCGCACCGGCACAGAGCATCAGCGTGACCGCCGCAGCGCCCGTCGCCGTGCAGGTGGACACCTACACGGCCAAGGAGGTCGCGCCGCCACCACCACCCGTGGTCGTCGCCCCCGCGGCCGCGGCCGCGCCCACCGCCGTTGCCGCCGCCCCCGCCGGGGCGAGCGTGCGCTGGCCGTTCCCCGGTTCCATCCGCATCTCCGACGGCTACGGCCCCCGCTCGGCGCCCTGCGCGGGATGCTCGACCTTCCACGACGGCCTCGACATGAACCCCGGCCAGGGAACCCCGATCGGTTCCGTCGCCGACGGCGTCGTGAGCTCGGTGACCGCGTACGACAACGGCGGCCTGGGCGTGCACGTCATGATCGATCACGTCGTGAACGGTCAGAACGTCACCAGCACCTACGGGCACATGCTCGCCGGCTCCGCCGCCGTGAGTGTGGGCCAGTCCGTCACGGCCGGTCAGGTGATCGGCAACGTCGGCAGCACGGGCCAGAGCACCGGACCGCACCTGCACCTGGAGCTGCACCTCAACGGCGTCACCGCCATCGACCCGTACTCCTGGCTGACCGAGCACGCGGGGCCGATGTAACCCACCCCGGGGCTCCATGCGGCGCCGGTCGCCCGGGCCGGGAGTCAGGGCGTCGGCGGCGCCACCTGGAAGTACAGGTGGGCGTGCAGACGGCATCCGTCATTGAAGGGCGACCCGCACGCCGGGCAGGCGGACACGGACCTGTAGACCTCGATCGTGAGGGTCTGCCCGCACGCGCCGCAGAGAATCGCCCGCTCGGCCCACTCCGCCGGCGCCCACTGCGCTGCCGGGTGCGATTCGGCGTCGGCGTGACACTGGAAGCACGGGTAGAACCTGTCGCAGCAGCGGAACCTGATCGCGACGATGTCGGTGGGCCCGGCGTAGTGCACGCACCGGGTGTTCGCATCGACGGTGGCGCCGTAGACGCGCGGCCTGGCCGGGTGCCGGTCGGCCGGGACTTCGTGCAACATGCCGTCTCCTTCGGGTCCAACAGCGCGGTCACCCGCTCGCATCCGCTCTCGTGCGCGGACAACAACTGTGGCCGGTGCGGATTTCTGCGCCCGGTGTGCCGGGTGCTTGTCCGCACCGGCCACAGTAGCCGAGCTGGATGCCGTCGCGGGAGTCCGCGCGGGCAGTGGCTACTCGCCGGTGTCGGTGCCCGAGTCGGTGCCGCTGGTGTCGGTCGTCGCGGTGGCCTGCTCCAACACGAACGCCTCGAAGGCTGCCGCGTCGCCGAGGTCGCCCTCATACTTGACGCCCTGCACGAGGACCGTCGGGGTGCCGGCGAGCGCGCCGATGTCGGTGTTGGGCAGCGGGTTGTCCAGAGCGCGGTCGGTGGCGTCGCCCACCCAGTCGGCGAACTCCTGGTCGGTGATGCAGGTGGCCACGGATTCGTCGGTGACGCCGGCCTCCTCCACCAGGCTGACGAGCTCAGCATTGCTGAGGCCGGTCGTGCCCTCGGTGGGCTGGTTCGCGAACAGGGCGCTGTTCACGTCGAGGAAGCTGTCCGGCTGGTAGTTGGCCACGCAGGCGGCGGCGTTGGCCGACCTGGTGGAGTACTTGCTGCCGCTCGAGGACTGGTCGAGGATCGAGATCGGGTGCGTCTCGAGGGTGATGTTGCCCGCGGTGAGCCAACTGGTGAGCTGGGCGCCGTTCGTGGTCTCGAACTGGCCGCAGTATGGGCACAGGTAGTCCAGGTACACCGCGATGTTCACGGTGCTGGTGAGCTCGCTCACATCGGTGGGCACTGGCTCGGCGTCGGCCGCGGTCGCCGCGGTCGTCACGGCGCTGATGGTGGTGCCGTCACCCTGCATCAGGATGCCGTCGCTGGCCATGTTGAGCGGCCCGGGCGAGGGCGGCTTGACGCTGCCCACGATCAGAACGGCGACGATGACGGCCACGGCCACCAGGGCCAGGCCGATGCCGCCGCGGAGGAACCAGCGATTGCGCGTCTCGCGCTTCTTCTGCTCCTCCCGCTGGATGCGGGCGGTCTCGCGCGCGATCTCACGGCGATCCTTCTTCGGGGGGAGCGCCTGGCCGGGGGTTTTTGAGTTCATGGGCTATCTGTGCCGTTTCGTCGGGACTGGTTCTCACCCCGACGATATCGACCCGGCCTATGAGGCCGGTTGCCGGGTGCTGTGAGCTAGCTGGGAGGGCAGCCCGAGCCGGGCACCCAGATCAGCCTAAGACCAGATCGGGGTGCACCGGGAGCGAGCGGCTAGAACCAGGTGCTCAGGTGCGGGGCGTAGGCGGAGTGCAGCGCCGTGTCCAGCCGGACGGCGGCATCCGGAGACTTCTCGGTGATCCGGCCGGCGCGGGCGAGGTCGACCGCGCTCGTGCCGCCGAGGTACAGCGATGCCAGGTCCGCTGCCGAGAGGGCCACCTCGACGGCGCCGGCCGGGGCCGTACCGGTGAGCGGATGCGCCTGCCCCGACCCGTCGGCGGCCACGGTGAGCAGAAACCGGCCCTGGGCGAAGCCGAGGTCGTCGGTGACGTCGAGCAGGTAGTCGCCCGGCGCCGCGTAGCTGCGGGCGCCGAGCGCCACCGGAACGTCGAGGATACGCAGCCAGAGGTGGTCGCGTTCGCTGGTCTTGCGCACGGCGCGGTGGTCGGAGACCTGCCACGCCACCGGCTCGGAGACGCTGCGGAGGCCCGCGTTGATCTCGTTCACCATGTCCATCTCGATCACGAACCGCCAGAGCGCGGCATAGGCGTCGTCGGTGGCCGCGACGAGGTCGACAAGCTTGAGCTGGCCGGGGTGGCTGACGTTCTGCAGCGCGATCTCGTAGAGCGCGAATCCGGCGATGGCGCCGTCGGCATCGTCGTAGCGCACCGCGCGGATGCCGCGCTTGTGCGCGTCGGGTTCGTTCGGCAGCAGGCCAAGGGTGCGCTTCCACCAGATCTCGCGACGGTCGACCTCGCCGGGGGAGCGATCGCGGGTGCGTTCGAAGACGGCGGGGCCGTCGGCGAGCAGCGATTCCGGGCTGACGAACTGAACGCGGCCGGCCGGGGTGGGGCCGGTCCAGCGGGCCCGCTGGGTGTCGACGACGTACGAGGACTGCCGAGCCGACGGTCCGAAACCGTACCGGCCGTAGATGGTGGCTTCGGAGACCGTGAGCATGGCGATCGGCAGGCCGAGCCGCTGGGCGGTGCGGAGCTCCGAGGTGAGCATGGCCCTGGCAATGCCCTGGCGGCGGTGGGTGGGGGAGACGGTGACCGAGCTGATCGCCCAGGTGCCCAGGGCGGTGCCGCCGGGCACGGTCAGGCCCATCTCCCAGGACCGTATTGTGGCGACCGGGGTCTCCGGGTCGGCCTGCGAGGCGTCCCAGACGCCGGTGACCCTGTCGGTGGCGATGTCCTCGACCTGCACCTCGAGGGTGCCCTCGGTGGGCGTGACCTCGTGGAAGCCGCGGGCATCCGCCAGCAGCCAACGCTTCAGGCCCGCCTCGTCGTCGGCGTCGAGCACCGCCAGTCTCAGGCCGCGTTCGGCGAGGTTTGCGGTGGATTCGGGGTCGACGGGTGCGGAGGCGTAGGCATTCACCCATCCAGCCTACTCACGCGGATCCGGGGCGGGCCGGGTGGGCGGCGGCCCGCTTGTCACCGATGCGGGCGTCGTCGGCGGCGACGGTACCGGGATGGTGAACCTGGCGCAGGCGAGTGCCCTCCACGTCTCGTGGACCACTTTCTTCCCGCAGGCAGGTGTCCTTCGCGGCGGCACGGGTTCTAACGTGTGCCGCCGGGACTGACGTGTGCCGCCGGGACTTGTGAGTGCCGCGAGGCCCGCGGCGCCGGAAGCGGGGCGAGGCCCCGCCGGGAATGGACCGCGCCAGAGCCGCCAGGCGGCTGCAACGTTGTAATGAAGGCGGTAAGTTCGGACGTGAGCAGACCGACGCGCCGAGGACGGCGTGTGGCCGCCCGGAGTCGCGACCGCGCGCACGGACTGTTCGCGGCACTGACCGACAGGGAGCGAAATTGGCAGCAACACTGCGCGATGTGGCGGCGCTCGCCGGGGTGTCGATCAAGACCGTCTCCAATGTGGTCCACGACTTTCAGCACATCCGGCCCGCAACCCGGGAGAGGGTGCGCGCGGCCATCGACGAGCTCGGCTACAAGCCCAACATCTCAGCACGCAGCCTGCGCTCAGGCCGCACCGGTGTGATCGGCCTGGCCCTGCCCGAGCTCAGCCTCAGCTACTTCGCCGAGCTGGCGGATGCGATCATCCAGGCCGCCGAGCGCCGTCACTTGGTGGTGCTGCTCGAGCAGACCGGTGGCGGTGACCGCGACCGCGAGATCGCCATGCTCTCGAGCCCGCGGCTACAGCTGACCGACGGCCTGATCTTCAGCCCGCTGGGCCTGAGCACCGAGGATGCCGCCATGCTCAACGTGGGCTACCCGATGGTGCTGCTCGGTGAGCGGGTCTTCGGCGGACCCGTTGACCACGTCACCATGCACAACGTGGAAGCCTCGAAGGCGGCGACCCTGCACCTGATCAGCCGGGGCCGGCGCCGGATCGCCATCATCGGCGCGCACGAGGGCGAGGTGGTGGGCTCCGCCGTGCTGCGTGTGCAGGGTTACCGCGAGGCCCTCGCCGAGGCCGGCATCCCGTTCGACCCGGCGCTGATCTGCAATGTGGGCCGGTGGCACCGGGCGGACGGCGCCGAGGCGATGCGCGCCCTGATCGACACCGGCGTCAGTTTCGACGCGGTGTTCGGGCTCAACGACACCCTGGCGCTCGGCGCCATGCGGGTGGCTCAGGTGGCCGGGCTGCGGGTGCCGGAAGACGTAATGTTCATCGGCTTCGACGCCCTCGACGAGACCAAGTACTCCCTGCCGACCCTGTCGACCATCGACCCCGGCCGCGACGAGATCGCCGACACCGCGGTGCGCCTGCTCGTGCAGCGCATCGAGGAGGGCGTGACCCCGCGGGTGCCCGAGGTCTACCTGGCCGACTACACCGTGATCGACCGGGAGTCGACGGCAGGCTGACTGGACTGGTGCTCGAGGGCGGTGTCGAATTGCACAAGACGGCAGCCGTGTGCCGGCACCCGCAGGGTGGTGCCGCCGTTCGTCACCGCGACCTGATCGCCGTGCCACAGGTCGGTGGCCGTGGCCGCCCCGGCCGGTGCGCCCAGCGCCGACAACGGCAGATGGATGTCCCTGGCGGCGTCCGCGGTATTGAACACGGCCACGTAAATCGCCGCCGGCTCTTCGACTTCGGCCCCGGCAACCGAACTCCACACGATGGTGTCACCCTCCCGCCAAAGCTCCCGCTGGCCGTGCGAGTCGCGGTGCATGCGCAGCACCGCCGGGTTGGTGAGCAGGGCCAGGGTCTGGGGTGGGGTGGACGGCAGGTCGCCGCCGAACATCAACGGGGACCGGGCCAGGCACCACAGCGTGAGCATGGTGCGCTGTTCGTCCGGCGTGAGCCGGCTCATCCGGTCGTCGCCGCGTTCGGCCCGGATGCCGATGCGCCCCAACGGCAGCATGTCGGCGTCGGCCCAGGCGCCGGGGCGCTGGTGCGGTGCCCAGCGCGCGAGCCGGCCGAACTGGTCGAGGATGTCCTCCCAGCGGTCCCAGAGGTCGTCGGACACCCGCCAGAGCTCGGCGTTTGCGGCCAGGTGCTCGCGGTGGGCCTGGGAGAGATCGGTGCCGGGGGAGAGGCTGAGGGTGATCGGGCGTCCGGAGCGGGCGATTGCTAGGGCGTAGGCCGCGATTTCGCGGGAGTGATACGGCGCGAGCATGTCGTCGGCCTTGATGAAGTCCACGCCCCAGGTCGCGAACTGGGCCACCTGGGCGTCGTAGTAGGCCTGCGCGCCGGGGTGGTCGTGGTTCAGGCCCACGTTGTCCGGGTTCCAGGTGCAGGCCGAGGCCGGGTCGGCGATGTCGGCGGCGGTCACCCCGGCACGCGCGAAGACGGGCAGGGCCCGCTCCACCGCGGCCCGCGGGATCCCGCGCATGATGTGCAGCCCGAAACGCAGGCCGAGCGCGTGCACCCGGGCGGCGAGCGGGGCGAAGCCGGCGCCGGCGGTCGCCGACGGGAACCGGTTGGTGGCGGGCAGCTGGCGGCCCCAGGCATCCATCTCGATGCCGGGCTTCTCGTTGTAACCGCCAGCGCGGGCGGCGGGGTCGTACCAGGCGATGTCGACCACGATGGTGTCCCAGCCGAAGCGCAGCAGGTGTTCGGCCATGAACTCGGCGTTGGCCAGCACCTCGGCCTCCGTGACGGTGGTGCCGTAACAATCCCAGGAGTTCCAGCCCATCGGAGGCCGGTCGGCGAGCGGGGCGACGGTGCCGTGCATGGCCAGGTCAGCGGGGAATTCGAGGGACATCGGGAGGCTCCGGTTCGGTGGGCCGCCCCGGCCACGGCCGGTAACGGGACGATAACTTTTATTGCAACGTTGGAATTTTTTGCCGGGATTCGTTGCGTCTGCACCGAGCCTGTCATACTGTTACAACGTTGTAAAACACTCAGGACGCGGATGTCCGACCCGACGGGCCGTGGCATCCACCACTCACAGCACAGCCAATCGGGAAGGAACTACGTGATGAAGAGGTCACGTTTTATCGCCGCCTCCGTAGCAATGATCGCTACGACCGGCCTTCTGCTCAGCGGATGCTCGGCAGGAGCAGCAGACACCGGTGAGAAGCAGCTCACATTCATGTTCCGCGGCGGCGAAGACGAGAAGGCCGCATACACGACGGCCATCAAGGCCTTCGAAGAAGCCAACGACGTCAAGGTCAAGATCATCTCGACCACCGCAGACGACTACGCCACCAAGCTCAAGGCGGCCATCGCCGGCAAGCAGATCCCGGACGTGTTCTACATCGCGCAGGGCGACATCCAGGCCTACGTGAACAACGGTGTCGTCCTCGACATCACCGAGTACGTCGAAGGGTCGGACACCCTCGACCTCGACAACATCTGGGAATACGGCGTCGACAGCTACCGCTTCGACGGCAGCCTGGTCGGCGAAGGCGCCATCTACGCGCTGCCGAAGGACGTCGGACCGTTCTCGTTCGGGTACAACAAGACCATGTTCGAGGCCGCCGGTATTCCGCTGCCCGACGTGGACGTTCCCCTGACGCTCGAGGAGTTCGTCAACATCTCCAAGCAGCTCACCAAGGACCTCAACGGTGACGGCGAGCTGGACCAGTGGGGCACCGGCCTCAACGTGCAGTGGAGCCTGCAGTCGTTCGCCTGGTCGAACGGCGCCGACTTCCTCAACGAGGACCGCACCAAGGTCACCGTTGACACGCCCGAGTTCGCCGAGGCGCTGCAGTGGTTCGCGGACCTGTCCAACGTGGAGGGCGTCACCCCCTCCACCGCGCAGGCGCAGACCCTTGACACCTACCAGCGTTGGATGAGTGGCCAGATCGCGTTCTTCCCGGTGGGCCCGTGGGACGTCTCCACGTACGCCGAGCTCGACTTCGACTGGGACCTGATTCCCTACCCGGCCGGGAAGACCGGTGAGTCCGCCACCTGGGTCGGCTCGCTCGGCATCGCCGTCGGCAGCACCACCGAGGACCCTGAGCTGTCCGCCAAGCTTGTCGAGTACCTCTCTGCCGACGTCACGGCGCAGCAGACCTTGGTCGACGCCGGGGTGCAGATCCCGAACCTCAAGGACATGGCCGACACCTGGGTGGCCGACTCGACCACCAAGCCGGCCAACAAGCAGGAATTCCTCGACATCGTCAACGACTACGGTCGTGCGCTGCCGGCGAACAACACCTACAACGCCGAGTGGTATGACGAGCTGTTCACCAACATCCAGCCGGTCCTCGACGGCAAGCAGACCGCCGCCGACTACCTCAAGGAGGCGCAGCCCAAGATGCAGGCTTTCCTGGACGACGCCAACGCCCAGGCCGGTATCGGCTAACACCGCCCGGATGCCGCGGCCGCGCTCTCTACGCGTGGCCGCGGCATCCGCCCCCGGCCCCGGCCGGCCCCCCGCTCATGGAATCACGTCAAGGAAGATCACTGATGTCCACCACAGCTCTTCGCACCAAGCCGCGCCGCTCTCGACTGCACAGGCGCGAGCACCAGGTTGCCCTCGCGTTCATCGCGATCCCCCTGATCGGCTTCCTGCTTTTCACGCTCTACCCGCTGCTGTTCTCCGTCTACGCCTCCTTCACGGCCTGGAATGGGCTGGCCGCTCCGAAGTTCAACGGGATCGACAACTACATCAAGATGTGGAACGACCCGTATTTCGCTAAGGCCATGTGGAACACCTTCTTCATGATGATCGGTATCCCGATCGGCCTGGTGCTCTCGATGGCGCTGGCCCTCGGGCTCAACCGCAAGATGCGCGGCACCACGTTCTTCCGCACCGTCTACTACGTGCCGGTGATCTCTTCGATCGCCGCAATCGCCATCCTCTGGCAGTGGGCGTACAACGGCGACTTCGGCCTGGTCAACCAGGTTCTGGACCTGTTCGGCATTCAGGGACCCAACTGGCTGGCGAACAAGGACACCGTCAAGCCGGCACTGATCATCATGGCCACCTGGAAGGGGCTCGGCTACTCGATGCTGCTCTACCTGGCTGCCCTGCAATCGGTGCCGCGCTACCTCTACGAGGCCGCAGCGCTCGACGGCGCCGGCACCTGGGCTCAGTTCCGCCACATCACCCTCCCGATGGTTCGACCGGTCACCTTCTTCCTCGTGGTGACGAGCATCATCGGCGGCTCGCAGATCTTCATCGAGGTCAACATCATGACCCCGACGGGCGGTCCGGAATTCAGCTCGGCGACCATCGTCTGGTACATCTGGCGGCAGGCCTTCAACAACCTGCACATGGGCTACGCGTCATCGATGTCGATCGTGCTCGGTCTGATCATCTTCGTGATCACCGTCATCCAATTCAGGCTCAACCGCCGCAACCAGTTCTCGATCGACTGAGGCCGCCACCGTGACTACATCAACCTCCCTGCCCGGCTCCATTCCGAGCGCAGCTCCCCTCCTGGCCCCCGACGGGGCACTCCCACCGACCTCAGGTGGACGCCGCCTCCCGGCGCCGAACCGCAAGCGCGGCGTCTCGCGCACCACCAGCTATTCGATCGGCAATGTGATCGTCACGATCATCCTGTCCATCGGCGCTGTGGTCATGATCGGCCCGTTGCTCTGGACGTTCTCCACCTCGATCAAGACCCAGGAAGCGATCTTCTCGCTGCCGCCGCAGTGGATCCCCGACCCGATGGTGTGGGAGAACTACCTGCGGGTCTGGTCGGCCGGTCCGCTGCTCAGCGGCATCCGGAACAGCCTGATCGTGGCGGGCACCGTCACCGTGGTCGGATCGGTCACCTCCTCGATCGCCGCGTTCGCTTTCGCGAAAATGCGGATGCCGTTCAAGAACGCCGCATTCCTGATGCTGCTAGCCGGCCTGATGATCCCGTTCCCGACCATCATGATTCCGCAGTTCATGGTCTTCGCCGAGATCGGTTGGGTCGACACCCTGCTGCCGCTGATCGTGCCCGGCCTGTTCGGCAACATCATCATGATCTTCTTCCTCAAGCAGTACCTCGAGAACGTGCCGGACTCGATCATCGAGGCCGCCAAGCTCGACGGCGCCTCCTACCTGCAGATCTTCTTCAAGCTGATCTTCCCGGCCATCCGGCCCGCCATGGCGGCGCAGTTCATCCTCTGGTTCATGGCCGTCTGGAACGACTACCTGGCCCCGATCATCTACCTGAACACGCCGGAGAAGCAGACCCTGCAGCTGGTGATCGCGAGCTTCAACGCCCAGTACGCCAGCCAGACCGACTACCCGCTGATCATGGCGGCGTCCTTCATCGCCCTACTGCCCGTGCTGATTGTGTTCATCATCTTCCAGCGCCAGATCATCGAATCCGTCGCCCTCACCGGCGGGAAGGGCTGATCATGTCGGTTCTCGACCAGACACTGCCCGGCCAAGCGCGGCCCGGCCAGGCGCTGCGCAGCCTGACCCCGGCGCCCGCCGGCGACCCGGCCGACTGGGGCACCCGCAACGCCCACGACCCCACCGTCGTGCGCGACACCGACGGCACCTGGTACATGTTCTCCACGGATGCCGCCGCCGGCGCCGATGCGGTGGCGGCCGGCGTGCACGTGCGCCGGTCGACCGACCTCGTGCACTGGTCCTTCGTGGGCACCGCCCTGGACGGCGTGCCGGGGCCCGCTTTCGAGTGGAGCCAGGCGCCCGGGCTCTGGGCTCCGGAGGTCGTGCGCTGGCCGACGGCCGGCGCCTCGACCGCCGCCGCATCCGATGTGAAGTGGCACATGTACTACTCGGCCTCCACCTTCGGTTCGAGCACGTCCGCCATCGGCCTGGCCGTGGCGAGCCGGCTGGCCGGACCGTGGGAGGACCGCGGCATCGTCGTGGCCACCCGCGCCGGAACCGACAGCCAGAACGCGATCGACGCGGCCGTCACCGTCGACAGGTCCGGCACCCCGTGGCTGACCTACGGGTCGTTCTTCTCCGGCATCTACACGCTGCCGCTGAACCCGGCGACCGGTCGGCCACAGACGCCGGGCGACCTGGGCACCGTCATCGCCCGCCGGCCGATGTCGGTGGACCGGGCGATCGAAGGCGCCTTCATCGTCTACCGCCGCGAGGAGGACCGCTACGTGCTGTTCTCCTCCTACGACTCGCTCTTCGACAGCTACAACGTACGGGTGGCCGTGGCTGAGGAGATCACCGGCCCGTACACCGACCTGCTCGGCCACTCGATGACCGACCTCGACACCGATCCGGCCCTGATCGGCACCAAGGTGCTCGGCAGCCACCGGTTCGGCGACGACACCGGCTGGCTCGCCCCCGGGCACAACTCGATCCTGACCGAGCCGGGCCTGCCCGGCACGAGCGATGCCGCCGATGCAACAGCATCAGCCTGCCGCGCCGACGAGTACTTCATGGTGCACCACGTGCGCTTCGCCGACGACCCCAGCCAGCACGTTGTGCAACTGCGGCGCACCTTCTTCACCGAAGCGGGCTGGCCCGTCGTCTCGCCGCAGCCGTTCGCCGGCGCCGATGCGGAGCGCCTGGCCGCGCCGGTGAGCCTGGCCGGCCCGTGGCGCGCGGTGCGTCTGGCTCCGGAGTCGACCGCGCTGGTGAATGCCGACCCGGTCACCGTCGCAGTGGCGCCCACGGTTCTGGTTCCCGCGGATACGCCCGAGCGGCTCTTCGACGGGCGCATCGAACGCGTGCGGCTGGTCGTCGGCAGCGCATCCGGCACCGAACTCGACGCCGTGGTCTTCACCAGCTGGGACTGGGCGAACGCCCGGCCCGCCCTCTCCTTCAGCGGCCTCACCGCCGACGGGGTGGCCTGGTTCGGCACGAGAGGCGCCTGAGATGGACGACTACGCCATCGGCTGGGCCGGGAAGGTGATGCACTGGCTGCGGTTCGCGATCGCGCTCGTGGTGATCAACCTGCTCTTCCTCGCGGGCACTCTCGCCGGGCTGATCGTGCTGGGCGTGTTCCCGGCGGCCACGGCCGCGGCGATCCTGCTCGGCAGGCTGCGCGCCGGCCAGCCCAGCGACAGGCTGGTGCGGGACTTCATCACCGCCTACCGCGCCCAGTTCTGGCACCTCGCGGTCGTCGCGATCCCGTTCCAGCTCGCCACGGTACTGGTGTTCCTCGACCTGGTGGCTTTCCAGACCACTGCGGTGGCGGGCAGCCCGGTCAGCGCAGTGCTGCTCGTGCTGCTGGTCGTGGTCTCGGTCGGCACCCTGCTGGCGGCGTTCTCCGCGATCATCATCTGCACCCGCTACCGCGACTCGGCCCGCTCGATCTGGCGGTACGCGTTTGTACTGCCGTTCGTGTCCCCGCTGCTGAGCCTGTCGCTGATCCTGGCGGTGGGCGCGCTCACGCTGGCCCTGTTCCAGTTCGGCGTGCTGGTGCCGCTGATCGGCGCCTCGGCGCCGCTGTTCGTGGCGGGCTGGCTCATCGACCACCGGCTCGCCGCCCTCGACGCGGCGCACCCCGCGCACGGCGCGGTGCGCAACGAAGACGGCGCCCTGTCACTCGCGCCCAGCCGGCGTGCGTCGCCGGCCTGAACACCCCACCCCACCGCCTTTTCTCGTTTCACTCGACTTCGCCCCACCTCGTCAACGCTGCACAGATAGGACACGATCTCCATGACCACCGCACGAATCAGTATCGACCGCACCAATGTGGTCGCCACCATCAACCGGCGCATCTTCGGCTCCTTCGTGGAGCACCTCGGCCGCTGCGTCTACGACGGGATCTACGAGCCCGACCACCCCACCGCCAACGAGGACGGCTTCCGCCTCGACGTGGTCGACCTGGTCAAGGAGCTGGGCTCCACCACCATCCGCTACCCCGGCGGCAACTTCGTCTCCGGCTACAAGTGGGAAGACGGCGTCGGACCCCGCGACCGGCGCCCGGTGCGCCGCGACCTGGCCTGGCACTCGCTGGAAAGCAACCAGGTGGGCCTGGAAGAGTTCGGCCGCTGGTGCGAACTGACCGGCTCCGAACTGATGATGGCCGTGAACCTCGGTACCCGCGGCATCGAGTCGGCGCTCGACCTGCTCGAATACGCCAACGGTGAGGCCGGCACCGCCCTGGCCGACGAGCGCGTCGCCAACGGCAAGACCGAACCGTACGACATCCGCATGTGGTGCCTCGGCAACGAGATGGACGGCCCCTGGCAGGTCGGCCACATGTCCTCGGACGACTACGGCAAGATCGCGGCCCGCACCGCCTCGGCAATGAAGACCGCCGACCCGTCGCTGGAGCTCGTGGTCTGCGGATCCTCCGGCTCGGCGATGCCCACCTTCGGCGAGTGGGAGCGGGTCGTGCTCGAGCACAGCTACGAGTCGGTCGACTACATCTCCTGCCACGCCTACTACCAGGAACGCAACGGTGACCTGGCCTCCTACCTGGCGTCGTCGCTGGAGATGAAGTACTTCATCGACACCGTCGTGGCCACCGCCGACCACGTCAAGCACAAGCTGCGCAGCAAGAAGACCATCCAGCTCTCCTTCGACGAGTGGAACATCTGGTACCTCGAAGAGCACCAGGCCTCCGAGGAGGTCAACGACGAGTGGCGTTTCGCGCCGCGTCAGCTCGAGGACGTCTACTCGGTGGCGGATGCCGTCGTGCTCGGCAACCTGCTGATCACCCTGCTGCAGAACCACGACAGGGTCGGCTCGGCCTCGCTGGCCCAGCTGGTGAACGTGATCGCCCCGATCATGACCGAACCAGGCGGAGACTCCTGGCGCCAGAGCACATTCTTCCCCTTCTCGGTGACCTCCAGGCTCGCCCGCGGCGAGGTGCTCACGCCCCGCATCACCGTCGACACCTACGACACCGCGGTGTACGGCGCCGCACCGCTGGTGGACTCGGTCGTGACCGCTGACGCCGAGACCGGCACGAGCGCGGTGTTCCTGGTGAACCGCAGCCAGACCGAGTCGATCGAGGTGGCCATCGACGTGTCCGGGCTCGGCGCATCCGCCATCACGGAAGCCGTCACCCTGCACGACGCCGACCCGTACGCGAAGAACACGCTGGCCGACCAGAACCGGGTGGGCCTGAAGGACCTCACCGGCGCGGTCCTCGCCGACGGCACGCTCACCGTGACGCTGCCGCCCGTCTCATGGTCGGCGATCGCGCTCGGTTAGGACGAACGGGTCAGGCGGGCACGCCCGCGGGCCTGTTCGTCCTGACCCTGGCCGCGGTCGTCCTGTTCGTGCTGAGCGGATGCTCGGCCGAGCAGGGCGCCCGCGAACTCAGCGGTGACATCGCCACCCACGACCCCGCCTACGTGGCCGGGGCCGAGGGGGACGCGTCCTACGTGTACTCCACCGGCAACGGGCAGGTCGCGGACGGCAACATCCAGATCCGCCGCTCCGTCGACGGGCTGGACTGGGAATACGTCGGCGAGGTCTGGCAGGAGAAGCCGGACTGGCTGGTGGAGGCGGTGCCCGGGGTGGACAACCTGTGGGCACCGGAGCTCTACCAGCACGACGGCACCTGGTACCTCTACTACTCGGCGTCGCTGTTCGGCACGAACACCTCGGTGATCGCGCTGGCGACCAACAGCACCCTCGATCCGGATGCGGCCGACTACGCCTGGGTGGACCGGGGCGAGGTGATCACCTCCGTGGGCACCGACTACAACGCGATCGACGCCGGGGTGGTCGAGGATGCCGCCGGAACGCCCTGGCTGAGCTTCGGCTCGTTCTCGTCCGGGCTGCACCTCGTCGAACTCGACTGGCCGAGCGGGCTGCGCGCCGACGACGCCGACCCGGTGCTGCTCGCGGACCGCAACTTGGCCGTGAACGCTCTCGAGGCGCCGTTCCTGCTCGCGCACGACGGCTTCTACTACCTGTTCTTCTCGCGAGATTTCTGCTGCCGCGGCGTGGACAGCAGCTACAACATCGCCGTCGGACGGTCCGAGACCGTGGACGGACCGTACCTGGACGCCAACGGCGCCGCGCTGCTGGATGACGGCGGCACCCCGGTGCTCTCCAGCGACGGGGACCGGGTCGGCCCCGGCGGCCAGTCGGTGTCCGGCGACACCCTCGCGTTCCACTACTACGACGCCAGCCTGGACGGCGCCTTCCAACTCGGCCTCATCCCGCTCGGCTGGGACGACGGCTGGCCGGTCGTGGCCTGGGAATAGCCACCCATTTCTTCCGACCTAGCCACAGGAGTTCTCATGCCCATCACCGGACCCGTCAGCCCCCTCGCCGGGGCACACAGCGTCCTCCGCCCGCTGCCCCTCGACGCGGTGAACCTCACCGGAACCGGGCAGCTCGCCAGCTGGCAGCGGGTGAACCGGGACGCCACCCTGGCGCACTGCGTTCGGCAGCTCGAGGAATCGGGGGCGCTGGCCAACCTGCGGATCGCGGCCGGCTTGGAGGGCGGAGTCTTCCGCGGCTTCGTCTTCGCCGACTCCGACGTCTACAAGGTGCTCGAGGCCATCGGCTGGGAGGCCGGGCGGGCCGGTGGCGGCGCCGAGGTGTTCGACTCCTTCGTCGACGACACCGTGGCGCTGCTGCAGGCCGCGCAGCAGGACGACGGCTACCTGGACTCGTTCTTCCAGGTGGCCAAGCCCGACGAACAGTTCGCCGACCTGCGCTGGGGCCACGAGCTGTACTGCCTCGGGCACCTGCTGCAGGCCGGGGTGGCGTGGCAGCGCACCCGCGGGCGCACCGACCTGCTCGAGGTGGGGCTGCGATTCGCCGGCCTAGTCGAGCAGCGCTTCGGCGCCGGCGGCGTGGACGCGGTCTGCGGGCATCCGGAAATCGAGACAGCCCTGGTCGAGGTGTACAGGGTGACCGGACAGCGGCGCTGGCTCGAGCTCGCCCAGCGCTTCATCGACCTCCGCGGCCACCGGAGCGTGGGCGAGGACCGGTTCGGCTACGGCTACTTCCAGGACCACGAACCCGTGCGCACGGTGCCCGGCGCCACCGGGCACTCGGTGCGCCAGCTGTACCTGGCCGCCGGCGTGGCCGACGTCTACGCCGAGGACGGCGACCCCGAGCTGCTCGCCGCCCTCGAACGCATCTGGTCCGACGTGCACCGGAGCAAGATGTACGTCACCGGCGGGCTCGGCTCCCGGCACCGCGACGAGGCCTTCGGCGACCCGTTCGAGCTGCCGCCGGACCGGGCATACTCCGAAACCTGCGCCGCGATCTCCAGCGTGCAGTTCAACTGGCGGATGCTGCTGCTCACCGGCGAGGGCCGGTTCGCCGACGAGATCGAACGCGCGCTGTACAACGCCGTCGCCGGGTCGACCACGAGCGACGGCACCGCGTTCTTCTACTCCAACCCGCTGCAGGTGCGCACCCACCGGGACGGCGCACACGAGCAGGCGCCGGCCCGCCGGGTGGGCTGGTACGACTGCGCCTGCTGCCCGCCCAACCTGGCCCGACTCGTCTCGTCCCTGCAGCACTACGCCGCGACGACGGCCGCGGGCTCCCTCCAGCTGCACCTCTACGAAACCGGCACCATCGACCTCGGCGGGGTCGGCGGGGCGGCCACTGTGGCCCGGATCCGCACGGGCTACCCGGTCGACGGTGTCGTGGCGATCGAGTTCGACGCGCCGTTCACCGGTGGCGAGGTGGCGCTGCGGGTACCCGCCTGGGCGGAGTCCTGGCGGCTGACCGTGAACGGGGAGACGGCTTCTACGGCGGTGTCGGCCGGCTACCTGCGGGTGCCGGGGGCGGGCATCCGCTCGATCGAGCTGGTGCTGGACATGCCCGTGCGGCTGCGGCGGGCACATCCGCAGGTGGATGCGGTGCGCGGCTGCGTCGTGGTGACGCGCGGGCCGCTGGTCTACACGCTCGAACAGGCCGACCTACCCGGGTCGCTGGTGCTCGAGGACTTCGTCGTGGATGCCGCCGCCGACGCCGAGCTGGGCCCGGTCGACGCGGATCTGGGCGTGCCGCTGGTGCGGATCACCGGGGCGCGGCGGGCGCCGGACGCGGGGGAGCTCTACCCGGTGGCCTCTGGCGCCCGGTCTCCCGGCGGCGATGCCATCACCGTGACCGCGGTGCCGTACTACCGGTGGGGCAACCGCGCGCCCGGGGGCATGCGCGTCTGGATCCCCACCAGCTAGCCGTACCCCGCCATCCGCGCACTCGGCCCACCTCGCGAAAGCGGTGATGTGGTTGCATCAGCTCGCGCGAGATGACCGTTTCCCCGCTTTCGCGAACAACCGCACCCCGCACCGGGTAACGAGGTGCCAAGTAGGTCGCGAGAGCGGTGAGGTGGTTGCTTCAGCTCGCGCGAAGTGACCGTTTCCCCGCTCTCGCGACACAGACCTCGCTCTCGCGAAACAGACCTTTGCTTTCGCGACACAGCGAACGCGCGAAAGCGGGGGTGCGGAGCTAGGCGCGGTGCGCGGCGTACTGGGCGCGGATGACCGGGCGGAAGTCCGGGGTGGGGTGCGCCTCGACCGCCACCGACCAGGCCGGGCGGGTGCCCGTGAGCGACCAGGCCGCCTGGGCGGCACCGCCGTCGGCGACATACTCGCCGGGGGTGGGCACGGCCACCGGTGCATCGAACACCTGCGCGGCGATGAACTGCACGGCCGGGTTCTGCGCCGCTCCGCCGATCAGCAGGATGCGTTCGACGCTGACTCCCTGCGCGCGCACGGCGTCCAGCCCGTCGGCGAGGCCGCACAGCAGCCCCTCGATCGCGGCCCTGGCCAGGTTCGGCCGGGTGGTCGAGGTCAGGGTCATCCCGAACAGGGAGGCCGTGGCGTCGGGCAGGTTGGGGGTGCGTTCGCCCTCGAAGTACGGCTGCAGGACCAGGCCCTGCGCGCCGGGCTCGGCCTCCAGCGCGAGCCGGCCCAGTTCGTGGTGGTCGACGCCGAGCAGGCCGGCGATCGAGTCCAGGATGCGGGCGGCGTTGAGCGTGGCGATCAGCGGCAGGTGCAGCCCGCTGGCGTCGGCGAACCCGGCGACGGCGCCGGAGGCATCCTCGCTGGGCACCGCGGTGACGGCGAAGACCGTGCCGCTGGTGCCGATCGACACGATCACGTCGCCGGCCGCAGCGCCCAGGCCCAGTGCGGCGCCGGCGTTGTCGCCGGCTCCCACACCCACGACGAGACCGGCGGGAACCCCGGGCAGGGCCACCGTGGTGCCTGCGGTCTCGCCAGGGCCGAGCACCCGGGGGAGCACGGCGTCGTGGCCGAGCCCGCGCACGAGCAGCTCACGGTCGTAGTCATCGAGGGCGGCCGAGAAGTAGCCGGTGCCGCTGGCATCCGACCGGTCGGTGGTCAGCGCGGTCAGCACGGGGCCGAGCTCGCTCTCACCGGCCGGGCCGTAACCGCGCAGCCGCCAGCTGAGCCAGTCGTGCGGGAGGGCGACGGCGGCGACCCTGGCGGCGTTGGCCGGTTCGGCATCCCGCAGCCAGCGCAGTTTGGTGACGGTGAACGAGGCCACCGGCACGAGGCCGGTGCGGCGGGCGTATTCGGCGGCGCCGACCTCATCGATCAGGTCGGCGGCGGCCTGCGCGCTGCGGGTGTCGTTCCAGAGCAGGGCCGGGCGGATGACGCGGCCGTCCTCATCGAGCACGACCATGCCGTGCTGCTGCGCGGCCACCGACACGGCGGCGACGTCGTCGAGACCGCCGGCCTTCTCGACGGCGGCCAGCAGGGCATCCCACCAAGCGGCCGGATCGACCTCGGTGCCCACGGGATGACTCGCCTTGCCGGTGCGCACCAGCGCGCCCGTCTCGGCATCCCGCACCACAATCTTGCAACTCTGCGTCGACGAGTCGACTCCGGCAACCAGCGCCATGGCGCACTCCAAACCTCAAAAATCCGCGGTGGGTCGGCGGCGTCCTCGCCGTCGCCCGGGGGCTCACACATAAAATGTTCTGGGTCTAAACATATTCGGTCTAGCGGGGATGTTCAAACGCTTGCGGGCCCCCGCGGCATCACGCAAGGCGCTCCGTGCCGCCCGCAGCGGGCGGGCGGCACCCTCAGGACAGGGTGAGCAGCCGGCAGACGGTGGCGACCGCGCGCTCCAAATTTGCCGCGCCATCGGCGAGGGCGCTGGGCAGGTCGGCGACACCCGGCACGATGGGCACCAGTGCGGCGAAACCGTGGTCGTAGAGCACCTCGGCGCCGGGGCCGATCCGGCCCGCGAAGGCGACGACCGGGACACCGTGCACGCCGGCGGCCTCGGCAACACCCAGCGGGGTCTTCCCGCTCAGGGTTTGGGCGTCGAGGCTGCCCTCGCCCGTGAACACGAAATCGGCACCGGCGATCCGGTCGGCCAGGTGCACGGCATCCATCACGACATCCACACCGCGGCGCAGCTCGGCCGGGAAGAACGCCAGAAAGGCGGCCCCGAGTCCACCGGCGGCTCCGGCGCCGGGCTGGGCGGACACATCCGTGCCGGTCAGGGCGGCGATCACGGTGGCGTACACGCCCAGCGCGGCGTCGAGCTGGTGCACGGTGGCGGGGTCGGCGCCCTTCTGCGGGCCGAAGACGGCGCTGGCGCCGGCGGCTCCGAGCAGCGGATTCGTGACGTCACTGGCGATCTGGAACGTGCTGCCGGCCAATCGCGGGTCGACGGCGGACAGGTCGATCCGGTGCAGCCGTGCCAGGGCCGCACCGCCGCGCGGCAAGTCCGCACCGGCCTCATCGAGCAGGCGGGCGCCGAGAGCCTCGAGCATCCCGGCGCCACCGTCGTTGGTCACCGAGCCGCCCAGACCCACGATGAACCGCGTCGCACCACGGTCCAGGGCGTGGCGGATCAACTCGCCGACCCCGTAGGAGCTGGTGATCTTCGGGTCCCGGTCGGCGACGGCGACCAGGTCGATCCCGGCGGCGGCGGCGATTTCGATGATGGCGAGGTGCTCGGAGCCGACGTAGCCGTACCGGGCCCGAACGGAACGTCCGAGGGCGTCGTGCACCGGGGCGCTGAGGAGCACACCGTCGAGGGCATCGGTGAGGGCCTCCGTGGTGCCTTCCCCACCGTCGGCCATCGGCGCGGCCACGCAGTCGGCGTCGGGAAACACCGACAGCACACCGCGTCGCATGGCGGCGACGGCCTCGGGCGCGGTCATCGATTCCTTGAACGAGTCGGGGGCCAGAACGAATTTCATGGGATCGATCCTCTGTGGAAAGCGACGAACGCCGGGACGAGGGCGACCCACTTCCCGCCCGAACGCCCGGTTCTCGACACGGTACCGCATGCCGATCCCCGGTTCGTCAGCGGGTTGTCGCTCCACGCCCCTCGGCAGAAACGGACTAGCCTCGCCTCATGGTTTCCCTTGATCCCCGGCCCGCCGGCTCGCAGGCGCTCCTCCTGTCTCCTCTCACCCTCGGCACGTCCGGCTGGTCGCCGCGGAGTGCCGCCGAGACCAGCGCCACGGATGCCCTGGCCGCGTCCTGGGCGGCCGGCCGGCTCAGCACGAACGTCATCGACACCTCCAACATCTACGGCGACTCACACTCGGAAGGGGTCATCGGCAAGGCGCTGGCCGGCACTGTCGGCCCGGGACTGGTCGTGCAGACCAAGCTCGACCGCGACGTGGCGCGCAACGACTTCTCGGCGGCGCAGATGGAGAGATCTCTGCAGCAGTCACTCGACCGGCTCGGCCTCGAATCCGTCGACATCCTTTTCCTGCACGATCCCGAAAACGTCGGCTTCGAGAGCGTCATGCAGCCCGGCGGTGCCGTGGATGCGCTCGTCGCCATGCGGGACCGCGGTGTGGCCCGGTATATCGGCATCTCGGGCGGACCTGTCGCGATGATGCGCCGCTTCGTGGACACCGGCCTCTTCGACGTCCTGATCAATCACAACCGCTTCACCCTGGTGGACCGCTCGGCGCTGGGCCTGTACCAGGCGGCCAGGGACCGGGGCATGATCGTGGAGAACGCGGCCCCGTTCGGCGCCGGGATCCTCACCGGCGACCCCCGGTTCGCCGGCACCTACGCCTACGGCCCGATCCGGCCGGAGACCCAGGCCGCCGTGGACGCCGCCACCCGCATCGCGGCCGACGCCGGCATCCCGCTGGCCGCGCTCGCCTTGCAATTCAGCCTGCGGCATCCGCTCGTCGACACGACGGTGCTGGGCGTGCGCACGAGTGAGCGCTTCGACGAGGCCGTCGCCCACGCCGCGATCGACGTGCCGGATGCGGTCTGGGCCGAGCTGGACACCATCGTCGCGAACTGAGAGAAAAGCACCCAACTCGCGCGAAGGTGCTCACCCCACAGTTCGCGGGTGGGGGGTGTGGGAAAGCCCCGGCCGGGAGGTCCCGGCCGGGGCAGATGGTGCGGTCGAACGAACCTGCTGTTTAGCGGGCGCCGAGCAGGTGCTCGAGGGCCAGCTGCTGCAGGCGAACGAAGCCGAAACCCTTGCCGCCGAAGTACTCCTCCGGAGCGAAGTCCTCGTAGGCGCTCTTGTCGGCGAGGAAGTCGTCGTAGCTCTCGCCGTCGGACAGGGTGGTCTGTGACAGTTCCGGCACGCGCGATGCGGCCAGCTGCTCCTGCACCTCGGGGTCGGCGCGGAATGCCGCGGCACGCTCCTTGAGCAGCAGGTAGGTGCGCATGTTCGCGGCGGCGGAGTCCCAGACGCCGCTGATGTCCTCGGTGCGGCTCGGCTTGTAGTCGAAGTGACGCGGGCCGTCGTAGGACGGGCCACCGTTCGGGCCACCGTTTTCGAGCAGGTCCACCAGCGAGAACGCGTTCTGCAGGTCGCCGTGGCCGAAGACCAGGTCCTGGTCGTACTTGATCCCGCGCTGACCGTTGAGGTCGATGTGGAACAGCTTGCCCTGGTAGAGCGCCTGGGCGATGCCGGCGGTGAAGTTCAGCCCGGCCATCTGCTCGTGACCGACCTCGGGGTTGACGCCGACGAGTTCGGGGCGCTCGAGGGTGGTGATGAACGCCATGGCGTGGCCGACCGTGGGCAGCAGAATGTCGCCGCGCGGTTCGTTGGGCTTGGGCTCGATGGCGAAACGGATGTCGTAACCCTTGTCGGTGACGTAGTCGCCGAGCAGGTTGACGGCCTCGCGGTAACGGTCGAGGGCGGCGCGGATGTCCTTGGCCGCGTCGTACTCTGCGCCCTCACGGCCGCCCCACATCACGAAAGTCTTGGCGCCGAGCTCAGCGGCGAGGTCGAGGTTGCGCATGACCTTGCGCAGGGCGAACCGGCGCACGGCGCGGTCGTTGGAGGTGAAGCCGCCGTCCTTGAAGACCGGGGCGCTGAACAGGTTGGTGGTGATCATCGGCACGATCATGCCGGTGTCGGCGAGGACCTGCTTGAGACGGTCGATCTCCTTCTGGCGGGCGGCATCCGTGGAGCCGAAGGCGAAGAGGTCGTCGTCGTGGAAGGTGAGGCCGTATGCGCCGAGCTGAGCGAGGCGGGTGACGGCTTCGACGGTGTCCAGCTGCGGGCGAGTGGGTCCGCCGAACGGGTCAGACCCGTTGTATCCGATGGTCCACAGGCCGAATGAGAACTTGTCGGCGGGGGTGGGGGTGAGTGACATTACTGTGCTCCGATTCAGCTTCATTGGCGATTTGTTGCTATTACCAACATATTACACACCCGCGGCCCATCCGTACAGTTGCCCGCACGGGCCGCTGGAAAACCCCCGGCCACAACATATTCGCCGGAAGTCGGTTTTTGAGCCTCCTCCCGCTACTGACCGTGTCGAACTGTTTCGACGATTCCCGTCGCAAATGGAGCCCTCGAGGGGGCGCATTATCATGCCAACCCCCCAAACAGGGGCATTTCCTGTTTTGCCCCTAGGCAAACCGAGAAGGTACGAGATAAGTTCTGTCCGTCAACAAAGGCCGCATTTGCGCGGTGGGTCAATCACAGCGATGTCCCGTTACAAGGAGGTAACCCTGACACGCGTTCGCCCAGTGCTGGGGGAGCGGGCGACAAGATTTCCTCCTCTGGCAGTCCACCGGCATACCGGTGACTGCGGTGACTGGCAGCTCTCAGAGAGGAAAGCTCCAACTATGTCCAAGACCAAGAAAATTCTCGCCCTCGCGGCCACAGGCATCTTCGCCCTGTCGCTCGCGTCCTGCGCCAGCGACGGTGAAGCCACCGGAGGCGGCGATGCAGCCGCCGGCGGTACCGAGTGCAACGTCGGAATCTCGATGCCGACTCGCAGCCTGGAACGCTGGATCAACGACGGCGAGCAGCTCAAGGCGCTGCTCGAAGAGGCCGACTGCACCGTCGACCTGCAATACGCCGACAACAAGACCGACCAGCAGATCAGCCAGATCCAGAACCAGGTCGCCGGCGGATCGAAGATCCTCGTTGTGGCCGCCGTCGACGGCCAGGTGCTCGCACCGGTGCTCGCCGAGGCCAAGAAGCAGGACGCCACCGTCATCGCCTACGACCGCCTGATCAACGGCACCCCTGACGTCGACTACTACGCGACCTTCGACAACTACAAGGTCGGCCAGCTGCAGGGCCAGTTCCTGGAGACCCAGCTCGACCTGGCCAACGCGACCGGGCCGATCTCGATCGAACCGTTCGCCGGCAGCCCCGACGACAACAACGCCAAGTTCTTCTTCTCCGGCGCCTGGGACGTTCTGCTGCCCTACGTGGAGAGCGGCGTCCTCGTCGTTCCGAGCGGCCAGTCACCCGCCTCCAACGACGACTGGGCCTCGATCGGCATCCAGGCGTGGGCCAGCGACAAGGCGCAGTCCGAAATGGACAACCGTCTGTCGTCGTTCTACACCGGCGGCGACAAGGTCGACGTGGTGCTCTCCCCGAACGACAGCCTGGCCATCGGCATCATCGCCTCGCTGAAATCGGCCGGCTACGCACCGGGCACCGACTACCCGCTGATCACCGGACAGGATGCCGACAAGGCCAACGTCAAGGCGATCCTCGACGGTGAGCAGTCCATGACGGTCTGGAAGGACACCCGCACGCTCGGCGAGCAGGTGTTCACCATGATCGAGGAGATCGTGGCCGGCGACGAGGTTACCGTCAACGACACCGAGACCTACGACAACGGCGAGAAGGTCGTGCCGTCGTTCCTGCTCGACCCCGAGGTCGTCGTCAAGGACGATGTGCAGACCAAGCTCGTCGACTCCGGCTTCATCAAGGCATCGGATGTCGGCCTCTAACGAGCCGACCCTGGCCGGCCTGTTCGTTCCGAGCAGGCCGACCTCCTAGCCGGGCACCCGGGAAACCGGGTGCCCGGCCCATCAGCAAACAGGAGAGCGCAGTGGAGCATTCGATCATCCTCAGGATGAACAACATCGTGAAGGACTTCAATGGGGTGAAGGCCCTCGACGGTGTTTCCCTCGAGGTCACGAGGGGGCAGGTGCACGGCATCTGCGGGGAGAACGGCGCCGGCAAGTCCACGCTGATGAAGGTCCTCAGCGGGGTGTACCCGGCCGGTAGCTTCGACGGCAGCATCGAGTTCGAGGACCACGAGGTGGCCTACAAGACCATCAACGACAGCGAGCACGACGGTATCGTCATCATCCACCAGGAGCTGGCGCTGAGCCCGTACCTGTCGATCGCGGAGAACATCTTCCTCGGCAACGAGAACGCCACCCGCGGGGTGATCGACTGGAACAAGACCAACCGTGAGGCCGCCCTGCTGCTGGCCCGGGTGGGCCTGGACGAGAACCCGGCCACCAAGATCCTCGAGCTCGGCGTGGGCAAGCAGCAGCTCGTGGAGATCGCCAAGGCGCTCTCCAAGCGGGTCAAACTGCTCATCCTCGACGAGCCCACCGCGGCCCTGAACGACGAGGACTCCACCCATCTGCTGGGCCTGATCGACCACCTGCGCACGCAGGGCATCACCTGCATCATCATTTCCCACAAGCTCAAGGAGATCAAACGCATCGCCGACACCGTCACGGTGATCCGGGACGGCAAGACCATTGAGACCATCGACATGGCCGGGCCGGATGCCACGGAGGCTCACATCATCCGCGCCATGGTCGGCCGGGACCTGAACAACCTGTTCCCGCCGCGGGAGCCCGCCGTGGGCGCCGAGGTGCTCAGGGTGGAGAACTGGACAGTGCACCACCCCGTCGACGTGGCCCGCAAGGTCGTCGACGGTGCCTCCTTCACCGTCAACGCCGGCGAGATCGTCGGCTTCGCCGGGCTGATGGGCGCCGGCCGCACCGAATTGGCGATGAGCATCTTCGGCCGCTCCTACGGCACCAACATCTCCGGGCAGGTCTTCAAAGACGGCACCGAAATCCAGATGCGCACCGTGGGGGAGGCCATCGAGCACGGCTTCGCATACGCCACCGAGGACCGCAAACGCTACGGCCTCAACCTGATCGGCGACATCACCGTCAACGTGTCCGCGGCCGCCCTGGCCAAGCTGGCCAAGTACGGCGTGATCGACAAGCACCGTGAGTACAAGGTCGCCGACTCCTACCGGCAGAAGATGAACATCAAGGCGCCGTCGGTCACCTCGATCACCGGCAAGCTCTCCGGCGGTAACCAGCAGAAGGTGGTGCTGTCGAAGTGGATCTTCTCCGGCCCCGACGTGTTGATCCTGGACGAGCCGACCCGCGGCATCGACGTGGGGGCCAAGTACGAGATCTACGGAATCATCAACGAGCTCGCGGCGCAGGGCAAGGCGGTCATTGTGATCTCCTCCGAACTGCCCGAGCTGATCGGCATCTGTGATCGCATCTACGCGATCTCAGAAGGAAAACTCACCGGCGAGGTCGCCAAGGCCGACGCGTCGCAGGAAACACTCATGCACTACATGACCGCAGGAAAGGACTGAGCGCGATGACCACCACCACGCCAGCGAGCAAGGCGCCCACAGAACCACCCGTCAAGCGCCGGATGCCCAAGCTCTCGATCAACCTTCGCCAGTACGGCATCGTCGCCGCCCTGGCCGTGATCGTCATCCTGTTCCAGATCCTCACCGACGGGCGCCTGTTGCTGCCCGGCAACGTGAACAACCTCATCCAGCAGAACGCCTACGTGCTAATCCTCGCGATCGGCATGGTCATCGTGATCATCGCCGGCCATATCGACCTGTCCGTCGGCTCTGTCGTGGCCATGGTCGGCGCTGTCGCCGCGATCAGCATGAACAACTGGGGTCTGCCCTGGTGGGGCGCGGTCCTCGTGTCGCTGCTGGTCGGCGCCCTGGTCGGTGCCTGGCAGGGCTACTGGGTGGCGTTCGTCGGCATCCCGGCGTTCATCGTCACCCTGGCCGGCATGCTCATCTTCCGGGGCCTCACCCTGGTGCTGCTCACCGGCGGAACCATCAGCGGCCTGCCCGCGGAATTCACCGCGATCGGCGCCGGCTGGCTGCCGTCGTACCTGGGTGAACTGGCCGGGCGCGACGTGCTCACCCTGGCGCTGGGCATCCTCACCGCCGTGGCCCTGATCGTCTTCCAGCTGCGCACCCGCGCCACCCTGGCCCGGTTGGACCTGCCGCGCGAACCGCTCGCCTCGATGTGGACCAAGAACGGCATCGCCGCCATCGCGATCGTCTGGTTCGCTTGGTTGCTCAGCGACTACAGCGGCACCCCGATCATCCTGATCGTGCTCGCCGCCCTGATCCTGATCTACAACTTCGTGCTCAACCGCACGGTGTTCGGCCGCCACGTCTACGCCATGGGCGGCAACCTCTTCGCCGCCGTGATGAGCGGGGTGAAGACCAAGTGGGTCAACTTCTACATCTTCGTGAACATGGGCGTGCTGGCCGGCCTGGCCGGTGTGGTCTCGACCGCGCGAGCCGGCGGCGCCGTCGCCTCGGCGGGCCAGAACTACGAGCTCGACGCCATCGCCGCCGTCTTCATCGGTGGTGCGGCCGTGCAGGGCGGCGTGGGCACCGTGGTCGGTGCCGTGGTCGGTGGTCTGGTGATGGGCGTGCTCAACATGGGCCTGTCGATTCTCTCGGTGGATGCCGCCTGGCAGATGACAATCAAGGGCCTGGTGCTGCTGCTGGCCGTCGCGTTTGATATCTTCAACAAGCGGCGCGCCGGAGGACGATAGCACTGACGCCACCCGGCGGTCCTCTGTCGGGCCCGCACCCGAAAGGACCGTGACCCACCCGTGAGCCAAGCGTCACCCACCCTGGGTGTTCGGGGCGGCACCAGCAACGACCAGCTCCGGCGGTACAACCTGTCGATGGTCATGACGATGCTGCACCACGCCCGTGGCTGCTCCCGAGCCGAGCTCACCAAGCGCACCGGACTGAACCGGTCGACGATCGCGGCCCTGGTGGCCGAACTCGTCGACCTGGGCATGGCGTTCGAGGTGGAACCGGAGAGCGTGGTGGGCCGGGTGGGCCGGCCCAGCCCGCAGGTGGTGCCGAACCCGGGGCTGGCCGCGATCGCGGTCAACCCCGATGTCGACGCCATCACGGTGGGACTGGTGGGACTCGGTGGTGAGGTGATCCGGCGCATCCGTTTCGACACCACCCGGGTGCCCACCGTGGCCGAGGCCATCAACGCGGTCAAGGCCATCGTCGACGGCATGCGCGGTGAGATCGACCAGAGCTACAGCATCGCCGGGGTCGGCGTGGCGGTGCCGGCGCTGGTGAACTCCGCGGACGGCCGGGTGCTGATCGCCCCGCACCTGGGCTGGCGCGACGTCAACCTGGCCCGCGATCTGGCCCGGGTGCTGGACTACCCGGTCTTCGCCGGCAACGATGCCAGCCTCGGCGCGATCGCCGAGAGCATGTTCGGCGCGGCCCGCGGCATCAACGACCTGGTCTACCTCAACGGCAGCGCCAGCGGAATCGGCGGCGGCCTGATCATCGGCGGCACACCGCTCCGCGGCACCAGCGGCTACGCGGGGGAGCTGGGCCACACCCTGGTGAACAGCGCGGGGGTGCGCTGCCACTGCGGCCGGATCGGCTGCCTGGAGACCGAGGTGAGCATGGCCAGGCTTCTCGCGGTGCTGAAGCTGCCGCGCGCCGACCTGGACGACCTCGACATCGCGCTCGGCGTCTCCCGCGATCCGGCCGTGCTGGCCGAGGTGCGCCGGCAGATCGAGCTGCTCTCCGAGGCGATCTCCAACTTCGTGAACCTGTTCGACCCCGAGATGGTGGTGCTCGGCGGGTTCCTCGGCTCGCTGCTCTCGGTGGGCCGGGAACAGCTGACCGCGGCGATGATCGTGCGCTCCATGAGCAGCATCGGCCACACGGTGGCCATCGAGCGGGCCAGCCTGGGCTCGCACCTGATGCTCGTGGGCGCCGCCGAGCTGGCCTTCGCCGACCTGCTCGACGACCCGGCCGGCTTCGTGCGCGGTCGTGCCTCTCGTCGCTAGTTCGCTGATCTGACATTTGTCGTCAATCACCACAAACTACTTGCGGAAGCGAGGAAGTCTGCCGTAGGCTCCCTTGCGAGGCGGTCGAAACGTTTAGACACTTCGCCCGCTGCTCGGCTGCGTTTCCGCAATCGATCCCGCACTATCCGACCGACGATGGAGTCCAGGTGGCCAACATTCACGACGTGGCACGTGTCGCCGGAGTGTCGATCAGTACGGTGTCCTACGCCCTCAGCGGGAAGCGTTCGATCGCAGCGTCTACCAAACAGCGCATCGACCAGGCCGTTCTCCAGCTCGACTACCGGGCCAACGCCGGCGCGCGGATGCTCAAGGGCGCGCGCACCCAGATCCTCGCGTTGAGCGCTCCGCTGCATGCCGGCACCCACGCCCCGGCCCACATGGCCTTCGTGCTCTCGGTGGTCACGGCCGCCCGCCTGTACGACTACGACGTGCTTCTGCTCACCCAAGACGAAGCAACCGTGGGTCTCCGCCGGGTGGCGCGCAGCTCCCTGGTCGACGGCATCGTGCTGTTGGACGTCTCCACCGCCGATCCCCGCACCGATCTGGTACGCGAGCTCGGCCTGCCGGCCACGGTGATCGGCATCCCCAATGACACCGCCGGCCTCACCTGTGTCGACCTCGACTTCGAACAGGCCGCGGTGCTGGCCGTTCGCCGGCTGGTCGACCTCGGCCACCGCGAGATCGGCCTGATCGGCCAGGCGCCGCTCGTCTATGAGCGTGGCTCGAACTTCCCGCCGCGTTTCCGGGACGCCTTCCTGGCCGAAGCCGCCCGGCTGGGCGTCACCGTGGCCTTCACCCCGGCCGCCGAGGAGTCGGCCGGCGTGCGCGCGGCCGTCGAGCACGTGACGGCCGCTCTGCCCGGAATGACCGGGCTCGTGTTGCACTGCAACGAACCCGTGCAGTCCATGGTTCTCGACGTGCTCAGCCAGCGCGGCATCAGCGTGCCGAACGACCTCTCGGTCATTTCGGCCTGCTCCAGCTTCTCCACCGACCATCTCAACCCGCCGCTCGACGTGATCCCGCTACCCGCGGACCAGTCCTGCACCCGAGCAATCGAGCTCACGATGGCCCAGTTCGCCGGAGACGCCGAGCCCCACGTCGAATACATCGAGCCGACGTACGTCGAGCTCGGGTCGACCGCCCCCGGCCCGCATCGATAGAACCTCGGAAAACCCCTCAGAGCCTTCGTGCCGTCGAAACGTTTCGAAATGCGATCGAGAACCGTAGTACCCAGCAGCACCACCCAACGCACCCTCACCAGGGGCATCACCGCAGGAGCAGTCAAGTAGACATGAAATTCACCGATGGTTTCTGGCACACCCGTCCCGGCGTCACCGCGTTCTACGCGCAGGAGGCCTACGACATCGAACAGGTGGGTGCCGCCCTGCGGGTCTCCGCCCCGACGAAGGTGATCGAACGTCGCGGTGATGTGCTCAACCGCGCCATGCTCACCGTGACGCTCTCCTCGCCGCTGGAGGGCATCGTCAAGGTGCGCGTGGAACAGCACACCGGGACCACAACCGGCCCGGGTTTCGAGCTCGTCGGCGCCGAGCCGGATGCCGGCGACATCGCGATCGACGCCACGGGCGGCACCCTCACGGCCGGCCCGCTCACCGCACGCATCGCCCCGGGCGCTCCGTTCAACCTCAGCTTCGAGGCCGACGGCCGCACCCTCACCGAGAGCGGCCACAAGTCGATCGGGCACATGCAGCTCGCCCCCGGGGCCCCCATCGCCGCCGAACCGGCCGGCGTCTCCGGCGTCACCACCACCGGGCTCGCACCGGCACCCAGCTACACGCACGCACAGCTCTCCCTCGGCGTGGGCGAACTGGTCTACGGCCTGGGCGAACGCTTCGGCCCGCTGATCAAGAACGGCCAGACCATCGACATCTGGAACGCCGACGGCGGCACCTCCAGCGAACAGTCCTATAAGAACGTGCCGTTCTACCTCACCAACCGCGGCTACGGCGTGCTGGTCAACCACCCCGAGCACGTCTCCTTCGAGGTCGGCACCGAGGCCGTCGAACGGGTGCAGTTCTCCGTCGCCGGTCCGGCCATCGAATACCTGGTGATCTACGGGCCCACTCCCAAGCAGATCCTCGAGCGTTACACCCGCCTCACCGGCCGCCCCGCGCGGGTGCCGGCCTGGTCGTACGGCCTATGGCTGTCGACCTCGTTCACCACCCAGTACGACGAGGCCACCGTGAACAGCTTCATCGACGGTATGGCCGAGCGCGACCTGCCGCTTTCTGTCTTCCACTTCGACTGCTTCTGGATGCGCGAATTCAACTGGACCGACTTCGAGTGGGACCCGCGGGTGTTCCCGGACCCCGAGGGCATGCTCGCCAGGCTGCACGAGAAGAACCTGCACGTGAGCGCTTGGATCAACCCCTACATCGCCCAGCGGGCCGGCATCTTCGCCGAGGCCGCCGCCGCCGGCTACCTGGTGAAGAAGGCCGACGGCGACGTCTGGCAGTGGGACCTCTGGCAGGCCGGCATGGCACTGGTGGACTTCACCAACCCCGCCGCCGTCACCTGGTTCCAGGACAAGCTGCGCGGCCTCTTCGCACAGGGCGTCGACGCCATCAAGACCGACTTCGGCGAACGCATCCCCACGGATGTGGTCTGGCACGACGGCTCGTCGCCCGAGGTGATGCACAACCTGTACACCCAGCTCTACAACAAGGCCGTCTTCGAGGTGCTCCAGGAGCACCGCGGCGAGGGCGATGCGGTGCTGTTCGCCCGCTCCGCAACCGTCGGCGGCCAGATGCAGCCCGTGCACTGGGGCGGAGACAACTCCTCCAGCTACGAGTCCATGGCCGAGACCCTACGCGGCGGGCTCTCGCTGGCCTTCAGCGGCTTCGGCTACTGGAGCCACGACATCGGCGGCTTCGAGGGCATGCCCGACCCGGCCGTGTTCAAGCGCTGGCTGGCGTTCGGCCTGCTGTCCAGCCACTCCAGGCTGCACGGGTCCACCAGCTACCGGGTGCCGTGGCTCTTCGACGAGGGCCGGGAGGAGCCCGGCCAGAGCGCCGTCGACGTCACCCGGGTGTTCACCAAGCTGAAGCTGACGCTGATGCCCTACCTCTATCAGGTGGGCCTGGAGGCACACCGTCTCGGTGCCCCGTTCATGCGGCCGATGCAACTCGAGTTTCCCGGCGACCCCGCCGTGGACTACCTCGACCGGCAGTACCTGCTCGGCGCCGACCTGCTCGTGGCCCCGGTCTTCAGCGAAGCCGGCGACGTGCAGTACTACCTGCCGGCTGGCACCTGGACGAATTACCTGTCCGACGAGGTCGTCACCGGTCCCGTTTGGCGCCGGGAGACGCACGCGTTCGACAGCATCCCGCTGTGGGTGCGTGGGGGAGCGGTGCTGGCCACCGGTTCCCGCGACGACAGGCCCGACTACGACTACACCGACCAGACCCTGCTCACGGTCTACCCGGGCGAGTCGGCCGGCATCCGCACCGTCGAAGTCGCCAACCCGCTCGACGGCAGCTTTGTCACCTTCACCATCACAGTTTCCCGCGACGACACCGTCGTGACCAGCGATTCGGATGCCCCCTTCCGGGCCCGCCTCGCCGGCGGCGACATCCTTTCCTCCACCGACCGAAAGGCCACCCTCCGATGAGCATCATCGAGCAGAGCACCACGCAGGCCTCACCCGACTACCGCGACGCCGGCCTCACGTTCCCGGACTCGTTCATCTTCGGCTCCGCCACGGCCAGCTACCAGATCGAGGGCGCCTTCGACGAGGACGGCCGAGGCCCCTCGATCTGGGACACCTTCAGCCACACCCCCGGCAAGATCTGGAACGGCGACACCGGCGACGTCGCCTCCGGCCACTACCACCGGCTCGAGGAGGACCTCGACATGATGGTGACGCTGGGCCTGCAGGCGTATCGGTTCTCCATCGCCTGGTCACGCATCCAGCCCACCGGCCGGGGCCCGGCCAACCAGGCGGGCCTGGACTTCTACGGCCGGCTCATCGACGGGCTGATAGCCCGGGGGATCAGCCCGATCGTCACCCTTTACCACTGGGACCTGCCGCAGGCCCTCGAGGACGAGGGCGGCTGGACCAACCGGGCCACCGCGTACGCGTTCGCCGACTACGCGGCGATCCTGGGCGCGGCATTCGGCGACCGGGTGGACACCTGGACCACCCTGAACGAACCGTGGTGCTCCGCTTACCTGGGCTACGGTTCCGGCTCGCACGCGCCCGGCCGCACCGACGGCGCCGAGGCGCTCACCGCCGTGCACCACCTCAACCTGGCGCACGGCCTGGCGATCCTGGCGCTCAAGCCGCTGGTGACCAACGACCCCGACTTCTCGATCACCCTCAACCTGCACGTGCTGCGCGGCGAGGGCGAGACCGGGCCGGAGGCCGTGCGGCAGATCGACGCCCTCGCCAACCGGGTGTTCCTGGGCCCGCTGCTGACCGGCGCCTACCCGGCGGATGTCTTCGAAGACACCAAGGACGTCACCGACTGGGCGTTCATCCTGCCCGGCGATACCGAGATCATCCACCAGCCGCTGGAGGTGCTCGGCGTCAACTACTACTCGACCACCCTGGTTCGGCTGTGGGACGGGGCGGCACCGCGCCAGAACGCCGACGGGCACAAGGATGTCGGTGCCTCGCCGTGGCCCGGCGCCGACAGGGTCGAGTTCCTCGCCCAGCCCGGCCCGTACACCGAGATGGGCTGGAACATCGAACCGGCCGGCCTCGAGGAGTTGCTCGTGGCGCTGCACGAGGAGTTCCCGGCGCAGCCGCTGATGGTCACCGAGAACGGTGCGGCGTTCGCCGACACGGTCGTGCAGACGGAGGACGGACCCCGCGTGCACGACGTGGACCGCACCGACTACCTGCGCCGGCACTTCACCGCCGCGCACCGGGCACTGGCCCGCGGCGTCGACCTGCGCGGCTACCAGGTGTGGTCACTGATGGACAACTTCGAATGGGGCTACGGCTACTCCAAGCGGTTCGGCATCGTGCACGTGGACTACGACACGCTGGTGCGCACCCCCAAGGACAGCGCCCGCTGGTACGCGGCCCTGGTCGCCACCCGCACCCTCCCGGCCGTCTAAGGCTCTCTCCCGAGTTGCCCTCGCGCGGACGAGTTGCCCCCCGGGGCAGCTCGTCCGGACCTGGGCAACTTACGGTCATTTCGCAAGAGGAACAGGAACACCTTGCAGCAGCAGCAGCAGCAGCACCAGCACCAGCACAGCTTTGTCTACGGCGGCGACTACAACCCCGAGCAGTGGCCCGAATCGGTGTGGGCGGAGGACGTGCGCCTGATGCGTGAGGCGAACGTCAACCGGGTCACCGTCGGGGTGTTCTCCTGGTCGTCGCTCGAGCCCGAAGAAGGCCGGTACGACTTCGGCTGGCTCGACAGGGTGATGGACCTGATGCACACCAACGGGATCGGGGTGGTGCTCGCCACCCCCACCGCGTCGCCTCCGCCGTGGTTCACCTTCGCTCACCCGGAGGCCCTGCCGGTCACCGCGGACGGCGTGCGCCTGGTGCACGGCAGCCGGGACACCTACAACCCGGCCGCCCCGGCGTACCGGGATGCCGCGCGACGGATCGCCGGCGCGCTCGCCGAACGGTACGGCCGGCATCCGGCGCTGCGAATGTGGCACGTGCACAACGAGTACGGCACGGTCTCGTACGGCCCCGAGACGGACCGGGCGTTCAGGCTGTGGCTGGCCGAGCGCTACGGCACCGTGGCCGCGCTGAACAGCACCTGGAACAGTGCGTTCTGGTCGCAGAGCTACGCCACCTTCGAGCACATCCTGGCGCCGCAGGCCACCCAGTACCTGCCGAACCCGGCGCACCTGCTCGACTTCAAACGGTTCTCCGCCGACACTCTCCGCGACGCGCTGCGCGAGCAGGTCGCGGTCATCCGCGAGCTGAGCCCCGGCGTGCCGGTGACGACCAACTTCATGCTGCCCAGCTGGAACCACTACGACCAGTGGGATTTCGCCGCCGAGATCGACGAGGTGTCGATCGACCACTATCCCAGCGCCCGCGACATCGAGGGGGAGACCCACGTGGCGTTCGGCGCCGACGTGGCCCGCTCGTTCAACCAGGGCCGACCCTGGGTACTGATGGAGCAGGCCACCAGCCTGATCTACGACTACGCGGCCGCGCGCCTGTTCGCCAAGGACCCCGGCCGGCTCGAGCGCAACACCCTGCAATACCTGGCCAGGGGCGCCACCGGCAGCCTGTTCTTCCAGTGGCGTTCGCCGCGGGTCGGCGCGGAGTTCTTCCACTCGCCGATGGTGCCGCATGCGGGGGAGGACTCCCGGGTGTTCCGCGAGATCGTCGCCCTCGGGCACACCCTCACGTCGTTGGCCGAGATCGCCGAACCGCCCGCGGACGGCCGCCGGGTGAACGTCGCCCGGGTCGCCATCGTCTGGGATTCCATCGCCTGGTGGGCCGCCGAGACGCGCGCCTTGCCCTCCGACGACCTCGCCTTCCTACCCGCCGTGCGCGCCGTGCACCGGGCGCTCTGGTGGCAGGGCATCTCCTGCGACGTGGTGCGGCTCGATCAGGACCTCTCCGGCTACGACCTGGTGCTGGTGCCGAACAAGATCGCCGCCTCCGACGCCGAGGCCGAGACGCTGCGCGCCTTCGTCACGGCCGGCGGTCACGCGGCGGTCTGGTTCTTCTCCGGCAGCACCGACGAGAACCTCAGCGTGCGCCCCGGCGGCTTCAGCGGCGCCTTCGCCCCGCTGGCGGGCATCCGCGTCGAAGAGCACCACCCGCTCGCCGCCGGCGAGACCGTGCAGCTCTCCGACGGGTCGCGGGCGGATGCCTGGGCCGAAGACCTGCAGGCCACCGGCGCCGAGGTGCTGGCCACCTTCACCCACGCTCCGCTGGCCGGCCGGCCGGCGATCACCCGCAACCGGCTCGGCGCCGGCACGGTGCACTACCTGGCCACCCGGCTCGACCAGGCTGCGCTGCGCGCGCATCTGACCCGGATGCTCGCCGAAGCCGGCATCGGCCCGGAACACCCGCAGGCCGGTGACGGCGTCGAAATCGTGCGCCGCTACGCCGGCGACCGCAGCTACCTCTTCGTCTTCAACCACGGCGAGAGCGCCCGCACGGTCGCCCTGAACGGCTACGACCTGCTCACCGAGGCGCAACTCTCCGGCGACGTCGAGCTGGCCCCGGCCGCCTCGATCGTCCTCCGCGAGAGTGCCCTGCCGGACTCCCCGCCGCAGCCCTGATGAGCGAGCTGTCCTACACCGCGCCGAGCAGGAACTGGTTGGATGCCCTCCCGCTCGGCAACGGCGCACTGGGTGCCATGGTCGACACCACCGACCGGTGCACCCGGCTGCACCTGAACGACGAGACCGCCTGGTCGGGCTCGCCGGAGAGCGAACACCGCCACGGGCCGGTGGATGCCCCGACCGCCGCGGCCGCGCTCGCCGCGGCACGGGCGCACCTCGCCGAGGACCGGGCGGCCGAGGCCGAGGCGGAACTGGCCGCGCTGAGCGCCGAGTACACCCAGGCCTACCTGCCGTTGGGCACCGTGCAGATCGACCTGCCCGGCGGCCACGCCCTGACCCGGCGGTGGCTCGACCTGGCCGACGCCGTCCACCACATCCAGGGGGCCGGCCTCGAACAGACCAGCTTCGCCAGCCACCCCGACGGGGTGCTCGTGCACCACATCGTGGCCGACGCCGCCCTGCCCGACCCGGTCTTCACGGTCTCGGTCAGCAGCCCGCTCGCCGAACTGGGCCGCACGGTCACGACCGACGGCCTGAGTCTTCGGCTGCAGCTGCCGGCCGACGTGGCGCCGGGGCACCGGCCCGACCGGCCCGCCGCCGTCTGGGAACTGGACGGCATCCAGCCGCTGCAGGGCGCCCTCGTGGTGTCTGTGCGGCATGACGGTCACGCCGCACCCGACGGGTCAGGTGCCCTCCGCATCGAGGGTGCCACGGAGATCCTGGTCTGCGTGGCCACCGAGACCACCTTCACCGCCGCCGGCCGCCCGGCCTCCGGCACCGCAGCGGATAGCGCCGCCACCGCCTCGGCCCGCCTGGGCGCTGTCGCCGGGGCATCCGTCAACGACCTCGCCGCCCGGCACCGGCTGGACTACACGGCCCTGTTCGACAGGGTCAGCCTGGACCTGCCCGGGCCGGCCGGTGCCGACGGCTGGACCGCTCCCGACCGGCTCGACCGCGCCGCCACCGACCCCCGCCCGGCCGCGCTGACCGATCCCGGCCTGTTGTCGCTCCTCTTCGACTACGGCCGCTACCTCTTGATAGCGTCCTCCCGACCCGGCGGGTTGCCCGCCACCCTGCAGGGCCTCTGGAACGACTCCATGCAGCCGCCGTGGAGCAGCAACTACACCCTCAACATCAACACCCAAATGAACTACTGGGGCGCCCACGTGGCCCGGCTCGGCGAGACCGCTGAGCCCCTGCTCACCTTTGTGGAGGCCCTCGCCGAGCGGGGCGCGCACACCGCCGACCGGCTCTACGGCTGCCGGGGCTGGGTGGCGCACCACAACTCCGACGGATGGGCGTTCAGCTCGCCGGTCACCGGCGACGCCTCCTGGGCGCAGTGGCCGATGGCCGGGGTCTGGTTGGTGCGGCAGCTCGACGAGGTGCGCCGGTTCGGCACCGCCACGCCCGACCAGCTCGCCCGGCTGTGGCGCCTCGCGGCCGGGGCCGCCCGGTTCTGCCTCGACTTCCTGGTGGAACTGCCCGGCGGAAGCCTGACCACCCGGCCCTCCACGTCGCCAGAGAACCAGTTCCTGCAGAACGGCCGGCCGGTCGCGGCCGGCACCGGGTCGACCATGGACCGCACCCTGCTGCGCGAACTGTTCGCACTGCTGCCCGGCCTCGCCGCCGACAGCGGGCAGGGCGACGACCCGATCCTCGCCGAGGCGGCGGCCGCGCTGGTGCGCATCCCCGGCCCCCGAATCGGCAGCGACGGCACCCTGCTCGAGTGGGACCGGGAGCGCCTCGAAACCGACCCGCAGCACCGGCACGTCTCGCACTTGGTGGGGCTGTACCCCGGCGACGGTCTGAACGCCGAGCACGCCCAGGCGGCGTCGGCCACCCTGGACCGACGCGGTGACGACTCCACCGGCTGGTCGCTGGCCTGGAAACTGTGCCTACGCGCCAGGCTGCACCAGCCCACCAAGGTCGACGACCTGCTCGAGCTGGTGCTGCGGCCGGCCCGCGACGACGCCGGTCCCCATGCCGGCGGGCTGTACCCCAACTTCTTCGCCGCGCACCCGCCGTTCCAGATCGACGGCAACCTGGGCTTTGTCGCCGCGGTCTGCGAGCTGCTACTGCAGTCGCACACCGGCACCCTCGAGCTGCTGCCCGCGCTGCCCGCGTCACTGCCCGAGGGGCGGGTGACCGGGCTGGCCGCCCGGGGCGGCGTGCTCGTCGACCTCACCTGGTCCGACGGAACCCTGGTGAGCGTGACCCTGCGCGCCAGCGCGGAGCGCTTCGCGGGCGCCAGGCTCATCGGCTACCGCGGCCGCCGGCACGAGGTCGTTGTGCCCACCACGGGCATCCGTCTCTTCAGGGCACCCGACGGCACCCTCTCGTCCCGCGAACGGTGAGCCCAGCCCAAAAAACCTCGAGTTTTCGGGGCTGAGCTCACAGTTTGCGGGGCCGGGACGGGGGTTAGGGCTTGGGCTTGTCGAGCGTCGTTGCGGCAGGGGCGGTGGCCGGCTTCTCGTCGGGCACGGCGGCGTCGGTGGGCGCCAGCTCGGTCTTGAGGATCTTCATCGACTGGCCCATGCTGCGCGCCAGCGCGGGCAGTTTGGGTGCGCCGAAGAGCAGGAGTACGACGAAGAGGATGATGATGAAGTGCCATCCGGTCAGATTGCTGAGCATGATGTCCCGTCTAGTCGGTGATGCTGATGGTGAATGGATGCGGCGAATCTAGGAAAGCGCGACGTGCGGCCCGCCGAGGAACGCGAGCTGCACCCCCCGCGACAGAGTGACCCGAAGGTCGGCCGGTGCGGTGTTGGTGCCCGCACCCTCGAGAGGAATCGACACGGTCTGCCAGTCGAGCGTACCGACCTCGGCGCTGCCGAGCGGTGACCAGAGTCCATCGCGACGGCTCTCCAGCTCGATCCGGCCGGTGCCGCGGGCCTCGACCGCGAGCACTCCGGCCAGGGCGGCCAGGTCCACCGTCAGGTAGACCAGGCGGGCGCGCCGCGCATCGGCGGCCACCGCCACGGCGGTGCCGGCCAGCGGTGTGTACGCCACCAGCTCGCTCCGCACGGTGTCGCTGTGCCCGGTGTGGTCGAAGGAATCGGCGCCGAACCCGGCCACAGGGTTGCGGGGTGCGACGGAGACACCGTCGACGTGCAACAGCAGCCGGTGGTCGATGCTCTCGGCCGAGCGGCCGACGAGCAGCTCGTATTCGCCGGTTTCCACGATGAGGCGTTGGGTGGTCACGTCCCAGACCATCAACGCGGCAGGGTCGAGGGTGATGGTCAGCTCTGCGGCACCGCCGGCCGCGACGCTCACCCGACCGAAGCCGGCCAGGCGGCGGCGGGGGAACGGCAGCCGGTGCGCGTTCGCCGCGACGTAGAGCTGCACGGTGGCAACGGCCGGCCCCGCGGGCTGCCCGTCGCCGGGGTCGCCGTTCACTCCGACGGTCACGGTGACCGGAGTCAGTCCGGTCTCGTCGGTCCACCGAACCCGGCTGGCGGACAGCGTGGCGGCCGACACGGATGCCCGGGCGTAACCGAGCCCGTGGCCGAAGGCGAAGTCGGGTGTTGCCGAGGAATAGAGGTAGGTGCTGGCGCTGGTGATGATGTCGTAGTCGAGCACGTCGGCGAGGTCGGACTCGCCGGACCACCAGGTCTGTGCAAGACGCCCGGTGGGCTCCACCGCGCCGGTGAGCACGTCGGCGAGGCCGTGGCCGAGCGCTTCGCCGGCGTGCGACGACCACAGGATGGCCGGGGCCTTCTCGAGTGCCCCGCCAAGGGCGAACGGGTAGGAGGAGATCACCAGCAGCGCCAGGTGCGCATTGGCATCGGCGGCCGCGCCGACAAGTTCGGCCTGGTGCTCCGGCAGCGCGAGGGCCGGACGGTCCTCGGTCTCACGGCCGCCCAGGTGCGGGTCGTTGCCGACGGTGACGATAACGGTGTCGGCCGCGGCGGCCACCTGGGCGGCGTGGGCGAGCCCGGAGCGCAGCACCCGGAGGCCGAACCTGTCGGCCGTGGCCTCGGTGGCCGGCTGGGCCAGGATGGCGCCGTTGCCGAGGTCGGCGTGCAGCCAGAGACCGGAGCCGCGGTGCTGCAGCGACACGCTGCCGTCGTCGTGGCGGAGCAGGCGCAGGTCTTCCTGGGCGACCCAGCCGCCCACCCGGGTGGCGGTGTCCTCAAGATAGCCGTGCGCGCCGCGGGTGACGAGGCGGTCGGTTGCGGTGTTCCGCAGGGTTACGTGGCCATGACCCCACTCGGTCATTTCAAAGGTCTGTGCGTCGCCGACGGTGTCGCTCGCGGCGTGCAGACGCCCGCCGACGGGTCCGCCGGAGGTGAGGTAGCGGCCGGTGCGCGGGTCGCGGAGCGCGATCAGGTCGCTGCCGCTGGCGACGGTGACGCCACCGCCGGTGTCGGCCAGCGCCGTGGCCAGCCCATCTGTGAGGCTCACCGGGGCGATCAGACTGCCGCTGTACCAATCGGCCAGGACCCGGTCGGCGAGCGGCCCGAGGAGGGCGACCCGGGACGCCGGGGCCAGCGGCAGCACCGGGGTGCCGGCGACAGGGTCGTTCTTCAGGAGCACGGTACCGGCCGCGGCTGCCTCCCTCGCCAGGGCCCGGTGGGCAGGTGAGCCGATCACGTCGGCGGTGATGCCGGCGTATTGATGCGGTTCGGTGTCGAATTCGCCGGTGCGGGCGCGGGCCGTGAGCAGGCGCAGCACCGCGGCATCCACGTGCTCGATGCCGATGAGTCCCTCAGCGAGGGCCCGGCGCATGGCCGAGACCGTGGGTTCCGTGTTGGTGTCGTTGTCGGTGAAGCTGTCGACGCCGGCGATCAACGCGGCGGCGTGAGCGGCCACGGGTCCGTCGAAGAACTCCTCGGACACGAAGAGGTTGGTGGGGGCGGCGGCGTCGCTGACGATGAGCAGGTCGGCGCTGTCGGCTACCCAGGTGCGCAGGTGTGCCGCGACGAGGTCGGAGACGTGCGCCGGGCGGCCGTTCACCAGATTGTAGGAGAGCATCGCGGCGCCGGCGGCGCCCTCTTCGATGGCCGGGCGGTAGGCCGGCAGCTCATACTCGTGCAGCACTCGCTGGCGCAGCTGCGAGTTGGTCGTGGAGCGGTCGACCTCGTTGTTGTAGCCGAGGAAGTGCTTGAGGGTGGGCACCGTGCGCCAGCGCACGGGATCGTTCCCGCGCAGGCCCCACGAGTAGGCGCAGCCGAGCAGACCGGTCAGCCAGGAGTCCTCGGAGTAGCCCTCCTCGTTACGGCCCCAGAGCGGATGCCGCAGCGGGTTCACCACCGGCGCCCACACGTTCAGGCTCACCGCGGGGGAGCCGGCGTGCTTGCCCCGCACCTCGATGCCCACGGCTTCGCCTACCCGACGCACCAGGTCCAGGTCCCAAGAGGCGGCGAGGCCGACCGGCTGCGGGAACAGCGTGGCCTCGCCGAGCCAGGACAGGCCGTGCAGGCCCTCGGTACCGGTGGAGAAGGCGTCCAGCCCCAGGCGCTCGATGGCGGGATTGGCCTGATGCAGCAGGCTGAGCTTCTCCTCGACGGTGAGCTGGTCGAGTAGGTGGTGTGCCGTTGCGGCGTCGGTGCCGTGCGTCATCAAGTTCTTCCTGGTTCGGTGACCGTCGAAGCGTTTCGACAGTTGTCGCGAAAACTACGTCGACATGCCGAGTCTAGGTCACAATTCGCGATTTGTGGTTGCCTCCGCGTAATTCCTCCCTGTACACTCCCGATTGTCGAAGCGCTTCCGCAGGGAGTTGGACTTGGGGGCAATTCTTGCTTTTCCAGGCCTCGGCAAGAACAGCAACTTACGAAGAAGTGAGGCAGCATGAGCATCCAAACGGCCAGTTCTGATCTGAGAGCATTCGCCAAGAAGCCGCTGAACCGGAGGTCCTTCCTGGGCTTCGTAGGTGCCGGAGCGGCCGCAGCCACTCTCGCCGGCTGCAGCACCGGAACGGCCAGCACGTCGGGCGGCTTGTTCAGCGCCGAGGACATCGCCGGCGTCATCCCGAACTACTATCCGGTGGACTTCGCGGTCCCGGACCTGGTCAGCGTCAACGGCTCCACCGCCGGCTACCTGAAGCTGCCCACCACGCTGCGCAAGTCCGTGGCGAAGGTACCGGGCGCCGGCGGGTCGTACACCGCGCTCTCCCCGGCCTGGTGGACCATCCCCAGCTCGAACAACGACTACTTCAAGGCCGTGAACAAGGAACTGGGCGCGACGATCAAGTTCCAGGTCTCCGACGGCAACACCTACGGCGAAAAGATCCAGGCCGTGCTCGCGTCGCCGAACAACGTGCCGGACATGGTGGTCATCCCGTCCTGGAACCTGCCGCCCAAATTCGACCAGGCCGTCACCTCCCTGTTCGCCGACCTCAGCCCGTATCTCGCCGGCGACAAGGTGAAGGACTACCCCAACCTGGCCAACATTCCGACCGACTCGTGGAAGTACTCGGTCTTCCAGGGCAAGCTCTTCGGGCTTCCGTACCCGGGTGAGGTCATCCAGAACGCGTTCTTCTACCGCAAGGACATCTTCGACGAGCTCGGCCTGCCGCTGCCCACCGACGCCGAGAGCTTCATCACCATCCTCACCGAGGCGACGGATGCGTCCAAGAACCGCTGGGGCGCCGATGACCTGTGGAACGCCGGTCAGATCATGTTCGGCGTGCCAGACAAGTGGACCGTCGCCGACGGCAAGCTGGTGCACAAGTTCGAGACCGACCAGTACCGCGAGGCCCTGGACTGGCTGACCCGCCTGTTCAAGTCCGGTGCGGTGCACCCGGACGCCATGGCCGGCAATGACCAGCAGGCCAACAGTCGCTACGAGGCCGGGAACACGCTGGTCAAGAGCGACGGCGTGGGCGGCTGGGCCGAGTCCCTCGCCAGGGTGCTGCCGTCCAACCCGGGTTACAACACCCAGGCCATGGACTTCTTCGCGGCCGACGGCGGCGACCCCACCCTGTACAAGGGCAGCCCCACCAACATCTTCAGCTTCATCAACAAGAAGGCCGACGAAAAGGCCATCAAGGAGATGCTCGCCGTGGCCGACTTCATCGCGGCACCGTTCGGCACCGCGGAGTACCAGCTCCTCAACTCCGGGGTTCAGGGCACCCACTACGACCTCGACGCGAACGGCGCCCCGGTGCTCAACGCCAAGGGCCAGGCCGAGGTCACCTCGACCTACTCGTTCCTGGTGCACCCGCCGGTCGTGCAGGCGCACGTGGAGTACCCGCAGTTCGTGACCGACTACTGCAACTGGAGCGCCCGGATGAGTGCCTTCGCGGCCGACCCGGTGCTCTACGGGGTGCAGATCCAGGAACCGGCCAAGTTCGGTTCGCTGGGCAAGCCCTTCGACGACCTCAAGGCCGACGTGGCCAACGGGCGCAAGGAACTCTCGGCCCTGGACGGCGCGATCGAGACCTGGAAGTCCAACGGTGGCAACGAGCTGCGCAAGTTCTACCAGAAGTACCTGGACGCGTAGGTCGGGCCGATGACCTTAACCGACGAGCGGCGCCCCACTCCGGCGGCGCCGCCCGCAGACCCCGCCACCCTGAAGGCCGCGACGGCGAAAAAGCGGAAGAAGCGCCGCGCCCTGTTCAAGCGCGACCGCACCCTATTGATCATGGTGCTGCCGGCGCTGCTGCTCACCGCGTTGTTCGCCTACGTGCCGATCGTCGGCAATGCGATCGCCTTCCAGGACTACTCGCCCTACGTGGGAGCGTTCGAGAACCCGTGGGTCGGCTTCGCCAACTTCGAACGGGTGCTGGCCGACGAGGCCTTCTGGTCGGCGGTGCGCAACACCCTCACCATCACAGCGTTCCAGCTGGTCTTCTTCTTCCCGGTGCCGATCATGCTGGCGATCCTGTTGCAGGGGCTGCTCAGCCCGCGGGTGCGGTCGCTGTTCCAGTCGATCGTCTACCTGCCGCACTTCCTGTCCTGGGTGATCGTGATCTCGATCTTCCAGCAGATCCTCGGCGGGGCGGGGCTGCTCAATCAGTTCCTGCGCGACAACGGCATCGAGGCGGTCAACCTGATGACCCAGCCAGACACCTTCCTGATCCTGGTCACCTCTCAGGCGCTCTGGAAGGACGCCGGCTGGGGAATCATCGTGTTCCTCGCCGCGCTCAGCGCCATCGACCCGAGCCAGTACGAGGCTGCGGCGATGGATGGCGCCGGCCGGCTCAAGCGGATGTGGCACATCACCCTGCCCGCCCTGCGGCCGATCATCATCCTGCTGCTCATCCTGCGCCTGGGGGATTCCCTCACCGTGGGCTTCGAGCAGTTGCTGCTACAACGTGACGCGGTCGGAGCGGGTGCGGCGGAGGTGCTGGACACCTTCGTCTACTACTCAGGCATCCAAAACGGCGACTGGAGTTACGCCGCCGCCGCAGGCCTGATCAAGGGCGTGATCAGCGTGATCCTGGTGCTGGGCGCCAACAAACTCGCGCACCTATTCGGAGAAGCCGGGGTCTACCAGAAATCATGAGTATCACCACCAAACCACGCGACTCAGCGCGCTCCCGTCCTCCCCGGGTCATCCGGCCGGCCTGGGAGGAGCCCCGCGCTCCGCTCGAAGCCGGTGCCCGCGGCATCGTGCTCTTCGGCATGGCCGCCCTGATCGTCATACCCCTCTACATCGTCGTGCTCACCAGCTTCTCCTCGCAGGCCACCATCACGGCGGCCGGCGGCATGGTGATGGTGCCCGGCGAGCTCACCTTCTCCGCCTACGAACAGATCCTCTCCGGCGGAGTGGTCACCCGGGCCGTCATGGTCAGTGTCGGCATCACCGCGGTGGGCACCCTGATCAGCCTGGTGGTGTCGGTGATGGCCGCCTACGGCCTCTCCAGGCCCGGCTCATACGCGCACCGGCCGATCCTGTTCTTCCTGCTGATCACCATGTTCTTCGGTGCGGGCATGATCCCCAGCTACCTGCTGGTGAGCAACCTGGGCCTGATCAACTCGTACTGGTCGCTGATCCTGCCCAGCTGCATCAGCGTGTTCAACATCTTCCTGATGCGCGGCTTCTTCATGGGCATCGACCAGTCGATCATCGACAGCGCGCGGATCGACGGCGCCGGCGACTGGCGCATCCTCACCAAGATGGTGCTGCCGATGTCACGCTCGGTGATCACCGTGATCGGCCTGTTCTACGGCGTCGGCTACTGGAACGCGTTCTTCAACGCCACCCTGTACATCAACGACAGCGAAAAGCTGCCGCTGCAGGTGATCCTGCGCTCCTACGTGCTGCAGGGCGTCTCGGTGCCCGGCCAGGTGAGTGTGGGCAGCGGTGAGGTCGCCACCCTGGCGGTGCAGATGGCCGTCGTGATCATCGCGCTGGTGCCGGTGCTGATCGTCTACCCGTTCCTGCAGAAGCACATCAGCTCCGGAGTCATGATCGGCGCCGTCAAGGGCTGATTCCAGTACCCAGCGCCCGGGCGGCAGCCGGCCGGTCGCTGGGTATTCTTAGCGGTGACGCACCGACGGCTCCATCCAGGTATCAGAGGACGCATGGCAACTATCAACGACGTAGCCCGTCTCGCCGGGGTGTCGATCAGCACGGTGTCGTACACGCTCAGCGGCAACCGCTCCATCGCCGAGTCCACCAGGAACCGGGTGGTCAGCGCCATCCAGGAGCTCGGATACCGGCCCAATGCCGGGGCCAGGATGCTCGCCGGCACCCGCACCCGCATCTTCGCCCTGACCGCCCCGGTGCGCCCCGACACCCAGGCCGGGGTGCTGATGTCCTTCGTGCTCGCCGTCGCCACGGCGGCCCGCAAGATCGACTACGACGTGCTTCTGCTCACCGCCGACGAGGCCTCCACCGGGCTGGAGCGGGTGACCTCGAGCCGACTCGCCGACGGCATCATCGCGCTGGACGTCTCCCTGGACGACGAGCGGATGCCGCTGCTGCGCGCGCTCAACATCCCCGCCACGGTCATCGGCGTGCCGGCCGACACCTCCGGGCTGGTCTGCGTCGACCTGGACTTCGAGGAGGCCGCGCACCTGGCCGTCGGCCGGCTCGCCGACCTCGGGCACCGCTCGATCGGGCTGCTCGGCATGTCACGCCTCACCTATGACTGGGGCGCGAACTACCCGCTTCGGTTCCGGGACGGGTTCTTCGCCGCGTCGGACGACCGTGACATCGCGACGGCCTTCGTGATGCCGGACGGCGACATGGACAGCATCCGCCGCGGTATCGACGAGCTGTTCAGCGCCATGCCGACCATGACGGCCCTGGTCATGCACGCCGGCGAATCCGTGCAGGTCACGGTGCTGGAGATCCTCGCGGCCCGGGGGATCTCGATTCCCGGCCAGCTGTCGGTGATCTCGGCCTGCGCGGTCTTCGACACCTCGGCGTTCAGTCCGCCGCTGGACGAGATCCCTTTGTCCGCGGAGGACTCCGGAGTACGTGCGGTGGAACTGACCATCCGCCAGATCACCGGCGACCGCACCCCGCACGTCGACCTGCTGCCGCCGCGTTACGTCGAGCGGGGTTCGACCGGCCCCGCCCCGGTCCGCGAACCGTGAGTAAAGCCCCAGAAATCTCGAGATTCTGGGGCTTTTCTCACAGATCACGAGGGGTCAGCGGGGGTCTTGCCAGGAGTGCTCGGGGGAGTAGCCGAGCAGGCGCCGGGCCTTGTCGATGGCGAGCAGGGTGTCGGTCCCGGGGACCAGGCGGGTGAGCTGCACGTTCGGGAAGACCTCGGCGGCGAGCTCGGCGCTGGGTCGGCGCATCACGGTGTCCGCGGCGGCGATGATGAAGCGTTCGAAGCCGGGCGGGGCGGTCTGCAGCGCCTTGAGCACGGCCTGGGCACCGTCGCGGCCGTCGATGTAGCCCCAGAGGTTCCACTTGCGCAGCGTCGCATCCGTCTGGAACCCGTCGAACCTGGCATAGTCCTCCGGGTCCATCACATTTGAGAACCGCAGCGCCGTGATCGAGAGCTCGGGGTCCCAGCGCACCAGCTCGATGGCCATCTGCTCCTCGAGGTGCTTCACCAGCGAGTAGGTGCTCTCCGGCCGGGCCGGGTACTCCTCGTCGACCGGGATGTAGGGCGGGTCGACGTCGAACGGCAGGCCGAGCACCGTCTCGCTCGACGCGTACACGATGCGCTTGATGCCATTGCGGCGGGCGGCCTGGAACACGTTGTAGCTGGAGAGCATGTTGTTGTGGAAGGTGGCGACATCGGGCGCCAGGCCCGGCGCCGGGATTGCGCCCAGGTGCACCACGGCGTCGAAGCCGTCCACCTGGTCGTTGACGCCGGCGAAGGCGTCGACCACCTGTCCGAAGTCGGTGAGATCGATGCGCACGAAGCCGGCTTCGCGGCTGCCGGCCAGGTCGAAGTTGATCACGTGATGGCCCTCGGCGCGGAGCCGGGCGAGCACGGTCCTGCCGAGCTTGCCGCTTCCGCCGGTGAGGGCGATTCTCATGCTGGGGAATTCCATGGACTTCCTTGTCTGGGTCGATTTGTAGCGTTCTGCAACGTATCACGCCGGGTCAGGGGAGATGCCGGGTATTCTGGGGGCCAGAGTGACTCACGCTCGCAGAATCGGGCGTCAGCCAGACGGAGGAACCGTGCAGGGCAGCAGCCATGACGACGTGCGCAGACACAACCTGTCTGTGGTGTTGCGACTCGTGCACCGCAGCGGGGCGGCGTCGCGGTCCCAGCTGACCAGGGTCACCGGACTGAACCGGTCCACCATCGCCGCCCTCGTCGCCGAGCTGGTCGATCGCGGGCTGGTCGTCGAGCGCGAACCGAGCTCCACCAATCAGGTCGGCCGGCCCAGTCCCATCGTCAGTGTCAGCGAGCAGGTCGTGGCGCTCGCCGTGAACCCGGAGATCGACGCCGTCACCATCGGCATCGTCGGCCTCGACGGTCAGGTGCACCGCCGGGTGCGCTACCCCACCGACCAGTCCCCGAGCGTGCTCGAGGCCGTCAACATCGCCGCAGCCGTGATAGACGGCATGCGCGGCGAACTCGAGGCCAGGTTCAAGGTCGTGGGAATCGGCGTGGCCGTGCCCGGCCTGGTGCGCGCCCACGACGGACTCGTGCGGCACGCGCCGCACCTGGGCTGGATCGACGAACCCCTCGCCGAAATGCTCGAGGCCGCGACCGGCTACCCGGTTCTCGCCGCCAACGACGCCAGCCTGGGCGCCATGGCCGAGCGGTTCTTCGGCGCCGGCAAGGGCATCACCGATCTCATTTACCTCAACGGCGGTGCGAGCGGCATCGGCGGCGGCATGATCGTCGGGGGTGCGCCGGCCGGCGGCATCGCCGGTTACGCGGGCGAGTTCGGGCACACCAGGGTCAGCGACAGTGAACGGGTCGACTCCGCCGGCATCCGCGGCACCCTGGAGGCAGAGGTCACCCGGCGCGAGCTGCTCGAGGTGCTCGGCCTGGCCGGAGCGGATGCCGACGAGCTCGAACAGGCGCTGCGGGCATCCACGTCGCCGGAGGTGCGCGCCGAGGTCAACCGTCAGATCGACCACCTCGCGGTGGCGCTGGCCGGGGCGATCAACATCCTCAACCCACAGGTGGTGGTGCTCGGCGGGTTTCTTGCCGCGCTGCTGGCGGTGGATGCCGACAGGTTGCGCTCCGCCGTGGCGAAGCACTCGCTCGACGCCGCCTTCGGCACCGTGCGGCTCAGCGCCGCGGAGCTCGGTTCCAACCTGCTGATGATCGGCGCCGCGGAGCTGGCCTTCGAGGGCCTGCTCGACGACCCGGCCGGACTCCCGGCAGGGGTGCCTGCCGGCACGCCCGCCGAGTCTCCCTAACCCTGCCCCCCTGCCGACCCCGACCCCGGCTGGATGGCATAACTCCAAAGTCGACCAGGCCGGGCGGATTCAGACGCACCCGGCGCCCGGGAACATGCAGAAAAGGCCGGATCCGCGCAATCTTTGCCGGGATGCCGCTGAGGTGGAATAGAACCGAGCGGCGCACGCTTTTTGCTACTGGGCGATCGCCCGCACTCCTTTCGCACGACTCCGACCGAGGACTCTTCAACGTGACTACTGCCGTCATCCCCGTGATCTCCGAGGCGCAGCTCGCCTCCACCGCCCGGCACCCGGGTGACGCGCTTTCCCGCGGGCAGCGCATCGTCTACATCATCATCCTCGGCGCGCTCACGGCCCTCGGCCCGTTCACCATCGACCTGTACCTGCCCGCGTTCCCCACCCTCGAAAGCGAACTCGGGGTCTCGGCCGCCGCCATCCAGCTCACCCTGACCGGCACCATGATCGGCTTCGGCTTCGGCCAGCTGATCGTAGGCCCGTGGAGCGACAAGGTCGGCCGCCGGTTGCCGCTGCTGCTGGCCACGGGTTTCCACGTGCTCGCCTGTGTCGGCGCCGCACTCTCGACCGAGATCGTGACGCTGGGCATCTTCAGGGTGCTGCAGGGCTTCGGCGCCGCGGCCGGCGCGGTCGTGGCCATGGCCATGGTGCGCGACCTGTTCGGCGGCAAGCCGCTGGTCAAAATGCTCTCCCGCCTGGCCCTGGTCAGCGGCCTGGCGCCGGTGATCGCCCCCGTCGTCGGCTCGCAGCTGCTGCTCGTGATGCCGTGGCGCGGCATCTTCTGGGTGCTCGCCGGTTACGGCATCGTGGTGATGGTGGCCGTCGCGATCTGGATCGTGGAAACCCTGCCGCAGGATCGTCGCACGGTGCCGGGCCACTCGAGCCTGGGCCAGCGCTACCGGGCCGTGCTCAGCGACCGCACCTTCGTGGGCGTCGCGATCATCGGGGCGATGACCTTCACCGGTCTGTTCTCCTACCTTTCCTCCTCACCGTTCCTTTTCCAGCAGGTCTACGAGTTCAGTGCCCAGCAGTACGGGGTGCTTTTCGCCGTCAACTCCCTCGGCATCGTCGTTGGCGTGCAGACCAGCTCGCGGCTGATGCACCGCTACAACGTGGGGCCGCAGAACATCCTGATCGGCGCCACCACGGTACTCGTGATCACGTCGGCAACGATTCTCACCCTCGACCTGCTGGGCGCGGGCCTGTGGGGCACCCTCATCCCGCTGTGGTTCTTCATCGCCGGTTGCGGGTTCACCTTCCCCACCGTGCAGGTCATCGCCCTCAACTCGCACGGCAGCGAGGCCGGCACCGCCGCGTCCGTGCTCGGCGCCGCCAACTTCGGCATCGCCGGGCTGATCTCCCCGGTCGTGGGCCTGCTCGGGGTCGGCACCGCCGTCCCGATGGCCTCGGTGATGGGTGTCTGCGCGATCATCTCCATCCTCAGCCTCTGGTTCATCGTGCGCCCGCGAACGGTGTCGGCGCTGACCCACTGACCCGGTCGGGTGCCGTCGGGGAACCCCGCGGCACCGGTCGTTATGGAAGAATCACCAGAGTGATCCCCAGCGCGCTTTCAGGCCCAGAAACCTCCGACCTGGCGGCAGTCGACGTGCTCCGACGCAACGCCGTGAGCGTCGAGGGCGATCCGGCCGCACCGCCCATCGTCTTCGGACCGGGCTACGGCACCAGCCAGGACATGTGGCGCCTGGTCGCACCGCAATTCGTCGGCGAGCGACGCGTGGTGCGCTTCGACCACGTCGGGTCCGGCGACTCGGATGTGTCGGCGTACGACCGCCGCAAGTACGACTCGTTGCGCGGGTACGCGGCCGACCTGCTCGACATCCTGCGTCACCTCGACCTGCACGACGTGGTCTTCGTCGGGCACTCGGTGAGCGCCATGATCGGGGCGCTGGCCGCGATCGAGGAACCGGACAGGTTCGCCCAGCTCATCATGCTGGGCCCGTCGCCGCGCTACCTGAACGACGACGGTTACGTGGGCGGTTTCGAGCGCGCCGACATCGACGGTCTGCTCGACGCTCTGGAAGTCAACCACGTCAGCTGGGCCGCCGAGATGGCGCCGGCGTTGATGAAAAACCCGGAACGCCCCGAACTGGCCGCGGAACTGGCCGAAAGCATGGCCCGCACCGACACGATGGTCGCCCAGCACTTCGCCAGGGTCACCTTCCTCTCGGACATGCGCCGGTTCCTCAAGAACATCAGCACGCCCACGCTGATCCTGCAGTCCGCCGACGACCTGATCGCCCCGCTCGAGGTGGGTGAGTACCTGCACGAGAACATCGAGGGCAGCGAACTGGTCGTGCTCAGCGCGGCCGGACACTACGCCCACCTGTCCGATCCGACCGAGATCGAACGGCAGATCCGGCGCCGCTTGTGACACCGGACGACGTCTCGCGGGCGCTGTTCCAGCACGCGCCGGCGGGCCTGTTCGCGATGTCGACCGACGGCGTCATCCGCGCGGCGAACGACACGTTCTGCGACTGGACGGGCTCTCCGCAGGACGACATCGTCGGCCGCTACTTCCTGTCCCTGCTCTCCAGGGGCAGCAAGCTGGTCTTCGAGACCCGGTTCATGCCGCTCCTGCAGACGCGGCACCCGCTCAACGAGATGTTGCTCAGCCTGGCCACCCGCGCCGGCGGCACCCGGGACGTGCTGGTCAGCCTGGTCGTGGACGATTCGGGTGCCGACGAACTGATCTACGCCGCCGTCTTCGATGCCGGGATCCGGCTCAAGTACGAGCGGGACCTGCTCGACGCCCGGCGCACGGCCGAGGCCGCGGTGGCCCGGGTACGCATCATGCAGGAGGCCGCGGCCGGCCTGGCCCCGGCCACCACGATGGCGGAGTTCGGGTCGGTGCTGCGGGTGTCGGCCGAGACGGCGACGGATGCGACGGTGTCGGTCATCGTCGCCGAATCCGACGGTCGGCTGGAGCTGGTCTCCGGCTCCCGGCCGCTGGCGGGCAGCGTCGACCTGGCCGACCTGCTACCGGTCCGGGAGTGCCTGGAGAACGGTCGGCCGGTCCTCTGCCGCAGCCCCGCCGACATCGCGGCGAGCTTCCCGACCCTGGCGGCGGGCCTGGATGCCGAGGGCGTCGAGGCACTCTGCCTGATTCCGCTGACCGAGGACGGCGCCGTCAGCGGCGCGGTCGCCTGCTGGTTCCAGCGGCCGCGGATGCTGGATGCGAATCTGCTCGACCTGCTCGCTGCCCTGGCCACGCAGGCGGCACCGGTGCTCGAACGCATCCACCTGCAGCGCCAGATCGAACACCAGTCGCTGCACGACGCGCTCACCGGGCTGCCCAACCGTTTCGCGATGCAGAGCCGGTTGGAGCAACTGCTGGCGGAGGCCGTGCTGCACGACCGAACCGTGGCGTTGCTGTTCCTCGACCTGGACGGCTTCAAGGCCATCAACGACAGGTTCGGCCACGAGGCCGGCGATGGGGTTCTGCGGCAGGTCGCGGAGCGCCTTACCGGGATCATGCGGGTGGGGGACCTGTGCAGCCGGTTCGGCGGCGACGAGTTCGTGATCGCCTGCGACGGTGTGGACGAGGAGTCGGCGCTCGAGGTGTCCCGCCGGATCTGGGACGCGGTGTGCCAACCCCTGCACGGCGTCGCGCACGGGTCGACGGTCTCAGCGAGCATCGGCATCAGCGTCTTCAGGCCCGGTGCCACACAGGCGGCCACCCCTGACGCCCTCATCGCCCGCGCCGACGAGGCGATGCTCGCCGCCAAGCGCGCCGGCATGGGCCGCGATCCTCTCATCAGGGCCTGAAACCGGGTCTCACAACGCCGGTCGGGGCCTGCTCCCACCGGAGCCGATCTACCATGGGGTGATGGACCCATCCCGAACGCCTGAGACTGAGCCCACTCCACCCGAGCGCACCGGGCCCGACGCCGCGGCGGATGCGCCCGCCCGCCGGATCGCGAGGCGCTGGCCGCTGATCAGCGGCGCCGTCGCCGTCGTGCTCGCCTTCCTGCTCGGCGCCCTGATCCTCACCCGCGGCAACGGCCGCCCGATCGAGGCCGACGCGGAGTGGATGGAGGAGATCCTCGAGCACCGCTCCCCGGTCTGGGAGGTCCCGGCGCTGGTGATGAACTTCCTCGGCGCCGGCATCGCCGGGGTGATCGTGATCCCCTTGCTGATCGTGGTGACCCTGCTTGTGCTCCGGCGGCCCTGGGCGGCACTCTACTTCGTGATCGCCACCGTGGTCAGCGCCGGCCTGGTACAGCTGCTGAAGACCCTCTTCGGCCGGGCCCGCCCCGAAGACATGCTGATCACGTCGGACTTCGGTTCCTTCCCCTCGGGGCACGTTGCCAACGCCGCCACCATGGCAGTGGCGCTCGGGATCATTTTCCCGTGGCTGTGGGTGTGGATCGCCGGTGCCGTGTACACGGTCGCCATGATGGTCAGCCGCACCTACCTCGGCGCGCACTGGCTCACCGACACCATCGGCGGGCTGCTGCTCGGCGCCGGCGTGGCTGTGGTCCTGTGGGCGCCGCTGGCGGCCAAGCTCGACGGCGAGAACACCATAGCCAGGCGGCGGGCGGCCGCACCAGCGAAGGCACCAGAGTCCAACCGGTGATCCACCGGGACTCACCGATCGGGAACCGGAGATGACCGCATCGGGCGGCGCCGGGCTGCCCGACCGTGCCGATGACTCCCTGGTCAATCCTGCCGGGCTGTACGTTCTGCGGGCCCGGGCAATCCCGGGTGGCCGAGTCGAGGTCGGCGGGTTCGCGACCTTCCAGACCGTGCGCGTGCGGGTGGATGGGGTGAGTTCCCAGGGCCAGATCGAAATTTTCGGTGATCTCCCGCCACACGGGGTCTACGGGCGCCACGACGACCCGCAGGTGAACGGGGTGTTCGGCCGGGTGGACTTCGGCTGGCTGAGCCGGTTCTGGCTGACCCGCACGTCGACCTTCGACACCATCGACGAGACCACCCCGCGGCCCGGCGTGCTGGCGCAGATCGATGGGCTGGAGGTCGGCCTGGCCGACACCTGCGGCACCGTGAGCCTGGCCGGGGTACCGCAGCTGCAACTGATCTGGCTGGGTGCGGGCGAGCCGGCCGGCGACGGCTGGGCACTGGATGGTTACGGGGCGTTCACGAAGCTGGTGGACCGTAGCCTGGTTTCGGTGGTGCGCCACGTGGAGTGGACGGCCATCTGGCGGGATCTCACGGTGCAGGTGGCGACCATCCGCAACGGACGGGCGGTGATCTTCGCCCCGAAGGGCGGGTTGCCGCCGTTCGATGCTCCAGAGATCGCGCGTGCCGAGAACATCCACAGCGGCTGGTCGGCCGTCGTTCCGTTCGAGCAGCTGAGCCTGCGGTCGTGGACCTCCACCGAGCGTCCGCTGGGTGCCGGAGTCGTGGCCGACTGCGTGGGCCTGGTGCGGGGGCGCTCTGCGCTGGTCGCGCGCCCCGCAGGGCCATCCGGGCCCGGCGAGGACCCGGTGCCGGCCCCGGGGAGCGAGATCGTCGCCAAGAAAGGTCGGGGCCAGACCGTCACCGACGATTTCGTCGTCCTTCCGTATTCCCGCTATGGGCGTGCGTGGGATTGGCGGGTGACCGTTGACGAGAGCGAGGTGTCCGACCTCCGGCAGGTGACCGCGACCACCACCTGGCAGGGCCAGACCTACACCGTCGAGGGTGGCGATGACAGCGGGGCACTCGTGTACCTCAACCGCACCTCGGTCGACGTGAACGAGACGACACCCTTCGTCTACACGGCGCAGCCCGCCGATCGAAGTGTTCTGCCCGTCGACTCCATCTTCTGGTAACGGCGGGAACCATCCGGCTGGCAGACGGATGTGGGCCGGAGGGCTGACATCCCGGCCCCCGCACGCTAGCTTCGGGGAATGAAGATCCTTCTCGTTGGGGCGGGTGGCGTCGGTGACGCCTTCGCGAAGATCATTGCCCGCCGTTCCTTCTACGAGCACGTCGTGGTGAGCGACTACGACCTGGGCCGGGCGGAGCGCACGATCGCGTCGATCGCCGCCCGCCACGGCGGGGAGACCGCCGCCCGGTTCACGGCGGCGCAGATCGACGCATCCGACCCCGAGGTGGTGACCCGGGTGGCACGCGAGCACGGGGTCACCCACGTGATGAATGCCGTGGAACCGAAGTTCGTGCAGAGCATCTTCACGGGTGCGCTGGCCGCCGGCGCCGACTACCTCGACATGGCGATGAGCCTGAGCGAGCCGCATCCGACCGATCCGCACGCGCAGACCGGCATCAAGCTCGGGGACGACCAGTTCGAACAGGCGAGTGATTGGGAGACCAGCGGCCGGCTCGCGCTGGTGGGCATGGGCGTGGAGCCCGGCCTGAGCGACGTCTTCGCCCGGTACGCGTCCGATCACCTGTTCAGCGAGATCGACGAGCTCGGCACCCGGGATGGCGCCAACCTGGTCGTGCGCGACGAGGCCGGAAACGAGATCTTCGCGCCGTCGTTCAGCATCTGGACCACCATCGAGGAGTGCCTGAACCCGCCGGTGATCTTCGAGAAGGACCGCGGCTGGTTCACGACGCCGCCGTTCAGCGAGCCCGAGGTCTTCGACTTTCCGGAGGGCATCGGCCCGGTGGAGTGCGTGAACGTGGAGCACGAAGAGGTGCTGCTGATGCCGCGCTGGCTGGATGCGAAGCGGGTCACCTTCAAGTACGGCCTCGGCGAGGAGTTCATCGGGGTGCTGCGCACCCTGCACCTGCTCGGCCTCGACAGCGTCGCGCCGGTGCGGGTGCGCACCGCGGACGGCCCGGCGATGGTGGCGCCACGTGACGTGGTCGCGGCGAGCCTGCCCGACCCGGCCACGATCGGCCCGCGGATGACCGGCAAGACCTGCGCCGGCGTCTGGGTGACCGGCCTGGGCCTGGATGGTGCGCCGCGGGAGGTCTACCTCTATCACGTGAGCGACAACGAGTGGACGATGGCGGAATACGACGCCCAGTGCGTGGTCTGGCAGACCGCGCTGAACCCCGCGATCGCCCTGGAGTTGCTCGCGACCGGGGTATGGACCGGCACCGGGGTGCTCGGCCCGGAGGCCTTCGACGCCAAGCCCTACCTCGACCTGATGGCCGCTCCCGAACCCGCCGGCTACGGCCAGCCCTGGGGCCTGGACGAGCGCACCCCCGCCCCCTGACCGGGCCCGGCACGCCGGCATCCACGCTCTCAGGCCACGGATGCACCGGCCCGGGCCGGTTCGACGCCGCTGCTAGGGTGAACCACTGCGGTCGTCCCCTCCGGACGGCCCATCAAATGGGGGATTTGAGAACACAATGCTGACTCCGCTCGCGGCCATTAAGTCCGTTTTCCGTAACTACGCCACCCTGGCCGGGCGGGCGCCGCGCAGCGAGTTCTGGTGGTTCACGCTGTTCCAGGTTGTGCTCTACGTCGTCGTGATGGTGCTCGGCGGTCTCGGCGTCGGTAACTCGCCCGAGCCCGACTCGGTGCCCCCGTCGATGGCCATCGCCCTCGGTATCGTCGTGGTCGTGGGACTGGGCTTGATCATTCCGAACATCACGGTCTACGTGCGTCGCCTGCACGACGCCGACTTCTCCGGGTGGCTCTACTTCCTCGCCTGCATCCCGTACCTCGGCGTCATTGTGATGGTGGTCTTCGCGCTGCTGCCCAGCCAACCGAACGGCGCCCGCTTCGACGCTGCCCCGAACACCGGCAGCGCCATGCCGGCCTGGAACACGAGCAAGACGCTCTCCTGACGCCGACGTGACACCCCGAGGAGTCGCATGACAATTCTCCAGAAGGCCGTCACCCCGCAGCTCAGCCACGCCTATCTCACCGCCGGGTGGGACCGGGTGTCCGGGTTCGTGGTCACCGTGCCCGACGCGGCATTCGCCACCACACCCGCCCAGCTTTTCGACGTGCATGGGCTGGGCTTCCCGGGGTCGCCGTTCACTCCTGACGACCCGTACGTCGACGTGATCCGGTTTCCGGCGCGGGCGAGCCTGCGGCTGGAGAACGCGATCGGCGGCGTCGACCAGGCCACCCGGGCGCTCACCGGCGGCCCGTTCGTGGACCGGCCGCCGTTCACCGGCACCGGTTTCGCCCCGGTCGCCGGACACATCGTGCCGGTCTGGTGGATGCGGCACACCCGGCTGGTCCCCGACACCCACCTGGTGCGGGTGTTCGCCGACGGGACCTCGACCGAGCTGGCCGTGTTTCCCAACATCGCCGACGGCTGGATGGTGGACGGCGCATCCGTGGGTCGCTCGACCCCGTTCTCGCGCTACATCGGCACGTTGGCCGAGTGGAACAGTGTGCACCTCACCGCCGACGTGATCGACCAGGGCCGCCGCATCGTGTTGGCGACGCACTCGCAGCCCACCGATGAGCGTTTTGTGCGCACCGGCCGCGGCATGTGGAAGTACGAGATCCCGTTCGACGAAGCGCAGGGTGTGCTCGAACTCGACATGGAGGCGAACTGGAACGGCCTGAACCTGCGGATCGTCGACGAGTTCGCCGACACCGACGGCACCAAGCTGTACCGCGGCTGCTACCTCGACCACAACGCCGACCTCGCCGAGGGGCTGCGGCTGGCCAAGGTGGATGCCGGGGTTTACGAGATCACGGTGCCCGCCGCCAGCGTTGGCGACATCCGCACCACGACGCTCACCCAGTCGTCCTGGGCGGAGTAGCCAGCCCGCCCGGTGCCGCCGGCACAGCTCGTGCTCGACCGGCGGCGCTAGAGTCTCCCCATGGATGACGACGATTACGAGAGCCGCCCGGTCGGTTTCATGGGAAAGATGCGCGGCGGGCTCAAGGGGCTCACCTGGGTGCTGATCCTGTCCCTGATCGCCATCACGGTCGGCGCCACGTCGCTGCTGTTCCTCTTTCAATAGACCGGATGCGCGCGCCGCCCCGGTAGCCTGAAGGTGGGGGCGCACGGCCTCTGTCGGCCTGCGCCGACCCGATGGAGCCGACGAAAGAGACCCCATGCTGACACCCGCCGCGGCGATTGCCTCCGTATTCCGTAAGTACGCCGACTTCACCGGCCGGGCGCCGCGCAGCGAATACTGGTGGTTCGCGCTGCTGCTCTGGGTCTTCTTCGGGGCCCTGTCGCTGCTGCAGCTGATCCCGACCGGCATCGACCGGAACGGGTACCCCTCGCACAACTTTGAGATCGTCTACATGCTGGTGGCCCCGATCGTCGCGATCGGCGTGCTTCTGCCCAGCATCGCGGTGCTCGTGCGCCGATTGCACGACGCGAACTTCTCCGGCTGGTTCGCGCTGCTGGGCCTGATCCCGGGCGTGGGCGCCATCATCCTGCTGGTCTTCACCCTGCTGCCCAGCAACGCCGCCGGCGCCCGGTTCGACGTGACCCGGCAGCCGAAGGCGCCCGGACTCTCCTTCCAGGGCTCGGGCCTGCGCTAGGCGCCTACCGGGCGCGGATGCGGGATGATCTCCCTATCGAGTGGGACCATCCGGCAGACGAAAGCGGTGCGCGCATGATCAACGGAGACGTCTCTTTCTGGTGGAACCAGATCGGCCGGCCGGCGCCGCGGCCGCCGCTGCCCGGCTCCACCCGCGCCGACGTGTGCATCGTCGGCGCCGGGTACACCGGCCTGTGGGCCGCTTACTACCTCAAGAAGGCTGCCCCGCAGCTGCGCATCGTGATCCTCGAGCAGCGTTTCGCCGGCTACGGCGCATCCGGCCGAAACGGCGGCTGGCTGACCAACTCGGTCACCGGTGGGCGCGAACAGTACCTGCGGAGCCACGGCCGTGACGCGGCCGCCGGTTTCCAGGCCGCCATGAACGACACCGTCGACGAGGTGATCAGGGTCGCCGCGGTCGAGGGCATCGACGCGGACATCGTCAAGGGCGGCGAGTTCACCGTCGCCTACGACCGGCCGCAACAGCGACGCCTCGAGGCCGCGGTGCGGGCCGAGCAGGCCTGGCCGCACACGGATGTCGAGCTACTGAGCGCCGAGGCCGCCACGGCGCGCATCAATGTCGCCGGTAGCACCGGCGCGATGTGGCACCCGCACTGCGCGCGCATCCAGCCGGCCAAGCTGGTCGGCGGGCTCACCCGCGCCGTCCTGGCGCTGGGCGTGGAGATCTACGACGACAGCCGGGTGAGCGAGATCACCCCGCAGACCGCCCGCACCCGACACGGCACCGTGCAGGCCGAGTTCATCGTGCGCGCCACCGAGGGCTTCACCGCGGGCCTGGCCGGACTGCACAGGGCCTGGCTGCCGATGAACTCCTCGTTGATCGTCACCGCACCGCTGCCCGCCGCCGTCTGGGCCGGCATCGGCTGGGGCGACCGGGCCACCCTGGGCGACATGGCGCACGCCTACATGTATGCCCAGCGCACAGCGGATGACCGCATCGCCATCGGCGGCCGTGGGGTGCCGTACCGGTTCGGCTCCCAGACCGACTCCGACGGCCAGACCCCGGCGAGCACCATCGAGGCGCTCACCGGCATCCTGCACAGGTTCTTCCCCGGCACCGCGGATGCGGCCATTGAGCATGCCTGGAGCGGCGTGCTGGGCGTTCCCCGCGACTGGGCCGCGACGGTGGGCCTGGACCGGCAGACCGGTCTGGCCTGGGCGGGCGGCTACGTGGGCACCGGCGTGGCGACCACCAACTTGGCCGGCCGCACGCTCACCGACCTGATCCTCGGCCGCGAGAGCGCCCTGACGGCGCTGCCGTGGGTGAACCACCGGGTGCGCAACTGGGAGCCGGAGCCGCTACGCTGGCTGGCCGTGACCGCCCTGTACCAGGCCTACACGCACGCCGACCGGGCCGAGCTCACCCGCCGCCGCAGCACCTCGCCCCTGGCGACCCTCGCCGACCGGGTCTCCGGCCGCGGCCACTAGCTCGGCATCCGCCCGCCGCCCGCGCCTCGCCCCCGCCGGCCCTCGATTCAGGCGCCGTCCTGTGGTGTACTCGTGGAATGAGCGTTGCTGAGCAGAGCGTGACCGAGGCCTACAGGCTGGCCACCATCGCCGCGGCGTCGGCCGCGGTGACGGTGCGAGCGGCGGAACCGCGCGACCTCGACGGCATCATCGGCCTCTTCGAACGCACCTGGGGGGTGGGGCGCAGCCCCGACCGGGCGATGCTGCTCGCGCTCGACTTCGCGGGAAACCCGGTGCTGCTGGCCACACAGCACGGCAAGCCGGTCGGCGCGACGCTCGGGTTCCTGGGCTGGACCGACGGGGTGCACCTGCACTCGCACATGGCCGCGGTGGTGCCGTGGCACCGGGGCGGCGGCGTGGGCTACGCCCTCAAACTCTTTCAGCGTGCGCTGTGCCTCGAGCAGGGCATCACCGAGATGCGCTGGACCTTCGACCCGCTGATCCGCCGCAACGCGCACTTCAACCTGGTCAAGCTCGGGGCCGAGGTGACCGGGTTCCTACCCGATTTCTACGGCCGGCTCGACGACGTCATCTCGGGCAGCGACCGCAGCGACAGGTTCGAGGTGCGCTGGAGTCTGGACTCCCCAAGGGTGCTGCACGCTCTCGCCGGCGGACCCGTCCGGGACTGGACCGCCGTGACCAGCTGGCCGCTCGACGTGGATTTCGAGCAGCTGCGGGCCGACGACCCTGTCGGCGCCGCCCGACGCCGGGAGGACTCCAGGCTGGTCTTCGCCGAGGCGCTCGCCCGCGAACTCCGCCCCGAGCTCACGGCGGACAACGACTACGTCTTCACCACCGACGCCAGCGACCCGCTCGGCTAGGGTCCGGCCGCCGCCGCACTTCAACCCGGGGGAATGGAGGAACCGTCAACGGCCGAGGTCGGCGCCCGGGTCGAAGTCTTGCGGTGCCCGGCCGGTGATCCGGCGTTCGAACCAGTACAGGAGTTCGGGGCGCAGCCGGTTGAGCTCGGTGAGGGTCATCGGGTCCGGCACACGCACCACGGGGGCGCCCAGCTCGTCCACGACCGTGTCCATCGCGCCGCGAGAATAGAACTGTCCGCGCATCCGCACCAGGAGCTGACCGTCGGCGCCGGTCACGAAAAGCTGCGGGTGCGTGTCGATCGCGCCGCTCTGGTACAGCTCGAGAACCACGACACTGGCGACCTGCTCCACCGGAAAACTTGTCACCTGGCCGAAGAAGCCCCGCTCGGAGATGCCGGTGTCGTCGACCCAGACGCAGGTGCGCAGAAAACCGACGATGCCGACGGCGGCCCCGAGCATCACCAACAGCTGCACGATGAGGACCGGAATCCACTCCCCGAGGGGGATGGTGAGCCAGTAAAGGACGGCGAAGACGGGGGCGAAGAAGGCCAGTATCGAGAGGGTCGTCTGACGCAGCAGATGCCCGTGGGGTCGCAGCACTTGCACACGCAAGGCCGTACCCGTGATTTTGCCCACCCTCGTATCCCCTCCCCCCGGTGTACTACAGAGTATGCCCCATGCCCCGGCAACCCAGTAGACACCGTTCGGGGGGTACGCGCGATAGGGCAGGGCGAAAATCTCGTGCGCACGGGGTCGCCCAAGGGTCGTAGAGTGACACAGTGAACTCGCGGGCGAAGACGGGGCCGGGCCTCGGCCGGCCGAGATTCCGCCTGCACCCCGCCCAGGCGGTGGCCGCGGGTTTCGCCCTCACGATCCTCCTCGGCACCGGACTGCTCTCATTGCCGATCGCCAAGGTCGGCCCCGGCGGGGCGTCGTTCGCGGAGGCGATCTTCACGGCCACCTCCGCGGTCTGTGTCACCGGGCTCACCGTGGTCGACACCGAAACCTTCTGGACCCCGTTCGGCCAGGTCGTGATCCTGGTCCTGATCCAGATCGGCGGTTTCGGCGTGATGACCTTCGCGTCGGTTATCGGGCTCGCCGTGGTGCGACGGTTGTCGTTGCGCTCCCGCGTCACCGCCGCATCCGAGGTGCGCAGTGTGGGCCTCGAGGACGTCAAGGGCCTGGTGCTCGGTGTCGTCACCATCTCGCTGATCGTGGAGGGTGTCGTGGCGGTGCTGCTCAGCCTGCGGTTCCTGTTCGGCTACGGCGAGCCGCTCGGCCGGGCGATCTGGTTCGGGGTGTTCCACGCGGTGTCTTCGTTCAACAACGCCGGCTTCGCGCTGTTCAGTGACAACCTGATCAGCTACGCCGTCGACCCGTTCATCTGCCTACCGATCGCGGCGGCCGTGATCCTGGGCGGGCTGGGCTTCCCGGTGATCGTGCAACTGCGGAAGCACCTGCGGTCGCCGCTCCTGTGGAGCATGAACACCCGCATCGTGCTTGCCGGCACCATCACCCTGCTCGTGGCCGGCACGGTGTACATCACCGCCGTCGAATGGTCCAACCCGGCCACGCTCGGCCCGATGGACTGGCCGGCGAAGATCCTGGTCGGCTTCTTCCAGTCGGTGCAGACCCGCACCGCCGGGTTCAACAGCGTGGACATCGGGGCGATGGACTCCGCCAGCCTGCTCGGCATGGATGTGCTGATGTTCATCGGTGGCGGCCCGGCCGGCACCGCCGGTGGCATCAAGATCACCACCTTCGCGGTGCTGTACTTCATCCTCGTCGCCGAGATCCGCGGCGACGGTGTGGTGAACGTGTTCGGCAAGCGGCTGTCCAGGGCCGTGCACCGACAGGCCATCTCGGTGGTGCTCTTGGCCGTGTTCGTGGTCATCGCGTCGACGGCCGTTCTGATGGTGCTCACCGACCTCACCCTCGACGTGCTGCTGTTCGAGGCGATCTCGGCGTTCGGCACCGTCGGGTTGTCCACCGGCATCACGGCGAATCTGCCGCCGGCCGGTCAGGCCATCCTGATCATGCTGATGTTCATCGGCCGGCTCGGGCCGATCACCTTCGCCTCCGCCCTCGCCCTGCGCGAGCACCCGGTAACGTACGAACTCCCGAAAGAGAGGCCCATCATTGGCTAAGTTCAGGTCGTCATCGTATTCCCTGTTCGGCCAGCGGCAGACCGCCCGCCTGGCCGAGGAGGACTCCGTGGTGGTCATCGGCCTCGGCCGATTCGGCAGCGCCCTCGCGCTGGAACTGATGGACAGCGGCACCGAGGTGCTCGGCATCGATGGCGACGAGGAGATCGTGCAGGCGCACAACCGGCTGCTCACCCACGTGGTCCGGGCCGACTCCACCAAAGAGGAGACCCTGCGGCAGCTGTCGGTGCCGGAGTTCAGCAGCGTGGTGGTCGCCATCGGCAGCGACATCCAGGCGAACATCCTCACGGCGTCGCTGCTGATCAAGATGGGCATCCCCAACATCTGGGCGAAGGCGGTGAGCGAACCGCACGGCGAGATCCTGCGCCAGCTGGGTGTCAAACACGTGATCTCCCCGGAGAAAGACATGGGCAAGCGCGTCGCGCACCTGGTGCGCGGGGTGATGCAGGACTACATCGACATCGGTGAGGACTTCGCCCTGGTGAAGACCGCCCCGCCCCAGGAGATCCTCGGCAAACCGCTGAGCGAGACCAGGGTGCGCACGGTGCACGGGATCACCGTCACGGCGTTCCACCGGGCCGGCCAGGGCTGGAGCTACGCCACCATGGAGACCGTGATTCTCGCCGGCGACATCATCCTGGTAGCCGGGCAGACCGAGCGCGTCGAATCGTTCAGCCGACTGCCGTGACGGGTCCCGTCGAGTTTCTCACCGGCACCGCCCTCGGCACCCGGGTCGTGGTGCGCACCCGCATCGCCGGCGGCTACACGGATGCCCTCGGCTACCTGCGTTCCTGCGACACCACGCACTGCACAGTGGAGACCAAGCGCGGCACACTGACGCTGGCGCTCGCAGAGGTCGTCGCCGCCAAAGAGGTGCCGCCGCCCCCGCCACCCCGCCCCCGCCGCCACGTCGGCGAGTAGCCCCGCCCGACAACTGTTGCCCGTGCGCAGAAGCCCGCTTCGGCAACAGTTGCTGCCGGGGCGTGAACTGGGCGCGGCCCGCGCACGGGTTGCGGCTCAACCGGGCGGCAGGGCCCCGGCCCGACGTCGCAATGCCGCGCGCAGCCGCTCATCACCGGCCAGCTCCACCGCCCGGTCGTACGCGGCGCGGGCATCCGCTACCCGCCCGGCCTCGGCGCACAGGTGCGCCCGGGTGGCCCAGAACGGCTGGAACGACGCCGTGTCCGGGCGGTCCCGGGCCACCGCGTTGAGCACGTCGAGCCCGGCCGTCGGCCCGTCCACCTCGCCGATGACCGCGGCCAGCGCCACCCGGGCGCCCGCGGTGGGGGAGAGGCGCACCAGCGCGGTGTGCAGGGTCCTCAGCGCCGCCCAGTCCGTCACCCCCGAGCGCGCCCGGTCGCAGTGCGCCGACTGGATCGCCGCTTCCAGCTGGAACCGGCCGATCCGGCCCAACGGTTGGGCTCGCCGCAGGTAGCGCTCCCCGCGCTCGATGAGGGCGGTGTCCCACAGAGCCGGGTCCTGGTCGTCGAGGGCGACGAGCTCACCCCTGCCGCTCATCCGGGCCGGCAGCCGCGCGATCGAGAGAGCCAGCAGGGCGGCCAGGCCGAGCACCTCCGGCTCCTCGGGCAGCAGCGCGGCGAGGGTCTCGGCCAGGTACAGTGCTTCGCCGGCCAATGAGTCCGGCACGGCACGGGCATCCGGCTCGGCGCTGGCCCAGTCGATCGCGTAGGCGCCATAGACAGCCTCGAGCACGGCGGGCAACCGCTGGGGCAGGTCGGTGAGCGACGGCAGCACGAACGGGATGCGCGTGGCGCGGATGCGCCGCTTGGCCCGCACCAGCCGCTGCGCCATGGTCTGCTCCGGCACGGCGTATGCGGCGGCGATGTCGGCCGCGGTCAGGCCGAGCACGGTGTGCAGCATCAGCGGGGTGCGCACGGCCCGGTCGATGGCCGGGTGCGCGCACACGCAGAGCAGCTCGATGCGCTTGTCGGGAATCGCCTCGGTGTCGAGGGACTCGAGCGCATCAATCCCCACCGTGCCGGCGCTGCCGACCCAGGCGTCCGGCCCCGTGCGCCCGGGTCCGTTTGCTGTCGATCGGGCGCCGTCCCGCGCGGTGCCGTCGAGCGCGCCCTCCGCCAGAGGGGCACTCAGCCGCACCGCCGCGGATTTCCACAGGTCCCTGAGCCGATTGCGGGCCACGGTGAGCAACCATCCCTCCGGATTGTGGGGAACACCATCGCGTGGCCAGGTGATGAGCGCACGCTCGAAGGCGTCCGAGAGCGCGTCTTCGGCGGCCGCGATGTCGCCGGTGGGCGCGGCCAGCACGGCGAGCAGGCGCCCATAGGAGGCGCGGGCGGCCAATTCCGCCCGCGCCAGGGCGGTCACGCTACCTGGTGCCATTCGCCGTCGGTGAACACGATCGCCGACGGGCGCACCTCGATCGCCCCGTACTGGGCGGCGGGGCATTTCCCGGCCCAGTCGAGGGCGGCGTCGAGGTCGGGCACCTCGATCACGAAGGTGCCGTTCAGACGTTCCTTGGTGTCGGCGAACGGGCCGTCCTGAATCTGCAGGGCGCCATCCCGCAGCGACACCGTCGTCGAGGCCGACACGGGCTGCAGGATGTCGGCGGACACGAGCACGCCCGCCGCGTCGAGGGCCTTTCCATAGGCGTCGAACGCCGCCCGGCCCCATTCCATGTCCTCTTCGGTGATTCCGGCGTCCCCGGACTCCTGGCTGATGACGAGAAGCGAATATTGCATGAGCTGTCCTTTCACGCGTTACGGATACTGACACCCCTATGACGACTGAACCAGTCCCCAATCGACATCCGCCCCGCAACTGTTGCCCGTGCGGACATTTGCGCCCGGCGCACCGGGACCATTTGTCCGCTTCGGCAACAGTTGCTGCCGCCGCGCGGCTCAGGCGGACGGAACCGCCACGGCCGCGGGCGCCTCGTCGCGGCCGACCCGGCCCACCAGCAGCAGGCCGCCGACCGCAAGCAGCGCCGAGAGCGTGAACGAGGCCGTATAGGTGGCGGTGCCGCCCAGCGGCGCGAAGGCCACGAACACCACGGCCGTGGCCGCCAGGGCCAGCGCCGCGCCGATGGAGTCGGCGATCAGTAGCGCGGAAGAGTTGAAGCCCTGCTGCTGGGGCGCCGACAGCCGCAGCACCCGGCCGCTCTGCCGCGGCACAAGGGTGCCCATGCCGGCCCCGGCAACGGCCCAGCCGGCGATGGCGACGGCGGGCGCCAGGCCCAGGGCGCTGGTCAGCGCCGACGCGGCGATCGCCACCAGCAGCAACGCGCTGCCCAGCAGCATGCTGCCCGCATCGCTGAGAACCGTGGCATACCGCCCCTGCAACCAGGACGCCAGAGCCCAGGTGACCCCCGCGCAACTCAACGCCAGCCCGGCCAACACGGGGGAAAGCCGGTACTCGCCGGTGAGCAGCGCCGGCAGGTACACCTCGGTGGAGAGGAACGCCCCCGACACCAACCCGCGGATCGTCATCACCACGGGCAGTCCACGCCGGCCGCTGAGCGTCCCGGCCGGCAGCAGCGGACGCAGCGCCACCCCGGCCAGCACGAACGCGGCGCCGGTGCCCACCCACAGCAGCGCGCCGGGCAGCTGCGCCGCCATCGACGCGCAGAGCACCGCCGCCGCCGCACCCAGCGACCACAGCGTTCGCGACAGCCGCCACGGTTCCCGCACACCGACCGGCCGCTCCCGCTCCGCCGCCGCGATCGCAACCAGCCCGGGCCGCAGCATCCCCATCGCCGCCACCACCAGCACCACTACGCCGAGGAACACCCACCGCCAGCTGGTGTACTCGGCCACCAGACCCGCAATGAACGGCCCGATCAGCGACGGCACCACCCAGGCGCCGGCGAAGGCGCCGAAGATCGCCGGATGCATCCGCTGCGGATACACCCGTGCGACGACCACGTACAGCGACACGCTCAGCGCCCCGCCACCGAGGCCGTGCACCAGGCGTCCCACAATGAGGGCGGGCATGGATGCGGCGGTGCCGGCGATCACCAGGCCCACCACGAACAGAACCACGGCGGTCAGCACCACGGGCACCGGCCCCGAGCGGTCCGCCCAGTTGCCCGCGGCCACCATGCCCACTACGCCCACGGCGAGCGGACCGGAGAACGCCAGGGCGTACAACGAGTCGCCGTCCAGCGCCGCACTGATGATGGGCATGACCGTGGTCACGGCCAAGGCCTCGAACGCGGCCAGGAAGATCAGCGCGAGGATCCCGACGGTGACCCAGACGTGCTCCCGGCCGAAGATCGAGGCCGGGCGCAGGGGGACCGAAGGCGGCGAGGAGGGGAGTGGCACGAGAGCGATAGTAAGACCTCAACCGTGGTTGAGGTCAACCCGAGCGGATGCGGCCACAACGACAGCCGGCAGCCGCCCGCCGCACACCCGCCGAACCGTTCCGGCCCGCACTGACTGTAGCTTCGGCGACAGTTGGGCGTTAAAAACGGAAACGCCCGCTCGAAAGCGGGCGTTTCACTGGCGGAGAATGGGGGATTCGAACCCCCGAGGGCTTTCACCCAACACGCTTTCCAAGCGTGCGCCATAGGCCACTAGGCGAATTCTCCTGAGCCGGCCGAATCGTGAAGACAACGACCAGGGAAAATCTTACCTGCTTCCGGGGGCCCCGAGTGACACGTCACCAAACCGCCGGTTTTGGGCCCGGGGCCCGGACGCCCTAAACTGGCAATGGCTCCTCGCGTGGCGCTATCTCAGCCAACTCCCCCAGGACGGAAACGTAGCAAGGGTAACTGGGCTCTGGTGGGTGCGCGAGGAGTTTTACTTTGCCCGGATGCTGCCCGGATGCGCCCCCGAGTGCGCCCCGGATGCGAACCGGTCAGCCTAGCCCTATCGCCGGCGAGCAAAGGGGACCAACGTCCCCCCGGAGCAGGAATCGTCGCTCCTAGACTTGGACGGCGCCTGTGGCGCCCATAGAGCACTTGGAGTCCGTGATGGTTCATTCGTCCAACGCCACCTCATTCACCTGGCCCAGCCGCCTGCCGCACGCGTTGAGCGCCGAAGCTCTCGCCAGCGTCGACGCGTGGTGGCGAGCCTCGAACTACCTCTCGGTCGGGCAGATCTACCTGCTCGACAACCCGCTGCTGCGGGAGCCGCTCCAGAAAGAGCACATCAAACCGCGGCTGCTCGGCCACTGGGGAACCACCCCCGGCCTCAACTTCCTCTACGCGCACCTGAACCGGGTCATCCGCGAACGCGAGATCAGCACACTCTACATCACCGGCCCCGGCCACGGCGGGCCCGGCATGGTCGCCAACGCCTACCTCGACGGCACCTACTCCGAGGTCTACTCGAGCATCGACCAGTCCGAAGACGGCATCAAGGGCCTGTTCCGCCAGTTCTCCTTCCCCGGCGGCATCCCCAGCCACGCCTCACCCGAGACCCCCGGCTCGATCCACGAGGGCGGTGAGCTCGGCTACGCGCTCAGCCACGCCTACGGCGCCGCGTTCGACAACCCCGACCTGCTCGTGGCCGCCGTCGTCGGTGACGGCGAGGCCGAAACCGGCCCGCTGGCCACCAGCTGGCACTCCAACAAGTTCGTCGACCCGCTGCAGGATGGCGTCGTGCTGCCGATCCTGCACCTCAACGGCTACAAGATCGCCAACCCCACCATCCTGGCCCGCATCCCCGAGAGCGAACTGCTCGAACTCATGCGCGGCTACGGCCACAACCCGCACATCGTCTCCGGCGGTTTCGACGGCGAAGACCCCCTCGCCGTGCACCAGCGCATGGCGCAGACCATGGACGAGGTGCTCAACGAAATCGCCTCGATCAAGCGCGCCGCCCTCGCCGGCGACACCAGCCGGCCGCGCTGGCCGATGATCATCCTGCGCACCCCCAAGGGCTGGACCTGCCCGCCCGTCATCGACGGCGTGCAGGTGGAAGACTCCTGGCGTTCGCACCAGGTGCCGCTCGTCAACGCCCGCGACACCCAGTCGCACACCGACGTGCTCGAATCCTGGCTGCGTTCGTACCGTCCGGAGGAACTCTTCGACGACGCCGGCGCCCCCGCCGCCAACATCACCGCGCTCGCCCCGCACGGCGACCTGCGCATGAGCGCCAACCCCGTCGCCAACGGCGGGCTGCTGCGCCGCGAGCTCAAGCTGCCCAACTTCCGCGACTACGCGGTGGAGGTGCCGACCCCCGGCGCCACCGTCGACGAGGCCACCAAGGTGCTCGGCATCTGGATGGCCGACGTCATCCGCCAGAACCCGGACAACTTCCGCATCTTCGGACCCGACGAGACCGCATCCAACCGGCTCGCACCATCCGTCTACGCCGCCACCGACAAGCAGTGGAACGGCGAATACCTGCCCGAAGACACCAACCTTGCCCGCGCGGGCCGGGTCATGGAGATGCTCAGCGAGCACCAGTGCCAGGGCTGGCTCGAGGGCTACCTGCTCACCGGCCGGCACGGCGTCTTCAACTGCTACGAAGCATTCATCCACATCATCGACTCGATGTTCAACCAGCACGCCAAGTGGCTCAAGGTCACCCGCGAGATCCCGTGGCGCCGCTCCATCTCGAGCCTGAACTACCTGCTCTCCTCGCACGTCTGGCGCCAGGACCACAACGGATTCAGCCACCAGGACCCCGGTTTCATCGACCACGTCGTGAACAAGAGCGCCGACGTCGTGCGGGTGTACCTGCCCTTCGACGCCAACACCCTGCTGTCGATCTACGACCACTGCCTGCGCAGCGTCGACTACGTCAACGTGGTCGTCGCCGGCAAGCAGCCGGCGCCGAACTGGCTCACCATGGATCAGGCCGTCGCGCACTGCGAGCGGGGCCTGGGCATCTTCGAGTGGGCCGGTACCGAGATTCCCGGCACCGAACCCGACGTGGTGCTCGCCGCCGCCGGCGAGGTGCCCACCCTCGAGGTGCTCGCCGCCGCCAAGATCCTGCGCGAGGCCATGCCCGACCTCAGCGTGCGCGTGGTCAACGTGGTCGACCTGATGCGCCTGCAGAGCGAGGACGACCACCCGCACGGCCTGAGCGACCGGGAGTTCGACGCCTACTTCACCGCGAACAAGCCCATCGTGTTCGCCTACCACGGCTACCCGTGGCTGATCCACCGGCTCACCTACAAGCGCCACGGCCATGGCAACCTGCACGCCCGCGGGTACAAGGAGAACGGGACGACGACGACGCCGTTCGACATGGTCATGCTCAACGACCTCGACCGGTACCACCTGGTGATGGATGTCATCGACCGGGTGCCCGGACTCGGAGCCCGCGCCGGACTGCTTCGCCAGCAGATGCAGGATGCCCGCCTGCGTGCCCGGCAGTACACCCGCGATCACGGAGAAGACATTCCCGAGGTCACCGACTGGGTGTGGGCTGGGAACGATGCCGCGGCAGCCGCTGCGCGCGCACTAGATACCACCGGCGGGGATAACGTATAACCGTGGCTCGAAGCATTTACATCACCTCCGCCGAGGGAAATACCGGCAAATCTACTATCGCCCTGGGTGTTCTTGACACCCTGTTGCACTCCATCGAGCGGGTGGGTGTCTTCCGTCCGATCGCTCGCTCCAAGCACAAGCCCGACTATGTGCTGGAACTCCTGCTCAATCACCTGCAGGCCCGCAAGCCCGTCGGTACCCACTCCGTCGCGCAGCCGGCGCTCAGTTACGACGAGTGCGTCGGCGTCACCTACGACGACGTGCACGCCGACCCGGATGCCGCGCTGGCGCGCATCGTGGCCCGTTACAAGGCCGTCGAAGCGCAGTGTGACGCCGTCGTGGTCATCGGCAGCGACTTCACCGACGTCGGAAGCCCGACCGAACTGGCCTACAACGCCCGCATCGCCGCGAACCTCGGCGTGCCGGTGTTGCTCGTGCTGGCCGGCCGGGTGGCCTTCGGTCAGGGCGAGGGGCTCAACCAGAGCGACCAGCTCGGCCAGAGCGAACCGCGCACCAGTGACGACATCCGCCAGCTCACCGATGTGGCCCTGACCGAACTCGCGTCAGAGCACGTCTCGCTGCTGGGCGTCGTGGTCAACCGCGCCGACCCCGCCAACCTCAACGGCCTCATCGCCGCGGTGCGCGAGGGCGTCGACAACACCCCGGCCACTGCGGATGCGCTGCACGCCGCCGTTGTGCCGGTCTGGGCCATCCCCGAGGACGCGTTCCTCGTGGCCCCGAGCATGAAGACCATCCTCGAAGCCACCCACGGCACCCTCGTGCAGGGTGACCCGGAGCTGCTTTCCCGTGAGGCGCTCAGCGTCGTCGTGGCCGCCATGTCGATGGTCAACGTGCTGCCCCGCCTGGCCGAGGGCGCCGTCGTCGTCATCCCCAGCGACCGCCCCGAGGTGCTCCTCGCCGCCCTGATGGCCAACTCGTCCGCGACCTTCCCGTCGCTGGCCGGTGTGGTTCTCGTCGGCGGTTTCGCGCTGCCCGAGTCGATCGAGCAGCTCATGAAGGGCCTCGCCCCGTCGGTGCCGATCATCCGCACCGACCTGGCCTCCTACGAGGCGGCCCTCCGTATCACCCACACCCGCGGCCGCCTGGCCGCCGACTCGCAGCGCAAGCACGACACCGCCCTGGCGTTGTTCGAGCAGCACGTCGACGGTGCCGCCCTGCTCGACCGGCTCAAGGTGAGCCGCGCCGACGTGGTCACCCCGCTGATGTTCGAGTACACCCTGCTCGAGCGTGCCCGGCAGAACCGCATGCGCATCGTGCTGCCCGAGGGCGACGACGACCGCGTGCTGCGCGCCGCCGCCACCCTGCTGGCCCGCGATGTGGCCGACCTGATCATTCTCGGCGAAGAGTTCGAGGTGCGCTCGCGCGCCATCGGCCTGGGCCTGGACATCGCCAAGGCGCAGGTCGTCAGCCCGTTCGACGACGTGCTGCGGATGCGTTTCGCCGAGGAATACGCGCGCCTGCGCTCCCACAAGGGCGTCACCATCGACCAGGCCCGCGACGTCGTCACCGACGTCTCGTACTTCGGCACCATGATGGTGCAGCTCGGCCTGGCCGACGGCATGGTCTCCGGCGCATCGCACACCACCGCGCACACCATCCGGCCCAGCTTCGAGATCATCAAGACCCGCCCCGGTGTGTCCGTGGTCTCCAGCGTGTTCCTGATGGCCCTGGCCGACCGGGTGCTCGTCTACGGCGACTGCGCGGTCAACCCCGACCCCACCGCCGCCCAGCTGGCCGACATCGCCATCTCGGCGTCGGAGACGGCCATCGAGTTCGGCATCGAGCCGCGCATCGCGATGCTGTCGTACTCCACCGGCGTCTCCGGCAACGGAGCGGACGTCGAAAAGGTGCGGGAGGCCACCGCGATCGTTCGCGAACGCCGCCCCGACCTCGCCGTCGAAGGCCCGATCCAGTACGACGCCGCAGCGGATGCCGCCGTGGCCGCCGCCAAGATGCCGGATTCGGACGTGGCCGGCAAGGCCACCGTCTTCATCTTCCCCGACCTCAACACCGGCAACAACACCTACAAGGCGGTGCAGCGCAGCGCTGGCGCCGTGGCGATCGGCCCCGTCCTGCAGGGCCTGCGCAAACCCATCAACGACCTTTCCAGAGGAGCCCTCGTGCAGGACATCGTGAACACCGTGGCGATCACCGCCATTCAGGCCGCATCTCTCGCAGCGGTGGTGGCAGCCGTATGACCGCCATCCTCGTCATCAACTCAGGTTCGTCCTCGTTCAAGTACCAGCTGATCGACATCGACACCGAGACCGAACTGGCCGGCGGACTCGTCGAGCGCATCGGTGAGGCCAGCGGACACGCCCGGCACACCAACACCGCCTCGGAGGCCGGCCGCCAGGAAGCGAACCTGCCGATCCCCGACCACACCGCCGGTTTCGACGTCATGATCGCCGCGTTCGCCGAGCACGGCCCGCAGCTGTCCGACGCCAACCTCATCGCCGTGGGCCACCGCGTCGTTCAGGGCGGGGCCATCTTCACCGGCCCCACCGTGATCGACGACGCCGTTCAGCAGCAGATCAGCGACCTCGCCGACCTCGCCCCGCTGCACAACCCCGCCCACGTGCAGGCCATCGTCGCCGCCCGCACCAACTTCCCCGACGTGCCGCACGTGGCCGTCTTCGACACCTCGTTCCACCTCACCATGGCGCCGGCCGCGTACACCTACGCGATCAACACCGAGCTGGCCGCCAAGCACGACATCCGTCGTTACGGTTTCCACGGCACGTCGCACAAGTTCGTCTCAGAGGCCGCCGCCGAGTTCCTCGGCCGTCCCCTGAGCGAGCTGAAGACCATCGTGCTGCACCTCGGCAACGGTGCGTCCGCCACCGCCGTCGACGGTGGCAAGTCGATCGACACCTCGATGGGCCTCACCCCGCTGCAGGGCCTGGTCATGGGCACCCGCTCAGGCGACATCGACCCCGCCGTGCTGTTCCACCTGCACCGCAAGGCCGGCCTGTCGATCGAAGAGCTCGACACCCTGCTCAACAAGAAGAGCGGCATGCTCGGCCTCACCGGCAACGGTGACATGCGCGACGTCGAAGACGCGGCCGTGGCCGGCGACGCCGTGGCCCAGGCCGCGCTCGACGTCTACTACCACCGCATCAGGGGCTACGTGGGCAACTACATGGCCCAGCTCGGCGGCCTCGACGTGATCGTCTTCACCGCCGGTGTCGGCGAGAACTCCGGCATCATCCGCGAGGGCGCCCTGCGCGGCCTCGAGGGCCTCGGCATCGAGATCGACCCGGCGAAGAACGACCCGTTCTCGCGCGTCGCCCGTGTTGTGTCGACGGATGCGTCCCGCGTCACCGTGCTCGTCATCCCCACCAACGAGGAGCTCGAGATCGCCCGCGAAACCCGCGCGGTCATCTAACAACTCGGCCGCTGGTCGAGCTCGTCGAGACCTGAAGGCGGAGATTCTCCCGACACGCCGCATCTGCTGCCACGCAGCGCGGCGTGTCCCGAGAATCTCCGCCTTTGCTGTCGGTCTACGCCGAGCAACGGATGCCGACCGGCCGACCGCGAGTAGAATTCCGGCGTGCGCACACTCCTCAACCTGATCTGGCTCGTCCTCTCCGGCTTCTGGCTGTTCCTCGGCTATGTCGCCGCCGGCATTGTGCTCTGCATCCTGATCATCACGATCCCGTGGGGCATCGCGTCGTTCCGCATCGCCGGTTATGCGCTCTGGCCGTTCGGCCGCACCGTCGTCGCCAAGCCGTCGAGCGGAGCCTTCTCGTTCCTCGGCAACGTGATCTGGGTGATCCTGGCCGGCTGGTGGCTCGCCCTGGCCCACATCGTGTCGGGCATCGCACTCTGCATCACCATCATCGGCATCCCGCTGGGCATCGCCGACTTCAAGATGGTGCCGATCTCGCTCGCGCCGCTCGGCAAGGAAATCGTGCCCATCGGCGGCGGCGCGTTCGACCAGGCCCGCGCCCAGCGCACCGCGGCCTAGCCGAACCATCCCGGCGCGCCAGCGCATGCCGCGCGTCCGGAGGCGCCGGGCCGCCGTGCCCGGTGGGCGATTTTCCGATTCGGCGTGACGTTTGACGACCCGCCACCGTCCTACCCATAGCGGCGCCCGCCATCCAGGACAGGGCAGCGAGAGCCCTAAGGGGAAATGGACATGGGAAAGCTCATCTCCGGCGCCACCGAGGTCGATTTCGAGGACCGCGCGCTGGTGCACTTGCAGAGCGTCATCGGCTCCAAGCTTCGCCGCGGCGAGAGCTTCGCCCTCTTCTGGAGCGACCCGGCCGCGCCAGACGAGGCGCAGCCCAGTCTGTGGCTGCACCCCGGCATCCCGCTGTATTTCAAGTTCACCGGGACCACGACCCCCGGGCTCAACCGGGCCTGGATCGAGGTGCTCGCGACGTCGGCCGACAGTGCAGACGGGTTGCTGTTGAGCAGTGAACCGCGTGGTCGGGATGCCGACCAGAATTACACCGACTGACCAGGCCGGAGTGAGATTTCTTCACGCTGGAGCATGACAGGTGCGGGGTTCGGACCGTCTAAGAAGCAGCAGAGCATGTCAGGCGGATGCCCGACAGGGATTTCCCACCGCACCCCGCATCATCCTTCAGAGGAGAACATCATGACGTCAGCACCCAACGACCCGCGCCCCATGACACCCAACGACCAGCGCCCCATGACACCCAACGACCAGCGCCCCACGGCACCCCACGACTCGCGTCCCACGGCACCCGACCCCCTCGAACCCGCCGCCCCGCCGGCGACCTCGGGCACCACCATCCGCCAGGAAGTCGTCGCCAAGCAGAAGGCGCAGTTCGGCGGCATGAAGTTCGGCACGGCCTTCTTCGGCTGGCTCACCGCCACCGGCGCAGCCGTGCTCCTCACCGCGCTGGTGGCCGGCGCCGGCGCAGCCGTCGGCCTCGGCAACCAGGCCGACCCCGCGCAGACGGCGGATGCCGCGGCCGAGAATGCCTCGACCGTCGGCCTGATCGGTGCCATCGCCCTGGCCGTCGTCGTCTTCGTGTCCTACTTCTGCGGAGGCTATGTCGCCGGCCGCATGGCGCGGTTCAGTGGCGCAAAGCAGGGCATCGCCGTGTGGTTGTGGGCTCTGATCGTGGCCGTGGTTCTGGCCATTGTGGCCGCTATCGCGGGAAGCCAGTTCAATGTGCTCGCCAACCTCAACAGCTTCCCGCGGATCCCGGTCCAGGAGGGCGACCTGGCCCTGGGCAGCATCCTCACGGCCGTTGCGATCGCCATCGTCAGCCTCGGCGGCGCGATGCTCGGCGGCCTCGCCGGCATGCGGTTCCACCACAGGGTCGACAAGGTCGGCCTCGGCAAGTGAGCGGAACCCGCTCACACTGAGCTGATTCGCCTACCCTGGCGAGAGTGAAGGGCCCCGGTGACACAGTCCCGGGGCCCTTTGGTCTGCCGGCCGGTAAGGCGGCAACGGCTCCTATTTGGTCTTCGGCGCGGCCTTTGCCGCGGCCTTCGCCGGGCCGTACGACACGTCCACCTCGGCCATCTCCATGTCAGCGGTGGCCTGGATCAGCTCCATCAGAGCCGGATCCAACCCGGGCGCGAACTCCTCCATCCTTTCGCCGGCGATCACCGACGGCACACCCTCAGGAGCTTGTTCGTCGGCGACCAGGTTCGTGCCGTCCTTGGAGGGGGACATGCCCTGGAAGATCTTGCCCGCCTCCGACTGGCCGGCGAGGTCGAAGGTGTACTGCTTGCTGTGCAGGTTGAGGTCGAGCAGCTTCTTCACCTCGGGGAACTTCTCCGCGTTGGTTTTCGGGATCGGCAGCAGAGTGTTCCAGTGCACACCCAGGGTCTCGAGCGCCTTGGCGTACGCGTTCTCGTGAGCCTGGTCCCGCACGATGAGGTAAGCGATGGTGGAGCGTGCAGTCTTGTTCGCGGTCATCTCGTAGATGCGGCACTTCTGCAGTCGGCCGGTGGACTCCAACATCAGGTTGTAGAGCAGGTCGAGCACCAGGTTGCCGGAGTTGTACACGTAGCTGCCGCTCCACGGGTTGCCCACGGCGTCCACCGGCAGCGCACCCTGCGCACCCACCAGGTAGTGGTGGATGTTGCCCTGGTCGAGGGCGATCTCCAGCGGGATCGCTCCGCCTGAGCCGGCCTTGTCCAGCGGGTCGGTGACCTTGCCCTGGTAGCGCGGCGAGCCGTCCACCAGCCGGGAGATGGTGGTGCCGATCAGTTCGACGTGGCTGATCTCCTCGGTGCCGATGCCCTGAATCAGGTCGCGGTACGGCTTGGCTGCGGGCCCACGGAAGTTCATCGACTGGAACAGGTACTGCATCATGGTGCGCATCTCGCCGAACTGACCGCCGAGGCCCTCCTGCAATGCGTTGGCCGCTGCCGGATCCGGCTCGTCCTGCGCGATGTCGTGGATGAGTCGTTGCACGTGGAAGTACATAATTGTCCTTTCCTGGGACGTGGTGGATCAACGGTCGGATTCGGGTGGTGCCGGGGTCAGCTCTTGGCGTCGTGGCGTTCCGCGCTGTCTTCGCGCAGGCGCCGCCCCGCAATGATGTCGGCACGTTCCTTCTCGGCGGTTTTGTCGCTCTTGCGGGTGTCCCGCGGTGGCAGCTGGATGTCTTCCTCCGCCTTGATACCCGCCTGCAGCTGGCGGGTGCGCTCGAGTTCGGCGTCGAATTCGGCGCCGAACAGCAGGGCAAGGTTGGCGATCCAGAGCCAGAGCAGGAACACCACGACACCGGCGAGCGAGCCGTAGGTGCGGTCGTAGTTGGAGAAGTTGGTGACGTAGAGACCGAACAGGAACGACGCGATCACCAGGGCTACCAACGCCAGCAGCGCGCCCAAGCTGATCCAACGGAATTTCGGCTGCTTGGCGTTCGGGGTGGCGTAGTAGAGGATTGCGATGATCAGCACCGCGGCCAGAGCCAGGATCGGCCACTTGAGGATGGACCACACTATCTGCACGGTTTCGCCGAGGCCCAGGGCACTGCTGACGGCATCGGTGACGGGCCCTGACACGATCAGGACCACGACCATGATGAGGATCAGCAGGATGGTGACGATGGTCACCACCAGCTGCATCGGGCGCAGCTTCCAAAACGGCCGGCCCTCCTCGATCTCGTAGATCCGGTTCATGGCCCGGCTGAACGCGCCGACGTAGCCGGATGCCGACCAGATAGCCAGCACGATGCCGAAGACCAGGGCGAACCCGGCGGCCGGTGACGAGCTGAACTGTTCGAGTGGTTCGCGCAGTACGTCGGCCGTGCCGCCGGGGGCGACCTCGTTGACGAGGTCGAGGATGGTGTCGGTGGACCGCTCGCCCTGACCGAACACGCCCAGCAGGGAGATCAGCGCGATCAGCGCCGGGAACAACGCCAGCACCGCGTAGTACGTCAGCGACGCGGCGATGTCGGTGCATTGGTCGGCGGTGAATTCGCGCATGGTCTTGCGCATCGCGTACTTCCAGGACGGCTTCTTCACCTCGCCCGGCGAATCCGGCTTGCGTGGATCGTCGGGCGAGGGAGCGTTGTTCTTCTTGCTACGGGCGTCGTTGCGGGCCACCGGTACTACTCCTCGTGATCGTCTGGCGGATGGTGCGGGTTTCGCCGTCAGCCTGCGGTGCCCTGTCCGGCGTGCTTGGCGGTGTCGCGCACCTCGTCGGCGGATGCCGTCGTTTCGGACTTGACGGTGTCGGCGGCATCCGTGGCCGTGCCCTTGACAGCATCGGCGGCGTCGGCGAGGGGCTGCTTGAGGTTCTCGCCCATCTTCTTCGCCGCGTCGGTGACCTCCTGGGTCAGTGGCTCAGCGGCCTCCTTCACGTTCGCCGCGACCTCCTTCTCGACGGTGCTGGCGGGCAGGAGAGACGACGCGAGCCAACCCACGCCGAATGCGATGAGACCCACCGCCAGCGGATTGCCCTTGACCTGGGAGGCCGCGTCGTGAGCGGCGCCCGATACGTTGCCGGTCGCGCCGCTCACCGAGCCGCCCAGGTCGGAAGCGGTGCCCATGACCTTGTCCTTGGCCGAGCTGAACACGCCCCGCACCTTGTCCTTCTGGCGGTCCATGATCTTGCTGGGCGTTACTTTGTCGGCAAGGGCGTCGACATCGGCGCCGAGGCCCCTTCGGGTGTCTTCGATTTGGCTCCGAAGAACCTCGGGGTCGGTGCTGGATTCGTCATAGGTGCTCATCGGTTTTCCTCATTTCGTTTTAGTGCGTCAGGAATCTGCTTCAGGGAATCGACTGTCTTGGGCGCTCCCGTGATGGTCTTCATCTCTTTGCGCCCGCGCGAGTAGAGCACGGCGGCCACGATGCCCCAGGCGACGGCAACGATCACGGCCGCCCAGGCGATGTCGATGACGTGTCCGAGCCCCCACCAGGCCGCGAACGACAGGAACAACACCGTCAGGTGGGCGGCATAGCCGGCTCCGCCGAGCAGTCCGGCTCCTTTGCCGGCGCGAGTGGCCGACTGCCGTAACTCGGCCTTGGCCAGTTCGACCTCCTGGCGCATGAGAGTAGACACGTCGCGTGTCACCTCACTGAGCAGATCGCCCAGTGAGGTCTCTTCGGCCTTGCGTTCAGAAGGCGTGGGCATGTCAGTCATTGCGGTTCTCCGTGTAATTCGGGTACTCCGCCGTGAGCGGGGTGCCTACGCCGGTGGCGGTGCCGGTGGGCGTGGTGGGGGTATCGAAGGCCGTGTCGATTCCGGTCGTGGCGCCGGTGCCGAACTCGGTTCCGACGCCGGTGGGCGCGGTGGCCGGGGTGCTGCTGCCCGTCGAGGCGGTCTCGGAGGAGTCCTTGGCCTCGGCGATGACCGAGCGGGTCAGGCGACCGGCCACTACACCGGCGACGGCGGCGATGCCGATGAACATGCCGGGGCTGCGCCGGGCGTAGCCCTTGACCTCGTCGAGGAGGGCGCCCGGGTCGCGCTGGTCGAGCCAGTCGGCGATTCCGGCGGCACGCGAGGCGGCCTGGTGGGCGATATCGCTGGCCACACCCTGAGTATCGGACTTATCGGCCATCGCACCCAGCTCGTCGCCCAGGGAGCGGAGACCGGCGGCGACCCGCTTCTGTTGTGCGGCCGCCTGGTCGGCGAGTTCGCCCTGCGTCTGGCGATAGAGGTCCTTGGCTTGCTGCTTGGTCTCGCTGCCGACCTTGTGCAACTCGTCCTTGGCGACGCCGGCGACGTGCTGGCCAGCGGCGACCGAGGTGTCCTTCACCTCGGTGGCGCGTTCTTTGGCATCGGGGCCGGCTCCGCTGTTGGACGCCGTGCTGGTGTCCAGGTCGGGGTTTCCCGGGACGGATGCTGGGTATGTATTCGACATGACTCTCCTAGATAAATCGGGGTGTGCACGACGCCCGGCATCGACGTCCGTGTCGTGTTCGGGAATATCCTTTGTCTTGCGAGCCGCGATTACAAGCACTCTGAGAGAACCCGCGAAATTAAGTTTTTTCCGTGACGAATCGCTGATTTTGCCGTCTATTTAAGGGGTGCGGGACTTTACGCAGCAACGTTGGAGGGGGTAGCGGATACCCCACAATGGGGGGTATCCTCCCGTCACTCCAGCGGGCGCTCGTGTCGCCTCTGTTGCTCCCGCTGAGCATCCTCGACGACGCGCTTGATCACGAGGAACGTGGTCTCCCACTCGTCGAGAATGTGGCGCTGCGTGAGCCGCAACACCCGGCGACCGAGCCCCTCGTAGAGGAGGTAGCGGGCGGAGAAATTGCGGACACGCCGCATCCGCCGGCCCGTGGCACGGCGTGTCCCGACAAACTCCGCCTTTGCGGGCGTGCGGCCGCCCACGACCCCCCCCGGGGTCGGGTGCCTAGCGGGGCGGGGGCGCGGTGCTCGCCCGCACGACGAGGTGCGTGGGCACAATGGTCGTACCGGGGCCCACGGCCGCGGGGGAGTCGATCTGGCGCAGCAGCTTCTCGATGCAGAGCCGCCCCACCTGGCCGAAGTCCTGGTGCACGGTGGTCAGCGGCGGCCAGAAAACATCCGCCTCGCGCATATCGTCGAAGCCGACCACGCTCACGCCGGCCGGAACCGAGCGGCCGGCCTCGTGCATCGCCCGCATCACGCCGAGGGCCATCTGGTCGTTGGAGGCGAAGATCGCCGTCACCGACGGGTCGGCGGCCAGCGCCACCCCGTGCCGGTAGCCGCTCTGCGCGCTCCAGTCGCCCTCGAGCACGGGCGGCACCGGGGCGCCGGCCGCCTTCAACGTGGCCCGCCAGGATGCCGTGCGGCGCCCGGCCGAGAACGACGACTCCGGCCCGGCGATGTGCCAGACCGTGCGGTGCCCGAGGTCGAGCAGGTGCTGGGTGGCCAGCCGGGCACCCTCGGTCTGGTCGGTGTCGACCACCGTGTAGCGCTCGCCGGCGTCGGAATCGACGATCACGACGGGCAGCCCGGTCGGCACGGTCACGTCGATCCGGTCCAGGATGTGCGCTTCCATGATGATCACGATGCCGTCCACGGCCTGCTCGGCGAGCCGGTTCACAGCGCCGGCTACGGCGCCCTGGGTGGGCAGCGCCACCGGGATCAGGGTGATCGAGTAGCCGGCCTCGGCGGAGGCCGTGGCGACAGCGTCGAGGGTGCGCATGTTGCCGAAGCTGGACAGGCCGAACATGATCACGCCGATGGTGCTGAACTTGCCCGACTTCAGCGCGCGGGCGGCGCTGTTGGGCCGGTAGCCGATCTCGTCCATGGCGGCGAGCACCCGGTCGCGGGTGTCGGCGTCGACGTTGCTGCGACCGTTCACCACCCGGGAGACGGTCTGAGAGGAGACGCCGGCCAGCGCGGCCACATCCGCCATCGACGGCAGGCGCTGCGCGCGGGCCGGGGGAGCGGCCGAAGAACCGTCTGTCGTGCTCGCCGTTGCCACGTGCCCTCCCCGGTCCCGAAAAAAGATTTCCGTATGTTTACGTAAACATGCTAGCGTGCTTACACGTCATGTTTACGTAAACATGCCGTCAGATTCACCGTCCGTTGCATCACCATACCGAGTCAGAGAAAAAGGCATGACGACGCTGTCAACACTCCCCCCCAGTGGCCAGACACGCAGTGCACGGGCCCAGCCGAACCGCCGCAAGCCCAAGCCCCACGTGCAGAAGCGCGACTGGACCGGCTGGAAGTTCATCGGCCCGTTCATGATCGTTTTCGCCCTCGTGCTGATCGCCCCGGTGCTGTACTCGATTTACCTGTCCTTCTTCAAGGACCAGCTGGTCGGCGGCAACTCCTTCGTCGGCTTCGAGAACTACGGCCAGGCGCTCACCGATCCCAAGTTCTGGGAGTCGATGGGCCGGGTCACCCTGTTCTTCGTCGTGCAGGTGCCGATCATGCTCGGCATCGCACTCTTCGCCGCCCTCGCCATCGACAGTGCCCGCCTGCACCTGTCCAGCTTCTTCCGCATCGCGATCTTCCTGCCGTACGCGGTTCCCGCCGTGGTCGCCACGCTCATGTGGGGCTTCATGTACGGCACCAAGTTCGGCCTGGTCGGCAACCTCAACGAGTTCTTCTCGATCGCCATCCCCAACCCGCTGGGCAACACCTGGGTGCTCGCCGCGATCGGCAACATCGTCACCTGGGAATTCATCGGCTACAACATGATCCTGTTCTACGCCGCCCTCCGAGTGATCCCCACCGATCTCTACGAGGCCGCCTCGCTCGACGGCGCCAACGCGTTCCGCATCATCCGCAGCATCAAGATGCCGGCGCTGCGCCCCGCCATCGTCATCGGCGGCATCTTCTCGGTGATCGGTAGCTTCCAGCTGTTCAACGAGCCCAGCATCCTGCAGTCTCTGGCACCCAACACCATCTCCACCTATTTCTCGCCGAACATGTACGCCTACAACCTGTCGTTCTCGGGTCAGCAGTACAACTACTCGGCCACCATCGCGATCATCGTCGGCCTCATCACCGCCGTCATCGCCTACATCGTGCAGAACTCCGGTTCCAGGAAGGAGGCCTGACATGTCGACGACTGACCAGACCCACGCCCCCGCCGCACGGGCGAAAGCCCCGCGGATGTCCCGCTACACCAGCGAGAAGAAGGCCGGCAAGTCCAACCAGGGCCTGCACACCAAGAAGTCCATCATTCTCACCATCATCATGGGCGCCCTGCTGATCTACAGCCTGCTGCCCCTGTTCTGGCTGTTTGTGAACTCCACCAAGACCCAGGCCGAGCTGCTCAACTCGTTCGGCCTCTGGTTCTCGGGCGACTTCGCCCTCTGGGACAACATCGTCGCCACCCTCACCTACAACGACGGCGTCTTCGTTCGCTGGTTCGGCAACACGGTGCTCTACGTCGTCGTCGGCGCCGGCGGCGCCACCTTCCTCGCGGCGCTCGGCGGCTACGGCCTGGCCAAGTTCAACTTCCCCGGCAAGAAGGCCGTCTTCGCCGTCGTGCTCGGCGCCGTGGCCATCCCCGGCACGGCCCTGGCGGTGCCGACCTTCCTCATGTTCAGCCAGATGGGCCTCACCAACACCCCGTGAGCGGTCATCCTGCCCTCGCTGATCAGCCCGTTCGGCCTCTACCTGATCTGGACCTACGCCATGGACGCGGTGCCCACCGAAGTTCTCGAGGCCGCGCGAATGGATGGTTCGGGCGAGTTCCGCACCTTCTTCACCATCTCGCTCAAGCTGCTGGCCCCCGGCCTCGTCACGGTGCTCCTGTTCACCCTCGTGGCCACCTGGAACAACTACTTCCTGCCCCTGATCATGCTCAGCGAACCCACCTGGTACCCGCTGACCGTGGGCCTGAAGCAGTGGAACATGCAGGCCCAGACCGTGGGCGGCGACGTCATCTACAACCTCGTCATCACCGGGTCGCTGCTCACGATCGTGCCGATCGTCGTGGCGTTCCTGTTCCTACAGCGCTACTGGCAGTCCGGCCTCGCCGCCGGCTCCGTCAAGTCGTAGCCCCACTACCGATCCACCCCGCACCATCCGTCATCCGCAGCACCGAACATCCGTTTACAAGGAAGTGAAAGGCACCCCAATGAAAGCACCACACAGCAACACGCGCCTGCGCCGCACCGCACTCGCCGTCGCCACCGGACTCGCCCTGAGCGTCTCCCTGGCCGCCTGCGCCTCCACCGGCGGAGGCGGAGCCGAGACCGGCACCGCCGCCGACATCGAGGCCGCCCTGCAGGAGGAGACCACCCTCACCGTCTGGGCCTGGGCCCCGGCCGTGGAAGACATCGCCACCGCATTCGAAAAGAAGTACCCCAACGTCACGGTCGACGTGGTCAACGCCGGCACCGGCAACGACCAGTACATCAAGCTGCAGAACGCCATCAAGGCCGGCTCCGGCGCACCCGACGTGGCCCAGATCGAGTACTACGCGCTGCCGCAGTTCGCTCTCTCCGAGGCCCTCGTCGACCTGAGCGACTTCGGTCTGGACTCCCTCGAAGACCAGTACACCGCCAGCACCTGGGGATCGGTGAACCTCGACGGCGGCGTCTACGCCCTGCCGCAGGACTCCGGCCCCATGGCCATGTTCTACAACCAGGCCGTGTTCGACCAGTACGGCCTGACCGTGCCCACCACCTGGGACGAGTACATCGCCACCGCCGAGAAACTCCACGCGGCCAACCCGAACGCCTACATCACCAACGACACCGGCGACGCGGGCTTCGCCACCAGCATGATCTGGCAGGCCGGCGGCCAGCCGTTCACCACCACCGACTCCACGAACGTCGAGATCAACCTGCAGGACGAGGGGTCGAAGAAGTTCGCCGACACCTGGAACAAGCTGCTCGAGAAGGACCTCATCGCACCGACGACCAGCTGGAGCGACGAGTGGTACCGGGGACTGGGCGACGGCACCATCGCCACCCTCAACATCGGCGCCTGGATGCCCGGCAACCTGGAATCCGGCGTGCCGGAAGCCTCCGGAAACTGGCGTGTGGCCCCGCTGCCCGTCTATGAGGCCGGCGACACCGCCAGCGCCGAGAACGGTGGCGGCGGCGACGCCGTGCTCGCCCAGAGCAAGAACAAGCTCGCCGCGGCCGGCTTCGTCGAGTTCATGAACTCCGGGGAAGGCACCCAGATCTCCATCGACGCCGGCGGCTTCCCGTCCACCGTCGCCGACCTCGAGTCCGAGGAGTTCCTCGGCGCCGAGAGCGAGTACTTCGGCGGCCAGAAGATCAACGAGGTCCTCGTCCAGTCCGCCAAGGACGTCGTCGAAGGCTGGAGCTACCTGCCGTTCCAGGTCTACTCGAACAGCATCTTCTCCGACACCGTCGGCCAGTCCTACGCCGACAAGTCCGACCTCAACACGGGCCTGACCGACTGGCAGAAGGCCATCGTCGCCTACGGCAACGAGCAGGGCTTCACGGTCACCGAGTAACGCAGCGGCACAGGGTGGGCCCGTCCGACCGGACGGCCCACCCTTTGCGCACCATCAGCTTCCAACCAGAGGATCTCCTTCGTGTTTCACGCCCGGCTCAGCATCTCCCGCGACGACATCGTGGCCCCCGTCTCACCCCGGCTCTTCGGTTCGTTCGTCGAGCACATGGGCCGCTCGGTGTACACGGGTATCTACGAACCCGGGCACCCCACCGCGACCGCGGATGGCTTCCGCCAAGACGTGCTGGACCTCGTGCGTGAGCTGAACCCCAGCCTGATCCGCTACCCGGGCGGCAACTTCGTATCGGGTTTCCGCTGGGAAGACAGCGTCGGCCCCGACCGCCCCACGCGCCTGGACGTGGCCTGGCACTCCGTGGAGACCAACGAAGTGGGCCTGCACGAATTCGCCGACTGGGCCGAGAGCGCCGGCGTCGAGATCATGCAGGCCGTGAACCTGGGCACCCGGGGCATCGCCGAGGCCGCCGCCCTGCTCGAATACTCCAACCACCCGGCCGGCACCGCGCTCAGCGGCCAGCGCCAAGCCAACGGCCGCACCGAACCGTTCGGCATCCGCGTCTGGTGCCTGGGCAATGAGATGGACGGCCCCTGGCAGATCGGCCACAAGACCGCAGAGGAATACGGCCGCCTCGCCGCCGAAACCGCCCGCGTGATGAAGTGGGTCGACCCCACCATCGAACTCGTCGTCGCCGGCAGCTCCAACGCCGAGATGCCCACCTTCGGCAGCTGGGAACGCACCGTTCTCGAGCACACCGCGGAGCTCGTCGACCACATCTCCCTGCACGCCTACTACGAGGAAAAGCCCGGCGACCTCGGCAGTTTCCTCGCCTCCGGCGTGGGCCTTGACCGCTTCATCGGCGACGTCGCCCAGATCATCGACGAGGTCACCGTGGCGCAGGGCCTCGACAAATCCATCGGCATCAGCGTCGACGAGTGGAACGTCTGGTACCAGACCCGGTTCAACGAGGTCGACAAGGAACCCCTGTTCACCGGCGACTGGAACACGCAGCCGCGCCTGATCGAGGACGAATACAACGTCAGCGACGCCGTGGTGGTGGGGTCCCTGCTGATCTCCCTGCTGCGGAACAGCGATCGGGTCAGCATGGCCAACCTCGCCCAGCTCGTGAACGTCATCGCGCCGATCCGTTCCGAGCCCAGCGGTCCGGCCTGGCGCCAGACCACCTTCTTCCCGTTCGCCCTCACCGCAACCGCCGCCCACGGCGACGTGCTGGCCGCCACCATCCACTCCGACACCTACGACACCAGGGAACACGGCACCGTCGACCTATCGGATGCCGCGGTGACCGCTACCGACGAGGAGATCGTCTTGTTCCTTGTCAACCGTTCCAGCTCCGACCCGCTCACCCTCGAGGTAGACCTGGCCGGCGCCCCCGCTGACTCGGTGCTCTCAGCGCAGAGCCTGTTCGCGCCGGAGGGTGGTGACCGGTTCGCCACCAACACTGTTGATCATCAAGACACCGTGCACCCGGTCGACTTGACGGATGTGACACTGGCCGACGACGGAACCGCCGCCACGGTCGTGCTGCCCGCGCTGTCCTGGTCGATCGTGCGTCTGGCCGCCAAGGCTGCAGCATGAGCGCCGTGAGCACGGTCTCGACCATCGAGCGTCGCTGGGTGCGCTGGCCCGAGGCGCACACCCTCGCCGACGGCACCGAGAGCCTGCCCGCCGACGCCGCCCGCATCGGCTACGGCGCCGACTACAACCCCGAACAGTGGCCCGAAGAGGTCTGGGCCGAAGACATGCGCCTGATGCGCGAGGCCGGTGTCAACATCGTCAGCGTCGGCATCTTCTCCTGGGCGCTGCTGCAGCCCACCCCGGACAGCTGGGATTTCGGTTGGCTCGACCGCGCCATCGATCTCTTGCACGCCAACGGCATCGCCGTCGACCTGGCCACCGCCACCGCCAGCCCGCCGCCGTGGCTCACCGAGCTGCACCCGGAGGTGCTGCCGGTGAACCGGGTCGGCGAAACCATCTGGCCGGGCGGCCGCCAGCAGTGGCGTCCCACCTCACCGGTGTTCCGCCGTTACGCGCTGGCCCTGGTCGAGAAAATGGCCGAACGCTACGCCGACCACCCGGCCCTGTCGATGTGGCACATCAGCAACGAGCTCGGCTGCCACAACGTCTACGACTTCTCGGACGACGCGGCAGCGGCGTTCCGCGCCTGGCTCGAGGCCCGCTACGGCACCCTCACCGAACTCAACCGGGCCTGGGGCACGGCCTTCTGGTCGCAGAACTACACCTCCTGGAACCAGATCCTGCCGCCGCGGCTGGCCGCGACGCATCCGAACCCCACCCAGCAGCTCGACTTCGCCCGGTTCTCCAGCGACGCTCTCAAGGGCTACCTCGTCGCCGAGCGAGAGATTCTGCGCCAGATCACGCCCGACGTGCCGATCACCACCAACTTCATGGTGATGGGCGAGTCCCGCGGCATGGACTACGCCGACTGGGCCGGCGAGATCGACCTGGTCTCCAACGACCACTACCTGCTCGTGGCCGACCCCGCCGCGTTCGAGGAGCTGTCGTTCTCGGCCAACCTCACCGGCCAGATATCCGGCCGGGAGCCGTGGTTCCTAATGGAGCACTCCACCAGCGCCGTCAACTGGCAGCCGGTGAACCAGGCCAAAACCCCCGGCCAGCTGCGCCGGGACAGCCTCACCCACCTGGCCCACGGCGCCGACGCGATCTGCTTCTTCCAGTGGCGCCAGTCCCTGGCCGGCGCCGAGAAGTTCCACTCCGCGATGCTCCCGCACGCGGGGGAGAACAGCTCGGTGTTCCGGAGCGTCACCCGCTTCGGCGGCGAACTCGCTTCCCTGGCCGAGGTCGCCGGCAGCCTCACTAAGCAGGCCCGCATCGGCATCCTCTTCGACTGGGACTCCTGGTGGGCCTCCGAACTCGACTCGCACCCCACCGAGCTGCTGCGCTACAAGGCCGAGGCCATGGCCTGGTACACCGCCGCGCTCACCAATGGCCTGCAGGCCGACATTGTGCCGGCCCGGTCGGTGCTGAACGGTCACGGCCTCGCCGGGTACGACCTCGTCATCGCGCCGATGCTCTACATCGTGCCGCAGCCGCTGGCGGATGCCCTGGCCGACTATGCCCGCACCGGCGGCCACTTGGTGGTCGGCGTGTTCTCCGGCATTGCCGACCCCGACGACCACATCCACCCCGGCGGTTACCCCGGCGCGTTCCGCGAGCTGCTCGGCGTGCGCGCCGAGGAGTTCGGCGGCCTGCAGCCGGGCCAGGCCGTCGGCCTGTCCGGCGACCTGCCGGCCGGGTCCACGGGGTCGCTGCTCACCCACGACGTCACCGTGGCCTCCGATGTCCAGGTGCTCGCCCGCTTCCAGAACGGCCCGTTCCCCGGTGTGCCGGCGGTGACCAGCCGCGTGGTCTCGACGGAGTCCGGCGGCCGGGCCAGCTTCGTCGCCACGGTCCTCGACCCCGACGCGTTGGTGGCGTTGGTCGGCCGGTTCGCCGCCGCCGCCCACATCGTCTCGCCGCTGCCGGATGCCGTGCATGGCATCGTGCAGCTCGCCGTGCGTCAGTCCGACGACATGGAGTTTCTCTTCTACATCAACCACTCCGACAGGGCCGTGACCGTGCCGCTGGGCAAGGCCGATGGCACGCTCGTGGCCGTCGACCTCGGCGGCAGCACTCTCGCCGCGGACTCGCTCACCCTCCCGGCCACCGGTGTCGCCGTGCTCGGCCGCGCCCGAACGGCCGCCTGATCATGGGCGCGTTCGAGATCGGCGACGAGGACTTCCTCCTCAACGGTGAGCCGTTCCGGGTGCTCGCCGGGGCCATCCACTATTTCAGGGTGCACCCGGATCACTGGGCGGACCGCATCCACAAGGCCCGCCTGATGGGCCTGAACACCATCGAGACCTACGTGGCCTGGAACGCGCACTCGCCGGCTCGTGGAGGTTTCGACACCGTGGGCCAGCTGGACCTGGCCCGCTTTCTCGACCTGATCGCCGCCGAGGGCATGTACGCCATCGTGCGGCCCGGCCCGTTCATCTGCGCCGAGTGGGACAACGGCGGCCTGCCCGGCTGGCTGTTCACCGACCCGGCCGTGGGGGTGCGGCGGAACGAGCCGCTCTACATGGCGGCCGTGGCCGAGTACTTCGAGCAGCTGCTGCCGATCGTGGCGTCCCGGCAGATCGACCGGGGCGGCCCGGTCATCCTGGTGCAGATCGAGAACGAGTACGGCGCCTACGGCGACGACAAGGATTACCTGCGCGCGCTCGTCGAGCTCAACCGGGCCGGCGGCATCACGGTGCCGCTGACCACCATCGACCAGCCCACCGACCAGATGCTCTCCGACGGCAGCCTGCCTGACCTGCATAAAACCGGCTCGTTCGGCTCCCGCGCCACCGAGCGCCTGGCGGTGCTCCGCCGCCACCAGAGCACCGGCCCGCTGATGTGCGCCGAGTTCTGGAACGGCTGGTTCGACCACTGGGGTGCGCACCACCACACCACCTCCGCCGAGGACTCCGCCCGCGAACTCGACGACCTGCTCGCCACCGGCGCCAGCGTGTCGCTGTACATGTTCACCGGCGGAACCAACTTCGGCTTCACCAACGGCGCCAACGACAAGGGCGTGTTCCAGCCCACGGTTACCTCATACGACTACGACGCGCCCCTCTCGGAGAGCGGTGAGGTCACCGCCAAGTACCTCGCCTTCCGCGAGGTGCTCGCCAAGTACGCGGCGGTGACCGGGTCGTTGCCGGCCCCGGCCGTGCCCGCCCCGGCCTTCGAGGTCGCCCTCGACGAGTTCGTGTCGCTGTGGGACGAGCTACCCGCGTTGGCCGACATAAGCGCCGCTCCGACCACCGGGCTTCCCAGCATGGATGCCCTCGGCCAGTACACCGGGTTCGCCCTGTACCGCAGCCGACTGACTCCGGGTGCCCGCGTACTCTCCTTCGGCGAGGTGCGCGACCGCGCCCAGGTCTTCGTCGACGGCAACCCCGTCGGTGTGCTGCAGCGCGACCACCACGACCGCTCGATCGGCCTACCGCCGGGGGAGCGCCTCGACCTGCTCGTGGAGGACCAGGGCCGGGTCAACTACGGCCCGCGCATCGGCGAGGACAAGGGCCTGATCGGCCCGGCCACCCTCGACGGCGTCACCCTGGCCGACTGGCAGGTGCTGCCGCTCGACGTCGACGGGTTCGTCGCATCCGGCAGCGCCCGCTTCGCCCTCGATCTCGCCGGTTCCGGCTCGCTCAGCGGTCCCGCGTTCGTGCGCGGCAGGTTCACCGCCGAGCCCGGCGTTGACCTGTTCCTCAGCACCGCCGGCTGGGGCAAGGGCCAGGCCTGGATCAACGGGTTCAACCTCGGCCGGTTCTGGGACCGAGGCCCGCAGACCACCCTCTACGTGCCCGGCCCGGTGCTGCGGGCCGACAACGAGCTGGTCATCCTCTGCCTGCACGGCACCGAGAGCACCCTCGCCCGCTTCGTCCCCCGCCCCGACCTCGGCCACACCGACTTCTAACCCGCCCAACTGTTCCCCGAGCGGACAATTGCACCCGGTACGCAGGGTGCAATTGTCCGATTCGGGCACGGTTGCGCCGCCTCGCGTGCTCGGCGGGCTCGGCGGGTCCGGCGCCATGGGTGCGCATTGGACAATCTCTGAGAGCTTAGGTTACCCTAACCAAGGTCCAGTAAGGATTGCCTAACCTAAGTGCCTCAGGAGGCCCCGCCGATGTCCCTCACCCGCCCTCTCGCGACCCTCTCGTTCGCCCTGGCCTCCGCGCTGATCCTCGGCGGTTGCGCGTCAACCGAGGCCGACGCCGGCACTGCCGGCACCGCCGCAACCCCCGCGGCCACGACGGTGTCGTTCTCGTGGGACCGCAACATCGCCGGCGAAGACGAAGACCCGCAGTACGAGCCGACCACGGTGGAGGTGCCCACCAACCCCAAGAACATCGTGGTGTTCGACATGGCCAGCCTCGACACCATCGGTGCCCTCGGCGGCGAGATCTCCGGCGCCCCGCTGGACTCGGTGCCCGACTACCTGCAGGAGCACCTGACCAGCGACGCATTCAACGCGGGCACTCTCTTCGAGGCCGACCTCATCGCGATCGAAGCAGAGCAGCCCGACCTCATCGTCATCGGCGGCCGCTCGGCGGCGCTCTACGAAGACCTCAGCGCGATCGCGCCCACCGTCGACCTGAGCATCAGCGGCTCGTTCCTCGAGACTCTCGAGCGCAACACCGAGTTCCTCGGTGAGGTGCTCGGCGCTCAGGACGAGGCCGCGGCCGCCCTGGCCGCCCTCGAGGCCGGTATCGCCGACGCACAGGCCGTGACGGCGGATGCCGGCACCGGCCTGGGCCTGATGGTCTCCGGCGGCAAGCTCAACGCCATGGCCCCCGCCGGCGCCGACGCCACCGGGCGCAACGCCCGCGGCGGCCTGATCTACGACGTGTTCGGCGTCACGCCCGTCGTCGAAGAGATCGAGGCGGCCACCCACGGTGAGCCGGTCTCGTTCGAGTTCCTGCTCGAGCAGAACCCCGACTACCTCTGGGTCGTCGACCGTGACGCCGCGACCGGCACCGAGGACGCCCAGGCGGCCGCGACCGTTCTCGACAACCCGATCGTCAAGCAGACCACCGCCGCGCAGCGAGACCAGATCGTCTACCTCAACCCCACCGCCTGGTACATCGTGTTCGGCGGCATCACCACCACCCAGCTGATGATCGACGACGTCCTGCAGATCGCCGAGTGACCCCCGGGATCGCCCGCACACTGTGACCGACCTCCTCACCCGTCGCACCCCCACCCCGGTGCCCGCCCGTCCGCGGCGCACCGGGGTGGGGGTGCTCATTGGCGCCATCCTCGGGATCCTCGCGATCGCGAGCCTGTTCATCGGGGTCTCCGATGTCTCGCCGCTGGCGCTGCTCACCGGCGGGCCCGACAGTAGTGCGGCGTTCCTCCTGGTGACCAGCCGCATCCCGCGCACCGTCGCCGTTCTCCTGGCCGGCGCGTCCCTGGGCATCGCCGGCCTGATCATGCAGATGCTGGTGCGAAACCGGTTCGTCGAGCCCGGCACCACCGGGGTCACCGAATTCGCCACACTCGGAATGCTGATCAGCACCGTTTTCTGGCCCGGGATGGCGGTGGTCGGCAAGATGGCCGTCGCCGCGGTGTTCGGGCTGCTGGGCACCTGGGTGTTCCTGAGGGTCGTGCGCGCGGTGCCCGTGCGCCAGCTGGTGCTCGTGCCCTTGGTGGGCATCATGCTCGGCGGCATCGTCGGGTCGGTCACGGTGTTCTTCGCGTATCGGCTCGACCTGCTCCAGTCGCTCGGGCAGTGGTCACAGGGCAGTTTCGCCTCGGTGATGCAGGGCCGCTACGAGTTCGTCTGGATCGCCGGGGCCATGGTGGTCGTGGCCTGGTTCGCCGCGGACCGGTTCAGCGTCATCGGCATGGGCGAGGACTTCGCCACCAACCTCGGCCTCGACTACCGCCGCGTCGTGGCCGTGGGCATGGTCATCGTCGCCCTCATCACGGCGTCGGTCCTCGTGACCTCCGGGGTGATCCCGTTCCTCGGCCTGGTGGTGCCCAATGTGGTCAGCCTCATCATCGGCGACAACGCGCGCCGGTCCATCCCGTGGATCGCCGGCCTCGGCGCCGTGTTCGTGATCGCCTGCGACATCATCGCCCGGCTGGTGCGCTTCCCCTACGAGATCCCGCTGTCGGTCATCGTGGGCATCATCGGCGCGGCCCTGTTCCTCTGGCTGCTACTGCGAAGGAGGGGTCGTGCTCACTGACACCGTCACCGGCCGCACGCCGGCGCCCGCCCGGCTCGGCGCGCTCTGGGCCCGCCCCGGGCTGCGGTTGGCCCTGCTCGCGGTCGTGGCGCTCACCCTGGTCGCGGTGTATTTCTTCACGGATGTGCCCGGCTCGTTGGCCTTCGCGGTCAAGATCCGCAGCCTCACCGTGCTCGCCATGCTGCTCGTCGCCACCGCGGTGGGCGTGTCCACCGTGGTGTTCCACACCATCACGCAGAATCGCATCCTCACCCCGTCGATCATGGGGTTCGACGCCTTCTACGTGCTCGTCTCCACGGTGATCGTGTTCTTCCTCGGCTCGGCGTCGTTCCTGGGCGCCGACCCACTCACCCTCTGGCTCGTACAGGTCGTGGTGATGGTGGCGTTCAGCGTGTTCCTGTTCACCTGGCTGTTCGGCGGCAAACGCCGCTCGATCCACCTGATGCTGCTGGTCGGCATTGTGCTGGGCACCTTTTTCCGCAGCTTCACCGAGTGGATGCAGCGGATGCTCGACCCGCTGGACTTCCAGGTGCTGTCCGACGCGATGTTCGCGTCGCTGACCCGCCCCGACGAGACCCTGTTGTTGCTCACCGGCGCCGTGGTGCTGCTCGCTTGCGCCGCCGTCCCGCCACTGCTGCGCATCCTCGATGTGTTGACCCTGGGGGAGCCGGCGGCGGTCGGACTGGGGGTGAACCATCGGCGCACCCTGCTGATGCTGTTCACCATCGTGTCGGTGATGATCGCCGCGTCGACCGCTCTGGTCGGGCCGATCCTGTTCTTCGGCCTCATCGTCGCTAACCTCGCGTACTCCTACGCCGGCACCTTCCGCCACGTGTGGACGCTGCCGACGGCCGTGCTCATCGGGGTGATCTGCCTGCTCGGCGGCCAGATCGTGCTCGAGCAGGTGTTCAACCTCGGCGGCAGCCTCTCGATGGTCATCGAGTTCGCCGGCGGGCTCTTCTTCCTCTATCTGGTTCTGCGAAAGGGGGCGCGATGATCGTGCTCGACGGCGTCAGCAAGCGCTACAACGGCCACACCGTGCTCGATGAGGTGAGCATCGCCTTCGGTGCTGAGGGGGTGACCGCGCTCATCGGCCCCAACGGTGCCGGCAAGTCAACCCTCTTCGGTGTCGTCGGGCGCCTCATCCGTCCCGAGGCGGGCAGAGTCGCCGTGGACGGTTCGGACGTGGCCACCGCCCGGTCGAGCGACCTCGCGAAGACCCTCGCCGTGCTCCGCCAGGACAACCACATCGCCGCGCGCCTCACCGTGCACGACCTCGTCGAGTTCGGCCGTTTCCCGCACTCGAAGGGACGCCTCACGGTCACCGACCGCGACCACGTCGACCGGGCCATCGAGTACCTCGCGCTCGATGACTTTCGCAACCGGTTCCTCGACGAGCTCTCCGGCGGGCAACGGCAGCGGGCGTTCATCGCCATGGTGCTCGCGCAGGACACCAAGTACATCTTGCTCGACGAGCCGCTGAACAACCTCGACCTGCGTCACATGACCGAGATCATGAAGCTGCTGCGCCGAATGGCCGACGAGCTCGGCAAACGTGTCATCGTGGTGCTGCACGACATCAACTTCGCCGCCACCTACTCCGACCGCATCGTCGCCATGCGCGATGGCAGGGTCGTGGCGGATGCCGGCGCGGCCGAGATCATGCGCCCGGAGGTTCTCGAGGCGGTCTACGACACCAAGGTCGACGTGCGCCAGATAGACGGTCGCCCGGTCGCCCTGTACTACTCCTGATCCGCGCGGGCTCGCTCCGCCTTTAGGTACCGCCGGCCGAGCCGGGCGGATGCGCCTGCGCCGACCTGTGCACCAACCAACCGGGGTGTCAGTGGCAGCAAGTACGATTGACCTCGTGGTTACCGCCCTGTATCGCCGTTACCGGCCAGAGACTTTTGCCGAAATGATCGGTCAGTCCCAGGTGACCGATCCACTCATGACCGCCCTGCGCACCAACAGGGTCAATCATGCCTACCTCTTCAGCGGACCCCGCGGCTGTGGCAAGACCACCTCCGCCCGCATCCTCGCCCGCTGCCTCAACTGTGCAGAGGGCCCCACCGACACCCCCTGCGGCGTCTGCCCCAGCTGCGTTGAGCTCTCCCGCGACGGCAGCGGCTCCCTCGATGTGGTCGAGATCGACGCGGCGAGCCACAACGGTGTCGACGACGCCCGCGACATCCGCGAACGCGCCATCTTCGCGCCCGCCCGCGACCGCTACAAGATCTTCATCCTCGACGAGGCGCACATGGTCACCCCGCAGGGCTTCAACGCGCTGCTGAAGATCGTGGAAGAGCCGCCGGAACACGTGAAGTTCATCTTCGCCACCACCGAGCCCGAGAAGGTCATCGGCACCATCCGCTCGCGCACCCACCACTACCCGTTCCGGCTGGTGCCGCCGGCGCCCATGCTCGACTACGTGCAGCAGCTCTGCGACAGCGAGAACATGACCGTGGCGCCCGGCGTGCTGCCGCTCGTGGTGCGTGCCGGCGGCGGCTCGCCCCGCGACACCCTCTCGCTGCTCGACCAGCTCATGGCCGGCTCCGAGACCGACGCGATCGAGTACGAGCGCGCCGTGGCCCTGCTCGGCTACACCCACGCGACCCTGCTCGACGACGCCATCGACTCCATCGCCGCCCGCAACTCCTCGGCCGCGTTCGACGCCGTCGACCGCGTCATCCAGACCGGTCAGGATCCCCGCCGCTTCGTCGAAGACCTGCTCGAGCGCATGCGCGACCTCATCATCGTCGCCGCCACCAGCGCCGCCGCCGCCGCGGCCGTGCTCCGCGGCGTGCCGCAGGACGAACTCGACCGTATGCACGTGCAGGCGTCCAAGTTCGGTCCCGCCGAGCTGAGCCGCACCGCCGACATCCTCAACGCTGCCCTCACCGAGATGACCGGCGCCACCTCGCCGCGCCTGCACCTCGAGCTGATGATCGCGCGCGTGCTCATCCCCGCCGCCGACGACAGCACCCGCGGCGCCCTCGCCCGCGTCGAACGTCTCGAGCGCCGCATCGGCGTCGACGGCGGCAGCACGGATGCGCCGGCTGACGCCGCTCCCGCCGCCACGGCCCCGCGCACCCCGGCTGCTGCACCCGCGCCGCGCACCCCGGCCG
>NZ_PPXD01000015.1 GCF_002909375.1 Cryobacterium zongtaii
ACACGTTACCGCCGGTCCACACCACCAAGCCATTGGCCGTCAGCTCACCGTGCAGCCGAGCGATATCCGCCCGCACACGCGCGATCGCGACCTCGATCTGCGGGCCGAAGGTGCTCATGCCGACACCGCGGCAGCTGCAGGGTTGCCGATTCCGGAGGCGTAAGACTCGTCTGCAGCTGCGGCCTGTGCGGCGCGCTGCGCGGTGGACGTGCTCACAGAATCGACTCCCTTGTCTGAGGTGCTACGGGTGAAACTTCAAATGTGAACGGTCACATTGCTGACCTCATGTTAGTCGCATCTGGGAAACATCTGTCAAGTTCGGATTGTCACCTTTGGGTAACAGCCTTGATCAGGGGCCCGACCTGGCGCCAGATGGTGCCGGTCAGAACGCCGGCGGGCCCGTGGACGCCCGCACGACGAGCTCGGGGATGATGGCGCCGCGGCGCTCTGGGGAGACGGCGCTGATGTCGTCGAGCAGCAGCGCCATGCAGCGTCGACCGAGTTCGGGGAAGTCTTGCCGCACCGTCGTGAGCGGCGGCCAGAAATGTGCCGCTTCCGGAATATCATCGAAGCCGACCACGCTGACGTCGCCCGGGATGCTCAGTCCGGCATCCCTGATGGCATGCATCAGGCCGAGCGCCATCTGGTCGTTCGACGAGAAGATGGCGGTGAAATCGCGCACCCGCAACAGCTCGCGGCCGGCGTAGTAGCCGAAGTCGGCGGTCCAGTCGCCCAGGATGGGCGCCGTGGTCGGCACATCCATCGCCCCCATCTCGTCGAGGAAGCCGCGCATGCGGGCCTCGGCCTCGATCCAGTCCTGCGGACCGGCCAGATGGTAGATATTGCGATGACCCAGGTCGATGAGGTGCCGTGTCGCGGCCCGGGCACCGGAGATCTGGTCGAAAGACAGGCCGTGTTCATTCAGCTTCCCGGTGGACTGCAAGGTCACGTATGGCACGGCGATGGAGAGCTGTTCGAGGACGTCGAAGACCCGCATCTGCGGGGCGATGACGACGATTCCCTCCACGGACTGCAGCATCAGGTGGTCAAGGGCGGCCTCGATGGTGTCCGGGTCGACGGAGGTGAGATTGGCGGTGTTGACGTAGTAGCCGGCTTCGCGGGCGGCATCCTGGATGGCGGCGATGCTGCTGGCCGGTCCGTATTGCGAACTCGACGCCGCGAGTACCCCGATGGTGCGCGACGTGCCGCGGGACAGGGCACGGGCCGCCCGGTTGGGGCGGTACTGCAGGTCCTCCATGACCTGCTGCACGCGGGCCTTGGTCGAATCACGGATGCTCGGGTGGTTGTTGAGCACTCTGGAGACCGTCTGGTGCGACACGCCGGCAAGGCGCGCGACATCCCGGATGCTGGGTGCGCGACTCTTGGGCAGATCAGCTGGCACGGGAGGAGGCCTCGTTCGAATGTGCACGGTCACAATTGTGGACGCACCCCAATTATGCACGCGACGCGCCTTGACGAAGTGCACTATGTGACGGTCACATGCCCCAGCAATGGAGCCATGTGACAGTCACAAGGGCACCTTGTCGCGGAAGCGCACTCGACTCAGGCGCTCTCGCGCACCACCAGATCGGTGGGCAGCACGATGGCGGCGGGCCGTTCACCATCGATGACTCGCAGCAGCAAACGCACCATTTCCTCGCTGATCCTCTCGAACGGCTGGTGCATCGTGGTCAGACCCGGAATGGTCATGGTCGCCACTGGGGCGTCGTCGAAGCCGCCGACGGCGACGTCGTCAGGTACCCGGCGGCCGGACGCCAGCAACACGTCGATGGCGCCGGCCGCCATCATGTCATTCGCCGCGAAGACGGCGTCGAGGTCGGGCTGGCTCTCCAGGAGCTCGGTCATCGCCAGCGCCCCACTGGCCCGGCTGTAGTCGCCGCGGGCCACGAAGCTCTGGTCGAAGGCCGCCCCGAGTTCGTCGGCATATCCCTCGAACCGACGCATGCCTCCAGAGGTATCTTCCGGTCCGGCGATGGTCGCGATACGGGAACGGCCGAGCCCGTGCAGATAGCGGACCATTTCCCTGGCCCCCTCGTAGTCGTCCGCGGCGACGTAACCCATCTTCCTCTCAAAGCCCAGCGGCACCCCGCAGGCGATGGCCGGCACGTTCGCGGCGATGATCTCGGAGATCAGGCCGCGCCGGCCGCTGTGCGAGGACACGAGCAGCACCCCGTCGACGTGACCGGCGGTGATGAACTCGGTCGCCCGGCGCTGTTCGTCCTCGTTACCGGCCATGATCAGCACGAGCGAGATGTCGTGTTCGGACAGCGCCTTCGACGCACCGCGCATCAGCACCGCGAAGTTCGGGTCTTCGAAGAGGCGGTCGTGTGATTCGGTGAGCAGGAACGCCACCGAATTCGCCCGGCTGGTGGCGAGGCTGCGGGCGTGCGGGTTGACCCGGTAACCGGTCTTCTTGATCGCGCTGTTGACCGAGGCCAGCGAATCCGGACTCACCCAGTGGCCGCCGTTGAGCACCCTGGACACCGTGCCCCTGGACACGCCGGCAGCGGCGGCCACATCATCGATGGTCGGCCGGCGCTTGGCGGGTGGCGGGGTCACGAGTGAAGCCTAGCGACCGTCAGGCCTTGACCGCACCGGCGGCGAGGTCCACCTTCCAGTAGCGCTGCAGAACGAGGAACAGGATGATCAGGGGGATGATCGACAGCAGCGCGCCGGTGATCACGAGGGTGTACATCGACGGTGCGGATGCGCCCTGGTTGAGCAGGCCGCTCAAGCCGACGGTCACCGGGAACAGTTTGTCGTCGCCGAGCATGATGTAGGGCAGCATGAAGTTGTTCCAGACCGCCACGAACTGGAACAGGAAGATCGTCACCAGTCCCGGGCCCATCATCGGCAGGGCGATGCGGTTGAAGATGTACAGCTCGCCGGCTCCCTCGGTGCGGGAGGCCTCGATGACCTCGGTGGGCACGGAGGCAGCGGCGTAGATGCGGGCCAGGTAGATGCCGTACGGGCTGATGATCTGGGGCAGCAGCACCGACCACATGGTGTTGGTCAGGCCCACCTCGGCCAGCAGGAAGTACTGCGGGATGGCCAGGATGACGCCGGGAACCAGCACTCCCATCAGAAGGATCGAGAAGACGACCTTCTTGCCGGGGAATTCGAACTTGGCCAGCACATAGCCGGAGATCGCCGAGATCCAGGTGGAGGCCAGGGCGCCGACGCCCGCGTAGATCGCGGTGTTGAGCACCCAGCGCCAGAACAGGCCGTCGCGGTACTGGCTGAGCTGCACGATGTTGTCCCACAGGTGGGTGCTCGGCATCAGCGTGAAGGTGGAGAACAGTTCGGAGCTGTCCTTGCTCGACGCCATCAGGACCCAGAAGACCGGGAACAGGCAGTAGATCGCACCGATGATGAGGATGCCGGTGGATACCGGGCTGGCCTTCTGTCGGAAGGTGCGAGCCGAGGCCCGCTCGGCCTTACGCTGGGCGCGGTCGGGCCGGGTGGGCGTGAGTGTGGTTGTCATGGGTCAGTCCTCCTGGCCGAAGGCGCGTTTCTGCACGACGCGCAGGAACAGGAATGAGAAGGCGAAGGTCACCAGGGCGATGACTATCGAGGTGGCGGCGGCGGAGTAGATGTCGTCGCGGGTGAACGCATCCCGGTAGACCAGCATCAGCGGCGACCAACTGGTGGACAGCGAGTTGGTGAGCGGGCGGAGCGTGGTGGGCTCGGCGAACACCTGCAGGGTGGCGACCATCGAGAACAGCGCGGTCATCACGATCGCCGGGGCGATGATGGGGACCTTGATTCGCAGCGCGATCTGGATCTCGCTGGCTCCGTCCAGTTTGGCGGCTTCGTAGATGTCGGACGGTACCGACTTGAGGGAGGTGTACATCACGATCATGTTGAATCCCACGCCGCCCCAGAGGGCGATGTTGGCGATCGCGAAGGTGACCCCGCCGGAGGAGAGCAGCGAGGGCACGTCCCAGCCGAGCTTGTCGAAGACGAAGTAGAACGGGCTCACGGCGGGGAGGTAGAGGAAGCCCCAGAGCAGGGAGCTGATCACGGCCGGAACGGCGTACGGCAGGAAGATGGCGGTGCGGGAGAAGCCGGCGGCGCGGGTGCGGCGGGAATCCAGCAGCAGGGCGAAGAGCAGCGCGAGGCCCAGCATCAGTGGGATCAGGATGAAGCCGTAGACCAGCACTCGTCCGACGCTGGCGCCGAATTCGGTGTTCGTGAGGGTCGTGACGTAGTTGTCGATGCCGGCGAAGACCGTGCTGCGAGCGCCGGAGCCGAGACCGAGGCCGGACACCTTGGTCTTCTGGAAGCTCAGGAAGAGCGTGTAGACGATGGGCGCGGCCATGAAGGCCACGAACAGGATGATGCCGGGCGCCAGCATGGCGTAGGGCACGAGCACCCTCGAACGAAAGGTGCCGCGTCCCCGGCGAACCGTCGGGGTGCTGCTCCGGGTGGCCACGGGGGCCTCTGTCACTGTCACGGGTTGTCCTCAATCGACACGATCTGGGGTGGTGATGGATGGTGGAGGGAGTCCGCCGGCCGGTGGGCCGGCGGACTCTCCGGGGCGAGACGCGACGGTACCCGACCGCGTCTATTCGACCGTGAAGCCGCTCTTCTTCATGTCGTCGGTGGTGATCTTCTGCATGGCAGTGACGGCATCGAGGAAAGCGCTCTGGGTTTTGGCGTCGGCCGCCTTCGCGAACTCGTCGTTATAGGCGCTGTAGGCCACGTTCACGTTCGGTCCGTAGGTGAACGGGCTCACGGTGTCGGCCACCTCCGCGGCGACCTCGTAGAAGTCCGGCTGGTTGCTGAAGAACTCCGGCGGGGAGGTCAGCGCGGCCTTGGCCTGTTCGGCGTCGGCGGGGTAGATCCCGGCCGTGGTGACCAGGGCCTGGACGGCTTCGGCGTCGGTGTTCAGCCACGTGGCGAACTTGGCGGCCTCCTCCGGGTGGTCGGACTGAGTGGTGACGGCCGTTGACGATCCGCCCCAGTTGCCCGTCGCGGGCGCGTCGACATCCCACTGCGGCATCGGCGCGGCCTTCCAGAGGCCGGCGGTGTCTGCAGCGTTGCCGCCGAGCACGCCGGGTGCCCAGACGGCGCTCAGCCAGCCCACCTGTTCGCCGTTGTTCAGGCCGGCGTTCCACTCGGGCGTGTACATGGGCTTGTTGTCGATGACGCCCTCTTCGACGAGGCCGCCCCAGTAACCGGCAACGGTTTCGGTGGGGGTTTCGGCGATGTCGACGCTCCAGGCCTCACCGTCGATGCCCCACCAGGAGGCACCGGCCTGCTGGGCCATGCCCGTGAACCAGCCGGCGTCATTGGACGAGAAGGTGCCCAGGTACTTGGCCGGGTCAGCAGCGTGCACGGCGCGGGCGACGTCGGCGTATTCGTCCCAGGTGGTGGGCACGGCCAGGCCGAGCTGCTCGAGGATGTCGGCCCGGTAGAAGAACATCATCGGTCCGCTGTCCTGGGGGATCGCGTAGATCGCGTCGGATCCGAGCGTGACGGAGTCCCAGACGCCGTCGGCAAAGGCATCCTGGACGTCGCCGGCGCCGTATTCGGACAGGTCGGCGAGAGCGTCGGAGGAGACCAAGGTGGGGATCTTCTGGTACTCGGCCTGGATCAGGTCGGGCGCACCGCTGCCGGCCTTGATGGCCGTGAGCAGTTTGGTGATGGCGGGGTCGCCGCCGTCCTGCTTCTGCACGGTGACCTGGATGTCGGGGTTCTCCGCGTTCCAGATGTCAACGACCTCTTCGAGGTTCGGGGCCCAGGCCCAGTAGTTCAGTTCGACCGGGCCGTCGTCACCCCCGCCCGTGTTTGCCGAACAACCTGACATGAGCAGTGCGGCGGCCGTGGCCATGGCCACTGCCCCTACCCGAATTGACGTGCGCATTCGTCCTCCTTGATGAAAGCTGGGTGCTGTGTGGTGGCGCCCAGCTGTCGTATCGAGAAAACTCGGGCTTGACTGGGAGCGGTACTAGTAATTCACACATTTCTAGCCGTGTCAACATGCGGTCCTGATCTGGATTATGCCAATCGGCTGTGCTAGAACTGGGAGCGCACACAGTTGAAGGAGCCTTAGACCAATGTCGATCCACACCCCATTCCCCGCCAGAGCGCCCGCGACAGACCGGTGGTTGAAGGGCACGACCGGGCTTCGTTACGGTGGCGACTACAACCCGGAGCAGTGGCCCCGCGAGACCTGGCTGGAAGACATCAAGCTGATGAAGCAGGCCGGGATCAACCTGGTCAGCATCGCGATCTTCGCCTGGGGCATCCTGGAGCCACGCGAGGGCGAATACGACTTCAGCAAGCTCGACGACATCTTCGGCCTGCTGCACGAGGCCGGCATTGACATCGACCTCGCCACGCCCACCGCGGCCCCGCCGGCCTGGTTCTGGAAGAAATACCCGGACTCCCGGCCGGTCACCCGGGACGGCATCACCCTGGGCAACGGTTCCCGCGGCATGGTCAGCCCGTCGAGCCCCGACTACCGCCGGGCCGCCGCGGCCATCACCGAGCAGCTCGCCCGCCGGTATGCGAACCACCCCGCCCTTGTGCTCTGGCACGTGCACAACGAGTACGGTGCGCCCATCAGCGACTCCTACGACGACCACTCCGTCGCCGCCTTCAGGGTCTGGCTGCAGAAGCGTTACGGCACCCTTGACACCCTCAATGAGAAGTGGGGCACCACCTTCTGGGGACAGGTGTACGGCGAGTGGGACGAGATCGACGCGCCCCGCCAGTCGGCCTCGGTGAGCAACCAGGCGCAGCGCCTGGACTTCCACCGGTTCACCTCCGACGCGTTGCTCGAGTGCTACATCAACGAGCGCGATGTCATCCGCCGGTTCACCCCGGACATCCCCGTGACCACCAACTTCATGGCCACCAATTGCCTCTCCCCCGACTACTGGAAGTGGGCCAGGGAGGTGGACATCGTCGCCAACGACCACTACCTGGTGGCCGAACGCGCCGACAACCATGTGTTGCTGGCCATGGATGCCGACCTGTCCCGGTCGCTGGCCGGCGGCGCCCCGTGGATCCTGATGGAGCACTCCACCGGCGCCGTCAACTGGCAGCCCCGCAACATCGCCAAGCGTGCCGGCGAGATGGCCCGCAACTCACTCTCCCACCTGGCCCGCGGCGCCGACGGCATCCTGTTCTTCCAGTTCCGGGCCTCCAGGTTCGGCGTTGAGAAGTTCCACTCCGCGATGCTGCCGCACGCCGGAGCCGAGACCCGGGTCTGGCGCGAGGTCGTCGCCCTGGGCGAAACCCTCGGGTCCCTCGAGGCCGTGCGCGGCTCCCGCGTGCAGGCTCGCGTCGCGCTGCTCTGGGACACCGAGTCGTTCTGGGCACAGGACTTCGAATGGCGCCCGAGCGCCGAACTGGGCCACCGCGAACGCCTCGAGGCCTTCTACACGGCGCTGTGGAACCGCAACGTGTCGGTGGACTTCGCGCATCCGCGCGACGACCTCACCGGCTACGACCTCGTTATCGCGCCCAGCCTCTACCTCGCCGGTCCGGCGGCCTCGGAGAACCTCAACGGCTACGTGCGGGACGGCGGCCACCTGGTCGTCTCCTACTTCTCCGGCATCGTCGACGAGAACGACACCGTCTACCCTGGAGCCGCGCCCGGCGCGCTCCGGGAGGTGCTCGGCCTGACCATCCCGGAGTTCCTGCCCCTGCACGAGAACGAGACCGTCACCCTCAGCGATTCCCGCACCGGAACCGCCTGGACCGACGACATCGAGGTCTCCACCGCTGAGGTGCTGGCCCGGTACGTGGACGGCCCGGCCGCCGGCGGACCGGCCCTCACCCGCAACGCGTTCGGTGCGGGGTCGGCCTGGTACATCTCGACCAAGCTGACCGGAACCGACCTGGACTCCCTGCTGCTGGACGTCCTCAACACCGCCGGCCTCGAGGCGGCCCGCGGCATCGACGGCGTCGAGACCATCATCCGGTCCACCGACACCGACGAGTTCCTGTTCGTGATCAACCACACGGATGCCGACCAGTCCTGGCCGGCCACCGGAACCGAGTTGCTCACCCAGGCCACGGTCGACGGCACCGTCCTGGTGCCGGCCGGACTCACCCGCGTGGTGCACCGCGTCCGATAGCGGCTAACTGTTCCCCGTGCGGACAACTGTTCCCGGCGCCCCGGGCGCACGTGTCCGCACGGGGAACAGTCGCAGGGTCAGGGCAGCCGGGCGAACGCCCGCACCGGGAAGGTGCCGAAGTCCCGCACCCGCGGTGGCACGGCGGTGAATCGGGCTCCCCGGTCGGGGAGCCCGCCGAGCCCGGTGAGGTGCTCGACCACAGGGATCCCCGCGGCCAGCAGAAGTGAGTGCGCCGGCCGCTCCCCGCCGGACTCGGTGTCGTCGATGTTGAGGGAATCGATTCCCACCAGGGTCACGCCGGCGGCCACCAACGCCCTGGCGCCGTCCCCGGTGAGGAACGGCGCACTGCTCGCGTAAGCTGCCGTGCCAAAATGGCGGTCCCACCCCGTGTGCAGCAGAACGGCGGTTCCACCCAGGTTCAGGCCGTCGAAGACAGCCGCCGGGATCCCTCGCTCCGACGCCTGCTCGCAGCGGAACACGTGTGCGGGCAGGTCGGCGAGAGCCTCGAGCGGCAGCCCGGCCAGGTCGACCCCGCCCTCGTACCGGTGGAACGGGCTGTCGAGGTACGTTCCGGTGTTGCCGATCATCGTGATGGTGTCCATGGCGAACTCGGTGCCCTCCGCGTAACGGCTGCGCGAATCCGCCCTGGTGAGGTGCGGTGTGATCACCGGCGCCGGCAGTCCGGGGTAGGTCGCCAGCCCCGCGCTGATCTCGTGGCTGAGGTCGACGAAGCTGGAGGCGGAAGCCGGCATAGGAGTTCTCTCTGATCGGTCACGGGGAGGGGAAAAGACCTGGTTGGGAGCAAAACCGCTCCCTTGGGTCCAGTGTGCCCGATCCGCGCGGCCCCGCCAATGGCAGAACTGACATGGTTCATCGACTTCCCGCCACCCCGGAGTGACCGCGTGCTGCCACAGCACCACCCGGCGCCGGCCTCAGGCGCTGGGCAGGGCCTGAGCGAGGTCGGCCAGCAGGTCGTCGATGTCTTCGATGCCCACCGACAGGCGCACGATGTTGGTGGCCACTTCGAGCTCGGTGCCGCGCACCGAGGCGTGGGTCATCTCGGACGGGTAGTTCACCAGCGATTCGACGCCGCCGAGCGATTCGGCCAGCTGGAACAGGTGCATCGACTCGGCGAACCGCCGGGCCGCGGTTTCGCCGCCGCGGAACGCCAGGGAGAGCATGCCGCCGAAGGCACTCATCTGGGCCTTGGCCAGCTCGTGGCCGGGGTGGCTTTCCAGGCCCGGGTAGTAGACCTTCTCGATGGCGGGGTGGGTCTGGAGGTACCGGGCGATGGTGAGTGCGTTGCTGCTGTGCCGGTCCATCCGCACCGCGAGGGTCTTGATGCCGCGCACGGTGAGCCAGGCGTCCAGCGGCGCGGACACCGGGCCGGCCGCGAACTGGATGAACTTGACCTTCTCGGCGAGCTCGTCATCGTTGATGACCAGGCCGCCGCCGATGACGTCGGAGTGTCCGCCGAGGTACTTGGTGGTGGAGTGCACGACGACGTCGGCGCCGAGGGCGAGGGGCTGCTGCAGGGCGGGGGACGCGAAGGTGTTGTCCACGACCACGAGCACGCCGTGCCGGTGGCCGATCTCGACGAGGCCGGCGATGTCGCTGATCTTCATCAGCGGGTTGCTCGGCGTCTCCACCCAGAGGATCTTCGTTTCGCCGGGGAGGATCGCGGCCTCGACAGCGGCCAGGTCGCTCATCTCCACCGTCGTGTTGCGCACACCCCAGGCGCCGTGCACTCGGTTGATCAGCCGGTGCGTGCCGCCGTAGACGTCGTTGCCGAGCACCACGTGATCACCCGGAACGAGGACCGCGCGCAGCAGGCTGTCCTCGGCGGCGAGGCCGCTGGCGAACGACAGCCCGTGCCGGCCGCCTTCGAGTGCGGCGAGCATGGTTTCCAGTGACGTGCGGGTGGGGTTGCCGCCGCGGCTGTACTCGTAGCCGCCGCGCAGTCCCCCGATGCCGTCCTGCACGTAGGTGGAGGTCTGGTAGATCGGCGGGATGACGGCGCCCGTGGTCGGGTCGAATTCCTGACCGGCGTGGATGGCGATGGTGTTGAACTTCTGGTTCTCGGACTGGCTCATGGTGTTATCGCTTTCAGACGCTGAGGTAGGTGAGGAGGTCGTGCCGGGTGATCACGCCGAGCGGCTTGCCGCCGTCGGTGACGAGCAGCGCATCGTGTTCGGCGAACGCGGCGCGCGCCGAACCGACGGGCTCGTTCACGCCGATCAGTGGCAGGGCGTCGCCCACGATCGAGCCGACCTTGTCGGTGAGCTGGGCTTCGCCGGAGAACACCCGGCCCATCAGGCTGCGCTCGTCGAGCGCACCGACAACCTCGCCCATCACGACGGGCGGCTTGGCCGTCAGTACGAGCAGCTGTGACACGCTCGCCGAGGTCATGGTCTCGATGGCGTCGCGCACGGTGTCGTTCGGGTGCACATAGACGAACGCCGGAAGGGTGCCGGTCTTGGAGTGCAGCAGGTCGGCGACGGTGTGACCGGCGGGCGCATTCGAGAAGCCGTAACTCCGCATCCAGCCGTCGTTGAAGATCTTGCCCAGGTAGCCGCGGCCGCCGTCCGGCAGCAGCACGACCACGACGGCGTCGGCGGGCAGGTCCTTCGCGGCCCGCAGCGCCGCGACGACCGCCATGCCGCTGGAGCCGCCGACCAGGATGCCCTCTTCGAGGGCGAGACGGCGGGTCATGGCGAAGGAGTCGGCGTCGGAGACCGCGATGATCTCGTGCGGAACGGCCGGGTCGTACGCGCCAGGCCAGAAGTCCTCGCCGACGCCCTCGACGAGGTAGGGCCGACCGGTGCCGCCGGAGTAGACCGACCCCTCGGGGTCGGCGCCGATGATGCGCACGGCGTCGTTCGACACCTCCCGCAGGTAGCGGCCGGTTCCGGTGATGGTGCCGCCGGTGCCGACGCCGGCGACGAAGTGGGTGACCGTTCCGTCGGTGTCGCGCCAGATCTCCGGGCCGGTGGACTCGTAGTGGCTGAGCGGGCCGTTCGGGTTGGCGTATTGGTTGGGCTTGAAGGCGCCGGGGATCTCGCGGGCGAGGCGGTCCGACACGCTGTAGTAAGACTCGGGGTCGTCGGGGGCGACGGATGTCGGTGTCACGACGATCTCGGCGCCGTAGGCGGTGAGAACATTGCGCTTGTCCTCGCCCACCTTGTCCGGCAGCACGAATACGCACTTGTAGCCGCGTTGCTGGGCCACCAGGGCCAGGCCGACGCCGGTGTTACCGGAGGTCGGCTCGACGATGGTGCCGCCCGGCAGCAGTTGCCCGTCACGCTCGGCGGCGTCGATGATGCGGGTCGCGATGCGGTCCTTCGCGGACCCGCCGGGGTTGAGGTATTCGAGCTTGACCAGCACGGTGGCGGACACGCCCTCCGTGACCTTGTGCAGCTTGACCAGCGGCGTGTTGCCGATGAGGTCGAGAATGGTGTCAGCGATTTTCATGATGGGATCCTTACGTCGATCGACGTGTCGCGGGACGATGCAGGCGTGGCCGCTGGCCTGGGTGGGCGGTCCTGGTACCGAGAGTGTGAGTGTGCGGGTCGGCTAGCGAAAGCAGCAACAGGGACACGACGTCAGGGTGATCACTCCTTCACTCTAGTCGCCGCCCGGGAGGCGCGGCCAGCCTGTGAAGCATCTGTGAGATCACAAACCGAGGAAGCCCACGCACCGGTGCATGCGTTCGAATAAGTGCACAGCAAACGAAAGAGGCCCCTCGTGACCCCTGCCCCGCCCACCGGCACATCCGGATCTTCGTCGCCCAAGCCCGGCGTCAAGCAGCAACGGGCGGCGCAGCGCGCCCAGAAGCTCGAGCAGTACCACCGCGATCAAAAACGCAGCGCCCGCAACCGGCGCATCGGCCTGATCAGCGGGATCACCGTGGCCGTCGCGGTCATCGGCCTGCTGATCACCTCGATCGTGCTCACCCCGCAGAGCGCGAGCTACTCCGCCGGTGGCGACGGTGCCGACATCGACGGTGTGGAAACGTTCGAGAACGCCTCGTTGCACGTGGAGACCCCCGTCTCGTACCCGCAGACCCCGCCCGCCGGCGGCGACCACAATCCAACTTGGCTGAACTGCGGCGTCTACACCGAACCAGTGCCGAACGAGAACGCCGTGCACTCCCTCGAGCACGGTGCCCTCTGGGTGACCTACGACCCCGCCATCTCCGATGACGAGCTGGCCACGCTCAAGCAGGCGCTCCCGTCTACCTACGTGATCCTCTCGCCGTTCGACGGCCTGCCCGCCCCCATCGTGGTGAGCGGCTGGAACGTGCAACTGCAGGTCGACTCGGCCGACGATGAGCGCATCGCCGCGTTCTTCGAAGAGCACTGGAAGAGCAACAACGTTCCCGAACCCGGCGCGCTCTGCACCGGCGCCTACGATGCCCCCGGAAAGGCGTAGCTCGGCCCGGCGTGCCGCGCTGGTCGTCACGGCCGCGATTGCGGCCGTCGCGATCGGCCTGGTCGGCTTCTCCGTCGGCCGGCTGAGCACCATCGACAATCCCACGCCCACATCGACCAGCGCCGAGGCCGGTTTTGCGCGCGACATGCAGGTGCACCACCTGCAGGGGGTCGAACTGGCCATGATCATCCGCGACCGCACCGAGGCGGCGGATGTGCGCCTGCTCGGCTACGACATCGCCACTACCCAGGCGCAGCAGGCCGGCCAGCTCTACGGCTGGCTAACCGAGTGGGACCTGTCCCAGGCCGGCCCCGAACCCTCGATGACCTGGATGACCCGGCCCGGCCGTTCGGACACCTCTCACGCGCACCCCGAGGGAACCCACACCCCGGGCGCCCCGATGCCCGGGCTCGCCACCGACGAGGAGATCGCCGACCTCACCGCATCGACGGGAGTCGACGCCGAGCGCCGATTTCTCACCCTGATGATCGCCCACCACTTGGGCGCCGTCGAAATGGCCGAGTCGGTGCAAGATCGTGCCAACAACACCTCGGTGCTCGGTTTTGCGAACTCGGTGATCATCTCCCAGGAGGCCGAGATCACCCTCATGGAGTCCATGCTCGCCGACCGCGAGCCGTGACCTCAGCACCAGAAACTCGAGGTTTTCGGGGCTTATCTCACAGTTCGCGAGCCTGCACGGGGGTCTGCTCTGCGTAGAGGGATGCGTAGGTGCCGCCCTCGGCAAGCAACTCCTGGTGGGTGCCTGCCTCGACGACGCGACCGTGGTCGATGACGAAGATCACATCGGCGGTCACAATCGTCGACAAGCGGTGGGCGATGGCGATGGTCGTGCGCCCGCGGGAAGCGGTATCGAGGGCGGCCTGCACCACCCGCTCGGAGATCGCGTCCAGGGCGCTGGTCGCCTCGTCGAGGATCAGCACCTCAGGGTCCTTCAGCAGCACCCGGGCGATGGCCACCCGCTGCTTCTCGCCGCCGGAGAGCCGGTAGCCCCGCTCGCCGACCACGGTGTCATAGCCGTCCGGGAAAGACGCGATGGTGTTGTGGATGTTCGCGGCCCGCGCGGCGATCTCGAGCTCGGCATCCGTGGCCTCGGGTTTGGCGTACCGGAGGTTCTCGGCGATGGTCGCGTGGAAGAGGTAGGTTTCCTGGCTGACGATGCCGATGTGGGAGACCAGCGACTCCTGCTCGAGGTCACGCACGTCGACCCCGGAGAACAGCACCCGGCCGCCCGTCGCCTCGTAGAAGCGCGGGATCAGGTACGACACCGTGGTCTTGCCCGCGCCGCTGGGCCCGACGAAGGCGGCGAACGCGCCGGGTTCGATCGTGAACGAGACCGCGTCGAGGGTCGGCCGGGCGTCGGCGTCGGCATCCGGGTAGGCGAAGGTGACGGTGTCGAACTGCACCCGGCCGGTGACTGCGGGCACCGGGCGGGCTCCGGGAGCGTCGCTGATGGCGGGGGTGAGGTCGAGGTATTGGAAGATGCGCGCGAAGAGTGCGCTGGAGGTCTGCAGGTCCAGGGCCACCCGCATCAGCCCCAGCAAAGGGAAGAGCAGCCGCGCCTGCACCGTGGTGAAGGCCACGACGGTGCCCGCGGTGATGTCGGTGGCGCCGTTCGTGAGGAGGAGGCCGGCGACCAGGTAGACGATGGCCGGGATGCTGGACAAGAAGATGCTGACCATGGCGAAGAACCACTGGCCGCTCATCTGCTGGCTGACCTGCAGGTGCACCTGGTTGTCGTTCTCGTGCGCGTACCGGGCGATCTCGGCCTTTTGCCGGGTGAAGCTCTTGGACAGCAGGATGCCGGACACGCTCAGGGTCTCCTGGGTGATCGCGGTCATGTCGGAGAGGGACTCCTGGGTCTTGCCCGCGATGCGGGCCCGGACCCGGCCCACCCGGCGCTGTGCGAAGACCAGAATCGGCATCAGGATCACGGCCACGATCGTCAGCTGCCAGTTGAGCAGCAGCATTGCCACGAACGCGGCGATCACCGTGACGGCGTTGCCGAGCACACTGGAGACGGTGTTGGTGAGCACGCTCGCCACCCCGCCGACATCGTTCTGCAGCCTGGACTGGATCACGCCGGTCTTGGTGCGGGTGAAGAAGCTCAGCTCCATCGCCTGCAGGTGGGTGAACAGCCGCACCCGCAGTTCACCCATCACCGAGTTGCCCACGGTTGCGGTGAGCCAGGTCTGCCAGACACCCAGCAGCGCGGTGGTGAGATAGGCCGCAATCATCAGCGCCACCAGCACGGTCAGCCGCTGCAGGTCCGGGCCGCCGGAGGGCGGGAACAGACCCTCGTCGAACGCGCGCTGGATCAGCAGCGGCGGAAGCACCGACAGTGCCGCAGAGATTAGCACCAGGATGACGGTGACGGTGAGCTTCCGGGCGTGCGGGGCGAACAGGGCCCTGATGCGGCCGAACAGGTTGGGAATCTCGGGCGCTTCGGCGTTCTGCGCCTTCTGGGCGGCCGGGTCGTCACCGCTGACGCGGTTGCGGCGGCCACGAAACTCTTCAGGGGGACGTCCGCCCGTGCCGTGCGATCCGCTCATGGACTCACTCTAAGACAGCGGACCGGCCCCGGAAATCCGGGACCGGTCCGTCGCAGCCGAGTCCAGTGCCGGCCCGGCCAGGTGGGGAAGCTAGCCCTTCGTGGAACCGGCCAACAGGCCGCGCACGAAGTAGCGCTGCAGGCTGAAGAAGACGATCAGCGGAACCAGGATCGAGATGAACGCGCCCGCTGTGAGCAGGTGCCAGTCCTGGCCCCGGCTACCGGTGATCTCGGCCAGCAGCTTGGTCATCGGTGCCACCGCGCCATCCGCGAAGATCAGCGCCACGAGCAAGTCGTTCCAGACCCAGAGGAACTGGAAGATGGCGAAGGACGCGATCGCGGGCATGGTCAGCGGCAGCACGATCCGGAAGAAGATCTGCCCGTGACCGGCGCCGTCGACCCGCGCCGCCTCGATGACGTCGGCGGGGATCTCAGACACGAAGTTGTGCAGCAGATAGATGGCCAGCGGCAGAGCGAACATCGTGTGTGCGATCCACACCTGCGAATAGCCGCCGGCGTCACTGATCGAGGAGACCACCGGGAAGCCGAAGATCTCACCCCGTGAGAAGAACTGCAGAAGCGGCACCAGGGCCATCTGCAGCGGAACGATCTGCAGCGCGAAAACCGCGATGAACAGCACGTTCTTGCCACGGAAGTTGATCCACGCGAACGCGTAGGCCGCGAGGCTGGCGATGATCAGGGGCAGCAGCGTGGCCGGCAGGGTGATCGCGATCGAGTTGATGAACGCGCCGGCCAGATTCAGCTGGCTGTTACCGGCCTGGAGCACCTCGCTGTAGTTGTCCAGGGTGAGGCCCCAGTTCGAGAAGAGCGTCCACCATCCGGTGGTGCGCACCTCCTGGGCCGGGCGGAACGAGGAGACGAAGAGACCGAAGGTGGGCACCGTCCAGAGCACGGCGATCACGAGTGCCGCGATCGTGGCGCCCCGGCTGGTCAACCGCTTCTTGGTGCGCTTGGCCGCGGTGAACTCCCCGCGGCGTTCGCCGCGGCGGAGCTGGTTTTTGGTGTTCTTGTCGACGGGGAGCTCCACCGGAAGAATCGCGCTCATCGGATTTCCCTCTGCTTCTGAATCTGGCGGGCGTTGTAGACGACGATCGGAAGGACGAGCAGGAACAGGATCACGGCGAAGGCGGCGGACCGGCCCTGCTCGAAGTTCTTGAACTGCGTGTACATCTCGTTCGCGATGACGCTCGTGTCGTTGGAGCCTGCCGTCATGGTCCGGACGATGTCGAAGACCTTGAGGGAGGCGATGGAGATCGTCGTCAGGACAACGATGAGGGCGCTGCGGATGCCGGGAACCGTGACGTTGGTGAACTTCTGCCACGCGTTGGTGCCGTCGAGTTCAGCGGCCTCCAGCTGCTCGGCCGGCACACCCTTGATGGCCGCGGAGAGCACCACCATGGCGAATCCGGTTTGTACCCAGATCAGCACGACGATCAGGAAGACCGTGTTCCAGGGTGCGACGGCGAGGAAGTCGACGGGGTTGCCGCCGAGCCACACCACGATCTGGTTGAGCAGGCCGATCTGATTCTGGTCGGCCGGACGCGCCGTGTAGATGAAGCGCCAGATGATGGACGCCCCGACGAAGGAGATGGCCATAGGCATGAAGACCATGATCTTGAAGTACTTCTCACCGCGGCTCTTGTCGATGAAGACCGCGTAGGCCAGGCCGGCGATCGTCGATACGAGCGGGGTGATGAGCACCCAGACGATCGTGTTGAGTACGGTGCGGATGGCCTCGGGCTGCGTGAACACCCAGATGAAGTTGTCGAAGCCGATGAACTCGGTTCCCCGCGAGTTCATGAACGCCTGCACCGTGGTCTGGATGGTCGGAATGACGAGGCCGACGATCAGGAGCAGGATGGCCGGCGCGAGAAAGCCGAAGAGTTGGAAGAGGTAGCCGGCGCCGGAGCGCGAGCGGTAGTCGACGATGAAGAAGACCCCACCGAGGACGGCGGCCGCGGCGATGGCCCACCAGTACGATCCGGCAGCGACCAGGATCAGCAGGGGTGCGGCGATGCAGACGGCGAGACGGATGACGGTGTAAACGGTGCCCGTTCGCGGGGCTATTTCGACGAAGAACAGGATCGCGGCCACCAGGGCCACGAACGCGAGAATGATGATGGGGACTTGAACCAGGGGCGGCAAGTCAGCCAGCCAGGCAAGGAATGCCGACATGTGAAACCTCTCGAGTACGACTGCGGACTCACAGTGTTTTGCTGGTGGGGCGGAATACAACCGCCCCGATACACCAGTAGGGGGTGCGGGTCGCCCTCCTCAGAGGACGACCCGCACGGTTGGGCTGTTAGACGAGCCGGTTGTCGAACCAGACTAGTTGGAGGGCCAGCCGGCTTCGATGCTCGTGAGCACCTCACCCGTCGGGGCTCCATTGATCCAGTTGACCATTCCCTTCCAGAAGGTGCCGGCGCCAACGGAGCCGGGCATCAGGTCGGAGGCGTCAAAGCGGAAAGTGGTTTCCGAGTCCTGAAGGATCTTGATGGCTTCCTGCAGGATCGGGCTCTGCGCGTTGGCCGGGTCGAGACCCGAGTTGGCGCTGATGACCCCGCCGAGGCTGACGCGGCTGTTCGCCCAGTCATCGCTGGAGAGGTACGTCTGCACGGCCTGGGTGTCTGCGTCGTCCGAGAACGCTCCGACAATCTCGCCACCACCGGTGACAGCCTGGCTACCGGCCTCCTGGGCCGGGGTGATGAAGGCCCACACGTCACCGTCGGGACCGACCTCGCCGCCGGCATCCGTGATGAAGCCGTCGAAGAAGGATGCCTGGTGGTGCAGGGCGCAGGTGCCCTCGGCGAGCGGCGTGGCTACGTCACCGAACGCGATGCTGTTGATCGAGCTCACATCGCCGAAGGTGGCGTTGACGTAGGACGGGTTCAGCAGGATCTCGCCGACGGAGTCGAATGCGGATGCAATCGCCGGGTCCGTGAACGGAATCTCGTTGGCAACCCACTTGTCGTAGGTCTCAGCGCCGGCCTCACGCAGAACGAGGTCCTCGACCCAGTCCGTGCCCGGCCAACCGGTTGCGTCACCAGAGCCGAATCCGGCGCACCACGGGGCGGTGCCGGTCTTCTCCTGGATGGTCTTCGTCACGGCGAGGAGCTCGTCCCAGGTCTCGGGAACTTCGACACCCCACTCGGTGAACTTGGCCGGGGAATACCAGACGAAGCCCTTGACGCTGGCCATCAGCGGAGCGCCGTAGAACGTGTCGCCGACGGTGCCGTATGCCTTCCAGTCGGAGGACCAGAACTCGTCGACGTTGTCTTCAACGGACGAGGGGGCCGGCTTGAGGAAGTCGCGACTGGCGAGGTCGGCCATCAGGCCGGGCTGCGGGAAGATCGCGAGGTCTGGAGCGCTGCCACCCTGAGCACGAATGGCAATCTGAGCTTCGAATTCCTTCGACGCCTCGTACTGGATGTCGATGTCGTTCTCTTCTTCCCAAGCCTTCCAGGACTCTTCGAGAAGCTCGGCCTCGGTGTCAGCGATGGTGCCGTAGACGGTGACGACACCGTCACCCTCGGCTCCGGCTTCGGCGCTCGTGCTGCCGGGACCACCGGAACAGCCGGCCAATGTCAGCCCGGCAATCGCGACCATGGCGATGGGTGCTGTGATTCGGCGGTGGAATGACCGCATTCTTCCTCCTCGTTGAGTGGTTGCGGTGCGCCGGGATCCCCCGGACAAACACCAAGGTGCTGCAGGAACTGCTCGTCGTGCTGGAAACGGTTGCACAAGGAACCGGTTCCACACCACAAAGTACGGCACAGATTCGTTCGACACAAGCCCAATATGGTTACAGATTGACAAAGATCGCGCTCTCATGCCAGCGACGCTTCAAACCGGTCACACTTCGGTGTCGAATTTCTGGAACCGATTCCAGCCCGGCCGCCGAGGAGATATGGTGGCCAGAGCGGTTCCAACGACGGGGAGGCTGGCATGAGCGCGATCGCGGATGTAGCACGCATGGCCGGCGTCGCCAAGGCCACGGCCTCCCGGGCGCTCAGCGGCCGGGGCTACGTGTCGGACGAAACGCGTCAGAAGGTGGTCGACGCCGCCGCCCTGATCGGCTACGTCGCCTCGCCCAATGCGGCCAGCCTGGTGACCGGCCGGACAAAGAGCATCGGCGTGATCATTCCGTTCATCAGCCGCTGGTTTTTCTCCGAGATCCTGGAGAGCCTCGAGCAGTCCCTGCTCGCCGAGGGCTACGACATGACGCTCTACAACCTCCCCGCACATTCGGCCGAACGGGAGCGGGTCTTCGATTTCTTCCTCGCCCGCAAGCGGTTCGACGGTGTCATCTCCGTGGGCGTCGAGCTCAGCGATGCCGAGGTGGAGCTCCTGCACCGGCTGGGCCGTCCTCTGGTGGGCATCGGCGGTGAGATCCCCGGCGTGCATACCATCGCGATCGACGACATCGCGGCCGCGCGCCTGGCCACCGAACACCTGATCAGCCTCGGGCACACCGACATCCGTCATGTCGGCGGTGATCAGGTGGACCAGATGGACTTTGCCGTGCACACCAAACGGCTCACCGGTTTCAACACGGCCATGCACGCCGCCGGCCTGTCCAGGGATGGCCGCTTCGCCCCCTGCGCCTTCACGGTTCCCGGGGGGTACGAGACCGGTCTGGCGCTGTTCGGTAATCCGCACCGGCGGCCGACGGCGGTCTTCGCGGCGAGCGACGAGATCGCGTTCGGCCTCATCGTCGCGGCCAGGGAGCTCGGCATCCTGATCCCGTCCGAGCTCTCGGTGATCGGCATCGACGGCCATCCGTATGCCGAGATGTTCCGGCTCACCACCATCGAACAGCACCCGCGCAACCAGGCCAGGATGGCCGTTGAGTCCCTGCTGGGTGCGCTCGAGCAGCCGTCGGCGCCGGTCACACCCGGTCTCACCAGGGCGCCGACCAACCTGGTCATGCGCTCCAGCACCAGCGCACCCCGGTGACCCGGCTCCGCAACTGTTGCCCGTGCGCAACAGTTGGGGTGGTCGCCCCAGACCGTCAGCGGCGCGGGTTAGCCTCGAGGGGATGATTTCCGACCCTTCAGACGACGCCACCGCCGGCACGGACCGGGATGCCACCCCCCGGGCATCCACCCGGTACGCACCCCGGCGCCCGTTCGACCTGGCGGCCACCATGGCCCCGCACAGTCGCGGTCGCGGCGACCCCACCGCCCGCGCCGATGCCGCCGGGCTCTGGCGCACCCAACGCACCCCGCTCGGACCGGCGACCCTGTTGCTTCGGCAGGCCGCCGACGGCGGCGTCGACGCCAAGGCCTGGGGACCGGGCGCCGAGTGGTGCATCGCCCAGGTACCCGCCCTGCTGGGCGACGGCGACGACTGGACCGGACTCGACCTCGGCGGCCACGGTGTTCTTGCCGAGGTCCGCCGCCGTAACCCCGGCGTCTGGCTGGGCAGCTCCGGGCTGGTCTTCGAGGCGTTGATCCCGGCAATCATCGAACAGAAGGTCACCACTCTCGAGGCCCACCGGGCCTGGTACCGGCTCATCCGCCAGCACGGCGAGGCGGCCCCGGGCCCCGCACCAGCGGGGATGATGGTCTCCCCCGGACCGGAACGATGGCGCCTGGTGCCGTCGTGGGACTGGCACCGGGCCGGCGTCGATCCGCGCCGCTCACGCACGGCCGTTTCTGTTGCGGCCGTGGCGGCATCCCTCGACCGGCCCGTCGACGCCGTCACGGCCTCACGACGGCTGCAGTCCCTGCCCGGCGTCGGCCGATGGACCGCCGCGGAGGTGACTCAGCGCTCGCACGGTGACCCCGATTCGGTGAGCGTGGGCGACTACCATCTGGCCGCCCAGGTGGGCTGGGCCCTGACCGGATCCCCCGTCGACGACGACGGCATGCTCGAACTGCTCGATCCCTTCGCGGGACACCGCCAGCGTGTGGTGCGCCTCATCCTGGGCAGCGGCTACCGCGCCCCGCGCCGCGGCCCGCGCATGACCGTCCAGGACCACCGCTCGCACTAACCGGGCCGGCCGCACACGCTGAATGGGCGGTCACCGGGGCTCGGAGGCCGGGCGGGGCGCCGCCGCCATCCGGTCCGGCGGCGTTACGCGGTGCGGTGCGGCCATCCGCTCGCCGACCTCGACCCTGTCGCGCAGGATGGCGACGGCGCGTTCGAGGGTGCCGACATCGTCGATGGGCAAGTCGGCGAAGTAGGGCAGCAGGGCGGCGACCAGCTCGGTCCGCCAGGCGATCAGAGCCGCGACACCCGCCGGGGTGCTGGCGATGAGGCTGGCCCTGGCATCGTCGGGGTCGCCGGCGCGTTCGACCCAGCCTCGGTCGACGAGGCTGCCCACCAGCTTGGTGGCGGTGGGCTGCGAGACCCGGCTGCGCTCGGCCAGGTCGCCCAGGCGGATCGGGCCGCTGGAGAGCAGCACGCTGAGGGTGCGCCACAGAGCGGGCGATTCCGTGCCGCGCGCTGCGCGGGCCGCGACGCGGGTGAGCCGGTGGTTGACGGACACGAGGTCCCCGAGGATGTCAGGAAGTGCTGCGGGCATCCCCCCACCATATACAGACCGAATCGCCCGCGACCCGTGAGAAAAGCCCCAGAAACTCGAGAGTTTTGGTGCTTTTCTCACAGTTCGCGGGTTAACGGCAGCGGGCGCCGCATCCAATGGATGCGACGCCCGTGCGAGCAACTAACCCCTTGCGGGGCGAGATTACTTGAGGGTGACGGTGGCGCCAGCGGCCTCGAGGGAAGCCTTTGCCTTCTCGGCAGCTTCCTTCGCAACGCCCTCGAGGACGGCCTTCGGCGCGCCATCGACAACGGCCTTGGCCTCGCCGAGGCCCAGGCTGGTGAGCTCGCGCACAACCTTGATGACCTGGATCTTCTTGTCGCCAACGGCGTCGAGGATGACGTCGAACGCGCTCTGCTCTTCGACCTCTTCGGCAGCGGCGGCGGGGCCAGCGGCTCCGGCGACGGCGACGGGTGCAGCCGCGGTGACCTCGAAGGTCTCCTCGAATGCCTTGACGAACTCGGAGAGCTCGATGAGGGTGAGGCCCTTGAACTGCTCGAGCAGCTCTTCAGTGGAAAGCTTTGCCATGATTTTTCTCCTATTAGTTTCTTAGTTACTCACCGCGGTACAGGCAGATGCCTAGTTCGCGGACTCCTGCTTTTCACGCAGCGCTTCGATGGTGCGAACAGCCTTCGACAGCGGTGCGTTGAACAGATATGCGGCTCCGAACAGCGAGGCCTTGAAGGCGCCGGCAAGCTTGCCGAGCAGAACTTCACGGGACTCGAGGTCGGCGAGCTTGCCTACCTCTGCGGCGGTCAGGGGGTTACCGTCGAAGTAACCTCCCTTGACAACCAGGAGAGGGTTTGCCTTGGTAAAGGCACGCAGCTTCTTCGCGACGGCGACAGGGTCACCGTGTACGAAAGCGATAGCGGACGGACCAACGAGCTCCTCGTCGAAAGACGTGATGCCGGCGTTGTTGGCCGCGATCTTGGTGAGCGTGTTCTTTACCACGGCGTACGTGGCGTCCTCACTGATGGACGTGCGCAGCTCCTTGAGCTTCGCAACAGTGAGTCCGCGGTACTCGGTGAGCAGAACGGCGGTCGAGCTCTGGAATTTCTCCTGCAGCTCGGCGACCGTTGCTTCCTTGTTCGCCATGGCGCTCCTCTAAATATTCATGTGCCGGTAGCCCGGGGCGCAGACATGAAAAAAGCTCCAGCGCAAGCGCCGGAGCTGAGGCCAGTTTGACTGGCTAACTTCGAACACCTGCGCGGGCCGTTCACGTGAATGAACCTTCGATCGCTTTTCCATTTCTGGGCAGCGACAACCGGCGGTCTTTGGCTGTTCCCCACCATACGGGATCCCCCTGGCGGTGCGCAAATCGGGCCAGCACCCCACCCGGCTTCGCAAACTAGTTGACAAAGGTCCACTATGTATTTATAGTTGACATCTGTCAATTATTTAGCTGGAGATTCATGTCACGCCGTTCTCGCACCACCACTCCCCCGAACCGGCCCATCACGGCCGACGGTTCCATGACCAAGCGCCAGGTCCTCGAGGCCCTGTCCGGCCTGCTGCTGGGCATGTTCGTGTCGATCCTCGCCGGAACCGTGGTCAGCACCTCGCTGCCGATCATCATCTCCGACCTGAAGGGTGACCAGTCCGCATACACCTGGGTCATCACCGCCACCCTGCTCGCCACCACGGTGTCCACGCCCATCTGGGGCAAGTTCGCCGACCTCTTCAACCGCAAGTTGCTCATCCAGCTGGCCCTGGCCACCTTTGTGATCGGCTCGGCACTGGCCGGCTTCTCGCAGGACACCGGAACCCTCATCGGCTTCCGCGTGCTGCAGGGCCTCGGCGCCGGCGGTCTCGCCGCGCTCAGCCAGATCATCATGGCCGACATCATCAGCCCCCGGGACCGCGGCAAGTACGCCGGCCTGTTCGGCGGCGTCATGGCCCTCGGCACCGTCGGCGGCCCGCTGCTCGGCGGCGTGGTGACGGATGCCTTCGGCTGGCGCTGGAACTTCTTCATCGCCCTGCCCGTCGCCATCGTGGCCATCGTGCTCCTGCAGCGCACCCTGCACCTGCCCCCGCGGGTCAAGCGCGTGGTGAAGATCGACTACCTCGGTGCCGTGCTGATCGCCGGCGGCGTCTCGCTGCTGATGATCTGGGTCACCCTGGCCGGCAACAACTTCGAGTGGGCATCCGTCACCTCCTTCGTCATGGTCGCCGCCGCCGCGCTGCTGCTCATCGCCGCCGTGATCGTCGAGTTCAAGGTGCCGGAGCCGATCATCCCGCTGACGCTGTTCAAGAACCGCACCTTCACCCTCGCCACCGTCGCCAGCATCTCGGTGGGCGTGTCGATGTTCGGCACCTCCGTCTTCCTCAGCCAGTACATGCAGCTGGCCCGCGGGGCCACGCCCACCCAGTCCGGCCTGCTCACCATCCCGATGATGGGCGGCCTGCTCATCTCGTCCACGCTGTTCGGCACCCTGATCAGCCGCACCGGCAAGTGGAAGGCCGTCATGGTCTCTGGTTCGGTCCTCGTCGTCGCCGGGCTCCTGCTGCTCGGCAGCCTGCAGTACGACACCAACCTGATCCTGGTCGGTATCTTCATGTTCGTGCTCGGCGCGGGCCTGGGCATGGTCATGCAGAACCTGGTCCTGGTCGTTCAGAACTCGATCGACGTCACCAACCTGGGTGTGGCCACCAGCGCTGTCACGTTCTTCCGCAGCCTCGGCGGCACCATCGGTGTCTCGGTTCTCGGCTCGGTGCTCGGCACCGTCGTGGCCCAGAACATCAAGGACGGCATCGGCACCCTCGCGCCGGCCGACCAGGCCATCGCGGTGAAGACGCTGGGCTCCGGCGTCATCCCGCACGTCAACACCCTGCCTGACGCCATCCGCGTCGTCGTCGAGTCGGCCTACGGCACCGGCGTCGGCACGGTCTTCCTGCTCGGAGTGCCGCTCGCCGTGATCACCCTGGTGATGGTCGCGCTGATGCCCAACGCGTCGCTCGGTACCCAGACCGCCATCGCCCTGACCAAGGCCCAGGCGACGAAGAAGGCACCCGAAAACCTCGAGGACAACGACCTGCGCGAACTCGAGGCCGAGGACATGCTGATCGAAGTGGGCGCTGCCGCCGCCGGCCTCACCCCGGTGGGCCTGGCCCACCCGACCGGCTCGATCCGCGTGCAGCCCGGCACCGACCCGTCGGAAAACCCGAGCACCGGTCGCTAGTGTGATGGTCATGACCGACCACGGCGAGCTTCCCCCGGTCGCCGAGCCCGGCGTCACGGCCGCCCTGTCCCCCGACACCGCGACCGAGGCCGCCGAGGCCTTGGCCGACGTCGAGGAGCAGATGATGCAATTGGCGGCCTATGTGCGCGGCGCCCTGCGCGATTCGGCCCTGCGCATCGACCCGGCGCTGCAACCGTTCGGCCTCAAGATCCTGCGCACCCTGCGACGCTGCGGACCCACGCACGCCAGCGCGCTGGCCGAGTTGCTCGAGGTGGACCGCAGTGTGATCAGCCGTCAGGCCCGGCTGCTCGAGGACCTCGGCCTGCTCGAGCTGGCCGCGGACCCGGCCGACGGGCGCGCCAGGTTCCTCGCGGCAACCCCGTTGGCGATGGAGAAGATGGCGGCCGTGCCGGGAGGCGACAAGAGCCTGCTGCACGGCCGGCTGACCTCGTGGCCCGAAGCCGACCTGCAGCAGTTCGCCCTGCTGCTGAAACGGCTGAACTCCCCCGACGGCGCACGGTAGGTCAGGCCAGGGGCAGCGCCACGCGGAAGCTGGTGCGCCCCGGCCGACTGTCCACCGTGACTTCGCCGTCGTGGGCCAGAACCACGGCCTGCACGATGGCCAAGCCGAGACCGGTGCTGCCTCCGGTACCGCGGAACCTGGAGCTGTCGCCTCGGGCGAACCTCTCGAACAGGGTCTCCTGCAGGTTCTCCGGGATGCCGGGACCGTCGTCGGTCACGGTGACCACGGCGTCTGGCCCCTCGACGCCGAGCGCCACCTGCACCCGGGTGCCCGCGTCGGTGTGCACGCGGGCGTTGGCCAGCAGGTTCGCGAAAACCTGGTGCAGGCGCGGACCGTCGCCGGCCGCCAGCACAGGCTCTTCGGGCAGGTCGAGGTCCCAGCTGTGGTCCCGGCCGGCCGCGTGGGCGTCGCTGACCACGTCGACGAGCAGCATGGTGAGGTCCACGGGTTCCCGTTCCAGCTCGCGACCCTCGTCCAGGCGGGCGAGCAGCAGCAGGTCTTCGACGAGACCGGTCATCCGCACCGACTCCGACTCGATGCGCCCGAGAGCGTGGATGGCGTCCGGCGGCAGTTCCTGGCCGCTGCGCCGGGTGAGCTCGGAGTAGCCGCGGATCGACGCGAGCGGGGTGCGCAGTTCGTGGCTGGCATCCGCCACGAACTGGCGCACCTTGTTCTCGCTGGCCTGCCGGGTTTCCAGGGCGATGTCGACGTGGTCGAGCATCCGGTTGAGCGCTGAGCCCACCCGGCCGACCTCGGTGCGGGGGTCGGTGTCCGCGGCCGGAACCCTGTCGACGAGCAGCACCTCGCCGCGGTCCAGTGGCAGTTCGGAGACCCGGGTGGCCGTGGCCGTCACCCGCTGCAGCGGACGCAGGGCCAGACGCACTATCGCGGTGGCGAGGAACGCCGCCAGCACGAGGCCGGCCAGCGACACGACGGCGATGATGAGCGCCAATTGGGTGGCGGTGCCGGTCACCGAGGACACGGGCAGACCGACAAGGTAGAGGGCGCCGGTGCGCGCGGCCTGCGCGAGGACCCGGTACTCGCCCACGTCGCCGCCGAGATCCACACTGAACGGGACCGACGTGCGCCCCTCCTGCACCGCGGCGTCGAGTTCGGTGAGCAATTGGGTGATCTGGTCGTTGCTCAGAGCCACGACGGCGCCGGTGTCGTCGGTGTAGCCCGCCGTGACGGCACTGCCGTCGTAGACCAGGGCGAGGGTGCTCGGCGGTTGAGAGGGCCCGTTGAGGACCTCGCTGGCCGTGGGCGTGCCGGCGTTGAAGTCGGTGCCGGTCGGCCGTCCGCCGCCGACGACCACGCTGGAGCGTTCGGCCACACTCTCCACCTGCTGGTCGAGGCCGTCCATCAGGTTGGCGCTGAGGATGGCCACGCTCACCACCCCGATGACCAGGCTGACAAGGGCAAGCAGGCCCACCACGGCCACAACCAGTCGGCGGCGCAGGGTCCAGGGGGCCCGGCCGCTGCGGGTCGGGATGATGGGGGTGTCGCCGACGGGTGCTCCGGGTTTCATCAGGCGATCTTCAGCATGTAACCGGCGCCGCGCACGGTATGGATCATCGGCTCGCGACCGGCGTCCACCTTCTTGCGCAAATAGGAAATGTAGATCTCCACCACCGACGACTTGCCGCCGAAGTCGTAACTCCAGACCCTGTCGAGGATCTGGGCCTTGCTGAGCACCCGGCGCGGGTTGCGCATCAGGAAACGCAGCAGTTCGAACTCGGTCGCGGTCAGCTCGATCTGTTCGCCCGCGCGGAACACCTCGTAGCTGTCCTCGTCGAGGGTGAGGTCGCCCACCGTGATGCGGGGGTCGCTGGAGTCGGAGACGGCCATCGTGGAGCGCCGGATGAGGCCGCGGAGCCTGGCGACGACCTCTTCCAGGCTGAACGGCTTGGTGACGTAGTCGTCGCCGCCGGCGGTGAGACCGGCGATGCGGTCGTCGAGCGAGTCCTTGGCGGTGAGAAAGAGCACCGGCGTTTGGTAGCCATCCGCCCGCAGCCGCTGGAGCACCTGCAGACCATCGATGTCGGGCAGCATGATGTCGAGCACGATGGCGTCCGGCCGGAACTCCCGCGCCAGGGTGAGCGCGGCCCGGCCCTCCCCGGCCGTGCGCACCTCCCAGCCCTCGTAGCGGAGGGCCATCGAGAGCAGGTCGGTGAGGGTGGGTTCGTCGTCGACGACGAGCACCCGGATCGGGGAGCCGTCGGCCTTGCGAAGGCGTGGTCCGTGGGTCGGCTGCTCGTTGGTTCGGGTGCTCATGCTCCGAAGTATCCCCGCCTTTCCTATGAACCGGCTATGCGCCGCCCACGACGATCCTGAGAGAGCGGGACCCTGCGGCCTTCTGGGCGTATTCATAGGCAGGCCATAGTGCAGCCATAACCGGGCTCCTTAGCTTCGAAGGCAACGGCGGGAACCTCCCTGCCGCCGGACTGGAGAATCGATGTTTGTCACGTATCTGCGACGAGAGCTGGCGGGTCGCCGCAAGCAGACCGCCATCGTCGCCATCGGCATGGCCCTCGCCATCGCCCTGGTCATTATCGTCAACGCAGTGTCGAGCGGAGTACAGCTGGCACAGTCCACCGTGCTGGCCTCGGTCTACGGCGTCGGCACCGACATCACCGTCAGCCAGACCCCGGCCGCGCCCACCGAGGGCGAAGCAGGCGCCGGCGGGCCGGCGAACTTCGACTTCGGCGCGGATGCCGGCGCCACCGCCGACGGGACCACCACCGTCAGCCAGTCCAGGCTCTCCGTCGACCGGGGCACCACCGCGTTCGACGCCACGGCGCTGGACACCGTCGGCGGCATCGACAACGTCTCCGCCGCCGCCGCGACCCTGTCGCTGAGCAACACCACCTTCGACGGCGCCCTGCCCGATTTCTCCGCCGGGACACCGCAGACCGGGGACGACGCGGCCGGCGGAACCCCGCCCAGCGGTGGACCCGACGGTGCCGGCGGCAGCTCCTTCAGCGTCGATTCCTTCACAGTGCTGGGCCTGGACCCGGCCGCTGAGGCCGTCGGGCCCCTCTCGGCCGTGAGCCTCACGGATGGACGCAGCCTGGAGACCACTGACGCCGGCACCAATGTCGCCGTCCTCGACGCCGACTACGCCACCACCGCCGAACTCGTCGTGGGCGACACCGTCGCCATCGCGGACACCGACTTCACCGTGGTCGGCCTGGTCACGGCCTCCTCGGCGGATGCCGCCACGGCCTCCAACGTCTACATCCCGCTCGACGTCGCCCAGACCCTGTCCGGCCTGACCGATCAGGTCACCGACATCTACGTGCAGGCCGCGTCCTCCACCGACATCGAGCAGATCCAGGCCGACGTCGAGACCGCCCTGCCGGAGGCCACGGTGCAGACCCAGTCCGACCTCGCCTCGAGCGTGTCAGGGTCGCTCTCCAGCGCCGCCGACCTGGTGAAGAACCTCGGCCTTTGGCTGTCGCTCATCGTGCTCGCGGCGGCGTTCCTGATCGCCATCCTGTTCACGATCTCCGGCGTCACCCGGCGCACCCGGGAGTTCGGCACCCTCAAGGCGATCGGCTGGTCGAACGGCCGGATCGTACGCCAGGTGGCCGGTGAATCCCTGGTTCAGGGCCTGATCGGCGGCGTCGGCGGCATCGCGGTCGGCCTGGCCGGAATCCTGGTGATCAACCTCGCGGCCCCCACGCTCACCGCGGGCGCGGCCACTGCCGACCCGGCATCCGCCATGGGCGGCCCCGGCGGCAGTGCCGGCGGATTCGGTCAGGCCATGGTGGAAGCCACCACCTCTGACATCGTTCTGCAGGTGCCGGTGACCCTGTCGGTCATCCTCATCGCCGTCGGTCTCGCCGTGCTCGGCGGTCTGCTCGCCGGCGCGATCGGCGGCTGGCGCGCCTCGCGCCTGAGCCCCTCCGAGGCACTGCGCAGCATCGCGTGACCCCCTCCGTCGAATTCATCACCAGAAGTGAGCTCCCATGTATGAACTGACCAATGTCACCAAGAAATACGACCAGGGCAAGCGCTCGGTCACGGCCCTGAACAAGGTCACCCTGTCCATTCCGGATGGACAGATGGTCGCCATCCAAGGGCCGACCGGCGGCGGAAAGTCCACGCTGCTGCAAATGCTGGGCGCCCTCGACCGGCCCACCGAGGGCACCATCGAGTTGGGCAGTGCGGATCTGTCCAAGCTCGGCCAGGGGCCGTTGGGGGAAATCCGGGCGCGCGAGATCGGCTTCGTGTTCCAGGGTTTCAACCTGATCCCCACCCTGACCGCGCAGGAGAACGTGGAGACCGCGCTCGCGCCGCTCGGGGTTCCCACGGCGGAGCGCATCTCGCGGGCCGCGGCGGCGCTCGACTCCGTCGGGCTCGGCGAGCGCGGCAGCCACCTGCCCGCGGAGCTCTCCGGTGGCCAGCAGCAGCGCGTCGCGATCGCCCGCGCCCTGGTCAAGGAGCCCACGGTGCTGCTGGCCGATGAGCCCACCGGGAACCTCGACGAGCAGACCCGTGACGAGATCATGGACTTGCTCGAGGGCCTGTGGCGGGCGAAGGGGCTGACCCTGATCGTGGTCACCCACGATTCGGCTGTCGCCAAGCGTGCGCAGAGGCGCCTCTTGATCAAGCAGGGTGTGGTCAAGGACCTCGGCTGAGGTCCGTGCCGAGCGATCGCGCTGAGTCGGCGGATGCCATCTGGAATCCGCCGGCTCGGCGTCAGGCCGGTGGGACCACCGTCGGGCGCCCGTCGACCCAGTCAAGCTGCAGAACGCTCATCCCCCGGTAGACGTAGGCCGGATCCCAGGAGTGCAACACGATCTGGTCACCACCGGGCTGGTCCGGGCCCGGGGAGACCACGTCCTGACCGCCAGGGCCGAGATAGCGGTCGCCGGAACTCTCCGTACTGAAGAGCGGTTCGGCACCGTTCGTGTAGGGCCCCTGGAGTGTCGGCGCCGTGGCGAAACCCATGGCGTAACTGTCATCGGCGTAACTGTTCGCCGAGTAGAAGAGCACGTACTCGTCGTCATGACGGATCAGGATCGGCGCCTCCACCACGGTGCCGTGCCACTCCTCCGACTGCTTGATGAGCCTGGTCGGTTCGCCGGTCAGTGTGCGGCCGTCGGGCGAGAGCGGTGACAGCTGCAGCCAGGTATCCAGGGAGCAACAGTTGCCGTCGTTCTTCCAGAGCAGCCATCTACTCCCGTCCGCATCGACGAATGCGCCGGCGTCAATCGCGCCTCCCTCGCCGGTCGGGCAGATCAACGGCACCGTCGATGTTGCCACGAACGGGCCGGTGGCCGATGCGGCGCTGGCGACGCCGATGCACTGCAGGCCTGAGGCCCTGTCGGCGGCGGTGAAGTAGAGCAGGAAGGTGCCATCCGGACCAGAGGTCACCTCTGGCGCCCAGGTCCTCCCGGTGTCGGCCCAGTCCGGGAGGTCAGGGAAAACGTCGCCGTCCTGCACCTCCCACGACTGGAGATCGGTGGAGGTGGCGAATTGGACATTTGCGGTGAGCGAATTGGTGGCGTACGCGTAGTAGCTGTCACCGACCAGCAGCACATCCGGGTCGGGAAAATCCTGGTCTATCGCGAAGGCTGCCGGCACGTCGGTTGCGGCGGCATCCAGAGACCCGGCCGGCCCACAACCGCCGAGGAACGCCACCGCCGCACACACGAGGACAGAGGCGCCGGCCCGCCGCAGACTCACCCCTTCACGCCCGAGCTGGCGACACTTTCAACGATTTGCTTCTGGGCCAGCGAGAACAGCACGAGCACCGGGACCGAAGCGATGACCGCGCCGGCCATGACGATACTGAAGTGAGTGGAATAGGCGCCCTGCAATTGGGACAGGCCGGGCTGCAGGGTGAGGTTCTCCGGGCTCAGCAGAACGTAGATGGGCCACAGGAAGTCATTCCAGTTGCCGAGAAAGGTCAGAATTGCCAGCGTCGACAGCGCGGGCTTGGCCAGCGGCAGCACGATCTGGAGGAAGATCCTGATATCCCCGGCCCCGTCGATACGCGCGGCTTCCTCGATCTCGGTCGGCAGCCCGACGAAGAACTGGCGCAGGAAGAAGATGCCGAAGGCACCGGCCGCGCCGGGGACGGAGACCGCCCACAGGGTGTCGAGCCAACCGAGGTTCTGCACGATCAGGTAATTGGGAATGAGGAAGATCACCGGCGGCACCAGGAGGGTGCCGATGATGAGCCCGAAGATGAACTTCTTTCCCTTGAATTCCAGCCGCGCGAGCGCGTAGGCGCCCATCGAGGCGGTCACCAGCACGATCACGGTCTGCAGCGTGGCCGCGACGAGGCTATTGAGCAGCCAGCGGAAGATCGGCTGTTGGCCGCTGGCCAGAGTCCCGTACGCGTCGACTGAAAACGGGTTCGGAAGGATTGAATACGGATTCGAGATGACATCGGTGTCGGTCTTGAATGAGGTGATCACGATCCAGACGAGGGGCAGGATGATCGTGAGGGCGACGACGATCAGCGCGGCGTAGAGGGCACCACGCCGAAGGCGTGCGGGTCCCGACACCCGTCGCGGAGTGAGAGTAGTCATCGATGATCCTTAGGGTTTGTCCCGCTGAAGGCGGAAGTTGATCACGCTGATGATCGCCAGGAAGGCGAAGAGCACGTAGCTCATGGCCGCCGCTGCCGCCATGTTGTTCTGCGAGAGCCCCTGGTCGGAGATGTACATGATCGCCGTGCGGGTCTGGTTGGCCGGCCCACCCTTGGTGAGCAGGTAGGACTGCCCGAACATGTTCGCGGACGCCAGGATCGTGGTGGTGCTGACGAAGAGCATCACCGGTCGCAGTCCAGGCAGGGTGACGTTCCAGAACTTGCGGATCGCCCCCGCGCCGTCGAGCGCGGCCGCTTCGTAGAGGTCGGTGTTGATGCCCTTGAGACCGGCGAGCAGGATGACGGCGTTGAACCCCAGAGTCCACCAGACGGTCACGCCCACCAGCGAGACCCACGCCCACGGCACGTCGACGGTCCAGGGGATGTCGGAGGGGAGACCGATCAGGCCGAGGAGGTGGTTGATCATGCCCGACTGCGTGTCGAGCATGTACTTCCAGATCACTCCGATCACCGCGACACCCAGAACGAACGGTGCGAAGAAGATCGCCCGGAACACGGTTCCGCCGGCAATTTTCTGGTTGAGCAGCAGCGCCACACCGAGGGGGATCACGAGCAGGAAGGGAACGCTCGCCACCGTGAAGATCCCGGTGGCACCCAGGCTCTGCCAGAAATCGCCGAAGAAGACCGAACCCGGCGTGACGAGATCGATGTAATTCTGCAGCCCGATGAACGACTGCTCGGTCTTATAGGGGCTCCAGTCGGTGACGCTGATCCAGACTCCGAAGACCGCGGGACCGACCACGAAGGTAGCGAAGAGAACGAGGAACGGAGCCAGGAAGGCATAGGCCGTCCAGGTTCGCCTGCGGGTCCCCGACCCCCCGGCGCTCGCGCGCCGAGGGGCAGGGATCGGGGTCGCCACGGCGGTCGGGGGGAGGGGTGCCAGACTAGTCACCGTACTTCGCCTCGTTCTGCTTCAGGATCGCGTCGGCCTGCTTGGCCGCGTCGTCGAGAGCATCCGCGGGTGATTTCTTGCCGGTCAGCGCCTCGTTGAGCGCGGTGGTGATGAGCGCGTTCGCGGCGGTGATGCCCGGCGCGCTGGTCTCGTAGTGCGCGTAGGGAAGCTCATCGATGAAGGTCGCGAGGTTGGGGTACGCCTCGATCAGGGCGGGGTCGTTACGAACGTCATTTGCTGCGGGCAGCTCACCGGTTTCGGCCCAACCGCTGGAGTTCTCGTTCATCCACTTGACGAAGGTCGCTGCTGCGGAGGTCTTGTTGGCGTCCTGGCCCTTGTTGTTCAGGAACATCCAGTGGGTCGAGCTCGACCAAACGGCCTTCTCGGTTCCGATCTGGGGAACCGGTGCCGCTGTCCAGTCCAGCGCGTCGAACGCCTCATTGGTCGTTTGCCAGACGCCATTCCAGTTGTAAGCGGTCTGCCCGGAGAGCAGGCCCTTGATGTTGCCGTCCTGGGCCACATTCGCGGGGCTGTAGCCCTGGTCGATCAGGTCGGTCATGTGAGTGAGGGCCTGCACGCCGGCCTCGGAGTTGAAGGTCGCCTTGGTCACATCGTCGTTGTACAGGTCGCCACCGAACTGCCAGAGCAGGGACTGGAACTCGAAGGTGCCGGTGAAGACGTAGCCGTCGACCCACTCGCCCTGGATGCCTGCTGCCTTCAGTGTCTCGAGTGCGGCCATGTAGCCGTCCTTGTCGGCGGGTACCGTCGCGGGGTCGATTCCGGCGGATTTCAGGACATCGTTGTTGACGTAGAGGCCAAGCGGCGTCACGCTCCAGGGAATCCCGTACTGACTGCCGGAGTATGCGCCGGCGTCCATCAGGCCCTCGGGGAAGTCATCGGCGGAGTAGCCGAGATCGTCGATGATGGCGTCGGCCTCAAGGAGGAGGCCCTGCGCCGCGTAGGTGGCGACATCGTCACCGTGGGCGACGGCCACGTCGGGGCCCTTGCCCGCCTTGATGGCCAGCGGCATCTTCTTCGAGATGTCCCCCCACTCCATGGGAACGTTCTTGACCACGATGTTCGGGTGCTCAGAGTTGAACTCTTCGACGAGTTTCGGTACGAGAACGGGGGCGGCGCCGCCCGTCCACCCATTCCAGAAGCTGATCGTCACGTCGGGACCGGTGTAGTCCGCGCCGGACACGGCTCCACCACCGGCGCTCGTGCCTCCAGTGCTGCAACCGGCGAGGGCAACCCCCATTCCAACCGCCAAGGTTGCGGCAATCGCGCGACGCGCGAATCCTTCCTTCATGGTGCTCTCCTTTGAGTAGTCGCCGACTCGCGGCGATGAATGAGTCGGATCAGGTGCCCGGCCGGTGCCGGACCGGGTGATGTGTTCATTCCGGCACGGCTTCAGAAAGCGGATGATGCGACGGGATAAATTTACAGCGCTAGAAAGTCATCCGTCAAGCTTCCTTCGCATCACGAAGCAGACGGGCACGAAGGCTAGAGTCATGGATGAAACCCTCACGCGCCCCCGCAGCGCCGACTCAAGGAGCAGCAATGGCCGGAGTGCGACTCCAGGACGTCGCCGTTCACGCCGGCGTGTCGATGAAGACAGTGTCGAACGTCGTGCACGACCATCCCCACGTTTCCGCGGCGATGCGGGAGCGGGTTCAACGCGCCATTGATGATCTGGGCTACCGGCCGAACGCCCTCGGCCGACGCCTGGCCACGGGACGCACGGGCCTCATCGCACTCGCGTTCGCCGATGTGCGCCTGGCCTACTTCTCCGAGCTGGCGAGTCTGGTCTCAGCGGCAGCCGCCTCGACGGGCGCCGGCTACCGACTGCTCCTCGAGGAGACATCCGGCACCATCGACGGCGAGCGGGCCGTCCTCTCGTCGAGTGAGGCCGGCCTCGTCGACGGCATGCTCTTCCAACCCTCGATGATGACGTCCACCGAAGTGGCCCAGCGCCGCAGCGACATACCCATGGTGCTGCTGGGCGAGGGCGCGGCGCCGATCGGTGTCGACCACGTGATGATCGACAACGTCGCCGCCGCCAACCTGGCCACGCGCCACCTCAGCGCCCTCGGACGGACCCGAATTGCCTTCGTGGGTCACGAGGAGAGCGGCCAATCCGCCACGTCCACGCAGCGACTCATCGGATACCAGCAGGGGATCGAGGAATCGGGGCTGGTCCTGGATATGTCCCTGCTCATCCCCACCCGGGCCATCGCTCCAGCAGAGGCCGCCCGTGCCGTCGGAGCAGCACTGGATCGCGGTCTGCGATTTGACGGCCTGGTGTGCCGGGACGACCTCGCAGCGATCGGCGCCTTGCGCGCTCTCCAGGAACGCGGCATCCGGATTCCCGACGACGTGGCCGTCGTGGGCTGGGACGACATCTCCTTCGCGGCCGTCACCTTCCCGAGCCTCACCACGATCGCCCCGGACATGCCCGCGCTGGCCCGCGTCGCCCTCGAAATGCTGGAAGAGCGCATCATGGGCTACACCGGCCTGGGGCGCCATCGCCTGGTGGATTTCGACCTCGTCATTCGGGAAAGCGCGCCAGCAGTACCCCACGGTTGAACCGACCGGCCCGGCTGCGACGGCATCAATTCAATTTGCGGATTTACAGCGCTGCAAATTCAGTGCATGATGGAGGACATGAGTAGCACCGTCGATCTCGCGCCCGCCGTCTTTCGCGCCAGCCAGCAGGACGGGCGCTACCCGCGCCCCCAGCTCGTCCGCCCCGCTTGGACCGAACTGTCCGGGGACTGGGGCTTCGCCTTCGACGACGCCGACATCGGTTTGGCAGCCCGTTGGTTCGCCGACGCGCGATTCGATCGAACCATTCAGGTTCCGTTCCCCTTCGAGTCCGCCGCCTCGGGCATTCACGACACCGGGTTCCACCCGGTGGCCTGGTATTCGCGGTCCTTCGACGACAACGACCTGGCGCGGGCCGGCTTCTTCACGGGCCAGCGTCTGCGCGTGCACTTCGGCGCGGTCGACTATCGCGCCAGCGTTTGGGTCGACGGAACGTTTCTCGGTCAGCACGAGGGTGGGCACACCCCCTTCTCCTTCGACATCACCGACGCGGTCGCGGCCGGTGTGGCCGAACACTCCATAGTGGTCAGGGCTGAGGATGATCCCCTCGACGTGACTCAGCCGCGCGGCAAACAGGATTGGCGCGTCGAACCGCACTCAATCTGGTATCACCGCACCAGCGGCATCTGGCAGCCGGTCTGGCTCGAGTCCACGAACCCCCTGGCCGTCACTCTCGTGCACTGGATACCGGACCTGCCGAATGCGACGGTTCGTGTTCGGATCGATGTCAGTCGACGACCCACGGCCGGCACGACGGTGTGCCTCAGCCTGAGTGTCGACGGTGATCCCCTGACCCAGGCGACGGTAGCCGTCACCGCGACGACCCAGGTCTTCACCATCGCGCTCCCGGCTCAGGTGAACGGTCAAGCCTACGAAGAGCTGCTGTGGACCCCAGAGTCGCCACGGCTGATCGATGCCACTTTGACGGTACGCACCGGTTCTTCAACGGACACGCAGGGGACGGCTGTGGATGTCGTACATTCCTATTTCGGCCTTCGCTCGGCGGCGATCGCTCGCGGCCGGTTCCTTCTGAACGACCGGCCCTACTATGTGAGGTCTGTTCTGCAACAGGGATACTGGCCCCAGTCGCATCTCGCCAGCCCCTCGCCGGAGGCCCTGCGCCGGGACGTCGAGCTCATCAAGGAACTCGGTTTCAACGCGACTCGTGTGCACCAGAAGATCGAGGACCCCCGTTTCCTCTATTGGACGGACCGGCTCGGCCTCCTCGTCTGGGGCGAGACCCCCGGCGCCTTCGAATTCGGCGCCACGGCCGTGCGGCGGATGATGGCGGAGTGGACCGAAGTCGTGGAACGGGACCTCTCGCATCCCTCTCTCGTGACGTGGGTGCCGCTGAACGAGAGCTGGGGCGTGCAGCACATCGCCCATGACCCCGCGCAGCAGAATTACGCGCGGGCACTCGTCGCGCTCACCCGCACGCTGGATCCGTCCCGCCCGGTGATCTCCAACGACGGATGGGAGCACATCGACTCCGACATCCTCTCGGTGCACGACTATGAATCGATCGGCGACACCCTCCGCGAGCGTTACAGCGACGACGACGCAAAACGCCGGCTTCTCAGCGACCTCGGGCCCGCGGGGCGCCGTCTCCTTCTCGCCGGCCAGGAGATCGGTGAGCGGCCCGTCATGCTCACCGAATTCGGCGGCATCTCGTTCGCCACCCACTATGCGGACAGTGACGCCTGGGGCTACTCGAGCGCCCAGACCGCGGACGATTTCCTCGAGCGTCTGGACGCCGTCGTGGCGGCAATCCACTCCAGTTCGTTCCTGGCCGGGTTCTGTTATACCCAACTGACCGACACCCTCCAGGAAACCAACGGACTGCTCGATGACAACCGCAGGCCCAAGGTGCCCATGCACCTGCTTCGCGCCATCATCACGCAGACCGCACCCGACGGGCCCCCGCTCGGTTAGCGGGCCGCCTGGCCGCAGGTGCTCGCGAGTACGACAGAACGCCCCGGACGATTCCTCGTCCGGGGCGTTCTTGGGGATTATGCCGGGTTATGCGCGGCGGAACCGGCGGGCCAGCAGCAGGCCGGCGCCAAGGAGCATCGCGAGGACGCTCGCCGCAATGGCCGGAACGCTCCAGGTCGAGACGCCTGTTTCGGCAAGCTCACGCGTTGACGCCGCGGGGGTGGGCGCCGGCGCCGTTACGGCTGCCGGCGTGACGGCAGTCGCCGTCGGGGTGGGCGTGGCGTTCGCCGGCGGCACGATCGGTGCGGGCGTCTCGCTCACCGACGGCACGATCGGCGTGGGCGTGGGCGTCACCGGCGGCACAGAAGGCGTGGGCGTCGACGTCACCGGCGGCACAGAAGGCGTGGGCGTGGGCGTCGACGTCACCGGGGGCACTGAAGGCGTGGGCGTCGGCGTCGACGTCACCGGCGGCACTGAAGGCGTCGGGGTCGGGCAGGCGACAGTTTTGTCGGCGAAGGTGCGGTCATACCCGTCGTGCGTGCCGAGAACCACCGAATAGGTGTGCGGCCTCTGGCCGTCCAGTGCGATCGTCGAGGAATAGGTCTTGCCGAACTTCACCGGTGCCGAGGCGACGCCGTCGATGGTGACGGTGACCGTATTCGGCGTGGCGTCGGCCGCAACGGCCGGTTTGCCGCCACTGGCCGGCTTCGCGGCGATCACGTTGTAACTCTCGAATTTCATCGACAGCGACGTGCAGTCAGCGCTCACGGCCGGAGTGTGGGCGAACGCCGGCACGGCAGCGCCTCCGACGGCGAGGCCGCCGACGAGAAGAACGGAACCGAAGATTGTCGCGGCTTTGGTAGGGATCGTGGTCATTTTTCTTTACCTCATGGGTCAGTCGAAATGTGTATGCGCGCACACTCGGGTGAAGGCGCGGCAGTACTACGAATTGCGCGCGCCGAATCGCTCGGCGGGGCGCGCTGAAGGAGGCCCGGGACGATGCCCCGGGTGATATGGACGCGAGTGGGCGTGGGTGGGCGCCTCGATGACATCGTGGTGCACTACGACCGCCTGTTATCGGCCACCTGTCCACGGTTGAGTGGCTGGTGTAAAGGCCGATCGGGCCTACTCGCTCTCGGCCTTTTGGATTGGCGGCCGGTCCCCCTTTATGAGGACAAGCCTAGGGAAGGCGGCCCGTATTCCCTAGGAAGTACGCACCCCCAGTCCGAGTCAGCTTGGGATTTCCAACCCATCATCCGTTCCCTCGGGCATCGGCCCGGCCGCACAAATCCGGCCTCTGCGTGCGGCAGAATGGGCAGGTGCCCCATGACTTGCTCGCCCTGTTCGACCTGGGCGAGGAGACCGGCGACATGCTCGCACCGCCCGTCCGGGCCGCGCCCGCCGCACTGCCCGTGAGCGCCCACTTGCTGCGCATCGTCGCCGACTCCACCGACAGGGTCGCCTGGCTGCGCGCTCGCAGCCAGGGCATCACCGCCACGGATGTCGCCAAGCTCGCCACCGAGAAATCCGTGCACAACGCGGCGAGGGAGAAGATCAACGGCAGCGGTTTCGGCGGCAACCCGTACACCGACCACGGTCGGGCCCGGGAACCCGAGATCGCGGCCTGGGTGCTGGCGAACTACGGCATCGAACCGAGCACCAACCTGTTCCATGCCGCGGGTCAACCCCGCCACTTGGCCACTCCCGACGGCCTGGGCCTGGCGGGCAACGGGGTCTTCGAACTCGCCGAGATCAAGACCACCAGCAAGCCCTGGCGCAGCATCCCCCGCTCCTACCTGCGGCAGATCTGGTGGCAGCAGTACGTGCTCGGCGCCGACCGCACCCTGCTGGTGTGGGAGGAGCACGACAACTTCGTGCCGCGCAACGCTGTGCCGGAGTGCCGCTGGATCGACCGGGACGACGACCAGATCAGGATCCTGGTGGGATTCGCCGACCAGCTGATCGATTTGCTCAACCACCAACGCGAGCGCGAGCGTGCCGCCGCCCCGCCACCCTACGACTACGGCCGCTGAGCCGGCCGCCCGATGATTCGATTCTGTTCGACAGAAATAAGTCGACCGATGTGATTTGATTGTCCAATGATCGACATAAGTCGTGGAGATGCGCTCGGCTCCACCGGCACGAGTGATCTGTTTCAGATCCTTCGCGACGGCCGTTCCCGCACACGCACCGAACTGGCTGCTCTCACCGGGCTCGCTCGTTCGACCATAGCCCTGCGCATCGATTCCCTCGTCAAGCTCGGCCTCGTCGGCCCCAGCACGGACGCACCGTCCACCGGTGGCCGGCCGTCCTCGCAAGTGGCGCTGGCCACCGGCACAAAAATCGTGCTCGGCGTGGATATCGGTGCCTCGCACATACGGATCGCGGTCAGCGACCTGACCGGGCGCCCGCTGCACGAGACCAGCGCCGCCATCGCCGTCGCCGACGGGCCCGTCTCGGTGCTCGACTGGGTCATCGAGGCCGGTGACAGCCTCTTGCGCGCGTCCGGCCGGCCCGCGGATGACCTGCTCGCCATCGGGGTGGGCCTTCCCGGACCGGTCGAATACAGCAGCGGCCGCCCGATCAACCCGCCGATCATGCCCGGTTGGGACCGGTTCGACGTGCGCGGCACCCTACAAGCGCATTTCCACGTTCCGGTACTGGTCGACAACGACGTGAACATCATGGCGCTCGGGGAACGCGAGACCGCCTGGCCGGATGTGGACCATCTCATCTTCGTCAAGGTGGCCACCGGCATCGGCTCCGGCGTGATCTCCGGCGGCATCCTGCAGCGCGGCGCCCAGGGCATCGCGGGCGACATCGGCCACGTGCAGGTACAGCGTGGGGCCGAGGTGCCCTGCCACTGCGGCAACCGCGGCTGCCTTGAGGCGTTGGCGTCCGGTCCCGCCCTCGCCGCGCAGCTTCGCGGCCAGGGCCTGCCGGTCGACTCCAACCAGGATGTGGTCGACCTGGTCAAGCGCGGCAACCTCGAGGCCATCCAAGCCGTGCGACAGGCCGGCCGGGACCTCGGTGAGGTGCTCACAGCCTGCGTCAGCCTGGTCAACCCGTCCGTCATCGTGATCGGCGGCTCCATGGCGCAGGCCGGCGAACACCTGATCGCCGGCGTGCGGGAGGTCGTGTACACGAGGTCGATGCCCCTGGCGACCCAGCATCTGCAGATCACCCAGTCCGGCGCGGGTCCGGACGCCGCCGTGATCGGCGCCAGCATGCTGGCCATCCATCACGCCCTCTCGCCCGCCCGGGTGGACGCCATGGTGCTGGAACTGATGGAAACCGCCGCGCTGGCGAAATAGGACCGTCAGCGACTGCTGAATGCCGCGTCGAACGAGGCCGTCGGCGCTTCGAACGCCAACCTCCGCACGAACTCCAACGCCTCAGGGGCGCCGACGAGGCGGTCCATACCGGCGTCCTCCCATTCCACCGAGATCGGCCCGTCGTAGCCGATGGTGTTGAGCATCCGGAAGCTGTCCTCCCAGGGCACATCACCGTGGCCCGTGGAGATGAAGTCCCAGCCCCGGCGCGGGTCCGCCCAGGCCAGGTGGGAGCCCAGCCGCCCGTTGCGCCCGTTCACCATGCGCTTCTTGGTGTCCTTGCAGTCCACGTGGTAAATCCGGTCCCTGAAGTCCCAGAGGAATCCGACCGGGTCCAGGTCCTGCCAGACGAAGTGACTCGGATCCCAGTTCAGCCCAAACGCCTCCCGGTGGCCGATCGCCTCCATGGTGCGCACCGTGGTCCAGTAGTCGTAGGCGATCTCACTGGGGTGCACCTCGTGCGCGAACCGCACGCCCACCTCATCGAAGACGTCCAGGATCGGATTCCACCGGTCGGCGAAGTCCTGGTAGCCCGCGTCGACGGCCTCCTGCGACACCGGGGGGAACATGGCAATGTACTTCCAGATCGATGAACCCGTGAAGCCGATCACAGTCTTCACGCCCAGCTTCGCGGCGAGCCTGGCGGTGTGTTTCATCTCCTCGGCCGCACGTCGTCGCACCCCCTCAGGGTCGCCGTCTCCCCACACCACGTCGGGCAGGATGTCCCGGTGCCGCTGGTCGATCGGGTCGTCACACACGGCCTGGCCCTTGAGGTGGTTCGAGATCGCGTAGACCTTGAGGTTGTACCGGGCCAATATCGCCAGCCGATCCGCCACGTAGGCGTCGTCATCCCAGCGCCAGGGATCCAGGTGGTCGCCCCAGCAGGCGATCTCCAGCCCGTCGTAGCCCCAGCCGGACGCAAGCCTGGCTACGTCTTCGAAGGGCAGATCGGCCCACTGGCCGGTGAACAGGGTGACGGGACGGGGCATCGTATTCTCCTGGGTTGAGGTGGAACTGTGCTGGGTAGAGGGGGTGTGCTCAAGCACTTTCGAGGGTCGGGGTCCAGGCGCTACCGGTCGCGGCACTGCGTTCGACGGCCGTAAGCACCCGCTGAACGTGCAGGCCGTCCGCGAATGACGGTGTCGGCTGGCGGCCGGCCATGATCGCTTCCACAAGATCCCGGGCCTGGTGGGTGAACCCGTGCTCGTAGCCCAGCAGGTGACCCGCCGGCCACCACGCCGAGATATACGGATGCTCGGGCTCGGTGACCTGCACCCGGGTGAAGCCCTGCCGGTCTGCGGGCGCCGCCCTGTCGTAATAGCCGAGCGCGTTGAGGTCTTCCAGATCGAACGACACCGCCCCCAGGGAACCGGCGACCTCGATTCGCAGGGCGTTCTTGCGCCCCGTCGACATCCGGCTGGCCTCGAACGATCCAAGAGCGCCGCCGTCGAAACGACCGGTGAACAGGGCCACATCGTCCACGGTCACCGCGCCGCGCTCGACCGAGGCGGTGCCGGAGAGTCCGGACACACTGGCCAGCAACGGTCGCTCCGTCACGAACGTCTTCATCACCCCGCTCACCGAGGTGAGCCGCTGACCGGTGATGAACTCGGCCAGGTCGATGGCGTGCGCACCGATGTCACCGAGGGCGCCGGACCCGGCCAGGTCTTTCTGCAGCCGCCATGCCAACGGCACCGCGGGGTCGACCAGCCAGTCCTGCAGGTACGCGGCGCGCACCTGACGAATCTCGCCGATGGTTCCGGCGGCCACCAGGTCTCGGGCGAAGGTGGCGGCCGGCACCCTTCGATAGGTGAAGCCCACCATGGCGAAGACGCCGTTCGCCGCCGCGCGGGAGGCGGCGGCCGCCATCCGTTCGGCCTCTTCGGCCGTATTGGCCAGGGGTTTCTCGCAAAGCACGTGCTTGCCGGCGTCGAGGGCGGCTATCGCGATCTCGACGTGACTGTGGCCGGGGGTGACGATGTCGACCACGTCGATGTCCTCGCGGGTGACCGCCGACCGCCAGTCGGTGCTGGTCTGGGCCCAACCCCACTTCTCGGCGGCGGCGGCCACGGAATCGGGATTCCGGCCCACGAGCAGCGCCATCTCCGGCCGCGCCGGCAAATCGAAGAACCGTGGCGCAACCCGCCAGCCCTGGGAGTGCGCCGCCCCCATGAATCCGTGGCCGACCATGGCAATCCTCAACTGGCGAGCGTCCAACGTGTCCTCTTTTCTGGCGTGGCGTGAATGAAGTGGGTGTCGCGGGACGCCCGCGGGTACCCGCGGGCGTCCCGCCTGGTCAGGATTCGAAGGCGGTCGGCAGGTACTTGTCGACGTTCTCGCTCGTGACCACCGGCGCGTTCAGCACGATGCGGGTGGGCACCTCGACCTCGACAAGATCGCTCATCGCCTTGTCCTGCACCAGCAGGCGGGCCAGCCGGATGCCATCTGCGGCCTGGGTGGACGGGTAGATGACCGTGGCCTGCAGCACGCTGTCGCCGGACTCGATCTCTCGCATCGCGTTCGCCGAGCCGGCGCCGCCGACCATGATGAATTCATCCCGGCCGGCCGCATCGATGGCCGCGAGCACGCCGACACCCTGGTCGTCGTCGTGGTTCCAGAGGGCGTCGATCTGCGGGGCCGCAGAGAGCAGCTGGGATGCCGCCGCCTCGCCGCCCTGCACGGTGAAGTCGGCCGCCACCCGGTTCTCGACCGCCAGGCCGCAGTCGTCGAGGGCATCAGCGAAGCCGCGGCTACGGTCCTGGGTCAGCGGCAGCGAGTCGACGCCGGCAATCTCCGCGACGACGGCGTCAGGGTTGTCGCCGACCTCCTCACAGATGTACGTGCCCGCGCTCACCCCCATCCCGTAGTTGTCGCCGAGGATCGTGGTGCGGGCGGCGAAGGTGCTGGAGAATTCCCGGTCGACGTTGATCACCGGGATTCCCGCCTCCATCGCCTGGATGGCGACCTCGGTCAAGGCGGCGCCGTCGGTGGGCAGCAGGACGATGGCGTCGACGCCGTCGTTGATGAAGCCCTCCACCTGGCTGATCTGGAGGTTGGCGTCGTTGGTGCCTTCGGCGACCCTGAGGTCGATGTCCGGGTACTTCTCCGCCTCGGCGATGGCCGCCGAGTTGATCGCGGCGAGCCAGCCGTGGTCGGCGGCGGGACCGGAGAAGCCGATCACGACGGTGTCCCCGGTCTCGGCGTTCTCTTCGAGCGAGGCACTGGTGGGTTCGGTGTCGGATTCTTCAGTGCTGCCGGGGGTGCAGGCCGCCAGTAGTCCGACCATGGCGAGCGAGGTTCCGGCGGCCAGGAGCATCTTGCGGCGCCTGGTGCGTAGTGCATGCATGTGGTCCTCCTTATTGGTGAATCGCAGGTTCGCCAACGAAGAGGTGCGCAGCAAACCGGGCGAAAGGGTGCATCCCGGAGGCCTATCAACGCTGACGCGGCACACAGTAGCAGAAGTATCCCCATTTATCGCCGACTTAATCTCGTGCATCGACATATGTGTGTTATGTTGCCCGCATGATCGACGACGACCATTCGGAACCCCTGCTCAGGGTGCACGGAATCACGAAGGCGTTCGCCGGCGTGCAGGCGCTCAAGGGGGTCGACCTGGAGGTTCGCCCGGCCGAAGTGCACTGCCTTTTGGGGCAGAACGGCGCCGGCAAGTCCACCCTGATCAAGGTGCTCTCCGGTGTGTATCAACCCGACGGGGGCGTCATCCGGTGGCAGGGCGATGAAGTGTCGATCATCCATCCGGTCTTCGCGCTCGGCCTCGGCATCGCCACGATGTACCAGGAACTCGACGTCGTCGACGGCCTCACCATCGCCGAGAACATCTTCCTCGGGCACGAGCGCTCCTCCGGGGGCCTGCTCAAGGTGAAGGAGGCCAATCGCGCCGCCCGCGCCCTACTCGTGCGGCTCGGCCACGGCAATCTGTCGCCCAGCACTGAGGTGGGCCGGCTGTCCGCCGCGAACAAGCAGATCGTCAGCATGGCGCGGGCGCTGTCCCACGACACGAAGCTGATCATCATGGACGAGCCCAGCGCGGTGCTGGACTCCGAGGAAGTGCGAAACCTGTTCAGGGTCATCCGCGAGCTCACCGCCCAGGGCGTCGCCGTGGTGTACATCTCGCACCGCCTCGAGGAGATCCGGCAGATCGGCGACCGGATCACCGTGATCAAGGACGGCAGCAGCATGGCCGTCGGACTGAGCGTTGCGGACACCTCCACCGCCGACCTGATCACCCTGATGACGGGGCGGACCGTGGCGAACGTCTTCCCCGACCGGGTTCCGGTGCCCGCCGAGGCCCCGGTGCTCATCGAGGTGGCGGGCCTCGGCCTGCGCGGCATCTTCGCCGACGTGAGCCTGAGCGTGCGCGGGGGCGAAATCGTCGGCCTCGCCGGGCTGGTCGGGTCCGGCCGGTCCGAGATCCTGGAGACCATCTACGGGGCTCGCAAGGCCTCGGCCGGGCACGTGACCGTGGCTGGGGTGCGGCTCGCGGCCGGCTCGGTGAATGACGCCGTCAAGGCCGGTATCGGCTTGGCTCCGGAAGAGCGCAAGAGCCAGGGCCTGATCCTGGACGAACAGGTCTACCGCAACGTCACCCTGTCGACCTTCGCCAGGTTCGCTCGCGGCGGTTTCCTCGACGAGCGCCGCGAACGGCAAGTAGCGCTCGAGCAGATGCAGGCCCTCGAGCTGCGACCGGCCGACCCCGACCGGGCCACCCGCACGCTGTCCGGCGGCAACCAACAGAAGGTACTCCTCGCCCGCTGGCTGCTGCACGGCACCAAGGTGCTTCTGCTGGATGAACCGACCCGGGGCGTCGACGTGGGCGCCCGCGCCGAGATTTACGCCCTCATCCGCCGGCTGGCCGCCGCCGGTACCGCCATCATCCTGGTCTCGAGTGAGATCGAGGAAGTCATCGGACTCGCCGACCGGGTGCTCGTCATCGGCGACGGCGAGGTGCTGACCACCACCGACGCGCACGCCATCGACGAGGCCGGCGTGCTCGATCTGGTCATGAAAGGAGCAGCAGCGTGAGCGAACCCAACGGTGCCATCGCCGCCCAGACCGTCCCCGAAACCGGAGGCGAAAACCGTCCAGGTGTGCTCAGGCGGATCATGAGCGGATCCGTCGGCCGCAACCTCGGGTTGGTGATCGCGCTGGTGGTGCTGGTGATCGTGGGCACCGTCACCGCCGGCGACAGATTCGCCAGCTACGACAACTTCCTCACCATCATCCGTTTCGCCTCGATCATCGGGGTGATCAGCATCGGCCTGACCTTTGTGATCATCGCGGGCGGCATCGACCTGTCCGTCGGGTCGGTGATGGGCCTGGCCACCGTGGTCGCCAGCCTCACCGCCGTGCAGGCCGCCGCCACCCAGAGTTCCTGGCTGTTGATGGTGCTGATCCCGGTCGGCGTGGGGATCGCGGCCGGGCTGATCAACGGGATCGTGATCGCGTACGGCAATGTCGTGGCGTTCATGGCCACGCTAGCCATGCTCGTCGGCGCCCGCGGACTCGCCGAACTCATCTCCGGTCGCCGCACCCAGATCGTCATCGAAACCGGCTTCCTGCAGTTCACCCGGTCGAGCATCATCGGCGTCCCCCTGCTGATCTGGGTCTTCCTCATCGTCGCCATCCTGGCCTGGTTCCTGTTGAACCGCACGACCTTCGGCCGGCGCACGGTGGCCATCGGCGGCAACCGGGAGGCGTCCAGGCTGGCCGGAATCCGGGTGAAGCGACACCTGGTTTACGTCTACGTGCTCAGCGGCCTGACCGCCGGGATCGCGGGGATCATGATGCTCGGCCGCACCACAGCGGGCACATCCACCCACGGCGGCCTGTACGAGCTCGACGCCATCGCGGCCGTGGTGGTCGGCGGCACCCTGCTCATCGGCGGCCGCGGCACGATCGTGGGCACGGTGCTCGGCGTGCTGATCTTCAGCACCCTCACCAATGTGTTCACCCAGAACAACCTGGACACCTCGGTGCAGTCCATCACGAAGGGCCTCATCATCGTGGTCGCGGTGTTGTTGCAGCAGCGTTTCGCCAGTCGCGGCCCGTCCGGCACCTAGCCGGCCGGGGCGCCCGGCCGGGAAGACGCCAGGATAGTGGCGCAGAATAGGCACATGCCCTTTTCCCCGGTTATGCCCACCTCCATGCGCGCCCTGGTCATCGACCGCACGGGCGGCCCCGACGAACTCCACGTGGCCGAGCTGCCACTGCCCATCGCGGTAGGCGACGAGCTCCTCGTGCGCGTGGTGGCCGCGGGCATCAACCCCATCGACGCGAAGACCAGGGCCGGGTCCGGCGCCGCAGCCGCAATCGGCGGTTACCCCACAGTGCTGGGCAACGACTTCAGCGGGGTCGTCGTGCGCGCCCCCTACGACACCTTTGAGTTGCAGCCCGGCGACGCCGTGTACGGCATGGCCCGGCCGCCGCGGATCGCGGGCAGCTACGCCGAATACCTCGTGGTGTCGAGCCTGTCCGTCGCCCGCAAGCCCGCCGCGGTGAGCCATGTCGAGGCCGCCGGCATCCCGTTGGCCGCGATGACAGCCTGGGGCATGGTGAACCTCGCCGAGGCCGGCCCCGGCCAGCGGATACTCATCCACGCCGGCAGCGGCGGCGTCGGCCACTTCGCCGTACAGTTCGCCAGGCACCTGGGCGCCCACGTCATCGCGACGGGCTCCACGGCCTCGATCGAGTTCCTGCAGCGCCTCGGCGCGCACGAGGTGATCGACTACAGCACCACCCGGTTCGAGAAGAACCTCACGAACCTCGACAGTGTCATCGACCTGATCGGCAATGTGCACGATGACACCGGCACCCGCTCGCTCGCGGTGCTGCGGCCGGACGGCCTGCTCGTGAACGCCCCCACCGGCAGCTGGCCCACCATGCAGGCCGACGCCGCCGCCGCTGGCGTGCGCGCCACCGGCTACAAGGTCGCTGCCGACGCCCGGGTGCTCGACACCATCACGGCACTGATCGACAACGGCAGCGTGCGGGTGAACATCGACTCGGTCTTCGATCTCGAGGACGGCGCCGCCGCACACCGGGCCATCGAGGGCGGCCACACCCGCGGCAAGATCGTGTTGCGGGTCTCCGACGTCGACGAGAGCGCCGCGTGACCGGCGCAGGCGGTTCCGCGGCCCAAACAGGCCCGGCCCATCCCGACGGGCCTTCGCTGGTCTGGTTGCGTGATGACCTGCGGCTGGGTGACAACCCAGCCCTCACCGCCGCGGTCGAACGCGACCGGCCGCTCACGCTGGTCTATCTTCTCGACGAGACCTCCCCCGGCATCCGCCCGCTCGGCGGCGCCGCCCGCTGGTGGCTGCACCAGAGCCTGGTCTCCCTGGCCGCCGACACGGCGGCCCTCGGCGGCCGCCTGGTGCTGCGCCGCGGTGCCGCGGCGACCGTGATCGCCGAGCTCGTCGATGAGCTCGGCGCCGGCGCGGTGTTTTGGAACCGGCGGTACGGCGAAGCCGAGCGCGACGTGGACACCCAGATCAAGGCGAGCCTCACCGAGGCCGGCATCGTGGCGCACAGCTTCGCCGGCTCCCTGCTCTTCGAACCGTGGACCATCCGCACCGGCGGCGGCACCCCGTACACGGTGTTCACCCCGTTCTGGCGGGCCTGCACCGCCGGCCCACCGCCACGGACGCCCTACCCCGCACCGGCATCGCTCGATCTGCCCGGCGACACCGACGCAGCCAGCCCAGCGCGCAGCACCCCCGCCACCCTGCCCTCCGACGACCTCGACTCGTGGGAGCTGGAGCCGCGCCACCCGGACTGGGCCGACGGGCTGCGCGAGGCCTGGACCCCCGGCGAAGGCGCCGCGCAGCAGCTGCTCGCGGCCTTCCTCGACGACGCCCTGCCGCGGTACGGCACCGAACGCGACCTGCCGGCGCAACAGGCCACCTCGAGGCTCTCGCCGTACCTGCGCTGGGGCGAAATCAGTCCGCACCAGATTTGGCACGCCACCGACGTCGCCCGGCGGGGCCTCACCGGCGCAGCCGCCAGCAGCGCGACCCGGTTCCTCACCGAGGTCGGCTGGCGTGAGTTCGCGTACCACGTGCTCTTCCACGCACCCGATCTGGCCACGGCCAACCTGCGCCCCGGCTTCGACGCCTTCCCCTGGCCGCCGCTGGACGAGCGCGCCCTGCAGGCCTGGCGGCAGGGCCGCACCGGCTTCCGGTTGGTGGATGCCGGCATGCGTGAGCTGTGGCGCACCGGCAGCATGCACAACCGGGTGCGCATGGTCACGGCGTCGTTCCTGATCAAGAACCTGCTCATCGACTGGCGGCTGGGCGAGCAGTGGTTCTGGGACACCCTCGTCGACGCCGACCCGGCCAGCAACCCCTTCGGCTGGCAGTGGGTGGCCGGGTCGGGGGCGGATGCCGCGCCGTACTTCCGGGTGTTCAACCCCGAACTGCAGGCGGCCAAGTTCGATCCCGCCAACGAATACGTGCGGCAGAACGTGCCCGAATGGGGCACCGGGGCCTACCCGCAGCCCATCGTCGACCTCGGCGAAACCCGCCGGGCCGCCCTGGCCGCCTACGAGCAGGTCAAGAACTCGCGACCTGTGAGTTAACCCCCGGAATCTCGAGGTTTTCGGGGCTTTTTCTCACGGTTCGCGGATCTAGAGGGCGCGCTCCAGCACGTAGTCGTCTTCGTAGCGCTCGCCCACCAGGAACCGTTTGATACCCACCTGTTCGAAGCCGTGCTTGCCGTAGAAGCGCAGGGCGCGCACGTTCTCCTGGTTCACGCCGAGCCAGGAGCCGGCGGCCCCACGCTCCCGGGCGGCATCGAGAGTGGCCGCCATCAGGGCGGCGGCCGTGCCGCTGCCGTGCGCCTCGGCGCGCACATAGCATTTGCTCAGCTCGGCGGTGGGGCGGATCCGGATCGCGCCGGCGGCATCCGCGTCGTGCGGTTCACCGAAGACGAGCATCGTGTAGCCGGTGAGGGTGCCCGCGCCGGTTTCGGCCACGAGCAGGAGCCGGTCCGGGTCGGCGAGGAAGGCCTCGAAGTTCGCCGGGGCGAGCACACGCGTAAGGAACGCGGCGATGGCGTCGGCGCTGGTGTGCGGCGGGCAGGCCAGGGCGAAGGTGGCCTCGGCCAGCTCGGCGAGCGCCGCGGCTTCGTCGGGACGGGCCGGGCGAATCCGCACCTCGGCGGCGGGCCGGGTCGGTGCAGGGTCGGTCGGTGCGGGGCCTGTCGAAGCAGGGTCGGTCGGTGCGGGGCCTGTCGAAGCAGGGTCTGTCGGTGTGGTCTCGGTCACCGTCCCAGCTTCTCAGTCCGGCTCCGGACGCGCAAACGGCCCGGCCGGGGGTGCCGGCGGGGCCGTTCGCTGACGCCTGTCGCCTACAGGTAGCGGGCGTAGGCGGCGACGGTGAGGAAGGTCGGGAACTCGGGTTCGAGCGCCGAGGCCCTGAACACCTCGAGGGCGTCATCGAACCTGTCCTCTGCCGTACGGGGCAACGCCGCCATCTCCTCGGCGACCAGCCCGGCCACCCAGTCCGCGTCGATCCGGCGACCGTCGGCGAGGGCCGAGTTGTCGTGGATCCACTGCCAGATCTGCGAGCGGGAGATCTCCGCGGTGGCGGCATCCTCCATCAGGTTGTCGATCGCCGCGGCGCCGACGCCGCGCAGCCAGGACTCGATGTAGCGCAGGGCGATGCGCACATTGTCGCGCACCCCGGCCTCGGTGATCTGACCGCCGGCCGACGCCACATCCAGAAGGTCGGCCGCGGTGACCTGGACCTCATCGCGGGTGCGCTCCAGCTGGTTGGTCCGGTCGCCGAGCACGGCGTCGAACTCGGCCCTCGCGGTGGGAATGAGGTCGGGATGCGCCACCCAGGTGCCGTCGAAGCCGTCACCGGCCTCGCGGCGCTTGTCCGCGGCCACCTGTTCGAGGGCTCGTTCGGTCACGGCGGGGTCCCGCCGGTTCGGGATGAAGGCGCTCATCCCGCCGATGGCGTATGCGCCGCGGCGGTGGCAGGTGGCCACCAGCAGTTCGGTGTATGACCGCATGAACGGCACCGTCATGGTGATTTCCTTGCGGTCGGGCAGCACGAACCGGCGGCCCCTGGCGCGGAAGGTCTTGATGATGCTGAAGATGTAGTCCCAGCGCCCGGCGTTCAGGCCCGCACAGTGGTCGCGCAGCTCGTAGAGGATCTCGTCCATTTCGAACGCGGCCTGGATGGTCTCGATCAGCACCGTGGCGCGGATGGTGCCGTGTCCGAGGTTCAGGTGGTCCTCGCTGTGGCTGAAGATGTCGTTCCACAGCCGAGCCTCGAGGTGACTCTCGAGCTTGGGCAGGTAGAAGTAGGGCCCGCTGCCGTTCTCGGTCAGCCGGTGCGCGTTGTGAAAGGCGTAGAGGCCGAAGTCCACCAGGCTGCCGGAGGCCGGCATCCGCCGGTTTGCCCGGTCGACGAAGGTGAGATTCTTCTCCACCAGGTGCCAGCCGCGCGGCCGCATGACGATGGTCGGGGTGGACCCCGGGGTGCCGCCATCCTGCCGGTCGGAGGGGGCGCCGGTGACCCGATACGCCTTGCCGTCTGGGCCGTCGTACGACAAGGTGCCGCGCACGGCGTCGTACAGGGTGAGCTGGCCCTCGATCACGTTCGCCCAGGTGGGGCTGGTCGCGTCCTCCTGGTCGGCCAGCCACACGGCCGCGCCGGAGTTGAGCGCGTTGATGGCCATCTTGCGGTCTGTCGGCCCGGTGATCTCCACCCGGCGGTTCTCCAGGCCGGGGCCCGCGCCGGCCACCCGCCAGGTCGGGTCATCGCGGATGTGCGCGGTCTCGGGCAGGAACCGCGGGTCGCGCCCGTTGGCGGCGTCCACCCGGGTCTGCAGCCGGGCGGCCAGCAGGTCGTGCCGGGTGCCGGCGAAGCGGTCATGCAGCTCGGCGAGGAACTCCAGGGCCGCCGGGGTGAGGATCTCGTCGTAGCGCTCACCGAGGGACCCGGTCACCTCGAGGTGCGGATGGATGGTGGCGAAGCTGCCGGTGCTGGTCTCACCGAAGGCCCGCCCGGTGGTGGGCGGTGTCGGCCGTTCGGCCGTCGCCTGGGTTGTCGTGGTCATGATCGTTTTCTCCTTCGAAGCGATGCGGATGTCTGGGCCGGGCCGGCTAGAACTGCTCGGCCTCGGTGGAACCGGCCAGCGCGAGGGTGGCGCTGGTGGGGTTGAGCGCGGTGGCGATCCGGTCGAAGTAGCCGGTGCCCACCTCCCGCTGGTGGCGGGTGGCGGTGTAGCCGTCGGCCTCCGAGGCGAACTCGGCCTCCTGCAGGTCGACGTATGCGCTCATCTGACGCTCGGAGTAGTCCTTGGCCAGGGTGAACATGGAGTGGTTGAGGGCGTGGAAGCCTGCCAGCGTGATGAACTGGAAGGCGTACCCGCAGGCCGCGAGCTCCCGCTGGAACGCGGCGATCTGCTCGTCGTTGAGGTGGGATTTCCAGTTGAACGACGGGGAGCAGTTGTAGGCGAGCTTCTTGCCGGGGAACTGCGCGTGGATCTCCTTCGCGAAGCGCTGGGCGAGCTCGAGGTCGGGCTCGCTGCTCTCCACCCAGAGCAGGTCGGCGTACGGAGCGTAGGCCAGGCCGCGCATGATCACCACGTCGGGTCCGTTCGCGGTGTCGTAGAACCCCTCGGCGGTGCGGCCGCCGGTGAGGAATTCCTGGTCACGCTCGTCGATGTCGCTGGTGATCAGGGTGGCGGCGAGCGAGTCGGTGCGGGCGATGATGATGGTGGGCACGCCCGCGACATCCGCCGCCAGCCGGGCCGCGTTGAGGGTGCGGATGTGCTGGCCGGTGGGCACGAGCACCTTGCCGCCCATGTGGCCGCACTTCTTCTCGCTGGCGAGCTGGTCCTCCCAGTGCACACCGGCCGCGCCGGCCTCGATCATGGAGGCCATCAGCTCGTAGGCGTTCAGCGGTCCGCCGAAGCCGGCCTCGGCGTCGGCAACGATGGGCGCCATCCAGTCGATGCCGGGCTCGGCACCGGATGCGGCCGCCTCGGCGCCCTCGATCTGGCCGGCCCGCAGCAGCGCGTTGTTGATGCGCCGCACCACGGCCGGCACCGAGTTGGCCGGGTAGAGCGACTGGTCGGGGTAGGTCTGGCCGGACAGGTTCGCGTCGGCGGCGACCTGCCAGCCGGACAGGTAGATGGCCTTGAGTCCGGCGCGCACCTGCTGCACGGCCTGGTTGCCGGTGAGGGCGCCGAGCGCGTGGACCCACTCGGGGTTCTCCGGGGTGCCGTTCTGGTGGATGAGCTCCCAGAGCTTCTCCGCGCCGCGCCGGGCCAGGGTGCGTTCTTCACGAACGGCACCGCGCAGGGCGATCACGTCGTCGGCGGTGTAGTCGCGGCGCACACCCTCCCAGCGCGGGTCGGCCGCCCATTCCAGGGCGAGCTCCGCGGCCGTCTGGGTCTGGTCGCCGGGGCGGGCGGCGGGGCTGCCGGATGCGGTGGGGCCGGATGCGGTGGGGTTCGTCATGGTGTTCTCCTCGGTCAGCGTCATTGCGGAACTGGTGCGTGCACCCACTCTGCTGCGCGCCACCGACCGCACCCCGGGCCCAATCCGAAGAAGAAATCCTGTTCTTCCGGTTGTGTGAACAATCGCCGCATGTGAGCATGAGCACATGGTCACCGTCGATCCAGCTCTCCCGCCCATAGCGCCAGCACCGAGCCCGTCAGCCACCGGGTCCCCCGCGCCGGGCCACGCCGAGCCGGGCGAGGGCGGCCTCGACGCGCTCACCCTGGGCCGGCGCATCCGGGACCGCAGGCACCGGCTCGGCCTCACCCTCGACACCCTCGCCGCGGCGGTGGACCGGGCGCCCTCGCAGATCTCGATGATCGAAAACGGCAAACGGGAACCCCGCCTGTCGATGCTGCGCCTGATCGCCGCGGCCCTGAACACCACCGTCGACGAACTACTGCGGACGGATGCGCCCACTCCCCGGGCGGCGTTGGAGATCGCCGTCGAACGAGCCCAGCGTGGACCGGTTTTCACGGCGCTCGGGCTGCCCCGGCTCCGGGTCGGCCCCGGCCAGCCCGACGAGACCCTGCAGACCATCCTCACCCTGCACAACGAGATCGAACGGTTGCACCGGGAACGCGCGGCCACCCCGGAAGAGGCGCGGCGGGCCAACGCCCAACTGCGCGCCGAGATGCGCGCCCGCGACAATTACTTCCCCGAACTCGAGGCGCAAGCGCTCGAGCTCCTCACGGCCGTCGGGCACTCCGGCGGCCCCGTCTCGCATCAGGTCGTGGCCGACATGGCCGCACACCTCGGCTTCTCCCTGCACTACGTCGGCGACCTGCCGCACTCCACCCGGTCGGTCACCGACAAGCGCAACGGCCGAATTTATCTGCCCACCGAGCAGGCCGCGTCCCGTGACAGCCGCTCACCGATCTTGCAGGCCTTCGCCAGCCACCTCTGCGGGCACGTCGAACCGGGAAATTACGCCGATTTTCTGCGACAGCGGGTGGAGACCAATTACCTGACCGCCGCCATCCTGCTGCCGGAGACCGACACCCTGCGACTGCTGAACGACGCCAAGGCGGCCCGGCGTATCTCGCTCGAAGACCTGCGGGATGCCTTCTCGGTGTCCTACGAGACCGCCGCGCATCGGTTCACCAACCTCGCCACCGCGCGGTTGGGCATCCCGGTGCACTTCATGAAGGTGCACGAGTCCGGCACCATCATCAAGGCGTACGAGAACGACGACGTGCAGTTCCCCAGCGACGCGCTCGGCGCCGTGGAGGGCAGCACGGTGTGCCGCAGTTGGACGGCGCGCACGGTCTTCGACGTTCCGGACCGGTTCAGCCCCTGGTACCAGTACACCGACACCCCGGCCGGCACCTTCTGGTGCACCTCCCGCATCGAGAAGGCCAAGGAGGGCGACTACTCCGTCAGCGTCGGCGTGCCGTTCGCCCACGTCAACTGGTTCCGCGGCCGGGAGACCCCGAACCGGGCCGTGTCGCGCTGCCCTGACGAATCCTGCTGCCGCCGGGCGCCCGACGAACTCTCCGGCCGCTGGGAGGGCCAGGCCTGGCCGGTCGCCCGCACCCCCACCAGCCTGCTTGCCGCCCTGCCGACGGGCACCTTCCCCGGCGTCGACCCCACCGAGGTGTATCAGTTCCTCGAGGCGCACGCCCCGGCCTAGATCCGCCGACTTCCCAGTTCGCCGACTTGCCGGAAAGTGCCCCTTCAGGTCGCCTGAAGGGTCACTTTGCGGCAACTCGCGACAGTGCGCAAGTCCGTGCAGACCGGCAGGGCGAGCGGTGTGCGGTGCGCGCGGCCGTCAGAGCGCGGCGCGGGCCAGGTCGGGCAGTCGGTGCAGGGCGTCGACCAGGGGGCCGAGTTCAGGTTCCTCTTCGGCGGCGGCGAGGGCGCCAGCCAGGGCCTCGTCGTAGACCGGCCGGGCGCGGGCCAGCAGCGCCTTACCGGCCTCGGTGAGCTCGGTGTAGATGCCGCGGCGGTCGTCGGCGCAGAGGATGCGGGTGAGCAGCGCCCGGTCTTCCAGCCGGTTCACCAGGCGGGTCGTCGCGCTGCTCGAGAGGGCGGCGGCCCTGGCGAGCTGCTGCATCCGCATGTGCCAGCCGTGCTGGCGGCTGAGGGCGTCCAGCACGGTGAACTCGACCACCGACAGGTCGAAGCCGGCCTGCAGGGCCCGCTCCAGCACGGCTTCGATGCGGCCATGCAGGGCGGCCAGGGTGCGCCAACCCTGCGCGCGAACCTCGACGGCGTCGTCTTCGATGCTCATTCGTGCTGCTCCATGCTCTTCCGACCCGACTCCGACTACACGACGCAAGTACACCGCGCTTGCAACTACCAGTCTATGCAGCGAGGCGGGCCGCGTCAGCGCCGGGCTACGACTCCCGGGTGATCTCCACCTTCACGAACAGCTGCGACCCGCTCGACCCCGCGTACACCCCGCGCAAGGGGGCGATGTCGTTGTAGTCGCGGCCGCGACCCACACCCACGTGCCGGTCACCGATGTCGATCAGGTTGGTGGGGTCGTAGCCGCGCCACTCGCCGCAGAACCACTCCACCCAGGCGTGGGATTCGCCGGTGACGGTCTCTCCGATCAGGGCATCCGGCCTGGGGTGCAGGTAGCCGGACACGTAACGGGCCGGAATCCCCACCGACCGCAGCGCGCCCAGCGCCACGTGGGTGATGTCCTGACAGACGCCGCGCCTGTCGGCCCAGGCCTCACGGGCGTTGGTCTTGACCCCGGTGACACCCTGCACGTAGGCCATGTTCTCCCCCACGAATCGGCAGATCGCCAGCGCAGCGTCACACGGGTCCAGCCGACCGGCGATCTCGGCGGCTGTGGCCACCACGTCCGCCGGCGGTTCGGTGAGCGAGGTCTGCCAGGACTGTTCGACCGAGGCCGTCGAGCGGGCCACCAACGCCGCCAGGTCCGCCCAGGGCATCGGATGCAGCGCGTGCTCCCGCGGCGACACCTCCACGAGGCTGTTGGCCGTGAGAGTGAGTTCGGCGTGCGGGGTGAGCACCTCGAACGACGACACCCTGGTACCCCAGTAGTCCACGTAGTTGTGGTTGCTCGAGACCGGGCTGATGTCCAGGTTGGAATACAGCACGAACTGGTCGGGGGAGGTGACCGGCAGCATCCTGGCCTCGTTGTAGGAGGTGGCTACTTCGCCCTGATACCTGTAGCCGGTGGTGTGGCGAATCCGTAGGCGCTTCACGAGGCTTCTCCGGTCCAGGTCGGCACCGCGCTGGTCGGGAAGTATCGGTGCCCGATCGACTCCGACGCGGTGCTGGTGGCGTCCAGCACCATGTCCATGTGCCCAGGGAGGTCGTTCAGGATCTCCATGATCGGTCGGTATTCCAGCTGGCTGCGGATCTGGCCGAGCACCCGCTGCGACGATTCGGAGACGCCCAGCCGGTCCGTGCGGGGTTCGAGTTCCTGCAGGCACTGCTCGGCCCGGGAAATCGAGAACACGATCGACCGGGGAAAGAGCCGGTCCAGCAGCAGGAACTCGGCGGCGTTCCGTGCCGACGGCACCCCACGATAGGTGCGCAGATACGACTCGTATGCCCCGCAGGAGCGCAGGATCGTGGTCCAGGACGGTCCGCTGTTCTCGGTCAGTGACCGGGTGGCCAGCAGCCGTGCGGTCATGTCGGCCTGCTCGAGGCTGCGGCCCAGGGTGAAGAAGTGCCAGGCGTCGTCCCGGCTGGCGCTGGACTCGACGATGCCGACGGCCAGGGCCGCGCGTTCGCGCACCCAGCCGAAGAAATCGTGCGTCTTGGCGCTGGCGATGTTCTTCGGCATCTTCGTGTAGGTGGTGTTCAGGCATTCCCAGAGCTCGGTGGAGACGATCTCCCTGGCCCGGCGGGCGTTCTCCCTGGCGGCACCGAGCGAATACGCGATCGACGCCGGATTCGTGCGGTCGGCCGCCAGGGTCGCCAGCACATCCTTGCGGGTGAGGTCACGGTCCGGGGGCACCGGGCTGCCCATCAGGTGCAGCAGTGACCGGCAGGCCAGGTTCTCCTCGATCCACGGGTCTTCCAGCAGCAGCTGCAGGTGCACATCCAGGATGCGCGCGGTGCCGTCGCTGCGTTCGATGTAACGGCCGATCCAGAACAGGCTCTCGGCGATGCGGCTCAGCATTCCAGGGTCCCGTCTGCGGTCGTGACCGCGGTCACTGTGCGCTGTCGCTGTTGCTGTTGCTGTTGCTGTTGTTCCTGGTCCTGGTCGCCGCCCGGCGGGGTGTCCTGCGGGGAGTGGTCGGCGACCCTGGGCGGGATGATGGAGATCGACTGGGTATTCGCGGCCTGGTCATTGACGAGGCCCTGGATGTTCCGGGCCGACCCCATGCTGTGGAAGTCGGGCTCGAGGCCGATCACCCAGGTGTCCTTGGAACCGCCGCCCTGGCTGGAGTTCACGACGAGCTCACCCTCGGGCAGAGCCACCCGGGTGAGGCCGCCGGGCAGCACCCAGACGTCCGTCCCGTCGTTCACCGCGAACGGCCGCAGGTCCGCGTGCCGGGGCCGCATGCCGTCGTCGACGAGGGTCGGGATGGTGGACAACTGCACCACGGGTTGGGCGATCCAGCCGCGCGGGTCCAGGAGCAACTGCTTCCGCAGGGTCTCCAACTCGGCCTTCGACGCGGCGGGGCCGACCACGAGGCCCTTGCCGCCGGAACCGTCGACGGGCTTGACGACCAGCTCATCGAGCCTGTCGAGCACCTCCTCGAGCGCGAGGGGGTCTTCGAGCCGCCAGGTGTCGACGTTGGGGATGATCGCGTCTTCGCCGAGGTAGTACTTGATCAGCTCGGGCAGGTAGGTGTAGACGAGCTTGTCGTCGGCGACCCCGTTGCCCACGGCGTTGGCGATGGTCACATTGCCCAGCCGCGCGGCCATCAGGATGCCCGGTGATCCCAGTTGCGAGTCGGCGCGGAACTGCAGCGGGTCCAGGAACTCGTCGTCGACCCGGCGGTAGATCACGTCGACCCGGGTGGGTCCGGCCGTGGTGCGCATCCAGACCCGGCCGCCCGAGCAGAACAGGTCGCGGCCCTCCACCAGCTCCACGCCCATCAGCCGGGCGAGCAGAGTGTGCTCGAAGTAGGCCGAATTGAAGACGCCTGGGGTGAGCACCACGATGTTCGGGTCGTCGACGCCGGCCGGGGCCGAGGCACGCAGGGCCTGCAGTAGCTTGTTGGGGTAGTCGCCCACGGGGCGCACCCGCATCGAGACGAACAGCTCGGGCAGGGTCTGGGCCATCACACGTCGGTTGGAGATGACGTAGCTGACCCCGCTGGGCACCCGCACGTTATCTTCGAGCACCCGCCAGGCCCCCATCTCGTCGCGGATCAGGTCGATACCGGACACCTGGATGCGCACGTTGTTCGCCGAGACGATTCCGGCTGCCTGGCGGTGGAAGTGTGTGGACGAGGTGATCAGGCCGGCCGGGATGACACCGTCGCGCACGGCGGCCTGGGGGCCGTAGATGTCAGCGAGGAAGGCCTCCAGTGCGAGGACCCGCTGTTTGATGCCGGCCTCGACGGTCACCCACTCCGGCTGCTCGATCACCCGGGGCACAGCGTCGAGCGGGAAAGGACGTTCCTCGCCGGCGAAGTCGAAGGTCACGCCCTGCGCCAGGTAGGAGCTGGCCAGCGCGTCCGTACGGCCCCTCAACTCCTCCTGGGTCATTCGGGCCAGAGCGCTGTACACGTCCTTGTACGCGGCCCGCGCCTCCGAGGGCGCGAGCGACGACGGGTCGGGGAACATTTCGTCCCAGGCCGACGTCTGCCCTCGCTCACGGGGCGGTGCGGAGGTAGCGCCATAGCCACTGAAGAGGTCAACCATGTCTGGATGCTAACCGTCCGGTGTTGCCGGATTGTTTCCTGACCGTGACGCTGCCGCGCACCACCGAGGTTGCATACATGTTGCATCGATCAACCAGCCAAACGGGGCGACATGAGAACAGATGTGGCCCACAGACGCCTTTTTTGCATACAGTTAGCTCAAGTCCGATTCTGGTACTCCGCAAGGCGGTGATGTGGCCGCACCAAGCAGATCCGAGCACTCATGCGCACAGTTGCAGGGCCCAGACGGTTGGGGTTGCTGATCCTGGCCTGCCTGGCCGGCGCCGGCGTGCTGGTGGCGACGCGGCTCAGTGGCGCCGATGGTGCGCTGCTGCATCCGCTCTCGGACCGGCTCCCCCTCGCGACCGCCGGCACGCTGGCCGCACCGATCCTCTCCGGCCTGCTGGGCCTGGGCGGGGGCCTGGTGGCCGCCCGTCGCAGCGGCTGGATCGACCCGAGGCTGCGGTCGCTGGTGGGGGCCGGTATCGGTGTCTGCCTGGCCTGGCTGGCGCTCGTCCTGGTCTTCTGGTTCGCCGTCCAGGCCGAACTCATGCCGGTGCTGGAGGACGGTCCGACGGCCCGTGCCGGCGCGAGCGCCCTGAGCTCCGTGCTGCTGCCCGCCACCGTGATCGTGTTGGGGGCCGCCACGGCCATCACGGTGTCTGTGCGCGCTGCGACTCGGGTGGCCGCGATCGAGGGACACGTGCAGACCGCCCGCAGCCGTGGCCTTCCCACCACCGCACCGGTCATCCGCCGGGTGTTCCGTCGCACGCTGCCCACCATCCTGGCCATCCTGCTCGTCGAGTTCCTGGTGCTCTACGCCAGCGCCCTGACGGTCCAGGCCGTGTTCACCACACCGTCCCTCGCGACGATGCTGCCGTTGCTGCCCGCTGAGAGCCTCCCGTTCGTGCTCGGTGCCTGCCTATTGTGCGTAGTCGGAGTGATCATGACCGGCGTCACGGTCGCTTCGGCCGCACTCGGCCCCGCGGCCCCGCGGCAGACCCGGCCCACGCCCGGCGGACTCGCCGCCGCGCTTCTGGCGGACTCCCGTCAGGCCAAACCGGCCCTGCCGTCCACGACGTTTCGTTCGACCGACCTCCTCGATATCAGGGACCTCTGCCTGCACGATGGTTCGGCGCACGAGCCTCGAGACGCGCTGCACGGCATCAGCCTCACGGCCACGCGCGGTCAGGCGCTGGCGGTCGTCGGCGGCGGCAGTGACGCCACCTCGTCGCTGTGCCACGCCATCGCGGGTCTACTCCCGCTCGACAGTCCGATCCGGTCCGGGTCGATCCTCTTCGACGGCACCGAACTCGTCGGCCTCGCCGAAGCGGAGTTCCGGCGCCTGCGCGGGCAGCAGATCGGGTTTCTCCCGGCACCGGCAGCGGATCGTCTGGACCCCGACGTCCGCATCGGCCACCAACTCGCCGGGATCCTGGCCGGACGGCCGGGACACTCCCGATCCCGCGCCCGGTCCGCCGCCGCGCTTCTCACCGCCGTCGGCGTCGACAACGTCGAGGCCGTGTTGTGGGCGTATCCGCATCAGGTCTCGGCGCTGATCAGCCAGCGGGTGCTGCTCGCCGGTGCCCTCGTTCGCGAGCCGCAGCTTCTCATCGCCGACAATCCGACCGAGGGCCTCGACACGGCCGATGAGGAGAGCTTCCTCGACTCTCTGCACGCGCTTCAAAAGCAGCTTGGTTTCACCCTCATCGTGGCATCGCCCAGGGCTGAGATCATCGCCAGGTGCGACCGCGTCGCGGTCATGAGCGACGACACCATCGTCGAGCACGCTTCGGTCCCCGAGCTGCTCATCGACCCCCGTCACCCGCACAGTCAGCGGATTCTCGCCGACCGTTCATCAGGGCCACGGCCGATCGGCCGTTGACCCGACGGTGCCGGCCGGACGGTGCCGTCCAGGCGGCGCCGACCAGATCAGCCCTCGGTGCCAGAGACGGCGTTGCGGGCTCCGAGGATATGCCCCCGCATCGCCACCTCGGCCCAGATCGCGTCTCCGGTGCGAAGCGCGGTGAGGATGTCGCGGTGCTGGTGGTTGCTGCGCGCGCGGTACTCGGCGCCGCGCCGGCGGAAGGCGGCCGCCATCAGCGGCACCCTGGCGACGGACGAGGTGAGGGTCATCAACTGGGGGCTGCGAGAGGCCGCAACCACGATGTGGTGGAATTCGGCGTTGAGGCTGCTCAGCGCGGCGAGGCCGGCGTCGTCATCCGCTGTCAACACGGGTTCCATGGCGTCGATCAGCGCGGCGAGCCTGTCCAGTTCCTCCGCCGTGATGCGGCTGGCCGCCAGCCCGGCGGCGCGGCTCTCGAGTCCGGCCCGCACCATGTACGTCTCGCGGACCTCCTCGACGCTCCAGGCCACGACCGTGGCACCGCGATTGGGCACGAAGGTCACCAGCCCGGCCTCGTCCAGTCGGCGGAGAGCTTCCCGCACCGGGGTCCGGCTGACTCCGAGTTCCGCGGCCAGAGCCTGTTCTCTCAGCATGGTGTTGGCGCTCAACTGGCCTGACAGGATGCGGGCGCGCAGGGACAGGTAAACCGTTTCACCGCCTGTTGACGCCACGGATTCCTCCCCCTGGGCAGAGGCACACCCCTGCCGCATGTCGAGCTTTACACACCGCGGCCCCTAAAAGAGGGATACGGCCGAAAATCAGGATCGAGCGCCTCGTACTGGGGGTAGCGAGGTCATCCGGGCACGAAAAAGGGCCCGTCTTTCGACGGGCCCTTCCTTCAAGACGGAATCCTTAGATGCTGTTCACATCGAGCGGGATGCCGGGGCCGAACGTGGTCGACACGGCGCCCTTCATGATGTAGCGGCCCTTGGAAGAGCTCGGCTTGAGGCGAACGATCTCCTCGAGTGCTGCACCGATGTTCTCGTTGAGCTGGTCGGCGGAGAAGGAAGCCTTGCCCACGACGAAGTGCACGTTGGAGTGCTTGTCGACGCGGAAGGCGATCTTTCCACCCTTGATGTCGTTCACGGCCTTGGCCACGTCGGGCGTCACGGTTCCGGTCTTCGGGTTCGGCATGAGGCCGCGCGGGCCCAGGACCTTTCCGAGACGACCGACCTTGCCCATGAGCTCGGGGGTCGAGACTGCAGAGTCGAACGAGGTGTAGCCGGCGGCCACCTTCTCGATGAGCTCGTCGCCACCGACCTCGTCGGCGCCGGCAGCGATGGCTGCGTCGGCCGCGGGGCCCGTTGCGAAGACGATGACGCGGGCGGTCTTGCCGGTGCCGTGAGGAAGAATCACGGTGCCGCGGACCATCTGGTCTGCCTTGCGGGGGTCGACGCCGAGCTTGAGCGCGACCTCAACGGTGGAGTTGAACTTGACGGAACCGGTCTCGCGGGCGAGGGTGACGGCTTCGGTGGGGGTGTAGAACTTATCGGCTTCGATCTTCTCGACCGCAGCGCGGTAGGCCTTTGACTTCTGTGCCATTTGAATCTCCTGTAGATGCATGTGCTGAGAGCGTGGTTTTCGTGAGCCTGGCTGGCTCTTCCACTTGGTGCCTGTCGGCAGATCGAGATCGATCATGCCCGTCGGCTGGTGTTCGACGAATCGAACGAAGGGGTATTAGCCCTCGACCGTGATGCCCATGGAGCGAGCGGTTCCGGCGATGATCTTCGACGCAGCGTCGAGGTCGTTGGCGTTGAGGTCAACCATCTTGGCCTCGGCAATTTCGCGAACCTGCGCCTTGGTGAGCTTGGCAACCTTGACGGTGTGCGGCGTTCCGCTGCCCTTGGCAACTCCGGCGGCCTTCTTGATGAGCTCCGCTGCGGGCGGGGTCTTCAGGATGAACGTGAACGAACGGTCGTCGTAAACGGTGATCTCAACCGGGATGACGTTGCCGCGCTGGGATTCCGTCTGGGCGTTGTATGCCTTGCAGAATTCCATGATGTTGACGCCGTGCTGTCCCAGCGCCGGCCCGATGGGCGGTGCGGGGTTGGCGGCGCCGGCCTTGATCTGAAGCTTGATCAGACCAGTAACCTTCTTCTTCGGTGCCATTGTTCTTCCTTCGTTATTGATGTTCGAGCGGCCGCGAAGGTCGCTCTCCCGGTGGCCCGGATGGGCCCCGGTGGTTCAGGGCTCTGCTGGCTGGAGGCCGGCGGAGCCTAAAGCTTGGTGACCTGGTCGAAGCTGAGCTCGACCGGGGTCTCACGCTCGAAGAGCGAAACGAGCACGATGAGCTTGCCGCTCTCGGGCTTGATCTCGCTGATCGAACCGGGCAGGCCCGCGAACGAGCCTTCCTTGATCGTGATGGTCTCGCCGATTTCGTAGTCGATCTCGGCGGGCAGGACGCGCTGTGCGGCCTTGCCGGGAGCGCCGGACTTGGTGGCCGGAACATCCTTGATCTCAACGAGGCCCTTGAGCATGCCGAAGGCCTCTTCGAAACGCAGCGGGGTGGGGTTGTGCGCGTTGCCCACGAAGCCGGTGACGCCGGGGGTGTGACGCACGACGGACCAGCTGTCTTCGTTGAGATCCATGCGCACCAGCACGTAGCCGGGGATGCGAACACGGGTGACCATCTTGCGCTGGCCGTTCTTGATCTCGACGACGTCTTCCATCGGGACCTCGACCTGGTAGATGTAATCTTCCATGGCCATCGACTGCTTGCGGTTCTCGATGTTCGACTTCACGCGGCGTTCGAAACCGGCGTAGGAGTGGATGACGAACCACTTGCCGGGCTGGAAACGCAGTTCCTTGCGGAAGGCCTCGTAGGGGTCTTCGTCTTCGGCGTCGACCTCTTCTTCGTCTTCGACGGCTTCGACGGCGGCCTCGGCCTCGTCGGCGTTGTCGATGTCGAGGGCGTCCTCGACGATGGCGTCGGCTTCGGGGTCGGTCGACTCGGAGAGAGCGTCCAGGGCGGCGTCGAGATCGACTTCGATGTCGGCGTTTTCGTCTTCGACGTGCAGGGCGACCTGCTCGGCGGCTTCGACGGACGTTTCGTCGGCGGCGAGGGTGTTACCCTCCTGCGCCTCATCGTCGTTGGAGGACTGCTCGGCGGCGGTGGCCCAGTCGACGTCGTCGCGATTGGTCTCAGTCACTAAATATCAATCCTTCTTCTATTGCGTGGGCGTGAGGCCGCACAGTGTTGTTCACTGCTGTGGTGCTGGCTCACCGATCCACGTGCATGATCAGTCTGGATGCCGCTCTCGCGGCACCGGTCAACTGGGAGTGCCGAATACGTACGTGACGACGAGCGCGAACACCCAGTCGAGTGCCGATACCAGCGCCATCATGATCACGACGAAAATCAGAACCACTCCGGTGTAGCTGAGCAGTTCCTTGCGGGTCGGGGTGACGACCTTGCGAAGTTCGGCCAGGACCTGCTTGATAAACAGGGACACCCGAGCGAATGGTCCGCGCTTTGTTTCGCGGGCCACTTTGGCGTTGGCGACGATTTCCTCGCTGGGTTCGTCGATAACTTTTCGGGCCACCTGTTACACCTTTCGTGGGCCGGCGGAAAGACCACCGACTTGCAGGGCGGACAGGACTCGAACCTGCAACCTGCGGTTTTGGAGACCGCTGCTCTACCAATTGAGCCACCACCCTATGAAGCGAAACCGTCCAGCTTCAAACGACCAAAATAGGCGCAAAAAAGCTTGGCAGATTTCAACTACCGGACCAAGTCTAGGTCACGGCGAGAGCCCTGTAAAGCCAGCCCCCCTGTTCCCCGAACACGACCGCCCCGTATGCTCGTACCGTGGCACACGACATCAAACGGATTTCCACCAGAATCGGCTCCATCGCGGAGTCCGCGACCCTCAAGGTCGACGGCAAGGCCAAGGCGCTGCAGGCGGCCGGCCGGCCGGTGATCAGCTTCGCTGCGGGCGAGCCCGATTTCCCCACCCCGCCGCACATCGTCGAGGCCGCTCTGGCCGCCGTGTCCGACCCGCGCAACCACCGGTACACCCCGGCGGCCGGGCTGCCGGACCTGCGCGAGGCCATCGCCGCGAAGACCCTGCGGGACAGCGGCCTGGCGGTGCCCCCGTCCCGGGTCCTCGTGACCAACGGTGGAAAGCAGGCCGTCTACCAGGCCTTCGCCACCCTGCTCGATCCGGGCGACGAGGTGCTTCTGCCCACGCCGTACTGGACCACGTACCCCGAGGCGATCCGCCTGGCCGGTGGCGTGCCCGTCGATGTGTTCGCCGGCAGCGACCAGGGCTACCTCGTCACCGTGGAGCAGCTCGAGGCTGCCCGCACCGACAAGACCAAGGTGCTTCTGTTCGTCTCGCCGTCCAACCCCACCGGCGCCGTCTACTCCGAGGAGCAGACCCGCGCCATCGGCGAATGGGCCCAAGAGCACGGGCTCTGGGTCATCAGTGATGAGATCTACCAGAACCTCACCTATGACGGTGTCAAAGCGGTCTCGATCGTCGAGGTCGTCCCAGCGCTGGCCGACCGCACCATCCTGGTCAACGGCGTCGCCAAGACTTACGCCATGACCGGCTGGCGGTTGGGCTGGATGGTCGGACCCCAGGATGCGATCACCGCCGCGGCCAACCTGCAGTCACATCTCTCCTCGAACGTGTCGAACATCTCCCAGCGCGCCGGTATCGCCGCGCTGAACGGCCCGCAGGACGACGCCGAGGCCATGCGGGTTGCGTTCGACCGTCGGCGCAAGCTCATCGTCGCCGAGCTCAACAAGATCCCGGGCATCCGCACGCCCACCCCGCAGGGCGCGTTCTACGTCTACCCCGACGTGACCGGACTGCTCGGCCGCAGCTGGGGCGGGGTCACCCCCACCTCCTCGCTCGAGCTGGCCGACCTGATTCTGGATCAGGCCGAGGTGGCCGCGGTTCCCGGTGAGGCCTTCGGCCCCAGCGGCTTCCTGCGGCTGTCCTACGCTCTGGGTGACGACGCGCTCTTGGAGGGTGTCCAGCGCCTGCAGAAGCTGTTCTCCTAGGCCCGGCTCACTCCGGACCGACTTTCCCCGGCCCGTCGATGATGACGGCGAGACCGGCCCGCAGCTCCTCGAACGGGCTGCCGCCGGCGTCGACCAGCGAGGTCGGGCACCGCACCACGATGTACATGAACGATTCCGACAGTGGCATCGCCCTGGCCGCGATCTCGTTCGTGTAACTCACGCCCGCTTCAGGATCCACGTAGTCGATACGGGTGGTGAGGAACTCGATGCGCTCCGCGGCGCCGGGCAGGTTGATGCCGAAGTCGGTGAATCCGAGTTCGCCGACCAGCGTGGCGTCGTTTCCGGCCGACAGCAGCTGCTGCTCAAGCGCATCCACGGTTGCGAGAGTGTCGGTGAGATCGTCCGTCGCGCCGGCGTCGTAGGCGCTCTGCACGTTCTGGGATGACGTCAATTGGCAGCCGAGCTCCGAATTCTCGGACTGGTTGATGCCTTGCTCGTCGAACACGGTGACCCCCCAGCCGTCCAGGATCGGGTATCCCCACGCCGGGAAGGTGCCCCCGAGGTCGACCTGGTCGTCGAGGGACACGGTGCCCTCCTGCCCGGCGAGATCGGCGCCGGAGGTTGACGCGGGCGTCGGTGCGTCGGTCGGCTCCGCGACGTCGGTGGCTGCCTCCGTCGGCACCGCGAGCACTCCGGCCCGGCCCGCGTTCACCCCGTCGACCACGCTGCCGCCGACCAGGAAACCGCCGACCACCGCACCCGTGATGGACAGCACCGCGAAGCCCGCCACCGGCAGCCACAGCCACGGCCGCAACGCGCTGCGACGTTTCTCAGGCGCACCGCTCACCGGAGCGCCGGCCACTGCCGGGTCCCCCGCCGCTCCCGTGGGCTCCTGGTGTGTGTTGGCTCCATTGGCGTCGTTCATGGTGTTTCTCCCCCGGTTTGTTCCCCGAACCCTATCGACCTTTGGCATCCACCGGGTGGTGGATGGGCAGGTCGGTCGGGAGGGTGTTGCCCAGAATCAGCACTGGGACGATTGTGGGTACATGACTACTTCACCTCCGGCAGTGCGCGTCTCGCGGCTGAGTAAGTCGTACGGCGCGTTCGATGCCGTCAACGACATCAGCTTCGACATCCGCCCCGGCGAGACCTTTGCGCTGCTCGGACCCAACGGGGCCGGCAAGAGCAGCACCATCGAAATCCTTGAGGGCTACCGCGACCGTTCAGAAGGCGACGTCACGGTCCTGGGCGTTGACCCGCAGCACGCCGGTCTGGACTGGAAGGCCCGCATCGGCATCGTCCTGCAATCCAGCGGTGAGAGCGGCAACGCCACAGTGCTCGAGCAGCTGCGGCACTTCGCGAGCCTGTACCCCAACCCCCGACCGGTGGAGGAGGTCCTCGCCGCGGTCGGGCTTGAGGAGAAGGCGAAGACCCGCATCCACCGGCTCTCCGGCGGTCAGCAACGACGGGTGGATGTTGCGCTGGGCATCATCGGCCGGCCGGAACTGCTTTTCCTGGACGAACCGACCACCGGATTCGACCCCGAGGCCCGGCACCAGTTCTGGGATCTCATCCGCACCCTCAAGGGTGAGGGCACCACCATTCTGCTGACCACCCACAACCTCGACGAGGCGGCGGAGCTCAGCGACCGCGCCGGCATCATCGTGGGCGGCAGGCTCATCGACATCGGCACGATCGGCGAACTCGGCGGCCCCGCCGCCCGCATCCCGATGGTGCGCTGGCGAGACGCCGACGGGGTGCAGCGGGAGGCGCGCACCGAGACCCCCGCCGGCCTGGTCGCCCAGCTGGCCAGGGACCTCGGCGGCGAACCCGCCGAACTGCAGGTCATCCGACCCAGCCTCGAAGACATCTACCTGGGCCTGGTGCGCGGTCACGCGGCCGGCAGCACCAGTGACACCGCAAGCACGGAGGTACTCGCATGAGCGCGACCCTGACCCCGCAACCGACCCCACAGTTGCCCCAACCGGTCGGTCACCGCACTACTCGGCATGGGCTGTTCAGCCTGGGCCTGGCCCGCATCGGCTTCGAGATCAAGCTGTACTTCCGCTCCACAGACACCGTCTTCTTCACGTTCCTGTTCCCGTTCATCATGCTGGGCATTTTCACCGCGGCGTTCAGCGCTCAGGGCAACATCGGCACGAACCCGGACGGCTCCGGCGGCATCAGCGTCGGCGCGTATTACCTGCCCGGCATGCTGGCCGCGGGCATGCTGCTCTCCGGCCTGCAGAACCTCGCGATCGACATCGCCGGCGAGAAGGGCGACGGCACCCTCAAACGGCTCGGCGGCACCCCGCTGTCGCCGCTGAGCTACTTCATCGGCAAGATCGGCCAGGTGCTCGTCACGGGCATCCTGCAGGCCGTGCTGCTGCTGATCGTGGCCCGGTTCGCCTTCGACATCGCCCTGCCCACCGAGCCGGAGAAGTGGCTCACCTTCATCTGGGTGTTCCTGCTCGGCGTGATCACCTGCGCGTTCCTGGGCATCGCCCTCTCGGCCCTGCCGCGGTCGGGCCGCAGCGCGTCGGCCGTGGTGATCCCCATCGTGCTGGTGCTGCAGTTCATCTCCGGCGTCTACCTGCAGTTCAACGCCCTGCCGGAGTGGATGCAGAACGTCGCCAGCCTGTTCCCGCTCAAGTGGATGGCGCAGGGCATGCGTGCGGTGTTCCTGCCGGACAGCTTCGCCGCCCAGGAGCAGAACGGCGCCTGGGAGTTGGGCCTGGTGGCGATCGCGCTGCTGATCTGGCTGGTGGTGGGGCTCGTCGGCAGTCGGCTCACCTTCCGTTGGATCCGCAAGGACTCCTGATGCACCCGCCGTGCCCGGGGCGTGCGGCACATGGGATGCTTGTCGCATGAGCACACGGCGCTGGTGGGATGTGGCGGTCGCCGGGGCGCTGACCGTCCTCGCCGTCATGGCGATCGAGGGCTCCGGCGGTGGCGCACCGGCACGGATCGGGGCGCTCCTCAGCCTCGCGGCCGTCGGCGTGGCGTACCTCGGTTGGGGCCGCATGGCGATCGCCCGGGCAACCGACCGTCCGGAGGTCGCGCCCTCGGTTGCCGACACCGGTTTCCGGGTGGTCGTGATCGTGGCCTGCGGCGTCGCGACGGCGTTCGACCCGAGCATGGCCACGCTGCAGACGTTGGTGTTCCCGTTTCTCTGGGTGCTCGCCAGAACATACCGGGGCGCGGTGCTGCTCAACATCACCCTGGCCACCGTGACCGGGCTGGGCCTGTGGATCAGCGGCGGGCGCACGGCGGACGCCGCCGTGCAGGCGGCCGCCATCGAAGGGATCTCATTGGCGTTCGCCCTGGCGATGGGCACCTGGATCTCCCGCATCGTCGAGGCCGGCGCCTATCAGCGCCGGTTGGTGGAGGAACTCACCCTGGCCCAGGACGAGCTGGCGGCGGCGCAGCGGGATGCCGGCAGCGCGGCCGAGCGTGAGCGGTTGGCCCGCGAGATCCACGACACCATCGCGCAGAGCCTCACCAGCCTGGTGATGCTCACCCAGCGCACCCGCTCCGAACTCGCCGCCCTTCCCGGCGACACGTCGACCGTTGCCGACAGTCTCGACCTGATCGAGTCGACCGGGCGCGACGCTCTCACCGAGGCCCGTGCCCTGGTGGCGTCGATGTCGCCGGTGCGCGCCGCCGACGGCGACCTCGCTCACACCGTGACCCGGCTCGCGGAACGCTTCGAGAGGGAGACCGGGATCCAGGTGACCGTCGAACTCACCGGCCTCGACCCGGCGAGCGCTGACCCCGGGACCGAATTGCTCCCGTTGGACCGCGCCCTCGAGGTGGTCCTGCTGCGCTGCGGTCAGGAGGGCCTCGCCAATGTGCGCAAACACTCCGGCGCCGGCGCCGCCCGCATCGCCATCGCTCGCACACCCCACGAGGTCGCCCTCACCGTCACCGACAACGGCAGGGGCCTGGGCGCTTACCGCCCGGAGTCCGAGCACGGCTTCGGGCTGACGGGTATGCGCGACAGGGTCGGCCTGGTGGGCGGCCGGCTCGAGGTGACCGACGCGGAGAACGGCTCCGGCACGGTGCTGCGGGTGACCCTGCCCCTGTTGGTGACGGCGCCCAGCACCGGCGGGCGCGGATGATCCGGGTGCTGGTCGCCGACGACCATCCGATCGTGCGCGGCGGCATTGTGGGCCTGCTCGGCGGCGCCGACGACATCGAGGTGGTCGGCGAGGCCGCCGACGGAGCCATGGCGGTGCGTCTGGCCGGCGAGTTGCGGCCCGACCTGGTGCTGATGGACCTGCGGATGCCGCACCTGGACGGCGCCGCAGCCACCGCGCAGATTCTGGCGCAGAACCCGGCCACCCGGGTTCTGATCCTCACCACCTACGAGTCCGACGACCAGATCCTCGGCGCGATCGCCGCCGGCGCCAGCGGCTACCTGCTCAAGGCGGCCCCGCAGGCGGAGATCATCGAGGGTGTGCGCTCGGTATACGGCGGCCAGACCGTGCTGGCGCCCGTGATCGCCGCCCGGCTGGTGCAGCGGGTGCGGGCGGATGCCGCGCCGGCGCCCCGGCTGTCGGCCCGCGAACTGCAGGTGCTGCGTCTGGTGGCGGCCGGCGAGAGCAACCCGCAGATCGCCAGGTCGCTGTTCATCGGCGAGGCCACGGTGAAGACGCACCTGCTGCACGTGTTCGAGAAGCTCGGCGTGGGCGACCGCACCCGGGCGGTCACCCTCGCGATGGAGCTGCGCCTGCTCTGACGCATCCGCTCGCCCTGGTGCCGCCTGCCAGCCAGGCCGCCGCTTCGCGGCCCGCCGACATGCCGCAAAACGCCCCTTGCGATGCTTCCAAAGGGACTTTTCCCGCAAGTCACGCAAGGGGTTCTCACCGACTTGCCGCAGAATCCCCTCTGGATGCCTCCGAAGGGGATTTTTCGCGCAACTCGCGACGCCGCGGCTAGAGCAGTTAGAAGCCCACGAAGACGGGTTCAGGGTGCAGGATGACGCCGAAGTCGGCCTGCACGCGCTGCTGTACGAACCGGGCGAGCTGGCCGATCTCGTCGGCGGTGGCGGTGCCGGTGTTGGTGATGGCCAGGGAGTGCTTGCTCGAGATCGCCGCGCCGGAGCCGGGCAGCCGGAAGCCACGATGGATGCCGGAGTTCTCGATCAGCCAGGCAGCGCTGAGCTTCACCGTGCGCAGAACCTCGACGCCCGGCATCGGCCCCACACCGGCGTACTCGTCGAGCGGGATCACCCGGTCGGGCAGCTCGATCTCGGCCTGCTTCCAGCGCGGGGCCTCGTCGGGCAGGGTGCGGGCGAAGCTCTCGGTGACGATCGGGTTGGTGAAGAACGACCCGGCGCTGTAGGTGTCGGGGTCGGCGGCGTCGAGCACCATGCCCTTACCGGCCCGGAGGCCGAGCACGCTCTGGCGCAGTTCGGCCAGCGGCACCCGGTCGCCCAGCTGTACCCCGAGGGCGTTGGCCAGCTGCGGGTAAGTCACCGGCTGGCTCAGGGCGCCGCCGAGCACGGCGGCCTGTGCCGACATGTCGCGCAGCTCGAGTTCGATGGCGAGCACCACTCCGCGGCGGCCCTGCTTGAGCACCGAGGTGCGGTAGCCGAGGCCGAGTTCGGCGGCGCTGAGCCGCTCCACCTCGCCGGACTCGAAGTCGAGGAAGTCTATGGCGGCCAGGCTGTTGGCCAGTTCCTGGCCGTAGGCGCCGATGTTCTGCACCGGGGCCGCACCGCTGGTCCCGGGAATACCGGAGAGCGCCTCGATGCCGGCCCAGCCGTTGGCCACCGTGAGGGCGACGAGGTCGTCCCACGGTTCGCCGGCCTGCACACGGATGCGCACCGGGCGCCCGTCGACATCCGCGTCGATTTCCGCATCGGCGCCGGTCTCGGCCGCCGTGGCGAGCACCTCCACACCCCGGGTGCACACGTGGATGACGGTGCCGTCGAAGCCGGCGTCGGCCGCGACGGTGTTCGAGCCACCGCCGAGCAGCACCCACGGTTCGTCGGAGCCCCAGGCATCCAGGGCCGCCTGGATCAAGCCGGCCTCATCGGCCGGCGCGACGAGGTGCGCGGGGGCACCGCCGACCCGCAGGGTCGTCAGGTCGGCCAGGGTCACGGGCGCCGGAACAGGCGCGGCTACGGGGTCGGTCATGGTCGCCTAGACCAGCGAGACGCGCGCCTGCGCCTTGCCGAGAACGGTGACGGAGTTGAAGGTCACGGTGAGGTCGATCCGCGCCACGCCGGCATCCGCGTCGAGCGCGCCCACCTTGGCGATCACGGTCACCACGGCGCCGAGGTCGGGGTCCACCGGCACCGGCCGGGTGAAGCGCACCTGGTAGTCCAGCACCCGGGCCGAGTCGCCGACCCAGTCGACGACGGGTTGGATGGCCAGGCCCATGGTGAGCATGCCGTGCGCGAGCACGCCGGGCAGCCCCACCGCGTGGGCGACGTCGTCCCGGTAGTGGATGGGGTTGAAGTCGCCAGAGGCACCCGCGTAGCGCACGAGGGAGTCCCGGGTCAGCGGGAAGCTGCTCTCGGCGACGATGTCGCCCACGGTGAGGCTCTCGAGGCTGGGCGTGACGGGTGCGCTGGTGGTCATTCGTCTCCCCTGACGACGAGGGTGGAGGTGGCGGTGACCACGTGGGCGCCGGTGGCATCGACGATTGTCGACTCCGCGGTGACCATCGAGTGGCCGCCCAGGCTCTTCACGCTGGCGACGCGCAGCGTTGCGGTGAGTTCGTCACCTGCCACGATCGGGCGACTGTAGCTGAACCGCTGGTCGCCGTGCACCACCCGGGTGAAGTCGATGCCGGCGTCGGGCTCGGCGAGCAGCTGGGCGAGGGTCGCCTCCTGCACCACCACGGCGAATGTCGGCGGCGCGACGATGTCGCTGTGCCCCGCGGCACGGGCGGCGTCGGGGTCGAAATTGATCGGGTTGGTCGCGAAGACTGCACGCGAGAACTCGCGCACCTTCTCCCGGCCGACCAGATACGGCGGCACGGCGGGAAAGACCCGACCCTGGATTGCTGGATTCACGGACACGTATCGAGTGTACTTGCGCCCCGCAGAATTGTTCGGTCGGGCCGGTTAGGGCAGACTTGGCCCAGTGGATTACGTACAGGTCGCACTGACCGCCCCCGAGGTTGCCCCCCTGCTCACCGGCCTGCGCCAGGAGTACGACGCCCGCTACGGGCACGGCGCCGGCGAGTCGGTGCTGGATGTCGACGCCGGCGAGTTCGAGTCGCCGACCGGAGCGTTCGTGGTACTCCTGGACGACGGCACGACGGTCGCGGGCGGCGGCATCCGGCGCATCGACGACACCGTCGTGGAGATCAAGCGCATGTGGACGAACCCGGACTACCGCCGCCAGGGCTACGCCAGCCGGATGCTGCGCGAACTGGCCGGCCTCGCCCGCCAGCTCGGTTATCAGACGGTGCGGCTTGAAACCGGGCACGCCCAGCCGGAGGCGCTCGCGCTGTACCGTCGGTTGGGATTCGCCGAGATCGGCAGCTACGGTCCCTACGAGAACGCGACGGCCTTCGAGCTCGACCTCGATGCTGTCACGACGAAGCCCCGCCACTGAGGCCGTAGCGGCCGGCAGTGACGGGGCGTGCGAGCGCGGGGTCGTCAGGGTCAGACGGCGGGGATGACCAGTCCGCCCCAGGTCTCCTCCATGTAGGCCTGCGTCTCGTCTGAGAGCAGCAGCTCCGTGAGCTTGACGATGCGCGGGTCGTTCTCCAGCTCTGGCGTGGTGGCCAGCACGTTGAAGTAGGGGCTGTCCGAGCCCTCGATCAGGATCGCCTGGTCGGCGGTGAGCCCGGCCGGCAGAGCGAACGAGATGGTGACGAACGCCACGTCGACATCCTGCACGGCCTGCGGCAGGGTGGCGTTCTCGATCTCGCGGAACTCGTACTTGTTGGGGTTGTCAGTGATGTCGGCGAGCGAGGTGGGCTCGTCCGTCGTCTCGATCAGGCCCTCGGCGGCGAGGATCTTGAGCGCGCGGCCCTCGTTGGTCGGGTCGTTGGGGATGGCGATGGTGGCGCCGTCCTTGAGGTCGTCGAGGGAGTCCACGGTGTTGCTGTAGAACGCGGCGCTGGGCAGGTAGATCTCGCCGACGCTGACCAGGCTGCCGCCGGCCTGCTCGTTGTAGGTCTTCAGGAAGGTGGCGTTCTGGAACAGGTTCGCGTCGATCGAACCGTCGGACAGGGCCACGTTGGGGGTGTTGTAGTCGGTGAAGTCCTGGAAGGTGATGTCCAGCCCGGCGTCGGCGGCCAGGTTGTCCTGCACGAACTTGAGGATGTCGCCGGCCGGGGTGGCCAGGGCGCCCACCGTGATCGTGCCGAGGTCGTCGCCGGCTCCGGTCGTGGCGGGCTCGTCGGTCGTTCCCGCGCAGGCGGTGAGGGCGAACAGGGCGGAGAGGGTGACGGCGGCACCGGCAAGGCGCGTTCCGCGGGAGGTGAACTGCATGGGAGGGCTCTTCTCGTGGGTGGTGGTGGCCACGCCGTCATACTGACGCGGCGCGGTCGGGTGGGGTCGGGGTTACGCGCCGGTGACGGCGCTGGCACGCAGGGCCGGCGCGGTCTTCTCCGCGCGAGTCGGCCGGGACCTGTGCGCGAATCGCTTGGCCAGCATCGTCGCCAGCCCCTGCAGCACCATGACGATCACGAAGATCACGATGATCACGGCGACCATGTGGATGGTGCTGTAGCGCTGGTAGCCGTAGCGCACGGCCACGTCGCCCAAGCCGCCGCCGGCGACGGTGCCGACCATGGCCGAGAAGTTGATGATGGAGGTCACCGTGGTCGACAGGCCCAGGATCATCGGCGAGAGCGCCTCGGGCACGAGGACCTTGGACACGATCTGCCAGCGGGTCGCACCGAGCGACTCCGCGGCCTCGATCAGACCGGTGTCGACCTCCTTGATCGCGATCTCCACCATGCGGGCGAAGAACGGGATGGCCACAACGGCCAGCGGCACGATGGCGGCGGTGGGCCCGATGAAGGTGCCCACCACCAGCCTGGTGAACGGGATCAGGGCCACCATCAGGATGATGAACGGCACGCTGCGACCGAGGTTGACGACGAAATCGAGCACCCGGTTGACCACCCGGCCGAGCCGGCGGGAGCCGAACGGGCTCTCGAACAGGCCGCCGGGTTCGGTGCCGACGAGCACGATGCCCAGCGGCAGGCCCACGATGATGGTGATGAGCAGCGAGATGCCGACCATGTAGAGGGTCTGGCCGGTGCCGATGAGCAGCACCTGGACCAGGTCAGACCAGAATTGCGGCAGCGATGGATCCAGAAGCACGGTTACTCCCCCACGATTTCGACGAGCATGCCCTGGCTGCGCAGGTCTGAGATGGGCGCGGCATTGCCCGCCGCGCTGCCCGGCAGCGCCAGGCGGGTGCGGCCGGCCTGGTTGCCGCCGATGGTCTCGATGGCAGCGCCGAGGATCGACACGTCCAGACCGTAGGTGCGCGCCAGCTGCGCGATCACGGGGCGGTCGGCCGACCCGCCGCTGAAGGTGATGTCGATGACGGTGTCGCCCGGCAGCGACGGCACGGCGCCGAGCGGGAAGAGCTCGTGCGCGAGGCGGGACCCGGCGGTGGAGATCAGCGAGACTATGCGCCCCTGCTCGACGATCCGGCCGCCCTCGATCAGCGCGGCGGAATCGCAGATGCGCTTGACGACATCCATCTCGTGCGTGATCAGCAGCACCGTCAGGCCCAGGTCGGTGTTGATGGTCTTGACCAGGTCGAGGATCGACCGGGTGGTTTCGGGGTCCAGCGCGCTGGTGGCCTCGTCGGAGAGCAGCACCTTGGGGCTGCCGGCCAGCGCCCTGGCGATGCCCACTCGCTGTTTCTGACCTCCGGACAGCTCCGCCGGGTAGGCGCCGGCCTTGTCGGCGAGGCCGACCAGGTCGAGGATCTCGAGGGCACGGCGGCGGCGGGCGTCGCCGTCAACGCCGATGATCTCCAGCCCCAGTTCCACGTTTCCGCGCACCGTGCGGCCGGCCAGCAGGTTGAAGTGCTGGAAGACCATGCCGATCTTGCGGCGGGCACGGCGCAGATCGGCGGGCGAGAGAGCGGTGAGCTGGTCGCCGTCGACGGTCACGGTGCCGGAGTCCGGCCGTTCGAGCAGGTTGACCGCGCGGATCAGGGTGCTCTTACCGGCACCGCTCTGACCGATCACCCCGAAGATCTCCCCTTCGGCGACCTCGAGCGAGACGTCCTGCAGGGCAGCGGTGACGGTGCCGCCGGAGCGGAAGGTCTTGGAGACGTGCTGTACGGAGATCACGGTGGTCCTGAGGGTTCGCGCGGCCTTGTACCGCAGTGATTCCGAGTGTGTCAATCGCAACGCCGCGGGCCAAATCACTGTGACGAAATAAGTCGCCGGGCCTCCGGAAGCCACACCGACACTCCGCGCGGGATAACGTTGACTCGTTATGCATAACAAATTGACCCCACACCCCGATCTTCCGATCGACCTGCCCACGGCCGAACGACTCGCCAAGGCCGTCGAACACTACGGCGAGTCCACCGTCGTCGACCACTCCGTAGCCCTGATGCGCGGCAAGAACGCCGGCAAGGACTTCCTGCTCTACGTGGGCGGCCGGCACGCGCTCGGCATCCTCGAGGGAGCGCCGGCGCTGTACTGGCCCGAGCTGTGGGGAGCCCGTGCGCTGCTGCACGTCTGGAACGACTCCGCGGCGCCGTACGTCGTCGTTGGCTTGAACAACGAGGCCTGGCGCATCCGCGAGATGTGCGCGAAGGTCGTCATGCTGCGCAAGCTGGATGTCGCGCCCAAGCTCGTGAAGGCCACCACCGACGAGGTGCCCCGCGTGCGGGTCGCCGCCCTCAACGCCCTCGCCGAGCAGGGTCGCGAACAGGACATCCCCACCATCGTGGTGCGCCTGCGCGACCCCGACAAGGATGTGCGCCGCGCCGCCCAGCAGGCCCGCGATGCCATCATGACCCGGCTCAACCTGCCCAAGGAGTAACCCACGAACGCCATCCCCACTCCGAATCAGAGCACCCCGCACCGAAACGCACAGCCGTACCGACGGTATGTGGCGATCGGTGACAGCTTCACCGAGGGCGTCGGCGACGACCTGCCCGACGGCCAGGTTCGCGGCTGGGCCGACCTCGTAGCGATCGGGCTGGCTGCGGCCACCCCCGAACCGGTCTCCTACGCGAACCTCGCCATCCGCGGCAAGCTGCTCGGTCCGATCGTGAGCGACCAGCTCAAGCCGGCTCTGGCGCTGAAACCCGACCTGCTCACGGTATGTGGCGGCGGCAACGACATGATGCGCCCACGGGTGGAAATCTCCTACGTCGTCGATCTGCTCGACCACGTCGTCGAGAAGGCCGTGGCCGACGGCATCCACGTTGTGGTGCTCAGCGGCGGCAACCCGTCCAGGCACCTGCCACTGGGCTCCCTGATGCAGAAGCGCGGCGACAGGCTCGCCGAGGCCGCCAGGGAGACCTTCGGCAAGCCCGGCGTGACCCTGGTCGACAACTGGATCGATACCGAGCTCATGAACGGCCGGTTCTGGTCAGCCGACAAGTTGCACCTGAACGCCCGCGGGCACACCAGGGTCGCGACGAATGTGCTCACCGCACTGAACGTGCCGATTCCCGCCGGGTGGGCCCAGGGCGCGGCCGGCGAGGCCCCGCCGCGGGAACGCATCCAGGACACCGCCGCGTACTACGCCGCCTACGTGCTGCCCTGGATCGGACGCCGGCTCACCGGCCGGTCATCCGGTGACGGCCGCCCGCCCAAGCGCCCCGAGCTCACCGTCGTCGAGACGCCGTAGGGCGCAGAACGGGCCGCGTGTTGTCCACGCGGCCCGTTTTTGGTGTCGAGGACGAATCAGACCTTGCGGCCCGAGATCGTCCGGAGCAGGAAGACGATGACGGCGATCACTGCGAGGACCACACCGACCCAGAGCAGGAATTGCAGGGACTCGACGAGCCCGCCGGTGATGAGCAGGACCACGGCCACGATGGCGATGATGATGACTAGAAGATTCATGTGTCAAACCTTTCCTAGAACCGAGGGTTTCCTCGTGTTCGAGATGTTAGACCCCCGACGGCGCTGATCGCGAGCTATTTCTGAGTTTTCGTCAGCGTGTCATCACCTGGTCGGCGAGGTAGCCGCCGAATCCGCCCGGCACCCGGCCGTCCAGCCGGCCAGAGGTGAGCACCGGGATGAGCGCGGTGCGGCACTCCCGCGCGCCGAGGGTGCGGAGCGCCTCCACCAGCAGCACGTCCTCGTCCGAGTCGACGTCGCTGAACCCATCGGCCTGCAGGTAGCGGTCGGCGCGCACACCCAGGTTGGCGCCGTGCACGTGCGGATGACCGTCGACCAGGGTGTGCGACCCGTGCCAGCGGGCACGTTCCTGCACCGGCAGTTCGTCGTCGGGCAGCACGGTGCCGAGCACCAGTTCGGTGCCGGCCTGGGCCAGGGCCAGCTGTGCCGTCAGCCAGCGCCGGGGAACCGCGGAGTCGGCATCCGTCGTGGCCACCCAGGTGTGCGCCGCCGCCGCGTCGGTCAACAGGTGGGCCACGCCCTCCCGGCGGGCCGAGCCGACCGATCCCGCCGAGCACTCCAACGCCCTGAACTGCGGCCACTGCGCCACGACCTCGGCAGACCCGTCGGTGCAGCGGTCGAGGACCACGACGACCGAGATGGCCGGGGCGTCCGTGCCGAACTCGTCCTCGACGGCCTGCACGGCGTCGGCGAGCGCGGCCAGGCACCGCGGCAGCCGGCTCTCCTCATCGCGGGCCGGGACCACCACGATGAGTCTGTCGATGCGAGTCGTCACTCCGTGAGCCCCTCTCGCTGCGCCACGGAGGGAGCCGGGGACGGCTCGTAGACCTCCAACACGAAGTCGCGCTCCACGTGCTGCACGGTGCGGTCGAGTCCGGGCAGGGCGGCGAGCGCCGCGTGCACCTCGTCGCCGCCGAGCGGGTATTCCCCCACCGGGTGCCGCCAGTGGCAGGCCACCAGAGCGCCGTTCGGGGTGAGACTTCGCCGGCACCGTTCCAGCAGCACGGCCAGGTCAGCGGGTGAGCAGTAGTAGCCGATCTCCGACAGCACCACCAGGTCGAAGGTGCCGGCCGGCCACTCGGCCGGCAGGGCGCGCCGCTCCACTGTCACGCCGGCCAGGCCGGCCAGCCGCTCGCGGGCCACGGTGAGGGCCTGTTCGTTGATGTCGGTGGCCAGGAGGGTGTCGCAGCGCTCGGCGAGGTCCCGGCTGAGCACGCCGATCGAGCAGCCGAGTTCGAGGGCGGCGCCGTAGCGCGGCAGCGGCAACGCCGCCAGGGTCACGGCGCGTTTGCGGGCCTCATACCAGCGGGTTTCGAATCCCCAGGGATCCGCCGACCCCGCGTAGAACTCGTCGAAGAAGCCGGCCGTGAGGCTGGCCCTGGGCGACCCGGCGACCGGTGCTGCCGGGAGGACGTCGGTCGCGGCGCCGACGAAGACTTCATGGTCCCGCTCGAAGTGGGCGGCGAAACCCGGTTGCACGATGGCCTCGTCACCGGGCCGGTCCGACAAAGGCTGCACCTGGCTGGTGTGCGCCGCCATGGCGGTGTTCTTGCGTTCCCGGGCCGCCGCGTCGAGGTCGAGGCGGCACAGTGCCGTGCCGTCCGCACCCGTGGGCCAGACCGGGTCCTCCGGCGACGACCAGTGCCACGCCCAGATCGGGTACTCCAACAGCCTGGCGCCGGTGCGGCCGGCGACGAGGGCAGCCGCCTCGCCAGCTGCCGCGTGGTCCGGATGCCCGTCCAACCGCCACGGGGCGACGATCCAGGTCCCGCCGGCCGGCCCGGGGGCCGCCTCGTCCGCCGCAACCACCTGCGACACCGCCTCCTCCAGGCTGTTGCGGTGCTGGGACAGGTCACCGTCGGGCAGGTCGAGCAGGCGCACCGTCGCCGTCGGCGCGAGCGCCCGCACCGCGTTCACCATTTCCACCCGGCGTACCGCGGCGAGATCGGCGGGGGTCAGGGTGGGCGAACGCGGATGCGAGGCCTCACCGTTCGTGGCGGCGATCACCGTGATCGCCAGCCCGAGCTGCCCGGCGACGGCGATCAGCCCACCGGCACCGAGGGACTCGTCGTCGGGGTGGGCGGCCACCACGATCAGTCGGGCACAGCCCTCCAACGTGAGCGGCCGGTTCCGGTCCGACCAGTCGGCCTCGTCCCAGCGCCGTTCACTGGTGCCGCCGGTGTCGTGCGTGAAGCTCACCACGAGGCCGCCTCCTCCGCGAGCAGCCGGCGGCCTAACGCCGCATCGTCTCGCTCCGCGTGGTGCTGGCGAACGTACAGAGTGAGATCGGCCACCCGGCGGGCGTGCCGGGCATCCAGGGCGAGCGGGGCCGGGCCGAGCGCGTGCCCGACCCTGCCGAGCACCTCGTCCACGGTACGCGCGACGAGGCCGCGCACCCGGGCGGCGAGCAGCCCGCCGGCCGTGCCTTCTGCCTCACCCCGATCGATCGCCGCGGCCGCGTCAGCCAGCGCCGCGCCCGCGCCCATCAGGGCCAGGTCCACGGCGCCCAGCTGGGACAGCAGGATCTGGTCGGGTTCACGCCGCTCTGCCGCCTGCCGCAGCTGCCGGGCCACGCCAACGGCGCCGCCCCACCAGCAAGCGGCCACCTGAATGCCGCCCCAACTGAAACCCGGCCGAGTGAGGTACCAGCCGTCGTCACCGACGGGCACCGCCGGGACACCGGTGAAGTCCACCGGACCGCTGGGCACCTGGCTGAGTCCGGTCGCGAACCAGGCGTCCTCCTGCACCGCGACGCCGGCATCGGCCAGGTCCACGGCGAAGAGCCGCCGACGGGCCGGCTGCTCACCGTCCGGCGTGGTGTGCGCGGTCACGAGCGCGTGGCTGAGCGAGCCGGCCAGCGAGCACCAGGGCTTTCGGCCGCTCAGCTGCCAGCCTCCCGGGCTGCGGGTGGCGCCGACCCGCAGGCCGGGGCCCTCCGCCGCGAAGACGCCCCAGCTGCTCGGCTCCGCGCCGCCCGCGCCCGGCAGGGTGGCGACCGCCTCGGCCGTGCCGCCCGGCGCCTGCTGCAGGATCGTGAGGGCATCGGTGTGCGCCTCGAGCACGCGGGCGGCCGTGAGGTCGGCCGCCGCCACGGTGGCGAGCGCGTCGAACAGGGCATCGGTGCGGCCGGAGCCGGGGTGCGGCACGGTCCCGGCCGACGCGACGGCGAACCGGATGGCCCGCTCCGCGTTGCCGTCCACCGCCCAGGCGGCCTCGACGAGGTGGGCCAGCCGCTCGAGATCCTCCGGCGGCCGGGAGCCGCGGCTCCTGCTCACTCCCCCGACGGTCAGCACTGCGGGTGCGGCCGCGGGGCCTGGCTGCGTCGTCATGGCTCTCCCCCTGATCCGGCACGGCGGCAGCCCGGAGCATCCGGGGCCGCGTGGCGATACGTGTCAGATCATCCTGCCAAACATCACACCATGCGACGGCAGGAATCCGTGCCCGACACCTTTCGAAGACGGAAGAACGGGGATACCATGCCCCCATACGGGGGTGTTCCCCGAAGTGTGACCCTGAGGCACCGTTGATAGGGCCCGACCGAGGTCACACCCGAAACACCACCGCATGGGGCGGGCCGTCATCGGGGTGGCCTGCCCCTTCTTCTGCCCATCGGGGCTTCCGCCCCCGTTGAGCCCCGCCCGGCGACTCCGAGGCGAGCGCGGCGGGTGGATGCGCGCGGCGGCGGCTGCGGAGGCGCGGGAGGATGCCGCTCACGGGCGGGCGGGTCACGCGCCGCTATGCGGGTGGCGTGCCACCCGCACAGCGGCGTCTGACCCGCATACCTCAGCCGACGCCGCGAAGCCGCCGTGCCGGGCGCGCCGCCCCCACCCCGCCGCTAGACCGGCACCGCCGCGGTCCCCCGCGTGAGCTCAGTCACCCGCTCGACCCGGCTCTGCACCAGGCGAGCATCCGCCACCGTCACACGGTGCACGGCACCGGTGATGGTGATCTGCGCGAGGGTCTGCTTGTCGGCACAGGAGGCACCCACCCACAGGTCCACCTGGCCGGGCTCGACGATGCGCTCGTGCCGGAGGCCGGTGAACGCCAGCCGGGCCGTCGGAACGGCGAAGCGCACCACGACCTCCTCGCCGGGCTCGAGAGCAACGCGGTGGTAGCCCAGCAGCTGGGCGACCGGCCGGGTGACGCTGGCGTGCACATCCCGCGCATAGAGCTGCACGAGATCGGTGCCGACCCGCTCGCCGGTGTTGCGGATGCGCACACTCGCCGAGAACGTGCCGCCGGCCGCGACCTCGGCGTCGGCCACCAGCCCGGTTCGGTCGAAGGTGGTGTAACTCAGCCCGTGCCCGAACGGAAGCACCGGGGTGCTGTCCACGCTGGTCACGTCAGACGGGCCACCCAGGATCGGGTGCAGGTAGGAGTAGGGCTGCGCCCCGGCAGACCTGGGCAGCGACACGGGCAGGTGCCCGGTCGGCGCGACCGCGCCGGACAGCACCGACGCGATCGCGACTCCGCCCTCTTCACCGGGGAAGAACGCCTGCAGCACCGCCGCGGGCGCGTGCGGGCCGTCGACGGCCCACGCCACCGCATACGGCCGGCCCGTCATCAGCACCATCACCACGGGAGTGCCCGTCGCGACCAGGGCCTCCACGAGTTCACGTTGCACCCCGGGCAGCTCGAGGCTTTCCGCGTCGTTGCCCTCACCCACGGTCCCACGACCGAAGAGGCCGGCCCGGTCGCCCACGACGACCACGGCCACATCGGCGGCGCGCGCCGTCTCGACGGCGGCGGCGATCGCGGATGCGTCGGACCCCTCCACCTCGCAGCCCGGGGCCCACACGACCTCCGCCGAGGGGAACTCCTGCTGGAGCGCCTCCAGCACCGTGGGCATGGTCAGGTCCGCCGGCACGTCAGGGTGGTGCGCCAGCACGTGGTTCACGAACGAGTAGCAGCCCATCAGGGCCTCGGTCGAGTCGGCGTTCGGGCCGAGCACCGCGATGGTGCCTGGGCCCCGGTCGCCGGCGCCCAGGAGCGGAAGGACGCCGTCGTTAGTCAGCAGGATCAGGGATTCCTCGGCCAGAACCCGCGCCACCCGCCGGTGCTCTGGCGAGTCCAGGTCGATCTCGGTGGGCGCCATGGTGAAGGTCTCATCGAGCAAGCCCAGGTCCTCCTTCTGCGAGAGCACCCGCAGCACGGCCCGGTCGATGAGCGCCTCATCTGTCAGCCCGGCACGCACCCGCTCGGCCAGTGGCGCGAGGAAAGCGTCGCCGGTGGGCAGCTCCACGTCGATCCCCGCGGTCAGGGCGAGTTCCGCGGCCTCACCGCGGTCGGCGGCGACGGCATGCATCAGCTGCAGGAATGCCACCGAGAAGTAGTCGGACACCACGACACCGTCGAAGCCCCACCGGTCGCGGAGGATCTCGGTGAGGTACTCCGGGGTGGCGCCCACGGGTGCGCCGTCGATCTCGGCGTACGAGTTCATCACCGACCGCACCCCGCCGTCGAGCACGGCCATCTCGAACGGGGGCAGGAACACGTCGTTGATCTCCCGCGACCCGGCGTGCACCGGGGCGTGGTTCCGGCCGGCCTGCGTGGCCGAGTAGCCCACGAAGTGCTTGAGGGTGGCGTGCACCCCGGCCGACTGCAGACCGGTGACGTAGGCGGTACCGATGGTCCCGACCACATAGGGATCTTCGGCGATGCACTCGTCGACCCGGCCCCAGCGGGGGTCGCGGATCACGTCGAGCACCGGGGCGAGCCCCTGGTGGATGCCGAGCTGCTTCATCGATCCGCCGATCAGGCGGCCCATCTCCTGCACCAGGGCGGGATCGAACGCGGCCCCCCAGGCGAGCGGGGTGGGGAACGTCGCGGCCTTCCACGCCGCGAGTCCGGTCAGGCACTCCTCGTGCACGATGGCGGGGATGCCGAGCCGGGTCTCTCCGGTGAGGCGGCGTTGCTCCGCCCAGAGCCACTCGGCCCGCTCCACGGGGTCGACCGGCCGGGTGCCGTACACCCGGGTGAGGTGGCCGAGCCCGTGCTGCGTCGCCTCGTCGTATTTCGTCGAGGTGGCCATTTCCCCGGCGAGGGGGGCGACGACCTCGCCGCCCTGGTCGACCCAGTAGCCGACGAGCTGGGCGAGCTTTTCTTCGAGGGTCATCCGGGCGTGCAGTTCGCGCACGCGGTCGGATGCCTGGGGCAGTTCTGGGTTAGTCACAACGATCTCTTTCTACTTCTTCAACGTCGACGAATCAGGCTGCGCGTGTCGCGGGCAGCCGATCAACCCTTGACCGCGCCGGTCAGCCCGCCGACGATGCGGCGTTCGAACAGGGCGAAGAACACCAGCGCCGGAATCATGGACAGCGAGGTGAAGGCCAACACCTTTGCGGTATCCACCGAGTACTGCGACGCGAACGATTGCACACCCAGCGGCAGGGTGAACACGGCGTCGTTGTTCAGGATGAACAGGGGCAGCAGGTAGCTGTTCCAGCTGGCGATGAACGCCAGGATTCCCACGGTGATGACGCCGGGCATGGCCAGCGGCACGATCATCCGCCAGAAGAAGCCGAGCCGGCTGCAGCCGTCGATGAACGCGGCCTCCTGGATCTCATCGGGGATGGCCCGGAGGAACGGCACCAGGATGATGATGGTCGTCGGCAACGCGAACGCGATCTGCGGCAGGATGACGCCGCCGAGCGAGTTCATCAGGCCCAGGTTCTTCACCACCAGGTACAGCGGGGTGATGGCCACCGTCATGGGGAACATCAGACCGGCCGCGAAGGTGGCGTAGAGGATGCCCCGGCCGCGGAACTTGTACCGGGCCAGCACGTAGCTGGCCATCAGGCCGAGCACCACGACGCCGAGAGTGGTGGCGAACCCGGCGATCAGGGAGTTGCCCACCAGCCGCCAGAACGTGCCACCGGTCAACACGTCGAGGTAGTTGCCGATGTTCCAGACGCTCGGCCAGCCGGACGGGTCTGTGGTGATCTGGGCGTTGGTGCGGAACCCGCCGATGATGATGAACAGCACCGGGGCGAGCATCAGGCCGATCACCAACACCGCGACGACGTAGGCGACGGGAGTGCCCCAGCGCCGGCTCGTCTTGATCGGGGCCGGCGGGTTGGCCGGCGGCAGCGCCACAGCGGGCGTCGTGAGCGCGGTCATTTGCTCGTCCCCTTCTCGGTGATTGCGCCTTCGGTGTCCCGACTCAGCACGAAGCGCTGATAGATCAGCGCGACGACGAGGGAGATCAGGAAGAGCACGACGGCGACGGCGTTTCCGTATCCGTAGTTGCCGGCGTTCCGGCCGTTGGCGACGAGGTACGTCGCCATGGTCGACGTGCCCGCGGTTGACGCGATGTACTGACCCCAGATGATGTACACGAGGTCGAAGAGCTGCAGGGCGCCGATGATCGACAGGAACGCCCAAATACGCAGGGTGGGAGCGAGCAGCGGCAGGGTGATGTGCCGTTGGATCTGCCAGAACGAGGCACCGTCGATGGCCGCGGCCTCCGGCAGTTCCTCCGGAATGCCCTGCAGACCGGCGAGGAAGAGGATGACGGCGAAGCCGACGTACTTCCAGGTGATGATCACCATGAGGGTCCAGATGGCGATGTCAGGGTTCGACAGCCAATCCTGGGTGAAAGCGCCCAACCCGAGCTTCTCCAGCATGCCGTTGACCGCGCCGTTGGACTGCAGCATCAGGCTCCAGCCGGTGCCGACGACAACCTCGGAGATCACGTACGGCACGAAGATCAGCACCCGGATGAGGGACTGCCCGCGGAGTTTGCGGTTGAGAAGCAGCGCGAGGAGGATCGCGACCGGCCCCTGGAGCACGAGGGAGAGAACGACGATGACGCCGTTGTGGGTGAGGGCTTCCTGGAACGTGGGGTCCTGGAGGATCGTGACGTAGTTGCGGAACCCGACGAAGTCGGTCGGCGGGCCGTAGCCCTGCCAGCTGAAGAAGCCGTAGTACGCCGCCATAACGACGGGGAAGATCACGAAGCCGAGGAAGACGATGAGAGCGGGACCGACGAGGACCGCGATCTCGACCCTGGCCCCGACCGAACTGCTGCGGCGGCGCCGCACGGGCGGGGCCACGGGCGTGGTGCCCGTGGCCCCACCGCTCGCGAGATCCACCTCTAATCGCGTCGGAGTGTTCTCGCGAACTGACATGAGTGGTGCCTAGGCCTTCTTGGCCGCGTCGTTCACAGCCTGGATCAGCTGCTCCGGGCTGCCCTTGCCCGCCAGCAGGTCGACAACGCCGACGTTCAGCGCGTTTCCGACGTTCTGGCCGTAGACGGTGTCAAGCCACTGCGAGACGTACGGGGCCGCGTTGTAGGCCGCGATGATCTCCTGCAGGTAGGGCTCGGTGACGGCTTCCTGCGCCACGGTGTTCACCGGCGGGGCGTTGAATGCCGCGTAGTACTCCTTCTGCACATCGGCGCTGCCGATGTAGTTGAGGAAGTCGAGGCACTCAGCGGGAGCGTCGACCGAGCAGGAGTAGCCGTCCACGCCACCGAGGATCGAGCCGGGCTCGCCCTCGCCGCCGTCAACCTCGGGGAACGCGAACCAGGACAGGTCGGCCAGCGGCTTCTCATCCGGGGTCAGCGATGCGATCACGCCGGGGTTCCAGGCGCCCATGAGTTCCATCGCTGCCTGGTGGTTCGCCAGGAGGCCGGCGGAGCTGCCGGCGCCCTGCTGGGCGGCGGTGGTCAGGAAGCCCTGGTTGTAGGGCTCGGTGGCGGCGAAGCTCTCGAGGTCTTCACCGGCCTTGATCCAGCAGTCATCCGAGAAGTCCTTGGTGTCTGCGGCCTCGGCCAGGACATCGGGGCTGCATTCGCGCAGCGCGAAGAAGTAGAACCAGTGCGCGGCGGGCCAGGCGTCCTTGGCGCCGAGTGCGATCGGGGCGACCCCGGTGGTCTTGAGCTTTTCGACCGCGGTTTCGAGGTCGGTGATCGTGGCCGGCGCTTCGGTGATACCCGCGGCGTCGAAGAGGTCCTGGCTGTAGAAGATGCCGCCGGGGAGCACGGCGACCGGCATCGCGTATACCTTGTCTTCGAGGCTGTTCGCGATGAACGAGCCGTCGGGGATCTCCTCATGCACCTGGTCGGAGATGCCATCGGTGATGTCCATCAGCTGGCCGGCCGCGACCATGGCGGCCATCTTGCCGCCACCGCGCTGCAGGAAGATGTCGGGTGCGTCGCCGGAGTTCAGCGCGGTCTGCAGCTTGCCGTCCAGGTCTTCATTCTGGATCGCCTGCACGTCGATGGTGACGCCGGGGTTGTCGGCCTCGAAGTCGGCGACGGTCTTGTCCCAGAATTCCTGGCCGGGGCCGGTGGTGGAGTTCTGCCAGAGGCTCATCGTGACGTCGCCGCCCGAAGACCCTTCGTTCGAATCGGCGCTGCAGGCGGTGAGGCCCAGGGCGCTGAGGCCCAGGACCATCGTTCCCGCGAAGATCCTCTTCGCCGTGGTGGTGTGGTTCACCTTCATTGGTTCAACCTTTTCTCTTCATTGAGGGACACCATCGGTGGTCGATGGTCTTGGTGTGAAGCCGCGCCCTGACGGGCTGCTGTTCGGTTCGGACTCCGACAGGGCTGCCCTGTAGGTTCCGGATGGCCTCAGTGTCACAGCGGAAAAATAGGGTGTCAAACGTTTTCGAAATCATTTTCCAAATCGCCCTATGCTGAACCCATGACTCCCCGTGCCACGATCCACGATGTCGCCGCAGCGGCCGGCGTTTCGGTGGCGACGGTCTCCAAGGCCGTGAACGGGCGGTACGGTATCTCGGCCGCGACCACCGCCAGGGTGCTCGATGTGGTGCAGCAGCTGGGCTATGAGTCCAGCCTCGTGGCCAGCAGCATGCGTTCCCGCCGCACCAGCGTCATCGGCATCCTTGTCGCCGACTTCGAGCCGTTCAGCGCCGAGATCCTGAAGGGCGTCGGCGTGGCCCTGGCGGATTCCCGCTACGACCTGCTCGCCTACAGCGGCTCCAGGCAACGGGAGACCAACGGCTGGGAACGGCGCTCCCTGAGCCGGCTCAGCGGGACGCTGATCGACGGGGCCATCATGGTCACGCCCACCGTCGACACCACCTCAGCGGAAATCCCCGTGGTGGCGATCGACCCGCACACCGGCCGGGCCGACCTCCCCACAGTGGAGTCGGACAGCTTCGGCGGTGCCCTGCAGGCCACCCGTTACCTGATCGAGCTCGGCCATCGCCGGATCGGCTTCCTGGCCGGCCGACCCGACCTGCGCAGCGCCACCCTCCGCGAGGCCGGTTACCGGCAGGCCCTCGCGGATGCGGGCATCCAGTTCAACCCCGCCCTGGTTCGGGTCGGGTTGTACAAGCGGGAGACGGCCAAGGCGCCCGCCGCGTCGCTGCTGTCGATGACGGACCGCCCGACGGCGGTGTTCGCTGCGAACGATCTCTCGGCGATCGCGATCATCCAGGTCGCCGCGGAGCTTGGACTCGACGTGCCGCGCGACCTGTCGGTGATCGGTTTCGACGACATTCCAGAGGCCTCCCAGATGAACCCGGCGTTGACCACCATCCGTCAGCCGATGAAGAAACTCGGCGCCACCGCGGCCGGGATGCTCGTCTCGCTGCTGAACGGCGAGATTCTGCCGCAGAACCACATCCGGCTGCCGACCGGGCTCGTGCGCCGGGCGACGACGGCGCCGCCCCAGATCTGAGCTTTCGCCTGGCTCGTGCGGTGCGTCACGATGCGCGAGAGCACAGTCGGCGCATCCGGTCATCGGGGGCCTCGCCTCAGCAAAAGGGGAACGCCGTGGGCCAGTCGCGCACCGGCGGAGACGTGACACCGCACCGTCTGGGCATCGCGGGCCTCGGCGTCACCTCGGCGGCCTACCTCCAGACACTGGCGGCCAGTGATGCCGTGGTGATCACGGCCGTCGCCGATCTGGATGCCGCGCGCGCCCGCTCGGTGGCGGACGGGCTGCCGTCTGCCCGCGTCATGACCCTCGCCGAGCTGCTGGCCGCCGACGAGGTCGACACCGTGCTCAACCTCACCACCCCGGCCTCCCACGCCGAGATCGCGCTAGGCGCCATCGCCCAGGGCAAGCAGGTCTACGGCGAGAAGCCGCTCGCGGTGACCCTGGCCGAGGGCCGCAGCATCCTCGCGGCCGCGACCCACGCTGGGGTCAGGGTCGGGTCCGCGCCGGACACGTGCATCCCGGTCCTCGTCGACACTCACGTCACCGGAGTGCTGGAACACGACAGCGGTGCACTCTCGACCATCACGATGAGTTTCGACGCTGCGGCCACCGTGAGGTCACCGCTCGAGGTATACGGCACCGAGGGCACCCTGGCCGTGGGCGACCCCGATACCTTCGACGCGCCCACCGGCCTCCGCCGGGCGAATGATGGCAGTTTCCACCCGCTCGACCCGCTGGCCGGCTACGTCGACGGCACACGCGGAATCGGTCTTGTCGACCAGATCCGGGCGCCCCGCCGTACTGCGGCGCGCGCCAACGGAGGACTCGCCCTGCACGTGCTCGACGTCATGGAGTCCCTGCAACGCGCGGCGTCGGAGGGCCGCCGCGTGGACATAACGACCGCCGCCGACCGACCTGCCTCCGTACCGCTGACGCCCCGCGCCGAGTGGCTCGGGGCGGTCCATGAGGGGCGCCGAGTGTGAAACCCGCGGTGGCCGACGTGGAGCTCCGGCATCCCCTCGAGTCGAGCCGTTGCCACCGGCCCGGGCCGTCGGAGCCCCTCGGAGTGGGACCTGACCCGACGCGCGCGCGTCAGTAGCGTGAGCAGCATGTTCGGACGACGCAAGCCACCCCCACGGGAACAGCCCGCAGAGCCACTCGAAAGCCCCGGCACCCAGGCGCTCATGCGCCAGGTGCAATCGCAGCTCGCCGAGAAGCCGCGACTCGGTGCGCAGATCGCGGGCCAGGAGATCTTTCAGAACATCCTCACCATGGTCAAAGACGAGCGCGGGGTGCAGGTCGAGGTCGTCGCGACAATTCTCGGCGGCCTCGCCGGACGCGCATGCCTACTCGCCGGCCTTTCCGGGCAGGCGGGTAACGATCCGACGCTCAACAGGCTGACCCTCAACACAATCGGCACCAAAGACGGCGGCACCTACCTCGCCGGCGACGCAATAAACTGGCAGCTCGCCGAGGGCCCGTACTCGGTATTCGCGCTCATCGCGGGCTACCTGCAGAGCGTGGGAGAGCCGATCCCCGATGCTCACGAGTTCTTCGCGCACAGCGCGCGGTCGTTGGGTGGGCCGGCCTTCGGGGTACCGCGTTTCGCTCCCGGCACAGGGGTCGGCTCGACGCCTCTCGAGTACGCCGACGCACTGTGGGCCAACGTCAGCGGCTCGCTGCGACGCTATGCTCCCGACCCGCAGCTCTGGCCGGCATCGTACGGTGTCGCTATCCAGCAGCTGCTCGAGATGGCCACAGGCGCCGGCCTCGACCTCCAGGCGCTCGTGCGCGTCATCATGGACAGCTCACTTGCCGTCTCCAAGGTCCCGCTGAAGGTACCTGCCGCGTAAGGCAGCGCCCGCCTGGGATCCGCCGTGGTACCGGACGAAACGCCTGCGGATCGCGGGTTCTGTGGCGGGCGCCCTGGCTGCTGCTGCGAGAATGCGCGAAAAGAAGAAAGGCCCCGTGACCGGACAAATTCCTGGTCAAAGGGCCTTTATGTGTAGCGGGAGCGGGAATTGAACCCGCGACACCACGATTATGAGCCGTGTGCTCTAACCAACTGAGCTACCCCGCCTTAGACCTTCAGAGCCTAGCTCTCAAGCCTGAGCCCCCTGTGGGAATCGGACCCACTACCTCTTCCTTACCAAGGAAGTGCTCTACCAATGAGCTAAGGGGGCAAAACCTCAAACATCTGAAGCTGAACCGTGCTTTTGGCAACCGGTAAACATTATCACCTCGCGAGACCCCTCGGTGACACAGCGGGGCCATCCGGTGCAATTGTGACGCCGGGCAGCACCCAGGCCGTGAAGGATGCGCCCGTGGCGACCAGTCGGACCCCGGTGTCGGAGACCGTGCAGACAGCCGTTCCGGCCTCGGGCGGCAGCTCGCCGACACGGCCGCCGACCGGCAGCACCCAGTCCGGCAGGGTCACCTCTGCTGCGGCCCGGGTGGCCAGCAGCAACACCGACTCGTGCCCGGTCTCCCGCACGTACACGAGCGCGTCGTCGCCCACGTGCAGCCAGCGCAGTCCGCCGGTGCTGAGTGCCTCGTGGGCACGGCGCAGGCCGATCAGGGACGCGTACAGATCGATGGTCGCGGCGACGGGCGGCTCGGCCGCACTGGACCACGGCATCGGGGTGCGGGAATGTTCGCCGTCGACGCCGGTCAGGCCGAATTCATCGCCGGCAAAGACCACCGGGATGCCCGGCAGGGTCACCGAGAGGCCTAGGGCCACCGGCACTGCGTCGGCGTCGGCGTGGGTGCGGAACCTGGCCGTGTCGTGGGTGTCGAGGGCGTTCATGGTGGCCAGCCGGGTGCGCCACGGGAACCCGGCAGCGAAGCGGGTATGCGCCCGGTGGAACTGCTCGCCGGTGTGCGCCGGGATGCTGCCCAGCGGCAGCCCGAAGAAGGACGGCACCTGGTCGGGCCGGCACAGCCACGACCACAGCGGCCGGGTGAAGCTGGCGTAGGTCATGGCGCCGTGCCAAGCGTCGCCCTGGAAGTCGACGGAGGCGTCGTTGGTGAATTCGCCCAGCAAGATTGTGTCGGGGTTCACCTCGATCATGGTGCGGCGGATGGCCTGGCGTACCTCGGCGTTGAGGTCTTCGTCGCCGAGTCGGCCGGTCATGTTCGCTACGTCGATGCGCCAGCCGTCCAGATGGAATGGCGGCTTGAGCCATTTGGCCACCACCGAGTCGGGTCCGTCGATGAACCGACGGCGGAGCTCGGTGGAGGCCCAGTTGAACTTGGGCAGCTCTGGCACCCCCAGCCAGGACTGGTAGTCGCGCTGCTCGGGGTCGAGCCAGTAGTAGAAGGCGCTCTCCGGAGCCGCCGGGGTGTGGTGCGCGGCCTGGAACCACTCGTGGCCGTGGCCGGAGTGGTTGGCGGTGAGGTCGCCGATCACCCGCAACCCGCGGGCGTGCGCGGCTTCGACGAGCCGGATCAGGGCCGCGTCGCCGCCCAGCTGCGGGTCGACCTCGGTGAAGCTGGCCGCGTCATAGCGGTGGTTGGAGCGGCCGGGGAACACCGGGGTGAGGTAGATCAGGGTCACGCCGAGGCGTTCGAGGTGGTCGAGGTGCTCGATGATGCCGTCGAGGTCGCCGCCGTAGAACTGGTGCGAGCGGCCCGGCGGGAGCTGGTCGACGGCGTCGTCCCACTCGGCGGGGATCGCCCAGTCCGGTGCGTCGCGGAGGGCGGCGGCGGCGGAGCGGGCGAACCTGTCGGGGAAGACCTGGTACATGACGCTGGTCGCCGCCCAGGCCGGCGGGGCCGGGTGGGCGACGAGCTTGAAGTCTTCGGAGTCGAGGGTCTCGATGTCGTGCAGACCGCTCGCGTTCAGCCACCAGTGGCCGCCGTCGGCCATGCCGAGCAGGAACCTGTAGCCGTGCACTGGGTTCTCCACCCGCAGCTCGGCGGCCCACCAGACGTAGCCGTGGTCCGGCGCGCCGGCGCCCCCGAGCCGCCGGGCGTCCTCGAAGCGCGGTTCCCGGTCGGGGTTGGCCCGGGTACGCACCGTCGCCACGTCCCCGAAGGCGGTCGGGATGCGCAGCCGCACGGTGACGGTGTCGCCGAGGGCCGGCGCCTGGGTTGAGACGTAGAGCGGCGAGCCATCATGGTGCGGAAGGGCGAAGAGCGGCTTGGGGCTGTGCGGGAGCAGGTGGTGCGGGAGCGGCTGGTGCGGCTGGTGCGGGAGCATCCGGCGGTTACTTGACCGATCCGGCCGTCAGGCCGCCGACGATGTACTTCTGCAACCAGAGGAACAGCGCCATCACGGGCAGGGCCGCGAGCACCGCGCCGGCCGCGAAGACCGAGTAGTTGCTCGAGAACTCCTGCGAGACGAACTGGTAGAGGCCCACCGCGAGGGTCTGCTTCTCGGGCGTGATCAGCACGATGCTGGCGATCACGAACTCGTTGGTGGTGCCCACGAACGACAGCAGTCCGACCACGGCGAGGATGGGCGCGACCAGGCGCAGGATGATCGTGAAGAAGATCCGGGCGTGGCCGGCGCCGTCGAGCTTGGCGGCCTCGTCGATGGAGGCCGGGATCGTGTTGAAGAACCCGTACATCAGGTACGTGTTCACGCCGAGCGCGCCGCCGAGGTACACCATGATCAGGCCGATCTGGGTGTCCAGGCCGATGGCCGGGAAGATGTCGGAGATGCCGTTGAGCAGCAGGAAGATTGCCACCACGGCGAGCAGCTGCGGGAACATCTGCACGAGCACCAGCATCAGCAGGCCCGCCCGGCGGCCGGTGAAACGCATCCGCGAGAACGAGTATGCGGCCAGCGCGCCGAGGAACACGGTGCCGGCGGAGGTGATGCCGCCGATCAGCAGGGTGTTGCCGTACCAGGCCGCGTACGGCTGCTGCGGCAGGTTGAACAGGGTGACGTAACTGCCCAGGTCCACCTCGCTGAACAGACCGTTTGCGGTGATCAGGGTGCCGCCGGGGTGCAGCGACGCGGAGAGCACGTAGAGCAGCGGGAAGGCGGAGAAGACCACCATGACAGCGCCGACCAGGTGGCGCCAGCCGGTGGCGCGGAACCACCGGCCGAAGTTGAAGGGCTGCTTGACGGGGATGTATTCCTGGTTGTCCGGGGCTGCGATGTTCGGGGCGATGGTCATCTCAGTTCAACTCCTCTAGCGCCTTGGTCTGTTTGAAGCTGATGATCGACACGAGGGCGACGAGCACGAAGATCAGGATCGAGAAGGCGCTCGCGAGTCCGTAGTCCCGGTTGGCGCCGACGAACGCAACCTTGTAGACCATCGAGATGAGGATGTCGGTGGCTCCGACGTTCACCCCCGCTGTCACGTCTCGCGGCCCACCGTTGGTGAGCATGTAGATGAGGTTGAAGTTGTTGAAGTTGAACGCGAACGAGGCGATCAACAACGGGGAGACCGAGACGAGCAGCAGCGGCAGCTTGATCAGCCTGAACACCTGCCAGGGCTTGGCGCCGTCGACGGTCGCCGCTTCCTGCAGTTCGTCGGGGATGGATTGCAGTGCTCCGGTGCAGACCAGGAACATGTAGGGGAAGCCCAGCCAGAGGTTCACGAAGATGATGCTGAACTTCGCCAGCCACTCGTTGGTGAGCCAGGGAATCTCCGCCCCGCCGATCAGGACCTGGTTGATGAAGCCGAACTGCGGGTTGAGCATGCCGGCCCAGACCAGTGCCGAGAGGAAGGCGGGGAAGGCGTAGGGCAGGATCATGACGACGCGGTAGACGTTGCGGCCGCGCATCCGCAGGTCGTTGAACACGATCGCCAGGAACAGGCCGAGGGCGAAGGTGGTGGCCACCGACAGGAACGCGAAGGCGAAGGTCCACAGGGTCACGCTGATCAGCGGACCGCGGATGGAGTCGGTGCCGAATGCCTTGGCGAAGTTGGCCAGGCCCACTTCCACCTTCCAGCCGGGCTGCAGGTCGGCGCCGTCTTCGGCGATGAACGAGCCCTGGGAGGGGTCTTCGGTGTAGACGACACCGGTGCTGGCGTCGGTCATGGTGCCGGCCGCCTCGTCGTAGACGAGGTCGGAGAGGTAGAGGTAGGCGGCGGAGCCGTCCGGAGTGCGCAGGCTGCCGTCGTTGGGGTCGTCGGAGACGGGGACCGCCAGAGCGGCGATGGCCTCCTGGTTGTTCACGATGTCGGAGAAGTTCAGCGTGGTGTAGCCGGGCAGGGCGATGGCCTGGCCGGAGGCATCCGTCTCGGCATCCGAGACGCGCTCAAGCGGCGCGTCCGGGCTGCCGACGCTGATCTCGCCGTCGGGGTCGGTGACCAGGAAGCTGTAGGCGCCGGCCTGTTCGAGCACGGTGACGGCGTAGCTGGGCGAGTCCGGCACGCGTTCCTGCGAGGAGAGGATCAGCGAGTTGACCGCGTCTTCTTTGGTGCTGTTGTGGCCCGTGCCGTAGTTGGTGAAGGCGATGTAGCCGGAGTAGCCGATGACGAAGATCTGGAAGATGATCAGGAAGATCAGACCCGGCGTGAGGTATTTGGCCGGGAGGCCCTTGGCGCGGAAGTAGATCCCGTTGACGACGATGGTGACCAGCAGCACGAGGCTGAAGACCAGCCAGTCCTGCTTGATGAAGAGCACGAAGAGCGCGTAGACGCTGATCGCGTCGACGATGCCGAGCAGCAGCACCTTGACCAGCAGCACCTTGATGCCAGCGGATGCGGCTTCGGCGATGCGGCCCGCCTGCCGGGATTTCTTGGCGGCGACGATCTGGGCCCGATCGCGCTCGGTTCCGGGGGTAGTCATCATTGTCTGCTCTCTAGCCGCCAGGCGGTGATCGTGCGGGTGCTGCGTGCGGATGGTGCGGTGCGCCCGACCCGGTGGGGCCGGGCGCACTCGGTAATGCTGGTTATTCGATGGCGGCCGCGATGTCCGCGGTCATCTTCTGCCACAGCTGGACCGGGTCACCCTGGTTGCTGATGATCGCAGCCTCGGTGACGCCCCAGAACTGCCAGACCTTGCCCATCTGCGGGATGTTGGGCATCGGCACGGCGGTGGCGCCGACGGCGCCGAATCCGGCGGTGATCGGGTCGGAACTGGCGGCCTCGAACGCGGCGGTCAGTGCCGGCGGACGTCCACCGACCTCGTAGAGCGCGGTCTGCACGTCTTCGCTGCCGATGTAGTTCACCAGGAACTCGTTCGCCGCGATGGCGTTCTTGGTCTTGGCGCTCACCATGAAGCCCGCCACGCCCACGAAGGGCTGGGCAGCCTGGCCGCCGGCCGACGGCACGGCGTCAACGGACACGTCGATGCCGGCAGCCTGGGCGTCCGGCACGTTCCACGGTCCGGTCAGCAGGAACGGCGAGGCACCGGCGTAGAACTTCTCCTTGGCGATGTCGCCGGTGAGGTTCACGCTCATGCGGCCTGCCGCACCCTCGGCGGCGAGCCAGGTCGCGAAGGCCTCTCCGCCGGCGTTGCCGACGGTGAGGTCCTCGGGGTTGTAGCTGCCGTCGGCGTTGGTGCCGAACACCGGGGCCCCGAAGGAGGTCTGGAACGGGTACAGGTGGTACGGGTCGGCCTCGGGGCCGACCTGCACCAGGTAGGGGAATTCGGTTCCCGCGGCGACGCCGGCGGCGGTCATCTCGTCGAAGGTGGCCGGGGCGGTGGGGGCCAGCGCGGTGTTGCGCAGCAGGGCGATGTTCTCGATGGAGTACGGGACGCCGTAGGTCGTGCCCTCGTAGCTCATGGCGGTGACGGCGACCTGCTGGTAGTCGGCCGCGGTGTCGCCGAGCTCGACGGGCTGCACCACGCCGTTGCTGACGAAGTTACCGAGCCAGTCGTGCGCGGCGACGGTGATGTCCGGGCCCTTGCCGGTGGGGACCTGGGCGATGAACTCTTCCTGGATCTTCGCGAAGTCCTTCTGCACCAGCTTGACCTCGACGCCGGACTCCTTGGTGAAGGCCGCGGCGGCGTCCTTCAGCACGGCGGCGCGGTCGGCGTCCACCCACACTGTCAGGGCGCTGGAGTCGGCCTCCGACGAGGCGTCGCCCGAGTTCGAACCGGCCGAGCAGCCGGCCAGGGCCAGGGACGCTGCGACGGCAATTGCGCCGGCGGCCAGCAGGCCATTCTTCTTCACCATCATTGGTGTGCCTTTCATAATCAACATTGACATTTTGTGCAAGCGGTTACATGTATACCTGCCATTTCCTCGATTGGCAACCCAGTGTGCGGTTATCGACAGTTCTGATGCCAGATCCGCCAGCGTCATTTGTGGAAGCGCTTGCACGCATCACAAAATGCCGTAGTCTGTCCGTCATGACAGGCACAGAGTGGTGGCGTAACGCCGTTATCTATCAGATCTACCCACGGTCGTTCGCTGACGCGAACGGCGACGGCATGGGCGACCTCGCCGGCATCCGCTCCAGGCTGCCGCAGCTCGCCGAATTGGGGGTGGACGCCATCTGGCTGTCACCCTTTTACACGTCGCCGCAGCGCGACGCCGGCTATGACGTCTCCGACTACTGCGATGTCGATCCCCTGTTCGGCACGCTGTCCGACTACGACAAGATGCAGGCCGCCGCGCACGACCTGGGCATCCGGGTGATCGTCGACATCGTGCCGAATCACTCCTCGAGCGACCACCCGTGGTTCCAGGCCGCACTGGCCGCCGGCCCCGGCAGCGAAGAGCGCGGCCACTACATCTTCCGCGACGGCCTGGGCGAGAACGGTGAGCTTCCGCCGAACAACTGGGAGTCCGTGTTCGGCGGCAACGCCTGGACCCGCACGACCGACCCGGACGGCACCCCCGGCCAGTGGTACCTGCACCTCTTCGACACCACCCAGCCCGACTTCGACTGGGACAACGAGTGGGTGCGCGCCGAGTTCCGGGATGTGCTTCGCTTCTGGCTGGACCGCGGCGTCGACGGATTCAGGGTGGATGTCGCCCACGGCATGATCAAGGCCAAGGGCCTGCCCGACTACACCCCGCCCGTCGACGGCGGCAGCATGGGCGGCGCGACCACCGCGCTCGAACCCGGCGTTGTGGCGGAGCCCGTCGCCGGAGCCCCGTATTGGGCCCAGGACGGCGTGCACGACATCTACCGCGACTGGCGCATCGTGCTCGACGAGTATGACGGTGACCGGATCCTGGCCGCCGAGGCCTGGGTCGACCCGCTCGAGCGGGTGGCGCAGTGGGTGCGTCCGGATGAGATGCACCAGGCCTTCAACTTCGCCTACCTGGAGACCCCGTGGCAGGCTCCCGCGCTCCGCCGCGTGATCGACGATTCGCTCGCCGCGTTCAGCTCCGTTGGCGCGCCGAGCACCTGGGTGCTCTCCAACCACGATGTCGTGCGGCACGCGTCCAGGCTCGCGCTCACCGCCGACAACCTGCAGGGTCACGGCATCGGCCCGAACACCGTCGGCCTGCCGGACACCGAGGTCGGACTGCGTCGCGCCCGCGCCGCATCCGCCCTGATGCTCGCGCTGCCGGGGTCGAGCTACATCTACCAGGGCGAAGAACTCGGCCTGCCCGAGGTCATCCACCTGCCCGATTCGTCGCGGGAGGACCCCACCTGGTTCCGCACCAACGGTGAGCGCTACGGCCGCGACGGCTGCCGTGTGCCCATCCCGTGGGAAGGCGCCGCGCCGTCGTACGGCTTCGGGCCGAGCGCCCAGAGCTGGCTGCCCCAGCCCGCCGAGTGGGCCACCCTGGCCCGCGACGCGCAGGCCGGTGTGGAGGGCTCGACCCTCGAGCTCTACACCGATGCCCTCGCCCTGCGCCGCGCGAACGAGCTCGGCTTCGGCTCGGTGGAATGGCTGCCCTCGCCCAGCGAGGACGTGCTCGTATTCCGCAACCGGAATGTCGTGGTGGTCGCCAACACCGGCGACCAGCCCATCGAGCTGCCCGCCGGCGATGTGCTGCTTTCCAGCGCCACCCTCACCGGGCGCACGCTGCCGGGTGACACCACGGCCTGGCTGCAGGGCTGACCACCTCGCATCACCGAGTAGTCGCCACTCCCCCGCTCGCAGCTCGCTCCCAGCGAGTACCGATGCGGGGGATGGCAGACTCGAGGTGGCCACCGGCGTTCGCTGGGCCGCCGTTGATTGGGGAGCGCTCGTGACTGACCAGGTTGTCGAATGGCCCAGTGACCTCCGGGAAATCCGGACCGAGCTCACCCGGTTCATGATGTCGTACAAGTTCGCGACCGACGAGATGATGACCAAGGTCAACATCCTCAAGGAAGAATTCAGCGCGATCCACGACTACAGCCCGATCGAGCACGTCAGCCACCGGCTCAAGTCGCCGGAGGGCATCCTCAAGAAGGCCAACCGCAAGGGTTACCCGCTGGACCTCGAGGGCATCCGCGAGAACATCCAGGACATCGCGGGCATCCGGATCACCTGCAGCTTCATCTCGGACACCTACAGGGTGCTCGAGATGCTCACCGGTCAACGGGACATCACCGTGCTGCAGGTCAAGGACTACATCAAGAACCCCAAGCCCAACGGCTACAAGAGCCTGCACCTGATCGCGGCGATCCCGGTGTTCATGTCCGACCGGGTGCAGCCCGTCACCGTCGAGGTGCAGATCCGCACCGTGGCCATGGATTTCTGGGCGAGTCTCGAGCACAAGATCTTCTACAAGTACGACGGCGCGGTGCCGACCGCGCTGGTCGGCGAGCTCAAGCAGGCCGCCGACGTGGCCAACCGGCTCGACATCGACATGGAACGCCTGCACGACCAGGTCGTGTCGTTGGGCGAAGCGTCCGAGCCCGTGACGCCGCGAGAGGCACGGCCGGCCCAGCACGGGGCGGACGGCGTCGCACCGTTCCCGCTCCCCCGGTCGCTGCTCGAGGCGTTTCTCGCAAAAGAAGCCTGACCCGGACCTCGCGAAAGCGGGCTCCTGGTCGCCTCGACGCCCGCGAAGCAGCCACCTGACCGCTTTCGCGGGATGCTTGGGGCGCGAGACCGCCGTTGATCGAGCCTGTCGAGATCAGGCGAAGCGCGAGCTAGTTGGTGTTGGCGTAGAGCCAGGCGAGCGGGTCGGTCTTGGTACCGTTGATGCCGCCGAGGCGGATCTCGAAGTGCAGGTGCGGGCCCGTCGACATGCCCGTGGAGCCGACCTTGCCGAGGACCTGGCCGACCTTGACGACGTCACCGGTCTTCAGCAGCATCGAGCCGTGGATCATGTGCGCGTAGACGCTGGAGACCAGCTTGCCGTCGATCATGTGATCGATGATCATGTGCACGCCGAGGCTGCCCTCGCCGTCCTCGGTGAAGCTGACCACGCCGTCGGCGATTGCCTGGGTGGGGGCGCCGAGGCCGGGGTTGAAGTCCTGGCCGCCGTGGTTGACCGAGCAGCCTGCGCAGTTGCGGTAGCCGAACTGGTCGCCCACGTGCACGCCGACCGCGAACGGCCATTGGATGGTTCCGTTCGGGTTGTTGCTGAACGTGTCTTCCATGCGGATGCCGCTCGCCGCCGCGACCTCGGCGATGGACTGCGACTGGTAGCTGTCCTGCTCGACGGTGATGGTGTCTGTGCCGTTGGCCAGGTTGATGACCTGGGCGGGGTCGGTGCCGCTCGTGGGCTTCTTGGCTTCGAGGGCCGCGGCCTGCACGTCGGTGGAGGACAGCAGTGCGTCGGCGGGGATCGAGGTGGCGACGGCCATCAGGGCGACGAAGGTCATCGCGATGATCGAACCACCCTTGGTGGCCAGCATCCGCATGCGGTGGTGTCCTGAGCGTGCCGATGCCACTCCGGGCTTGGCAGAGGACGGCACGGCCCTGGTGCGAGGCACGAAGGCGGGCAGCGTGTGCTCCGGCTCATTCGGCTCCGTGCGGGCCTGTGACGCCGCAGCAGGCTCGTCGGCCGGCGCCTGGTCGTCGCTCGCCTGCACGGCGCGCAGCTGGGCACGCAGGGCCGCGCGCGACGGCAGGATGATCGTCGTCGTCGTGGTGTTCGGGGAAACGTCGCTCGGGATCTGCTCGTAGGCCGGCTCGGCAGGCAGCGCCAGATCGCGTTCCTTGAGAACGACGGTCTCGAGGTGAGGTTCGGCCAGTCCGGCACCGACCAGAAGGTGCGCCGCGGGCGACAGCTCGGTGACCGGCTGGGGTTCCACGTCGGAGACGGCAACAAAGTCGGCGGTTTCGGTGGGTGCCGGCTCGGTTACCGGCGCCGGTTCGGCGGCGAGCTCCGCGCGACGCTCGAGCTCGCGCTGTTCGCGACGCGTGAGCGTGCGGTGCGGTGCGGGCGCCGGCTCGGTCGAATCGGTGCTGCCGAGGTCGCTCTGTGAGAGGTCACTGGAGTCGGCTGCGGGGGCATCCGACAACGGGGTGTGACGTGACAAAGGACGGGTACTTTCGGCGCGTTGGACAGGGCTAGAGGCTCGCGTTTTGACGTGAGCCAAAGTAACGAATAGATAAAGGCTAGCTTGCGGAGCGCCGGATGGCCATTTGATGTCGGCAAATCACACCCGAACACGGGGTGCATCCCTCCCTGTGGAGGATGCGCAAGGAGGGCCCGGCGTGATAGCGGATCGGGCGTCTGCCCCGCCATCCAGCGGGTGCGGAGCCGTCAGCGGCACCCCGATTCTCAAATGTCGTCGTCAGCCATAAATTGCTCGAAAAGATTCGCGAGTAGCGGCTCAGCGGTGGCGTACAGATCGGGCGCGGCCGCGATGAGAAGGCTGAGGCCTTCACGGTCCGCGCCGAACGCGCCCACCCGGGCGCCGGCCTCCCTGGCGACAAGGGCCCCGGCAGCGTGATCCCAGGGGTGCAATCCGCGCTCGTAGTAGAGGTCCAGCCGGCCGGCGGCCACCGAGCACAGGTCCAGTGAGGCCGCGCCCATCCGCCGCACGTCACGGACCTGGCTGATCAGACCGTGCAGGACCTTCGCCTGGCGGGTTCGCCGGACCGAGTCGTAGGAGAATCCGGTACCGAACAGGGCCAACGACAACGGCACCCCGCTCGTCACCTGAAGCGCGCGCCCGTTCAGGTGCGCACCATCGCCGGCGCGGGCGGAGAACAGTTCGTCGATCGCCGGGTTGCGCACCGCGCCGGCCAGGGCGCTCCAGCTGGCCGGGTCGGCGTCGCCCTCGACCACGGCGATGCTCACGGCGTAACAGGGGATGCCGTAGAGGTAGTTGACGGTGCCGTCGATGGGGTCGACGACCCAGGTCAGTCCGGAGGTGCCCGCGGTGGCGGTGGACTCCTCGCCGTAGAAGCCGTCGTCGGGTCGCGCATCCGCGAGCAGGCCGCGGATGAGCGCCTCGGTCTCCCGGTCCGCGAGCGTGACCACGTCCTCCGGGGACGACTTCGACGCGGCGATCTGCACACCTTCCGCCCGCCGGTGCCGGGCGAGCTCTCCGGCGACCATGGCGGTCTCCTGGGCGAGGGTGAGCAGTTCGGCCGTGGCGGAAGGGGTCATCTGACCACGGTACGCCCGAGCGGTAACGGGCGGGTTAACGCACAAACGCGCCGGAGGCCGGCGCGTTGTGGTGGTGCTGGTAGTGCAGGTCTTGCCCCATTCTTGCTGTGGCGAGTGCGAGATTCGAACTCACGAAGGCTACGCCGTCTGATTTACAGTCAGATCCCTTTGGCCGCTTGGGTAACTCGCCAGTGCATACCCGGCCATATGTAGCCACGTGACCGGAGACGCTCAGACAGAATACAAGCCGAAGGGCCCAAGTGCGAAATCAGGGTGGGCGGCCGGGCGCCGAACCGGTGGATATGATCACTTCACACCCCCTCTTGCACGCCGGTTAGGAACCCGAATGGTCGGAATCGACGAGGTCGCCCGTCGCGCGGGCGTCTCCACCGCCACGGTTTCGCGCGCCCTGAGCGGCAACGGCCACGTGTCGCCCACGACCAGGCTCAAGGTCAAGGCCGCGGCCCTGGAGCTGGGCTACGTGGTGTCGTCGAACGCGTCCAGCCTGGCGTCGGGTCGCATGAAGAACATCGGCGTGGTCGTGCCGTTCCTGAATCGGTGGTTCTTCTCCAGCGTCGTCGAGGGCGCTCAGAAGGAACTGCTGCACAACGGCTACGACCTCACGCTCTACAACCTCACCGGCGGCGGCGACGAGCGCCGCAGCGTCTTCGAGCACTTCCTGCTCCGTCAGCGGGTGGATGCCGTGATCGCGATCTCGCTGGAACTGACCGAGAGCGAGGTGGCCAGGCTGCACGCGCTCGGCAAGCCGCTCGTGGGCGTCGGCGGCCCGATCACGGGCGTGCGCACTCTCACCATCGACGACGCGGCCGTGGCCCGGCTCGCCACCGAGCACCTGCTCGCGCTCGGCCACACCCGGATCGCCCACATCGGCGGCACCAAGGACTACGACCTCGACTTCCACCTGCCCACCAACCGGCGCTTCGGCTACGAGGCTGCCCTGGAAGCCGCCGGTATCGGCGTGGCCCCCGAGCTGTTCCAACCGGCCGACTTCACCATCCGTGGCGGCTACCAGGCGGCGAAGCAGCTGCTGGGCAGCCCGCACGACCGTCCGACGGCGATCTTCGCCGCGTCGGACGAGATGGCGATCGGCAGCATCCTGGCCGCTCGGGACCTGGGCCTGGTCGTGCCGCGGGACGTCTCGGTGATCGGCATCGACGACCACGAACTGGCGGACTTCTTCGGCCTGAGCACCATCGCGCAGTTCCCGCAGGGCCAGGGCGCCAAGGCCGTGGAGATCCTGATGGACCAGCTGCATCCGGGCCAGCACGACCAGGCGGCCCTGAACACTCCGATGCCGTTCGAGTTGATCGTGCGCTCGAGTACGGCACGCCCCGGCGACTGATCAGAGCGCCGTCGGGCGGCATCCGGCCCTTCTCGGTAACATGGTCCTCATGGCAGATTCTACGTTCGACATCGTCAGCAAGGTCGACCCCATGGAGATCGACAACGCGCTCAACCAGGCTCACAAAGAGGTGGCGCAGCGCTACGACTTCAAGAACGTCGGGGCATCCATCGAAATGAGCGGCGAGAAGGTGCTCATGAAGGCGAACACCGAGGAGCGCGTCAAGGCGATCCTCGAGGTGTTCGAGTCGAAGCTGATCAAGCGCGGCATCTCGCTGCGCAGCCTCGACGCCGGTGAGCCGTACCCGTCGGGCAAGGAGTACCGCATCGAGGCCAGCATGAAGGCCGGAATCGACCAGGAGAACGCGAAGAAGATCAACAAGATCATCCGCGACGAGGGCCCCAAGGGCGTCAAGAGCCAGATTCAGGGCGACGAACTGCGCGTGAGCTCGAAGAGCCGCGACGACCTGCAGTCCACGATGGCCCTGCTCAAGGGCAAGGACCTCGACGTGGCCCTCCAGTTCGTCAACTTCCGCTAGTTCCCTTCCGCGAACTATGACCTAGGCCCCAGAATCTTCCGAGATCTGGGGCTTTTCTCACGGTTCGCGGATGGTCAGGGCGCGTAGGCGCGGAGCCACCGGGTGAGGGCGGCGTAGGCCGCTTCGCGCGGCGCCTCGGCGGAGAGGACGACGTCGTGCAGGGCTCCCTCGATGCGCGCCACCGTCACCGTCGTACCCAGCCGCACGGCGGCCCTGGCGATGTCGTTCACCACCAGGACGCTGTCGCTGTGCCGCATCTGCTCGCTCCAGCGCGGCAGGATCGTGGACCGCGCCGACAGCAGCGTGAGGATAGGCACCTCGATGCCCAGTCCGGCCGCCACGGCGGCGTGTCCCTCGAGCACCGCGTTCAGCCAGGCCCGGGGCGGTGGGAAACCGCGCGGCGGGCGCCAGCGTGGTTCGTAGGACCACTCGCCGTCGAACTCGGACGAGACCGAGCGGCTGTAGAAGCCCAGGTCCACCTGGGGCAGGGTGCCCAGCGGCTGCACGCGGGCGCCCAGCTGCACGAGCGGCGTGATGAAGGCCCGGCCCACACCGCCGGCCTGAAACTCCAGCCACGGACTGTTCAGCACGAGCGCATGGGCCCGCCCCGGGTGCCTGGAGACCCACAGGCTCAGGGTGAGGCCGCCGGTGGAGTGCCCCATCAGCACCAGCCGCCGCCGCGACGGCCGTTCGGCGTTTTCGCCGTGGCCCATCGCGGCAAGGGCGGCTTCGATGTCGGCGTCGTAGGTGGCCAGGTCGGCCACGAAGCCGGGTGTCTGATGCTCCCGCAGGCTGCGCCCGTACTTCCGCAGATCGAGGGCGTAGAACCGGGCGCCGAGACCGTGCCAGTGCTCGGCGAGGCCGGTCTGGAAGAAGTAGTCCGACCATCCGTGCAGGTAGAGCACATCGGTGCCGTGCGCCGGGGCCGCCGGCGACACCAGTTCGGTCAGGGGCGGGCGGTGCCGCACCAGCGTGGCGACGACTTCCCCTTCGCCGTCGCTGCCCAGCGGCAGGGTAGCTGCCTGGTAGTCACTGCCCAGGATGTCGTCCTGCCAGGCCACAGCACGCGAGCCGTGAGCTAAGCCCCCGAATCGTTCGATTTTCGGTGCTTTGCTCACGGCTCGCCGCTTGCCTACAGTTCGGCGGGGACTTGGGCTCGGGAGACCTCGACCATTTCGTGGCGCGGGACGACCTTGACGCGCACACGGCCCTGCTCGGCGCCGAGCGCCAGCTCGTGCTGGTCGAGGTGGTGCCAGCCGTCGAGGTTGGTGTACGCCACGCCGCGGGACTCCAGCAGCTCCACGATGCTCTGCTCCTCGGGCGCTTCTGGCCGCCACCAGTTGCCGACGTCGTTGATCAGGTGCCGCACGGTCTCCATCGCGTCGGACTTGGTGTGCCCGATCAGGCCCACCGGTCCGCGCTTGATCCAGCCGGTGGCGTAGACGCCGTACATCTGCTGGCTGCCGGTGCTGGACTCGAAGCCGGGCTCACCCTTCCAGAGCACTTGGCCCTCGCGGTTGGGGATCACGCCGCGCTTCTTGTCGAACGGGATGCCGGGCAACGACGAGCCGTAGTAGCCGACCGCCCGGTAGATGGCCTGGATCGGCAGCTCGCGGATCTCGCCGGTGCCGTGCACACCGCCATGGCCATCCGGTGCGGTGCGCTCGTACCGGAAGCCGCCGACGTGGCCGTTGCCGTCGTCGGTGACCTCCACCGGTCGGGCGAAGAAGTGCAGGTGCAGCCGACGCGATGCCTGGCCGGTCTCCCGCTTCCGCCACTGGTTGAGCACCTTGTCGATCACGAAGACCTGCTTGTTGCTGGCCACCGCCGCGCGGGCGGCGTCGTCGTAGTCGAAGTCCTCGTCGTAGACGATGATGTCCACGTCGGGCAGCTCGCCGAGTTCGCGCAGCTCCAGCGGGGTGAACTTCACCGAGGTGGGGCCTCGGCGCCCGAACACGTGCACATCCGTCACCGGGGAGGCCTTGAGTCCGTCGTAGACGTTGGCCGGGATCTCGGTGGGCAGCAGGTCGTCGGCGTGCTTGGCGAGCATGCGGGAGACGTCGAGGGCGACGTTGCCGTTGCCGATCACGGCGACGGACTTGGCCTCGAGCGGCCAGGTGCGCGGCACGTCGGGGTGGCCGTCGAACCAGCTCACGAACCTCGCGGCACCATAGGAGCCCTCGAGTTCGATGCCGGGGATGGGCAGGTTGGCGTCGTGCACGGCGCCGGTGGCGAAGATGACCGCGTTGTAGTGCTTCTTGAGGTCATCGAGGGTGATGTCCGTGCCGTAGCGCACGTTCCCGAACAGGCGGATGTCGCCGCGGTCCAGTACGTCGCGGAGCGCGTTGATGATGCCCTTGATGCGGGGGTGGTCCGGCGCCACGCCGTAACGCACCAGCCCGTAGGGGGCCGGCAGGTGGTCGAACAGGTCGATGGAAACGTCGAAGTTTCGCTCGGCCTTCAGGAGGATGTCTGCGGCGTAGATGCCGGCGGGGCCCGCACCGACGATGGCCAATCGCAACTTGGTCATGGAAGCCTTTCTAGCTGGATCGCTCGACGATGGTCTCGGCGAAGCGGGTGAGCGCCTTCTTGACCGAGCCGTTCGGCAGGGGGGCAAGGGCGGCAACGGCATCACGGGCCCAACCGTGGGCCTCCGCGAGGGTCTGGGTGGTCACGTCGTGTTCGCGCAGAGCCGTGATGGCGGAGTCGGCGGCCTCGGTGGCCACGCCGGCGCTGCTCATCACATCGGCCTCGAGGCGGGCGGCCAGGTCGGCGGCGCGCACATCCGTTGCCGCACGCTCACGTAGGCGCAGCAGCGGCAGGGTGGCGACCCCGGCGCGCAGATCGGTGCCGGGCACCTTGCCGGTCGCCTCGGGCTGCGGCGACAGGTCGAGCACGTCGTCGATGAGCTGGAAGGCCACACCGATCCGCTCGCCGAAGAGCACGACCGGCTCCTCGAATTTCTCGGGAGCATTGGAGAAGATGATCCCGGCCTGGGCGGCGGCGGCGATCAGGGAGCCGGTCTTGTCGGCGAGCACCTGGATGTAGTGCTCGATCGGGTCCTCGCCGTCCTTGGGTCCGACGGTCTCGTGCAGCTGGCCGAGCACCAGGCGTTCGAAGGTGTCGCCCTGCAGGCGCACGGCGCGTTCGCCGAGCCTGCCCATCAGCTGGTTGGCGCGGGAGAAGAGCAGGTCGCCGGCGAGGATGGCGATGGAGTTGCCCCAGACCACCTGGGCGCTGGGCACGCCGCGGCGCTTCTCGGCATCGTCCATGACGTCGTCGTGGTACAGCGAGGCGAGGTGGGTGATCTCGATGGCGGCGGCCGCGCGGACCACGTCGGGGATGGTGCCGTCGCCGAGGTGGGAGGTGAGCAGCGCGAGCATCGGGCGCACGCGCTTGCCGCCGGCGTTGAGCAGGTACCGGCTGGTCACGGCGGCGATCTCGTCGGCGAAGACGAGTTCACCCAGCAGAGTCGTCTTCACCTCTTCGAGGCCTTTGTCGATGCTGGCAGCCAGGCCGCGGTCGGCGGGGGTGGAGAAGATTCGATCGCTCAGGCCCAGCTGCGACGTTACCGACGGGCTCCGGCGGGCCACGGGGGCGGTCAATTTCACTCTGTCAGCCTAACGATCGGATCTGGGAGTTTCAGGAGGTTGAAGCGGGGGCGTGCTCGGTCTTGATTCCGCGGTGCAGAGCCACGATACCGAGACTGAGGTTGCGGTACGCCACGGCATCGTATCCGGCGTCGCGCAGCCAGGCGCTGAGGGTGGGCTGGTTCGGCCAGGCCGCGATGGACTCGCCCAGGTAGTCGTAGGCCTCGGCGTTGGAGGACGCCAGCTTCACGATGCGCGGCATCACATGATTGAGGTAGGCGAAGTAGCCCACCCGGATGGGCGCGACGGGCGGCGTGGAGAACTCGCAGATGACCACGCGGCCGCCGGGCTTGGTGACCCTGTAGAACTCCGCGAGGGCCTTCTTGGGCTCCACCACGTTGCGCAGGCCGAACGAGATGGTGACGGCGTCGAACTCGCCGTCCTTGAACGGCAGCTGGGTGGCATCCGCCTGCACGAACTCAACGTTGGGGTTGTCCGCGTGCCGTTCGCGGCCCACCTTGATCATGCCCGCGGAGAAGTCGGCAGCCACCACGTGCGCGCCGGTGTGCGCGAGGGCCACGCTGGAGGTGCCGGTGCCGGCCGCAATGTCGAGGATCCGCTCGCCGCGGCGCGGGTTGACGGCCCTGGTCGTGGCGACGCGCCACAACGAGGCGTTGCCCACCGAGAGCAACGCGTTGGTGCGGTCGTAGTGGGTCGAGACCAAATCGAACATGGCGGCGACCTGCGCGGGCTGCTTATTTAGATCTGCTCTACTCACCGGTCCAGTCTAGATTGCGACGCGCGGCCCGGGTATCCGCGGGCGCGGGCTTAGGGTAGACAAGTGAATGCGCCAGCTCTAACGGTTGAGACCTCCCCGATTGCCGACATTCGCCAGCTGATCCTGCTGCTCGACGAGCGGCAGCCGCTGCTCTGGATGCGCCGCAACCAGGGCCTCGCCGGCATCGGCACTGCCCTGCGCCTCGAGTTCTCCGGGCCCACCCGCATGACGGATGCCGCCGCCGCCTGGCGCGATGTCGTCGCGGCCGCCACGGTGACCGACCCGCTGGCGCGCACGGGCACCGGCCTGCTGGCCTTCGGCACCTTCGCCTTCGACGACTCCTCCAGCCAGACCAGCGTGCTCATCGTCCCCGAGCTGATCGTGGGCCGCGAGGACGGTCAGTGCTGGGTCACCCGGATCTGGCCCACCGGCCAGGCCGCCCCCGAGATTCCGCTGGCGCTGCACCCGCTCGGTGACGAGTACCGCATCTCCCTGCTGCCCGGCGCCCTCAAGCCGGCCGACTACCGGGCGGCCGTCGCCGCCGCGGTGGACCACATCGGCGCCCAGGAGCTGAGCAAAGTGGTGCTCGCCCGCGACCTCGTCGGCCGGCTGCCCGCCGAGTCCGACCTGCGTCTGCTGCTGACCGAACTGGCCCTGGGCTACCCGGACTGCTGGACATACGCCGTCGACGGACTCGTCGGTTCCAGCCCGGAGACCCTGATCCGGGCCGACCACAACGAGGTCAACGCCCGCGTGCTGGCCGGCACCATTTCCCGCGGGGCGGATGCCGCGGCCGACCTCGAGGCCGCCCTCGCGCTGGCCACTTCGAGCAAGGACGGCGACGAACACGAGTTCGCCGTGCAGAGTGTGCTCGCCGCGCTGCGTCCGCACACCTCGGTGCTCACCACGAGTGAGATCCCGTTCACGGTGAAGCTGCCCAACCTGTGGCACCTGGCCACCGACGTCGAGGGCACCCTGAGCGACGGGTCCACCTCCCTCGACCTGATCGCGGCGATGCACCCGACCGCGGCGGTCGCCGGCACCCCCACGCTGGACGCTCTCGCGCTCATCCGCGAGTTGGAGCCGTTCGACCGCGGTCGCTACGCCGGCCCGGTGGGCTGGGTCGGCGCGGACGGCGACGGCGAGTGGGCCATCGCGCTTCGCTGCGCACAGGTGTCCCCCACCGGCGACATCACGGCGTACGCCGGCTGCGGCATCGTCCTGGACTCGGACCCCGACCGTGAGCTGGCCGAAACCAAGATGAAATTCCGCCCCGTTGTCGAGGCCTTCGGCTGACAGCCGCTCGGGCGCTCGGGCATCCGGTCATCCGCCGGCCAGTCGCCGACCGCAACTGTCCCCGCTCTGGACAAATGGTCCCGGCACACCGGACGCAATTGCCCGTAGCGGGCCCATTTGGCGGATGTTGCGCGCGGCCGAGCCGGCACGGACAGGCCTATCCGGGCAGGTTGCTGGCGGTCTGCACAAGTGTCATCACCATGAAGATGATCATGCCGATGTTGAACACCACCGCCCACAACGAAAAGATCAGGCCGATCCGGCCGAAGTTGCGCCGATTCGATCGCCTCTTGGCGAGCACGCTCAGAATTGCTCCGGTCACTCCGAGCACCAGACCGAACACCGGAAACCATCCGAAGAGGAACGCCACCATGCCGACAACGAGCGCCCACACACCGAGCGCATCTGCTCCGGCTTTGCCAGCGGACTTCGGCGCCGCCGTCTGCGCGGGATGATGGCGCACAGGTACGCCGACGCTCGATGCGGCCGGGGCCTTCCATGGTGAGTTCGCGCTCATGGTGCACTGTACCGCGGGCCTAGGCGGGCAGGTTGTTGGCCTGGGTCACAATGAGGACGACCACGATCACGTCGACGACGATGTTGGTCAATACCGCCAGGATCGAGAGGATCAGAGCGGTCAGGCCGAGCTCCGGACGGTTCGAGCGCCGCCTGGCCAGGAGGCCGAGGATCACGCCGACGCTGCCGATGATCAGGCCGAGCACGGGCATCCAGCCGCAGAGGAATGCGACGACGCCGACGATCATGGCGGACAGGGCGAGCGTGTCTGCCTTGACCCTGGCCGGCGGAGAGGCGGCGGGTGCGGGTGGTACGGTCCTACCGGGCATGGGGCACTCCTTGGCCGTTCCCGCACGTCTGGCACGGAACGAGTGCAACGGTACCAAACCCGCCAACGCCCCGCACCGCCTGTCGCGCAGAGCGCAGCCGGGCGCACGTGTCCGCACCGGCAACACAAAAGGCCGGCTTCCAGTTAGCGGGCCAGGGGGACCTCGAGCAGGGTCGGGCGGGCCACCGGCGCCGTCAGGGCGCTCTCCAGGGTGCTGCGGGTCGCCGCCCGCGCGTAGTCCCAGCCGTACGCGGTGGCGAGAGCCTCGAGATTCACTTGCTGCGGGGTGAAGAGCACTCTGTCGATGGCAGACGGGGCGGCGGTGGTCGCCACCTCGAGGCCGTCGAAGATGGTGCCGCCGCCGTCGTTGCCCACGATCACCTGCAGCCGCGGTCGCACCTCACCGGGCGCAATCAGCAGTGAGCCGGCGTCGTGCAGCAGGGTCACGTCGCCGACGAGCAGCCGGGTCGTGCCCGTCGACAGCGGATGCGGGCCCGCCTGGCTGGCCAACGCGATGCCCAGCGCCGTGGCAATGGTGCCGTCGATGCCGGCCAGACCACGGTTGGCGTGCACGGGGATCTTCTTGCCAGCCACCCGGCTGTCCAGCTCGCGGATCAGCCTGGACGCGCCCAGCACCAGGCGGTCGTGCGGCCAGGAGGCGCGCCACACGGCGTCGGCGAGCATTGCCCGGGTGACCGGGGCCTTCATCGCCGCGAACTCGGCCTTGGACAGGCCGTGGGTGTTGAAGGCCGGGGCGTCGAGCTCGGTGTCCTCGGCCAGGATGCTCCGGCTCGCCATGACCCACCGGCCCACCCAGGCCCTGGCCTCGCGGGTTCCCGCTACGGCGATCGCCTCGTCGGTGGCGGCAACGGCCCGCGCGAACCTCGCTACCCGGTGCCCGGGGTTGTACCACTCGAGGCCGGCCGGGGCCACGACGATGGTCTCCACGTCTTCACGCAGTACGAGCGCCGGGATCTCCCGGCTGAGGGTGGGGTGGCCGAACACGATCACGCGTTGCACCTGGCCGCCGAAGTCGGCGTCCCCGAGCAGTTCGCGGTAGGCCACGACGAGGTTCGGGCCGAACCTGGCGCCGCTGGAGACTTCGGCGATCAGCGGCCAGCCGGCGAGGCGGGCCAGCTCCTCCGCGGCCGGCCCGGCGCCGGCGCCGGCGACGACGACGGTGCGGGGACCCGGCGGCAACGGATGCGGCGGATCGGCGGGCGCCGCCGCATCCGGCCGGCCCGGCAGGGACGCAGCAGCGGCGACGGCCTCGAGCTCGACGGCGGCCGACAGCGGCTCACGGAACGCCAAGTTCAGCTGCACGGGGCCGGGGTTGTTCGTCTGGGCGCCCAGCGCCGTCGTGTAGGCCAGCCGGGCCAGGGCGATCGCGATGTCCGACTCCCCCACGGTTCCGTCGGGGGCCGCCACGTCCTCGCAGAGACGCACGGCCTCCGCAAAGATCCCCGGCTGCACGGTGGTCTGGTTCGAACGGATGCCCCGCAGCTCGGCCGGCCTGTCGGCGGTGAGCAGGATCATGGGCACCACGGAATGGTGTGCCTCGAGCACCGCGGGATGCAGGTTGGCCACGGCGGTGCCGGAGGTGCAGACCACCAGCGCGGGGCGACCGCTCTCGATGGCGAGCCCGAGCGCGAGAAAGCCCGCCCCGCGCTCGTCGATGCGCACGTGCAGGCGCAGCAGGCCGAGCCGTTCGAATTCGGTGGCTGCCAGCGCCAGCGCCTGGGACCGTGACCCCGGGCTGAGCACGATGTCGCGCACACCGAGGCTCACGAACTCGGCCAGCAATGCCGCGCTGAAGTCGGTGGCGGGGCTGCCGCTCGGCGCGACCGGACGCACGAGTGCGGTGTCAGGCAGGGTGGTCGAGCCGGAAACGTCGGTGGTCTCAGGCATCCCGTCGGCCCGGCTGGTCACCCTCACCGGGTTCGGTCTTCTTGGGGTCGACTCCGGCGGTGCCGGGGTGGGACGTGTCGTCGGCCGGCGGGTCCATCTTGTCGAAGTCGGCCAGTTCCTGCTCGAGATCGCGGATGCGCTGGTCCTGGTCCTTCACGCGGTCCAGGCCGCGCAGGAAGTCGGGGTCGTCGTCGGGGGCCATCGACCGGGTGACCCGGCCGCCGGTGTTCGCGGCGGTGCTGCGGCGGCCGCGACCGATCACCAGCCACAGCACGGCGCCGATCACCGGCAGCAGGATGATCATCAGGATCCAGGCCCACCGGGGCACGCCACGTATACGATTGCGGTCGAACAGCGCGCAATCCACCACCGCATACACGGTGAGAATGACGACGACGACTCCGAGGCCGAACAACAGGCGGAACATGCTGCTAATTGTAGGCCGGTCAGCCGAGAGATCGGTGAGTACTCTCAGCGGCACGGTTTAAGCTGCAGGTATGAAAGCTGTTCCGGCCTGGTTGGTCTTCACCGTGCTCCGCGTCCTGATGTTCGTCGTTCCCTTCGTGGTGCTGTCGCTGCTGGGCATCGAGGGCTGGTTGGCGGCGCTGCTCGCCGCGGTGATCGGCCTGTGCCTGTCCTACATTTTCCTTCGCGCCCGGCGCGAAACGGTGGCCCGCGGTCTCTACGAGGTGCGGCACCGCGACAAGGAGCCCGTGCACCCGGATGCCGAGTCGGAGGACGCCGCCGTCGACCGGGCCGCGGCTTCCCAGACCAACGTCGGCCGCACCCCGCCCGCGCCGTAGTCATCCGCTCATAGTCATCCGCTGAGCGGGCGGCTCGACGCTATCTGTTGCCGCTGCGGGCAACAGTTGTGCCGTTACAGGGCGAAGGCCAGCCCAAGCGTGATGCCGTAGAGCAGCGCCGCCAAGCTGGTGAGCTTGAGCACCAGGATCAGTTCCTTCGCGGTCTTCGCGGTCGCCACGATCAGGCAGGCCGGCAGCACCAGGAGCAGCACGAAGAAGGTGAGCCAGGCCAGCGGGTAGAACAGCGCGAAGAAGCCCGCGATGGCGAAGGGCACCAGCAGGAACACGCAGAACACCACGCGGGATGCCCGGGCGCCGATCCACACGGCGAGGGTGCGCTTGCCGGCGGCCTTGTCCGGCTTGATGTCGCGCAGGTTGTTCACCATCAGCACCGCGCAGGCGATCAGGCCGATGGCGACGGCGCTCAGCCAGCTCTCCAGGTTGACGGTGCCCACCTGCACGTAGGTGGTGCCGACCGTGGCCACCAGGCCGAAGAAGACGAACACGAACAGTTCGCCCAGGCCCAGGTAGCCGTACGGCTTCTTACCGCCGGTGTAGAACCAGGCCGCCACGATGGCCAGGGCGCCCACGGCGAGCAACCACCAGTACTGGCTCACCACCACGAGCACCAGGCCGGCGACGGCGGCGATGCCGAAGAAGGCCAGCGCCACGGTGAGCACGGCGCGGGGCTTGGCGGCTCCCCCACCGGTGAGGCGAGCCGGGCCGACCCGGTGGTTGTCGGTGCCGCGGATGCCGTCGGAATAGTCGTTCGCGTAGTTCACACCGATCTGCAGGCTCACCGCCACCACCAGCGCGAGCAGTGCCCGCACCCAGTGGAACTCGCCGGCGCCACCGGCCACGACAGCGGCTCCGGTTCCCAGCGCCACCGGCGCCACGGCCAGCGGCAGGGTGCGGAGGCGCGCACCGGAGATCCAGTCGCCGGCAGTTGCCGGCCCGCTGCGTGCGGGTCCGGTCCTCGCAGCGTTCTTCCGGGCCGGGTTGCCCGATTTCGCCGGGTACTTGGGCCCGGTCGGTGCCGTGTTCCGGGCGCCGTTCTGGCTGGTCTGACGGGACTTCTGTTGTTTCGGCTCGTTCGGCCGCGCTCCATGTGCCACGCCCTCATGTTACCGGCCGCATCCGGGTCTCCGCCGGGTCACCGCCGGGCCGCCGGGCGGTCCCGCGGGCCGGGCCCTCAGCGCGCGATGAACGCTTCCAACGCCTGCCGGTCCGGCTTTCCCGAGGCCAGGAGCGGGAGGGTCTCGACGGTCACGATGCGAGAGGGACGGGCGGCGCGGCCCAGAGCCGAGGCCGCGGCGGCGCGCACGGCTTCCAACGCCGGCGGCGCAGCGGCTACCACCACCACCACCGGTGTCTGCCCCCAGACCGGGTCGGCGGCTCGCACCACGACGGCCTCGCCCAGCCCGGGGAGGCTGCGCACGAGGGCCTCGACGGCATCGAGCGACACTTTCTCACCGCCGGAGACGATCACGTTGTCGGCCCGGCCGGTGACGCTCACGGTGCCGTCGACGGCGACCGCACCCAGGTCGCCCGTGCGGTACCAGCGCACGCCGTGGTCGTCCCGGAATCTGTCGCCGGTGCGATCCTCATCGCCGAGGTACCCCTCGGCGAGCACCGCTCCGCTGATCTCAAGCTGCCCGTCGACGGCACGCACCAGGGTGTTGCCGATCGGGACGCCGTCGTACACGCAGCCGCCGGCGGTCTCGGACGAACCGTAGGTGCGCAACACGCGGATCTTCTGCCGTTCGGCCCGGTCGATCAGTGCCGGGGCCACGGCCTGGCCGCCCACGAGGATGCCGGTGAAGCGCCGCAGCACGGTCAGGATCGCCGGGTCGGCGTCGGCGGCATCCAGCAGCCGGGCCAGCTGCACGGGAACCAGCGAGGTGAACCGCAACGGTTCGACGAGGCGGCGGGCGTACTCGGCGAAGACGACGGGATCGAAGTGGCCGGGCGGCAGCAGAACGGGTTCGGTGCCGGCCACGATCGACCGCACGAGCACCTGCACGCCGGCGATGTAGTGGGCCGGCAGGGCGAGTAACCATTGGCCGTCGCCGCCGAGGGCCACGCTCGACGCTGCCGCGGAGGCGAGCAACGCGTCGGTGCTGAGCATCACCCGTTTGGGCGCGGCCGTCGAGCCCGATGTTTCGATCACCACGGCCACTCGGCGCGGCACCGGTCCGAGCCCGGCCCGGTCGGCCCCGGTTCCGTTCTCGGCCGCAGGCGACGGAACCGGCACCGGTAGCAGCGCGTCACCCGTGGCGGAGAGCGCCAGGCGCAACTCGGTCAGCAGGTGCAGCGGATCCCCGGCGGGAACCGCGCGGACGGGCCTCACCGCATCCCCTAGAACTGCCAGGGGTACGGCGACCAGTCCGGTTCGCGCTTCTCAAGGAACGAGTCCCGGCCCTCGACGGCCTCGTCGGTGCCGTAGGCCAGGCGGGTTGCCTCACCCGCGAAGACCTGCTGCCCGACCATGCCGTCGTCCACGGCGTTGAAGGCGAACTTGAGCATCCGGATGGCCGTGGGCGACTTGGTCAGAATTGTGCGCGCCCAGTCCAGCGCCTCGTTCTCCAGCTCGGCGTGCGGGACGACGGCGTTGATCGCGCCCATCTCGAGAGCGCGTTGGGCCGAGTACTCGCGGGCGAGGAAGAAGACCTCCCTGGCCGCCTTCTGGCCCACCTGGCGGGCGAAGTATGCGCTGCCGTAGCCGCCGTCGAAGGAGCCGACATCGGCATCCGTCTGCTTGAACTTGCCGTGCTCGGCGCTGGCGATGCTGAGGTCGCAGACCACGTGCAGGGAGTGCCCGCCGCCCGCCGCCCAGCCGGGGATCACGGCGATGACGACCTTGGGCATGAAACGGATCAGACGCTGCACCTCGAGGATGTGCAGCCGGCCGCCCCTGGCCTTGTCGATGCCGCTGGCGGTCTCGCCCTCACCATACTTATAGCCGTCCCTGCCGCGGATGCGCTGGTCGCCGCCGGAGCAGAACGCCCAGCCACCGTCTCGCGCGCTCGGGCCGTTGCCGGTGAGCAGCACCACGCCGATGTGCGGATTGGTGCGGGCGTCCTCGAGGGCGGCGTAGAGTTCGTCGACGGTTTGCGGCCTGAAGGCGTTGCGCACCTCCGGCCGGTTGAAGGCCACGCGGGCGATGCGGCCGGTGAGGTCGTGGTGATAGGTGATGTCGGCAAGAGCGCCGAAGCCATCCACCGAACGCCACTGGGTCGGGTCGAAGATCTCTGAAACCAGTTCGGGCATGCCACCAGACTACGCGGCAGGCTCGGACTGCCGGGCAGGTCGCCGGGTCCTGGCGTGGGCCGATCTACAGCTGGGACCGCTCACACCAGACATGAGGGCTATTCAGGTGTACCTCCTCGGCAGCGTCCCCGTCAACCCCTTGAACGGGCTAGATGCCGAGTTGTGTACTTATGTCACCCGAACGACCTGGAGGTGGTCATGTTTCACAACAGCCCCTCGGCACCCGACACCGCGTTACCCGAATACGCACCCGTCACCAGCGCCGAAACCTACACAGCTCCTGTCCTGAACCCGACACCCATACCCGGCAGCACCGTCGACGACACGGCCCTCGGCCTCGGCGACGTCGAGATCACCGAACTCTCCCCCACGGAGTGGCGCGTCGCAGACCATGGCATCGAGCATGACGACCCGACCGCCCTACTCGGCCTCATCCAGATCGTCGGCAGCGCCTTCGAGGTGACCAACCTCGGTCGTCCGCGGGAACGCGCCTACTTCACTTCCTTTGACCGTGCCACAGCCAGTCTTCTCCCCCGGGGGGTCCTCGCATGACAACCATCGTCCAGCCGCCCACCACCCGTGCGAGCGCTCGCGCCACAACTCAGACCCCGGCAGCGCCGCCGGAGTCGACCCCGTCGTCGTATTCCCCGTCGGCCGCTGCCAGCGCCGCGGCCACCTCCCGCTACAGCCGTGCTTCCACGGATGCCTTCGGCGACTACCTGCGCCGCATCGGCAAGGGCCCCCTGCTCTCGGCCGAGGACGAGGTGGATCTGGCCCGCAAGATCGAGGTGGGCCTGTTCGCTGAGGAGAAGATGAACAAGGCGGAAGCCGAAGGCACCCCGGTGAACCCCGAGTTCAAGCGCGAACTCACCTGCCTGGTGTTCGAGGGCCGGCGGGCGAAGAACCACTTCATCGAGGCCAACCTGCGTCTCGTGGTGAGCATCGCCAAGCACTACTCCGGCCGCGGCGTCCCGATCATGGACCTCGTGCAGGACGGCAACATCGGCCTGGTGCGGGCGGTGGAGAAGTACGACTTCATGACCGGATTCAAGTTCTCCACCTACGCCACCTGGTGGATCCGGCAGGCCATCCACCGCGGCATGGCCGACAAGTCCCGCATGATCCGCATCCCGGTGCACACCGCCGAGAAGCTCAACAAGATCAAGCGCATCCGCCGGGACCTCACCAGCACCCTCGACAGGGAACCGACGCTCAAGGAGATCGCCGAGCTGTCGCAGATCGCGGTGCGGGACGTGTCCCGCCTGCTGCAGTACGACAACGAGCCCATCTCGTTGCACGCACCGGTCGGCGACGGCATCGGCGACATCGCCGAGCTGATCATCGATGACGACCTGCCCCAGCCCGACGAGTGCGCCACCATCACACTGCGGGCTGCCGACATCACGTTTTATCTCGATGCCCTGCCCGACCGGGAGCGGTCCATCCTCACAGCCCGCTTCGGTCTCACCGGTGAGGAACCACGCACCCTCGACCAGATCGCGGTCATCCAGGGGGTGACGCGGGAGCGGGTCCGACAGATCGAGAAGCGAGCCTTGGCCCTCCTAAAGGTGCCACGACTCGAGCGCTATCTCAGGGACTAGAAGCGAAAACCGGCGTAGCGTAACACCTACCCCTATCAACGGAGTGGTGCAATGGGCAAGCTGACGTACGATTCGAGCCTCACGGCGGATTTCGATGATCGCGTGCTCGCGCACATCCAGGTAGTGATCGGTGCCAAGCTACGCCGGGGCGAGTGCTTCTATTTCACCTGGCGAGACGACCCGCAGGGCGGTGACGGACGGAGCACCATCTGGATGCATCCCAGCATTCCGCTGGCCTACAAGTATTTCGGCGGTCGTTCGCCCAGCCTCAACCGCGACTGGATCGAGGCGCTGATGCTGACCGCGAATTCATCGGGTGGCCTGCAGATCGTGCCGGAGCCGCACCGTCTGGGATCCACGTCCAATGGTAAGGATGATTCGTGACCCGCATCGACATCGTCTACGGCGGTAAGCCGTACACGCTCGGCGACCGCACGCTCGAATCACTGCGAGCCGAGATCTCCGACGCGGCGGCGGCCGGCGTGCCCACCTGGCTGCGGGTCAACAGCGGCGCCGGGCGCTATCAGGATGCCTATCTGCTCATCTCTCCGGGCACCGCGATCGCCATCGTGGACGTGCAGCCCAACGGTCCGGACGTGACGCTCACTCCCGAGGAGACGTTCGTCGCCGATTCCACCGAATGAACGGCTCAGAAGCGGACCCGCGGATGCTGGCACACTAGAGCCATGCTCCCTTCACTGCACGACGTGCTCGCCACCGCCCGCGTGGTCGACCTCCCCCTCGTCACCGGCTTCCGCGGCCTCACCAGCCGTGAAGCCGTATTGATCGAGGGGCCGGCCGGCTGGACCGAGTTCTCCCCCTTCGTGGAGTACGACGACGAAGAGGCGTCGGCCTGGCTGCGGGCGGCGCTGGAGTTCGGCTGGGAAGAGAGCCCGGCCCTTCGACGAGACCGGGTTCCGGTGAACGCGACGGTGCCGGCCATCGACGCCGCCGACGTGCCGGCACTGCTGGCCCGGTTCCCCGGCTGCCGCACCGCCAAGGTGAAGGTCGCCGACCCCGGCCAGACCCTCGCCGAAGACGTGGAGCGGGTGCGCGCGGTGCGCAAGACACTCGGCGCGGAGGGACGCATCCGGGTGGATGCCAACGGGCTCTGGAACCTCGACGAGGCCGAGCACGCGATCCACGCCCTGGCCGAGTTCGACCTCGAGTACGTCGAACAGCCGTGCGCGTCGATCGACGAGTTGGCCGAGATCCGCCGCCGCACCGACTACCTCGACCTGCCGATCGCCGCCGACGAGAGCGTGCGCAAGGAGTCCGATCCCCTGCTGGTGTCCCGCTCCGGCGCTGCCGACCTCCTGGTGGTCAAGGTGCAGCCGCTCGGCGGCATCCGCGCTGTGCTCGCGATCCAGGCCGAGACCGGCCTGCCGCTGATCGTCTCCAGCGCCCTCGACACCTCGGTCGGTATCTCGATGGGCGCGTTCCTGGCGGCGGCCCTGCCCGAGCTCGACTACGACTGCGGCCTGGCCACCGCGTCGTTGCTGGCCGCCGACGTCACCCATGAGCCGCTGCTGCCCGTTGACGGCAGCATCCCGGTGCGCCGGGTGGTGCCGGATGCCGACCTTCTCGACACCTACGCGGCCAGCTCTGAGCGCCGCGACTGGTGGCTCGCCCGCATCACCCGCGTGCACGCCCTGCTCGCCGAGTAATCAGAAGGCGCGACGTACGGCCCGCCTAGAGCTCTGCGGGGTAGGCGCCGTTATGCGGGTGGCGCGCCACCCGCATAACGGTGTGGCACCCGCACATTGCGGATCCGACGATCGGGCGCGGACCGAGCGGGCGCGACCCTCGCCGCGGGCTACAGGCCGGAGTAGGCGTGCAGGCCCTTGAAGAATACGTTCACGACGCCGAAGTTGAACATCACGGCGGCAAAGCCGATGATCGCCAACCAGGCCGACCGCGATCCGCGCCAGCCCCGGGTGGCCCGCGCGTGGATGTACCCGGCGTAGATCACCCAGATGATGAAGGTCCAGACCTCTTTGGTGTCCCAACCCCAGTACCGGCCCCAGGCCCGTTCGGCCCAGATCGAGCCGGCCATGAGGGTGAAGGTCCACAGGATGAAGCCGATGATGTTGGTGCGGTAGGCCAGGTTCTCCAGGGTGACCGCCGACGGCAGGGTCTTCAGGAATTTGAGCCGGCCGGGCTTGTCGGTATCCACCCGGTCCTCGCGGCGGGCCTGCAGCAGCTGCACGAACGAGAGCGCGAAGCCGAGGGCGAAGAACCCGGTGGCGAGAGACGCCACGAACACGTGGATGACCAACCACACCGACTGCAGAGCCGGCGGCAGCGGGGCCACTTCCACGTAATACTGCTGGGCGATGCCGAGCAGGATCAGGACAAGTCCGGTGACGAAGGTGCCCAGGAACCGCAGATCGATGCGGGTCAGCAGGATCAGGTACACCGTGACGATGAGGAGAGTTCCGGTCATCGCGAACTCGTACATGTTGGCCCACGGCACCCGCTCGGCGGCGATGCCGCGCAACACCGTGGCCACGAGCTGCAGGCCCCAGGCGAGCACGGTCAGCGAGACGCCCACCCGCAGGCTGGCGGAGCGGCCGTACGGCGTCGCCGCATCGTTGACCATCCGGGCGCTGATGCGGGTGAGGGTGCTGGTTCCGCCGGCGGAACCCACGGAGGTGGCCTCGCCCGATCGGGCCTTGGCGGACTCGACATCGGCCGTGTCCACCGCAGAGCTGCGCTTGGCCAGGTCGATCGAGAAGGCGATGAACGCCAACGCGTAGACGGCCATGGCCGAGTACAGGCTGAGGATCGAGAGCTCGTTCAGATTCACCAGTACAGCCTAAGCGGGTTCGACGGGTGAAACGACCGGGGCCGAGCGTTCCAGCAGGGCGATGTGCCGGTCGGCGAGGGCGGTGACGGCCGACTCCAGGGCCGGGTCCTCCCCGCGGGCGAGGCCGGCGTATTCGAGCCGCACCGAGCCATCCGCCTGGTCAATGGCCTTCACCCAGAGCCGACGGCGCGGCACGAACAGCGAGGTGAGCAGCCCACCGAGCACGAGCACCGCGAACAGCAGCACCCAGCCCTGGGTGGGGTCGTGGTGGATATCGAACGACGCGAACCGCGGCACCGAGCCTGAGAAGTCTCCCGCTTCGGCATCCGGAGTGGCGTTCTCGAAGGTCACCGAGCCCAGCCCGTTGGGCAGCTCCTGGGTTTCACCTGGCTTGAGTTCGAGCGGCTGGATGTCGCTCGTGCGGGTGGCCAGCGGCTCCATGGAGTCGGTGTCGAGGGAGTACACCGAGGTGGGCACACCCTCGTCCAGGCCCAGGTCCCCCGCGTACACGTTGAGGGTGAGCACGGGGTACTCGAGGTCGGGGAAGCTGGAGAAGTACGAGCCGGTGCTGCTCTCGTCCTGGGTCGGGTAGAAGAAGCCGACCAGGCCCACCTGCTCGGCGAGGCCGTCCGGGACCTTCACGATGCCCAGCGAGGTGAGGTTGGCGTCCTGCGGCAGGAACGGCACGGAGTCGGTGAACACCACTGTGCCCTCAGGGTCCTTCACCGTGATGGTCGGCGCGTAGCCGTTGCCGAGCAGGTAGACGCTGGTGCCGCCGGTACGCAGCGGGTCGTTGACCCGCACCGCGCCGGGCTCGGCGTCGCCGCCGCGCGGGGTGACCGTGACGCCGGCGGTGAAGTCGACGGGCTGGCCGAACGCCTCGAGGTTCGCAGTCTCGTAGCTCACCGTGAAGTCGTCGAGGGTGAGCGTGTACGGGTCCAGTTCGGTGTCGTCGAAGAACCGGCCGGGGTTGAACGAGTCGTAGGCCAGCAGCGTGTTGACGAAGGTCTGGCCCTCCACGAGTACTCGTTGGCCGCTGAAGCCGAAGCCGCTGCCGAAGCCGACCACCACGAGGAGACCGACCAGGGCGGAGTGGAAGACCAGGTTGCCGGTCTCACGCAGGTAGCCGCGCTCGGCCGAGACCGAGAACTCAGTGGGGCTCTCGAACAGCGCCACCCGGTAGCGGCCCTGCTTGAGGACGGTGCGGGCGGAGGCGACGGCGGTGGCGGCATCCGTGCCGGCCGGGGCCGTGCGGGTGGTGAAGCCGGCCAGCCGGCCGAGGCGCGCGGGGGTCTTGGGCGGTTTGGCCCGCAGGGCCTGCAGGTGGTGCTTGGTGCGTGGGATGACGCAGCCGATCAGCGAGACGAACAGCAGCAGGTAGATGGAGGAGAACCAGGCGGAGGAGTACACGTCGAACGCCTGGATCTTGTCGAGCACCGGCGCCAGGTCGGGGTTGTCGGTGAAGTACTGGGTGACGCCGTTCGGGTCGGAGCTGCGCTGGGGCACCAGAGAGCCGGGCACCGCCGCGATGGCGAGCAGCAGCAGCAGGAACAGCGCGGTGCGCATGCTGGTGAGCTGACGCCAGAACCAACGCAGGGTGCCGACAAAACCGAGTTTGGGCTGGCTGATCCCGTCGCCGGCGGGCGCCGGGGCGGAGTCGATGTGGTCAGATGGCCGGGACATAACTGCCAATCACCCCTTGCAGGTTCAGGAGCCAGGCATTCCACACGCCGCTCACCATGAGCACCCCGATAACGATCAGGAGCACGCCGCCGAACAGGTTGATCGCTCGGATATGACGCTTGAGAAAGGCTACGGCCCCGGTGGCCCAGTTCAGGCCCAGGGCGATCAGCAGAAACGGGATGCCCAGGCCGAGCGCGTAGAACAGCGCCAGCAGGCCGCCCTGCCACGGTGAGCCGGTGCTCAGGCTGAGCGAGTTGATGGCCGTGAGCGTGGGGCCGGTGCACGGGGTCCAGCCGACCGCGAAGACCGCGCCGAGCACCGGAGCGCCGGCCAGGCCCATCCGCGGCCGCCAGGAGGTCTTGATGGTGCGCTGCATCGCGCCGAACTGACCGACGAAGACCAGGCCGAGCAGGATCACGACGGCGCCGGCGACGCGGGTGATCAGGTCACGGTACTGGTTGAGCCAGAACCCGGCGACGCCGAACACCACGCCGGTGAGCACGAAGACCAGGGTGAAGCCGAGGATGAACAGGGCCACGCCCAGCAGCAGCCGGTTGCGTCCCCGGCGCGCGGAGAGCTTCGACCCGCTACTCCCGTCGGCGAACCCGCCGATGTAGGCCAGGTAGCCGGGCACGAGCGGCAGGATGCACGGGGACGCGAACGAGACGAGCCCGGCCAGCACGGCGATCGGGATCGCCAGGAACAGTTGCCCGCTGAAGACGATCTCGCCGAAGGGATTGCCCACGCCTAGCCGTCCTCGGCAATCGTGTCCTTGATCAGGGTTTCCAGGATGGACGGCGAGTTGACCTGGCCGAGGATGCGCGCGGCGACCCGTCCAGAGGAGTCCAGCACCAGGGTGGTCGGCACGGCGTTCGGGGGGATGCTGCCGCTGAAGGCGAGCTGCAGGCCGCCGTCGTCGACATCCATCACCGATGGGTAGCTGATCTCGTAGCTTTCGTTGAAGGCGATGGCGCTGGGCGCCTGGTCGCGCACGTTCACACCGAGGAAGCTGGCGCCCTGGCCGGCGAACTCCTCGCTGATCGTCTTGAGGTCCGGGGCCTCGGCGCGGCAGGGGGCGCAGCTGGCGTACCAGAAGTTGACCACGAGGACCTCGCCTGCGTAGTCGGCAGAGCTGACCGTGGAGCCGTCCTCGAGGGTGCCGTCGAAGACGACGGACTCGCCGCGATCTTCGGCGGCGATTTCGGTGACGCTGCCGTCGCCGGCGATGTAGCCCTTGCCGCTGCCTTCACGGTACTGCGCGGCGAGCGGGTCGTCGCTGGTGCACCCGGTCAGCACGAGGCCGAGGCTGACGAGGCCGATCAGGGCGGCAGGAATCAGACGTGGTCGGCGACTCACACTGCACCTACATCGTTGGCCGGCACCAGAAGGGCGGCGGCGGGACTCGCATAGCCGACCTCGGCGGGCACATTGTCGCGCAACGACAGCGTGGTAATGCTGGACAGGTCACAGCGGCGTTTGCGCGGGTCGTGGGCGAGGCGTTCGTGGGCCAGGGTGCGGTGCACCATCCAGATCGGCAGCTGGTGGCTGACCAGAACGACGTCACCGTCGTCGACCGAATGGAAGGCATCGTCGATGGCGGCGAGCATCCGAGCAGAGATGGACGCGAAAGGCTCGCCCCAACTGGGCCGGGCAGGGTTGATCAGGCTGGGCCAGGTGCGCGGGTCGCGCAGGGCGCCGCCGGGGCCGCGCATCCTCTTGCCCTCGAAGCGGTTGGCGGGCTCGATGATGCGCTCGTCGAGGTGGATGGGCAGACCGAAGGCCGCCATGATCGGGGCTGCCGACTCCTGGGTGCGCTGCAACGGCGAGGCGATGATCCGCCCCACGGGGCGCCCACGCTCGACGAGGTCTGCGGCAGCCGCCTCGGCCATCCGCTGCCCCAAATCGGACAGCCGAAAGCCGGGAAGTCTGCCGTAAAGCACGCGCTCGGGGTTAAAAACCTCACCGTGCCGCACGAGATGTACCTGGCTAGCTACCACACGCTCCAGTCTACGGAGAGGTCACCCGCGAATTCGCCGAGAGCTGTGCGGCTAAACTCAGGGGGTGAATGCGCGCGTACTGATCAAGAACCTTGCTGCCCTCGACGACGGTCTCGTTTCCGTGTCCGGATGGGTTGAAACCGTCCGAGACCAGAAGAAGGTGCAATTCGTCGTCTTGCGCGACGAATCCGGCGCCGTGCAGCTGGTCAATCCACGCACCACGGATGCCGAGGGTGTCGTCGTCGACGACGAGCCGGCGACCACCATCTCCGGCCTGTCCCAGGGCAGTTTCGTCACCGTGACCGGGCAGCTCAAGCACGACGAGCGCGTCAAGCTCGGCGGCATCGAGATCAAGCTGGCGTCCCTCGAGGTCGTCACCCTCGCCATCCCGGAGACCCCGATCGCGGCAGACTCCAGTCTGGACAAGCGTATGGACTGGCGCTTCCTCGACCTGCGCCAGCCCAAGGCGAGCCTCATCTTCCGCATCCAGACCACGTTCGAGCACGCCCTGCGCACGTACTGGATCGAGCACGACTTCATCGAGCTGCACACCCCGAAGCTGATGGCCAGCGCGAGCGAGTCCCGCGCCGAGCTGTTCGAGGTGGAGTACTTCGACCGCAAGGCCTACCTGGCGCAGAGCCCGCAGTTCTTCAAGCAGATGGCGCAGTCCGCAGGTTTCGGCAAGATCTTCGAGGTGGGGCCGGCGTTCCGGGCCGACCCGTCGTTCACCAGCCGGCACGCCACCGAGTTCACCAGCGTTGACTCGGAGATCAGTTGGATCGACAGCCACGAAGACGTCATGCAGCTGCACGAGGACCTGCTCGTGGCCGCGTTCACCGCGGTGAAGGCCAAGCACGGCGAGGAGGTGCTCGCGCTGTTCGGCGTCGAGGTCACCGTGCCGAGCACGCCGTTCCCGCGCATCCCGCTGGCCGAGGCCAAGGAGATCGTCAAGAGCCGCGGCTACGAGGTTCCCCGCGATGACGACGACATGGACCCCGAGGGCGAGCGCCAGATCGCGGCATACGTCGCCGAGACCTACGGGCACGAGTTCGTGTTCCTCACCGACTACGCGTCGAGCATCCGCCCGTTCTATCACATGCGCCACGAGGGCGACGCGAGCCTGACCAACAGCTACGACCTGATCTTCAACGGCACCGAGATCTCCACCGGCGCGCAGCGTGAGCACCGCATCGACGTTCTCGTCGAGCAGGCCGTGGAGAAGGGTCTCGACCCGGCCGAGATCGCGGGTTACCTGGACTTCTTCCGTTACGGGGTACCGTCGCACGGTGGCTTCGGCATGGGCCTGGCCCGCGTGCTGATGCTGATGCTGCACCAGGCATCCATCCGCGAGGTCACCTACCTGTTCCGCGGGCCGACCCGCCTGGAGCCGTAACCCCTACTCCCGCTCGCGAAAGTCGCGCCTGTCTCACGGACAGGCGCGACTTTTCGTTAAGACCAAACCTTTTCCGGGGTGGGGCCGAACCACCTGCATACCAAGCAAGCCCCCACACTCCACAGCAAAGGACTTCATCATGCGCAGCTTCACCAAGACCGCACTCGGCCTCACCAC
>NZ_PPXD01000018.1 GCF_002909375.1 Cryobacterium zongtaii
CTGCCACCGCCTCAAACACCAATCCAGCTTCACCACCCGCCAAGGCCCCGGCGGCGCCCTCACCTGGACCACCCCCGCCGGCAAGACCTACACCTCAGCACCCACCAACACCGACCCCACCACCTACGACCCCGCCGCGCACCTCGCCGGGTACGACGGAAGACCAGTCGGCCCCAGCAGCTCGGCGGCCACGCCAGCGACGCCACCGGAACCACAGCTGCCGGCTTCGGCCAAGCGGTCGGCCTCCGCGTCTCGACGCAGCGGCGAAGAGCCTCCCCCGTTCTAACCGCCCTGTCCAGCTGCGCGTGTTCGTCAGCCGCCCAGTAACCGGCGTACCAATCGGCGCAAAGACGTCCGCCCAGGGATGCTAACCTAGAGGTTCCTGGGCCCCCATAGCTCAGGGGATAGAGCACTGCCCTCCGGAGGCAGGGGCGGCAGTTCGAATCTGCCTGGGGGCACATTTGTCACGTGACACGCCAGTTCGGACTCCTGCCACCTAGTTCGGACAAACGGCATGCCACTTCCGGGAGTTCATCCCGCGGCAGTCCATGAAACTGTTGCGACGACTCCGTTCCATTCCCCGTGGGTAGGAGCGGATTGCTCCTCGTTGCGTCGACTCCTGTGCCGTTGACGCGGCCCCCAGCGAGTGCCACCGTTAACACATGGCTCGAACCCTTGAAGCCGACTACCTTGTGGTGGGCGCGGGTGCCATGGGGATGGCATTCACCGACACGTTAATCGACCACGCCGACGTGCGCGTCGCGATGGTCGACCGCCGTCACGGGGTCGGCGGGCACTGGCTGGAGGCGTACCCGTTCATCAGGCTGCATCAGGCCTCGGCGTTCTACGGCGTCGCCTCGCGCATGCTGGGTGGCGGCAAGCTCCAGGTGAGCGGACCGGAGACCGGGCTTCAGGAGCGGGCGAACCAGGCCGAGATCACCGCGTACTACGGGCAGATGCTCGACCGGATGCTGGAGACGGGCAAGGTCGACTTTCTGCCCAACAGTCACTTCGACGGCGACCACACCGTCGTCTCGCATATCGCAGGGGTTCAGCTCGAGGTGCCCGAGACATGCCGGATCGTGAACGCCCACTACCTCGCTCCCAGCATCCCGGCCGAGACGGCACCGCCTTTCGATGTCGCCGACGCGGCTCGCGTCCTGCCCATCAACGACCTCGCGCGGCTGGAGGAGGCGCCGAGCCGGTACGTCGTCGTGGGCGCCGGCAAGACCGCGAGCGACGCCTGCATCTGGTTGCTTGCTCGCGGAGTGGACCCCGACGCGATCTGCTGGGTCCGGCCTCGCGACCCGTGGATGTTCAACCGCGCGCTCATCCAACCCGAGCCCGCAATTTTCCTCAGCATGGCCGCCGACGTCATGCAGATGTCCGAGGGCGCGGCCTCGCTCAGCAGCTTGTTCCTGCAGCTCGAGGACGCCGGGATCCTTCTGCGTATCGACCGCTCGGTCATGCCGACAATGGCCAAAACACCGACTCTCGCGTCGTGGGAGCTCGACCAGCTTCGCTCCATTTCAAACGTCGTCCGCCGCGGGCACATCGAGTCTGTGGATCGCGGCAAGCTCACCTTCGCCGACGGCGCCATGCGGGTTGCGGATGATGCCCTCGTCGTGCACGCCGCGGCGGACGGCCTGAAGTACCCACCCCTCGTCCCAGTGTGGCGACAGGAGGACATCACGCTTCAGCCGATCCGGACGGGCTTCCCGTGCTTCGGCGCCGCCCTGATCGGGTACGTCGAGGCCACCCGCACCGACGATGCCGAAAAGAACCGGCTCTGCCCGCCTTCGAACTACGGCAATTCGATGTCCCAGTGGGCGAAAGCGACCGTTCTCGGCACCCGGGCCGCGATCAACTTCACTGCCCAGCCCGACATCAAGGCGTGGTCGGACGGGGTTGCGCTCAACCCTGCGCGAGTGCCGCCGGGATACCCGCATTCCGCTGCGTTGGACGACGCTCGCGAACGTCTTGCGATCCACACCCGTCCGGCGCTGGCGAGGCTCGTCGAGCTGATGTGAGCTCAGCCTGTGCTCGGTCGCTCTTTGAGTCGCGCCACCGCCCGAGCTGGCCGTGCGGGGCTGCGCGCTTCTGCTCACTGTGGGGTGGGGCAGGATCGCGTGTCCGATGTGCGGTGGCAAAACCATCGACCTTGCACGGAGCTACTTCCGCGCAATTACGCGTGTCCGACCTTGGCAATTTGTCCGGACTGGACTGTCACGCGACAACATTTGTCACGTGACACGCAACTTCGGACTTCTGCCATCTAGTTCGAACACACCGCAGACCAGCTCGTGGGAGTTCTGTACTCGTTAACTCGCACCGTCACTTTCCGGGGTCTCGTCACCGGACTGATCTGGCAACAGTCCCAGGGTGCGGGCCCGGCGGTAGAACGTGGCGCGGGACATCCCGAAGTCGCGTGCGACCTGTGCCGTTGGTTCTCCGGCTTCGATGAGTCGGTTGGCGTTGCGGATTTGTCGGTTCGTGATTCTTCGCGGTCGGCCACCAAGGTTCTTGCCGGCCTTGCGGCGTCTATCGATCGAGTCGAGCACACGCTCACGCTTGATTTCGTGTTCCATCTGCCCGAGAGCAGCCAAGATTGTGAACAACATGGATCCCATCGGTGTCCCTGTGTCGACGTCTTCGCCGCCCAGATCGAGGACGCGAAGCTCAACGCCTCGGTCGCTAAGCCTTTTGGAGACGGCAAGAACGTTCTGCGTCGACTGCCCCAGCCGATCCAGCGTCGCGATCACGAATGTGTCGCCAGGTTCAAGCGCTGCGAGTGCGGCATAAAACTGAGGACGAGCTGCCCGCGCTCCGGAACTCCCCTGATCGATATATAGGTCGTCACGCCGCACACCCGCCGCCAAGAGCTCGGCCCGCTGCACGTCAGTATCTTGCTGCCGAGTCGATATCCGCGCATAGCCAATCAGCTTGATCACAGCACTCCTTAGTCGTCTCATAACTAACGATGCGCACTGTAATTCACGTCGAGGGTTATGCACCGTAGTTGTAAGACTCGACCCGTAGTGAGATTCAGGTGATTTCGGAGGAAGTCCAGATCACGGCGAGGAGACGTCTCGAATCCCTAGGGTTTCGAGACAGTGGAGGTACCTCTCGTGGCCCTGTGACTGTGAATCTTGCTTGTGTGGCCTGACCGTTCGAATTCCAGGCAGGATTGGAGCCATCACGACTGCTGCGACCCGTGGATAGTCCACCAGATGGGCCACAATCGCAGCGCCACAATTGACCACTCATTTCGAGGTTAGAGCTGCGTTGCTGGGCCGATATCGTTGGATTTGTGACCCCTTCAGTGCTGAACCCTGTCCTCGTGGTCGTTCGCGGTAATTCCGGGTCTGGAAAGTCCACTGTGGCTCGGAGAGTGCAGGAGCGGTTCGCTTCCGGCGAATGCGCGTTGATAGAGCAGGACAACTTTCGCCGAACGATATTGCGCGAGGGCGACTTTGCCGGCGCACTCAACATCAAGCTGATCGAGCAAGCAGCATCAACGTGCCTCGAACACGGTCTCGTTGTCATCGTCGAGGGAATCTTCCACACCGCGCGTTACGAACCGATGCTCGAACGGCTGAGCCATGCAACCACAGCGAGCACCCTCTTCTACGCCTATGACCTCACGTTCGCCGAAACAATGAGCCGACATGTGACCCGTCCGAAGTCGGAAACTTTCGGCTACGACCAGATGGTGGAGTGGTACCAGGGATGGCAGCCGTTGACTTTCGTGCCCGAAGTGCGGATCGATTCATCGTGGTCCGAAAGCGCGACCGTGAATCGGATTGCATCTGACATCGCCACGGCTCGGGTTTCGTCATCCCTTTAGCAGCTCTGTGCAGGAGGTTTTGGCTCGCTACTGAGACGAGTCCGGGTCAGGAAGCATGAACACGACTGATCGGGTGGCGATCGTTGGCTGCAAAGATATCCAGCGCGCCCGCATAAAACCCGGACGGTTCAACAGGTGTGCAGGTGAGTTTGCAAGGCGTCTCGTTTCGCCTGAGCTTCGGCGGGGTGTCCCATAACTTAGGTGCCTCAGAACCCATGGGATACGAGACGTAGGCTCAATGTCGGGCCGGGAGAAGACGCCATCGACGCCAAGGTTTTTGCGGAACCTCGAACATCTGCGGGAAGGGCGCTTGGCCTCTGGCTGGCGGGCTATGTTCCGGTGAGGGCCCCCGGCGGCCGAATCACCTGTCACAGAGCGGTTTGCGCAGTGAGGAGCTCGCGCACGTCGTCCGGGAGCGGGCGTGTGCCGCTTCCGTCACGGGAGAGCAGCTCGCAGCCGTCGAGTTCGGCGGTGAAGGTCATCTCGAGTTCATGCCCTCCGTGGATAGGCACGAGCACCAGGAACATAGTTGCTGTTGCGTCGCAGGAGCGCGGCACCGGCTCAAATGCGGCAACGCCGGCCACCAACTGGGCGGTCGCCGGGTCGAGTGTGCCACCTGCGACAAACTGGCCCGTGCGAAGCGTGATTGCCCCCGTCATTGCAGCCGTCCCGCTCGACTCCGGCGCGCCCGACGGATCGGGCTCGACCGCATAGCGGCACCAGCGCATTCCGTCGAGATCGGTCGGTAACGTACTTGTCGGCGGTGTTTTTGTCGGCGGCGTGCTTGTCGGCGGCGTGCTGGGAACCGGTGACTTTCCGCCGATACCGGGGAACGAGTCGGTGGACGAGATCGACAGGAGCCTTTCCTCATCGAATGGAGCAGTCCACTCCGCCCTACATCCGCTGTCGAGTGCAGCGCGCGGTTCAACCAGTGTCTGCTTCATGGCCGTGGTCTCCCGCACGGTCAGTCCGGCGAGGGCGTCACGGGCGGCGGGTTTTGTCTTGGCGCATCCGTCTCGGGGGTAGTGCGCGTGGATCGCCGCGCCGGTCGCGTCGACGAGCCAGAGCGGGGGCACGAGTTCCATATCGGCGGTGCACGGGCCGAGCCACTTTTCGTCGTCCGGCTCGGATAGGGCGGCGAGAAGTGGTGCGAGATCGCCCGTGAGCGTCGCTTCGGTGACGCCGCTCCAGCGTCCCTCGGCATCTTCGATGCTCGCCATCAGCTCGCAGCGCACTACCTTAACCGGGGTGAAACCGGCCGGCACCCGACCAGCTTCTGGCGCATCCGGATGCTGTGGGTCGGGCGTGCTGGTCGAGTCAGGAGGAAGCGCCCAGCCAGCCAGGTTCGGCGCGAGGCAATCGTAGCCTTCGACGATCCTGGCAGGACCCACCGCTTGAGCATTGCCGCCCGGAGCACCGGCGCATCCGCTCAGCAGCACTGACACTGACACTGATGCTAAGAGGAGCAGTATCCGGGCGGAAGCCGAGCATCTTTCTTTCGGTTCCAGTTCATGCATGGCTTCACCCTGCCCGGGGTGACCGGCCGCGTCGACGGTCGGGATGCGTTCGTTATCGGAATGGAAGACTCTTGTGCCCGGTCAGGGTGGATTCGCTGTGGTCGAGCGTCCCGATATGGATGCGCGTTACAAAGGTGTCTCGCAACCAAAGTGCCTCATATCCCATGGGTTTCGAGACGCGGGAACTCACCCTTTAACCCTTTAAGCGACGAGCGGCAGTTGATTTGTCTCGCATCCTGACCTGTCTCGTATCGGTAGGGATACGAGACAGCATCATCCGTCTAGAACAGCGGGAGGTGCTTCTGCCTCGTCGCCTGCAGGGCATCGCTCGCTAGATGTCTTGAAACCTCCGCGCGTCATGCCCCATGGGTTGGGAGCCTGTTAGGTTCAGGTCCATGCGCAGCGGAGGTGGCTTAGTGTTCAACCGTGACGGGATGAAAGTGTCTGAGCGTTGGGGAGCCGGGATGTTGCTTGCAACCACGATTCTGCTTGCGGGATGTGTGGAGTCAGCGGATAGCGATTCGGCCACCGTTACGGACGCTAACCCCACAACGGTCAGTGGTGCGCGCATCATTACAGGCAGCATTCCTGGAGAGTACGAGTACGAGGATGTTGCTGGCACGGTCACGGCGGTAGATGGCTGCGTAGCTCTGGAGCTGTCAGACGGTGCGGTTTACCCGATAATTTGGCCGCTCGGTTACCAGTATCTGCCCGACGAAGCTTCTGTCAGTAGCGCGCATGGCACCGTCGCTCTCGGCGAAAAGCTGACTGAGAGCAGGGGCTACCTCATTGATCGCGAGGTGATCGACGAGTCCCCAGAACCTGCACGGTTAACAGGTTTCGATGAGTGCGACTCGAATGCGCCGACATTCCTTGTGCTGGTAAATGTAGAAGACTTCGACACCCCTGAGTAGCGCGCCGTCGCTTGCCAATCGGCTATTAGGCGAGATTTCTTGCAGCGCGCTGTTGTCCCATAACCGACCTGCCTCAAAACCCATGGGTTATGAGACGTCGAAGATCGCCGCCGCGACACGGTACCGTCAGGACAGACAACAGGACTGGAGCGTGGGCAATGGTTTGTTTAGGAGTCAATGGGCATGCTGGGCCCTCAGGAGACTTTCAACCGAATAGCAATCTGCGCGTTGCCGAGTCTCCTGGTCGAAATTGATGAACAGATCTGAAGTGGGAGAAACTCTGCCTGTTGCGGTTAGGGCCACCGTTGTCACCAGGAAGCGCCGTTCACTTATTTTTGGTCGTACGCACCTTTCGTACGACGTCCGATTCAAGGATGGCAAGGTTCAACAGGACGTGAACATCGATGCTGTTTTACAGGGCGCCCGTTTTCCAGCTGATTATCACACGGTCGTGGACGGTGCGAAGGCAGTGGCCGGTGATGGCGTGCCGGGCGAATGGGTGGACTATCCGTATGGCCGGCCGCTGCGCGACTGAGAGAGTTAGGCCTGCCGCAGCGTCATTCATTGCCGTGCGATGGGCCGGGTCGAATCCCCTGTCCTATATTTCGCTCATTGGGCACTTCGGTCTTGTCTCGTAACACCCGTGTGTCGAAACCCATGGGATATGAGGCACCAGAAACCGTCTGAACCGTCGCTGATTGACTCTGACAGCCAGAATCGTTCATCCTCGGGTTGCTCCTGTTGCGCAGTACGATTCCCCCGTGAAGAGAACACCCGTTGGCATGCGAACCTCCGCAGCATCGCTCTTCATTGCGTGGCTGATACACGATGCGGAGGAGGCGTTCACGTTCCCGGCTACATCAAGGATCATCGCCGCGCGGTTGGGATCCTCCCGCATTCTGGTAACTCCGGCCCAGTCCTTGATCGCCATTGCTTTAATGGGCTTGCTCGTCGGAGGGGCGTGCGTTCGGGGTATACAGAGCAACGGCAAGTCACGACTGTATCGCGCTGTCACAGCGGGCTTAGAAGCGCATGTGGCCACCCACGTCCTGGCCTCCGTTGTTCTCAAGCGATATACCGCCGGACTGGTTACCGCACCATTCGTAATGCTGCCCGGGGCCCGGATCTCCCGCGCCTCCCTCAGACGCAGCGGCACGCCTCTCGCCGCGCGCGACACCGCGCGAGGAGCTGCCCTGATGTTGAGCGCAGCTCTTGCATCTCATTTCGTCGCCAGACTTGCATGCCCCGGGTCCCGACCTTCATCATGACTGTCACGGGGCCACCACCCAACAGCGTTTGTCTCGTAACCTGAGCGCCTCGTAACCCATCGGATATGAGACGTCAAAGATCGCTTGCTCAAGCGACAAGCGGCAGCTGACTTGTCTCGTATCTGGACCTGCCTCGCATCGGTAGGGTTTCGAGACGCTGGGACTTGCCGAACGGCTGTCCCCGTGGCCTGGGGTGCCGCATTCGATAGGTTTAGCAGACGGTGCCATTCAAAGATTCGGGAGCGGGCCTTCCGGACCGTCATCGGGCCTCCATACAGGTGGCTGGTAATGGAAAAGGTGTACAACGAAATGCCGACAACGGGTAGCCCTGCAAAACCGAAGGCCACTAAGCGAATCGTCAGGTCGTTGTCCTGGGCAGTTTTCCTTTTTACGGTCGTGGTTGCTGTGGGTGTATTGTTCAGCCCGGTGTGGAACACCTTTGATGTTGAAAGCGTGCGCTGTGTGGTGGTATCGGCGGAGCCGAGGACGGCGTCGGGCGGTTTGAGAGGGTCGGTGTCGACGCCTGCGGTTGTCATCTTGACGGCGAACTGCGGTCCCTTGGGAATTTCCAGAGGTGTGACTTCCGATGAGCAAGAGGAGCTAGCGTCCTCTTTTCAAGTTGGCGCCGAGTACGAGTTCGACATCGGCTGGTACGGCCGGGTCATCATGAAGCACGTCTTGCGCGGAGCTCCAGAAGTGCAGGGTTACCGGCTGGTGGAATGACCTGCCCTGCGGTGACGGCCGGGGAGTGTTTCGGTGATCCAACGGGCCGAAATGTCTCGCAACCTGAGCGCCTCGAAACCCATGGGAAACGAGACACCCTTTCTCGTCGCGTCGATTTATCTCGATTGGAACGCAGCCCGAACGTATTCGAGACCTTCGTCCATGCCGATGCCAAGTTCTACAAGGCGCAGGACGTACGCTTGCGCGGCTGCCTGGGCGTGACGCTGATTGGAGGTGCCGTGCATCGCGATGTAGGAACCATGCCGACCGCGCGTCTGGATGATTTCGTCCCGCTCAAGCTCTCGGTAGCTACGCGCCACCGTGTTGGGCGCTAGCCCAAGGTCACCAGCGAGCCGACGCACGGTCGGCAGACGTGTTCCGGGAACGAGCTCTCCGTCTCGTACTAGGTCAGCTATCTGTATTCGTATTTGCTCGTACGGCGGAGTTGACGAGGTCGGGTCGATTGTCAGCATCGGCTCGGATCGGTGGTAGCGGAGGGCTCCCATAGCCGCCCAATGGGCCGGCGGCTGACGGGAAGGTTCACCAACCACAAAGGTGACAGCCCGACGACTAGTCCCACGAAGACGAACGGCGAGCTGTAGTCGAATAGCCACGAGAAGCCCGCTACGAACGCCGCAGTGCTAAGGGCAATGGAAGCGATCCACAGGTCGCGAAGAGCGTACGCCCGAAGAGCGTCGTCCCACTGGAGCTCAAGCTCACTCGACGCTGGCTGCGGAACCGCCAAGAGCATCGAACTCAGAGCAGCGACAGCTACGATTCCGGTCAAGGCCAGAACCGCCAGAGCGAGCACTGCCCCTAGCGGTAAGCCGCCTTGCAGCGTCGTTGGCCTGAGACCGATAGAGAGCGCGATCGAAAGCGCTGCACTGACCACGGCCAGAACTGCCGCGCCAAGCACCCAGCCTGGATGCACATAGTCACCGAGGGAAGGCGATTGTGCTCGAGCGAATCGCGGAGCGCCCGGCTGCGGCGCGGTGAATTGGCCGAGGGCAGACACTGCTCCTCCCAGGGCCAGCGCGGCCGTAAGAATGCCAGTCGTAGATGCTCCCGCGACGCCGATCGGCCAATAGTCCAGCGTGATTCCGAAGAGAACGGCAAACGCGAACAGCGAGATCAGACCACCGGCCGTCGCCCCTTTGGAACGCGCACGCAGGCGTCGATCCACGCGGCTATACACGTGATCAGTCATGGGCAGGCCAATGCGCTCTATGAAAGCGAAGACTTCAACTTCACGGCGCCTCCTGGTGGATCCGTACCAGAACGTCACAAGGAGAAGCGCTGTCATCGCGCCAATGAATCCCAACACAAAGCCCATGGACCATACCCCCAATTGTCGCAACCTTGTACCAAGGTACTCGTTCGGGGACCGAGCGTACAACTAGACGATGCCGCGCGCGTGCCGGTCCGGGACGCCATCGCTCTGGCAGTCTGCCGGCGCTCACTCGGTTAGTGCCGCACGCGAGGTCGATCAGGGTGGGACGTCGCCCTCTACCGAGGCCTGGCCTTCGGCTATCCAGTGATTTGCGATTCAAGACAGGTCTCTGGTGTTCGCCACCATGAAGGCCTCCGCGAATGCAATTTTTGGAGAGAGCTGTCGCATAACCTAGTGCCTCATAACCCATGGGATACGAGACCAAGCTGTCATTCGTCGATGCGCGACGAATGGCGGGAAAGACGACTCAAATCCACCGGCGTTCGTTCCGGGCTCGATGACGAGCTGCGGGGCAATTAGCTCTTGGCGTTCGGGTTAACAATGAGGAAGTCACTGAGCCGGACCCACCCCTCCGGTGTCGGATCTCCTTCTAGCACGATCTCCGCACCCCCAGTCTCGCTGCCGATGGTTCGCATACCAGTGGCCGAACCACATGCTGAATTGGAGAACTGAGAGCTTTGATTGACGAGAACTATACAGAAGCCCTCATCACCGTTCCGTGGGTCCTCGAAACTGGCGACGTAGTACGTCACGTCTCCATTTGTTCCAACTTGCCGACTGGATTCTGCATCTAAGCCTTCCGATTTTGCGTCCGGAGGTAGGGCGTCCTCCGGACCTGCGTCCGTGGAAAGGAACGATCGAACCCGAGAGCTGGCGTCTTCGGTCGTGCAACCCGACATTGTCAAGAGGGATAGAAGCACGAGGCCTGCTGAGGTCCAGATTCTTTCGGTCCTGCCGCGATGCTCTGTCGTTAGCACTCTGAACCCCCGTTGCGTTGTGCGAGAAAGCTAGCAGACGCCGTCGAGCCCACGGGAGTGAGGCAGGTTCTTCAACGTAACAACTCCGCTAAAGCCGAAGCGGAGGGCCGAACGAGAGGCCCGGGTCGCTCGTCCAGTACTGTCCGAGATGGGCTGGCCGGTACACACTCTCGGCAGACTGGGGTGGCCTGCACCCAACCTCTCACGCGTCTCGCAACCTAGGCGTCTCGTCACATGGGATATGAGATGGGGCCGTTCTGTAAGGATGCGGATTCAGTTTGATGTGCCGAAGCGATGACAGGATGCCACCAAGAGTGCCCGGGTATTCCCGGTCGCTCAATTAGTTGGCGTCACAAGCTGAAGGACTGGCGGCCAATAGCCTTTGGGTATGAGTGAGATTGAGCAAGAACTGACTGGGGGCAACGCGTCCGGCCGTGTTGTCCGTGTGGGCAGCACGGTGCGAAAGCCCTGGATCGAAAACAGCCCGGTCGTGCAGAGCTACCTTGAGAGTCTCCATTCGCAAGGTATAGACGTACCCCGCCCGCTCGGTCGCGACGAGGCCGGCCGGCAAGCGGTCGAGTATGTAGAAGGCGCGATCGCTATGAGTGAGATGCCGCTCGAAGCCGAAGACTTGCGTCGGGTCGGCCGGATGATCCGCCGCATTCACGATGTGAGCGAATCTGTTCCTCTCCTCGACGTTGCGGGTTGGAAGATGTTGCTGCCAGTCGATAACCCAAACCTGATGTGTCACAACGATCTTGCTCCGTGGAATCTCGTCATTGGGGATCGTTGGGTCTTCATCGATTGGGATGGTGCGGGGCCGAGTACCCGGCTGTGGGACCTGGCCTACGCCGCCCAAGCGTTTGCCATGCTTGTTGAGGGTCAATCTGTAGAGTCCGCCTCGGCGAGGCTCCGGGCATTGATCGATGGGTACGAAGCCGATGCCTCTCTCCGTGAAGCACTTCCAGCGGCCATGGCGGAACGGACCGCGGCGATGTTCGAACTCTTGCGCACTTCTCACGCGAACGGTCTTCAGCCCTGGGCCGACATGTACGTGAGCGGGCACGGTGGTTTCTGGCGAGAAGCGGCCCAGTACGTCCGTCGAAACCAAAGGGCTTGGGAGCGAGCGCTCTCGCAGTCGGAGTAGTCGACCCATCACTGTTTTTCTTGCGGAAAGCTTGTTCGGGAGGGACCGCTGAGCCGCCCTTGAGTCCCATTCCTGTGAGAGGTGTCTCGAAACGTCATAGTGTCGAAACACATGGGTTACGAGACGTCAAAGATCGCCTACTCGCGCGAACGAGCCGCACCTCACTTGTCTCGTATCTGGACCTGTCTCGCATCCGTAGGGTTTCGAGACACGAATCCGGGTTCGTGGAGTCATGCGCCTCGCATCTGACAGTCTCCGGTCGCTGGCTCGGCAGTGATCGGCGCCATCCCGCTCACTGCGTGCTGGCGCGCTACTCGTCGATGGGAGGAAGGACCTGCTCGGTGCCTACACCCATGGTGACTGGTGAGGTGTTTGTGGCATCAAACGCCACGCTGAAAGGCGGGTCGACGTCAATGGACTCGGCCAGCCCCGGGTCGATGGTCAGCGTCGGGTCGAGCGACTGGAAGCTAACTTCGATTAGGCCCGGCACATCCGAGGAGCTCTGGGAAACCTGCACCTGTCGTTCGGCAGAAACGTACTGGCGGGTCTGCCTGGTCACCTCGTTGGCCGCCGTTTGGTATTCAGCTGCGTTGAAACCCACAGACTCGACGATGACGAAGGGCAAGCCGGTGTTCTGTAAAAGTACGACGGCCTCGGCCGGAGCTGATCCCTTGAACGCGACATGCATAGTGGGGGTCTTGTCGAAGAATGCGTAGCCGAACTCTTCCGGAAATTGCTCCTCAATGGCTGCGGTGGCGGTTCCAAGCGGAGCGTAATTTGCTTCCCAGAACTCATCGTCGCCGGGAGTGGACGCGTCGGCGGGCGGAGTCTGTGGCAGGACCTGCTTGGTATCCACTCCCAATACAGCACCGGCCCCCGCAGCAGCAGCAGGTTCGGATACGGGAGGCGTAGCGCAACCGGACAACAACAGCGCGGCTAACCCGGCGGCAACGAAGTAGGAAGCGAGCTTGGTCATTTTGTTCCTTCAAAAGTTGTTGCCAGCATTGGCGGGAGCCAGTTGGTCGATCCGCGCCGAACGGATTCTCCCGTTCATTCAATAATGTCCGGAACATGCCGCTCGGGTCCCGCCTGCCCCGAACTGGGGTGTCCCCTGGACGCCTACGATGAATGGCCGAGCATTAATCCATGGCGGGTCCAACCGCATGCGACGCGGCAGCTGACTTGTCTCGAATCTGGACCCGTCTCGCATCCGTAGGGTTTCGAGACAGCACCGTTCGAAAAGGTCCACCAGCTCAGATCGTGCTCGTGCCAAGAAGGGGTGACAGACCGAGCGGCTCGAGGACTAATGTCCTCGAGCCGGCAGATATGTAGGTCTCTATCGATCGAGCATCTCTCGCACCGCGTAGGTAACGTCTATCCAATACGTCGCGGACGGCACCGATGCCGACTCTTGGTCCGTGATCATCCGCGTGTCTCTAGCCCTGCGGGGGCCGCACGGTGAAGGGACCAGTGGGGGCTTGATCAACCACCGTGGTTTCCAATGTCACGTTTCCACTCGTGCCAGCCGGTACGAATTGGCGGTCAATGAGTTGAACGCTTCTGGTCCCGATAAGTAGCCCTGTGGTTGGGTCGATGATGAGCTGGTGGGATTCCGAGTCGGAGTTGGTCTTGCGGCCGATTGCTACGCCGGTGCGGCCATCGACGGTCACTTCACCCTCCGCGACATAGACCCCCGGTATCTGGGCAAGAGCCTCATACATTGCAGCGCGTAGTTTCGCCGGCACCACACCCGTCGACAGGTGGTCACAGATGTCAACAAAGGCTTGTTCGTCTCGCGGGTTCTGGCCGGTGAGGTTGTTGTAGACGAACTCCAGCAGTTCGGTGGGATCTGTGGGCATGGATGCCATCTCCGGGTACGACCGGTCAGATCCGGCGAAGATACCGGCCGGCCCCTCGTAGAATTTCGCGTCACCGCGTCCCGGCGTGCTCCAGAAATCGTCGATCTCTGCTTGTGCCTTCACGGCATCACCGAAGATCTCGCCAGCGGGGAGCCACTGTATCTCTTCAATCCAGGTGTCTGCCCGGTCATAGGGGATGTACATAGCGCTGCGACGGTTGTCGATGTAGCCGTAGTCGTTGCCTCTCCCCAGGGCGCCTTCGGTGCGTTGGGTCATGAGGTATTGGCCTGGGCCGACGACCGGGTCGGCGGTGATGATGGTCGCGGCTGCGGCTGAACGGAGCACTTCCGCAGCCGTCGCGGTCGCTACGTTCGGGCTGAAGAGGTTGGCCCCCAACAGGGCCACGGTGATCGCTGCTGCTGCCACGGCCATGGCACCTGCCCACCGTCGCCGCGTCGTCTTCTTCGCAGGGTCGTGTATGGGCGTGACCGGAGCAATCAGATCGATTGATGGGGCGAGCTCGTCGGCGTCGATTCGTTCGAACAGGCCCTGCTTCATCCGGGTGAAAGCCTCGTCGTTCGGCAGGAGGTCGCTGCGCAGGTCAGTTGACTTGGTCATGAGGTTCCTTCCTCCAGGTGCAGTTCGTGGCGTAGTTGTGTGCGTGATCGGGCGAGTCGGTTTCGCACCGTGGCGTGAGTGATGCCGAGTTGGAGCGCGGCCTGTTCGTACGTAAGGCGGTCGACCAGGCACAGGTGCACAATGCTCTGTTCGAGAGGACCCAGATCGGCGATGATTTCTTCGAGCCGTTCGGTGAGCTGGCGTTCGGCGGCGATCGTCTCGGCGCTAGCCGAGGAATGGGTATCCACGTCGTCGTTGAGCGAGATCGTCGCCTCCCGGAAACGTGCCCGTTGGTGATTCATCGCGTGGTATCGGGCGGTCGCGATCAACCACGGTAAGGCCGATCCGTCGGTGAATCGCACCGTCGCCCGCTTCTTCCACAGCGTGAAGAACGTGTCTGAGGAAACTTCCTCAGCGTCGGCCGCGTTTCGCGTGGCCGTGATGGCGACGGCGTAGACGATTCGGCTATGTCGGTCGTGCAGGGTGCCGAAGGCTCGTCGGTCACCGTCAACGCTCTGCTGTAGGAGCTTCTCGTCTGTCACCGGCCCTGACGAGATCTCTGTCACGACCGCTGTTCGCATCTTTTTCTCACGCTGTCCCCCCAAAATTGTGGTCTTTCCAAAGAATGTCAGGAACGTTCGATTCGTCTCCGAAATTGCAGACCGTTCGAACAACTCGTCTGCCGGACGCAGCCATCATTTTCCGAACGTGGGCTGATGCCTGTTCTCGACTTCCTCGCTGACATCCATGTCGGACCACCGGTTCCCCCAACCACCTCGCGACTCAAAGCAGGAGTGTCTCGAAACCAAAGTGCCTCATATCCCATGCGATATGAGACTCGGTCGGGGCGACGAGCAAGAGGTGGCTTGTCTCGCATCCGGACGTGTCTCGCATCGGTAGGGTTTCGAGACAGATGTGGGCTATTCCAGCTCCGGTGGCAAGTGGGCCTTCAGAGTGGGCGCTAGCCGGTCCGACGGACATACATCAGGGGTGTGCCAACGACGAAGCACAGGATGCAGCTCCCGACCAGTGCCAGTACCAAGCCGCCTTGCGGGTGCCCCTGGAAAGTGCCAATGAGAACTACAACCGCTCCATCCAAGGCAAGAACGACGCCGCACAACACGAGCGCACCACCAAGACGAACTGATCGAGACAACCCCGATCGAGAGGTCCCCGCTGCAGTGATATCGCGGCCGGATCCGTCCGGCTCTCGCGGGAGCGTCGTCGGCGGTGTCAGTATCCGGTCACTGTGTCGTCTCGCAGTTTCGAAGGCCACAGGTGACGGGTGGGCGACGTAGCTGCCGGCCTGTGGGACGCCTGCGATAACCATGAAGTCATCGAATCGGTCCGGGCGAACCAGGTACATCGTGGGAACGGTTTTGTAAGTGGAGTACCGGCTCAAGCCAATGTGCTGTGCTGCGAGTGCTCCCGCACGCCGTTTCAAAACTGTTCCGACGACCATTGCACTCATCACGAGCGGGAGCACTCCCACGAAACCGACGACGAGTAGCGCAGCGCCGTACTGCTCCGGCGCAGACACCATACGGCCTACGAATGCAGCCAACATGATGGTTCCGATGCCCGCTGCCACCGCCCCAAACACGATCGGGTCGGCCTTACGGCGCACTCTCGCTGCTTCCGAGCCGATTCGCTGAACCCACGCGTCGGTTTCTTCGCCCTGAGGCATTGATTTCCTCGTTTCGGCGACTGTCGAGTGCGGAGTGGCAGGTGCTCGTATGCGCGACGATTGACACCTTAGGACATGGGACGGCAAACGCATGATCGATGTGCGTGACCAACGGCTCCGAGAGGTCGCATATGCTCGGGCCATGTCGCGAAGATTTTCGCTAGCCACCCGAACAACTCTTGGCTTGATAGGCGGGCTCGTTTCAGCGGGGCTGCTGGCGGGGTGCAGCCTCCTCGAGCTGAGGACGTCGTCTCCCGACGAGGTCGAGACAGCGAACCTGCGGATCTCAGCTGATCAGATCAGCTACTCCTTCGACGGCTACTGCGGAGTCGGAGTGAAAATCGAGAACCTCAGCCCCACGCCGATCAAGTTCAACGAAAGCGACCTTGCAGTCTTCGACGGCTCAAGCTCGACCGAGTGGGATCTTCCCTTCGGCGGTCGCGCCGGATCAGTGACGACGGAGCACCGAGGTTATGCGATCGGCGAGTTCCCCTCGATCATCGAGCCGGGCGCCACCGCTACGGATGCCTTCGTCGTGTACTGCAAGGAAGGCAACACGTACACAGTCACCGTCACTTCACTCGACGGCGACAGCGCCTCATTCGATTTCACCAGCGCGCCAGGCGGTTGACATGGGCGCAGCTACGATCGGGCACCTGCTGGTCGTCGGCCTGTTCATATGCGCCGGGTTGTTGTTCGGCGTATAGGTGCCGGGTTGTTGCGTACGGGTAGCCGCCTGCGGGTGCCGGCTCCTCCTCTGAGCCCAACCTCGGTGTCTCATAGCCTCGGTGTCTCGTATCCCATACGAACAGCGGCAGACGCTGCTACTGCGGCGTCCGCGGGAGCAATACCCACGAGACTTTACGCGTCGGTAGGGTTTCGAAACAGGCAAGCCCAACAGGCGTTGAGAAAGTTGCTTTGGGTCCGAGGGTCAAACCCCGAGCTGCGGGATTCCAACCAAATAGCCAGTGCAGCCGGGCTCTCGAACTTTCGCTTGGGGTGGGTGCGCTTCGCAGGATTGTGATCCGATCCCAACGGGCATGGACGGTTGCCGGTCATGGCAGGCCCTGGAGAATCTAGGCTGCCCGAATTGGGGGCAGAACGCGAGGAGTAGGGACCAGATAGATGGCGGAGCTTGCCTACACTGCCCACTACTCTCGCAAGAGGAGCCGTGTTGTTTTTTTCGGTCCGCCCGGACAGAAGAGAACGATCAGAGGGTCCGGTCCGTCGTTTCTACGCCGATGCAACTGCGGATAGGAACTGATGCGGATCGACTACGCGCGTTGGCCAGGCGACTAGGCATCTTCAGCGTCGTCGGCTAGAGACCCTAGATACACCTTCTGTCCGTTTCGTTCAAAGGATTCGCCGTATGCGCACGACCCGGACTGGCCGCATCGCCCTCACGCCGGCTGTTTTGCTCGCCATCGTGGTCCTCAGCGGATGCACTGCGGGGCCCCCGATAGAACCGTCAGCGTCCGTCGCACCAACACCAGCGGCAGCGAGCGTTTACACCTGCGACGACATTGCCGCCCTTGATGACGTGGCACCCGTTTTCGTCACCGCTGGCGGAACCGCGCCGACCCCGGTGGCCGCGATCCAGCCAGCGTTTAACCTCATTGACTACGTCGTGCCAGCCCTGGGCGGTCTGTCCTGCTCCTGGCGGGTCGGCCCCGCGGTCACCAACCCGTTGCTCGACCCGGTCGATTTCGACTGGGCTTACGTCAGCGTCAAGGTCGTTCCCGGCGGCGCCGACTCTTGGGCGCCCTACACGGTGGGCGACGACGCCTTATCGTTCGGCGACGGCCCTTCCGACACCGCGATGACCATCGGAGGCATTGAAGCGGCGACCGGGTGCGGCTACGACACCGGCTGCTTCATCAGCGCGCCGGTCGGCGATGCCTGGGTCGAAATCGTGTTGAGCACGAACTGGATCCAACGCGACGGTTGGTATTTCTCCGGGCTGACGCCCGACGCGATTCTGGCGCAGATGCAGCCGCTCGCGGCATCCGTTTTCACCGCTCTGACGGATGCTCAGCCCGGCCAGTTCGTCTGGCCGACGGTCGATCTGGTCGAACACGAATCGGACTGCACCCGCGCGGTGGGATCGGAGGGCATCGCCACGGCTCTCGGCGTCGACTCGCTCGAATACGAAGTCCGGTCCCCACCAAACGGCTTGACCTACTTTGAGAACTACGTGGCGCAGCGGGCCGGGGTATTCCAGTGTGATGTGGATGCCGCCGGCGTCCCGGTCGACTTGATCGCCGCCGGGGTTTTGGGTACGTCGGTCACGGTCGGTTACGACCTGGCCGGACTCGTCGACACGGTGGTCTCCACACCAGACAGCCAGGCCCTGCCGACGATTGCGCTGAAGGGCGCGGTCGAGGGTGATCACGCCGTGCAGATGTGCTCCGACGTGACACCGTTCTGCGTCGTGATCTTCTCACTCGGCCAGTCGGCCTACCAGGTCGCGTCGAACAGCGACACGGTGGCTATCGCCGAAGCGATCATCGCCCACACCCGCTAGTGGTCATGTTTGTAAGTTCGTCGAGGGTTATTGACTGTCCGACAACGCGACACTGTCAATGGACGACAGCCTCCATCGTCTGGCTGGCAAAAGAGACCTTAGATGCACCTTCTGTCCGTTCATTCAAAGGATTCGCCGCATGCTCAAGACCCGGACTGACCGCATAGCCCTCATCGCGCTGCTGATGCTGCCCACTCTCGCGCTCGTAGGATGCGCCGAAGGGGCCGCCGAGGCTCCGGAGCCCACTGTGGCCAGCGCACCCGTGTCGAGCTCGACCCCGACTGCAACCCCCAAGTCGAAGCGGCGGAACCTGTGTGGCCAAACGACCGGTGTCAGGACGAACAGCTCGCCGCTGAGCTTGTAGAGCGTCCCGACCTTTCTACAGCGACCCGGGAGGGGCTCGCGATCGTGCTCACGAACGTGTCGGAGCAATCCTGCTCCTACTACGGGGGACCAGGAGTGCTGTTGCTCGGCGCCGACGGCACTAATCTGGCCAGCCGTGACGACAAGATATTGGGCCCCATCGAGCCGGAGGCCGGGGCGCTCGCCCCGGGCGAGTCGGCCCAGGTGGAAGCGCTCCTCACGTACGTCGTCACGTACGACTGCACGCCGGCGAAAGTGACGACCATCCGGGTGCTCGTGACATCGGATGGTGCTGGCCCGGGCATCGACGCGCCAGCTGATCTGCAGGTCTGCGGCGACGCTTGGACCGACTTCACGGTCGGGTCACTCGTTCCTGCATCCTGACTCCGCCGGATGCCGCGCTGCGCTCGGCAGGCCGTCGTCCTGTTGAGACTGCACATCTGAAGCACTGTCTCGTTACTTATGTGTGTCATATCCCATGGGATACGAGACATGGAGATCGCTCCCGTCCACGAGATGAGCGGCAGACGACTTGTCTCGTATCCTGGCCTGTCTCGCATCGGTAGGGTTTCGAGACAGTAAGTCCGGGATTTGCGCCGTGAAGGGCCTGTCTCCAGATCACAAACACTTTCCGCAAATGCTCGCGCGATTGCGACGTTAGTTTGGATCTGATTGCATAGCAGCATGTCAGACAGAGGAAAGGTGATGGGGGTGCTTTGCGTATTCTCACTCCTCCTCGGTATTTCCGTGGCCGCAGGTGTCTATTCGGTCCGCGACCCCACATACTCCTGCTTAGTTGACGTTTTGCCCTCCGTGGACGTCAATGTGGATCCATCACAGCCCATAGTTGGGACGATCACCACCTTCCCCCTCGGCTTACAGTGCACCTTCATCACGACAGACGGAGACACTGTCATCGAGCGTCCCGGGTGGAGCTCCTCGGCGCTGGCTGGAATGTCATTGGTGGCTTTATTCGGGGCGGGTGTAGCGGCAGCAGGCCTCCGACAGCGACAGCGGTTGAACTGAAAACACACGCGTAGTTAGCGTTAGGCTCCATCAATCACTTCTCGTGCGAAGCTGACCGCATTTTGGACAGCCAACGTTGCGCTGTGTCTCGCAACCTACGCGCCTCATAACCCATGGGATACGAGACAAAGGAGATCGCCTGTTCAGCGACGAGCGGCAGCTGACATGTCTCGCATCTGGACCTTTCTCGCATCCGTACGGCTTCGAGGCACATCACAGGCTTCGTTCGTGGGACCATACCGTCGGCGATAGGCGGCATCTCGATAACGACGGGTCGAAATCAGAGGGAACCCGTTATGGTTCGAAATACGTACGAGCCAAGGGGACGGGCCAAGCGATGCGAACGAAGACTGTCCAGATCGACTACTCGGGAGGCACATGCAGATGACCGACACCGAATATCGCCGCTCTTTGAAACGACGATTGTCCGTTCTGTTCTCGCCTATCCGTCTCGCCCTCTTCCTGGGGTCTGTGGTGTGGCTCATCGTGCTGAACTTGATCTACATCAGCAACTCCGGCAATCCGTCATGGGCTGGTCCCGCCTCGGCCTTTTCGATCCTGGTATGGGTGACGGTCATGCTGATCACGGACAGCCGTTATCGGAGGGCGGAGAAGACCTAGCTCGAGCATTTCGGTCAACCCTGAAAACGTCGAGCAATGCCATGGTCACCTTGGATGAGTTGAAGAGCTCCCTTCCTCCCTGAGCTGCCCCCTTCACGTGTCTGGCCAATCTGCCTCATATCCCATGGATGCCAGACATCGGGCACCTGCCGGCACTGAGTCCATGGGCCCTGAGCTCCTATTTCCGGACACGGACTATCCAGCCGACAAGTACACCGTGATGTACGCGCGGACTTTGCAGGCTCAAGACGCTGTGCTGCATGGCACCACCAGTTTCTGCCTCCCTCACTCCGCGTTCCGCTGGGTCTTCCGACGGGTGAAAGCGCACGGAGATCTGGTCGATTCGAGTCACGCGACCGGTGAGGTGAGTCCAAACCAAAGTCTCCGTTGGGTGCCGCCGCGCTTCGGCGTAAGTGTCCAGCTGTAGAGAGATTGTTCGGCGGCCTGCAAACAACTGGGTCGCCCAGTCGTCGTCCATCGGCACGAGTTGCCAGTCGACGTAGTGATCGAGTGCGACGTCGAAGCCCTCCTCAGCGACCTGCCATTCGGTCAGCCACACATCGGTCTCGTGTGGACCGCTGCTCGGCTCGATGTCCTCCGCGTCGACCGCTCCTACATCTTCTTTGACGAGTGGGCGGAAGGAGAAGACGCCGAGACGCTCACCACTGCTCGCGCCGGGGGAATCATCACGTTGACTCCGCGCACGCATCGCCAAACGCCGCTCACTGCTCGGGACCGTCATTCAGCCAGAATACGAACCCCAGCAGCTGAGCACTACTTCTCTGCGGGAGGCCAACCCACGTCACGAAGGTTGCGGACAATGCGAGGGGTTAGAGGCGTCTCATTACCTATGTGCCTGGTATCCCATGGGATACGAAACAGAGGGAGCGGTCTGGAGGTTGGACGAGCCGTGATGAAATGTCTCCCTAGGGTTTCGAGGCACCGCCGGCCAGGCGTTTCGAGCTGAGCGCCACGCTGGCTTCGGACACCTGGATGCGGTGGAGGCTGCGCTCGTCAGCCCGCTCGAATTAGGTCGACGATCTCCTTGGCGCTGACATCCGGCGAGAGACCGATTTGTGCCTGATCGCCTTTCAACGCTTCCATCACCAGGACCGCAGCCTGCAGCTCGCCCCCGATCTTTATGACTAGGCGCGCCGAATCTCCGGCTCCGACGGCCTTCTCCGTGAGCGCGTGAAAGACCTCGGCCCCATCTTTGTCGAACGTCACATCAACCATGTTCTGCCCGTCTTCGGAGACACTGGAATCCCTGACCCCGGCTACTTCGAATCCAGACGGGAGCAGGACACTCGTTCCGTTGACAGATACACACTGGGCATCCGACCCATCAGTGCACGCTTCCGAAATCGCCATCTCTATCATTCCCCCGGTGCCCGGCGATGCCTCGTCGGCGCCAGCAGCAGCGGAGCAGGCGCTGAGCGCCAACACGGCGAGTACAGCCAAAGAGAGCCTGGGCGTTCGAGAAGTCATGAGGTCCTTCCTCGAGGCGGGAGCTAGACACTGACACCGACCCCGCTTGCGACCCTAGGTGACGGGACAGACAAGCACCAGCATCCAGTGGTTTGCGGGCTCCAGCTGTCACTCCGGTGTCAGCAACGTGTCTCGTTAAGTATCTGGCCCGACCTGCTGACAGGCCGCCCCCACTTCGGGCAGCCCCAGAAGGGCACGGACCAATAACCACGGTCATGATTCCCACGGCCGGTATCGAAAACCGCCAAGCGCAATTTCGAGTGTCTCGAAACCTAGCTGCCTCATTAGCCATGGGATACGAGGCACGGGAAACCCACTGAACGCATGATTCGCATCGTGCGGTGCCTGTGCCGTGCACGCGAGTGTGAGGACTCGTGCAGACGAATGCGAGAAGCGACAAGGGTCGTCAATTTCCGTGCACTGTCCAACGAGCAAGTCACTTGCCGTCATGGAAAGAAATCGTTACGCTTTCCAATATGGAAAATCACTTTCGAGATCCCTCACGAGAGGAAGCCGCGGCTGCCCTGAACGCGCTGTCGTCCGACCGGGAGCACCTCGCGGCGAGCGTGCACGCGCCCTGGACATTGTTAGCCGCCTTCGGAGGTGTCGGTGCGTGGTGGGTTTCGGCAGCAGCGGCCACCAACCCAGGTGCGAACTACGAACCGCCCTCATCGAGTTGGTTAGCCCTCGTCGGAACGCTCATCGTCGTGTATCTGATCCAACGTGAGACCGGCGTCCGCTTTCGAAGGATGGGCGCGCGTGCAGGCTGGGCGATAGTCGGAATCATCGCCGCTTGTCTCCTACTCTTTAGCGTGTCACTCGGCTTCGTATCGTTCGGAATGCACTGGGCCGTCGCGCCCACCAGTTTGGTCGCCTTTGCGACGACGACCTGGCTGGCCAGTGTCGCTTATCGATCAGCGGTGGAGCACCTGCGCCATGGCTGAGACGCGGTTCGACGAAATCATCCACGCACCCGTACGACTTCGGATCTGCGGGCTCCTGCGCCCGGTCGACCATCTCGACTTCGCCGTGCTCCGCGACACACTAAGCGTGTCCGACGCCACACTCTCCAAACACCTGAAGACCCTCGCCACAAGCGGATACGTCACCTCGCGCAAGGCCGTATCGGCAGGTCGCGACGACGCGCGCCGAATCACTTGGTTGGCCCTCACCCGTGCGGGACGAACTGCGTTCGACGCACACGTCCGCGCTCTTCAGGAGATCGCGACACCCTCCATCTGACATCGAATGTTGAAATTGGGCACCGCCGCCTGTACCCGCCAATACCAGGTAACCCGCGATGGATCACGCTGGGAGTTCTCCGGAGCCAACGAACGCGCAACGATCGACTTCAGCGAAGACGGGCGCGTCCAGTGCGACCGAACACCCGTAGGCCCATGGTTCATCGAGTCGATCGGCACCTTGCCGACGCTGCAGGCCCACTTAGGGCGCCGGCGCCGCCGCCGCGCCGAGTTGCACCGCCAGCTCCATGCTTCGCAGGCGGGCCGGGGAGAAGTCGTAGGGCATGCTCCGGATGATCTCCGCCGCGCTCCTCCCGCGGGAGCCCTCTGCCGGGCCGGGGTCGGGCGCCGGGTCAGCGCCCTCGGGCGGGTGCAGCTCGTCCCAGGCGTCGAAGATGGCGTCGTCTTCCTCCAGCTGACCGGACTCCTCGATGACGCGCATCAGCGCGGTCTCGAAGGCGTGCCGCTCGGCCGCCACCTCCGCCACCCGGGGGTCGTCGACGGCGACCGTGTCGTCCAGAGCCTTCTCGGCGGCGTCGACGCGGTCGGACTCCGCTCGCAGTGCCGGATCGGCGGCCAGAGCGAGGAAGCGGCCGGCCTGGACGGCGGCGCCGAGCGGACCGAAGATCCGCTCGGTGACCAGCAGGACGTCCAGGTCGTCCGGGCGCAGCGAGCCCTCGGGTGCGCCCTCGAGGCGGCCGGAGACGAGATCGTCGAGCAATCCCAGTCGGCTGCCGAGGGTCCGCATGCGCTGCACCGAGGCGCGCTTCCGCCGCAGCTCGGCCTCCTGCGCTGCGAGGGTGTCCTCCAGTCGCGCGAGGACGCCTGCGATCTCGTCCTCGCCGTCGGCACCGCTCGGTGCGGCGCCGTGGAAGGCGTCGCGGATGTCGTCGAGGGCGATCCCGGCGTCGGCCATGCGGCGGATCCAGAGCAGCCGGATGATCTCCGCGTAGCCGTACCGGCGGCGGCCGTCGCCGCCCCGCTCCCGCTCGGGCAGCAGGCCGACCTGGTGGTAGTGGCGGATCGTCCGCGGAGTGACGCCGACGAACGCCGCGGCGTCGCCGATCAGGACCTCTCGGGGCGGGGTCGGGAACGGGCGCATGGCAAACCTCTCGGATTGGGACGGGATGTGTTTCCAGCAGACCACATGACGCTACGGCAGGAGCAACCCCCTCTGACACAAAACGCCGACTCCAGGCGCGAGGGCCCGCAGTGCAACCCGCGTCAGCCTGCGCCTCGTACTCGCGAGCTTGCAGCTCGAGCACAACCGCCTGATCCACGCGCCCCGACCGTGCTGCGCAGCGCCGGGACTTCGAGGATGCGGATGATTACTCGACAACGACCATGTAGGCGTCGTGCGATTCGGCCCAGTCGGTAACCGCGGCCACCATCGCCTCTTGGTCGCTGGTGCCTGCTAGCCCGGTCCCGCCTGAAGCGTCGACGGAGGAGATCGAGCCCCAATAGCCGAAGTCGTCCCGGTAGACGATGACGACGATGCGACCAAGCTCGTTCGCGTATGAGCTTGCGACCTCGCGGATGCTTCTCATGCCCGCAATGGGCGCAAACTCGTCGGCGGTCTGTGCCTGGGCCGCGCCGGGCGCCGCATCGGCGGCTATCTGGTCGATGACCGGCTGCGGGAGGGGCTGACCGGGTGTTACGACGACGACGGTGCCATCGTGGAGGGTGATGTCGCGGGGAGCGTTCATCGTGAGCACCTGCTTCTCGAACTCGGAGAGCTTGCCGTCCCCGTTCGAGTCCCCTTCGATTGGCGCGGAGGCCGCGGCAGTCGCCTGCGGGGTCCTGTCGGTGTCGGGCAGAAACGAGGCGTCCCCAGTGGTACAGCCGGTGAGCACGGCGAGCACGAGCAGGCCAGCGCCGGCTGCTGTGGCGGCGCGGATGGTGGTCACTCGGTGGTCCCCCTCTAGCTGCACTGACCTGGAGGGTTGACTACGCGGGCCGCTGGGGGCTTGCCTCCGAGGCGTGTGGCGATCTGTGGCGATTGTAGTCGTGGAGCCAGGGTCCGGATGCAGCTGGCCATGCCGGTGAGGGATCCTCATACGGATACCCGCCCTCACTCCCATCAGTGGGCCGTACTCAAAGCCCGGCGGCGCGGCTGACCTCGGCCAGGCGCTGCTCCAGGAAGGCGCGCTCCGCGGCGTTCGCCGTGAGCTCCATCGCGCGCCGGTACGACTGAGCCGCGCCGGCGGCGTCGCCGAGGCGGCGCAGCAGGTCGACGCGGGTGGCGGGAAGGTAGGGGTAGTCGGCGAGCCGGGGATCGGTCGCCAGCTCGTCGAGGAGCGGCAGGGCGGCGGCCGGACCGTCGGCGAACGCCACGGCGGCGGCCCGGTTGAGCGCGACCACCGGGGTGTTCCACACCGCCAGCAGCCGGTCGTAGAGGTGCACGACGCGCGGCCAGTCGGTCTGCTCCAGGGACGGCGCCATCGCGTGCACGCCGGCGATCGCCGCCTGCAGGGTGAACCGCCCCGGTGGGCCGGACGCCAGCGCCCCGGCCGTCATCGTGAGCCCCTCCAGAATCGCGCGCTGGTCCCAGCGCGTCCGGTCCTGGTCGGCGAGCAGGAGCAGCCGGCCCTGCTCGTCGGTCCGGGTGGCCCGGCGCGCGTCGGTGAGGAGCAGCAGGCCCAGCAGGCCGCGGGTCTCGGCCTGCTCGGGGAGCAGCGCAGCGAGGGTGCGCGCGAGGTGCACGGCCCGGTCGCAGAGCTCCTCACGGACGAGCGCGTCCCCCTCGCCGGCCGTGTGGCCGGTGCTGAAGAGCAGGTGGACGGCGGTGAGCACGCTGTCCAGGCGCTCGGGCAGCTCCGCCCGGCCCGGAACCCGGTAGGGGATCCGCGCCGCGGAGATCTTCTTCTTGGCCCGGGTAATCCGTGCCGCCATCGTCGGCTCGGACACCAGGAAGGCCCGGGCGACGTCGGGCGTGGGAACGCCGCAGACCAGGCGCAGGGTGAGGGCGACGCGGGCCTCGGGGGCGAGGGTGGGGTGGCAGCAGGTGAACACCAGCCGGAGCCGGTCGTCCGGCACCGCGGCGTCGGGCCAGTCCAGGTCGGCCGGGTCGTGCGGATCGACGGTCGCCGGCTCCACGAGCAGCGGTAGCTTGCGCCGGAGGGTGACCTCCCGACGCAACCGGTCCAGCGCGTGGTTCCGCGCCGCCGTGGTCAGCCACGCGCCGGGCCGCTCCGGGACGCCGTCCCGGGTCCAGGCCTGCAGCGCGCTGACGTACGCCTCCTGCGCGCACTCCTCCGCGACGTCCAGGTCGCCCGCGACGCGCACCGTGGCGGACAGCACGAAGGCCCACTCGGAGCGGTGGGCCTGCGCCAGCGCGGCAGCGACCGCGTCCGCCTGCATGGCGGACGCGGTCGGCTCGTCGCTGGGAGCGATCAGAACGGGTTCGTCGACGCGTCCACGAGCGGGCGAACCTCGACGCCGCCGCCGGGGGCCGGGCACAGCTTGGCGATCTCGACGGCGTGGTCGAGGTCGCGCGCCTCGACGATGTAGTAGCCGCCGAAGGCCTCCTTGGTCTCGACGAACGGGCCGTCCGTCACCGTGCCGCCACCCTTGATCGTGGTGGCCGTCGTCGTGGGCGCGAGCGCCCCGCCGCCCGCGAGGGACCCACCGAGCTCGGAGACCTGCTTGGTGAACGTGTTGTGCGCGTCGATCACCGCGCCCCACGCCTCGGGCGACGCGTTTGCGTAGAACGCCGGGTCTTCGTAGATGAGGATTGCGTACTGGGACATGGAGCTGCCTCCTGCATTAGGTCGCGGGCCGGCCTGTCCGGCTCCGTCATTAACTACGACGAACATCCTGCCGCCGGATCGACAGCTAGACCTGGATTTTCTTCAAGATTTTTCCGGCGCCGCCGCCGCCGTGCGTGCCGGAGTCGGCTTTGCGTGCTGAAGTGCACTCTAGCGGCCCCACCTGACGCTCCGTCTCGCCGCGGAGCGGCGCGACGGGATGCCGCCCGCTGACGCCTAGATGTACTCGCCTGACACGTTCATGACAGTCGGCTGATCGGGGGAAGGCCTCTGATGGATGAGCGGCGTCGTCCAAAACCTGCAGATACCGCTCGTAAGTCTCGACGGTCACGTGGGGCGAGGGTGAGTTGGTGCCGTTGCTCGATGGAGCGACCCCATGCCGTTCCCGCGAGGATGAGGGCGACACCTAAATATCCAGTGACGGTCACGAAGTCACGAGCAATCGTAATTCCGATGATCACGGCCCAGACGGGCTCAGTTCCCAGGAGGAGGCTCACTCTCGACGGCGATGTTCGCCGGACCGCCCAGGTTTGCACCAGGAAGGCGAAGACTGTGCAAGCGACGACGAGGTAGAGGAACATGACCGCGCGTCGCGGGTCGAGGTCGGTCAGGAAGTGTGGGATTGGGTCGCCGTAGAACAGTGACGCCACCGAAAAGACTGTCGCGCAGGTAACGAGTTGAACCGTGGTGAGGTGAAGCGAGTCCATCGGTTTGTTGCCGGTGAGTTTAGACATCGACGTGACGTGGATGGCGCGCACGATTGCCGCAATGAGGATAAGTAAGTCGCCAAGGCTTGGCGTCTGAAAAGTGCCGTTGCTGGCGAGAAGTGCAACACCGATGACGGCGATCATTGCGGCAAAGAAGAATCTGCCGGGCAGAGGTCGACCGGATACCGCGGAATCGAGAAGAGGAGTGAACACGATTGTCAGGCTGATGATGAGGCCGGCATTCGTAGCTGACGTGTGGGCGATCCCGAAAGTCTCGAATGCGAACACTGAAGCCAACACCATCCCGAGGATCACACCCGCTCGCAGTTCGGCTGCAGTTACACGGTGCCGCCGGGCGGCCACGATTGCCGCCATGAGGGCCCCGGCGAGCAGCATGCGCAGCGCGAGGAGTGCCACCACGGAATCGAGCGTGACTAGCTCTTTGGCCACGAGGTACGTCGATCCCCACGAGGCGGCGACTAAGAGCAGGAGTAGGTCGACACGGAATCGGCTGAGTGGAGCGGTCATTCCACCATCGTCCGGTTTGCTTTCACGTAAGACAAGAGAGAAGTTTCGTCATGGATGGTTTAGTTTGAACTTATGGAACTGGGTCAGCTTCGCGCCCTAAGAGAGTTGGGTGACCGGGGCAGTATTACCGCCGTCGCTGCGGCGCTGTACGTCACGCCGTCGTCGGTCTCGCAACAGATCAGCGCCTTGCAACGTCACTCGGCCGCACCGTTGACTTACAGGGACGGACGGCGGACAGCGCTCACCGACGCAGGGCGCGCCCTGGCGATGGCGGCGATCGACGTGGAAGTGGCGCTCGAACGTGCCCAGCAGGCAGTGGCCCGCTTCCAAGACGATCGCTTGGGCGCCGTTTCAGTGGCGGCTTTCCATAGCGTGGGCCTTGCGGTCTTTGGCGCCCTGATCGCCGCATGTGGCAGTCCAGATCAGCCCGATGTACGGCTGAGTGATTTCGACGTAGCCCAGGAGGAATTTCCCCCTCTCACGGCCGATCACGATCTTGTCCTTGCGCACAGGCTGGTCGGTAGCCCGTCGTGGCCGGGGTCGGTGCGTGTGGAACCGCTCCTGTACGAGCCTCTGGATATCGCTATCCGACAAGATCACCCCCTCGCAGCGAAAGCCGCGATCCAACCGGCAGACCTTCAGGACGAAGCATGGATCGCTGTACATGAAGGATTCCCGCTCAAGCAGGCTCTCTCAGTAATCTCAGGAATCGGTGGGAGTGAGGCGCGCATCCTGCACCGGATCAACGAGTTCTCCGTAGCTGCCGCAGTTGTCGAAGCGAGCGGTTGCATCGCGCTCATGCCCCGATACACGACCAACATCCGCGACCACCCGGATCTGGTCCTTCGTCCGCTCGCCCACCCTGGGCTGGGCCGGCACATCGACTGCCTTGCTCGACCGGAAACTCTGGAGCGAAACAACGCAAAGGCGGTCCTTTCACAGGTCAGGGCCATAGCAACGGCCCTCACCCAAAGACCGCCCGGCGTCTAGAACCGGTGTCGCGTGGGGAGTTCCTCTTGTAGGGAACGTCACGACAGTGGCCAATTCACTCTTGTCTCGTAACCTCCGTGTGACCGCCTGTTCGAGCGTCGTGCATCAGGTCACTTGTCTCGTATCTGGACCTGTCTCGCATCCGGTGGGGTTACAAGACACGAAATCATGTCGCAGATAATGCACCCTTACATCCCGACCGATTACCGACCGCCCATTGGGCAAGGTCGGTGGTCCGAATTCGGCCGCAGAACTGGCTCTGCGCGACTGTGCCCCAGTTCACACCCGTACCGTAGCCTCGAATCGTGATTGAGGAGCACCCTGTAAGTGGAAGTGACGGCCGGTACCGCCGCGTGGTCGACCCGGGGACGCAGATTGAGATACTCGTGCCCGCGGAAATCCCAGACGATCGCGCCGTCGACCATGCCCGGCGGGAGCAAGCAGGCGAGCTGCACCGGATCCGGTTCTTCCTGGACTGGGGCCATGACTATCCGTTATGGGAGAGCTTCACTGACAAGTACGCCATAGAGCCGGACGATTATGGCATCTCATCTGAACTGGGCCGACGCCTCAACGACTGGTCGCTTTTCTGGCAATGTCACTTTGACCCGTTTGACGGCTGGGACGAATCCAGGAATCAGACTCGATGGTTGGCGACGGGAGATGAGTTAGTGCGTCTGCTTGAGGTTGAGGTCTACGACATCGCGGTGGTTTTGCCCCAATTCCGCCCCAGCTGAAGAAATCGCGTGCTGGAGGCTCTGGTGCAACTGTTCGCCGTAGCGCGCTCGAGATCGCTATTTGCGGAATCTTAACTCGAACACACGAGACGCCTCACAAGCCATCGGATGCGGTACAGACGAGCAACACGGCATGCTGAGGCCATGCCCAGTCGCACGCAGGGTGCACGCTCATCGACAACCAAAGCGCGCTCACCGTCGAGGCAGTGGTGAATGCTGAGTACGAACCGGATGCCACGACCAATCCTCAGGATGTCACCGCGGATAAATGCGGAGCAACCGTTGACTGCGTCGAGGCCTTCGCGAGTCATGACGCCCACATAGAAAGTCAACGGTGGGCGATGGAAGCGCTCGCTGGGACTTGGCAAGACTACGAGGGAACCTTCCCCGCACGGTAGACGCCCGAAGCCGCGGGGTGTCGCGTAACTTCTGTGTCGCGTGTCCCATCGGATACGAGACATCAGAGGTCGGCCGCCAAGGTCCTTGCCGGCGTCGCGGTGTTTGCACGTCTGGGTCGCTTGGCCCAGCCGGTCCAGAGTCGCGATTACGAGAGTGAATCGCCGGGCACAGCCACTTACCGCGATCCACTCTCGCCGTCATTGCGCAGAGAGTGGATCATGCTCTGCAGGATTCTGTGCGCACCGGACTGCTCTTCTTGGGTCATGCCGCCCAGCATCCTGACCTCGACGGATCGGACCGCAACGGTCGCCTTCTCGAGGCTCCGTCGACCGCGTGGCGTGAGCTGCGCGGGAAGGACTTTACCAACGCGGGCCTCCGCCGGCCGGGTCACGTCTCCGTCTCGTTCCAAGGCTTGCAGCAGCACATTCATCGATTGCCGCGTCACGAACGCTCCTCGCGCGAGCTCGGAATTGGACAGGCCCGGGCGCTGTGCGAGCAATTCGAGGCAGGAGTAGTGCGTCACGCTCATTCCGAGCGGGCGCAGTACTGTCTCCATGGCGGCGCGGAGGCCGCTCGAGGCCTCTTTCAGCAGGTAGCCCAGTGACGTCTCCAGGTCTATACCGTCTTGACTCATGTCAGTATTTTGACATACATTGGTCTGTGTCAGATAACTGACACTGTCGCAACTGAAAGTAGCATCCCCATGCCCGTAACCGGCCCTGACTTCATCTCCCTTCAAGCTCGCGATCTCGCCGCGTCGCAGGCGTTCTACGAGCAGTACCTCGGCCTCGTTCGCTCGCAGACGGGCCCACCCCATGCTGTCGTCTTTGAGACGACCCCGATCGCGTTTGCGCTTCGAGACATCGTTCCCGGCACCGATCTCGCGTCCGTTGCTCAGCCCGGTATCGGGGCCGCGATCTGGCTCCACGCCACCGACGTCCAAGCCATCCACGACGCTCTCGTCGCCGACGGCCACACGATCGTCTCGGCCCCGATCGACGGCCCTTTCGGTCGAACCTTCACCTTCTCCGACCCCGACGGCTACCAGGTCACCCTCCACGACCGGCCCTAAGGCGCCGAACGCCGCCGCACGGCTGGTGACCCGCAAACTAGGCGGGGACAGCGCCTCAGCATTCGGAGCGCTCGCTGAGCGTGCGGCGTGAGTGTCACCAACGTCATGCCTCAGTACACCTAAACGGCACTCCAGCCGGATCGACGAGCGGCACTTCACTTGTCTCGTATCTGGACTTGGCTCGCATCCGTAGGGGTTGCGGACAACGGATGACGTGCTCAAGCTCGTGCGTATGGTGTCCCGCCATCTGGCTTATTCTCGGGACGGTCAAAACTTGTACCGTCGTAATCCGGCAGGCGCGGAACCGCCTGGCTCCGGGCGATGAGTTGAAAGTCAGTTACGTGGCGAGCCACGAGGGGTCGGAAAACAGTTCTTGCAGCTCTTGGACAAGGCGAGCGGTGTGGAAACCGTCAGCGGCCGCATGGTGCACCTGAATGGCGACGGGCATCGTGGTTCGCCCCCCAGACTCCCTGTACCGACCCAGGGTGAATATCGGCAGAAGATGCTTCCAACCGTCGCGTATCTGCAGGCTGAACCCAGTGAACGACGTCCACGGAACGCTTGATATATCAAACACATTTGCGGGCATGTCTGGTTGCGGCTGAAACGACGTGGAGGTGCGGTATCTGGCCAAGACGTCGGCCGCGTGTTCATGGAAGGTAAAGAAGTCGGCGTGAAAGGGAGACCAGACGTTTGAGAACGTCTCTCGCTCGGGATTGAAGACGGTGAATGCAGGGTGAACGATGTCCCAGGTCGCCGGGCCGTTCCCCTCAGTGAGGGTCATCCGGAATTCAACGTGACTATTCACTACTGACGCGATGGCCCACATCTGCGCGATATAGCTCTTCCATGGACGGACACGAAGCGCCGCTACCAACTCTGTGACATCGAGTTCGACCGTGATGGCATAAGTGCACTCGACGCGGGTGAGGTAGTGCTCGAAGTGCTCCCGCCGAGGCCAATTGTGCATATCGATCGCACGTGTATGTGTCATGCTCTCGAGCCTAAGTCGGGTAGGCAGCTCCACCGGTCGGCTACGTGGTCGGCAGCGTCGGGCTGGCTTTCGTCTGGCTGTTGGGGGCTCTCTCTTTCTCCGCACCCGGCGGCCAACGCCGCGCGTGGGGAGTGTGTGCCGGCCCGCAGCACTCTGGGCAGGTGACGCCAGGGCGCAATAGGGTGGGCGGATGAACTGTGATGGTGTTGTTGGCGGGGCGACATGAGCAGGACGCCTTGAGTCCGAGGGGCAGAGCGCTTCTGAGTCTGAGCGTCGGCTTCGTTGCATCCGTTTTTGCGGGAAGTGGCTTTCTGCTGGGACTGGTGCGGGAGGACCTACATTTCCAGTGCAGTTTCCATCACATGGGCAGCGATGATCCTGGCTCGTTCTATTGCGCAGACGGCATCGGATACATCGGTGTTGGAGTGGCCACGTATGGTGTGTATGGCGTTATTCTGCTGATCGCTCTCGGTATTGCCATGGCGGACTTGAAGTCGTCGGGAATGCAGTCGCGGCTCCTGGCAGGCATCTCGATTTTGCCCATCGCCATGTTCAGCTGGTCCACCTGGTACGCGACGAGTTCCCGTCCTATCGATCAGGCGCCGGGTGCCAACTACTGGGTCCAGCCCCTTCTCCCCGTGACGGCAGTCTTGGTCACTGCCGTGATCGTCATCCTGGCAGCCGGGCTTATTCCTCGACCAGGGTTACGCACCGCTGGATTCCGGCTGGCAATGGCACTGTTCGTCGCGGCTGCGCTCATTCAGCCTGGCAGTCTCTCGGCCGTCGCCGTCACCCTCGGGACATTGGCTGCGGCAGTGTGTCTCGAGTGGCGAGTGCCAGACGAGGTCGAAACCCCCACGGTCACGTCCGCCAGGAAACTCCTCTAAGACAAACCGCAGCATCCGACGGCAAAGGCATAGCCCGTGTGATGTCTCGCAACCTGCTCCCAGATGTCGGATGATCCCCCGCTACTCATTGCACGGAAGGGCGGTTCCTCACCGTGCACCCAAGGACTCAGACCAGCGGAGCCAGCAGTAGCGCTGCCCGCCTCAGTCTGGCCACGTTAGCGGATGCCCCCTCGTTTTGTGACTCCCAGTAGTACGACCCGACGTAACGCGCGAAAGAGAGAGCTTGAGCCCAGGTGTAGTCGACTCCTGCCGTCTCGGTAAAGCGTCGAGTCCAGTCGGCCAGGACTGCGACAGGGGCGTCAGCGCTCATGGCGGTACTCAAGTGGCTTCTAACCACTGTGTGTGCTTCGTTGGCCGAGGTCCCGATCAGCAGGAGGGGGTCGATGGCGACCCAGCGATCAGAATCCGCCTGAAGGATGTTGGAGAGACTGAGATCTCCATGGGTAAGGGTCGATGTGCCGTCTGACGCGAGCTGCTGAACAATCCGGACAGCCAGCTGCAGGTGCTCGTCTGACATCGCAGAACCAGATTGTTGTGCGACCTCGTGCTGTTCGCGCAGTTGGGCCAACCAACCACACGCCTGTCCGGCGAGGCCAGGCGCACCGGCCGGTGAAGTCGCAGTGGCCAACTCGTGACTGAGCTGGCCGGCAATCGCCATCGCGGCACCTTTGTCCGCCATCTCGCTAAGCGCTGGGCCGTCTATCCACTCAAGCAACATCGCTTGACGCGTGGTGTCCGCATCCAGCAAAATCACCGCCCCACGACCCCCAAACGCGGATAGCGCTGACACCTCGGCCTCGATACGGACCACCGGACTCACGAGCTTCACCGCGGCGCGGATGCCAGTCCGTGTGACCACTGGAACGACGAGTGAGGTTGCGCCGGTCCGTGGGGATCCGACAACGTCCAAGCCCCATGCCGCCGCCAGGCTTCGCCAAAGTCCAGGTAGACCCTCAAGCCACTGGGCCGCTAAGGCATCACGGCGGGTAACCTCCGCTCTGAAAGCAGAACTGATCTCTGGGAAGGTATCCATTCCCCCCATCTTCTCGTCATTCAGCTGCACTGACCCGCTTTTGGTGTGAGGCTATAGCCAACAACTCTGTTTGAAGGCCACGAAGGGAACTCCTATGACCGCCGGCGCTCTCATGATTGTGCTCATCGCCGGGGGTGGTCTAGGTCTCGCGCTCGTCATTCTGGCGGCCTTCTACCTGCTGTCTTCGCGGCGGCGACTCAACCCATCGGCAGCTCGGGATCTTCGAGGTTCTGACCCGGAGTTGGCTCAAGCCTTGTCGGACGTTCGAGCAGACATCGAGAGAGGCCAGCGCGGGTTCTAGGGGTTTAGGCGGTCAAGAGTGCGGGTCTGAGCATCAAGAATGCTTCGTCGAGCAATTGCCGAGATGACACGTCGCCGCCGCGGTGCACCCACTCGGCTGAGCAGACGTCCAGGCAAGTCAGGGCGCACAGGGTGACCGCCCGCGCCTGGTAATGCCGATCCGCCTCGGGACCAGTCAGGGCGTCAGCGACCAGCGGCTCGAGGACGGTCATCCAAGCCAGGTGCTTCTCCGTGTCATCGATTCCAGGCCTTGCGCCAGGCGGGAACGTCGCTGTCACCAACCGCCACGCGTCGGCGTATGGCCCTGTCGGGCGTCGTCGGGCATCGCCATCTCGGCTCGCAGGCCCAGGAGCCGGATCGGACGGCCCGCTTCGATCCCGGCCGCGAGATCCAGGGCCCCCGCGAGGATTTCGCTCCGGTCAGATGTGTCGGGGATCTTTCTCGCGCGTGTCGTGGTGACGAACGGCGCATAGCGAATCTTGAGGGTCAGCCCGATGACTGGCCGCCCTTCGGCCAGGACATCCTCGAGCACCCGCGCCGTCAGCTCACGCACGGCGTCGTCCACCTGGGCGGGGTCGGTCAGGTCGCGTTGGAAGGTGGTCTCCCGGCTATGCCCGCGGGCGACCCACGGGGTGTCATCCACAACACTGGCACCGTCCCCGCGTCCGAGTTCCGCGTACCACGGCCCCATCTTGGGCCCGAACTCCGGGATCAGGTGCTGGGGGTCGGTCGAAGCGAGTTCGGCGACGGTTTTGATACCGAGTTTCGCCAGCCGGCCAGACACTTTGCTTCCCACGCCCCACAGATCCTTGGTGGGCCGGCTGCCCAAGACACCGAGCCAGTTCCCGGCCGTGAGACGGAAGACGCCGGCCGGCTTGGCAAAACCGGTGGCGACCTTGGCGCGGACCAGAGTGTCGCCGATGCCCACACTGCACTGCAGCAGAGTCCGCTCCAGAACGGCAGCCTGCACCTGGCGGGCGTAGCTTTCCGGATTCTCGGTCTTTATGCCGACAAAGGCTTCATCCCAACCCAACACCTGCACGGTGGCTCCGGGCTGCGCACGCAGGGCAGCCATCACAGTTTCCGACGCCGCGAGGTACGCCTCCTGATCAACCGGCAGGATCACGGCGTCGGGCACCTTGCGGGCCGCAATGCGCAGGGGCATCCCGGAGCCCACGCCAAACGCCCTGGCTTCGTAAGAGGCGGTCGACACCACCGCTCGTTCCGTGGGGTCACCCCGACCGCCGACGATGACCGGCCGGCCGGCAAGTTCCGGTCGTCGGAGCACTTCGACCGCCGCAATGAACTGGTCAAGATCGACGTGCAGTATCCAGGGGATTCCGCTCACGCCGCCAGTCTGCCCCGACCTCGTCGAGAGTGTCACTCTTCACGGACGAACTCGATCGAATCGAAGACGGCGCGCGCCTCTTCCGTCAACTCGTCAGTGACCGATTGGAACTCACCCACCGCGAAGAGAGCGAGCTCGCCATTCAGGTCGAGCACCCGCTCGGTCTCGCGTTCGGTCACCATTGAGTACCCGCGTGTGCAGTCGGTGGCCTGTTCCGACCAGAGGCAGACGTGTTCCTTGCCGCAGTCGTTGATGTTGATGCCGTTCTCGACGGAGTAGTCGAACTCGAAGCCTGAATAGTCGCCCATCACGACCTCAACCGGCGGTGTGGTCTCCGTTGAAGCCTGCGCCGTCATCGCAGCGACAAAGGCCTCAGGCGACGGGTCTACGGCGACGAGCGCGTTCTGCCAGGCGCAGGCATCCGTCGGCACATAGCCGGGGCTCAGGAAATTCACGAAGACCTCCCAATCCTTCAGGACACCCCAGCCGAAGGATTCCCAGCCGTCTGGAACGGTGACCTCGAAGGGTGCTGTGAAGCCGTAGACGACGTAGGTGCCGGCGTCGATGGCACCGGTCGCCGGCAGCGGTTTGGTCGTTTCAGTCTCCGCGGTCGGTGCGGGGGCGGGCGTCTCGGCCGCTGCGGTGCAGGCCGCGAAACCGGCGCACGCCAGCAGGGCGACCACGACACCCGCCAGCGGCGAGCGCGTCCGATGAGTGGCGCCGGAGCGCCGGGATGATGTCCACATGTCTGATCCTTCCGTTCGGACCGTGCAGCGAGATGGCTGCAAAGTCAGTAAAGGACGCGCCGATATCAGCTGAATACCGGAAGCCCAGCCGGCCGGTATCGGCCCGATATCGGCCGTCTTGACTGATGTCGGAGGCGAGCGCACAGTGGCGTCATGGAGATACGCGTCCTTGGATCGCTGACTCTTGACGACGGTCGGATTCCTCTTGCTCCGCGCGATCGTGCGGTGATGAGTGCGCTCACGGTCCGCCTCGGTGAATCCCTGTCGGTCGAGTCCCTCGCGGCGGCGCTCTGGGGCGACAACTTGCCCGCGTCGTGGTCGCACGTCATTCCTGGATGCATCATGCGGTTGCGCCGGCTGATCGCACCGGCGCAGATCGAGACCACCGCACTCGGATACCGGCTGTCCGCGGAGCACCTCACGGTCGACGCCGATCAGTTCGAGCGACTCGTTGCGCGGGGCACTCAGCAACTGGAGCTCGGTGAACCCGAGCGTGCCACGCATACGTTTTCGGAGGCGCTCGCGCTGTGGCGAGGTGAGCCCTTCGTCGACCTCATTGACTGGGCGCCGGCAGAGATCGAGTCCGGTCGTCTCGAGGAGATGCGGTTGGGGGTCGAGGAGCTCCTCCTCGACGCACGGCTCCAGGCCGGCGAGGTTCAGGAGGTCGCCGCATTGGCGCGCGCCCGCGTCGCCGAAGCTCCACTGCGGGAGCGACGATGGGTGGTGCTGAGCGTGGCGCAATATCGCCAGGGGCGGCAGGCGGAGGCCATCGCCACCGTACGCAGGGCGCGAGGGCTTCTCGCTTCCGAGCTGGGGCTGGATCCGTGCACGGAGCTCGCTGAGCTTGAACAAGCTATCCTCCGGCAAGATCCATCCCTGCTGTCCGACCGAGTGTTCCGGCCCGGGAGTACCGAGTGTCCGTACTTCGGTCTGCCTCACGCGCGCGTGGAGGACGCCGAGCGGTACTTCGGTCGCGAGCGGGAGCTGTCCGGGGCGCTGCGAGCGCTCGACGAACACGGCGTGCTGCTCGTCACCGGCTCATCGGGTGTCGGCAAGTCCTCGTTCGTCAGGGCGGGGATCGGCGCGGAGATGATCGCCCGCGGCAGAGAAGTCGCCATCGTGACGCCCGGCGAGCATCCGATCGATGCACTGCGCGATGTTGGTCTCACGCCCGGAAACTCACTGCTCATCGTTGATCAATGCGAGCACGCGTTCGCCGCGGACGACCCCGCCGAGATTCGGGAGTTCTTCGGCGCCCTGCAGCGCATGGTCTACCGTGGCCTGCTCGTCATCGCGATCCGCGCAGACCGTCTCGGCGACTTGGCCGATCACGACGGCTTTGCCGGGATCATTCAGTCGCACATGCTCATGCTCACCGCGCTCGGCCCCGACGGGCTCCGGGCCGTGATCGAAAAGCCCGCGGAGCAGGCCGGGCTCATCCTGGAGCCGGGCCTCGTCGAGATCCTCGTCCGCGACGCCGATGGGCGAAACCTTCCGCTGCTGTCCCACGCCCTGCGCCAGGTGTGGGCACGGCGTGAGGGCCGCGTCCTGACCGTCGACGCCTATCGGGCATCCGGTGAGATCAAGGGCGCCGTCGCGAAGACGGCTGAAGAGGTCATCGCCGCGCTCCCGGCTGAGGACAGGCATTTGCTGCGCGACATCCTCCTCCGACTCGTCGAAGCGTCCGCGGACGGTGCGGTCGTAGCTCGTCGGATTGAACGCTCACGGATTTCGATCGACGACGCCCACGCGAGGATCGTCGATCGGTTGGTCGATGCGCGCCTGCTCACCACCGACGAGGAATCGGTGCAGTTGTCGCACGAAGCACTCGCACGGGAATGGCCCCGGTTGAAGGACTGGCTAGCGGACGATGTCGAGGGCCAGCGGATCATGCGACATCTTGGAGCCGCGGCCGCCGCCTGGGATGCGATGGGACGACCCGAAAGCGAGCTCTATCGCGGCGGCCGGCTGACGGCGACCCAGCATTGGAGGGATGCGGCCGATCCCGCACTCACGCCGGTCGAGCGAGACTTCCTCAACGCGGCGGCTGAGCAGGAGTCCGCCGGACTCGAGGCCGCCCAAAGGCAGCTGCGGAAAGAGCGCCGGATGGTGCGACGTCTGAAATGGGTGTCGGCCGGCGCGGCGGGTCTCGCGGTCCTCGCTGTCACGGCGGGCCTCATCGCGGGCTTCCAGACGAACCTCGCGGGCGAGCGTGCGACGGTTGGGGAGGCACGCCGCGTCGCCGCGTCGGCGCTCGAGGAGCCGCACTTCGATCGCGCGCTGCTGCTCGCGGTCGAGGCCATCCAGCTCTGGGACAGTTCCGAAACACGTGTCAATCTTGTGCGGGTCTTCGCGCGCGCGCCCCGCTTGACGAGCATCATTCGTATCCAGGAAGACGGTGTGGCTGCGAAGAGCATGTCGGTCGCGGAGAACGGGACTCGAGCAGCGGTGATCGATAGCGATGACGATGTGCGCCTCTTCGATCTTGACAGCCGCTCGCAGCTCGGCGAATACGGCCCCTTCGGCGGGAATGTGGTGTCATCGGCCGTCGACCCCGCTTCGGGCACCGTCGCGTACAGCGCCACCTCGGACCTGTGTAGCGTCCTCCCCTGCCCTAGTGGGCGAACGGGAACAGTGGATCTCGCGGACGGAGGACGCTCGTCCGTGATGACCTTTGCGGGCCTGGCTGGGACAGCGGCGGATGTCGAGTACTCCGCCGACGGATCCCTGTTCGCTGCGCTCGCGGCGACACGCCCGTTCGAGCCGTCTGGGAGGGTCGCCCTGTGGCGAGGCGGAGGGGAGAACCCGTCCGGCCCGACAATCCTGAGTTTGGACGTGAGCGGTTCAGAGCTCGCCGCCCCAATCGGGTGGGTCGGCCAGTTCGGCGCGGTGAAGTTCTCGCCGGACGGTTCGCGGCTGTACGCCAGCCGATTCGGACCGACCGTGGTGTACGAGACGACATCGGGTGCCGTGCTGGATCGGATCGCCGGCGCCGGGATTCTGGCCGTCAGCCCGGACGGCCGTCGGATCGCGGTCCGCGATGGCTTACTCGCGGCGCGCATCGTCGACTCGTCCGGGGGCGCAGCGCCCGTCACCGTCCCGCTGACTGACTTTCCATCGGTGGCCGATTTCAGCCCTGACGGCAGTCACCTCGCTGTCGCCGCCGGCACCGGCGTCGTGGTGTTCAACACCGAGACCGGAGACGTTGCCGAGTCGCTTCGTAATCACGAAGGCGCGGTCACCGCGGTCGAGTACCGGCCGACCGGTGAGCTGGTGGCCGCCGGGGAGGACGGCGCGATCATCACGTGGGACCTCGGCGACTGGTCGGCGGGTTTTCGCACCGACCAATTCGTCGTGCGGAGGTCGGCCGGCGCGGAGAGCAGCGAACGTACCCTGGCTCTTGAACGATCCGATGGGAGTACGCAGGTGGTCATCGCCGACCCGGCGGCCTGGGAGGAACGCGCGTGTCAGGTCGCGGGACGGGTACTGACCGAACAGGAGTGGGGAGAGCTCCTGGGCGCTCGGCCCTACTCGCCGGCCTGCCGCGATTGATCCCCGCCGTCAGCCGATTCGCGCGTAGGTTGGAAACGGATTGGGGGCCTCATGACCGGTGAACCGATACCCTTCGAAGCGCACGAAACGGGTGCGCTGTTCCACGGCACGAAAGCCGACCTGGCGGCGGGTGAACTCCTGATTCCGGGCCGTCGTTCGAACTTCGGCGGCGGACGGAGCGCGAACCACGTCTACGTGACCGCCACACTGGATGCGGCAACCTGGGGCGCCGAACTGGCCGCCGGCGAGGGCCGTGGTCACATCTACATCGTGCAACCGCTGGGCCCTCTCGAAGACGATCCCAATGTGACCGACAAGAAGTTCCCCGGCAATCCGACCCGGTCATACCGCACCCGGGAGCCGGTGAAGGTCATCGGTGAGCTCACGGACTGGGTCGGACACACACCCGAACAGCTGCAAGCCATGCGGGACGGCCTTGCTGAGCTGGAGCGTCAGGGTATTGCCGTCATCTACGACTAACCGCGCCAGAATGCAATGGGTTGGCTAGCCGATCTCTGCCGCGTACTCTGGCAAAAAACAGGAGGAATAGCAGTGATGGCGAATGATCCGTTCCTGATGGCATCGGATGCCCTGTCCGATAGCGGAGCCCGGATCTCCGAGCTTGCCCGCCCATTCCTGCGGTTTCTGCCCATTTCTGGCGCCTCGATCTCGACCTTCGGATCGTTTCTTGGCGCCGAAACAATTTCAGCCACGGATGCCCGCGCCGGGCGTGTGGATGAACTGCAATTCGACCTCGGTGAAGGTCCGTGCTGGGACGCATTGGTCAACCGGGAACCTGTTCTCGAACCCGACCTTGCCTCCACGACCAGCGTCTCCTGGCCGGCCTTCCTGGACGCCATTCGTGAGGAGGAGATCGGGGCGATCTTCGCCTTTCCGCTTCTCTTCGGCCCTCTGGAGATCGGCGCCGTCGACCTGTACTCCATAGACCCGGTCTCCCTCACCCCCGAGCAACAGGGGCAGACGCTCGCCCTCTCAGCCCTGGTGAGCCGGATTATCCTGCGCCACGCCATCAGCACCGACAGCATCCCCGACGATACGACGACATTCTCACGGCGACTCATCCATCAGGCGACGGGCATGGTCCTCGCCCAACTCGGAACGACCGCCGAGGACGCACACCTGAGCATCCAGGCGCGGGCCTTCGCCGAGAATCGTCCGATGCGCCAGATCGCCCAGGACGTCATCGAACGGCGGACCCGCTTCACCGCGCTGACCGAGCCGGGCCGATCCCATGAATGAAACGACCCGCCTCGAATTACTCTTTGATGCCTTCGCCACCTTCGCGGACACCCTCGTTGTCGGATATGACATCCTCGATCTCTTGCAAACCCTGGTGGAGACCTGCCGCGATCTCCTCGACGTCGATTCCGCCGGAATTCTCCTGGCCAATGCCGCAGACAAGCTCGAGGTCGTCGCCTCCACCAGCGAGGCGAACACCCTCGTGGAAGTGATGCAAATCGACGCTGACGCGGGGCCCTGCCTGGAGTGCTTCCGCACCCGTGCCGTGGTGTCCTTGCCGGACATCGACGTCGGTTCCTCCCGCTGGGCAGCGTTCTGCGAAACCGCCCGCTCGCAGGGCATCCACTCGGTCTATGCCATCCCCCTGCGACTCCGGGAGACGACAATCGGCACATTGAATCTCATGCGGAACGAGCGCGGGGAGCTCAATCAGTACGATATCCGGGCCGCACAGGCCCTCGCCGACGTGGCGACCATCGGCATCCTGCAGGAGCGCACCATCCGTGATGCCTCAACGCTTCGCGATCAGCTGCAGAAAGCCCTCTCAAGCCGGATCATCATCGAGCAGGCCAAGGGCGTCGTCGCGGAAACCGCAAATGTGTCGATTGAGATGGCTTTCGACCTCATTCGCCGACACGCCCGTTCGCACCAGACGTCCCTGAGCCTGGTCGCGCAAAGTCTCGTCGCCCGGGAGCTCAGCCTCTGATCCAACTGCGCGAGACTGGGCACATGTCTGATCTCACTCTGCGCGGCGGCCTCGGCAGCCATGTTGAGGCCGAAATCGACGTCAAACGATCCAGATTCCTCTGCAGTCTCGTCAGGATCGACACCGAGGATGCCGCGCGTGCGGCGATCGACGAGGCACGCAAGAAGCATTGGGGCGCTCGCCACCACTGCTCGGCATTCGTGATCGGGCCGCGGGGCACCCCCGATCAGGTGCGCCGCTCGAATGACGACGGGGAACCATCCGGAACCGCGGGGCGCCCCATGCTGGAGGCGCTGTCGGGACGCGGATTGGTCGACTGCCTGGCTGTCGTTACTCGGTACTTCGGTGGCACGCTCCTCGGTGCCGGCGGTCTGGTGCGCGCCTACTCGGACGCCGTGACCACCACCATCGATCGGGCCCAGTCCCTCGGGGCGCTCGTGGAACGCGAACGCCGTGAGTTGTTCACGCTCACCCTCCCCCATGCGGATGCGGGCCGCGTCGAGGCCGAGTTGCGCCAGCGCGGTGTGCTCATCCTGGGCACGGACTATGGGCAGGACGCCGTGCTGCACATCGCCGATGATGACGCCGAGCGGCTCGCCGCGATAGTCGCCCACGTAACGGCCGGAAGCGAACACCTGGAGAGCCTCGGCCACGAATGGGTCGACGTCGAACCCGCCTGACGCCCTGCCGGGGCAACAGAGGCCTACAGTGGGCTGCATCGCGCCGAAGGGAGATCATATGTCCGGTCGGATTCACATCGACCACTTCACCACCCTCGACGGGGTCGCCCAGGCTCCCGGCGGTCCCGACGAAGACACGGATAGCGAATTCGCGTTCGGCGGGTGGCAGGCGCCCCTGCTCGACGACACCGTCGGCGCCCAGGTCGACGCCGGGATCCAGGCCATGGACGCGCTGCTACTTGGGCGGCGTACCTACGACATCTTCGCGGCGTACTGGCCTCATCAACTCGACGGGCCCGCCGCCGGAATCGCCCGCACGTTCGACTCGATCCCCAAGTACGTGGCGTCGCGGGGCTCGCCGGAACTCGGCTGGCGCGACTCGCACCTGCTCGGCCGCGATCTCGCCCGGGAGCTGACCGCGCTGCGCAAGCGGCACCGGGAAATCCACGTGATCGGAAGCATCGATTTCGCCCGCACCCTGGTCGCCGATGGCCTGTTCGACCAGCTGAACCTGTGGGTATATCCGATCGTGGTCGGGGCTGGCAAGAGACTGTTCCCCGACGACGGACCCCCGATGGCCCTGGAGCTGCTCGGCGCCGAGCCGGCCTCGGAGAAGGGAGCGGTTCTCCTCCGGTACGGTCCGACGGGTTCGGTGCCGGCGACGGGCGACATGAGCCGAGAGGATCTCGACACCTGATGCCAGCGGCAAGGGTGCGACCAGCGCGCGCCATCCGGGCCCTTGACCACACGATGTTCGATCGTGTGGGCCGGCCCACGTCGGCCCGGTTCGATCGATCCATGGTCGGCCTGTCCTCGCTTGCCGATCACGGAAAGCTCTGGGCGGCAGCCGGCGCCGTCCTGGTGGCAACCGGCCACCGGTCCGCCGCCGCGCGCGGCATCACAGCGCTCAGTATCGCGAGCCTCACCGCCAACCTCTTCGGCAAGCAGTTTTTCGGCGGATCACGCCCCCTGCTCAGTCGTGTTCCCCGTCGTCGTCGGCTTCCGCGGCCACCTACCTCGGCGACGTTCCCCTCCGGCCACAGCGCCAGCGCCTTCGCCTTCGCGGTGGGGGCATCGCTTGATGACCCCAGGCTCGCCATGGTGTTCGTGCCGATGGCCGTGGCCGTGGCGTATTCCCGTCTGCACACCGGCTCACACTGGTTTTCCGACGTGGTCGGTGGAGCCCTGCTGGGGACGGCCATCGCGGCGGCCGACGCCGCCCTCCACCGCCGTCGGGCAGCGTTGTGACCGGCGAGGGGCTCCGACCTGCGCCCACCGGCGCCGGCCTGTTCCTCGTGATCAATCCGCACTCCGGCCAAACCAAGCGACGGCCGGACCCGAAACCAATCCTGGACAGCGAAATGCCCGACGCCGTTGTGCATGTCCTCGGCAAGGGCGAGCGCATCTCCGACGTGATGCGTGCTGCCGTGGGCTCGACCACCCCGCCCACCATCCTGGGCGTGTACGGCGGCGATGGTTCCGTCGCCGCAGCGGCAGAGGTCGCGTTCGAGACCCACCTGCCCCTGCTCGTGTTGCCGGGTGGCACTCTCAACCACTTCGCGCTCACGGTCGGGATTCCCGATCTCGCGACGGGCATCGCTGCCGCGCAAGCAGGAACCGGATCCGCGGTTGACCTCGCAGAAATCGACTTCGGCGATCGCGGCAGGGTCCTCGCGCTCAACACCCTCAGCGTGGGCGTGTACCCCCGGTTCGTCCAGTTCCGCACCAGGATGGAGCCCACCATCGGCCGGCCGTTGGCGACACTCGCCGCCGCGCTACGTGCCGCATTCACTGCCGCGCCCCTCGACGGCAGTCTTGACGGCCAGGAACTTCGCGTCTGGTCGATGTTCATCGGAGTCGGGCGCTACGCCCCGCCCCGAGGCGCCCCACTGAAACGGCAGGGATTCGACGACGGGGTCCTGGATGTCCGGATCCTGCGCTCCACAGCCCGATCCCGCGGACGTGGGTTCCTCTCCCTACTGTCCAGCCGGACCCGCAGTCTCACCGACCACGGTCCGGAGCCGATGTTCCACGCTCCACGGCACAGCCTCGTGTTCACGCGAACGGCAATCACCCTGCGGTCCAACACCGACAGCGCCCAGTTCTACGCGCATGACGGGGAAGTTCAGAAGGCGCCACCGTTCATCCCCGGCGGTACGCGCGCGGTGACCGTGCGCGTACTACCGGCGGCAATCGAGATCTACCGCCCGTGAGAACGCTGAGTATCCGCGCCACTAGGACCTTTGTCGCTGGGACCGGCGACCGGTCGGCAGCACGCTGGAGACATGATCCGTTCACGATTCGCAGCGAGCCTTGGCACGCTAGTCCTCCTTGTCTCCGTCGCGGCCTGCTCCAGCGGCGGCGAGAGCACCCCCACACCGACCGCTCCGGACAGCCCGGTCGGGCTGGGCGTGGATGCCGAGTCGATGCTCGCCGAGTTCGACATCGCGGCGCCCGCCAACGTGGAGGACCTCATCGAGCAGCTCCAGTCGCAGCCACTGGCCGAGCGCCCGGCCGGCCTGATGGCCTCCGTGCGGGTCAACGAGCTACTGCTCTCCAGCGGGGACGACGAGGTGGGCGTCCCCCTCCCGACCGACGACTTCCACCTCTCCGTCGCGCCCTATCTGAACGACACTCACGACTGCTACTTCCACTCGCTGACGACCTGCGTCGGGGAACTCGCCGACGAGGAGCTGCAGGTGACGATCACCGACGACGCCAACAACGAGGTGTTCCTCGACGAGACCGTCACCACGTTTGAGAACGGATTCTTCGATGTGTGGCTCCCGGCCGGGCGCGAGCTCACGATGCGCATCGACGACGGTGAGAACACCGCAGAGGTGCCGGTCGGCACCGGCGCGGACGATCCCACCTGTGTCACCACGGTGCAACTGAGTTGACCGACCGCGGGCGCTCCGAGTTGCTCTCGCCGCACCACGCGCACCAGACTGGAACCACCGGATCGCTATTGAGTTTTCCGCCTGTGGCTAAGGAGCTCACCATGACCGAACCGAACGACGCACGCGTAGGCCTGTACATCGACTTCGACAACATCGTCATCTCGCGCTATCAGCAGCTGCACGGCCGCAACGCCTTCCAGCGCGACGGCATCCGCAACTTCGACAAGACGAGCCGGGATGCCGACCCCGAGGTCGCCGCCCGGCTGGCCGCCGCGACGGTGGACTTCAACGCCATCATCGACTTCGCCGCATCCTTCGGCACGCTGGTCGTCAACCGCGCATACGCCGACTGGTCGGTGCCCGTGAACGCTAGCTACCAGCGCCAGCTGATGTCCCGCGCGGTGGACCTCACTCAGCTGTTCACCACCACCACCCGGGGAACGAAGAACGGCGCCGACATCCGTCTGGCCGTCGACGTGGTCGAAGACCTCTTTCGGCTGCCCGATCTCACCCATGTCATCATCATCGCCGGTGACTCCGACTACATCGCCCTCGCCCAGAAGTCGAAGCGGCTGGGCCGCTTCGTCGTCGGCATCGGTGTCGCCGGGTCCACCAGCACCTCTCTCGCGGCCGCGTGCGACGAGTTCGAGGACTACGACTCGCTGCCCGGAATCGTGAAGGTCACCGCGAACGCCGACGCCGACACCGCCCGTGCGGACAAGCCCAAGGGTGGCCGCCGAGCTGCCGAACCCGTTGAGGTGGAGCCCGCACCGCCGGCCAGCACGACCCGCAAGCTCACGACAATCCCGATGTTCTCGCACACCGACGATTCCCCCTACGACGAGCCGGAAACGGCCGAAGACATCGACCCGCAGTCGCTCGCGACGGAGCTCCTCGTTCGTGCGCTGCAGATCGGTCACGCCAAGGGCGATGACGACGAGTGGCTGAACACGGGCACGGTCAAGAACCAAATGCGTCGGATGGACCCGTCTTTCAACGAGAAGCCGCTCGGCTTCCGCTCCTTCACCGACTTCCTCTCCTCACGCAGCGACCTGGCCGAGCTGGCCGAGGACGGCTCGCAGCGCCTCATCCGGCTGCGCCCGGAGGCGAACGCCGGACACTGAGCCGTCGGCGTTTCGGGCCCCGCGGCGGGCCCATACCCCCACCTTGCGGGACTAACGACCCAGCGCGGGCCGCGCTGAGCGTGTAAATTCAACTGTTGTGTGAAATTTAACAGGAGAAACTCAGTCGGCTAACCCGGTTCGACTGAGCTGTGTACCAAGCGGGAACCACGCGTTTGGCATCCACACCGTAAGGAGATTCAGGTGGCGTCCTCGCCCGCTAAAGACATTATTGAGAGCATCGGAGGGGCCGCGAATGTCGTCGCGCTCACTCACTGTGCCACCCGACTGCGCTTCACACTGAAGGACGCATCGGGAATCGACCTGCCGACTGTTGAGGGTATCCCCGCAGTCCTGGGTGCCGTTCCCCAGTCCGGCGACCGCTTCCAGGTCGTCATCGGCGGCGCGGTCGAGACCGTGTACAACGAGATCCTGGCTCTGCCCGAGATGAAGAAGGTCGGAACGGGCGAAAGCGCCGACGACATCAAGGCCGCCGAGCGCGCCAAGGGCCCCCGCGGCAAGTTCGCCGGGCTCGACACCTTCTTCGAGGTCCTCTCCGACTCCTTCCGCCCGATCCTGGGCGCGCTGCTGGGCGCTTCGCTGTTCATCACCTTCATGGCGCTGATGGCCACCCTCGGTGTCATCCCCGCATGGAACGCGCCGGGCGTCACCTTGGAACCGGGCTGGGCGTTCATCAACCTGATGTGGCAGGGCGTGTTCGTCTTCCTGCCCCTCATGGTCGCCTACAACGCCTCCAAGCGCCTCGGCGCCGACCCGTGGGTCGGCTTCGGCATCATGGCCGTCGTCATGCTGCCGGGCTTCTCCGCCCTGGCCGCCTCCGACGGAGCCCAGACCGTCTTCGACGGCAAGGCCGCCATCGTCTCGATCTTCGGCCTGCCGCTGACCGTCACCGACTACAGCTCGCAGGTCTTCCCGCCGCTGCTGATGGCTGCCGCTCTCGGTCTCCTCACCAAGGGCCTGAAGAAGATCATCCCGGCCAGCGTCCAGCTGATCTTCGTGCCGTTCCTGAGCATGCTCGTCATGATCCCCGTCACGGCCTTCCTCATCGGCCCGATCGGCGTCTTCGGCGGAGCGGCCATCGGCGAGTTCCTCAAGTCCATCAACGACTTCTCACCGCTCATCTTCGCCATTGTCATCCCACTGGCCTACCCGTTCATGGTTCCGCTGGGCCTGCACTGGCCGCTGAACGCCGTCATGCTGCTGAACATCCAGTCCTTGGGCTATGACTTCATCCAGGGCCCGATGGGCGCCTGGAACTTCGCCTGCTTCGGTGCCACGGCCGGCGTACTCTTCCTCGCCATCCGCGCCAAGAACAGCCAGATGAAGCAGACCGCGACGGGTGCTCTTGCCGCCGGTCTCCTCGGTGGTATCTCCGAACCGTCGCTATACGGCATCCACCTGCGGTTCAAGCGCATCTACCCGCGCATGCTCGTCGGTTGCCTCGTCGGTGGTGTCATCATCGGTCTCGGCGGTGGCGTCACGACCAACGCGTTCGTGTTCACCTCGCTGCTGACCATCCCGGCGTTCAACAACATCCCGTTGTACGCACTGGCCGTTGCCGCGTCGTTCTTCACCGCGATGATCCTCGTGATCCTCTCCGGCTACCTCTCGCCCGAGCAGAAGGCCGAAGCGGCCGCTCAGCTCGCCGCAGACACGGCTGCTGAAGAAGCCAAGCACGCGCCCGTCGCCCCGGTTGCCGCACCGGTTGCCGCTGCAGCTACCGCCGCACCTGCCGCCGGCGGCACGGCGACCATGGTCGCCACCGTCCTGGCCACGATCGGTTCGCCGGTCGCCGGCATCGTCGTCCCGCTCGCCGACGTTCCCGACCCCGTGTTCAGCAAGGGCATCGTCGGACTCGGCGTGGGCGTCGACCCGACCGAGAACACCGTGTACGCACCCGCCGCAGGCAAGGTCCTGGTCGCTCAGCCGACCGGACACGCCTTCGGACTGATGCTGGACGGCGGCATCGAAATGCTCATTCACGTGGGCATCGACACCGTCAACCTCGCCGGTAAGGGCTTCGACGTCAAGGTCAAGGCCGGCGACAGGGTCGAGGCGGGTACCCCGCTGGTGACCTTCGACCGCGCCGTGATCGAGGAAGCCGGCTACTCGCTGGTCACCCCGGTCCTGGTGACCAACCCGAAGAAGTTCGGCTCGATCGACCAGGCCGCTTCCGGCCAGGTGAGCGTCGGAAGCCCGCTTCTCACGGTGACCGCCAAGTAACACCCCGCACGAACAAAGGTGGGCAGAGATTTCTCTGCCCACCTTTGGTGTACCCGCCGGCGCCGGTCGCCGCCGCCCATGGAATACCGGGGAGGTGCCCACGGTTGTAACCAATTCGTCCGCGACAACCTCAGCAAGGAGACCTACATGAGCACCCTCGACGTGACCGAGACCACATTCGGCGAGACCCTGTCAGCCAACGACATTGTTCTGGTGGACTTCTGGGCCGACTGGTGCGGCCCGTGCAAGCAGTTCGCGCCGACCTATGCGGCGTCCTCCGAGCAGCACCCCGACGTGGTGTTCGCCAAGGTCGAGACCGAAGCCGAACAGCAGCTGTCCGCGGCCGCCGGCATCCAGTCGATCCCCACGCTGATGGCCTTCCGTGAGGGCGTCCTGGTGTTCTCCCAGCCCGGAGCGCTGCCGCCGGCGGCACTCGAGCAGGTCGTGACCGCGGTCAAGGCGTTGGACATGAACGATGTGCACCGTCAGGTGGCGGAGCAGAAGGCCGCCCAGCAGACCGCACAGGCCTGACCCCGCGGGCTGGACTGATACGCGGCGCGAGCCGCCGGGTCACCGCCCAGGTCTGTCATGACCGCCTCACATCCATGCCGAAGATGATCGCCGCATCGTGCACGGCAATGTTGAGCACCGGCCGGCGCCCGCTCAGGTAGCCCAGCGGGCCGTTCTCGGGAAAATGCCATGCCGCACGCAAACCCGCCATCCGGCCGATGACCCGGTTGTGTGACAGCGTCACCCGGCCGTCGAGGTCTTGCAGGACCGGCAGCGTGAGCTGGCGCATCCCGGGCAGCAAGGGCAGCCCGCGGCGAGCGCGCAGGCCCGCGACCGCGGCACCGTCGACCGACATGGTCATACTCGTGACACCCCTGCGGTCGCTCTGCCGAAACACGGCCAGGTGTTTGGGGATGCCCCAGAGGTCGCGCCCGCCGCGCACCGACGTGGGGCTATCGACCCAGATCTGCGGGATGGTCACGCGCAGGCCACCGCGCCCGAGACTCGGCACCGCCACCAGCAGCTCGTCGTAATCGAGCACCCCGCCGGGCAGATAACGCACAGCGGCGACCCCCACGACGACCCGTGAACCCAGACGCAGCGCGCGCCGCCCGCTCGGCAGCTCGAACCCGGCAGGCAGGCCGGCCGCCGGCACGAGGAACACCGACACGTTCAGGGAACCGCCGAGATACCAGGGCTCGGGCGGGTACCCGGTGCTGTCGGTCATGGGAGGTCCCTTCGCCTGGTGCAGGTCTCGTTTTCAGTGTGGCATGCAGAATGGATGGCATGGTCACCGTTCCGAGCAGCCTCATCGCCCCCGCTCTGCGTCTCATGCGCGCGAACCGCGTGTTCGCCACGGCCGACGGGGCGCGCCGCCGGGTGCGCGAGCTCGAACTCCGGCCGACCCCATACGGGCCACCGAGCAGAATGCGCCGAGATGTACGGATAGACGTTTCCAATCGGAGCTGGCCGGTCTACACCATCACCCCCTTCGGCAGCACCCCGACCGGAAGCGTGGTGTACGTGCACGGCGGCGGCTGGCTGAATCAGATCGCTGGGCAGCACTGGCATCTGGCCGCCCAGATCGCCGCGGAGGCGAACACCGTCGTCACGGTGCCGATCTACCCACTCGTGCCCTTCGGGACCGCAGCCGTCGTGGCCGCCGGAATCGTCGACCTCGTGCTGGATAACCTGCAGTGGTACGGCGCCACCTGCATCGCCGGGGATTCCGCCGGCGGCCAGATTGCCCTGTCCACCGCGCTCGCACTGCGGGATGAGCACGGCATCACGCTCCCCCAGACCGTCTTGGTCTCACCCGCCCTCGATCTCAGCTGGAGCAACCCGCGCATACCGGCCGTGCAGCCGAGCGACCCCTGGCTCGCCACTCCCGGCGGAGAAGTTCTGGCCCGCCTCTGGAAGGGCGACCGGGACATCCTGGACCCCGTGGTGAGTCCGTTGATGGGCGACCTGGCCGGGCTGGGACCGCTCACCCTGTTCAGCGGCTCCAGGGACGTGCTGAATCCGGATGCGCACCTACTCGTCGGCAAGGCCGCAGCAGCGGGGGTTGACCTGGATTTCCACGAGGCCGTGGGGCAGCTGCATGTGTACCCGTTGCTCCCCACGACGATCGGCGGCGATGCCCGTGCGACGATCGTGCACGCGCTGCGCCGGGGAGTGACCACACCGCTCAGCGTCGGCGAGACGCCACCTGCGCCCCGATAGCCAGGGTGAATGCGCCAAGCGCGGGGAGGAGGCCCAGCGCAGCGATCTCTCCGATCACGACAAAGCCCACCATCGACACGACAAAGAGCACTGCGGCGAGGAGCAGGCTGGCGATGGCAAGAATGCGCATGCGCCCATCCTGCTACATCGCCGTGAACTACACCCGGCCCGGCAGTTAACGGCGGATCAGTTGGGCCAGAGACCCGGCACGACGATCGCGAGCTTGCAACGCGGGCAGCGGTGGCAGGACTCGAGACCCTCGGCCGTGTCGACGCCGTCGGGGCTCATCTCGATGCCGCAGGCCGGGCAGAGCGGGCCGGGCTCGTCGAAATCGAATCCGTCGTCGTCCATAGGTGAGCTAAGCCTCGCATGCCTACCGTCGCCAGTCGACCAGGCCGATCAGGAGTTCCGGGCGATCCGGAAACCGACGTCGTCGATCTGGAGGCCCGGGTAGCTGCCCCGCCGCACGGAAGCACGGCAACTCCAGTGCTGGTCGAACCAGCCGCCGCCGCGCAGCACGCGGTAGGTGCCGTACCGCTCGGGGTCGGCGAAGTCCCAGCACCACTCCCAGACACTGCCCAACGTGTCGTACAGACCCCAGGCGTTCGGCTGCTTGCCGCCGACGTCGTGCGGGTGTTCGTCTGAGTTGCCGCGGTACCAGGCGATCTCGTCGAGGTCCCCGTAGCGAGGTCCGGCGGTTCCGGCACGGCAGGAGTGCTCCCATTCCGCCTCGGTCGGCAGCCTGTAGCCCTCCGCTGCGGGGTCCCAAACGATGGCTTCGTCGGCGCCCAGCCGATACGCCGGGGTGAGGCCGGCCCGCTCCGATAGGGCATTGCAGAAGCGGATCGCGTCCCACCACGACACTCCCTCGACGGGCAGCCGTGCGCCCAGGGTCGCGGCAGGCCGAAGACCGGTGACCTGGGCGTACTCCTCCTGGGTCAGCGGATACGCTGCGATCTCGATCGCGGCGACATCGGCGCTCCAGCTGCGGCGGGTGCGCGCATCCGTCATGGTCACGGTCCCCGAAGGAACGGCGACCAGGCTGGGGGCGGCATCCGTCGGCATACCTGCACGGTACCGGCCCGCGCGCCAGGGCACCGCTGTGTTACGCCGGGGTGGCGACAAGGACCAGGGCGCGCAGGGTGGGCTGATCCGACCACGTTCCGGCGAGCACCTCATGGGCCGAATCCGGAGCCTGGTTCGCCAGGACGTCGTCGTCGCCGAGCACACGTGCCACGATTATCCGCAGCGTTCCGGCAGTCACGACGGTGGCGCCGGGCTCCTGCCGGATGCTGATCTCGGCCACCGCGGGCGGTGTCACGGCGGCACCGCCGGGCGTGCCGCTGCCTGCGACGACGGCGGTGGGCTCACGCACCACCATCTGCCCGTCGATCTCGATGGTGAGCTCGGCCTGGTGGCCTCCGGTGAGCGCGGCGGTAGCGACGGCCGCGAGGTAGGCCGGGTCGCCGGTAGCGTCGTAGACCCACCGCTCCCCCAGCACCGAGTGCTGCATGGTGGTGATGAGTGACGCGTCAGCGCCGGCGAGCGGGGCGTCCCGGTACGTGACGGGAATCTGCAGTACCGGGCCGGCGCCGGCCGTGATGAGGATGGTCTCGATGCCGACCTGTCCGTCCGGATCGTCGAACCTGTAGGCGGCGAGGTTCGTCACGCTCACGCCGGCATCGCCGACGAACCAGGGCTGGGTGGGCGCCCAGCGGCTGAGCATGTCGATCTTCGTCGGGGTGATGTCAGCTTGGTGAAGGAGGGCCATGAACCGATCCTACGGCGGCCGGATGATCACTCGGCGTCAGTCAGGGCGGACTGCACGGCGACCACGCCCGCACCCCACTGGTCGTCGAAGAACCGCTGGATCGAGCCGTCGTCGTAGATGACCGAAATCCAGAGGTAGCCGTTTTGGGTCCAGTTGGAGAGGATCGGCATCTCGGACCAGTCCGAGGCCGTGGCCGGGCTGTAGTCGGCGGCGTTCAACTCGTCCTGCAGGCGCAGCAGGGTACTCTCCTCGCTCGGGCCGGGCGTGGCCTCGTCGAGCCGCGGATCGATCTGGGCGAGCGGGTCGTAGAGCGATAGCGGGATGGGCGGCCGGGTCACCGTGAACGCGGCGGCGTCCCAGGTTCCGGTGACGGCGTAGCTGCCCCAGGTGACGCCGGACTGCGTCTCGGACTGGTCAACAGTCGCCCAGTCCCAGCCGAGGATGGGTGGTCCGCCGCACTGGGGCGGGAGTGACTGAGCGACTGCGCCCAAGCAGAGTTGCGGGGCCTCGCCGTCCTTCTGCAGAACCGTGGCCTGCGCGAGGACCTCACCGGCGGCCGCGGGGCGGGGAAACTGCCCCGGGACCGCGGAGGACCGAGGCCCCCGCGCGTCACTGCCGGCGCATCCGCTGACGGTGAGCAGGGTGACGGTGACGCCGGCGAGCACGAGGAGCCCCGAGATTCTCATAACCGCAGTGTGGCAGGCGGGCGCGACAGCCGCCAGCAATCATTTATTGTCGAGGAATGACTTTTAACGACGACGCCAAGTACTCCGGCCAGGGTGTGCGCAAATCGGGCCGCCGCACCGGCCTCGCCGTCGGCGGTGGAGGCCTGGGCCTCGTCGCCATCGTGCTGCTCTCCCAGCTGCTGGGGGTCGACCTGTCCGGCTTGCTGGGCGGCGGCACAGCCGGTGGCGGCGACGAGGGCGACACCACTGCGCTGACGAATTGTGAATTCGGCGCCGACGCCAACGCGGACGTGGAATGCCGGGTGGGTTTCACCCGCGACTCACTCGAGGACTACTGGGCCGAGCAGGCGCCGGCAATGGGCATCAGCTATTCCTCGCCCCTCATTCAACTTTTCACCGACGGGGTGGACACCGGCTGCGGCGCAGCCACGAGCGCCGTCGGGCCGTTCTACTGCCCGGCCGACCAGCAGATCTACCTCGACACCGCGTTCTACGACACACTGCGCACCGAGTTCGACGCCACGGCGGGTCCGCTGTCCCAGCTCTACGTCGTCGGACACGAGTGGGGCCACCATATCCAGAACCGCGCCGGCACGTTCGCCAGCACTGACACGTCCGAGGCCGGCCCCAGCTCCGACGCCGTCCGCGTCGAGGTGCAGGCCGACTGCTTCGCGGGCGCCTGGCTCGGCTCAGCGGCCGAGACCACGGATGCCGACGGCACCCGCCTGCTCGAACCGATCACCGACGCCCAGATCGCGGATGCGCTCAACGCGGCGTCCGCCATCGGAGACGACCGCATCCAGGAGAAGGCCCAGGGCCAGGTGAACCCGGAGACCTGGACGCACGGCTCCAGCGAGATGCGCCAGAGGTGGTTCCAGACGGGCTACACAAATGGGGCAGAGGCCTGCGACACCTTCGCCGTGGCCGACGCTGAGCTGTGAGGCGAGCTGTGAGGCGAGCTGTGAGGCGAGCTGTTACTTGGGCTCGGTCAGATCGACGACGCGGCCCTTGGCGTCGGCCTTGACGACTTCAATGCCCTTGAGCGCCGCTGCTTTGGTCTGGTAGCTCTCCGAGGTCATCAGCACTTCACCGCTGTGGGTCTTGAGCCTGAAGACATAGCCACCGGATCGGTCTGCAGTCAATTCATACTTGCCGGACATGACACGCTCTCTTCGTCGAGATGGAACTCCGCCGGCTACGAGGCCGGTGGCGCAACCTTACCGCGCCCAGCCGGGGCGGTATCGCCGCGCAGGCCGAGCGCCGGCAGCAGCACCCCGTCGATGAGCGTGATGAGGAAGTCCCGGTCAACGGGCTTGCGTTCGATGAGGGTGCGGTAGGCGGCCATCGACGGGGTGACCAGGCAGAGGGTGTCGATGTCGCACTCGGGCGAGATCTCGCCGCGGTCGATGGCCCGCTGCATGAGGAATCGGTTGGCCGCCGCCCGCGGTTTGACGATGGCGTTGTTCGCCGCGTCGGCCATCTCGGGCGTCGCCGAGAGCATCGACATCAGCCCGGCCATGATCTGCATCTTCTTCTCGCCGTCTTCGATGGAGCGTGGCTTGATCATCGCCACGAAGTCTCCGCGCAGGGTTCCGGTGTCGGGCAGGCTGGCCTGATCCAGGTCGCCCTGCTTCATGCAGGCGACGGCGTCGATGACGAGTTCGTTTTTCGAGGGCCAGCGCCGGTACAGCGTGGCCTTGCCGGCCTTGGCCCTGGTGGCGACCATGTCGATGGTCATGCCGTCGAAGCCGGTCTCGGCGAGCACCTCGAGCGCCGCGGCCAAGATCTCCGGGTCACGGGTGTGGTCACGCTTGCGACCCAGTTTGGTCTCGGCCGCGGTGGTCTCGGCCGCCCCGGCGGGTTCGAGCTGCGTCATTGCGTCGACCTCCTTTTCGGTGACGGATCAATCCTGTATGCCTCCACATGTTACCGGGGCGTAAATTCAGGAACTGTTAAGATCCGGAACTCCACAGTATCGTATAGAGTCGCGTTTATGTCTGAAACGATGCCAGCTTCGTCTGTCGCGACGAGCACCCCCGTGCCACACTCCCGCCGGTGGTGGACCCTCAGCGTGGTCGCCCTCGCCCAGCTCATGGTCGTGCTCGACTCCACGGTCGTGAACATTGCCCTCCCCTCCGCCCAGGCCGACCTCGGCTTCTCCAACGGCGACCGCCAGTGGATCGTCACCGCGTACTCGCTCGCCTTCGCCAGCCTGCTGCTGCTGGGTGGCCGGCTCTCCGACCTGATCGGGCGCAAGCGCACCTTCATCATCGGCCTGATCGGCTTCGCGATCGCCTCCGCGCTCGGCGGCGCGGCCGGAACCTTCGGCTGGCTGGTCGCCGCCCGGGCCCTGCAGGGCGCATTCGGCGCACTGCTGGCCCCGACGGCCCTGGCCGTGCTCACCACGACCTTCACCATCCCCAAGGAGCGGGCGCGGGCCTTCGGCGTCTTCGGCGCGATCGCCGGTGCGGGCGGTGCCGTCGGACTGCTGCTCGGTGGCTTTCTCACCGAGTACTTCGACTGGCGCTGGAACCTCTACATCAACGTGGTCATCGCCATTGTCGGGGTCATCGGCGCCGCGATCTTCGTCGACCACCTGCAGCGCACCGGCCCCCGGCCCAAGCTCGACATCCCCGGCACGATCCTGGTCTCGGCCGCGCTGTTCGGCCTGGTCTTCGGCTTTTCCAACGCCGAGACGGATGGCTGGGACTCGCCGCTGACCTGGGGCATGCTCGCGGGCGCCGTGGTGCTGCTCGTCGCGTTTGTGCTCTGGCAGCGCAAGGCCGCGCATCCGCTGCTGCCGCTGCAGATCGTGCTCGACCGCAACCGCGGTGCCGCCTACCTCTCGGTGATGATCGCCGGTGCGGGCATGTTCGGCATCTTCCTGTTCGTCACGTATTACCTGCAGACGTCGCTCGGCTTCACACCAATGCAGACCGGTTTCTCGTTCCTGCCGATGATCGCGATGCTCGTGCTCGCTGCGCAGCTGTCGACGAACATCTTCGTGCCGTGGTTCGGCCCCAAGGTCATGGTGCCGTTCGGCATGGCGCTGGGTGCGACCGGCATGATCCTGCTCACCAATCTCAACCTCGACAGCACCTATGCGGCCAATGTGTTGCCGCCGCTGATGATTCTCGGCTTCGCGATGGGCTCGATCATGCCCGCCTCGATGCAGACCGCCACCCTCGGCGTCGACCGCCAGTTCGCCGGCGTCGCGTCGGCGATGGTGAACACCAGCCAGCAGGTCGGCGGCTCGATCGGCACGGCCCTGCTGAACACCCTGGCGGCCACCGCGGCGGCCGACTATGTGGCCTCGCACCTGCCCGCCACGGCCGAGGTGGCCGCACAGGCCGCGGTGACCAGCTACGCCGTCGCGTACTGGTGGGGCGCCGGTTTCTTCGCCGTCGGCGGCATCATCGCGGCGCTGCTCTTCCGCCGGATGGGCCACGGCCTGTCCCTGTCCAACGCGCACCTCGCCGCCGAGACCGAGCCGGTGGTCGCCCGCTAGGGTCGGTTGCTCTCAAGCAGGGGAACGGACGCAGGCTCGAGCGCGGCATCCGTCTTCTCGGAGCGCACGAAGCCGATACCGATCAGGATCAGCAGCCCGCCGACCAACTGCGGACCGGTGAGCTGTTCGCCCAGCAGGAGCCAGGCGTAGAAGGTGGCGGCCACCACCTCGAGTAGACCTACGAACGAGGCGAGCCTGGAGCCGAGCATTTCGCTCGCGGCGATGCTGGTGGAGTAGGCGATGGCCGTGGCCACCACGCCGATGATGATGAGCGGCAGCCACCACGGCACCGTTCCGCCGAACATCGCCACATCCGCGGTGGAGGTGGTGAAGGGCACCAAGCCGCTCAGCCCCACGGCACCCAGCAGCACGCCGCCGAGCAGCAGACCGAATCCGGCCAGCGCCACGGCCGGCAACCCCTCGCTGGGCTGCGCCGCCACGAGGTAGTAGATGGCGCAGCCCACCATGGCGGTCAGCGCCAGAGTGAGGCCGAGCACGTCCAGCCGCACCGACCCGGTCGGGTTCACCACGAGGATCAGGCCGGCCAGCGCCACGATCGAGCCGACGAGCACGACGCGCTTGGGCATCCGCCGGCTGCGCGCCCAGGCCCAGACGACGAGCAGCAGCGGGGCCATGTATTCGATCAGCACCGCGGTGCCGACCGGGATACGTTCGATCGCAGCGAAATAGGCGAGCTGGGTGCCGGCCACGCCGATGACCGCCATCGCGAGCACCCGCCACCGGGCACGCCAGAGCGTCGCCCAGCGGCCGTGTAGCGCGATGACGGCCACCGGGGCGAGCACGATGCCGCCGATGAGCACCCGCAGGGTCACGGCCGCGGCGGGACTCCAACCACTCTCGAGCAGCGGCTTGGCCAGGGCGCCGGAGAGGCCGAACGTGGCCGCGGCGATGAGGGCGATGACCAGGCCGAGCGAGGTGGACGGGCGAGTCATGGGGCTCCACACAGACAGACAGACGACGGAATTGAAGGGGTGTTGATCATGAAGATAGTGTGGTCGTGAGTAAGGAGTCAATTTGCATTTTGCCCCTGACACCGAGGCGAGTCTGGCGTTCACGGTCGACCTCGCCAACACCGTCGCCGGCGCCACCAAAAGCGGTCTCGACGAGCTCGTCACGCCCGTCCAATTGACGGCGCTCTTTGTGGCCCACCGGTTCTCCGGCCGCCTCGATGGGACCGAGGCCGAACTGGCCGAGGTGCGCGCCACCCGTGAGCTGTTGCGCCACATCTGGCTCCTCGGCCGCGACGACGCGGCCGTGGAGCTGAACGCCATGTTGCGAAACGCCAGGGCCCTGCCCCGGTTGATGCGCCACGACGGACTCGACTGGCACCTGCACGCCACCGACCCGGCTGCTCCGCTGGCCGAACGCATCCGGGTGGAGGTGGCCCTGGCCCTGGTCGATGTGATCCGCACCGACGAGACCGGCCGGCTGCGCGCCTGCGCGGCCCAGGACTGCGCCGGCGTTCTGGTGGATCTCTCCCGCAACGGCTCGAAGCGGTTCTGCAGCATCCGCTGCGGCAACCGGATGAATACCATCGCATTCCGGCAGCGCGCCGCGGGCTAGGTCAGGGGTGCGGCCGGCGCAGGAACAGCTGGCGCAGGGCTCGGATGAGCAGGATGAAGCCGACGAGGCCGATCGAGGCACCGAGGAAAGCGAACAGCCGCACCCCCGCCACGAGGTCAGGACCGGTGTCGGAGACCACCAGCACGATGCCCAGGCTGACGGCGGTGATGCCGATCAGTACTCCAATGGCTTCGGTGACGACCGAGCCGATCCACCACCTGTCATCGGGCTCGGCGAAGGCGCGGATGCGCAGGCTGAAGGTGCCCTTGGCCAGGGAAGAGCTGATGGTCTCCAGCCGACGCGGCAGCCGACGCGCCGTGGCCTGCAACACGGCGGCCTGCGCCTGGAGCGAACCGAGAAGGCTCTTGGGAGTGACGAGCCGCCGCAGAAAATGCGGCACCCTGGCCAGCGCCGTTTCCACCATGTCGAAGTCGGGGTCGAGGATGTCCAGGCAGCGTTCCAGGGTGATCAGGGACCGCAGCGCCTGGCCCAGCGAGGTCGGCACGGCCAGGTGGTGGTCGCGGATGGTGTCCAGCATCGCGGCGAAGATCGAGCCGTTGGCGCTGTGCCGGTTCAACGTCAGCACGCGGCCCAGGTCGCGTTGCAGCGAGAGGATGTCGGCATCCGGCGGCGCCTCCACCACCAGCAGCAGGGCATCCGTCGTGGCGATATCGTCGTCGTTCGTCGCCGCGAGCAGCAGCGTCACCAGGCCCTCCCGCATGCTGCGCTCCAGCACGCCCACGTTGCCGAAGTCGATCATGCCCAGCATGCCGTCGGCCCGCAGCATCAGATTGCCGGGGTGCAGGTCGGCGTGGAAGATGCCCGTCACGATCACCTGCTCGAGAACCGCATCCAGCAGGGCCGCGGCGAGCGCCCCACGATCCTCGGGGTCCATCCGGCTCAGCCGGTCGCCCGCGGCGTTCAGCGGGAGACCGTCGATGAGGTCCATGGTCAGCAACCGGCGGGAGCTGGCCTCGGCGTACACGCGGGGCACCACGAGGACCTCGTTCTCCGCCGACGACGCCACCACGCTGCCGATCTGTTGGGTGCTGCTGAACTCGATGCGGTAGTCCAGCTCGTCTCGCAGCGACCGGCCGAAGCCCTCGGCCAGGGTCACCACGCCGAAGTCGCGCCCCCAGCTGGTCTGGTTCTCAATGCGCTGCGCGAGCCTGACGATGATGTCGATGTCCGCGGCGACCTGAGCCGCCGCGGCCGGTCGTTGCACCTTGAGCACCACTCGGGTGCCGTCCAGCAGGGTTCCGGCGTGTACCTGAGCGACGGATGCCGCCGCGAGCGGCAGTGCGTCGACCTGACTGAACACGGTCTCCAGCGGGCCGCCGATCTCGGCCTCGATCACCTGACGGATAGCCGGCCACGGCAGCGTCGCCGCGCCGGACTGTAGCGAGGCGAGCGCCCGGGTGTAGCTGGCCGGCAACAGGTCGCGCCGGGTGGAGAGCAGCTGGCCGAGTTTCACGAAGGTGACACCGGCCTCGTTGATGGCCGAGACGAGGGCATCCGGGGTGCGCCCGCCCTTCTTACCTTCGCGGGGAGCGCCGCCTGCCCTCTCGTTGAGGATCCAGCCGATGCCGTGTTTGGAGAGCAGCGTGAGGATCTGCAGGTAACGCTTGGTGCGCCGGCGCCGGTGCAGGGCCGCCCGGAAGGCGTCGATCGGGTTGGCGGCAGTGGTGGGCCAGAGCGCCTCGGTGGCCACCAGCATGGCCATGCCGAGCGCGAAGACCCAGCCGAACGCGAGGGCCACGAAGAGCAGCACGACCACGATCGGCACCGTGGGCGTGCCGTCGGCGGCGATCACCTGGGCCTGAATCGAGACGAAGTAGGCGAACGGCCAGCACCCGACGAAGACCAGCAGGCCCACCAGGAAGGTGCGCAGCCAGCCCACCGTGGTGCCGAGCAGGGAGCGGGTGGCGAATCCGATGGCGACGGAAAAAACGAGGGCGACCAGGATGATGACGACCCACGTCCAAAACGATTCCAACAACCCGTGCCCCGCAATCTCTCGCCGTTGGGGCTCAGGCTACCGCGCTGTTGAAGTCAGTGCAGCAGGAGTGCATACCGCACCATGTCCCGGGGTGTTCCGCCCACAGACCGCCAGGCCGGCATCAGCTCGGCGCGCTCGAAACCGGCGCGCTCGGCGGTGCGGGCGGAGCCCATGTTCCAGGGCTCCACGTAGAGTTCGAGCCGCGCCAGCGCCGGCAGGGTGCCGGCCCAGTCGACCAGCGCTCCGAGCGCCGCGGCCGCGTGGCCCTGACGGCGAGCGGTGGGGCGGATCCAGTAGCCCACGCTGGCGGAGCCGGGGTCGGCGCGCGGCCAGAGTCCGATCTGGCCGACGGCCCGGTCGGCCGGATCGGCGATGGCGAACGAGTAGCCCTCCCCGGTGCGGGACCGTTCGTGCTGCCGGTCGATGAAGGCCAGCGCGGCAGCGTGATCATTGGTGGCAGGCACGCTGGTGATCAGCGGAATCAGCTCGTCCCCCGATGCCTCTTGGATCAGCGGCGCATCCGTGGCCCTGAAGGCACGGAGGGTGACGCCGTCGCCGGGCACAACGGGCAGCCGCAGCGTCACGCGGCGCTCCGGGCCATCAGGGTGAACGCCGCGGTGGCACGCGGGTTGTCGGCCGGGCACTCGCTGCGGAAGCGGCGGGTGGCCACCCCGGCCTCGTAGGATGCGAACTCGATGTCGAAACCCGACCCAAGCTGCACGGCCAACCGCATCGCCAGGCGGATGCCGGTGGCGGTGAACTCGGCGGCCAGCTCCGGGGTGCGCCAGCCGAAGTCCTCGGTCAGCGCGTCGTAGTAGTCGATCTCCCAGCGGATCAGATCGGTGACCAGGGCGGCATCGAGCTGCGTGGCAGCGTACACGACGGGGTGCGGGCACCAGAGCACCGTGCCGGCGTAGTCGGGCAGGAGGCGCACGAGCACCGCCGACGATGACGTGGACTCACTGACGCAGTCGTCGATCGACCGGCCAGCCCTCTTCTCACGTTGCATGATCGCGCTCCCCCCAGCGTGCTGCCGTCTCTCACATTCCCCGGTACCTACGATTTCAGGTGTCGATGATCTGCGCAATTCGCGGCGGGTGCGCTGCTAGATTGCAGCGGGGGTTGATGATGACGATCAAAACAGGCCGGGTCGCGGCTGCGCTGCTGACCGTGGCGATGTTGAGCGGATGCACGGCAGTCGGTATGCGCGAGCCGACCGCCACTCCCACGCCCGGCGCCGCTGCCGATCGGCGCGGCCTGGCCCCCGGCATCGTCGTCGCGACGGGCACCTTCACAGGGTTCGTCGACGGTAGCGGCACCACCGCGCCCCGCCCCGAGGTGCAGGGCACGATCGAGGTGTCCACGCACAACGGTCGGTTGATGGTGAGCCTGCTCGACCTCGACGTCGGCCCGGTGGCGAACACCACCATCCTCGAGCTGAATGCCGTCGACGGCAACGCGACCAGCGGTGACTTCAGGGTCGCGACGAGCTACCTGGGCGACAGCGAGGTCACCACGGCCACGACGCAGACCTTCGACCTCGGCTACGACACCGAGATGGTGACCACGGACCCCAGCTGGATGCGCACGGCCGTGATCTGGGAACGGGTCGACGGCATCGGCACTCTCGGTCGTGCGCTGGCCACTGCCCCGCTCACCTGGACTCTGCCCGACCAAGACCCCGACCTGACCGTGACGGACGCCGGCGCTGGGGACCTGGCCAGGGGCGAGGTGCACTACGACAGCGCCGGCAACCCGTCGGCCTACGTCGTGGCACCCCTCGACGCGCTGGAGACCATCGCCATCCGGTTCGGCATCACCGAGCACGACATTCTCTGGCTGAACCCGATGCGAGGCTATGGAATGGCGCGGGCCGGGGAGACCCTCAATCTGAGCCTGTATGAACGCGGCCGTTGAGCGCCGGCTAGCTAGCGTCCGCTGGTGCTGACCACCGGGGCTCCGCCGCAGGAAGAGGTCTGCGCCTCGGCGACTCGAGGGTCGTCCTCTGGCAGGGCGCCCGACACGGCGGTGTATCCATTGATGGCGGTGAGCCCGTCTGTCGACACCGTGATGCCCGTGGCCATCAGGGAATAGCTGTCGTCGCGGTTTTGGGTGACCTGGAGACCGTTCAACTCGACACCGCCTTCGACGTCGAGGCATCCCACCCCGGTGCCGTTGTCGTGGGTGTTCTGCATGTCGAAGGTGTACGGCCGGGCGTCCACACCGATGGGGGTCACGAACTCGCAGTCCACCAGCGCGTGCAGGGTGGCGCTGCGGCTGTCGTCGAGCACCGTCACGACCACACCATTGTGCAGTGTCGCCGTCCAGCCGTTGTGCCCGCCGGGGCCGGCCAGGTCGTCGGCGAGGGTGACGGTGGCGCCGGAGGCCGTGCTGATGCCGAAGGTGAACGGCGAGGTCGTCTCGTCGTACCACTCGGTGTCGTTCTCGCCGTCGCCGTCGACGTCGGCGATCTCAGCGCTGACCGCCTCGGCCGGCATCGACTCGGCCGTGGCGGGACAGCCCGTGGGCATGGCGACGGCGGGGTCGACCGACGAATCTGGTGTCGCATCCGCGGAGTCGCCGGGCTCGGCCGGCGTCACGGCGCTGGTCTGGGCCGCGCCGGATGCCGCGCACCCGGAGAGAGCAATGGCCAGGAACCCGGCGACGACGAAATACCGACCGGCGGTCCTGGTTTTCGAGTGAACGGTTGACATCAGGATGATGCTACCGACGTTGTCTGGGGGGCCTCCGTGTTTCGGGCCCGCTTTCGGAGGCGATTGCCAGCGTGGACTGCGGGCGGTGCCTGGAGAGCCCGACAACACCGTAGGCCGCGATCGCGCCGGCGATGACAAAGGCGATCAGGGCGTACGGCGGGGCCTCGGACGCCTCACCGAGCACGACGATGCCGATGCCGACCGCCACCAAGGGATCCACCACCGTGAGACCGGCGATCACCAGGTTGGGCGGACCCGTGGAGTACGCGACCTGCACGAACACACCGCCCACGACCGCCGCCGTGAGAATGCCGCCGACACACAGCAGGGTGAGCAGCGACAGGTCGCCGGCCACCAGCTGGGTGATGGTGAGTTTGGCCAGGGTGGCGACGAAGGCGTAGAGCACCCCGGCACCGAGCACGTAGGCCACGGCGGTGAGGCGGGCGCGGAGCAGCGTGAAGATCAGGCCGCAGACGATCAGGACGACGCCGAGCAGAATCAGGATGATCACCACCTGGGGCGGCTGGATGGGCCGATCGGTGGCGTACACGGCAGCGATGGAGACGAAGATCACGATGCCGCCCACGGACAGGGCCACCGAGCGCAACACGGTTCCGTCAAGCCTGGTGTGCGCGAGCCGGGAGTCCACCACGGTGGACAGCACCAGGGCGGCGACCCCGAGCGGCTGCACAACGAGCAGCGGAGCCAGGCCGAGGCTGGTCAGCTGCAGCAAAATGGCGAAGCCCAGCAGGAGCGTGCCGAGCAGCCAGGACGGTCGTCGCAACAGGGCCAGCAGCTGGCCGATACTCATCTTCTGCTGGTCGCCGGGGCGCATCCTGGAAGTTTTGCCCACGCCTCGGTGCTGCAGCTGAGCGCCGAGGGCCAGGAACACCGTGCCGGCGAGCGCGACGGCGATGCCGAGGTTCTTGCGGGCGACCGGGTCGAGAAACGACACCATCGCATCGGTGGCTTCGGTGGGCATTACGGGCACGAGCACATCCAGACCTTATTTCAGTGCGGCTGCCGCCGACGATTCGGGCGGGTCTCCGCCTGGTCGGCGGTAGGTGTTAGCGTGCCCCCATGAAGCAGAGAGAGCTCTTCCTCCAGGCGGATGCCGCGTTGCGCTCCGTCATCGACCGGATCACCCCTGACGAGCTGATGCGGCCCGCACCGGCCGACTGGGCGGTGACGTCAAACCCCACCGTACGCGACGTTGTGGCCGCGCACGCCCGCGACGAGGCCTGGGTGCCCGATGTGCTGCTCGGCAGAACAATCGAGGATGCCGGCGGCACCTACGACGGCGACCTGCTCGGCGACGACCCGATCGCCGCCTACGACCGGCTCAACGACACGGCCACCGCGGCCGTGCAGGAAGACCTCAACCCGGAGAAGGTCGTGCACCTGAGCTATGGCGACTTCACTCTTCGGGAGTATCTCGAGCACATCAGCATCTACCGGGCGTTCCAGGCCTGGTCCATCGCCCGCCACCTCGGCTGGGACTTCGCGTTGCCGGCCGCGTTGGTGGAGACCCTCGAGGAGGTCATCGGCCCGCAGATCGACGGTTTCCGAGAAATGGGGGTGTTCCCGCCCGCGGTGCCGGTGCCCGAAGATGCGGACCGGGAGACCCGGCTGCTGGGGGCGGTGGGCTACTGGGTGCCGAAGGACTGACCGGCCTCGGCGGCCGACCGGGACCGGCGCGCCCGGTCGGCCAGGGTGATTGCTACGACGAGCACGCAGACTGTCGCGACCAGGACCACCACCACGGTGACTCCCGTGACCGAGGCGAGCAGCGGCACCAGCAGTACCAGCGCCGCCGCGGGCAGGATCACCAGGGGCTGGATCTGCGACCTGGACACCAGCACCGCGTGCACGGCCCACAGCAGCACCAGGAAGACGCCCGCCGGCAGGGCCACCGCATAGCCCAGCGCCACCGGTGACACCTCCAGGTGATGCCCGGCCTCGGCCACCGCCACCTCGAGTCCGGCACCGAGGGCCGCGAGCGCGGCGAACACGCTGTAGTGGCCGTACCCCCACAGGAAGGAGCGGCTGCGTTTGACGGAGAGCCCCTCCCCCGCGGGCTCGAGGAAGTAGAGCCACCAGATCGCGAACAGTGTCACCAGTGCCGCAGCGGACACGAGAACCAGGTCGCCACTCACGCCGCCCTCGCTCAGGGCGTCCTGGACGCCATAGGTGGCCGCCAGCACGCTCTCGCCGAGCAGGATGATGGTGAACAAGCCGTATCGCTCACTGATGTGGTGCGGGTGCCAGAAGGTCATGCCGGTGCGTTCCGCCCAGAGCGGCACGGCCAGGTCGAGCGCCGCGAAGACGAGGAACGAGAGCACGCCGACCTCTTCAGGCAGGGCCAACCGGGCCAGCCAGCCCAGTTGCACGAGGCTGACCCCCGCCGCATATCGCCAGGCCGTCACCCGGCTCGCCGGATGCTCGAAGCCGGCGCGCAGCCACTGGGCCACCAGGCCGATGCGCATGATGAGGTAGCCCAGCGTGATCGCGCGAAAGTCCTGCTCGGTGAACGCTGCGGGCACCCCGGCGGCGAGCACGAGTACCCCACCCATCTGCAGCATGGTGAGCAGCCGGTAGGGCACATCGTCGGTGTCGTAGGCCGACGCGAACCAGGTGAAGTTCATCCAGGCCCACCAAATGGCGAAGAACACCATCAGGAACGGGCCGACCTCTTCGAAGCCGTGGCCGCCCTCGATGCCGTGCGCGAGCTGCACCACAAGCTGAGCCACCGCAACGACGAAGGTGAGGTCGAAGAGCAGCTCGAGCGGGCTCGCCGCCCGGTGTGCCTCGCCGGTGTCGCGGGCGCTCATGCGCCGGTGGAGTCTGAAGCCGCCCGCATCCGTCATGCGCACAGCATATTGACTGGGCGTTACGAACGCACGAGCCGGGCGATGGCGTCGCCGGCTTCCTTGAGCTTGGCCTGGGCCTCGTCGCCGCCGACGGCCACGGCGTCGACGACGCAGTGGCTGAGGTGGTCGTTGAGCAGGCCCAGGGCCACCGACTGCAGGGCGCTGGTCATGGCCGAGACCTGGGTGAGGATGTCGATGCAGTACTTGTCGTCGGTGACCATGCCCTGCAGCCCGCGGGCCTGGCCCTCGATACGGCGCAGGCGCTTGAGGTAGTCGTCCTTGTTGGAGATGTAGCCGTGCGGGCCGTCGTGGGTGTGGTCTGCGGGGTGGTCTGCGGTCGTCATTGTGCGCTCCTGGCTGTCGGCTGACCTTATACCCCCTCACGGTATCACGATGGTGCGCTAGAGTACCCATAGGGGGTATCCCCATTCCGCAACATCCGTACGCAACATCCGTATCGTAAGAGAAGGTTCGCATCATGGCTCAGACAGAAACCGTCACCGACTACCTCGTCACCGGCATGACCTGCGGCCACTGCGTCGCCAGTGTCATCGAAGAGGTGTCCCTGGTGCCGGGGGTCAGCGCGGTGACCGTTGACCTCGCCGTAGGCGCCGCCAGCACCGTGCACGTCACGAGCGCAACCGCCCCCGCTCGGTCCGACATCCGCGCCGCCATCGACGAGGCCGGCTACGAACTGCAGACCACCGCGGGCGCCGCCGCGTGAACGAGCCCGTCGACCTCGTGGTCGGCGGCATGACCTGCGCGTCCTGCGCCGCCCGCATCGAGAAGAAGCTCAACCGGCTGCCCGGCGTGGTGGCCACCGTGAACTACGCCACCGACAAGGCCACCGTGCGCCTGCCGCAGGGCACCAGCATCGACGACGCCATCGCCACGATCGTGGCCACCGGCTACACGGCGCGGCTGCCCGCACCGCCCGTCGCCGCCCCGGCCGCCGAGCTGATCGAGCTGGATGCCGACACCCTCGCCCTCCGCCAACGCCTGCTGATCTCGACGATCCTGGCGATCCCGGTGGCGGTGCTCTCGATGGTGCCGGCCCTGCAGTTCACCAACTGGCAGTGGCTTGCGCTCACGCTTGCCGCCCCGGTGGCCGTCTGGGGCGCCTGGCCGTTCCACCGTGCCGCCGCACTGAACGCCCGGCACGGTGCCGCGAGCATGGACACCCTGATCAGCGTGGGTGTGCTCGCCGCGTTCGGCTGGTCGCTCTATGCCCTGTTCCTCGGCGATGCCGGAATGGCCGGCATGACCATGCAGATGGACCTGAGCATGACGGGGTCAGGGTCCGCCGAGATCTACCTCGAGGTCGCCGCCGCCGTGACCGTGTTCATCCTCGCCGGGCGCTACGTCGAGGCCCGCGCCAAGACCCGCTCCGGCGCGGCCCTGACGGCGCTGGTGAACCTGGGCGCCAAGGACGTCGCGGTGCTCCGCGGAACGCTGGAACAGCGCATCCCGATAGCCGAACTCGTCGTCGGCGACGTGTTCGTGGTACGCCCCGGCGAGAAGGTCGCCACCGACGGCATCGTCGTCGACGGCGCCTCGGCCATCGACACCAGCCTGCTCACCGGCGAGACCGTGCCCGTGGAGGTGGGCCAGGGCGACACCGTGGTGGGTGCCACGGTCAACGCCGGCGGCCGTCTCACGGTGCGCGCCACCCGGGTCGGCGCCGACACCGAACTGGCCCGCATCGGCCGCCTGGTCGAGCAGGCCCAGACCGGCAAGGCGCCGGTGCAGCGGCTCGCCGACAGGGTGTCGGCGGTGTTCGTGCCCATCGTATTCGTCATCGCGCTAGGCACACTGGCCACCTGGTTGGCTCTCGGCGCCAGCGCCGAGCAGGCCTTCACAGCCGCCGTGGCCACCCTGATCATCGCCTGCCCGTGCGCGTTGGGCCTGGCCACTCCCACGGCGTTGCTGGTGGGCACCGGCCGGGGCGCCCAGCTGGGCATCCTCATCCGCGGGCCGCAGATTCTGGAGTCCACCCGCCAGGTGGACACCATCGTGCTTGACAAGACCGGCACCGTCACGACGGGGCGAATGTCGCTGCTCGGCGTGCACGTCACGGCGGCGGTGTCCGCCGACGCCGGCGAGACCGAACTCCTGCGGTTCGCGGGCGCGGCCGAGGCCGGCTCCGAGCATCCGATCGGCGTTGCCGTCGTGACCGGAGCCGCAGCTCGGGTCGGCGTGCTGCCGGCGGCCACCGACTTCGCCTCGGCGCAGGGCTTCGGCGTGCAGGCCGTCGTCGACGGGCACCTGGTGCTCGTGGGGCGGCCACGCTGGCTCGCCCACGAGTGGCAGATCACCCTGCCGAACGATCTGCAAGCCACGCTCGACACCGTCGAGGGTGCCGGCCAGACGGCCGTGGTCGTGGCTTGGGATGGCGAGGCCCGGGGCATCCTGACCGTCGCCGACGAGGTCAAGCCCTCCAGCGCCGCGGCCGTCGCACAGCTGGTGGCCCTGGGCCTCAGCCCGGTGCTGCTCACCGGGGACAATCCCACCGTGGCACGTTCCGTGGCCGACCAGGTGGGAATCGGCGAGGTCTTCGCGGGAGTGCTGCCCGCGGAGAAGGTGGAACGGGTGCGTGCCCTGCAAGCCGCCGGCCACGTTGTGGCGATGGTCGGGGACGGGGTGAACGACGCCGCGGCTCTGGCCGCCGCCGACCTCGGCATCGCGATGGGTACCGGCACCGACGTGGCCATCGAGGCCAGCGACATCACCCTCGTGCGGGCCGACCTGCTCGCCGTGGTCGACGCGATCCGGCTCTCGCGGCGCACCCTGGGCACCATCAAGGCCAACCTGTTCTGGGCGTTCGCCTACAACGTGGCCGCGATCCCGCTCGCCGCGCTCGGTCTGCTCAACCCGCTCATCGCGGGCGCGGCGATGGCACTGTCGTCGGTGTTCGTGGTCACCAACAGCCTGCGCCTGCGCGGGTTCCGGGCGTCGAGCTAGCGCCCTCCGCCGGCCGTGCCGTGCCGGGCGGCCGGCAGTCGCCAGGCCAGCACGGCCGTGACCAGACCGACGATGCCGAACACGACCTGCAGCGGGTGGAAGCCGATCAGCGAGAACTGCACGATCTCGAAGAGCACCAGGCCCACTCCGGCGGCCAGCGAGAGTAGGCGGGCGTAGGGGCCGCGGCGCCACTGCCAGACGGCGGTGACCACGAAACCGAGCCCAACTAACAACGCCAGGGCGGCGCCGGGCAGCAGCCAGGTCTCGAACGCGGTGCCCTCGAGGGCCGCGGAATCGGCCATCAGGAGCGAACCGTCAGGGGCCAGCATCAGCAGCACCCCGCCGGCCAGCGCGGTCACGCCGGTGGCGGCCTCCAGCACGATCAAGGTTCTTTCTGATCCGGTGCGGGTGGGCGTCGGGTTTCGATGGGGGGCCTGGATGCGGTGCGTGCCGGTTGCCGTCATTCCCCGAGTATCGTCCGGCGGCCGGTTGAGCGCGAGGGGCGGCGAGCACGGTACGGCACGGCGGCACAGCACGCATCCGGCGACCCCTAGCCGCGGGGACGGCGGGTGCGCATGCTCAGCTGCACCGCCACCGCGGCGATCAGCATCAGCACCACGGCAATGATCGACGTGACACCCACCCCGCTGTCGAACGCGGCCTTGGCCGATTCGGTGAGCGCGTGAGCGTCGGCGGCGGGCAGCTCGCCGGCCACGCCGAGCGCACCACCGAGGGTCTCGCCGGCCTGGGCGGCCGCGCCCCGGCCGAGCCCGTCGGGCAGCACCACGCTGGCCCGGTAGGACGCCGCGAGGATCGCGCCGAGCACGGCCGTGCCGAGCACGGCACCCAGCTCGTAGGCGGTCTCGGAGACCCCGGCCGCGGCACCGGCCTTGTCCGGCGGCACCGAGCTGAGGATGGTGTCGTTGGAGATCGTCTCCGCCGCGCCGACGCCCACCGAAAGGATGCCGAAGGCCAGAACCACGACGCCGGCGGTGAGGTTCTCCCGCAGCAGCACGATCAGGCCGAAGCCCACCGCGGAGAGCAGGATGCCGCCCACGATCACCAGGCGCGGCGGCACCCGCCGCACCACGTAGGCCGAGGCCAGGCCGGCCACGACCGACAACACGGCCCCGGGCAACAGCAGCAGGCCGGCGGCGAGTGGGTCGAGGCCGAGCACCAGCTGCAGGTGCTGCGACACGAAGAACAGGAAGCCGACCAGGCTGAACACGGCGAGGAAGTTGGCCAGCACCGACCCGGCGAACGGGGCGTGCTGGAACAGGGTGAGGTCCAGCAGCGGGTTGTCGATCCGCAGCTGGCGGCGCAGGAACATCGCCCCGGCCAGCAGGCCCAGCAGCAGCGCGCCGACACCGAGCACCCCGACACCGTCGTGGGTGAGGGTCTTGATCGCGAAGACCAGCGGGGCGAGGGTGAGCAGCGACAGGGCCACGCTGAACACGTCGATGCGGAGCGGCGCCGGGTCCTTCGACTCGGGGATGAGCACCCCGGCGAGGGCGACGAGCGGCAGCAGGAACGGTACCGCGATGAGGAACACCGCACCCCAGTGGAAGTGCTGGAGCACCACGCCGCCGACGATGGGGCCGAGGCTGGAGCCGGCCGCGAAGGCGCCGGCCCACACCGCGATCGCCAGAGTGCGCTGACGGGCATCCAGGAACAGGCTGCGCAGCAGCGACAGCGTGGAGGGCATGATCATGGCGCCGAAGAAGCCCATCACCGCGCGGGCCACGATGAGCATCTCGGCGGTGGGCGCGAACGCGGCCAGGGCCGAAACCACGCCGAACCCGGTCGCGCCGATCAGCAGCAGCCTGCGGCGGCCGACCCTGTCGCCGAGGGTGCCCATGGCCACCAGCAGCCCGGCGAGCACCAAGGGGTAGATGTCGACGATCCAGAGCAGAGTCGTGCTGCTCGGGCGCAGGTCCAGGCTGATAGCCGGCAGGGCGAAGCTGAGCACGGTGTTGTCCACCGAGATCAACAGCACCGGCAGCATCAGCAGCACCAGGCCCGCCCATTCGCGGCGGCCGGCGCGGGGTACGGCGGTGGAGAGGTCGGAGGTGCGGATGTCGTCTGTGGTGCTCATGTCTACCTGGCTGAAGATTCGGGGCTCCGGGGAACGGCGAGTTTTACTGCACCATCGGGTACAGCAGATTTAGACTATACCACCAAGTACAGTAAAGTTGCGGTCATGGCCCAACACCGCGACAGCGCCCGCGAGAGCATCCTCACCGCGTTCCAGGAACTGCTCATCGACACCAGCGGGTCCGGCGCATCGCTGGACGCCGTCGCCCGTGCAGCCGGCGTCACCAAAGGCGGGCTGCTCTACCACTTCGGTTCCCGCGACGGCCTCGAGACGGCGCTCATCGACCGGCTCGAGAGGCTGGCCGACGCCGAATACGAACGGATGCGCGCCGCCCCGGCCGGCGCCGCCGCGTCCTACGTGGCGATGGCTGAGTACGTGAACAGCCCGCTGGACCGGGCGACCCTGGCCGGCGGATCCCTGGCCCGCCGCAACCCGCGCGCCCACGCCGTGATCGTGGACATGCGGCGACGCTACTTCGACATCCTCAACGAGGATCTGCGCGACCCCGACCTGGCCCGGGCCACGATGCTTCTGGCCGACGGGCTCTACTACGACGCCACGACGATCGGCGAGCCCTTCGAACATGAGCTGGATATCCCCGCGTTCCTGGCCCGCCTCACCCCGCGAACTGTGAGCTAAGCACCAGAAACCGCCGGTTTTCGGGGGTCAAGTCTCAGCTCGCGAGCGGATTAGGCGGCCTCGGCGACCTCGGCGGCGGCGACCGCCCGATAGAGGGACGCCAGCAGCAGGGGCAGCTGGCTGGCGGGCGCATCCGGTGCCTCGGGGTGCCACTGCACGCCGGTGATCGGGAGGGTGCGGTGCTCGACGGCCTCGACCAGACCGTCGGGGGCGGTCGCCACGGGAGTGAGGCCGGCGCCGAGCCGGCCGACGCTCTGGTGGTGGGCGCTCTGCACCGAGATGCGGGTGTCGCCGAGCGCCGCGGCGAGGGTGCTGGTGGAGCGGAGGACGACGGCGTGGGTGGAGAGAATCTCGTCGATGGGCACGCCGATGTTGCGGTGGATGCCGTCGTCGATGTGCTGGACGAGGTCGCCACCGAGGGCGACGTTGATGATCTGCAGTCCGCGGCAGATGCCGAGCACCGGTGTGCCCCGGTCGGCGGCGCGCTGCACGAGCGCGATCTGGCCCTCGTCGGCGTCGATGAAGTGCGGCGTCTCGCCCGGGTAGCCGGCCCGTGCACCGTAGAAGCGCGGGTCGATGTCTTCGCCGCCGACGATCACGACGGCATCGGCCGAGTCGGTGAGGTCCAGCAGCGCGGGGGCGTCGAGGTCGGCGGCGGCCAGGCGTACGACGGTCCAGCCGCCGTCGGTGCCGGCGTCGACGACCGTGGCGTTGAGGGTCTGCACCTTGGCGTGGTACTCCGGGCGATCGGGCCGGCTGCGGGTGACCTCGATGACGGCGAGGGTGGGCCGTTCGGGCAGCGACGGCGCGGGCAGGGCGGTCATGGTGGCGAGCTGGGTGGTGGTCATGACTCGCCTCCGTGACGGGATCGGGTGGTGGGGTGCGGATGGTGCGGGTTCCAGTGTGCCTGAGCCGCGCCATCGGCATCCGGTTCGCGGTAACAGGGCGCAACAGTGCCGGGGGTTCTATGCTCGACACGTCACCGCATCCGAGGGAGATCATCCATGCAGCCCAGCCGTACGCGCATACGACCGGCACTCCCCCGGATAGGCGCGGCCGTGCTGCTCGGGGCCGTCCTCGCCGTGCTCGGGGTAGGAGTCGGCGAACCGCAACCCGCCAGGGCGGATGACCCGGTGACGTTCGATCAGAGTCACATCGTCGACACCGTCGGAGCGCTCGGCGACCGGGAGCCCGAGGTGGTCGCCGCCCTCGATGAGCTCTTCGCCGGCACCCAGATCGACCTGTTCGTGGCCTACGTGTCGAGCTTCGACGGGGTGGACGACACGTCGACCTGGGCCGACCAGACCGCCGTGGACAACGGGTTCGGCGACAACGATGTGCTGCTGGCCGTGGCCACGGATGACCGGCAGTACCAGCTGTCGGTCGCCACCGACTTCGTGCTCGACGAGGCCCAGCTCGCCGAGGTGCAGAACACCGCCATCGAACCGTCGCTGCGGGAGAACGATTGGGCCGGCGCCGCCATCAACGGTGCCGCAGCCATGGAGCAGAGTGTGGCCGGCGAGCCCCTCAGCGCCCCCGTCATCACTCCTGGCGAGGCCAGCCCGAGTTCCGGCGGCTCCGGCGGCGGTTTTCCGCTCTGGATCGCCGTGTTGCTGGTGCTCGCCGTGGTTGGTGGCATCGTCGCGATCGTGATCGTGGTGCTGCGGCGGCGCGGCACCGCCCCCGTCACCGGCCAGGGCAAGCCCACTGACGAGGTGCCGACGGCCGAGCTGAAACGGGAGGCGTCGAGCGCGCTGATCGAGACTGACGACGCCATCAAGACCAGCGGCCAAGAGGTGGGCTTCGCGCTCGCCTCGTACGGGGCTGCCGCCGCGGAACCCTTCCAGGCCGCCGTGAGCGGCGCGGCCGGCAAGCTCAGTCAGGCGTTCACTTTGCAGCAGCGCCTCGACGACGCCGAACCCGACACCGAGGAGCAGGTGCGGGCCTGGTTCCGCCAGATTATCGCTCTGTGCGCCGAGGCCAACCGTGCCCTCGACGAGCAGGCCGCCGCCTTCGACGAGTTGCGCCAGCTGGAGGCTAACGCCCCGGCCGCCGCGGCCGAGCTCGACACCGAGCTGGCTGCCGTCGATGCCCTCCTCGACCAGGCCGAGGCCCGGGTGGCGGAACTCGCCACTCGGTACGCCCCCGCCGCGATCGACACCGTCGCCGACAACCCCGAGCAGGCCGCCGAACGGCTCACCTTCGCCATCAACGCGCTGGCCGAAGCCCGCACCCAGCTCGCCGCCGGCGAACCGGGCGCCGCGGCCGTGGACATCCGCGCGGCTGAGGAGGCCATCGACCAGGCCAAACTGTTGGTCGACGCCGTCGACAGGCTGGCCGCCGACCTGCAGCGGGCGGAGGCCGGCATCCCTGCGATGCTCGCCGACCTCGACACCGATCTGGTCGCCGCCCGCTCGCTGCCCGCTGCGGGCGAGGCGTCGGCCGCGGTTCCCGGGGTGATCGCCCGCACCGAGCAGACGCTGGCCGAGGTGCGCGCCAGCCTGGCCGCGCCGCCCATCAACCCGATCGAGCTGCTGCGCACCCTCGAGGCCGCCAATGCCGCCATGGATGCCGCGCTGCAGGGGGTGCGCAACGCCCAGTTGCAGGCGCAGCGCCTGCAGGCGGCGTTGGCCCAGAGCCTGCAGTCCGCGCGCAGTCAGGTGTCGGCGGCGGAGGACTTCATCACGGCCCGGCGCGGTGCGGTCGGCGCCGAGGCGCGCACCCGCCTGGCGGAGGCCGGCCGGTTGACCGCGCAGGCCGACTCCCTCGTTGCCAGTGACCCGGCCGCCGCGCTGGCCGTGTCCCAGCGGGCCGGCTCGCTGGCCGCGGAGGCGACGGCCATGGCCCTGCGCGACGTGGACAGTTTCTCGACCAATGACGATGACTTCGGCGACTTCTTCGGCGGTGGCGGGGCCAGCCGGCGCGGCGGCAGCAACGGCTCGATGGGAGCCGTGCTCGGCGGCATCCTGATCGGCCAGATCCTCGGCGGCGGCGGTGGGGGCGGCGGCATGTTCGGTGGCGGTGGCGGCGGTGGCGGCTTCGGAGGGATGGGCGGTGGCGGTCGGCGCAGCAGTGGCGGCGGCTTCGGCGGTGGCGGACGCCCCGGCAGCTTCGGCGGCAGCGGCACCCGCGGCCGGCGGGGCGGTGGCGGCCGCTTCTAGGTCGCGCCGAGGCCGAGTTGCCAGTTGGCGCCCCCGGCGTGACCCGCAGGGGGCCGAAAGTGGCAACTCGCCGCAACCTCCCGCCGCGAGATGACAGTTGGAGCACCTTGCGGGCGACTCAGGCGGCCGTCAGTGCCATCTCGCTGCTCTGTCCACCGCATGGCCCCCTCACTGGGCTCCCCACTTAGGGGCAGGCGCCGCGATACCCGGCCATCGGCCGATGGCCTGCCGCTATCGTCGGAATTACTTGGACTTAATGGGGAGAACCATGGAATTTGCAGAATTGCTCGCGGCGCTGGCACTCAAGGTACGGAACCAGCGAGAAGCGATCCAAACCGAAGAAGCCACTAAGAACGCCTTCATCATGCCGTTCATCTCCACCATCCTCGGATACGACGTCTTCAACCCTCTTGAGGTTGTCCCCGAATTCACCGCGGACGTTGGGGTGAAGAAGGGCGAAAAGGTCGACTACGCGATCATGCGCGACGGTGAAGTGCAGATACTCATCGAGTGCAAGAAGTCCAAGGAAGCGCTGAAAATCGAACACGCTTCCCAGCTGTTCCGCTATTTCGCTGTCACCAACGCGCGCATCGCCGTGCTCACCAACGGCGAGACCTACCAGTTCTACACGGACCTGGATGCTCCCAACCGGATGGACGACAAGCCGTTCCTGGTTCTAGACCTGCTCGACATCGACGAGACCCTGCTCCCGGAGCTACGCAAGCTCACGAAGGACGTTTTCGACCTTGACTCGATCATCAATGCCGCCGAGGAGCTCAAGTACATCGGCCAGATCAAGCGAACCATTGCTGCCCAATTCAAGGAGCCGCAAGACGAGTGGGTCAGATTCTTCACCACGCGCGTATACGACGGAGCGTTCACGCAGAAGGTGCGCGAGCAGTTCACTTCCCTGGTGACCAAGGCGACCAAACAGTTCCTGAACGACCAAGTCAACGACCGGCTCAAGACCGCACTCGGATCATCGGCGTTCTCACCACTTCCCGTCTCCGCGGAGGCTGCAGGCCTGACTAGCCAGCCCGTAACCGCCGAAGACCTCGACAGGGATACTGAGATCGAAACGACTCTTGAAGAGCTCGAGGGATATCAGATTGTCAAGGCCATCGCCTGCAGCGAAGTCAAGCCACAACGCGTCATGCACCGCGACGCGAAGTCTTACTTCGCCGTGCTACTCGACGACAACAACCGCAAGCCGATTGCCCGGCTGCATTTCAACGGGGTGAAGCAGAAGTACCTCGGTGTCTTCGACAAGGACAAAGTCGAGACCCGACACGCCATCAGCTCGCTCGACGACATCTACCTGCACGCCGGAGCCATCCGCGAATCTGTCAAGAACTACAACGGTTAATCCGAATCGCCTGCGCCCTACCGCCCGAGCGCGAACAGGGGCGGGGCGGGCACGTCGACCGTCAGGTCGGCGAGGATCCGGCCGACAGTGGGGGTGAACTTGAAACCGTGGCCGGAGAAGCCGGCGCCCACGATCACCGGGCCGCGCCGGTCGAGCACGAAGTTCGAGTCCGGCGTGGTCGTGTAGGTGCAGCTGATCGCGGCGAAGTCGTCGGGGTCGGCGCCGGGCAGCCATTCGCGGGCGTAACGGCGCAGGGCCAGCAGCTGCTCGGGCTCGGCGGTGAAGTCCCGGCGGTCGGGGTCGACGACGGGGCCCACGCCGTGCCAGCCGGCCTTGATGCCCTCCCCCGGTGTGTGCATGCCGTAGACCGGGGACCGCCAGTACTCGTAACCGGGCGTGCCGGGCCAGTAGCCGTGATTGAAGCCCGGCCAGGTGAAGCTGGTGTCGAGCACGGCGAAGTGCGCCGGCTGCTCCTGGGTGACCACTAGGCGCGGCAACGGCAGCAGCCCGGCGAGCAGGGTGTCGGTCCAGGCGCCGAGCGTGACGATCACCCGTTTGGCCTCGAACTGTTCGGTGTCGGTGTCTACCAGCACCCTGTCATCGCCGATCACCGTGAGCCGGGTGGCCGGCATTCCGTGCTCGATGCGCGCGCCGTGGGCGGCCGCAGCGCTCTGCAGTGCGTCGACCGACGCATCCGCGTTCAGGCGGCCGGCCTCCGGCGTGTAGAGCACCTCGGTGTCGAAGCGGATGCCCGGCCAGCGTTCTCGCGCGGCGTCGACGGCCAGCAGTTCGGGGTCGAACCCCACCGAGGTGAGGGCCGCGTGCACCGCCGCGAACGGTTGACCCTGGCCGTGGTTGACCAGGCCCACCTGCTCGAGCAGCGTGGTGTCGGCGTCGTCCTCGAGCTCCCGCCAGAGCCGCAGCGCCTCTACCAGCATGGCCACGTAGGTGGGGTCGGAGTAGCTGAGGTTGAAGTTGCGGGAGGCGCCGTGCGAGGCGCCGGTGGTGTGCCCCCGGTCGAAGCGTTCCAGCAGGGTCACCTCGCGGCCGCGGCGGGACAGCTCCCAGGCGGCCGCTGAGCCCATGGCGCCGCCGCCGAGCACCAGGGTGTCGACACGGGTGGTCATCCGAGCACCTCCCGCACTGTGAAGTCGAGGGCGGCGACGGTGAGGGCGATCGAGGCCACGTCGATGCGTTCGTCGTTGCCGTGGAACAGCATCCGGAAGGTGCCGTAGTCCCAGCGCGGGCTGAGCAGGCCGAAGCCGTAGGCGGGGATGCCGCGGCGCCGGTAGAACCGGGCGTCGGAGCCGCCGACGCTGAGCACCGGCAGCAGGTCGGCGTTCGGGTAGGCGCGGGCGACCGCAGAGCTCAGCGCGGCGAACAGCGGGGTGTCCACCGAGGAGCGGGTGGCGGCCTCGAACCTGTCGCCGACGATGTCGATGTCGACCATCAGCTCGCCGAGGGCGTGGCGCAGATAGGCGTCCACGTGGCCGGCGTCTGTGCCGGGCAGCACCCGGATATCGAGGTCGACGGTGGCCAGCGACGGGATGACGTTTTCCTTGGTGCCTGCGCGCACGATGTTGGGCGAGATGGTGGTGTGGCTTGAGGCGTGAGCGAAGCCGGCCAGGGTGCCCAGCTCGTGCACGGCGTCGTCGATGCGGGCCGGGTCGGTGAGCCGCTCGGCCAGCTCGGCGGGAAGGCCGAGCACCGACACGTAGTGCCGCCAGTCCGCGGTGATCTGCACCGGCGCTTCGAACCGGGCCAACCGGCTCACAGCCTCGGCGGCGATCACGGCGGCGTTGCGGGCGCCCCAGGGCGCCGAGCCGTGGCCGGGGGTGCCGTGCACGACCAGGCGTCGGCCGGCAATGCCCTTCTCCCCCACCGTGGTGGTGATCGACGGCCGCACGCCCACGGGCGCGCCGCCGGATTCGGTGAGCACAAAGTCGGCGTCGATGAGGTCGAGGCGGTGCTCGGTGAGCCAGCCCACTCCGTGCCGGCTGCCGCTCTCCTCGTCGGCGACGGCCGCGAAGACCAGGTCCCCGCGCGGCCGGAACGGGCCCATGGCGAGATCGCGGATCACGACGGCGTAGCTGGCCGTGAGGTAGAGCATGTCCAGGGCGCCCCGGCCCCAGATCTCGCCGTCGACGAGCTCGGCGGTGAACGGGTCGCGGCTCCAGCCGTCCAGGTCCACCGGTACGACATCGGTGTGACCGACCAGTGCGAGCGACGGGGCGGTCTTGTCGGTGCCGCGGAGGCGGGCGATCAGCGATGCCCGGCCGGGGTGCGGTTCCACCACCTCGAGCTCGAGCCCGGAGCCGGCGAAGAACCCCTCGAGGGTGCGCACGCTGCGGATCTCGCCGCCGGAGTCGGCGGTGCCGTCGTTCACGCAGGCGTTGCGGATGAGATCGCGCAGCAGGTCGACGGTCTGGCGGGTGAGCACATCCGGGTCGGTCATCAGCGCACCATTCCCGCCAGGCTGTGGGCGAACTCGTCCAGAATGGCCCGGCCGGCCGGCCGGGCGCCGAGCTTGCTGGCCGCGTTGAGGTGCCCGGCGTTGCCCACTTCGACGAAGCCGGCGCCCCATGCGGCCGCCAGGTTACGGGCGGTGCCGAGAGCGCAATACGGGTCGTCAGCACTGGCGATCACCAGGGCGGGGACGCCGAGCAGGACCGGTTCGGCCGAACGGAAGCTCGGCGCCGCCTGCGGGAACCCGGCTCCGAACCGATCCGGCGGCGCCACCAGCAGGGCGCCGCGCACGCGGCCGGGGTTCTGCGCCAGCCAGGCCGCGGCGGCCAGGCAGCCCAGGCTGTGCGCCACCAGGATCGTGTCCGGCGTGGTGACGGCCGCGTCCACGGCGGCGATCCAGTTCTCGAGGTCAGGCTCGTCCCACGAGGCCGGGCGGATGCGCACGGCATCCGTCTGTGTCGCCTGCCAGCGGGACTGCCAGTGCTTCTCGTTGGAGTCGTTGATGCCCGGCACGATTGTCAGGCTCAGGGGGGTCGGCATGCAACACACACTATCCGCCGCGGCGACGCTGCCGATGAATCGGGCGAAGGTGCAGGGGAACGCGGTAGCTTCTTAGCGTTGACACCCTTCGAAAGGACAATCACATGACCAAGCAGTCGATCTTCGGCCGCATCGCCCAGCTCACCCGGGCGAACATCAACGCGATGCTGGACTCCGCGGAAGACCCCCAGAAGATGCTCGACCAGATGGTGCGTGACTTCACCAACAGCATCGCCGATGCCGAAAGCGCGATCGCCGAGACCATCGGCAACCTGCGAATGCTCGAAGACGACCACCGCGAAGACGTGCAGGCCGCCGGCGAGTGGGGCCGCAAGGCCCTCGCCGCCAGCCGCAAGGCCGACGAACTGCGCACGAATGGCAACGCCGCCGACGCCGACAAGTTCGACAACCTGGCAAAGGTGGCCCTCGGCCGCCAGCTGCAGTCCGAGAAGGAGGCGAAGGACGCCGAACCGCAGATCATGAGCCAGACCGCCGTCGTCGAGCAGCTCAAGACCGGCCTGAACACCATGAAGACCAAGCTGGGCCAGCTCACCGCCAAGCGCAGCGAGCTCATCGCCCGGTCCAAGACCGCTGCCGCGCAGTCGCAGGTGATGGATGCCGTGAAGAGCATCGACATGATGGACCCCACCAGCGAGGTCAGCCGGTTCGAGGAGAAGATCCGCCGCGAAGAGGCCAAGGTGCGTGGCGCCAGCGAACTCGCCGCATCCAGCCTCGACGCGCAGTTCGAGAGCCTCGACGACCTCGGTGAGCTCACCGAGGTGGATGCCCGCCTCGCCGCGCTCAAGGCCGGTTCGCCCTCCTCGATCGAGCAGTAGCGCACCGCCTCACACAGCGTGAATCCAGAACGGCCACGGGAATACCCCGGGGCCGTTCTGCATTGTCACCACCATGACTACTCTCGGAATCATCGGTGCCGGTCATATCGGCAGCCAGCTCGCCCGCCTCGGCGTGGCCAACGGATACGACGTCGTGGTGAGCAACTCCCGCGGCCCGGCGACCCTCGAGGGCCTGGTGGCCGAACTCGGGCCGCGGGCCCGCGCCGCCCTGCCCGCAGAGGCCGCCGCGGCCGGAGATCTGGTGATCGTCACGATCCCGCTGCACGCCATCGACACATTGCCGCTGCCCGAACTGGCCGGCAAGCTCGTGATCGACACCAATAACTACTACCCCCAGCGGGACGGCAACATCGTGGCCCTCGACGAGGAGACCTCGACGACCGCCGAGCTGCTGCAGGACCTGCTGCCGGACGCCAGGGTCGTGAAGGCGTTCAACCACATCTACGCCGCTGACCTCACCACCGACGGCCAGCCGGCCGGCTCGGCGAATCGCCGTGCCCTCGTCATCGCCGGCAACGACCCCGAGGCCCGCGCGGTCGTCACTGCGCTGCTGGACGACTTCGGTTTCGACACCGTGGACCTCGGCCCGCTGAACGAGGGCTGGCGGATCCAGCGCGACACCCCGGGCTACGGCCCGCGGATGGACGAATTCGAGCTGCGCGAGGCGGTGAGCGCGGCCATCCGTTACCGGGACATGCCGCAGGCGGTCTAGGCCGACGCCCCCGAACTGGCAGATGCGCCCGGCCGGGGCCGAGGGGCATACTGGGGTGGTGTCCCCCAACTACGTGGTCGTGCCGCAGTGGCAAGGTTCGGTTTCTCCGCGCGCGATGCGCCTGGTCGACGGGGCGGAGGCGATCCAGGGCGACCTGCCCTCCTCGGTCACCTTTCCCGTCGACGTGCCCGCCGAAGCGGGCGATGCCCTGGACACCGGCATCCACCGGTTCTCGGCGCTGCTGACGGTGCGTGACCGGCAGTTGGCCGTGCTCCGCGCCGGTTCGGAGCCGGTGCTCACGATCGGCGGCGACTGCGGGGTGTCCTTCGGCGCCGTCGAGCACGCCTCCCGCCGGCACCCCGGCGACATCGCGCTGGTCTGGTTCGATGCCCACCCCGACCTGCACACCAGCGAATCCTCGCAGTCCGGTGGCTTCGGTGGCATGGTGCTGCGCGCCATCCTCGGTGACGGCGTCGACGGTCTCGCGCTCGACGCCGATGCCCGGCTCAGCCCGGACCGGGTGGTGCTGGCCGGCGTGCGCGACATCGACCCGGCCGAAGATGTCTACATCACGGAGCAGGGCATCCCGCTGGTGCCGGTGGAGGATTTCGGCACCCCGGCGGCGGTCGTGGCCGCGGTCAAGCGCACGGGCGCCGCGCACGTGTATGTGCACATCGACCTCGACGTGCTCGATCCTGCCACGATCGTCGGCCTGTCGAACATCTACCCGTTCGGTCTGGCCGTGGAGGGCCTCACCGCCGCGATCACGGCGCTCCGCGCCGAATTCTCGCTGGCCGGCGCCACCATCGCCGGCTTCGCGCCGTCCTCCCCCGAGGCTGCCAACGACGACCTGCCCAGCATCCTGCGCATCATCAGCGCGATCACCCGCTGACGACCTTTTCGCTTGCCTGATCGAAGGAGATCAACCATGACCACGGAGGACTTGAGAGTCGTGACCGAGCGGCGCGGGCACCTGCTGCTGATCGGGCTGAATCGGCCCGAGAAGCGCAATGCGGCTGACTTCGCCATGTTGCAGCAGCTCGCGCTGGCCTACGGGGAACTGGAGCGTGACCCGGAGCTGCGCGTGGGTGTGGTGCACGCTCTCGGCGAGCACTTCACCGCCGGGCTCGACCTGGCCGATGTGGGCCCGCGGCTCGGCCCCGACGGTATCGACATCGTGCCTGAGGGCGGCATCAACCCCTGGCAGGTCGACGGCACCGCGCTGACCAAGCCCGTGGTGATCGCCGTGCAGGGCACCTGCCTCACCCTGGGCATCGAGCTGATGCTGGCCAGCGACATCGTCGTCGCCGCCGAGTCCACCCGGTTCGGTCAGATCGAGGTGAGCCGGGGCATTCTGCCGTTCGGCGGCGCCACGATCCGGTTCCCGCGCGCCGCCGGCTGGGGCAATGCCATGCGCTGGCTGCTCACCGGGGACATGTTCGACGTCAGGGAGGCGCACCGGATGGGGCTGGTGCAGGAGATCGTGCCGAACGGTCGCGAGCTGCACCGTGCCATCGAGCTCGCCGAGCGCATCGCCGCGCAGGCGCCGCTGGCCGTGCAGGCCACCCTCGCCAGCGCCCGCACGGCGCTCCGTGACGGACCTGCAGCGGCCGAGGCCGAGCTGCAGCCCGCCCTGGCGCGCCTGGCCGGGTCGACGGATGCCCGCATCGGCATGGAGGCGTTCCTCTCGCGCCAGCCCGCCGCGTTCCAGGGACGCTAGTCTGGCGAACTCTGGATTCCTCCCGGGAACGGTCGGTAGGCTGCGACGATGACCGACTCTGCAGCGATGCCCGCCACCCGTAGCTATGACGTCATCGTGATCGGTGCCGGCGCCGTGGGCGAGAACGTGGCCGACCGCACCGTGCAGGGGGGCCTCCGCACCCTCATCGTGGAGGCCGAACTCGTCGGCGGCGAGTGCTCATACTGGGCCTGCATGCCCTCCAAGGTGCTGCTGCGCAGCGGCGCCGCCCTCGCCGCGGCCCGCCGGGTGGCCGGCGCGGCCGAGGCGGTCACCGGGCAGCTCGACGTGGCTGCCGTGCTGGGGCGCCGCACCACCTTCACGCACGACTGGAACGACGACAGCCAGGCCGACTGGCTGGCCTCCGCGGGCATCGACCTGCTGCGCGGCCACGCCAGGCTCAGCGGCGTGCGCGAGGTCACCGTGCAGACGACGGATGGGCCGGTGGTCGTCACTGCCAGGCACGCCGTGGTCCTCAGCACCGGGTCCAGCGCCCTGTTGCCCGACATCGACGGCCTCTCCGACGTGTCACCGTGGACCAGCCGGGACGCCACCTCGGTGACGAACCTGCCCGGCCATCTCGCCATCATCGGCGGTGGTGTCGTCGCCGTGGAGATGGCCGCCGCGTACCGGTCGCTTGGCGCCGAGGTGACCCTGCTCGTGCGCAGCTCCCTGCTGCGGGACCAGGAACCGTTCGCCGGCGAGCTGGTGGCCGCCGCCCTCGCCGACACGGGTGTCCAGGTGCTCACCGGCGCCAGCCCCACCGCCGCCCGCCGCATCGATACCGGCCAGGTGGCCCTGGTGCTCGCCGACGGCCGCACCATCACGGCCGACGAGGTGCTCGTGGCCACCGGCCGGGTGCCGCGCAGCCAGGACCTCGGCCTCGAGACCGTGGGCCTCACCCCGGGCGACTGGGTCGACGTGGACGACACCCTGCTGGTCACCGGCGACTCCGCCGCCCTGGCCGGCGACTGGCTCTACGCCACCGGCGACGTGAACCACCGGGCGCTGCTCACCCACCAGGGCAAGTACCAGGCCCGTGCGGCCGGCGACGTCATCGTCGCCCGCGCCAGGGGCACGGTGGTCGACGACGCCCCATGGGGCACCCACGTTGCCACGGCCGATCACGCCGCGGTGCCGCAGGTGACCTTCACCGACCCCGAGGTGGCCTCGGTCGGGCTGACCGCCGCGGCGGCCGAGCAGGCCGGCTACCGCATCCGGGTGCTCGACTACGACCTGGCCGGGGTCGCCGGCGCCAGCGTGCTGGCCGACGGCTACACCGGGCAGGCGCGCGCCATCGTCGACCTCGACACCGAGGTGCTGCTGGGTGTCACCTTCGTGGGCGCCGGTGTCGGCGAGCTGCTGCACGCGGCCACCATCGCCGTGGTCGGCGAGGTACCGATCAGCCGGCTCTGGCACGCTGTGCCCAGTTACCCCACCCTCAGCGAGGTCTGGCTGCGGCTGCTCGAGGCCTACGGCCGGCCGCCGGCCAGCAGCGACCGGAGCCTCTGATGCGACGGCTTCTGCTCGATTCCCCGCTCAGCCGGGCCGGGTATCTGTACGCCACCGCCGTCGGCCTGGTATGGGGTGCGATCTGGAGCACCGGCCGCGTCGAACGCCGGAACGGCCTGTTCGTGTTCCGCGGCCTGCCCGCCTGGTCGTTCGGCCGCGGCGGCTCCTGCGTGGGCGCCGTCTACCTCACCAACCAGAACGTGACGGCGGATGTGCTCGAGCACGAGGCCGTGCACAAAGTGCAGTGGCAACGTTACGGCATGCTTTTTCCGCTGCTGTATCTGCTCGCCGGGCGGGACCCGTTGAAGAACCGGTTCGAGATCGAGGCGGGCCTGGAGAAGGGCGGCTACCTACGCCAGAAGCGTGCGGCTACGCGTGCTCCGCGCGCCCGTCACGCCAGTACCCCATGAAGGCCACCTGGCGACGGTTGATGCCGACCTCGGAGACGAGGAAGCGGCGCAGCCGCTTGATCACACCGGCTTCACCGGCCAGCCAGGCGTAGAGCTCGCCGTCGAGAGCCGATCCGTCCGGTACCTCCCAGAGGATGCTCTCGTCGATGTCGATGTCGGGCAGCTCGGTACCGCTGTGGTGTGCGGTCAGGAAGCGGGCCGTCCAGCCCCGAACGGCGGATTCGAGCGCGGAACCGTGACCGGCACCGTTGCGGGGCAGCCAGGTGACGGTGACACCATCCGGCGCGTTCGTCTCGTGGGCGTCGGCGGCCTCCGGCACCTCGATGTAGGCGCAGCCCCTGGCCGTGCGGGGCAGGGCGGAGAGGATTGCGCAGATCGCCGGAGCGGCGGTCTCGTCGCCCGCGAGCAGCACAGTGTTGGCGTTGCCGGGGGCCCATTCGATGCCGACCACCGGGTTGTCACCGTCGGCGACCGGTCCAACGATGGCGACCTCGTCGCCCACGTTGGCGGCGCGCACCCAGCGCGACGCGGGGCCCGCGTCACCGTGGGTGACGAAGTCGATGTCGACCTCGCGGTGCTCGGGCCGGGCGTGCCGCACCGTGTAGGTGCGGATCGGATTGCGGCGCTCGTCGGGCAGGTCGCGCCAGGTCTCGTACCAGGAGTCGTTCCGAGGGAACGCCGAAACGCCGACCCCGGGCAGCGGCAGGACGATCTTGATGCGCTGGTCGAGGCCGGCGGTACCGAATTCGTGCAGGTCGGGGCCCGTGAAGGTCACCCGGGTGAAATTTGTCGACAGACGTTGCACGCGGGCCACCGAGACGGCGAACGGGCGGTAGCTGGGGCGCGGTGCCCGCACGCGTGCGGCGGCCGGCGCGGGAGCGACTGTCGAGGTAAGCATGGCCTAAGTATGGCATGCCTTACCTATGTTTCACCTAGCGATTTCCGGTGAACGGTTCCGAGGTGGGTCGCTACGCGGCGGTGACCCACTCGCTGGCGACGTAGCTGCCCGCGCCGCGGCGCGTGGCCGGGCTGACGTAGCCGGTGGGGATCGCGGCGGGCTGTCCGCTGCTCACGTAGCCGGCCGGCTCGGCTGAACGATCGGTGCGGGGGCTGGCGATGCTGATGTAGGAATTCATGATGCTCCTGTCGGGTGGGGCTGGTTTCGACGCAGAGCTTCATTGGACGCGTGCTGGTGGTGGTGTGTGATCGCGCGGCCGGCCGGCTGGGCCGGCCGCGCGAGTGAGGTGGTGCGGGTGTTACTCGCCGACGCCGACGGGCTCGGCGGCCACGTTGGCCGAGCCGGCCACAGCGTCGGTGGCCAGGTTCAGCCTGAGGCTCGCGCCGAGGGTGGCGTCCACGTTCGTCCAGTACTGGATGGCGCGTTCCTTGACCTCGGGGCGGGTGACGCCACCGACGGCACCGGTGATCGTCTCCAGGAACCGGGCCTTGGCCGCGTCGTCGAAGACGTCGCGGTAGAGGGTGCCGGCCTGGCCGAAGTCGTCGTCCTCGGAGCGGAGGGTGGCGGCGCTGCGCACCAGCGCACCGTCGAACTCCCAGCTGCCGTCGCCCGCGAGGGCCGGATCGGCGACGGGGCCGCCGAGCGAGTTGGGCGCGTAGACCGGGGCGCTGGCGTCGTTGAAGTGGTACCGGGCGGCGCCATCCTGCGAGTAGTTGTGCACCGTGGCCTGGGGCGCGTTCACCGGCAGCTGGTTGTAGTTGGTGCCCACGCGGTAGCGCTGGGCATCCGGGTAGGAGAAGATACGAGCCATCAGCATCTTGTCGGGGCTGGCGGCGATGCCGGGCACGAAGTTGGCCGGCGAGAACGCGGCCTGTTCGATCTCGGCGAAGAAGTTGCCCGGGTTGCGGTTGAGGGTGTGCGTGCCCACCTTGATGAGCGGGAAGTCCGCGTGCGGCCAGACCTTGGTGAGGTCGAACGGGTTGAACCTGTAGGTCTTGCCCTCTTCGTAGGGCATGACCTGCACGTGCACGTCCCAGGACGGGAAGTCGCCGGCGTCGATGGCTTCGTAGAGGTCGCGGCGGTAGTAGTCGGCGTCGGCGCCGGCGATGAGCTCGGCCTCTGCGCCTTCCATCTCGATGTTGCCCTGGTTGGACGTGAAGTGGTACTTCACCCAGAAGCGCTCACCGGCGGCGTTGATCCACTGGTAGGTGTGCGAGCCGAAGCCGGGCATGGTGCGCCAGGACCGCGGCAGGCCGCGGTCGCCCATCAGGTAGGTCACCTGGTGGGCGGACTCGGGCGAGAGGGTCCAGAAGTCCCACTGCATGTCGGCGTCGCGGAGGCCGGAGCCGGGCAGGCGCTTCTGCGAGTGGATGAAGTCGGGGAACTTGATGCCGTCGCGGATGAAGAACACCGGGGTGTTGTTTCCGACGATGTCGTAGTTGCCCTCCTGGGTGTAGAACTTCACCGAGAAGCCGCGCACGTCGCGCCAGGTGTCCGGGCTGCCCTGCTCGCCGGCGACGCTGGAGAAGCGCTGCAGGGTGTCGGTGCGCGCGCCGGGCTGGAACAGCGCCGCGCGGGTGTATGCGGACACGTCACCGGTGACTTCGAAAACGCCGTGCGCTCCGCCGCCCTTGGCGTGCACGATGCGCTCCGGGATGCGCTCGCGGTTGAACTGCGCGAGCTTCTCGACCAGGTAGCGGTCGTGCAGGGCGGTGACGCCGTCGGCGCCGGCGGTGAGGGAGTGCTCGTCGCTGGGAACCGGGGTTCCGGTCTGGGTGGTGGTGGGGGGCAGTGTTGTCATGGTGCTCCTTCGTGTCATGTGCTGGTCGTTCGCGTCGTTTAGAAGTCGGTGGCTGTCGAGGGGAGCGTCGTGCCGGTCTGGCAGTCCGGGCAGAGACCCCAGAAGGTGACCTCGGCGGTCTGCACGACGAAGCCGGCGGTGTCAGACGGGGTCAGGCAGGGAGCTTCGCCGGTCACGCACTCCACGTCGCGAACGCTGTGGCAGTTCGTGCAGACGATGTGGTGGTGGTTGTCGCCCACCCGGCGCTCGAACAGCGCGGCGGAGCCGGCCGGTTCGATGCGGCGCACCAGACCGGCGGTGTTGAATGCGCCGAGCACACCGTAGACCGCCTGCAGGGAGGTGCCGGGCAGTTGCCGGCTGACGGCCTCGAAGAGCTGGTCGGCGGTGGCGTGCGGAGACTCGGCGAGCCCGCCAAGCACGGCCAGCCGGGGTGCGGTGACCTTCAGTCCCGCAGCGCGAATCTCGGCGGCATGGTCGGCGGCGTGGTCGAGGGCGGCTGGTATCGCCTGGTCGTCCATTCCGTGTCTGTGCATGCCCTCACGCTAGCAGTTGTTTTGAATCACTCAAAACAAGACACGCCGGTCACAGGCCGGCCGGCACCCGGTCCTGCCAGCGGAGTCTGCGCTCCAGTTGCGCCCCGAGCGCCAGCAGGGTGGCCTCGCCGCCCGGCCGGCCGATCAGTTGAACACCCATCGGCAGCCCGTCGGCGGTCTGCGCGACGGGCAGGGTGATGGCCGGCAGGCCGCAGACATTCACCATCGAGGTGAACGGCGTGTACTGCACCTGCTGGGCGAAGTTGCGTTCGCCATCCGTGGCGTCGTACCAGCCCACAGGTCGCGGGGTCAGCGCCAGCGCGGGCGTGAGCACGGCGTCGAAGCGGGCCAGCTGGCGGATGAACGAGCGCTCGTAGGCGGCCAGGGTGCTCAGCGCCTCGGCCACGGCGCGGCCGGTCAGCGAACGGCCGCGGTGCATCAGCCACCGGGTGAGGGGTTCGAGCAGGGCCTCCTGCTCCGGGGTTTCGGCGGGGATCCGGGCCGCGCTGAGCTGCCACAGCGCCCGGAAGGCCGGCGCGTAGCTCGGGTCTGCCGTGAGGGCGGTTTGTTCGATGCCGTGCCCCATCGCCGCGAAGCCGTCCACGGCCGAGGTGAGCGCGGCCAGGGCCTCGGGAGCCAGGCTGATCTCGTAGGCGTCGTCCCAGGCCGAGGTGGTCATCACGCCCAGCTGGTACCGGCCCTCACCGCGGATGGCGGCGCCGAGCAGCTGCTCGTCTCCCCCGGGCGCCCGCACCGAGAACGGATGCTCCGGCCGGCCGCCGCCCGGCGCGATCATGGCGTCCAGCAGCAGGGCCGCATCCGCCACGGTGCGGGCCAGCGGACCGGCCACCGGCAGTCCGCCGGGCACGTTGAGGCCGCTCGCCGCCGGAATTCGGCCCCGGGACGGCTTCAGGCCGACGAGGCCGCAGGCGGCGGCGGGGATCCGCACCGAGCCGCCGCCGTCACTCCCGGGTGCGAACGGCAGCATCCGGGCGGCCACGGCCACCGCGGCGCCGCCGCTGGAGCCGCCGGCGCCGAAAGTGGGGTTCCAGGGATTGCGGGCCGGCGGGGCGGCCAGGCTCTCGGTGTAGGAGGGCAGGCCGAACTCGGGTGTGTTGGTCTTGCCCAGGCTGATTCCGCCGGCGGTGTCGAGGGCCTGCACGAGCAGGTCGCTGGTTTCGGGCACGTTGTCCCGCATCAGCCGGGAGCCCAGGCGCGCGGGCACGCCGGCGCGCAGCTGCAGATCTTTGTCGCCGAAGGGCAGGCCCCATAGCGGTGCGGTGCGGGGCACCTCGTTCTCCACGAACCGGGCCCTGGCCAGGGCGGCCTCGGCGGTCACGGTGACAAAAGCGCCGAGCCCGGGGTTCAGCCGCTCGATGCGGGCCAGGTAGTGCTCGGTGAGGTCGGTGGGGCTGATCTCGCCCCGCTGCAGCGACCGCCACTGGTCGAGGGCGGTCAGTTCGAAGAGGTCGGCCATCCCCCGAGCCTAGCCATGCTGGCGCCGGAAACCCCGGCGCGGGTAGCCTCGGAGGATGACCCGCACCAAGACTGCCGCGCTGTACAACCCGATGGGCACGACCGCCCTGGTCACCGGCGCGTCCAGCGGGCTGGGGGTGGGCTTCGCGCACGAGCTCGCCCGCCGCGGCGCCGACCTGGTGCTCACCGCCCGGCGGCTCGACCGCCTCGAGGCCCTCGCGGTGGACCTGGCCGAGAAATACGGCACCGTGTCGACGGTGATTCCGCTCGACCTCGCCGAACCCGGCGCCGTACCCGAGCTGGTGCGGGACCTGACCGAACGCGACATCCGGGTGGCCACCCTGGTCAACAACGCCGGCTTCGGCCATTTCGGCGCCCTGGTGGATGCGCCGGCCGGCCGGGTGCACGACCAGGTCGCCGTGAACGTGGCGGCGCTGACGGATCTCACCCACGCCCTGCTGCCCGGTCTTCAGGCCGCGGCCCTCGCCCATCCGCACGGGGCCGCACTGGTGAACCTGGCCAGCACCGCAGCGTTCCAGCCGGTGCCGCGGCTGGCCGTGTACGCCGCCGCCAAGGCCTACGTGCTCAGCCTCACCGAGGCGCTCTGGTACGAGACGCGGGCCACCGGCCTCAAGGTCACCGCGGTGTGCCCCGGCCCCACCGAGACCGAGTTCTACGCCGTCGCCCGGCGGTCACCGGACGGGCCGCGGCGTCTGATGAGCGTCGACGAGGTGATGCACACGGCCTTCGCCGCTCTCGACGCGGCCACGACTCCCCCGCACACCGTCGTCGGCGGCCAGAACCGGGTCGTCGCCTGGCTGGCCGGAACGGCACCCCGGCGCGCCGTGGTGACGGTGACCGGGCGGTTGTCGCGCCGCTGAGTTGCCGGCTGCCGCTACTTCAGGCTCTTCTGAAGCAGCACGGTGCCCAGCCAACGCTCGAACTTGAAGCCGACCTTGCCCATCCGGCCGATCTCCTCAAAACCGAAGTCCTGGTGCAGCTTGATCGAGGCGTCGGCGCCCTGATCGGCGATCACGGCGATGATCTCCTTGAGGCCGGCGGCCCTGGACCGCTCGATGAGTTCGGCCAGCAGAACCCGACCCAGCCCCTTGCCGGTGGAGGCGGCACCGAGGTAGATGGAGTTCTCGACGGTGAACCTGTAAGCCTTCTTCTGCTTCCACGGGCTCACCAGGGCGTAGCCGAGCAGCTGGCCGGCAGGGGACTCGGCGACGATGAACGGCATGCCGAGCTTGGCCAGGTAGTGGAACTTGTCGCGCCATTCGGCAAGCGTCATCGCATCCTCGTCGAAGGTGACGGTGCTGTTCGCGACGTAATAGTTGTAGATCTCCTGAATATGGGGCAGGTCGGTCTCCACCGCGTCGCGCAGCGCGTACTCGAACGGCGCCTCGGGCGCCGGCGCCGGAGACAGGTGACGCGGCAGCCGCCGACGGGGCTGGTATTCCTCTTCTAACACCGGACGGGTCCTCTCCACATGCTGTTCAGGCTACCGTCAGCGACCAGTCGATGGGCGCGGCGCCCTGCGCGGCCAGCAACGCGTTCGCCCGGCTGAACGGGCGCGATCCGGTGAATCCACGTCGGGCTGACAGTGGGCTCGGATGCGCGGAGACGATGGTGGGGGTGTCTCCCAGTAGCGGGGCGAGGTTTTCGGCGTCCTTGCCCCAGAGGATGGCGACCAGCGGCGTGCCGCGGGCGGCCAGCGCCCGGATGGCCTGCTCGGTCACGGCCTCCCAGCCGTGTCGCCGGTGCGAGCCCGCGGCGCCGGCCCGCACCGTGAGCACCCGGTTGAGCAGCAGCACGCCGTGCCGGGTCCAGGGGGTGAGGTCGCCGGTGGCCGGGGTCGGCAGCCCGAGGTCGTCGTGCAGCTCGGTGAAGATGTTGCCTAGGCTCCGCGGCACCGGGCGCACCTCAGCGGCCACCGAGAAGGCCAGGCCCACCGGATGCCCTGGGGTCGGGTACGGGTCCTGGCCCACGATGAGTACTCGCACGTCGGCGAACGGCTGCCGGAAGGCCCGCAGGATGTGCTCCGGCGCGGGCAGCACCCGTTCGCCGGCCGCGGCGTCGGCCCGCGCGAAGGCGAGCGGGGCCGCGAACGGGTCCACGGTGTTCACGTCGACCGGCGCATCCCCCGCGCCGGGGACGCCGAAGGCGCGCGCCCAACCGGGGTCGATCGGCGCCGCGATCAGCGCGGGTTCTGCCATCCGCTAGGCGCCGAAGGTGCTCACCAGCACCCCGCCCTCGGATTCGCTGACGGTCCAGACACTGCCGGCGCCGGCCACGCCGAGGGTGCCCTGGCCCACGATCAGCACGGTGCCCTCGTCCACGGCGAGGCCGCCGCGGATGAGTCCGGCCTCGGTGGCGGCGACCATGCGGCTCAGGGTGCCCCACTGGGCGACGTGCACGTCGACGGTCACGTCGAGCAGGCCGATGCCGTTCTCGATGGTGATCTCGTCGAGGTCTTCCGAGGCCTCCTGCGGGCTCACCGGCACGCCGCCGATGCGCCAGCCGCCGAGCAGGGCTCGCTCGGCCGCGATCATCGCGCCGGCGGAGTAGCCCAGGTACGGGATGCCGGCGGCCACCTGGCGGCGGATCTCACCGGCGATGGGCGCGACGGCCGTGAGGTAGGCGGGGGTGAGGCCGCCGCCGATGACGATGCCGTCGGCATCCGCCACCGCCAGCAGGGTCGCCAGGCCATCGAGGGCCAGCGACGTGATGACGGGGTCAAGCGGGCCGGCTGCTTCGAGCGCGGCGACAAGTTTGGCGGCGTGGTCGTCGCCGTCGCCGTTCCGCACCACGATGATCGCGATCCGCGGGTCGGTGCGGCCGGCGGCGGTGGCCCGCAGGGCGGCCTCGGCCAGGAACGGCCCGAAGACCGCCGCGTCGTTCTCGGTGTCGTTTTCGGGGGCCCAGCCGCCGCCGACGAGGTGGATGCTCATGCGTCGACCACCGAGGTGAGCGGGGTGGCCGTGACGGGCGGGAGCGACGACCAGGGGAAGACGATCCAGCCGTCGGTCTCGCGCCAGGTGAAGTCGGGCACGTGCACGGTGCGCGGCTTGGTGTACAGGGTGGCGGAGCGCACCTCACCGGCCGATTCCTTGAGGATGCCGACCACGAGGGCGAGGGTGTGGCCGGAGTCGGAGACGTCGTCGACCAGCAGCACCCGCAGGCCCGCGAGGGCCGGGGCGTCGAGCATCGGGCCGGACAGCACGGGCTCGGGCAGGCGCTCGTCGATGCCGCTGTAGAACTCGACGTTGATGGAGCCGCAGTTCTTGGTGCCGAGGGCGTAGGAGATGGCTCCGGCGAGCAGCAGTCCGCCGCGGGCGATGGCGATCACGACATCGGGCTGGAAGCCGCTGGCCAGCACCGTCGAGGCCAGCGACCTGGAGGCGTCGGCGAAGTCGGTCCACTCCAGCACCTCGCGCGGCGGGTCGATGGTGGCGGGGGGCGCGGTTTGCTGCTGGTCGGGTTGCATTTGTCAATGGTAGAACCTCGGGCGGCCGCAGTGCGCGGCCGAAGGGCCCGGTTCCGCGGCGACGCCCCGGTTACAGGAGAATTGACCCATGATCACACTGCACCAGGACGCCCACGGTTTCATCCGCATGAACCGCCACTTCCCCAGCAAGACCCCCATCGCGATTCTCTTCACCGACGGCACGACCGGCGAGTACACCGGCGCTCGGCTGAACGACCTGTACGACACGGCGCTGGCTACCTTCCGCGCCGAGAACCGCCTGGATGCCAAGGGCTTTTCCCGCGCGCCGGCGAAGACCGTGCACCCCACCAACAACGTGGAATTCGTGCCGGTCGAGTCCGGGATGGCGCCGTAACCGTCTTGTGAGCCTTCTGCCGCACAGCGCCGAGGTGGAGATCGTGCTGCTCCTGGCCTCCCCCGTGCACCGCTACGAGGGGCGCCCGGCCGACGGGCCGCTGCCGATGGTCGGCGCGGAGAGCCACCCCAGCGTCCGCCTGCGGGCGGGCCTGGGCATCGTGGGCGACCGGCACTTCGCCAAACCGGCGCACGTACACGCGTCGGTCACCGTGATGAACGCCGACGTTCTGGCGCAGGTGGCGGATGACCTCGGCCTGCCGCGCACTCTGGACCCGGCCGCCACCCGGCGCAACGTCCTGCTGCGCGGGGTGGATATCGACTCTCTGCGCGGCGCCACGTTCTCGCTCGACACCGGCGACGGCCCGGTCGAGTTCCTGGTCAACCGGCCGGCGAACCCGTGCGCCTGGATGGACGTGGTGCTAGCTCCCGGCGCGCACCGGGCCCTGCGGGGCCGCGGCGGCATGCGCTGCGAACCGCTGACCGACGGGATGCTGCGGCTCGGGCCCGCCCGGCTGCGCTGCAGCAGCCCCCTGACCGGTGTGGGGCTTACGGGTGCCGAACCGCCTGGCCGGCCAGCACGGCCCGGTAACCCTCCCGGTAGCTCGGATAGGTGAAGCTGAACCCGGTCTCGAGGATTCGACGGTTGCTCACGCGTTTGTCGCCGCCGCGGCGGCCGCCGGTCTCGACGATCTCCGGGTGGGGCAGGCCGAGTTCGTCTGCGAGGAAATCCAGCACCTCGGTGGCGGGCACCGGCGTCGAGTCGACGCCGAGGTAGAGAGGGTCGGGCGCCGTGTCCCGACAGACCAGGTGCACGATCATGGCCGCGGCGTCGTCGCGGTGGATCCGGTTACTGAGACGGCCGCGCGCGGCAATCGTCGCCCGCCCCTCGCGGACCTGCCTGATCAGGCGCTCCCGGCCGGGGCCGTAAATGCCGCCCAGGCGCAGCACGACGGCGGCCGGGATCCGGCTGCGCAGCAGCTGCTCGGCCTCGAGCAGGATCGAGTCGGTGCCCGGTCCCGGGGCCGCCGGGGTCTCCTCGTCGACAGTGCTGCCGTCGTTCACGTCGTACACCGCGGTGGAGGACACCAGCAGGAACCGGCGCGGGGTGACCCCGGTCGCGTCGAGGGCGTCGAGGAGGTTGGCCAGGCCGGTCACATACGCGGCCCGGTACACCGCGGGGTCTGGGTTGCCCGCGGCGACGGTCACGATCACGATCTCGGTGTCCGCCGGCACCTCGGGCCGCTCGCGGCTCAGGTCGACGGACTGCCCGTTGAGGGCGACCGGGAGCACCCCGGCCTGGCGGCGCACTCCCACCACTCGTTGGCCGAGGGCGACCAGGCGGAGGCCCACCTCGGTGCCGAGGTCGCCGCATCCGGCTATCAGTACAGTCATGACTCCAGTATGGAGCGGCTCGCGCGGCGTCAGAGCACGTCGCCGTCGGCCGCCGGCGGAACGTGGCGTTCCGGCGTGCCGTTGTAGAACGACAGCGGCCGGATCAGCGCGTTCGCGGCCAGTTGCTCCATGATGTGCGCGGTCCAGCCGGTCACCCGGGCGGCGACGAAGATCGGCGTGAAGCTGGCGGTGTCGAAACCCATCAGGTGGTACGCCGGGCCGGCCGGGTAGTCCAGGTTGGGCAGGATGCCGGTGCGGGTCTTCATGCCGTCGGCGAGCGATTCGTAGAGGTCGAGCAGGTCGGGCCGGTCGAAGTGGTCGATCAGGGTGAGCAGCGCCGCGTGCATGGTGGGCACCCTGGAGTCGCCGTGTTTGTACACCCGGTGGCCGAAGCCCATCACCTTGCGCTTGTGCGCGAGGGTGTCCTCCAGCCAGAGTTCTGCGCGCTCTGCCGACCCGTCGCCCAGGCCGATCTCGCTGAAGATGTGCATCACGGCCTCGTTCGCGCCGCCGTGCAACGGGCCCTTGAGCGCCCCAATCGCCCCGGTCACGGCGGAGTAGAGGTCGGAAAGGGTGGAGGTGATCACCCGGGCCGTGAACGTGGACGCGTTGAAGGAGTGCTCGGCGTACATGATCATCGACACGTCGAAGGCTTCGACGACCTCGACCTCCTGCACCTCGCCGAAGGTCATGTAGAGGAAGTTCGCCGAATAACCGAGGTCGTCGCGGGGTTCGACGAGGTCGAGGCCGTGCCGGCGGCGCTGATCGTACGAGACGATCGCCGGCAGCTGCGCGAACAGGCGCAACGACTTGGCCAGGTTGGCCTCCACCGACGAGTCCGGGGTGCTCAGGTCGTTGGCGCCGATCACGCTCACGGCGGTGCGCACCACGTCCATCGGATCGGCGGAGGTGGGGATCTCGTCGATCACCCGGCGCACCGAGTGGTCCAGGCGCCGGAGTGACCGCTCAGCGACCTCGAATGCGGCCAGTTGCACATCGTCCGGCAGCTCGCCGTGCCAGAGCAAATAGGCGACCTCTTCGAAGCTCTTCTGCGCGGCCAGTTCCTGCACCGGGTAGCCACGGTAGAGCAGCGAGTTGGAGTCGGGGTTGACCCTGGACACCGCCGTCGTATCGGCCACCACCCCGGCCAGGCCGCGGTGGATCTCCGGCACGACCGGCTGTTGCACCGGGGCCGTGTGGGTGGGCTGGTTGATAGTCATTTCGCTCCTTTGCGTCCTGAGGTACTTAGCCGTGCTGGTACTGCTTCGTGGTGCCGTTGTGGTGCTGGGCTAGCCGTCGTGACCGCTCAGAGTGAAGTTGAAAATCCCCGAATCGAAGCGATTGTAAGCCTCGTAGTCCAGCAGCCGGTAGAGCTCGGCGCGGGTTTGCATGTCCGGCAGCCGGCTGGTCAACGAGCCCTCGGCGAGGATGGTGTCCAGGCCCGCAACGGCTGCGCCCATCGCCAGGCGCAGCAGCGACACCGGGAAGATCACCAGGTTGATGCCCACGTCGGCGAGCTGGTCGACCCTGAAGAGTTCGCTCTTGCCGAACTCGGTCATATTGGCCAGGATCGGCACGTCCACCGCCGCCCGGATGGCTTCGAATTCGGCCAGGGTGCCCATGGCCTCGGGGAAGATCGCGTCGGCGCCGGCATCCACCAGCGCCTTGGCCCGGTCGATCGCTGCGGCCAGCCCGTCGACGGCGCGGATGTCGGTGCGCGCCATCACGAGCAGGTTCGCATCCCGCCGGGCGTCGACGGCCGCGCGGATGCGCTTGAGGGCCGTGTCGGTGTCGACGACCTGCTTGCCGTCCAGGTGCCCGCAGCGTTTGGGGTTGACCTGGTCCTCGATGTGCAGGCCGGCCACGCCGGCATCCTCGAGGGTCTGCACGGTGCGGGCCACATTCATCGGCTCGCCGAAGCCGGTGTCGGCGTCGACGAGGGTGGGCAGGTCGGTCATCCGGGAGATCTGCTGGCTGCGGCCGGCGACCTCGGTGAGGGTGGTCAAACCGATGTCGGGCAGACCGAGGTCGGCGGCGAGCACGGCACCGGAGATGTAGACGCCCTCGAATCCCTTGGCCTGGATCAGTTTGGCGCTGAGCGGGTTGAACGCGCCGGGGAAACGCAGCAGCTCGCCGCCGGCGAGGTCGGCGCGGAGTTGCGCGCGCTTGGCGGCGGGGGTGAGTCCGGAGTAGAGCATCAGAAGATTCCGTTCAGGCTGGGCAGCGGTTCGAGGAGGCCGGGGCGGGCCACCAGGGTGAGGCCGCCGAGTTCGGCAGCGGTCAGCTCCGGCAGCCGCTGGGCGAGGTCCAGGAACCGCTCGATTTCGGCCGGCTCCAGGGCGTTCGCGGCGAGCAGCCGGAACTTGGCGACGTAGTCGGCGCGCACGAACGGGCGGGCGCCGAGCGGATGCGCATCCGCGACGGCCAGCTCATCGACCAGACGACTGCCGTCGGCCAGCAGGATGTCGACCCGGCCGCCGAACGCCTTCTCGGCGGGGTCGCTGGAGTGGTACCGGCGGGTCCACTCGGCATCTTCGCTCGTGCTGACCGTGTTCCACAGGGCCACGGTGTCGGCCCGGCCGGCGCGCTCGGGCCGGTAGGAGTCCTCGTGGTGCCAGGAGCCGTCCTGCAGCGCGACGGTGAAGATGTACGGCACCGAGTGGTCCAGGGTTTCCCGGCTGGCCCGCGGGTCGTACTTCTGTGGGTCGTTGGCTCCGGAGCCGATCACGTTGTGGGTGTGGTGTGAGGTGTGGATGACGATGCTCGCCACCGCGCCGGGCACCAGGATTTCGGGGTGCTCGCGGTGCAGCTTCCGGGCCAGGTCGATGAGCGCCTGGGCCTGGTACTCCGCGGAGTGCTCCTTGGTGAAGCTGTCCAGAATCGCCCGTTTGGGCTCACCAGGGGCCGGCAGGGCTACGTCGTAAGCGGCATCCGGCCCGTCGAGCAGCCAGGCGATCACGCCGTCCTCGCCCTCGTAGATCGGGGTGGGGCTGGTCTGGCCGCGCATGGCCCGGTCGACGGCCTCGACGGCCATCTTGCCGGCGAACGCGGGAGCGTACGCCTTCCAGGAGGAGATTTCGCCCTTGCGGGACTGCCGGGTGGCCGTTGTGGTGTGCAGCGCCTGGCCGACGGCCTGGAAGATCGTGTCGGGGTCCAGGCCCAGCAGGGTGCCGAGGCCGGCCGCGGCCGACGGGCCCAGGTGGGCGACGTGGTCGATCTTGTGCTTGTGCAGGCTGATCGAGCGGGCCAGGTCGATCTGCACCTCGTAGCCCGTCGCGATGCCGCGCACCAGGTCGCCTCCGGTGAGGCCGCGGCCGGCGGCCAGGTGCTGGGCGACGGCGATGAGCGGCGGGATGTTGTCGCCGGGGTGCGAGTACTCGGCGGCGAGGAAGGTGTCGTGGTAGTCCAGTTCCCGCACGGCCACCCCGTTGGCCCAGGCCGCCCACTCCGGCGAGACCCTCTCGGTGTCGGACGGGCCGAACACCGTGGCGCCGTCGCCGCCGGTCGACCGGGGATGCGCCAGCGCCTGCGACCGGGCGGCGACGACGGCGGCGCGGGTCAGCGAGGCCGCGGCGACGGCGGCGTTGTCGATCACCCGGTTGATGATCATCTCGGTGACGTCGTCGTCGACCGGGACCGGGTCTGCCGCGCAGGCGGCGATCTTCCAGGCCAGCTGGTCGGTCTTGGCGGGGCTGTTCTCGCTGGGGTGCACGCGCACGGAGGTTGTCTGCACGAAGGTGGTCCTTTCGAATCGGGGAGGTCAGGAGGTCGTTTCGGTGGCCTCGAGCACCGCGAGCACACTCGCGAGGCTGAGATGCAGGTGCACGTGGGTGGCGTGCGCGGCGAGAGCAGCATCGCCGTCGATGATCGCGTCGAGGATCAACAGATGTTCGGCCGCGGCGGCCCGAAGCCGCACCGGGTTTCCCCTGGCCACCCGGCGGATGCGGGCCAGGTGGGTGCGCACGGTGACCAGGGCGCCCACCAGGAAGGAGTTGTCGACGGCGGCGTCGATGGCGGCGTCGAACTCGTCGATCAGCGCGTAGTACTCGTGGATGCCGGCTTCGCCCGCCTCTAGCAGGGCCGGGGCGGCGACGAACCGGTCGCGCAGCATCCCGAACGCGGTGCGGTCATCGCGGCGCGCGGCCAGCGTGGCGGCCCGCTCCTCGAGGGCCTCGCGCAGCTCGTAGAGATCGTTGATCGACTCGACCGACATCTCGGTGACCGAGAAGCCCCGGCCGCTGCGGCCGGCGACGAGACCGTCGGCCACGAGCCGCGCCACGGCGGAGCGCAGCGGGGTGCGGGAGACGCCGAGCCTGGCGGACTGTTCCACCTCGAGCAGCACCGTGCCGGCCGGCAGGACTCCGTCGAGGATCTCGTCACGCAACACCCTGTAGGCCCGGTCGCTCGCCCGCTCCGGTGCGGACTTCACGGTCTCTGTATACACACGCGCATTCTATTCCCCTATTGCCCGGCGTGTGCAAGACTAACCGCACCTTGTGTATACATGAGAGCTTCAATGGAGAGGTTCGCACCATGATCGAAGACACTGGAACCACTCGCACGACCCCCCAGGGCTACCGCGATGTCTGGCGGCGGAGCATCGACGAGCGCGACGACTTCTGGCTTCAGGCCGCCGGGCTCATCGATTGGGTCAGCGCGCCGACCACGGCGCTGACAGAGCGCTCCCCCACTGACTACTCCTGGTTCGCGGACGGCACCCTCAACACCAGCTACAACGCCCTCGACCGGCACGTCCTGGCCGGCCGCGGCGATCACACGGCGCTGATCTACGACTCCGCGATGACGGGCACCCGCATCCGGCTGAGCTACCGCGACCTGCTCGACCGGGTCGCCAGGTTCGCCGGGGTGCTGCGGGCCAATGGCGTGGGCCGGGGCGACAGGGTCATCGTGTACCTGCCGATGATCCCCGAGGCCGTCGTGGCGATGCTCGCCTGCGCCCGGATCGGGGCCGTGCATTCGGTGGTGTTCGGCGGCTTCGCGGCCAGCGAGCTCGCCGTGCGCATCGACGATGCCCGGCCCGCGGTGATCGTCACGGCCTCCGGCGGCCTGGAGCCCGGCAAGGCGGTGGCGTATCTCCCCTTGGTGCAGAAGGCGCTCGAGCTCAGCGCCGGCTCGGTGCACACCGTCATCGTGCGCGACCGTGCCACGATCGACGGATCTGCCGCCGACTACGCCGGGGACCCCGCCGACGATGCCGCCGTGCGTTGGCTGGACTGGGCGGATGCGGAGGCCACCGCCACCCCGGCCGACCCGGTCACCGTCGCGAGCACCGACCCGCTCTACATCCTCTATACCTCCGGCACCACCGGAAACCCGAAGGGCATCATCCGCGACAACGGCGGTCACGCCGTTGCGCTGACCTGGTCGATGCGGGGCATCTACGACATCGGGCCCGACGACGTGTTCTGGGCGGCGTCGGACGTCGGCTGGGTGGTCGGCCACTCCTACATCGTCTACGCACCGCTGCTGGCCGGCGCCACCACGATCATCTACGAGGGCAAGCCCATCGGCACCCCGGATGCCGGCGCCTTCTGGCGCGTCGTGGCGGACTACAGGGTGAATGTGTTGTTCACCGCCCCCACGGCCATCCGGGCCATCCGCCGGGTCGACCCCGACCTGGCCGAGCTGGCCCGCCACGACGTGTCCAGCCTCACCGCGCTGTTCCTGGCCGGTGAACGGCTCGACCCGGAGACCTTCCACTGGGTCAACGACGGCCTGCACTGCCCGGTCGTCGACCACTGGTGGCAGACCGAGACCGGCTGGGCCATCTGCGCCAACCCGCGCGGAATCCAGGAGCTGCCCACCAAACCCGGCTCCACCGCGGTGCCGGTGCCCGGCTACGACATCGCGATTCTTGATTCGAAGGGCGCACCCATCACCAAGCCGGGCAAGGACGGCAACATCGTCATCCGGCTGCCGCTGCCGCCGGGCTCCCTGCTGGGCATCTGGGGCGGCGCCGACCGCTTCGTCGACGCCTACCTCACCGCCTTCCCCGGCTACTACGCCACCGGGGACTCCGGGCACCTCGACGCCGACGGCTATCTCTACGTGATGGGCCGCACCGACGACGTGATCAACGTCGCCGGCCACCGGCTCTCCACGGGGTCCCTCGAGGAGGTGCTCACCCGGCATCCGGCCGTTGCGGAGTGCGCGGTGCTCGGTGTGCACGACGCGCTCAAGGGCCAGCGGGCGGCCGGTTTCGTCACCCTCAAGGCCGGCTCTGTGGTCGACCACGATCTGCTCACGGCCGAGCTGGTCAACCTGGTGCGGGAGCACATCGGCCCGGTGGCGGCGTTCCGCGACGTGAGAATCCTGGACCGGCTGCCCAAGACCCGCTCAGGCAAGATCCTGCGCAAGACCATCCGCCAGATCGTCGACGGCGAGCCGTACAAGGTCCCGCCCACCATCGAAGACCCCGCCGTGCTCGACGCGCTCGCCCTAGCTGTCCGGCCCCCACCAACCGACTAACATCCACCCATCTCACCGGAGCAAAGGAGCCCCATGAAGGAATCACTGAACGACACCAGGCCGGAGGACTCGATCGACTATGTCGCCTTCGAGACCAGCGACCGCTTCGTCAACCTGCAACGCCGGCGCCGGAGGTTCGTGGTGCCGATGGCGGTGTTCTTCCTGGTCTGGTACTTCGCGTACGTGCTTGTGGCGGCCTACCTGCCCGATGTGATGGCGCGGCCGGTCTTCGGCAGCATCAACCTGGGCCTGGTGCTCGGCCTCGGCCAGTTCGTCACGACGTTCGCCATCACCATCTGGTATGTCGCCTTCTCCAACCGGGTGCTCGACCCGCTGGGCGCAGAGCTCCGCGCCGAGCTCGAAGCGAAGGTCGCCGCATGAGCGCCCTGGGAATGAGCCTGACCGCTGTCGCCGCCGCGGTCGAGCCCACGGAGAACAACCCGGTCCTGAACATCTCGATCTTCCTGGCCTTCGTGGCCGTCACCCTGGTGATCGTGATCCGGGCCGGCCGCAACAACCGCACCGCCGCCGATTACTACACCGGCGGTCGCTCGTTCACCGGGCCCCAGAACGGCTTCGCGATCGCCGGCGACTACCTCTCGGCGGCATCGTTCCTCGGCATCGTCGGCGCCATCGCGGTGAACGGCTACGACGGGTTCCTCTACTCGATCGGCTTCCTGGTGGCCTGGCTGGTGGCCCTGCTGCTGGTGGCCGAGCTGATGCGCAACACCGGCAAGTTCACCATGGCGGATGTGCTCTCCTTCCGGCTGGCCCAACGGCCGGTGCGCGTCGCCGCGGCCACCACCACCCTGGCGGTGTGCTTCTTCTACCTGCTCGCGCAGATGGCCGGCGCCGGCGGGCTCGTCTCGCTGTTGTTGGGCATCAACGACAAGCTCGGCCAATCCATCGTGGTGACGGTGGTCGGCGGGCTGATGATCATGTACGTGCTGATCGGCGGCATGAAGGGCACCACCTGGGTGCAGATCGTCAAGGCGTTCCTGCTCATCATCGGCGCTGGCGCCATGACGGTGTGGGTGCTGGTGATCAACGGGTTCAACCTGTCCACCCTGCTCGATGCCGCCGTCGCGAACGCCTCGGTCACCCCGGCGGAGTCGATCCTCGCGCCCGGCCTGCAGTACGGCGGCAACCCGCTGGACTTCATCTCCCTGGCCATCGCCCTGGTGCTCGGCACCGCGGGCCTGCCGCACGTGCTGATGCGCTTCTACACGGTGCCCAGCGCCAAGGAGGCCCGACGCTCGGTGGTCTGGGCGATCTTCCTGATCGGGGCGTTCTACCTGTTCACGCTGGTGCTCGGCTTCGGCGCCGCGGCCCTGGTGGGTGCGGACACCATTCTCGCTTCGCCCGGCGGAGTGAACTCCGCGGCGCCGCTGCTGTCGCTGGCGCTGGGCGGCCCGCTGCTGCTGGGCTTCATCTCGGCCATCGCGTTCGCCACCATCCTCGCCGTGGTCGCCGGTCTCACCATCACCGCGGCCACCTCGTTCGCGCACGACATCTACGCCAGCGTGATCAAGAAGGGCAAGGGTGACCCGGACGGCGAGGTCAAGATCGCCCGGCGCACCGTCGTGGTGATCGGCATCCTCGCCATCGCCGGCGGCATCGGCGTGCAGGGGCAGAACATCGCCTTCCTGGTGGCGCTGGCCTTCGCCGTCGCGGCGAGCGCCAACCTGCCCACCATCCTGTACTCGCTGTTCTGGCGCGGTTTCACCACCCGCGGGGCCCTGTGGAGCATGTACGGCGGGTTGGGGTCGGCGATTCTGCTGATCGTGTTCTCGCCGGTGTTCTCCGGCACACCCACCTCGATGTTCGGTGAGGGTGTGGACTTCGCGATCTACCCGCTGAACAACCCGGGCATCATCTCGATCCCGCTGGGCTTCTTCCTCGGCTGGCTCGGCTCGGTCACCAGCACCCGCCGGGAGGACCCCAAGCTGGCCGCAGAGATGGCGGTGCGCTCCCTCACCGGGTTCGGCGCCGAGAAGGCGAGCGAGCACTAGCCCCGCTCCCGCTCCCGCTCCCATTCCCGAGGCCGCGACTGTGGCCGATGCGGACAATTGCGCCCGGTACGCCGGGCGCAATTGTCCGTTCGGGCAACAGTTGGGGGCGGGTGTGGGTTTAGACGCGGGGCAGCAGCGGGCCGCGGGCGACCAAGGTGGTGGAGGCCTGGGCGACGGGTTTGACCACGACGAGGTCCAGGTTCACGTGCGCGGGCAGTTCGACGGCGGCCAGGATGGTGGCGGCGACGTCGTCGGCCACGAGCGGGTGCACCACGTTGGTGTAGGCGGCGGCCGCCTTCTCGGGGTCGCCGCCGAAGCGCACCAGACCGAATTCGTCGGTCTGCACCATGCCGGGCGCGATCTCGATCACCCGGATCGGTTCGCCGCTGAGCTCCAAGCGCAGCACCTCGGTCAGGGCGTGCGCGGCGAACTTGGCGGCGTTGTAGCCGCCGCCGCCGATGTACGCCGTGTGCCCGGCGGTCGAGGTGATGTTGACGATGTCGGCGGACGCGGCAGCGCCGGCGGCCGCGGCATCCGTTGCGGCGGCGATCGAGGCGCGCAGCAGCGGCAGCAGGGCGGTGGTGACCCGTTTCAGCGCGAGCACGTTGATCTCGTACATCCAGGCCCAGTCGTCGATCGACCCGGCCTCGACGGAGTCGAGCCCCTTGGCGCCGCCGGCGTTGTTGACCAGAGCGTTCACCGGGCCGGAGGCGGCGAGGTAGTCCCGCAACGAGTCGACGTCGGCCTGCACGGTGAGGTCGGCGGCGAACACCGCCGCGCCGGTCTCCTGGGCCAGCGTCTCGAGCCTGTCGGCCCGGCGGGCCACGCCCACCACATCCCAGTCGTGCTCCCGGAACAGGCGCACCGTCGCCGCTCCGATTCCCGAACTCGCACCAGTGACCACGACTCTTTTTTTGCCCATTGCCCCATTCTGCCCGGAGAATAGACCCGATGAGTTCGCCGACAGAGACCCCGCACCACGCCGGCCCGCACAAGCCGAAGCGCCGCGTACCGCTGTGGGACAACGCCCGCTGGATCGCCATCACCCTGATGGTGATCGGTCACGCGATACTCAAGCTGATCGGCGAATCCGACACCGCCTACGGCGTCTACCTGTTCATCTACGCGTTCCACGTGCCGGTTTTCGTGGCCGTCAGCGGCTACTTCGCCAAGTCAGGACCGCCGGGCCCCCGCCAGATGCACCGGCTGATCACCGACGTCGTCTTCCCGTACCTGATCTTCGAAAGCATCTGGACGCTGGTGGAGTGGGCGCTCAGCGGCACCCTCAAGGTGGACTACTCCACCCCGTCCTGGACCCTCTGGTTCCTGATCGCCCTGGCCATCTGGCGGGTGGCGCTGCCCTACCTGGTTCTGATGCGGTATCCGCTGCTGATCAGCATCGCCATCTCGGTGGGCGCCGGCTACGTCGGTGACATCGACAGCACCTTCTCGTTGTCACGCACGCTGGGGCTGCTGCCGTTCTTCGTGTTCGGCTGGAAACTGCGCCAGTGGCCGCTCACCGCCCGGTGGATGCACCTGCGCCCGGCCGCGGTCTGGCGCTGGCGTTCCGGCGCGATCGCCCTCTTCGGCGCCCTCGCCCTGGCCGTCACCGTCAATATCATCGGCGTGCGGGACCTGCGGCTGCGGAGCTTCACCCTGTACGACGAGGCGTACTGGCAGTTCGGCTACGACCAGTTCTGGGCCGGGGTCATCCGGCTGGGCCTGATGATGGCGTCGTTCCTGTTCATCCTGGCCTTCCTCATGCTGATGCCGCGCCGGGCGACCTGGTTCACACCGCTGGGCGCCGCGACCATGTACATCTACCTGCTGCACACCTTCCTGCTCTACCCGCTGCGGGAAACCGGGGTGCTCGACGGTCCGCAGCAGCCCTGGGTGCTGCCGGCCGTGATCCTGCTGGCCATCCTGATCTCGGTGGTGCTGTCGTTGCCCGTCGTGAGGCGCGTTTTCCGGCCGCTGGTGGAACCGCGACTGCGCTGGCTGTTCAGGCAGGAGCCGTCCACCCACACGGGCACCATCGTGCTGCCGCACGGGCCCGGCAGCAGATGACGTAGTGTTTCGCGAACCGTTGTCGCGCGGCATAGCCCTGCCTATGGTTGCAGCAGAGCAACGGAGCGTCTGGTTCCGCCGCTGTAGATTCCTCGGGCTTGCCGGCCCGACCACGAACAGGGAGACCGACCCATGAGCGATTCCGCAGACTGGAAGTTCGAAACCAAGCAGGTCCACTCCGGGGCCCGCCCAGACCCGGTGACCAACGCGCGGGCCACGCCGATCTACCAGACCACCTCCTACGTCTTCAACAACGCCGAACACGCCCAGAACCTGTTCGCGCTGGCAGAGTTCGGCAACATCTACACCCGCATCCAGAACCCGACTCAGGCCGTGGTCGAGGAACGGGTCGCCGCCCTCGAAGGCGGCACCGGCGCCCTGCTGGTGGCCTCCGGCCAGGCAGCGTCGACCTTCGCTGTGCTCAACATCGCCCAGGCCGGCGACCACATCGTGTCGTCCAGCTCGATCTACGGCGGCACATACAACCTCTTCAAGTACACCCTCGCCAAGCTCGGCATCGAGACCACCTTCGTCGAAGACCAGGACGACGCCGCGGAGTGGGCCAGAGCGGTGCGGCCCAATACCAAGCTGTTCTTCGCCGAGACCATCGGCAACCCCAAGATCAACGTGCTCGACATCGCGCTGGTCGCCGAGGTGGCGCACACCAACGGGGTGCCGCTCATCGTCGACAACACCATCGCGACGCCGTACCTGATCCGCCCGTTCGAACACGGCGCCGACATCATCGTGCACTCGGCCACCAAGTTCCTCGGCGGCCACGGCACCATCATCGGCGGCGTCGTCGTCGACGGCGGCCTGTTCGAGTGGTCGGCCAACGTCGAGAAGTTCCCCGGCCTGACCGAACCGGACCCGTCGTACCACGGCGCCAGCTACACCACCGCGGTCGGCGACGCCCTCGCGTTCATCATCAAGGCCCGCGTGCAGTTGCTGCGCGACCTCGGCAGCGCCATCGCCCCGGCGAGCGCCTGGCAGCTCATCCAGGGCATCGAGACGCTGAGCCTCCGCATCGAACGGCACGTGTCCAACGCGCAGACCATCGCGGAGTTCCTCGAGAGCCACCCCGACATCGCGTCGGTCAACTACGCGGGACTGCCGTCCAGCCCCTGGTACGCGGCCGCCAACAAGTACGCCCCGCTGGGCGTTGGCGCGGTGCTGTCGTTCGAGCTCAAGGGCGGGGTGGATGCCGGGCGCGCGCTGGTGGACAACCTCAGCCTGTTCAGCCACCTGGCCAACATCGGTGATGTGCGCTCGCTGGTGATCCACCCGGCGTCGACCACGCACGCCCAGCTCACCCCGGAGCAGCAGCTCACCGCGGGCGTCACGCCGGGCCTGGTGCGCCTGTCACTGGGCATCGAGAACGTCATCGACCTGCAGGCCGACCTCGAGGCCGGCCTGGCCGCCGCCCGCGCCGTGGTCGCGGCGTCCCGCGCGAACGCGTAGAGCTCGCCGACGTTCACCCGCCCGCATGACGTAACAATCGGCGGCCACGGCCGAACATGGCCACAATGGAGCCGTATGGAATGGCAATACTCCGCGGACACCGTCCCGTCCAGCCTGGTCACCGACGCGCAGGCGCGCTCCCTGCTGGGTAAGCCGCCCGTCACGGGCGCCTGGCGTGACGGTGACCCTGTGGGCGGCCGTCGGTTCGTGGACATCGGCGCCCTCGACCTCGAGGCGGGTGGGCACCTGGCCGGCGTGCGGATCGCCTACGAGAGCTGGGGCGAGCTGAATCCGGCCGGCGACAACGCAGTTCTGGTGCTGCACGCTCTCACCGGGGACAGCCACGTCGTCGGCCCGCCGGCGGCCGGGCATCCGACCGCCGGCTGGTGGAGCGGCATCGTCGGCCGGGGCCTCGCGATCGACACCGACCGGTGGTTCGTGGTGGCGCCGAACATGCTCGGCGGCTGCCAGGGCAGCACCGGCCCGGCGTCCCTCGCGCCGGACGGCTCCGAGTGGGGCCCCCGGTTCCCGTATCTGAGCATCCGCGATCAGGTGGCGGCGCAGGTGGCCTTCAGCGACCGGATCGGCGTCGAACGCTGGGCCGGGATCGTCGGCGGTTCCATGGGCGGCATGCACGTGCTGGAATGGGGCATCGAACACTCCGGCCGGGTGGCCCGGCTGGGCATCCTGGCCGCCCCGCCGGTCACGACGGCCGACCAGATCGCCCTCAATTCGGTGCAGATCGAGGCCATCCGCACCGACCCGCTCTTTCGTGCGGGCGATTACTACGACGCCGAGCCCGGCGATGGCCCGAGCCGCGGCCTCGCCCTGGCCAGGCGGATGGCGCTGCTCAATTACCGCAGCCCGTCGGAACTCAACTCCCGGTTCGAGCGCAGCTGGCAGAGCGACATCACCCCGCTGGGCGGGCACGGCCGGTTCGCCGTGGAGTCCTACCTCGACTTCCACGGCAACAAGTTCACCCGGCGGTTCGACGCGAACAGCTACATCACCCTGGTCGAGGCGATGAACTCCCACGACATCGGACGTGGCCGGGGCGGCGTCGACGCCGCACTGGCCCGCATCACGGCCCGCACCCTCGTCGTCGGCATCGACAGCGACAGGCTCTTCCCCCTGGACGGCCAGCGTGTCATCGCGGCCGGACTGGGGAGCGGCGGCGACCCCGTGGTGATCGAGTCCGGCTACGGTCACGACGGATTTCTCATCGAGGACCAGGCCATCGGCGACCAGCTCCGGTGGCTGCTCGGCTGAACCGCGGAAGGGTTGACACGCAGTGCGTTCGGGAGAACTCTGGCGCCATGAAACCCGGCCCGCTCATCATGTTGCTGATCGGCACGATCCTGACCCTGATCGGCTTCGGACTGACCGCCACCGGCACCGTTGCCGCCGTCGCCGCCGGCGTGCAGGGTGAAAACGGCTACTTCTCCACCCGCACGGTGCCCCTCGTCACCAACTCCTACGCACTGACGAGTCCTCCGCTCGGTCCCGTCACGACCACGGGAACGACCCCGCCGCTGAACCTGGACATCGCCAGGATCCGGTTGGTGGCGACGGGAGCCAACGACGACCCGGTGTTTCTCGGCATCGCGCCGCAGGCCGACGTCGACAGCTACTTGGCGAACGTGGCACACACCGAAGTGCGCGGCATCGAATCCACGCCGCTCCGCGCGCGGTACGCAGACATTCCCGGCTCAGACCGGCCCGAACCGCCCGCCGAACAGGACTTCTGGACCGTCAGCGCAGTCGGGCCCGGCAGCCAGGAGATCACCTGGCCGGTGCAGCCCGGGGCCTGGGCCGTCGTGGTGATGAATGCCGACGGCAGCAGCCCGGTCGCCGTGCAGGTCAGTGCCGGTGTGCGCTCAGGTCTCCTGGCGCCCGCGGCGATCACCCTGCTGCTGGTCGGCATCATCACCCTGGTGATCGGGCTGATCCTGGTGATCCTCGGTGTGATCGGCCTGGGCCGCAACGGTCCGGCGCCCTCCAGCCGCAGCGGCGCCACGCCAGCACCGGGCGGTGCGACCGGCCAGCCCGGCGCCGACCCCGACAGGCCGGGCGCCGACTATCCCGCACGACTGAACGGATGGCTCGACCCCGACGTCTCGCGGGCGCTGTGGCTGGTCAAGTGGATCCTGGTCATCCCGCACGTCATCGTGCTGTTCTTCCTCTGGTTCGGGCTCTGGATCGGCACGATCGTGGCCGGGTTCGCCATCCTGTTCACCGGACGTTACCCGCGGGCGATCTTCAACTACAGCGTCGGCGTGCTGCGCTGGAACTGGCGGGTGAGTTTCTACTCGTACTCCGCGCTCGGCACCGACAGGTACCCGCCGTTCACCCTCGCCGCCACCGACTATCCGGCCGACCTCGAGGTGGACTATCCGGCCCGGCTCTCGCACGGACTGGTCCTGGTCAAGTGGTGGCTCCTGGTGATTCCCCACCTGTTCATCGTGGCGATCCTCACCGGCGGCAGCTGGGGCTGGACCGCGAGCGGCAACAACGGCTGGACCACCGCCACCAGCACCGGTTTCTCGCTGCTGGGCATCCTGGTCCTCATCGGCGCCGTGATCCTGCTCTTCAGCGGACGCTACCGGCGCGGGATTTTCGATCTGGTCATCGGACTGAACCGCTGGCTGTACAGGGTGATCGTCTATGCCGCGCTGATGCGCGACGAGTACCCGCCGTTCCGGCTCGATCAGGGCCCGCTCGATCCAGGCTCCGCCGTGGCTGGACCACCCGCACCGGCCGCCCCCGTCGCTTCCCATGACGGTCGATAGGCCGCTCCCCGGCCCCCGGCCCCGCAGCGGTCCCGATCGTGCCGACAGGTTCCTACGCAATTGGCTGCTGTGGGTCAGCCTCGGCGAAAGCGTCGGGTTCCTCGTCCCGGCCCTGGCCCAGCTGACCTTCGCCGGTTCATCCGTGCTGGCGCCGGCGTTGATCTTCGCCGGCGCCGCCGAAGGCACCGTGCTCGGCTGGACGCAGGCGACCGTGCTCCGCAGCCGGGTGCCGGCACTGAACCGCCGCCGCTGGGTCGGCGCCACGGCCATCGCCGGCGCCGCGGCCTGGTTCATCGGGCTGTTGCCCGCCGAGTGGGCCGAGGTCTGGCAGCGCTGGCCGGCAGCAGCCCAATTCACCGCCGGAATCCTGCTCGCCACTGTGCTGCTGTGCGCTCTCGGCTTCGCCCAGTGGTTCGAGCTCCGTCGGCACCTCAGGGGTGCCGGCTGGTGGATACTCGGCAGCGCCGCCGCCTGGGGCGCCGGCCTGGCCGTGTTCTTCGCCGTGGCCACACCGCTGTGGCAGCCGGGCCAGCCCGGCGCGCTCATCCTGCTCATCGGGGTTCTCGCCGGGATGTTCATGGCGGTGGCCATGGCCCTGGTCAGCGGCGTGGTTCTGCACCTGCTTCTGCGCCGGAAAGAAAGTCCACGTCAACAGCCGTAAATCCGCCACCGGGGCCGATAAGGTGACGGATAGGGCACTCATGAGGAGTACTGCAGCCATGCCACGTATTGCCAGAGAGCGTGATCGCGTCCTTCGTCGGACCGCCCGGATAACCGGGCTGACCGCTTCGGTGACGTCGCTGGCCTACCTGGCCGTGCCGGGCGGGCTCGATATGCCCGTGGTCCTGTTCGCCGGGTCCCTGATCCTGTTGATGGTCGGGTGCCAATACGTCCTCGGTCAGAGCGGCGCACTCCGTTGGGCGGTGTGCATCGTGCTGCTGAGCAACGCCGTCATCCTCGTCGTCGGGCTGGCCGCCAGGGTTGATGTCGGTCTCAACCCCGTCGAGGAGGCCCTGATCGCCACCCTGGCTGCCGGCGCGGCCAGCTGTGTCGCGCCGGTGCTCGTCGTCGGCCCCGGACGCCAGCTCATCCTGTTCGGGTCGTTCGGCATGACCGTGGCCGGGGTGGCGTTCGTCACCATCTCGTCTGGCGGGTCGGTGCTGCCCCTGGTCCTGACCGTGTGCGGCTGGGCCGCCCTGTCCCTGGGCGGCTGGTGGATTGCGCAGAGCGTGCCCCGGGTGCTGCAGCGGGTCGCCGCGATCGGGCGCGCCCACCAGGCCGAACGTCATGCCAGCGAACTCGAAGCGCAACGCCGGCAGGGCGCCAGGTTGCTCCACGACACCGTGCTGGCCACCCTCACCCTCCTGGCGCATTCGGGTGTGGGCGTCAGCCCCGCCGCTCTGCGACAACAATCCGGCGATGACGCCCGTCTGCTCCGCCAGTTACGTCTGGGCGCGCTGCCCACCCCCAGCCGTTCCGGGGTCTACACGCTGGAACCGTCCAACACGTCGATGCTCGGCAGCACCCTCGAGTCGGTGAAGCAGCGTTTCGGCCGGATGGGACTCGAGGTCGACTGGCACGGCAGCGGCCAGGTGCTGCTGCCCAGCGACGTTCTCGACTCGTTCCTTCTCGCCCTCGGCGAGTGCCTCGAAAACGTGCGCAGGCACTCCGGCGTCACCAGGGCCGACGTCACGATCTCCGACGACGACACGACGGTGCGCGCCATGGTGACGGATGCCGGTCGGGGGTTCGACCTCAGCGCCGTCGGCACCGAACGGCTCGGGTTCGCCGAGTCCGTCGTGGCCCGCCTTCGCGACGTCGGCGGCAGCGCACGCCTGTTCTCCTCCCCGGGCTCTGGCACCACCGTCGTGCTCGAGGTGCCCAAGTGACATCGGCGGCGACCCCGGCACCGCCGCACTCCGGCAGCTCGTCGGCCCGAGCGCACAAGCAGTTGCTCGACGACCAACGCGACGAGCGACGCCGCACCTTTCGCCGGCCGCAGCGCACCGTTCAAACCACCCTGGCCAACCGCACCGGGCTCGGTAGCCGCCACCTCGGCTTCGGCATCTCCCTGAGCAGCGGGTTCTTCGCCGTGTTCCTGCTGTGGCGGTTCGCGAGCCAGTGGGAGCGATATCCGAACCCGTTGCCGACCCTGGCGGCCTGGATCGTTCTGCTGCTCGCGGCCGTCGTGACGCTGATCCTCGTCAACAGGCTGCCCGACCGGATGCCGACCTGGTTGTTCCTCGCCGTGCTTGCCCTGGGCGAGGTCGTCGTCGGGCTCGACCTGGCCGGGTACGGTCAGGGCACCGCCGCGGGCACCTATCCCACCGCCGCCGCCGCTGTCGGCGCCCTGCTTGCCATGCTGGTCTCGGTGCGGCGCGGACGGGAGATCGTTGCCGCGACGCTGGTCCTCGGCGCCGTGATCGCGGCGGGCTCGGTCACCGCGGCACGCTACGACCCCGAGCTGATGGCGCCGGCCATCCTGACCATCGGCCTGTGCGTGTTCCCGCCGCTGATCGGGGCGTCGGTCGTGCGCGGTTTCCGCCGCATCGTGCAGCGTGAGTTGGACCTGGTGCTGGTGCAGAGCACCATCAGCCAGCCGTCCTCCGCCGTGGGCATGCTCGCATCCGAGGAGCTGGCCCGCATCGACCTCGACGCCGAAACCCTGCTCGACGACGTCGCCACCGGACGCACCGCCCTGCCGCTCAGTTCGGCGAAATCGGCGGCGGCGGCGATGCTCGCCACCCAGTTGCGACTGCACCTCATCGAGGGCCGCCGGGAGACCTGGCTGCACCACGCCCTCACCGAATCCGAGTTCCTCGGCCCCGCCGTCAATCTCGATGACCCGTCAGGGTTGGCCGGTCAGCTCTCGCCGGCTCAGCGCGATGCGCTGTTGCTGGCCATCTGGCTCCTGATCAGCGACACCGACGGTGCCGAACCGACGGTTTCGCTGGTTTTCGGACCTTTTGGCCGTACCAACGGCCATATTATCGGTGAAATGCTTCGGTTTCCGATCAAAATGATCATCGAGGGGGTGCCTCGTCGACGGGTGGACCCGGAGACATGGCAAGCTATCCGAGTAGTGGGCCCTCATATCGATTCGGTGCGCAGTGGACATCTCCACGTCGACATCGAATGCAGTATTGACAATCCTGCGGACGCGTGACCGGGCCGGTTGGCCCGGGATGCTCCGACAGGGAAAAATGCAACAGGAGGTAGCAGTGACGAACACAGCAGCGACGCTCATCGACAATCCCATCCGGTTGGCCCTGGTCGACGACCACCGGATGCTCCTGGGAGCGCTGACGGAGTGGATCAGAGGCGCCGCGGACGACATCAACATGGTGGCCGCCGTGACCACCTGGCCCGAGCTTCTCACCCACCCGGAGTTCCCGGTCGATGTGGTGTTGCTCGACCTGGACCTCAAGGACAACATCCCGGTCTCGCTGAAGATCTCCACCCTCAAGACGGCCGGGGTGAAGACCGTGCTGATGAGCACCTACTCCGAGCCGGCTCTCGTGCGCGAGGCCCTCGCCGCCGGCGCTCTCGGCTACCTCGTCAAGACCGAGGAGGCCAGCACCATCGTTGAAGCCATCCACGCCGCGAACGTCGGCGAGTCCTACATCTCCGCCGAACTCGACCTCGCCCTGCACGCCGGAGCCGCCGGCAGCTCGCCGCGGCTGAGCGCCCAGGAACGCCGGGTGATGGCGTTGTACGGAGCCGGTGAGCCGGTCAAGGCCGTCGCCCACCAGCTGGGCATCTCCGAGGAGACGGCGAAGTCGTACCTCAAGCGGATCCGCGAGAAGTACCGTCTTGCCGGTTTTGATGTCGGAACCAAGGTGGCCCTACGGAAGCGCGCCATCCACGACGGCATCCTGCTGCAGTCCGACTAGAACGCCACCGGCCGGGTCGGCGCGGCGCTCAGTCCGTGCCGACCACCGTGATCAGTGCGGTGCCGTACGGTACGTGCTGACCCCGCTTGCGACGGACCCTGTCGATCGCGAAGGTGACAACGGCCAGCGCCAACCCCACCACGCTCAGGCCGAACCCGACCCAGATCGGGGCGAGATAGCCCAGCCCGCCCGCGATGACGATGCCGCCCAGAAACGCGCCGAGCGCGTTGCCGAGGTTGAGCGCCGAGTGGTTGAGGGCCGCGGCGATCGACTGGCTGTCGTGTGCGACATCCATCAGCCGGGTCTGGATGGTCGGCGACAGCGCCGCCGCCGACGCGCCGACCAGGAACACCCCGGTCAGCAGCCCGGCCAGGTGCTGCGCGGAGAAGGCAAGCAGCAGCAGGGCCGCGAGCATGATGGCGAAGAAGGCGTACATGCTGCGCCGCACACTGCGGTCGGCGAACACGCCGCCGGCGAAGTTGCCCACGGTCATTCCCAGGCCCACCACGACGAGCACCAGCGGCACCGCGAGAGCAGGCAGCCCGGTGACCTCGATCACCAGCGGGGCCACGTAGGTGTAGACAGCGAACAGACCGCCGAACCCGACGGCGCCGATCAGGAGCGCGAACCAGACCTGCAGGCGCCCGAAGGCGCGCAGCTCGTTGCGCATGGTGGCGCCGGGGTTCCCGGCCTGGAACGGCACGGCCACGATCACGGCGACGAAGGTCACCGCGAAGAGGGCGGCCACGGCTATGTAGGCGACCCGCCAGCCCGCAACCTGGCCGAGCCAGGTGATCGAGGGCACGCCGATGACGTTGGCGATGGTGAGGCCGGAGAGCACGATCGCGACACCGCGTGCCCGCTTGCCCGGGCCCATCAGCTCGGCGGCGACCAGCGACGCGATGCCGAAATAGGCGCCGTGCGGCAGGGCGGCGACGAACCGGGCCACCAGCACCAGGCCGAAGGTCGGCAGCAGCGCGGAAGCGATGGTGGCCAGGGTGAAGCAGGCCAGCAGAACGAGCAGCAGCTGTTTGCGTGGCCACCGGGCCGCGGCCGCGGCGATCGTGGGCGCCCCGACGACGACACCGAGAGCGTATGCGGAGATGAGCCAGCCGACCTGGGCGTTGGCGGCATCAGGCGACGACGCGTAGAGGCCGGGCAGCAGGTCGGCGGCCAGATTGGGCAGCAGTCCCATGGCGACGAACTCGGTGGCGCCGATCGCGAAGCCGCCGAGGGCGAGAGCCAGGAGGGCGAGGCGAACGCGCGTCGGCGACAGGCGCGTCGACCCGTCAGAGAGTGAGGGCATCAATCCAGACTACGGGGCGGTCGTGTCTGGACGGTGACGCGGCGGCGCCAGGCCGGTGTCAGGATGCTCCGCCGGCCTCATCCATAGCCGCCTCGAGGCGGTCCAGCTTGGCGGTGAGCTCGCCGGAATAGCCGGGGCGGATGTCGGCCTTGAGCACCAGCGACACCCGGGAGCCGAACGCGCCGACGGCATCCGTCGCCGCCTTGACGACGGCGAAGACCTCGTCCCAATCGCCTTCGATGGTGGTGAACATCGAATCGGTGTGGTTGGGCAGGCCCGATTCGCGGACGACTTTCACCGCAGCGGCGACGGCATCGTGCACCGAATCGGTGGGGCCGCCGGAGGGGGCGACCGAGAATGCGACGAGCATGACTACTCCTTGAGGATCGGGCGATGCGTTGTGGCACCGGGACTGGCGGCGGTGCTCTCTGACAGTGTTGCGGAGGCGGCGCCGAGCCGCCAGATGCGAACGAGCATCCAGCCCAGCAGCACCAGCTCCAGGAGGTTGCGCACCGACAGGATCAGCACCATGGCCGGGGTGGTGGCCAGCAGGTCGTTGTAGAAGTACGGGTAGACGATCTGGGTGAGCGCCGCCATCGCCAGGGCCGTGAGCGCCGGGCCCCGCCAGGCTCGCCAGGAGGAGACCAGGCCGAGGATCAGCGGGGCGGCCAGCCAGGTGATGAACTGCGGCGAGCCCACCTTGTTGACCGCGATCAGGGTGAGCACCAGGGCCAGCAGCAGCGGCGGGAACAGCAGATCGGCCGATGCACCGGCGCGTTGGGCGCGCCAGCCCAATAGCAGCACCACGCCGACGCAGAGTGCCAAAAGCGGGGTCAGCACCGCCGCCGCGAGGTCGGTGCCCGCACCGATCACCTGGTAGGTCAGGATCTGCTGGTCGTAGTACACGACGGCGCCGGGGATGCCCAGGGCCGACTGCCACAACCACCAGGACGCCACCGGCGCCTCGATCTGGATCCCCCGGTTGGTCTGCTCGGTCACGAAGCTGAGGATCGTGACCCCGCTGCCGGCGGCGAGGGCCGCTCCGATGATCAGGGCGGAGGTGCCGGCGAAGGCGGCCAGCACCTGCCAGCGCCGCCTCGAGGCCACCACCAGCGCGATGATCGCCGCGACCGGCCAGACCTTGACCCAGGTGGCGACGGTCAGGAGCACCGCTCCCCAGAACGGCCGGCTGCGCAGCCAGAGCAGGCCCAGAATCGCCAGCGGTACGGTCACGGAGTCGATCCTGGCCAACGCGATGGGGCCCAGCAGCAGCAGGAACAGCAGCCACCACCAGGCGGCCAGGGCTGCCGCCGGACCCGGCCGGCGACCGGTGAGCGCGGCGAAGGCGACCCCGTTGAGCACGGTCACCAGGCCGAGCCAGGTGAGCGCGTACGGCCCGGCGCCGAAGACCAGCGATGCGAGAATCGGGGCGAGGGCCAGGATCGGGTAGACGAAGTCGGTGTTGATGCCCAGGCTGACGGCGCCGGATGTCGTGGCCTCGGCCCAACCCAGGTACACCCGTTCCACGTCGCCGAGTGGCCAGCCGATGCCGCTGAGGTTCAGAATGATGAGCACCGCGTGCACGATCGCGAAGCCGCACCACAGCAGGGCGGGGCGGCGCAGGAATTCAGGCACGCTCCACTGTGGCACACTCCGCTGCGGCACACTCCCCCGGCGCCGCCGGGTCAGGCCAGCAGCGCCGCGATCGTCGCCGGAACGGCCAGGGCCACGTCGAGCGCCACGATCGGGCCACCGCCGGACGCCCGGTGCGCCGCCGCCGCGTGCACGAATGCGGCCGTGGCGGCGAGCGCGGCGAGCGCGTCGGCATCCGCCTGGATACGCCCGCTGTTCGTGGCCAGCAGGGCACCGAGGATGCCGGCCAGCACGTCACCGGAACCGGCCGTCGCCAGCCAGGCGGGGGCGCCGGATACCGTCAGGCGGATACCGGACGGTGAGGCCAGGTGGGTGACGCTGCCCTTCACCAGCACCGTGACATCGAGCAGGACGGCGGCGCGGATCGCCCACTCCCCCGGCTCACCGGCGATGTCGTCGACGGTGACATTCTCGCCGGACCGGCCCAGCAGAGCGGCCAGTTCCCGGTAGTGCGGGGTGATCAGCCGGGGGCCGGTGCCGGCACCGACCAAATCGAGCGCGCCGGCGTCGAGCACCGTCGGCAGACCCTGACGGAGCGCCTTCTGCAGCTGTTTGGTGGTCTCCGGGCTGCGGCTGCCGGCGTCCATGCCCGAGCCGAGCAGCCAGGCCTGCACCCGGCCGTCGACCGTCACCACCTCCGGACGGCGCTGCATCACGAGGGTCCCGACCCGGCGGGGACCGAGGTAGCGCAGCATGCCCACCCCGGTGCGGCTCGCGGCTTCCACACCGAGCACCGCCGCGCCCGGGTACTCGGTGGAACCCGTGCGCACGCCCAGCACGCCGCGGCTGTACTTGTCATCGGTCGCCTGCGGCACCGCGATCCAGTCGCGGGCCTGGGCGGCCTCCCATTCCAGCCATCGTCGAGGTTTCGCCATGCACTCACGATAGGTTGTTTCGGTGTCCGATATCAGCACCGTCCTCGCCCCCGCCGCAGCCGATTCCGCCGCGGCGGTCTCCCTGTTCGACCCGATCAGCCTGCGCGAGGTTGTCATTCGCAACCGGCTCTGGGTCGCGCCGATGTGCCAGTACTCCGTCATCGAGCGGGACGGCGTGCCGACCGACTGGCACCTGGTGCACCTGGGCTCGATGGCCGCGGGCGGCGCCGGGCTGATCGTCACCGAGGCCACCGCCGTCAGCCCGGAGGGCCGCATCACCGACCGGGACACCGGGATCTGGAACGACACCCAGGCGTCCGCCTGGGCGCACATCGTCGACTATCTGCACGGGCAGGGCGCCACCGCCGGCATCCAGCTCGCCCACGCCGGCCGGAAGGCGTCCACCTGGCCGGCCTGGGGCACCAGCCTGCACGGCAGCGTGCCCGCCGACCAGGGCGGCTGGCCGACGCTGGGGCCCTCCGCCATCGCCTTCCCCGGCTACGCGGCACCGATGGCACTCGACCACGCGGGCATCGATACCGTCGTCGCCGACTTCGTCACGGCCGCTCGACGCGCCATCGTCGCCGGCTTCGACGTCCTGGAACTGCACGCCGCCCACGGCTACCTCTTGCACCAGTTCCTGTCCCCGCTGAGCAATCAGCGCACCGACGAGTTCGGCGGCTCACTGGAGAACCGGGCCCGCCTGCTCCTGCGCGTGGTGAAGGCCGTCCGGGCCGAGGTCGGCGAGAGTATTCCGCTACTGGTGCGGTTCTCCGCCACCGACTACACAGTCGACGGTTGGAGTGTGGAGGAGACCGCCGTCGTCGCCGGGTGGGCCGCCCAGGCCGGGGCCGACTTCTTCGACGTGTCCTCCGGCGGCAACGTCACCGGCGTGCAGATTCCCCTGACTCCCGGGTACCAGGTTCCCCTGGCGCAATTCGTCAAGGCCACTGCCGCCGTACCGGTCAACGCCGTCGGGCTCATCACGACAGCCGCACACGCTAACGACATCGTTGCCTCCGGCGCGGCGGATGCCGTCATGCTCGGCCGCGAGTTCCTTCGCGACCCGCACTTCGCCCTCCGCGCCGCCGCCGAGCTGGGCGTGCCACTGGACTACTGGCCCGGCCAGTACGCCAGGGCAGCCTGGCCGGCGGTCTAGCGACCTATACCTCCTGGGCGACGCAGAGGATGTTGCCCTCCGAGTCCTTGAACCAGGCGGCACGTTCCTGGTCGGTGGTGGCAATGCCGTTCTCGGTTTTCAGGCCGGGCAGGTCGTACTCCTCGAACACCACCCCCGCCTCCCTCAGCCGGGCGACCTCGGCGTCGACGTCGTCGGCCATCCAGATCAGGGCCGTGTTCTTGGCCGTGCCCGCGTTCTCGGTTTCGTACACCAGCACCGACCCGCCGGAGGGGGTGCGGAAGCGCATCTCGCCCTCGCGGACGTCGGTGGGCTCCAGGCCGAGCTTGTCGGTGTAAAAGGACCGGGCCCGCTTGATGTCCCTGGCGGGCAGGACCGCCACGGTTTCCAGTTGACTCAACATGAGTGTGTCCTCGCTTTCCAGCTATGCCTGTCAGGGTACGCCGGGTGCCCCAGGCCCACGAGGGGGCCCGGTCGTCGCCGGGCGAGAAGAACTAGGCTGGACCGAATGACCCACCCGAGTGAGACCGCCACCAGCCGGCCGACCGACATCCGCCTGATCGCCAGCGACATGGACGGCACCCTGCTCGACGCCGACGGAGCGGTCCCCGAGCGCTTCTGGCCGCTGCTGGAGAGCATCCTGGCGGCCGGGATCCTGTTCTCCCCGGCAAGCGGGCGTCAGTACCAGACGCTGCAGGCCGTCTTCGGCGACCGGGACGGGCTGGTCTACATCGCCGAGAACGGCACCAACATTGTGCGGGACGGCGTCAGCATCGCCATCGAACCCGTCGTCGGATCGATCATCGCCCCGGTCGTCGAGTGGGTGCGGGCCCAGGCCGCCGCCGGCGCCGACCTGGGCATCGTGGTGTGCGGGGCCAGGTCCGCGTACATCGAACGGACCGATGAGGCTTTCGTCGCGCAGGTGCGTCCGTACTACGCGGCCCTGGCAACGGTCGCCGATGTCACGGTGGCCGCCGCGGACGATGACGTGCTCAAACTGGCGATCTTCGACGCCGGCCGCGCCGAGACCCGCACCGGACCGGCCGTTCGCGCCCTCGACCTGGCCGCCGATGTTGTCGTCTCCGGCGCCAACTGGGTCGACATCATGCGGCCGGGAGCCAACAAGGGCACGGCGCTCATCCGTCTGCAGCAGCACCTGGGCATCAGCCGGGAGCAGACCATGGCCTTCGGCGATTACCTGAACGACGCCGAGATGCTCGACGCCGCCGGGCACTCCTATGCCGTCGCCAACGGCCACCCGAGCATCCGCGCGCGGGCCAGGCACCAGGCTCCGTCGAACCTGGATGAGGGCGTCATCACGAGCATCCTCGCGGCGTTGCCGGCGCTGGCAACGGCCTGACCTAGAGCCGGCGGGTGGCGTCCTGCACTTCGCCGACGAGCTCCTCGATGATGTCCTCCAGGAACAGCACTCCGGTGGCGTCACCGGTGACGGTGAAGGTGCGGGCCAGGTGTGCGCCGGAGCGGCGCATGGTGGCCAGGGCATCCTCGAGGTCGGTGTCCTCGAAGATCGACACCAGTTGGCGGATCAGCTTGGCCGGGATCGGGTCGGTGTAGCCGGTCCTGCCGGTGTCGACGGGGTCGACCGGGTCGACGTCCAGGCCGAGCACGTCCTTGAGGTGAATGTAACCGCTGGGCTCGCCGGATTCGTAGTCGAGCACGTAGCGCGAGAATCCGTGCCGGGTGACGGCCTTCTCCACGTCGGCGGGGGTGGCCGATTCCGGCAGGGTGACCAGCTGGTCCAGAGGCACGGCGATGTCCTTGGCCGTCTTGGTGGTGAACTCGAACGCCGCTGACAGCGCGCCGGAGTCGTCGCTGAGCACGCCCTCCCTGGTGGACTGCGTGACGATGGTTGCCACCTCGTCGAGGGTGTAAGTGCTCGTAGCCTCGTTCTTGGGTGCAACACCGAACAGGCGCAGCACGCCGTTGGCGGTGGAGTTCAGGGCCACGATGACGGGCTTGACGAGGCGGCCGAAGAACACCAGCGGCGGGGCCAGGATCAGGACGGCCTGGTCGGGGATCGAGAATGAGAGGTTCTTGGGAACCATCTCGCCGAAGACGACGTGCAGGTACGACACTATGAGCAGCGCCATGATGAACGCGATGGTGCCGATGGCCTCTTCGGGGAGCCCGGTGAGCTTCAGCGGGATCTCCAGCAGGTGGTGGATCGCCGGCTCCGACACGTTCAGGATCAGCAGCGAGCACACCGTGATGCCCAGCTGGGAGGTCGCCAGCATCAGCGTGGCATGCTCCATGGCCCACAGCGCGGTCTTGGCGCTGCGCTTGCCGGCCTCCGCGAGGGGTTCGATCTGGGAGCGGCGCGCTGAGATCACGGCGAATTCGGCGGCGACGAAGAACGCGTTGCCGAGCAGCAGCACGAACAGCCAGCCGAGTCCGGCCCAGTCGTTCATCGGCCGCTCACCCGCTTGGTCTGTGATGAAGTGGTCACTGGTGCCTTCTGGATGGTGCGCACGGCGCCGGTCGCGGGCGCGCCGGGTTCGACAGGGTCAGGGGTGTAGCGCAAGCGGTCGATGCGACGGCCGTCGAGCCGTTCCACCCGCAGTTCACCGGTGGCGATGCGCACGAGGTCGCCGACGACGGGCAGCCGGCCGAGTTCGCTCATCACGTAGCCGGCGACGGTCTCGTATGGGCCGTCCTCTGGCACGGTCAGGCCGGCCCGCTCGTGCAGCTCGTCCGGCCGCAACATGCCGGGGAAGGTCAGGGAGCCCTGCGAGCGCACGATGCCGGCCCTGGTGCGGTCGTGCTCGTCGGCGACCTCGCCGACGAGTTCCTCCACCAGGTCCTCCAGGGTGACGACGCCGGCGGTTCCGCCATATTCGTCGACGACGACGGCCATCTGGAAGCCGCGGCCCCGCAGCTCGCCGAGTAACCCGTCGAGCTTCATAGTCTCCGGCACGCGCAGTGCTTCGGACTGCAGGGCCGACACCGGCACGTCCGAGCGTCGTTTGCGCGGTACGGCCACGGCCTGCTTGACGTGGACGATTCCGACGACGTCGTCGGCGCTCTCGTCGATGACGGGGAAGCGGGAGTAGCCGGTCTGCCTGGTGAGGTCGATGACGGCCTGCGCGCTGGCGTTGCGCTGAATGCTGGCGAGCCGGGGGCGGGGGGTCATCACGTCGGATGCGGTGTGCCCGGAGAACAGCAGGGTGCGGTGCAGCAGGGTCGCCGTGTCGGCCTCGAGCAGGCCGGCGCTGGCGGACCGGCGCACGAGCGAGGAGAGTTCCTCGGCAGTGCGGGCCCCGGAGATCTCTTCCTTGGGTTCGATGCCGACCATCCGGAGGAGGCCGTTGGCGCTTTCATTCAGCACGGTGACCGCGGGCTTGAACACCGTGGTGAACACGGTCTGGAACGGGATGACGACCTTGGCGGTCTGGATCGGCAGCGCCAGGGCGAAGTTCTTGGGCACGAGCTCACCGACGATCATCGAGACCAGGGTCGCGAGCACGATGGCGACGGCCGATCCCACCACCGGCACCGCGGGCTCGGGGATGCCGACCAGGCCCAGCGGTCCCGCGAGCAGGGAACTGATCGCGGGCTCCAGCGCATACCCGGTGAGCAGGGTCGTCAGGGTGATACCCAGCTGGGCGCTGGAGAGGTGCGTCGAGGTGATCTTGAGCGCGGCGATGGTCATCGCCAGGCGGGTTTCCCCGCGGTCGCGGCGCGCCTCGAGGTCGGATCGGTCGAGGTTGACCAGCGCGAATTCGCTGGCCACGAACAGGCCCGTGCCCAGGGTCAGGATCAGGCCGATCCCGAGCATGATCCACTCATACACGGGCAGCACCGCCGCGGGTCACGGGCGAGGGTTTATGGTCGGGTGAATTCGCAGAAGGGGGGTCGTCCATTAGAGGGTCAACTATACCGGGGCTGCCTGTGCGGTAGCACGCCTGCGTTACCAGGAAACCACGAGCGCCTTGCCCTCTTCGTAGCCGGCTGCGGACTGGATTCCGACCTTCGCCCGGTCGTGGAATTCGGCCACGCTGGCCGCCCCCGCGTAGGTGAACGAGCTGCGCACCCCGGAGGTGATCATGTCGAGCAGGTCTTCGAGCGAGGGACGCAACGGGTCCAGGTAGATCTTCGAGGACGAGATGCCCTCGGCGAACAGGGTTTTGCGGGCCAGTTCGTAGGCGTCGAGCCTGTCGAAGCGCTGCTGCACGGCCTTGGTCGATGCCATGCCCCAGCTCTCCTTGTAGAGGGCGCCGGATGCGTCGGTGTCCAGGGTGCCCGGCGCTTCGATGGTGCCCGCGAACCAGGACCCGATCATCACCGACGCGGCCCCGGCGGCGAGCGCGAGCGCCACGTCGCGCGGGTAGCGCACCCCGCCATCCGCCCAGACGTGTGCGCCGAGCTTGCCGGCGGCTTCGGCGGTCTCGATCACGGCGGAGAACTGCGGGCGACCCACGGCCGTCATCATCCGGGTGGTGCACATGGCGCCGGGCCCGACGCCCACCTTGATGATGTTCGCCCCGGCGCCGACGAGGTGCTCGACGGCGTCGGCGGTGACCACATTGCCGGCCACGATGGGGATGCCGAGCTTGAGCTCCGAAACCGTGCGCAGCGCGCGGATCATGCCGGCCTGGTGGCCGTGCGCGGTGTCGAGCACCAGCACGTCGACGCCGGCGGCGGCGAGCGCGCGGGCCTTGGCGGCGACGTCGCCGTTGATCCCGACGGCGGCGGCGACGAGGAGCCGGCCGGACGCATCGACGGCCGGCTGGTACAGCGTGGAGCGCAGGGCGCTCTTGCGGCTGAGCGTGCCGATCAGCTTGCCGCGCAGCAACACCGGCGCGAAGTCGAGGTCGGCGGCCGTCATCACGTCGAAAGCGCTGCGCGGCCCGTCGATGTCTTCGGCGTCGAGGGAGGTGAGCGGGCCGTGCAGCAGATCGCCCAGGCGGGCGTCCGGTAACGCCGAGGCGAGCCTGGCCGCGTCGATGCAGCCCAGGTAGGTATCGTCACCGTCGTGGATGACCAGGCCCTGACCGGTGACCGGCGGGACCTGGCGCAGCGCGTCGGCCACGGTGGCGTCGGGGGCGAACACGAACGGGGTGTCGTACTGCACGGGCTGCGACTTCACCCAGCGGATGGCCGCATCCAGGTCCTGCAGGTGCATGTCCTGCGGCAACACGCCGAGGCCGCCACGCCGGGCGAGAGATGCCGCCAGGCGGGGACCGGTCACCGAGTTCATATTGGCCGAGACGATCGGGATCGTGGCCGCGGTGCCGTCTCCCGGCGCGAGGGACACGTCGAGCCGACTGCTGATCGCAGACTGGCTGGGCACCAGGAAGACGTCGGAATAGGTCAAATCGTGGCGGGGAACCGCTCCATAGAACTGCATGTTTTTAACGCTAGTCCTCCCAAGCCGTACCGGTGCAGCACCTCGATGGGATTAGTCTTGATATCAACACACTGACCCGGCGGTTGTGATCGCCATGGACAATCAGAATCAACGAAGAGAGTGGGCGATCAGCTGTGTCGAACCAGTTGACCGGCGGTGGGTCCGAAGAAACGGCCTCTGCTGAATTCGGAGCCAACGAATGGCTCGTAGACGAATTTTACGAACGTTACCTCATCGACAAGAACTCGGTGGATCGGGCCTGGTGGCCGATTCTGGACAGTTACCACCAGAGTGCAACGGCGCCGAACCAGGCCGAGCAGGACGCCCCGGCCTCCGAGGGTGCTGCCTCGAGCATCGCCCCCGCCGCCGCAGAGGTTCCCCCGCTGGCAGAGGAACCCGCGACACCGACGGCCGAAGCGCACCCGATCACCGCGCCGATCCCCGTTCTCGGCGGCCCGCGCACGGCCCGCACCACGTCGATCGCCCCCAAGCCGGAGCCGGTTCCCGCCGACGCCCCGATCACCACCCCGCAGCCCGTGGTCTCCGCCGTCGCGCCCACTCCCCCGCAGGATGTCGTCACCCCGCTCCGCGGCATGGCCAAGAGCCTCGCGGCCAACATGGCCACCAGCCTCACCGTGCCCACCGCGACGAGCGTGCGCACCATCCCGGCGAAGCTCCTCATCGACAACCGCATCGTGATCAACAACCACATGAAGCGGGCCCGCGGCGGCAAGGTGTCGTTCACCCACCTGATCGGGTGGGCACTGATCCGGGCGCTCAAGATGTTCCCCAGCCAGAACGTCTACTACGACGAGCAGGACGGCAAGCCCTCGGTGATCGCCCCCGCCCACGTGGGACTGGGCATCGCAATCGACCTACCCAAGCCCGACGGCACCCGCTCGCTGATGGTCCCGGCCATCAAGCGGGCCGACACCATGACCTTCGGCGAGTACCTGACCAGCTACGAAGACCTGGTCGGCCGCGCCCGCAAGGGCAAGCTCACCGCCGACGACTTCTCCGGCGCCACGGTGTCACTGACCAACCCCGGCGGCATCGGCACCGTGCACTCGGTGCCGCGGTTGATGAAGGGCCAGGGCTGCATCATCGGCGCCGGCGCGCTCGACTACCCGGCCGAGTTCATGGGCGCGAGCGTCAAGACGCTCACCAGCCTGGCCATCTCCAAGACCATCACCCTCACCAGCACCTACGACCACCGGGTCATCCAGGGTGCCGGCTCGGGTGAGTTCCTCAAGATCGTGCACGAGCTGCTCATCGGCCAGCACAACTTCTACGAAGATATCTTCGCCGCGATCCGGATCCCGTACGACCCCATCCACTGGGCCCCCGACATCAGCGTCGACCTGGCCAGCGCCGTCGACAAGACCGCCCGCGTGCAGGAACTGATCAACGCCTACCGCGTGCGCGGCCACCTGATGGCCGACATCGACCCGCTCGAGTACCAGCAGCGCACCCACCCCGACCTGGACATCGCCAGCCACGGCCTCACCTTCTGGGACCTGGACCGCGAGTTCATCACCGGTGGTTTCGGCACCAAGCGCACGATGCTGCTGCGCGATATCCTCGGCGTGCTGCGGGACTCGTATTGCCGCACGACGGGCATCGAGTACATGCACATCCAGGACCCGGCCCAGCGCAAGTGGGTGCAGGAGAAGATGGAGAAGACCTACGTCAAGCCCACCCACGACGAGCAGATGCGCATTCTCGGCAAGCTCAACGAGGCCGAGGCGTTCGAGACGTTCCTGCAGACCAAGTACGTCGGCCAGAAACGCTTCAGCCTCGAGGGCGGCGAGTCCACCATCGCGCTGCTCGACGCGATCCTGCAGGGCTCCGCGGAGGCCGGCCTCGACGAGGTCTGCATCGGCATGGCCCACCGCGGCCGCTTGAACGTGCTCACCAACATCGCCGGCAAGACCTACGGCCAGATCTTCCGCGAGTTCGAGGGCACCCAGGACCCCCGCAGCGTGCAGGGCTCCGGCGACGTCAAGTACCACCTCGGCACCGAGGGCACCTTCCGCGGCACCAACGGCGAGGAAGTGGCCGTGTACCTGGCCGCCAACCCGTCCCACCTCGAGGCCGTCGACGGTGTGCTCGAGGGCATCGTGCGCGCCAAGCAGGACCGCAAGCCCATCGGCACGTTCTCCACCCTGCCCGTCCTGGTGCACGGCGACGCCGCCATGGCCGGCCAGGGCGTGGTGCTCGAGACCTTGCAGATGTCTCAGCTGCGCGGCTACCGCACCGGCGGCACCATCCACCTCGTCGTCAACAACCAGGTCGGCTTCACCACGCCTCCCGGTGAGGGCCGCACCTCGGTGTACTCCACCGACGTGGCCAAGACCATCCAGGCCCCGATCTTCCACGTGAACGGCGACGACCCCGAAGCCGTCGTGCGGGTCGCCGAACTGGCGTTCGCGTACCGGCAGGAATTCAAGCGCGACGTCGTGATCGACCTCGTCTGCTACCGCCGACGCGGCCACAACGAGGGCGACGACCCCTCGATGACGCAGCCGTTGATGTACAACCTCATCGAGGCCAAGCGCAGCGTGCGGAAGCTCTACACCGAGGCGCTGGTCGGACGCGGCGACATCACCCAGGCGGAGTTCGAAGCGGCCCACGCCGACTTCCAGGACCGCCTGGAACGGGCGTTCCTGGAAACGCACGCCGCCCAGACCTCGTCGATCCCGATCATCACGCCCGGCGAAGCGGCCGCGGCGGCCCGCGGACTCGCCGGCCACGGCGCCCCTGACGACGCCGTCGGTGAACCCGAGACCACCGGGGTGCCCGAAAGCGTCGTGCACCTCATCGGCGACACTTTCAACAACAAGCCGGCCGGGTTCACCGTGCACAACAAGCTGCAGCAGCTGCTGCAGAAGCGCCTCGACATGAGCCGCAACGGCAACATCGACTGGAGCTTCGGCGAACTGCTCGCGCTCGGGTCGGTGCTGCTGGAGGGCACTCCGGTGCGGTTCGCCGGCCAGGATGCCCGCCGCGGCACCTTCGTGCAGCGTCACGCGGTGCTGCACGACCGGATGAACGGCCAGGAGTGGTTGCCGCTGGCGAATCTCAGCGAGAACCAGGCCCGGTTCTGGATCTACGACACCCTGCTCAGCGAATACGCGGCGATGGGCTTCGAATACGGTTACTCCGTGGAGCGGGCCGATGCCCTCGTGCTCTGGGAGGCCCAGTTCGGTGACTTCGCGAACGGCGCCCAGACCATCATCGACGAGTTCATCTCCTCGGCCGAGCAGAAGTGGGGCCAGCGTTCCAGCGTTGTGCTGCTGCTCCCGCACGGCTACGAGGGTCAGGGCCCCGACCACTCGTCCGCCCGGATCGAGCGGTACCTGCAGATGTGCGCCGAGAACAACATGACCGTCGCCCGCCCGTCGACGCCGGCGTCGTACTTCCACCTGCTGCGCCGCCAGGCGTACATGCGTCCGCGTCGCCCGCTGATCGTCTTCACACCGAAGTCGATGCTGCGCCTGCGCGGAGCGACCAGCCCGGTCGCCGACTTCACCAGCGGCAAGTTCGAACCGGTGATCGACGATGCGCGGATCCAGGACAAGGCCGCCGTCAAGCGGGTGCTGTTCATGGCCGGCAAGCTGTACTACGACCTGCTGGCCGACCTGGAGAAGAACCCGAACCCCGAGATCGCCCTGGTGCGCCTGGAGCAGTTCTACCCGCTGCCCGGCGCCGAACTGAAGCAGGTCGCCGAGCAGTACCCGAACGCCGAACTGGCCTGGGTGCAGGACGAGCCGGAGAACCAGGGTGCCTGGCCGTTCTTCTACCTGCAGACGAACAAGCTCGGCACCCGCCCGATCCGCCTGTTCTCGCGGGCCGCGTCCGCGTCTCCCGCCGCCGGTTCGGCCAAGCGTCACGCCGCGGAACAGACCGAGCTGCTCAAGAGCGCGCTCACCCTATAACGCAACGCACACGAAGAAGGGCCGCACCCGCCAGGGTGCGGCCCTTCTTCGTACGAGGTGGTCAGGACTTGGCGAGCTTGCTCGGCCACCAGATCTTCGGGCCGATGTCGTGGGCCAGGGCCGGCACCAGCAGCGAGCGCACCACGAAGGTGTCCAGCAGCACCCCGAACGCGACGATGAACGCAAGCTGGGCCAGGAACAGGATCGGCAGCACGCCCAGCGCGGCGAACGTGGCGGCGAGCACCAGACCGGCCGACGTGATCACCCCGCCCGTGGCGACGAGTCCGCGCAGGATCCCGGTGCGGGTCCCGAACCGGATGGACTCTTCTCGCACCCGGGTCATCAGGAAGATGTTGTAATCGATCCCGAGGGCCACCAGGAAGACGAATCCGTACAGCGGAACCACCGGGTCAGCGCCGGGGAACCCGAGCAGGCCGTCGAAGACCCACGACGCCACACCGAGCGCGGCGGCGAACGAGAGCACGACGGTGGCTATCAGCAGCACCGGCGCGAGGATCGAGCGCAGCAGCAGCATCAGGATCACCAGGATCACGCCGAGGATGATCGGGATGATCAGGTTGCGGTCATGGATGGCCGTGTCGGTGGTGTCCACGGCGATGGCCGTGGTGCCGCCGACCAGCACGGTTCCGGCCACGTCGTCCAGGGCCACCCGGAGCTCGCGCACCGTGGCTTCGGCCGGGGCGGAGTCGCCCACGTCGGTGAGGGTCGCCTGCAGCATCACGTCGCCATCGATCACCGTCGGCTGGCCCACCGGGGTGCCCGGAGGGCCGAACGCCTGCACACCGTCGCCGGTCACCGGCAGGGTGCCGCTGACGGACTCCTCGGAGAGCACGGTGACGGAATCGACGCCGTCGTTGGCGAGCAGCACATCGGTCATCGCCTGCAGCTCCGACTCCGGGCCGATGATGACGGCGGGGGTGCCGGATCCGCCGGGGAAGTGCTCCCCGACCACGGCCTGGCCGTCCCGGGCCTCTGAGGTGCCGAGCACGAACTCGCTCTGTGAAACGCCATCCGCCTTGAACTGGAACGCGCCGATGGCGGCGACGGCGAGAAGGAGCGTGCTTGCGACCCAGATGAGCCGGGCCCGGCGGCTGATCAGCCTGGCCAGCCACGGCCAGGCCCCCTTCGCGTTGTCGCCGTCGAGGCCGGGGTGGGCGGAGCCGAGTTTCGGGCGCACCGGCCAGAACGCGGCACGGCCGGCCCAGAGCATCAGCGCCGGCAGCAGGGTCAGTGCGGCCAGGAGGGCGAAGCCGATACCGATCGCGGCGACCGGGCCGAGGGCCTTGTTGGAGTTCAGGTCGCTGAACAGCAGGCACAGCAGACCCACGATCACGGTGCCGCCGGCGGCCAGGATCGGCTCGAACGAACCACGCAGGGCGACGAGCGTCGCATCCCACTTCTTCTCGTGGTCCCGCAGGGCTTCGCGGAACCTGGCGACGTAGAGCAGCGAATAGTCCGTCGCTGCCCCGATCACGAGGATGAACAGGATGCCCTGCGTCTGTCCGGTCAGGATCAGCACATCTGCGCTGGCCAGCGCGACGACCACGAGCACCGAGGCGCAGAGCGCCGCGAGGCTGGTGAACAACACGATGACCGGCAGTAGCGGCGATCTGTAGACGATCACGAGAATCACCAGCACGGCCGCGAGGGCGGTGAGCAGCAGGATGCCGTCGATGCCGGCGAACGCACCGGTGAGGTCGGCGATCAGGCCCGCCGGTCCGGTGACATAGGTATCGACGCCCTCGATGGGGTTCTCGGCGAGGTAGGCGCGGATCGACTCGACGGTGTCGGCCGGGGTGATGGCGGTGTCGAGGGTGAGGATCGCCTCGGCCGCTTCCCCGTCCTCGGAGAAGATCGCCGGCGACACGCTTTCGGTCACGACGCCGTCCAGCTGGGCCAGGTCGGCGATCTGGTCGGTGATCGCGGCCTGGTCGGCCTCGGTGAGTCCGCCGGAGCGTTCGTAGATCAGCACACCGGGCAGCACGTCATCCCCCCGGAACTCGGCCTGCAACGCCTGCACCTTGGTGGCGTCGGCGCTGGCCGGCAGCTGCTGCACCTGGTCGTTGGTAGACACGTCACTGATCCGGCCGAACGACGCCCCGCCGGCACCGAACATGACGAACCAGACCAGGATCAGAATCGTGGGTATCAGGATGCGCAGCCAGAGCGGCACCCGGCTGCCGGAGCCGGTCCGTCGGGTCCGGCGCTCCGGGTCTGAGTGCGGTGCGGGGTCAGTCGTCTTCATCACAGTCCCGAGCGTAGGCGAGCGTGCAAACCGCTGCGTCGTCCGAAAGTTGGAAGATCGTGACCGGGAAATCGAAAAAGGCGGCACCCGCACCCTGTGGGTGCGAGTGCCGCCTTTTCACTCCGGGGAGACCCCGCTGCTGTTACGCCTTGCGACGGCCCACGGCGAAGCCGTAGATGAGCAGAACGATGATGGATCCGCCGATGGCGAGGAGCCACGTCTGGATGGAGAAGAAGTCTTCAAGCGGTGCGCCGAAGAGGGCGCTACCGAGGAATCCGCCGAGCAGTGCGCCGACAACGCCGAGCAGAAGGGTGATGAACCATCCGCCACCCTGGTTGCCCGGGAGGATCAGCTTGGCGATGGCGCCCGCGAGGAGGCCGAGAAGAAGGAATCCGAAAAACCCCATGGAGTGTCTCATTTCTGTTGGTGTGGGTACTGCTGGTGTTTCGGACGTGCTGTGCATGTCCGACCGGGCTCTTGCGAGCCGGCTTGATTACGCGGCCGGGAACCTAAGCGACGTCATTGTCGTCGGGTTCCTTGGCCACGTAAATGTCTGTGATGGTCACGTTCACGGTTGACACCGCGATTCCCACCAAACCTTCGATGGCTCGCGTCGTCGCGGCGCGGACCTGATCCGCGAGAGCCGTCAGGGGCACCGGATAGTCGGCGACGAGCACGATTTCGACGGCGACGTCGTCGTCGCTCACCGTGACGGAGATGCCGGGGTTGACGTCGGCACTGCTGATGGCGTCGAGGATCGCACCGAGGGCCCTGGTCGGCACGCTGCCCAGGGAGTGCACGCCCGGTACCTCGCGCACGGCCAGACCGGCCACCTTGGCGATGACGCTGTCCTTGATGGTCGTGACGCCCTGCCCCACCCTGTCGACAGCACCGTCGGTCACCTCGCCGGCGTTGGCCGGCAGGGTGGTGGCCGAGGTCGGCTGCTCGGGGGTGCTACTGAACATCTGGAAACTCCTTGGTAGTCCGCGATGAGGGCAGAAATTGCATCGTCTAAGTTACGACGCAGCCCACGCTCGATTCGTCACGGATTCGCAGGAAAGTTTTTTCAGCGCCGAAGATCTACACTGATCTGGTACCACCCGCTCCCCGAGACTGGAGATGTCATGAGCACATCCACGAAGCCCACCGAGGAGCTGGCCGCAGCCGTCGAACAGGTTCCGGGCGTTGACGAACTCTACCCGGCAGCGCCCATCGTGGCCACCGTGGTGCACCAGGTTGTCGGGGCGATCACGGCGAAGCCGACGGCTCCGGAATTCGTCACGCTGACCGAGACGGACGAGGGCGTCACGGCATCCGTCGCCATCGGCATCGCGGACGCTGACGCGGCGACGGAGGTCTGCCGCAGGGTCTACGACACCATCGAGGAGTACTTCGTCGAGTCAGGCGACCCTGCCGTGACGACGATCGAAGTGAAGGTGGCGCGGATCGGCTAGTGCGTCGGCCGTCAGTGCGCTGACTGGATGGCACGCAGCCGCAGCAAGACCTGATCGCGCAGGTCCTCGGGAGCGGTCTCCTTGCAGGCCCGCTGCATCACCTCGGTGAGGGTACGCCCGACGTGGTGTTCGCTGCGGCAGTCCGGGCAGTGCTCCAGGTGCTCCCGGATGTCGATGGCGTCCTCCTTGCGGAGTTCGTTGTGCAGATACTCTTCGAGTTCGGCCTTGGCCTTCTCGCAACCGCAATCGGTCATTTTCTTGTGCTCCCGGATGTCTTCTTGATCGGTGCGCTCTGGCCGGTGCCGAGTCCGCGCTCGAGGGCGTAACCGGCCAGCAGCTCGCGCAGCAGGCGGCGGCCACGGTGCAGGCGACTCATCACCGTTCCGATGGGTGTCTTCATGATTTCGGCGATCTCCTGGTAGGAGAAGCCTTCGACGTCGGCGAAGTACACCGCCAGGCGGAAGTCCTCCGGGATCGATTGGAGGGCGTCCTTGACGGCGCTGTCGGGCAGGTGGTCGATCGCTTCGGCTTCCGCGGAGCGGCTCGACGTCGCCGTCGTGGATTCCGCGCCGCCCAGCTGCCAGTCCTCGAGGTCGTCGATGGTGCCCTGGTAGGGCTCTCGCTGCTTCTTGCGATAGGTGTTGATGAAGGTGTTCGTGAGGATCCGGTACAGCCACGCCTTGAGGTTGGTGCCCTGCTCGAACTGCTTGAACGACGCAAACGCCTTGACGAAGGTTTCCTGCACGAGGTCCTGGGCGTCAGAGGGGTTCCGTGTCATCCGCATCGCCGCTGCGTAGAGCTGGTCGATGAACGGCATGGCCTGTGCTTCGAACAGGTCCCGCGTGGCAGTTGTATCTGTTGTCATCACGGGCAATTCTAAGCCGTCGACGCCGCTGGGCGTCGCGGCCGTGCGTTCCATAAGCGTGGATGCGCTCACGTGACCTCCTGTGCCTCACTGTGTATCGGCAATCCCGACTATTCTGATAACCGATGTTGATCTCGAGATATTCCAAGCCGGAGTTCGATCCATACGGCGACAATTCGCCCGAAGAGACGGATGCCCTGTGGGCGGCCCCCGTCGCGCCGCGAGCGCTGACAGCCACCCTGTCGCTGCCCGGCTCCAAGTCGCTGACCAACCGCGAACTCGTCTTGGCGGCCCTGGCCGACGCACCCTCGGTGCTGCGCGCCCCGCTGCACTCGCGGGACAGCGACCTCATGGTTGCCGCACTGCGGCAGCTCGGCACAACGATCGAGTCCGTCGACGGTGACGGCGAATACGGCCCCGACCTGCGCATCACGCCAGGCGAGCTGTTCGGTTCCACCACGATCGACTGCGGTCTGGCCGGCACCGTCATGCGGTTCCTGCCGCCGGTCGCCGCGCTCGCGCTGGGCCCGACCACCTTCGACGGTGACGCCGGCGCCAAACGCCGACCCATGAAGACCACGATCAGTTCATTGCGCGCGCTGGGCGCCGACATCAACGACGACGGTCGCGGTGCCCTGCCGTTCACGGTGCACGGCACCGGCGGCCTGGACGGTGGCGAGGTGACCATCGACGCGTCCTCCTCCAGCCAGTTCGTGTCCGGCCTGCTGCTCGCGGCCCCCCGCTTCACCAACGGCCTGCGGCTGCGCCACTCCGGCGAGCGCCTGCCAAGCCTGCCGCACATCGAGATGACAATTCACACCCTTGCGCAGCGCGGCGTTACCGTCACCAGCCCCGAGGTCGGCGTCTGGTGTGTCGAACCGGGTCCGATCCGCGGCACCGAGGTCGACATCGAACCCGACCTCTCCAACGCCGCCCCGTTCCTGGCCGCGGCTCTGGTCGCCGGCGGCAGCGTCACCATCACGGGCTGGCCGACCACGACCACCCAGGTGGGCGCCCACCTGGCCGAACTGCTGCCGCGCTTCGGCGCCACCGTCACCGTCGACGGCGACAGGCTCACGGTCACCGGCACCGGCCGGATCACCGGGGTGGACCTCGACCTGTCCACCGGCGGCGAGCTGGCCCCCACCCTGGTGGGCCTGGCCGCCCTGGCCGACTCCCCGAGCACCATCACCGGCATCGGCCACATCCGCCACCACGAAACCGACAGGCTCGCCGCCCTGGCGACGGAGATCAACAATCTCGGCGGCCACGTCACCGAACTGCCGGACGGACTCGCCATCGAGCCGCGGCCGTTGCACGGCGGCACCTGGCACAGCTACGACGACCACCGCATGGCCACCACCGGAGCGCTGCTCGGGCTGATCGTCGCGGGTGTCGAGGTGGAGAACATCGGCACGACGGCGAAGACCCTCCCGCAGTTCGCCGAGCTGTGGCACGGCCTGGTGTCCGGGCCGGTCGCTTCGTGACGGGCACAGAATGACCTGGTGGTCGAGCCCGGATGACGATGAGCCGGAGTTCGACGAATCGAGCGTGCGGATTCGTCCGGGCCGTAAGGGCACCAAACCGCGCACCAAGACCCGGCCGGAGCACGGCGACGCCCTGACCGGGCGCATCCTCTCGGTCGACCGCGGTCGTTACACGGTGATGCTCGACGAGAACGAGCCCACCGAACGCCGGGTCACCGCCGCGCGCGCCAGCGAGTTGCGCAAGCACGCCGTCGTCACCGGCGACCGCGTCGACATCGTCGGCGACACCACCGGCGCCGAGGGCAGCCTGTCCCGCATCGTGCGCATCGTTGCCCGCGAGACCCTGTTGCGACGCAGCGCCGACGACACCGACGCCGTGGAGCGCGTGATCGTGGCCAACGCCGACCAGATGCTCATCGTGGTGGCCGCGGCCAACCCGGAACCGCGCATCCGTCTCGTCGACCGCTACCTCGTCGCCGCCTACGACGCCGGGGTCTCCCCCATCCTCTGCATCACCAAGACCGACCTCGCCGACCCCGCCGAGTTCCTGAACAACTTCGCCGGCCTGGACCTGCCCGTATTCCAGAGCCGCGACGACGCCATGCCCCTCGAGGAAATCTCCGCGGCGCTGGTCGGCCACGACACCGTCTTCGTGGGCCACTCCGGCGTGGGCAAGTCCACCCTGGTGAACGCCCTCGTGCCCGACGCACACCGCGCCGTCGGCGTGGTCAACACCGTCACCGGCCGCGGCCGGCACACCTCCTCGTCGACGATCTCGCTGCGGCTCGAAACGGATGCCGGACGCGGCTGGGTCATCGACACCCCCGGCGTGCGCTCCTTCGGCCTGGGCCACATCAACACCGACAACATCCTGCGCGCCTTCACCGACCTGGCCACCATCGCCGAGAAGTGCCCGCGCGGCTGCACGCACCTGCCCAGCTCGCCGGACTGCGCCATCAACGAGGCCGTGGCTGCCGGAACCCTGGGCGACACCGGAAAGGCCCGCCTGGACTCGCTCCAGCGCCTCCTGGCCACCTTCGCGGCCGCGCCGGCGCACCGCCCGGGTGAGAACTGACCGGTAGCGTGGGTTCCATGACGGATTCCACGCGGCTCGCAGCCGGCGACACGGCCCCAGACTTCACCCTCACCGACCAGGATGGCGCCTCCGTCAGCCTGGCCTCCTACCGCGGCCAGAAGGTCGTGGTGTACTTCTACCCGGCCGCCATGACCCCGGGCTGCACCACCCAGGCCTGCGACTTCCGCGACAGCCTGGGCTCGCTCGCCGCGGCCGGCTACCAGGTGCTTGGCCTGTCCAAGGACACCTTGGCGAAGCTGGCGTCCTTCGCCGAGAACGATCACCTCACCTTCCCGCTGCTCAGCGACGAGGACCTCGCCGTGCACCGCGCCTACGGCGCCTGGGGAGAGAAGAACCTCTACGGCAAAATCGTCACGGGCGTGCTGCGCTCGACCTTTGTGATCGATGAGGCCGGTCTGGTGACCCTGGCCCTCTACAACGTGAAGGCCACCGGCCACGTTGCCAGCCTGCGCAAGAAGCTCGGGATCTAACTAGGGCTCGCGGCGGCTCGTGGCCTCGACCACGCTGCGGGTCAACAGCAGCACGATCACGAGCACCGACGGGATGAGCAGCGCCCAGCCGAGGTCCGGCCTGGCGTAGAGGCCCTGAAAACAGCCGATGGCGACGAAGACCTGAACCAGCTGCCAGGTCACGGCCGCCGCCCGGATCCAGGAACGCCCGCGGAGCGCGCCGACGGTGATGGCCGACACCCAGACCGCGGCGACGATGGTGAGCACCAGAATCGCCAGCGCGCTGGCGAAGGAGGCGGGCTGGTCGGTCAGCAGCTCCAGGATCAGCCACAGCACGGCCGCCCAGAGCAGGGCGGCTTCGGCGGCCAGGAGCAGCACCAGCGCGATGAGCGCGCGGGACCGACGGGCCGGCTTGGGCGCGTCCAGGCCGTCCTGGCTGGGGTCGAACGGTTGTCTCACAGCGATATCCCATACAAAACTATTGATTTGACATCCCTATTATGGGACCATATTTAAGGCCCGGTTGACGCTCACAGGGTGGTGAGCAGATCTCTTCGCAGATCTGACCTTCCTGCAACCTGGGCATCCCCGCATCTTCGGCCGATCGGCCAGGCATCCCCCCGCAATAAAGGAGCACCCCTATGGATTGGCGCGATAAAGCAGCCTGCCTTACCGCTGACCCGGAACTTTTCTTCCCGGTCGGTAACACTGGTCCCGCAGTCGACCAGATCGAGAAGGCCAAATCCGTTTGTGCCCGCTGCAACGTCACGGAGGTTTGCCTTCAGTACGCTCTCGAGACCGGGCAGGATTCCGGCGTCTGGGGCGGCCTCAGCGAAGACGAGCGCCGCGCCCTCAAGCGCCGCGCCGCCCGCGCACGCCGCGCCTCTTAGAGCCTCTCCTCTAGCTTCTAAACGGGCGAGCAGCTTCGGCTGCTCGCCCGTTTTGTTGTATCGCGACGCGGTGCCGCCGGTTGATTCGATCAGTCGAATTCCATGAAGCGCAGCGGGATCTCGATGGTGACCTCTGTGCCGCTGTCCATCATGGTGTGCCAGTCGATCGTGCCGCTGAGCTCACCCTGAATGAGCGTGCGGACGATCTGGGTGCCGAGCCCGGATCCGACCTTGCCTTCCGGCATCCCCGAACCGTTGTCACGGACGCGCACGGTGAGGGTCTCCTCGTTGCGCTCGGCCTCGATGGCGACCTCGCCCTCCCGGCCGGCGAGTCCGTGCTCGACGGCGTTGGTGACGAGCTCGGTCAGTGCCAGGGCCAGCGGGGTGGCGTAGGCGCTGGGCAGGATGCCGAAGCTGCCGGACGACTTCGGGTGCGCAGTGGTGTTGTGCGCAGAGGCCACTTCGGCGATCAGCAGCAGCACCCTGTCGAACACGGCGTCGAAGTCCACGTTCTGGCTCAGGCCCGAGGACAGGGTGTCGTGCACGACGGCGATGGCCGCCACCCGGCGCATGGCCTGGTTGAGGGCCTCGCGGGCGGTGTCGGAGTGGGTGCGCCGCGCCTGGATGCGCAGCAGCGACGCCACGGTCTGCAGGTTGTTCTTGACCCGGTGGTGGATCTCCCGGATGGTGGCATCCTTGGTGATCAGCTCGCGCTCCTGGTGCCGCAGCTCGGTCACATCGCGGGAGAGCACGATGGCGCCGATCCGTTCGCCCCGGTTGCGGATCGGGATGGCGCGCAGCGACACCGTCACCCCTCGGGCCTCGATGTCGGTGCGCCACGGGGCCCGGCCGGTCACAACCAGAGGCAGGGACTCGTCGACCACAGCCTTGCCGGAGAGCAGGCTCGTCGTCACCTCGGCCAGCGACTCGCCCTCGAGTTCGTCGGCGAAGCCCATCCGGTTGAACGCGGAGAGCGCGTTGGGGCTGGCGAAAGTGGTGACGCCGTCCAGATCCAGACGGATCAGGCCATCCGACGCCCGGGGGGCGCCGCGCCGAGGACCGGTCGGGGCACCCAGGTCGGGGAAGTCGCCGGAAGCGATCATGGCGAACAGGTCGTTCGCGCAGTCGTTGAAGGTCAGCTCCTGACGGCCGGGGGTGCGCGTCTCGCTGAGGTTGGTGTGCCGGGTGAGTACGGCGATGGGCTCCGGAGTGATCTCGGCGCCGCTGGAACTGATGCGGCGGCGCACCGGGATGGCCCGCACCCTGGTGGGGGTCTCCTCGTACCAGTCCGGCGCCGTGGTGTCGATGATCTTTGCGGTGTCGAAGGCCTCGGTCACCTGCTTGCGCCATTCGGCCTTGATCTCCTGGCCCACGAAGTCCCGGTAGAACAGGGTGGCGGCGCTGGACGGCCGGGCGTGGGCGACGGCGACGAAGCTGCCACCGAGCGTCGGCACCCACACGACGATGTCGGCGAAGGCGAGGTCGGCCAGCAGCTGGCCGTCGGAGACCAGCATGTGCAGCCAGTCGACGTCCTCCGCGCTGTTGCGGCCTTGGGCAAGTACGAGATCACTGAGCGTCGACACGTGACCAGCCTATGTGGTGCCGCAGCGGCGGATACGCCATGCTCTCGATATGACCTCTGCTGTTCCTCCGACTCCCGCATCGCCCGCCCGGCGAGACCCGGCGCTCTGGGTGGTCCTGGGCCTGATCATCCTTCTCGTCGCGGTGGCTCTCGTCGTGGTGTTCACCCGGAGCGAGCCCGCCCTCCTCGACGCCGGCACGCCCGGCGGGGTGGTGCAGCGATATTCGACGGCGGTGTTGGACGGCGATGAGACGAGCGCGGCCCGCTACCTGAGCGCTGCCGCACTGGCGGACTGCGACAGCGGGGAGACCGCGGCGGACTCGTCGGCCACCGACGACATCCGGATCAGCCTCGTCGACACCACCGAACGAGGCTCGACCGCCGACGTGCGGGTGCTGATCGTCACCTCGTACGGCAGCGGCCCCTTCGGGTCGTCGGAGTATGAAGCAGAGGAGGCCTTCGAGCTGGTGCGGGTCGACGAAGACTGGCTCATCGACGAGGCGCCGTGGCGACTCACCGTGTGCCCGCCCCGCAGCCAGGGAGACACCCCGTGACCGCGATGACGGCGGCGACCCCGCCGCGTCCAGGTGCCGCACCGATCGTGCGCAGGGTCGTGGTGTACACGATCCTCTTCGTGCTGGTGGTGCTCACGGCGAGCGGTGTGAGCGACCTGCTGGGCCGGCTGTTCGACGTGGTCACCGGTGAGAAGCTCGCCGGCACCGACACCGTCGGCCTCGCGGTGTCGCTGACCTTCACCCTGATCGCTGGACCGTTGGCGGCGGTTCTGGGCTGGTTCGCCTGGCGCCGCCTGGCCGATCCGCCGGAGCGGGCGTCGCTGGCCTGGGCGTTGTACCTGGTGGGCATGGGCACGCTCGCCCTGGTCGTTTCAGCCACGGCGCTGCTGAGCGCCGTCGCCGCCGCCGTGACCGCTGAGGCCGTCACCGCCGAGACGGCGACGGGTCTGGTCTGGGCGGGCGTGTGGGCCGGGCACGGGTTTGTGCTGCGCCGAACCGACCGGCGGCCCACCCGGCTGCCCAGCACCACCGCGGTTCTCGGCGGCACGTTCGGGCTGGTGATCGGGGCCGGCGGCGCGGTGACGGCGCTCACGATACTCGTGGACGAGGCCCTCGCCGTCGGGCTGGGCACGGATGGTGCGGCCGGGTCAGTGGGGTCGCCCTGGTGGACCGGTGCCGTGCAGGCCCTGGTCTGGGCGGCCGGCGGCGCTTCGGTCTGGTGGTGGCACTGGCGCCGCGACGGTGGCCGCACCGCCGGGACCGCCCTGGCCGGGGTGGCCCTGGTCGGTGTCGGCATCCTGGGTGGTGCCCTGCTGACCCTGGCCGGTACCGGCACCGTCGTGTTCGTGCTGCTACGGCTGGCCGTCGACCGCACCGACTCCGTTGCGGTGGTGTGTGAGCCGCTGGGGCCGGCGATTGCTGCAGCCCTCGTCGGCGGCCTGATCTGGGTCTATCACCGCGGGGTGGTGCGTCGGCGGACCGCCGCTGTGCGCCAGGCGAGCACCCTCGTGACCAGCGGAATCTCGCTGGTCGCCGCCGCGACCGGGCTCGGGGTCATCGTGAACGCGCTCCTGGCCGCCGCGACCACTCCGCTGGCCGGGTCGGACCCCCGCACCCTGCTGCTCGGCGGCATCAGCTCGCTGCTGGTCGGCGGGCCGGTGTGGTGGCTCACCTGGCGGCCGGCCACCGGGCCGGCGGCCGACCCTCGCCGTTCCGCCGGCCGCAGCGTCTATCTCGTGGTGGTATTCGGCATCAGCGCCATCGTCGCCCTGATCACACTCCTGGTCATCGGCTTCCGACTCTTCGACACCGTCCTGGCCGGCGACCCCGGGCTCCTGGACCGTATCCGAGCGCCCCTCGGATTGCTGGCGGCCACCGCTCTGGTGGCGGGATATCACTTCACGGTCTGGCGCCAGGACCGAGCCGCGGTCGCCGCGACCGCTCCCCCGGCTCCGCCTGCCAGCGCCCCAGCCGCCCCGCCGGCCGGGGTGGTCGGCGAGCTGGTGCTGGTCATGGGTCCCGGCGCGGAGCCCGTCGTGACGCATCTGCGCCGACTCACCGGCGCACCCGTGGTCTATTGGCAGCGGGCCGGCGGTACCGCGGTGTTGCCGGATCCGGCGCACGTCGAGCAGGCCCTGCACGGCGTCAGCGGCGACAGGGTCCTGCTGATAGTCGGCGTCGACGGCACACTCACGGTGATCCCGGTGGCGGCGGCTCAGGTGGCCTGAGCCGTTCGCCGCCAGGCGAAGACCCGGCGCCGCGGCCGCCGGGCGGGGTGGGCATCCGGGGCCGGCAGCAGTTCGTCGCGGACGAGGGCGAGGATGCCCAACCGGGCCGGTGACCGCGGCGCCGCGTCCCGCAGGGTGCGCCCGGACAGCACAGCGGCATCAACCCCGGCCTGGTCATGCGGCACCAGAACGGCCGCGTCGATGCCGCCGAACCGGCGCAGCGCACTGCTCACCTGGGCGGCGGGAGCCGGGCCGACGGCGCTGGAGCGCACCCTGTTCATCACGACATACACCCGATGGGTGCTGATCACGTCGGTGAGATCGCTCCAGGCGCGGAGGAACCTGGCCATGCCCACAGGGTCGGCCAGACCGCAGGCCACCACCCGGTCGGCGATCCCCAGGGCGGCCAGTGTCGCCGCGTTGCGGCGGGGCGCGAACAGGTCGCTCGAGATCTCCTCGTCGCTCTCCAGACTGAACCCCGTGTCGAGCACCACGTAGTCGGCCCAGCGCCGCAACGCCGAGATCGTGCCGCTGACCCGTTCCGCCGACAACTCGGGCCACCTGGACGGTCGTCCGATCCCGGTCAACACCCAGAAGGCGCCCCGTGGCGAGTTGTAACGGTGGGCGATGCGTTCCAGTTCGACCGGCGTGAGGGTGTCGGAACCGGACAGCCGGCAAGCCGCCGCGAATCCAGGCGCCTCATCGAGGAGGCCCAGGCTCGGCGCTATCGAACCGCTGTAGGTGTCGACGTCCGCCAGCACCACGGTGTGACCCGCGGCCGCGATCTCGGCGGCGATGTTGATGGCCAGGGTGGTGCGGCCGGGAGCCCCGGCCGGACCCCACACTGCGATCACGGTGCCCGATCCGGTGAGCCCCGCGGTGACGTCGTCGTCGGATGAGAACGGGTCGGATTCGATCGGGTCGCCGGCCGCGGAGCCGGCGGTGGGGGTCTCGGCCCTGGGCCGGCGGCGGGCCCGACGCGCCTCCGGCCGATCGGCTCGCCGGCCCTCTTTCGCCCGTCGTCCGGAGCCGGACCGTCGGGGCAGTGCGGGAGGGACGGCGTCGGGCGGTGGGTCATCGTCGATGCGCAGCGGGATATCGCCGCCCTCCGTCAGCACGCGTTCGATTTCGGTCCAGGCGGCCTCGGCGTCGACGACCTCGTGCAGCCCCAGCTCGGCGGCGTAGCGGCGCTCCGCTTCCGTCGCGGCGAGGGCGACGACGCGGATGCCGTTCGCGTCGCTGGCCGCGAGCACCTCGATGGTCAGGGTGCCGGCCGTTGCTCCCACTATCAGCGCCTCGGGGTCGTGCCGGTCGATCGCGGCGAGCAGTTCGCGCACGTTCGCCGGCCGGGCGACGATCACGTGCCCGTGCTCGATGATGTCGGCGAGCAGCCGGTCCTCGGTCTCCCGGTCCAGGGCCAGGGCTAGCAGCGTCATCGTCAGCCTCCGATCGGGGCGTTCACGGCCACGAGGGACAGCGCCTCGTCGTTGGCAATCGCCTCCAGCACCGCCGCGACCTTGTCCTTGGGCACCAGCACCTCCACGGCTCGGCCGTCGCCGGACTGGATCAGTCCGGACGGCTCCAGGATGCGCACGATGGCCGCACGACCGACGAGGACGGCCGGAGGGCTGAACAGGCCGCTCTCGACCTCGCCGGCTGACCACACATCCACGACGGACCCGGCCGCCAGGCTCGTCGACAGCCTCCCGCGCAGGTCGAGGACCAGGCTCGTGACGGCCTCGCCCGCCCGGGTTCCCACGGCGGCCGCCGGGACGAGTTCGCCGGCGGTGACGGTGCGCGTTACGACCAGGCCGTCGGCGGGGACCAGGGAGGGGGTGAGGTACAGCTCCACAGCCGCCCCGAGCCGCACTTCGGTCTCGACCAGGTCGGCCGCGTCCAGACGATCGCCGACGGCCAGCGGCACCCTGGCCGCATACACCGCGACGGTGCGGTCGCTGCCGGCCACGACGACGCTGACCCCGACGATGGAGGCCACGACGAGAACCAGGCCGAGTGCGAACCGCGGATCGAACCAGAACCGGGTCTTCGTCGATGTCGTCGGTCGGCCCGAACCGGCCGGCCGTCCTGTCCTCATCCGCGCACCTCGTCTTATCCACTGTCTCGCCAGGTTCAGGCTGGCTACCATCGTGACGGGACCAGGAGCAGCGCGCTGAAGTTATCCACAGGTCGTCCGCTCACCCCACGGGATCGGCGAACACGACGGATAATCGTTCTCATGAGCGATCCCGTATCCTCCGCATCCGTGGGCCGATTCCTGACGCTCGCCGACACCGCCCAGATCCTGAATCTCTCGCTCGCCGCCGCGAATGATCTGGTGCGAACCGGCGAGCTACCCGCCATCCGCATCGGCGCCACCGGCGCCTGGCGGGTGGAGCGGGTCGTGCTCGAGTCATACATCGAGGCGAAGTACGAGGAGGCCCGCCGGCTGTCGCTCTGGGAACAGTCCGACTTCGGCAACATCCCCGAGCTGTCCGGGGGGCGGATTCTGCGCCCCGACGAGCTCACCGATCCCCCAACGGGCGACGACACCCCGCCCTGATCGTCTCAGTCCAGGCGCACCAGGTGGATCTGGTTCAGCGGCACGATCCGGTACTGCCGCACCTCACCGGCCCGCCTGAGGGTACCCGGCGCGTGCACCGCCAGGTCCACATGATCCCGGCCCACCCTGTCGATGGTCCCGGTCACCGGCCCCACCCCGGTCTGGATCTGCAGGCTCTTGCGGCGCCGGCACAGATCTCGCAGAACGAACGAGAGGCCGATGCGGTCGACGAGCCGGGCCGGCGCCCCGGTCTCGACCGCCAGCGAGTCCGGCACCTGATCGGGCTGCAGGATGACCGCGCCGATACCCGCAAACGGGAGTATGCACTGCGGGCTGCCGGTACCGGCTTCGAGGAGGTCGGCGGCCAGCCAGTCCCTGCCGAATGTGGTCGGTCGCACCGTGAGGACCTGGCCGTCGACAAGCACCACCCTGAGCACCCGTGACGGCGCCGGACCGTTGACCACGCCGGTCAGCCGTTGACGGAGCGCCAGGCGGCCCAGGCGCAACCGCTCTTCCTCCGCGCGCAGCTCGAGGTCCTCGGCGTTCAACTCGTTCTCGAGCTGACCTTCGAGGTCGTCGAACAGATTGTCCCAGCGCACACCCCGACGGTAGTCGGCTGGCCGCCTCCGACGCTGACGTTATCCACAGCCGCCCGGACAAGCCTAGACAGACCGGTTTTCGGGTGGTTGAGTGTCGCCCAAGGCCTCAGCCGTCTCGGGGTCGATCCGGTGTTCCACCCGTTAGACAGCCACATCAGCCCGCTCTCCTCGTCGACACCACGGATCCATGCATCTGGAGCAACCCATGAGCGATCCACTTGCCGAGCCCGACCCCCTGCTTTCGCCGTCTGCGAACGGCCCCAATCCCCGGGGCACTCCCCCCGGCGCGGCCGCTCCCGACGTCACCCGCGAGTCCGCCGAGGGATTCCAGTCCGACGACTTCTTCGACCATCAACCGACGTCCCGCGCCGTGCTCCCCGATCCGGAGCCCCTGCTGATCAACCTCACCCGGTGCGTCATCGAGGTCCTGGCCGGCGCCAGGGAGCTCGACCAATTGGCTCGCTGGGTGAGCGACGACGTCTACAGGCACCTGCTCAAGCGGGTGGTGCTCTCGGCCAGGGCCCGCGCGGTCAAGGGGCAGCGCGCGCAACGCCCCGCCATCACGATCGGCAGGGTGAGCATCAACGAACCCAGGGACGGCATCATCGAGGCCGTCGTGATCGTGCACAGCAAGGTGCGCGTGCGCGCCGTCGCGGTGCGCCTGGAAGGGCTGGACAACCGCTGGCGGGCCAGCGCCATCAACGTGCTCTGACCCTGCCGACGCCCCTGCGGCCGCCAACTGTTGCCCGAGCGGACAACTGTGCCCGGTGTAACGGACGCAATTGTCCGCACCGGGCACAGTTGTTTGGCCGCGTGCTGCTTACTTCTTTTTGCCCTGGGTGCGACGCTCGGCGCGGTTGTTGGCCGCCGGGGTGTCGGACTCGGGGCGCTGGCCGAAGGCACCGCGCTGCGGCGGGCCGGCCGGCACGGCCGGTTCAGCGTCGGCGACGGCGGGCGCGGCGGCGCGGCGGGCACGGTCCGTCGCGGCCTGCTGGATCTGGCCGCGCTGGTTGCGCACCTCGACTCCGCCGGAGTCGCTCGGGGCGGTGTAACTCAGCTTCTCCTGGCCGGATTCGGCCGGAGGGGTCAGGCCCTTGGCGGCGACGATCGGCGCGTCGACGGCACCGGCCGGCTGGGACACCTCGACCTCGAGGTTGAACAGGAACCCGACGGTCTCTTCGCGGATCTGGCCCATCATCTGCTGGAACATGGCGAAGCCCTCACGCTGGTACTCGACCAGCGGGTCGCGCTGCGCCATCGCGCGCAGGCCGATGCCGTCCTTGAGGTAGTCCATCTCGTAGAGGTGCTCGCGCCAGCGCCGGTCGATGACCGAGAGCACCACGCGGCGTTCGAGTTCGCGCATCGCGGGTGAACCGAGGGATTCCTCACGGCGGGCGTAGGCGACCTTGGCGTCGGAGATGATCTCCCGGCGCATGAAGTCACGGTTGATCTTGCCCTTGTTGCCCGCTTCGGAGATGACCTCGTCGATGGTGAGGCCGACGGGGTAGAGGGTCTTCAGCTCGGTCCACAGGGCGTCGAAGTCCCAGTCGTCGCCGTTGCCTTCGCCGGTGTGGACCTCGAGCACCTCGTCGATGACGTCTTCGAGGAACCGCTGGGTGCGTTCGTGCAGGTCGTCACCCTCGAGGATGTGCCGGCGGTCGCTGTAGATCGCTTCGCGCTGGCGGTTGAGCACGTCGTCGTACTTGAGGACGTTCTTGCGGATCTCGGCGTTGCGGCCCTCGACCTGCGACTGGGCGCTGCGGATGGCACGGCTGACCACCTTGGACTCGATGGCCATGTCGTCGGGAACACCCTGGCGGCCCATCAGGCTTTCGGCGGCGCCGGCGTTGAACAGGCGCATCAGGTCGTCGGTGAGCGAGAGGTAGAACCGGCTCTCGCCCGGGTCGCCCTGGCGGCCGCTGCGGCCGCGCAGCTGGTTGTCGATGCGGCGGGACTCGTGGCGTTCGGTGCCGAGCACGTACAGTCCGCCGGCGGCGATGACCTTGTCGGCCTCCTCGGAGACCTCGGCCTTGACGGCGGCGAAGACGTCGTCCCACTCTTTTTCGTATTCGTCCGGCGTCTCGACCGGGCTCAGGCCCTTGGCGTTCATCGCGGCGACGGCGAGGAATTCGGCGTTGCCGCCGAGCATCACGTCGGTGCCACGGCCGGCCATGTTGGTGGCGACGGTGACCGAGCCCAGGCGGCCGGCCTGGGCGACGATCGCGGCCTCACGGGCGTGGTTCTTGGCGTTGAGGACCTCGTGGCGCACGCCCTTCTTCGCCAGCAGGCGGGAGAGGTATTCGCTCTTCTCGACGCTCGTGGTGCCGACCAGGACCGGCTGTCCGTTGGCATGGCGCTCGACGATGTCCTCGACGACCTGGCCGAACTTGGCCTCTTCGTTCTTGTAGATCAGGTCGGACTGGTCGATGCGCTGCATCGGCTTGTTGGTGGGGATCGCGACGACGCCGAGCTTGTATGTGCTCATGAACTCGGCGGCCTCGGTCTCGGCGGTTCCGGTCATGCCGGAGATCTTCGAGTACAGGCGGAAGTAGTTCTGCAGGGTCACGGTGGCCAGGGTCTGGTTCTCGGCCTTGACCGCGACGCCTTCCTTGGCCTCGATCGCCTGGTGGATGCCCTCGTTGTAGCGGCGGCCCATCAGGATGCGGCCGGTGTGCTCGTCGACGATGAGCACCTCGCCGTTCATCACGACGTAGTCCTTGTCCTTCTTGAACAGGGCGTTGGCCTTGATGGCGTTGTTCAGGAACGAGATCAGCGGGGTGTTCGCGGATTCGTAGAGGTTGTCGATGCCGAGGTAGTCCTCGACCTTTTCGATGCCGGGTTCGAGCACTCCGACGGTGCGCTTCTTCTCGTCGACTTCGAAGTCCTCGTCGACGACGAGGCGCTTGGCGAGGCTGGCGAACTCGGTGAACCAGCGGTTCGCCTCCCCCGATGCGGGTCCGGAGATGATCAGCGGGGTGCGGGCCTCGTCGATGAGGATCGAGTCGACTTCGTCGACGATCGCGAAGTAGTGACCGCGCTGCACCATGTCGCTGGCCTGCCAGGCCATGTTGTCGCGCAGGTAGTCGAAGCCGAACTCGTTGTTGGTGCCATAGGTGATGTCGCAGGCGTACATCTCGCGACGCTGCGCGGGGGTCTGTCCGGAGACGATGCATCCGGTGGTCATACCCAGGGCGCGGAACACGCGGCCCATCAGTTCGCTCTGGTAGCTGGCCAGGTAGTCGTTGACCGTGATGACGTGCACACCACGGCTGGTGATGGCATTGAGGTAGGCCGCCGTGGTGGCGACCAGGGTCTTGCCCTCACCGGTCTTCATCTCGGCGATGTTGCCCAGGTGCAGGGCCGCGCCGCCCATGAGCTGGACGTCGAAGTGCCGCAGGCCCAGGGTGCGGGTGGAGGCCTCTCGTACGGCGGCGAACGCCTCGGGCAGCAAGTCGTCCAGCGACTCACCGCCCGAGTAACGCTCACGCAACTGCACGGTCTCGTTCTTCAGCTCCTCATCACTGAGGGTGCTGAAGTCGTCTTCCAGCGCATTGATGGCCTTTGCGTAGCTCTCGAGTCGACGCAGAATGCGCCCCTCGCCAACACGAAGAACTTTTTCCAGTATTCCGGCCACGAATGCACTCCACTAGTCGTCACGGCGTGCGAACACGCCTGTCGTCCGGTCGGACGCACGTAGCGCCGACCTAGCCGGCAACTATAGCAATGCTAGTTGGTCAGGAGCTGGACCCGCTGGACACTGACGCCAGCTCTCTCGCTGCGTCGGAGTTCGGGTCCAGTTCGATGACACCGTAATCCCAGCCCTTGCGCCGGTAGACGACGCTGGGCCGGTTGGATTCGGCATCCTGGAACAGGTAGAAGTCGTGACCGACGAGCTCCATGAAGTACAGGGCATCGTCCACGGTCATGGGCGCGGCAGAGAAGACCTTGCGTCGGATGACCACCGGGCTGTAGACCTCCTCGGCTTCTTCGGTCTCGCCGGCCTCGTCGGAGACGACCTGGATCGCCCCGGTGCGCACGCGCTCCAGGGTCTCAACGTCGGCCGGGACGATGTCGATCACCGCGAAACCTGACGACGACGCCTCGTGCAGCGAGGTGGGCCGGTGCGCGCCCCCACGGTGCACCTTCCGGCGGTCCTTGGCTCGACGCACCCGTTCCAGGAGCCTGCCGAGGGCGATGTCGAAGGCCGCGTACTTGTCGCTACCCTCGGCTTCGGCCCGGACGATGGGCCCCTTGCCGATGAGCGTGAGTTCGACGCGGTCGTTACCGGCGGCGCCGCTCTTCTCGGTGTGACGACTGACCTTGATTTCCAGGGCGAGGGCCTTGTCGGCGAGGCCGGCGATCTTCTCGGCCTTCTCCGTCGCATATTCCCGGAAGCGATCAGTGATCCCCAGGTTGCGTCCAACGATGTTAGTTTCCATGACGACCTCCAGATCTGGCGAACCGCCCCTGATCCGGGCGATTGGTACGCGCCTTTGGCACAACCGTAGTCGTGCCAGCTGGATAAGTCACAGCTTTTGTCAATCAGTTTCCCGTGAACGATGAATGTCGGGATGGTGCCGTCGTGTTTCCGCGACGGTCGCCGCTCCGACCACCTCACCGCCGGCCTGTCGGAGGGCGCGCCGGGCCTCCAGGAGGGTGGCGCCTGTGGTCACGATATCGTCGACGAGCAGGATCCGGCTGCCGGCAAGCGGCCTGGTCGCCACCAGCGTGCCGCTGCGGTTGTCCATCCGCTGCTGCCGGCCCAACCCGACCTGGTCCGCGACGCCGGCACGCGGCCGCAGGAGCGCGCTCCCGCGGAGGCCGGCCCGGCTGAGGAGCAGGTCGACGGGATGGAACCCGCGCGCCCGCCAGGCCCGGCGGGAGGACGGCACGGTGACCAGCACGATGCCACTGGAGACCTGGGTGGGCTCTACGGGCTCTGCGGCGACCAATGCCGCCCCCACGGCCAGGCGAAGCGCCACGGCGAGCGCCGGCGCGGCATCCGTTCGACCGCCGTCCTTGTACGCCACCAGCACCCGGCCCACCACGCCGGTGTACTCCAACGCGGACCAGACCGTGAGGTCCTCCCGGTAGACCGCCCTCGGCTCGGCACGCAGCGCGCTCAGGCAGGCGGCGCAGAGCGCCCGGTCCGGCGTGCCGCAGCCGCTGCACTGGGTGGGCATCAGCACCGCCCAGGCATCGAGGAAGGCGGCACGGGTTGCCGCGCGCACCGTCTGCATCACCCCTCGGTCGCTGGTCATCCGGTCAGATTCGCGCGTCGGGGTGATCCCTGCGGCCTGACGCGCTCACCTGTGCATTGTCGGCGGCCGCGGCGGCTGGGGAGGAGGGCCGGCTCAGCCGCCGGTGCCCTGCTGGGTGGCCACGAGGGCGACCGCGTCGATACGTTCCTGCCAGCCGATGCCGCGCTGCACCAGGAGTGACCCCTCCACGGACAGCGCCCGCAGGTCGCGCAACAGGTTGCTGCCCGTGATCGAGCGGATTCCCGTCGACGACTCGAGCTGCTCGCTGGTGCCGCCGATCTCGTGGGAGACGACGCGACTTTCTCCGTCTGGCTGCAGGCTCAGGTACGCCACCGTTGCCTGGTCGACCCAGGTCGCATCCATCGGGATTCCGGCGTCGGTGGCCAGCTGCACGGGGTCGCCCAGGCCGACCGGAGCGCCGTTCTCCCGCAGCACACCGGCCACCACGAGGCGCAGCTCGCCGGCCGCGCTCAGCAGCGCGATCACCCGGGTGCCGTCGCGGGAGACCTTGAGCGCGGTGATCGCCGAGGAGTCCAGCCATGGCGTCGGAATGGCCTGCGCCGCTCCCTGAGTGTTGTACACGAAGAGCTCGTTGGGCCGGTCTCCCGGCACCGACCAGACATAGCCGGAGCCGTCGATGGACGGGGCGATGAGGTTCTGCCGCGGATCGAGCAGCCTGGCGTCCTCGCCCACCCTGACTCCGTAGACCCCGGTGGCGGTGAGGGCGGCGGCCGCCGTCTGCGACGGCGACAGCGTGACCGCGCTGGGTGCGAGGGCGGCGACGGACTCCGACAGCCCCGGCAACAGGTTGATCGTCTTGCCGGTCGCGGCAAGGAACCCGAACTCGCCATCGCGCAGCACGAGGGCCCGCGCATCCACCCGGGGGTTCACCACGGGTTCGTTCGCGCCGAGAGCGGCGATGTCCTGAGAGTTCCGGTTGATCGTGACCGTGACCGTGAGCCCGCTGGGCAGGCTGTTCTCCAGCTGGCTCTTCATCCGCTGCAGGGTCAGCCTGTCGGCGTTCAACGCCTCGCTGTTCAGGTCCACCTTGGCGTCCCTGGCCACCACGGTGACGGCGTCGGCGGTGAGGGCGGTGCCCTCGGGGAACGCCGACGTCACCGCGCCGGCGAGCCACTCACTGGGTCCGCTGAGCACGCCGTTGACGATCTTGGTCGGCAGGGATGTCCCGCGCGGGTACCACCGCACGTCGGGTACCAGGAATTGGAAGTCCGGGTCGAAGAAATAGAGCGACTGGGCGCTGAAGACGTCCTCGAAGGTGTTCTGGTCGAGAACGGTGCCGTTGGGCGCCGCACTGATCCGCCACTCGCCGTTCACCTGCGCGAATTGGTAGCGGAGTTGCACGTTCGCCGACGCGGCGTCGCCGTGGTACTCACCGATCGCGTTGACCTCGGCCACCGGTCGCACGGACACGAGCATCGTGCTGTCGTCGACGGGCACGACGATGCGCCCAGACCCGTCTTCAACGGTGACACCGGTGTCGGACTTCCAGGTGTCGCTGAAATCCGCCGTCAGGAACTCCCTGGCGATCTCGTAGTTGTTGTCCGGGCTGGTGGCGGCGCCGATGAATCCGGTCAGGATCTCCTCCATCGAGGCCCCGTCCCGTGGCCGGTCCGGCAGGAAGACCGGGGCCGGGTTTTCCCCGGCCACCACGTCCTGGCCGGTCTGCACTGCCCCGGTGCGCGGAATGCTCGAGCAGCCGCCGAGCAGGAGGGCCATCGCGGTGACGACGGCGACGAGCCTGGCCGGGCTACGCATGGTGGTCTCTTCTCGGTTCGGCGTGGGACGACACGAATCCGGCGGTGTCGGCATCCGCCGGCGGCAGCGGGTTGGGCGACACCGTCAGCGCGACGCCGGTTGTGCGGGGCAGGGTCAGTCTGAAGCAAGACCCGGCGCCGGGACTGGACCAGACCTGCAGCCAGCCGCGGTGGGCGGCGGCATCCTCGAGGGAGATGGCCAGGCCGAGCCCGGTGCCGCCGATCGTGCGTTTGCGGGACGGGTCAGCCCGCCAGAACCTGTCGAACACGTGGGTGATCTCGGCCTGGGTCATGCCCATTCCGTAGTCCCGTACCGACAGCGCCACCGCCGATTCGTTGCTGTCCACCGACACGACGATCGGTTTGCCCTCGCCGTGCTCGATGGCGTTGCCGATGAGGTTGTTGACGATGCGGCGCACCCGTCGTGGGTCCATCTCCGCGGCCAGGTGCCCGCCGGGCGCGGCCAGCCTGATCTCGCTCCCCTTGGAATCTCCGAGCGAGCGCATGCCGTCGATGACGTCCTCCGCCAGATGCACAAGATTGGTGGGTTCGGATTCGAGCTCGACGGACCCGGCGTCATAGCGGCTGATCTCGAGCAGGTCCGCCAGGAGCAGCTCGAAGCGTTCCACCTGGGTGTGCAGCAGCTCCGCGGTGCGTTCGGTGGCCGGCGGGAAGCTGGCCCGCTGGTCGTAAAGGAGGTCTCCGGCCAGGCGGATCGTGGTGAGAGGGGTGCGGAGCTCGTGCGAGACGTCGGACACAAAACGTTGCTGCACCTCGGACAGGTCGGCCAGTTCCTTGATCTGGCTCTGCAGGCTGTCGGCCATGCCGTTGAACGAACGGGCCAGCGTCGCGATCACGTCCTCGCCCTTCTCGGGGATCCGCACGCCCAGGTCACCGGAGGCGAGTTTCTGGCTGGTCTGGGCCGCCACCTGGATCGGGGCGACCACGAAGCGCACCACGATCCAGGTGACCGCTCCGATCAACACCATCAGGGCCAGGCCGGCGCCGCCCAGGGTCCGCTGCACGAACAGCAGCGTCGATTCGGCGTCGGCGAGGCTGTACCCGATGTACAGCTCGTAGCGCCCGGCGACGGGGACCGTGATCTGGGAGCCGACGACGATTCCGGGCACCGACGAACCGTCGTCGGAGGCCAGGGTCACCGATTGCCAGAACTGCCCGTCGGCGTCGTCCTGCACGGCCTCCCGGAGTTCCGGCGAGATGACCGCGGTGGATGATCCGAACGTCGAGGAGTCCTGGGGTGCCACGGTCGACGATTCCTGCCCCGGCACCCTGAAGACGGCGACCAGCCGGCTCGACGACGCGGCGGAGATCGACGTGCGGGCTGACTCCAACAGCGTCTGCACCTGCACCCGGTCGACGGCATCCGAGGAGTCCAGGATTCCCTGGGCGGCGCTGGTGGCCCGGTTGGAGTCCACCAGAATCTGGGTCAGCCGCGACTGGAACAGGTCGTTGCCGACACTGACCGACATGTACACGCCGACCAGTCCAATGGCGGCGCCCGACGCCAGCACCGTGATGGCGACGGTGCGGAACTGCAGGGAGGAGCGCCAGCTGCGCCGCAGCTGCTGGGCCAGGCGGCGCCACGATCCCCACGATCGCCAGTCCAGCCTGAACACGCCCAACCGCGCAGCCACCGGGCCCCTAGCTGGCGGCGCCGGCGCGGTAGCCGACTCCGCGCACGGTCATCACGATGCGCGGGTTGTCAGGGTCGTCTTCGACCTTGGCGCGCAGACGCTGAACGTGCACATTGACCAACCGGGTGTCGGCCTTGTAGTGATAGCCCCAGACCTGTTCGAGGAGCATCTCACGGGTGAAAACCTGGGCTGGTTTGGAGGCCAGCGCCAGCAGCAGGTCGAATTCCAGCGGTGTCAGGTTGATGCTCTGGTCGCCGCGTTTGACCTCGTGGCCGGCGGCGTCGACGACGAGGTCGCCGATCTGCAGACTGGCGGGCGTCTCCACCGGGACCGGTCGCAGCCGGGTACGAATCCGGGCGACAAGCTCCTTGGGGTTGAACGGTTTGACCATGTAGTCGTCCGCGCCGGATTCCAGCCCCTTGACCACATCGGTGGTATCCGACTTCGCCGTCAGCATGATGATGGGGGTGCCGGACTCGGCCCGGATCAGGCTGCACACCTCGATGCCGTCCAGCCCGGGCAGCATGAGGTCGAGGAGCACCAGGTCGGGTACGACGCTGTGAAACGCGTCAAGGGCCTGCGCCCCGTCCGCACAGAAGTGCGGCTCGAAGCCCTCGCCCTGCAGGACGATGCCGATCATCTCAGCGAGTGCGGGGTCATCGTCGACAACCAAAATGCGTGAGTTCATTGATCCGTTTTCCGCCCGGTCACCGGGCAATAACGCGCACGACACGGGCAATCTCTGGCACAAGAATAGTCGACACGGCTCCGAGATATCGCGCAGGCCACACAGTGCAGTCCGGGTATGCCAGCATGGAGGCGTGACGGACCCAGACTGGCACCCCCCGACCACCTCCCCCGGCGTACCTCGCTACGGCGAATACGCCCCGACGGGCGCGCCCGGCACCCCTCCGGCGGCACCGTCCGGCGGCTACCGGCCCAGTGCGCCGCCGGCCTGGACCCCGCCGCCCAAGCCCGGTCTGATTCCGCTGCGCCCGCTGGGCTTCGGTACCCTGCTCGGCGCTCCCTTCCAGGTTCTGCGGCGCAATCCCAAGGCCACCTTCGGCAGCGCACTGATCGTGCAGGGCGCCACGCTCCTGATTACCCTGGTCGTCGTCGGCCTGGTGAGTTTTTTCGCCCTCAGCCGGGTCGCCTCGGCGCCGGTCGATGAACAGGATGCCGTCGAGGCCGGCGCGATCCTCACCATCGTGCTGTCCGCCCTGATACCTGTCGCCCTGGCCATCGTCGCGTCGGCACTTCTGCAGGGCGTGATCGTGCTCGAGGTGTCCCGGGCGACCCTGGGTGAGAAGCTGCGCCTGGGCGCGCTGTGGCGCCAGGTGGGTCGGCGGGTGTGGCCACTGGTCGGCTGGACCCTGCTGCTCAGCGCGGCGCTGCTGGTCGGCGTGCTGCTCATCGGTGGACTGGTCTTCGTGTGCGTCCTCCTGGGCGGCGGGTGGATCGCAGCGGCCGTGATCGTCGGTGTCTTCGGCGGACTGGGGCTCGTCGCCCTGGGAGCCTGGGTGAGCACCAAGACCGCCGTCGTCCCGAGCCTGATCGTGCTGGAACGGTTGGGCATCCGGCAGGCGATCCGGCGTTCCTGGTCGTTGACGGGCGGCTTCTTCTGGCGCACCCTGGGTGTTCTGCTGCTGATCACGGTGATCGTGAACGTCGTCGCGCAAATCGTGACCACCCCGCTGTCGCTGTTGTTCAGCGTGGTGCTCAGCCTGATCGACCCGAACGCCGCCTTCGACGCCTACATTCCCGCCATCGTGCTGTACGTCCTCACGCTCCTGATCGCCCTGGTCCTGGGCGCCGTGACCGCCGTCGTGCAGTCGGCCGCCGTTGCCCTGATCTACATCGACCTGCGGATGCGCAAGGAGGGCCTTGACCTGGAGCTGCAAAGGTTCGTCGAAGCGGCCCCCGGCGCCAAGGCCAGCGATCCCTACCTCACCCGCACCGCGCCCGCTGCCGCCGACACTGCGACCCGCCCCGACCCGGGGTCGCCCTGGGCATGATCACGGGGTGGGGGCCGGTTCTGCCGTGGATGGGGATCCCGGTGGATCCCAGCGCGCCCGACGCGCAGCAGTGGCTGCGCGATGAGCTCGCCAAGGCTCCCTACCAGGCGGCCCAGCCCACCTGGTTCGACAGGCTCTCCCAGGCGATCTTCGACTGGTTCTCTTCGCTGTCCTTCGTCGGCGACGGCAGCGGGGGCTGGATCCCGCTGGTCGCGACGCTGATCGGGATCGCCTTGCTGGTGGCCGCCGTGCTCGTTTTCGGGCTGCCCCGGCGGGCACGTCGCCGCCGGAAGGCCGCGGGACTGTTCGCCGCCGATGATCGCCGCACCGCGGATCAACTGCGTAAATCGGCCGCCGCCGCCGCATCGGCCGGCGACTGGACCCTCGCCAGCGAGGAGGCCTTCCGGGCCATCGCCCAGGGGCTGGCGGAACGCACCATCCTGCGGCCGACACCGGGAACGACGGCGCACCGCGTCGCCGAACTGGCCGGCGACGCCTTCCCCGACGAACGGGCCCGGCTGATCAGTGGCGCGAGCGTATTCGAGAGCGTGCGTTACCTCGGCGGCACCGGAACCGAGCAGGGTTACTCCGCTCTGGTCGACCTCGACGCCGATCTGCGGGCCGCCCGCCCCCGCTCGACGGCGCCGGTGGCTCCGTGAGCGCCGTCGCCACCGCGAGTCCGGTGTCGAGCACGCCCACGATTCGCCTCGCGCTGCGGAGGTCCGTGTTCTGGGTCGTCGCCGGGGTCGGCGCCCTGCTCGTGGCCGTCATCGCCTTCATCCTCACCGGGGCCGGGGGCGCCGCCGGCCCGCGGCTGGGGGCCGACAACCCCGCTCCGACCGGCGGCATGGCCGTCGTCGAGGTGCTCCGCCAGCAGGGGGTGACCGTCGTGCCCGTGAACACCCTCGACGAGGCCGGCGATGCGACGGCCGCGGCCGGGAATGCCACCCTGTTCCTGTCCGACGAGTCCGGCTACCTCAGCACCGACCAGCTCGATCGGCTCGGTGATCTGGCCGGCCGCACCGTTGTCGTTGACCCCGACTTCCGTGCCCTGCAGGCCTTGGCCCCCGAGGTCGGGTTCGGCGGCGTGTCTGGCGCGGACTCCCTCGACGCCGAGTGCCCGGTTCCGGCCGCCGAGCGCGCCGAAACGATCTCACCCGGCGGCAAGACACTCGGCCTGCCCGCGGGCACCGCCGGCTATACGGGCTGCTTCCCCGGCGAGAACGACACCTTCTCGGTGATCGAACGGGTCACGGATGACCGCACCGTCACCCTGGTTGCCGACACCGCGGTGTTCGCCAACGACGAGATCGCCACCTACGGCAATGCCGCGCTGGCCCTCAACCTTCTCGGCGCCACCGACACCCTGGTCTGGTATCTGCCGACCCTGGCCGACGTGCCCGTCACCGGCCCGCCCTCGCTCGGCGCGCTCACGCCCGGCTGGGTGACGCCGATGCTGCTCCTGCTGGTGGGCGTCGCCGTCACCGCCATGGTGTGGCGCGGCCGCCGGTTCGGCCCCCTGGTCGCCGAGAACCTGCCCGTCGTCGTGCGGGCCAGCGAGACCATGGAAGGGCGCGCGCGGCTGTACGCCCGCGGCAGCGCCCGGCTGCGGGCGGTCGATGCGATCCGGATCGGCGCGGTGGCCCGGATGGCCCAGGCCGCGGGATTGCCCCGGACCGCGCCCCTCGACCAGGTGATCCGCACTGTCGCGGCGCTCACCGCCCGGCCGCCGGAGCGCGTGCACGCCGTGCTCGTCGGTGAGGTGCCGGGCAGTGACGCCGCCATGATGGCGCTGTCGGACGCCATCGACGAACTGGAACGCGCCACCGCCCTCGCCGCCCGCCCGCCCGGCGCCGGGCCCTCCCCCACCGCTCGCCCGTCAACCGGAAGAATGGAACCATGACCAGCCACGCCCCGACATCCGCCGAGACCAGCCCAGCCGACGCCTCGACCGACAGCCTGCGCCGCGCCCTCGCGCAGGTGCGCACCGAGGTCGGCAAGGCCGTCGTCGGGCAGGACGGCGCCGTCACCGGACTGATCATCGCCCTGCTCTCCCGCGGTCACGTGCTGCTGGAAGGCGTACCCGGTGTGGCCAAGACCCTGCTGGTGCGGTCCCTGAGCCACGCGCTCAGCCTGGACACCAAGCGGGTGCAGTTCACCCCCGACCTGATGCCGGGCGACGTGACCGGTTCGCTCATCTACGACGCGAAGGCCGGCGAGTTCGAGTTCCGCAACGGGCCCGTCTTCACGAACATCCTACTCGCCGACGAGATCAACCGCACACCTCCGAAGACCCAGTCCGCCCTGCTGGAGGCGATGGAGGAGCGCCAGGTCAGCGTGGACGGGCTCTCGCTCCCGCTGCCGGAACCGTTCATCGTGGCCGCGACCATGAACCCGATCGAATACGAAGGCACGTACACGCTCCCCGAGGCCCAGCTGGACAGGTTCCTGCTCAAGCTCGTGCTCGACATCCCCGAGCGTGACGTCGAGCTGGAGGTGTTGCGCCGGCACGCCACCGGGTTCAGCCCACGCGACCTCACCGCCGCGGGCGTCACCCCGGTGCTCGGTGCCGCCGAACTCGCCGCGGCCCAGGCATCCGTCGCCGCCGTCGGTGCGAGCCCCGACGTGCTGGCGTACATCGTCGACCTGGCCAGGGCCACCCGGAACAGCCCGTCGGCCAAGCTGGGCGTGAGCCCCCGTGGCACCACCGCCCTCCTCGCCGCGGCCAAGGCCTGGGCGTGGCTGAGCGGTTACGCGTCGATCACCCCCGATCATGTGCAGGCCATGGTGCTGCCGGTGTGGCGACACCGAATCCAGCTGCGCCCGGAGGCGGAACTCGAAGGCATCACCGTCGACACGATCCTGCATGGCGTGCTGCAGCAGGTCCAGGTTCCGATCTAATCGATGACACGCATCCGATGACACTGACCGGCCGCTTCGTCCTCCTCGTCGCCCTCGGCGTCGTGCCCATCGTGCTGCTCGGCGACACGTCCACGCGGGCACTGGCGGTCCTGGCCGGCTGGCTGCTGCTCGCCCTGACACTCGGGAGCATCGACCTGGCCCTCGCCGCGTCGCCGCGGCGGCTGACCCTGGCCCGGGTGTTGCCGTCCAGGGTGCGCCTGGGTGAGGAGGTGACCAGCGAGCTCTATCTGCGCAACGATGGTCCCCGCCGGCTTCGCGGCATCGTCCGCGACGGGTGGCAGCCGTCGGCCGGCGCGGGCAACAACCGCACGGCGGTGACGCTGCCGCCCGGGGAACGACGCCTGGTCGAGCTGACTCTCGTGCCCACCCGGCGCGGAGAACGCACCGCGTCCCACGTGACGGTGCGCTCGATGGGCCCGCTGGGCCTCTGGGCCAGGCAGGCCACCCTCATCGCGCCCGCCCAGATCAGGGTGCTGCCGCCCTTTCACTCGCGCAAACACCTGCCGAGCCGGATCAGCCGGCTCAAGGAGCTCGACGGACGCACCAGCGTGCTCGTGCGCGGCCAGGGTACCGAGTTCGACTCCCTGCGCGAATACGTGCGCGGCGACGACGTGAGGTCCATCGACTGGCGTGCCACCGCCCGCCGCAACGACGTCGTGGTGCGCACCTGGCGGCCCGAACGTGACCGACGCATTGTGATCGTCATCGACACCGGCCGCACCTCCGCCGCCCGGGTCGCCGACGAACCACGGCTGGACACCGCCTTCGAGGCGGCGCTGCTTCTGGCCGCACTGGCGTCCAGGGCCGGAGACAGGGTGGACTTCCTGGCCTGGGACCGCCGGGTGCGGGCCCGGGTGCAGGGCGCGTCGGGAGCGGAACTGCTCAGCCGCATGGTGGACGGCATGGCGCTGATCGAACCCGAGCTCATCGAGATGGACTGGACGGCCCTTCCCGGCCAGATCCGTGGCATCACCGGCCAGCATGCGCTGGTGGTGTTGCTCACCCCGATGGATGCCCCCGGCGCGTCGACGGGGCTGCTGTCGGTGCTCGGTCAACTCACCTCGCGGCACACCGTGCTGGTGGCATCGGTGACGGACCCGACGGTCGCCGGTCTGACCCGCAGCCGAGGGACCCGCGAAGACGTGTACAGGGCCGCGTCGGCGGAACGCACCTTGCTGGACGCCACTCGGGTGGCCGCGGCTGTGCGGCAGCTCGGCGCAGACGTGGTCACCGGTGCCCCCGACGAGCTGCCGCCGGCCCTGGCCGACCGCTACATCGCCCTCAAGGCGGCGGGCCGGCTCTAGTCGGCGACGCTCAGCCGGCGAAGACCCGGGCGCTGCCGGCCTCGAACTCGGCCAGGTCACCGGTCTCGCCCGCGCGCACGGCGCGCCCGCCGAGCACCAGCATGTAGGCGAGAAAGGCCAGCAGGGCCGCAGCGCCGATGCCGATCTTCACCGGCCAGGGCCATGGCGCCGGGGTCACAAAGCCCTCGATGATGCCGGACACCAGCAGCACAAAAACCAGTCCGATCGCCACCGTGAACAGCGCGCGGGCATCCTCGGCCAGGGCCTGACCGCGGGTGCGGGCACCCGGCGCGATCCAGGCCCAGAAGATGCGAAGGCCCGCTGCTGCCGCCACGAAGATCGCGGTCAGTTCCAGCAAGCCGTGCGGGGCGATGTAGAGGAAGAACGTGTCGCCCTCGTCGTAGGCGAACATCACCGCAGCGGTGACGCCGAGGTTCTGGGCATTCTGCAGGACGATGTACGGCACGTAGACGCCCAGGATGCCGAACGCGACACACTGCGCCGCGATCCAGGCATTGTTGGTCCACACCCGTCCGGCGAAGGACGCCGCGGGGTTCTCGGAGTAGTAGGAGACGAAGCTCTGGTTGGCGAGTTGCTCCAGCTCGGCGGGAGACCCGAAGTTGGCCAGCACGTCGGGGTTGTTGGTGGCCCAGACCGCGTAGAGGCCCGCGACGACAAACGTCACCACGGCCACCGCCAGGGTGAGCCAGCGCAACCTGTGCAGCGCGGCCGGCAGCTGGGTGAGGAAGAACCGCGGCAACTGCGAGAGCACGTTGGTGCCCGCGCCCGTGAAGCGCAGCCGGGCCCTGGACAGGAGCACCGAGAGCCTGTCGCCCTGCATCGTCGAACCGGCGGCGGTCTTGATGACCGAGAGCTGGGTGGCGCCGGCCTGGTAGGCCTGGATCAGTTCGTCCGACTGGGCACCGCTGAGTTGCCGCCGGCGGCCGAGTGCGGCCAGGCGGTCCCATTCGGCGCGGTGCGCCGCTGAATACGCGTCAAGATCCATCTGATTCAATAGTAGACATGGCGGAGCCCTGGAAAGCAGCCGATCACGGTGAAGATTCCCTGATCGAGCACGAGCTGGTGACCGGTGAGGCCGTTGCCCTCGATGTTCGCCCGGCGAGCGTGATCCTGCGAGGTGCGGGAACGATGATCGATTGGGTGGCCTACGTCGGCTTCTTCCTGCTCATGGCGCTAGTGGTTTCGGGTTTGTTCGGCGACGGAATTGACGAGGCTTTGGCCCAGGCGCTGGCCATCTCGGGCCTGGTCTTCTCGCTGCTGATCGTGCCGATGCTGGTCGAGACCCTCTCGCACGGACGGTCGTTGGGCCGCTGGGCGGTCGGCGCGCGCATCGTGCGGGATGACGGCGGCGCCACCGGGCTGCGGCATTCCTTCATTCGGGCGCTGATGGGCGTGATCGAGATCTTCCTCACCTTCGGCGGACTCGCGGTCACCTGCGCCTTGCTCAACTCCCGTTCCAAACGACTCGGTGACCTCCTGGCCGGCACCTACAGCCAACACGAGCGGGTGCCGCGGTTCAGTGAACCCACCTTTGTGCTGCCGCCGGTCCTGGCGTCCTGGGCCGCGACGGTGGACGTCGCCCGCCTGCCCGATCGCCTGTCTCGCCGGGTGGCGCAGTTCCTGCGGCAGGCCCACCAGCTCTCCCCCGACACCCGGGTGCGGCTCGCGGAGGGCCTCGCCGCGGAGGTGGCGCCGTTCGTGTCGCCCCTCCCGGCGGTACCGCCGGAGTACCTTCTCATCGGCGTAGCAGAAGTACGGCGTAACCGCGAGTACAACGGCCACCTGCTCGAGCGCGGCCGGCTTGAGAAGCTCTCTCCGGTCCTCACCGGCCGCCCGCACGACTTCCCCGAGCGCTAACCCCTCCCTCCCCTTCGCCCGCGAGCTGTGGCTGTCGAGCCCTGGTGAGCCGCCCTGCGGGTCGTGACCGTCCTCGTCGGTCGAGGCCTGTCGAGACCCGGTGAGCCGCCCCCAGGGGCGTGACCGTCCGTCGGTCGAGCCTGTCAAGACCCGGTGAGGCCGGCTCTGGGGCTCGTGAGGGGCTCGACCGGGGAGGGTGGGGGTTAAACGCAGAAAAGCCACCCCGGTGGGGTGGCTTTTCTGTGTGTTTCTAAGTTAAGTCCGGCGGTGTCCTACTCTCCCACAGGGTCCCCCCTG
>NZ_PPXD01000001.1 GCF_002909375.1 Cryobacterium zongtaii
ACACGTTACCGCCGGTCCACACCACCAAGCCATTGGCCGTCAGCTCACCGTGCAGCCGAGCGATATCCGCCCGCACACGCGCGATCGCGACCTCGATCTCGGGTTCATAGGAACTCATTTAGCATTCCACCTTCGTTGTGTTGCGCTTTGAGACAACTATCACGCGGTTGTATGTTAGCGCACTATCAGCGCTGAATGTTAGCGCACTATCACGACGGTTTCTGGTTTCCAGCGCGCAGTCGATGGGGCACGCTACCTGATGAAAAGGTGAATTTCGACCGACATCCGTCACTGGGCGAAGCACCAGAGATGCCTCGTGATAGTGCGCTCCCGCACCCCATGAGGGTATTCTTGACCGATGTCGACTTCTCCCGTGGGCCCGGTGGGCGAGAGCCAGCGCCCGGCGAACCGCAGTGTGCGCATGATCGACGTGGCCAGGCTCGCCGGAGTGTCCCAACAAACCGTGTCGCGGGTCGTGAACGGCCACAGCAATGTGGGGCCCGAGGTGCGGGAACGGGTCGAACGGGCGATCACCCAGCTGCGGTACAACCGGAATTCGGCTGCGCGCGCGTTGGCGACCAATCGTTCGATGAACCTCGGGGTGCTCAGCTATTCCCTGCCGGTGCACGGCTCGACAATGGTGCTCTTCGGCGTCGCAGAGGAGGCGCGCCGCAACGGCTACGCCACCAGCCTCGTGAGCATCTCCGATGTCGATTCGAATGACATCCGGGCGGCCGTGGACACCCTGCTCGGTGACTCCGTGGACGGGATTGTCGTGCTGGCACCGATGTCCGCCGCGGCCCCGGTACTCAACGGGTTGGACCTGGACGTGCCCATCGTCCGCTTCGAACAGGGCGCGCCGGCCAGCTCTCACGCCGTGACCATGGACGACGGGCTCGGGGCGCGACTGGCCACCCGGCATCTGCTCGACCTCGGGCATGACACCGTGTGGCATGTGGCCGGACCGCGGGGCTGGATGGCGTCGGACGCTCGTCGCGCCGGCTGGCTGGCCGAGCTGGCCGTCGCCCACCGCCCGGTGAACCCCGAGTTCTCCACGGCAGACTGGACCGTTGAATCCGGCTACCGTGCCGGACTGTTGATCGCCGAGAACCCGGCCATCACGGCGGTGCTCGCCGCGAATGACTCCATGGCCCTGGGCATCATGAAGGCCCTGACCGAACGTGGCCTGTCGGTGCCTGGCGACGTGAGCGTCGTGGGCTTCGACGACATGAGCGAGGCCAGGTATTTCCAGCCCGGACTCACCACGATCCGGCTCGACTTCGACGAGGTCGGCCGCCTCGCGGTCGACCGTCTGCTGCAGCTGATGGGTGGCGAGGCCGCGGAGACGATTCCCGCGATCGCCCCGGAGCTGATCGTGCGCGACAGCACCACGGCACCCCGCACCCGCGGCTGACGCCGAGTCCTGCAGGGGCCCGCAGTGTCGATCCCCACGAGCGACGCCATCAGACCGTATCGAGCTCACCCAACGCGGACTGAAGGGTGAGATCGACCCCGTGAGCCAGCATCCTTCGATAGGTCTCGTCGCCGCTGCTGGCCACTGAGCGGATGATGTCCCGTTGCGTCTGCACGCGTTGACGGATGAGCTCGAGCACATCGTCTGTCGTTCCGCCCCACCCGTAGACCCGGAGAATCGACTCCAAACGAGCCCGGCGCTCCCCGAATGCGGTGAATCCTTCGTCAACAACGAGCTGACGCGCGTGGAGCGGCACCCAGGAGAAGACGACCCAGGCGAGGTCTTCGGCGCTCGTGGTCGGGCCGGCCATGTCCCAGTCCACGAAACCCACGAGCCCGTGTGCATTCCAGACCGCGTTGTAGGGCGCCGCATCGTTGTGGCCGATGATCAAGCCGGGTTTCCACGTCCGGCCCTCGCGCCACCGCGACCCTGCGGGCGGGACGAAGTCGGCGACGGCGGAGTGATACCGCCTGAGCCAGTCGCCCACATCCAGGAGCGCTCCGTCGCTGTGGGTCCAGCGCGGCCACGGGCGGAGGTTGCCGACGGTCGAACCGTCGAGATAGCTGAGCACGTCGCGGCCCTGCGCGTCAGAGCCGAGCGGGCGCGGCGCTCCGACGAAACCGGTGGATGCCAGATGCTGCAGAAGGGCGTTCACGGCCGGTGTCCACGGGCCGGGAATTCGACGAATCGTGCCGTCGACCAGATGGGCACCGCCGTCAAATCCGCCAGCCAGTTTTCCGTTCACGCGGTAAGCCTCCCACGACGATGCCCCTGCCCGGAATTGCTTTTGTCCCGAGGCGCTGCGATGTTTGCCACAGGGGGATACACATGAGACTTCGTGAACTGGTGGGTCGAGGGGCCGCGCTGCCGCTCGTCGGCGCACTCGCCGTCGGCGTTCTGCTGGCCGGCTGCTCGGGGAATGCCGACGACGACCAGTTACCCGCGATGCCGTTCGACACCGTCGCCATGCCGGTCGACAGGGCGCCAACGGCCACGCCCGGACAGCACCTCGGGGTCGGCGAGATCGCCCTGCTTCCGCAGTCCAACTACAAGGGCGTGCCGGGGGACGCGATCGAGACAACCGTGTTGGGTGTCGTCGAGGGAGAACCCTCCTATTGGGACGTTTTCGACAACGGTGCGGGGTTCGCGGGGGAAACCCCGTTCTTCGCCGTGATTCAGTACCGCTGGGTCACCGGCAGCGTGACCGCCTACACGACCCCGCTCCTGCGTCCGGTGCTCGACGACGGCACCGAAGGCGGCATCGTGGAGCGCGAATACATGGGCTCCCTGACGGCGAACACGATCTGCCCGTTCGAGCTCGAGCGGTTCGACCTCGACGAGGACCGGGGACCCGACGAGTACCTCGCCTGTGTGCTGTACACGGCACCCAAAGGTTCCACAGTGGTCGGGTTGGGCTGGCACAACCTGGGTGGCATGGCATTCTCGGCGCCTGATCCCGCCGTAAATCCGTTCTACCCCGCACCCGTGGTCTGGGACGTCATGCCGGTCGCGGTATCCGCGGGCGATTAGACCGACCTCGGTACGCTGACGCCCCTGGCGTTACCCCGTGAGCCAAGTCCAGCGCCGCTGAGAGTTCGCTGACTGTGCCCTCGAGGGATATCGCCGCGCCGGGCGCGCGGGGTTTACTGGACCGATGGCTCAGACCGTCGCAGACCAGATCATCGCCCAACTCGTGGACGCCGGGGTGCGCCGTATCTACGGCATCGTCGGGGACAGCCTCAACCCCGTCGTCGACGCCGTGCGTCGAACCGGCGGAGCCGCCAAGGGCGGCATCGACTGGGTGCACGTGCGCAATGAGGAGGCCGCGGCCTTCGCGGCCGGCGCCGAGGCCCAGCTCACCGGGCGCCTCGCCGTGTGCGCCGGCAGCTGCGGTCCGGGAAACCTGCACCTGATCAACGGACTCTACGACGCACACCGCAGCGGAGCGCCGGTGCTGGCCATCGCCAGCCACATCCCGACCGGTCAGATCGGAAGCGGCTTCTTCCAGGAAACCCACCCGGACCGGCTCTTCACCGAGTGCTCGCACTACCGGGAACTGGTCTCCTCCGCCGAGCAGTCGCCCAAGGTGGTCAACGCGGCCATGCGGCACGCGGTCGCCCTGGGTGGGGTATCGGTGGTCACCCTGCCCGGTGACGTCGCCGAACTCGATGCCGAGGGCGCCGTGCCCCGCTTCGTGTTGCCGGGGCGACCGACCGTGGTGCCCGCAGCGGATGACGTGCGTGCCCTGGCCGACGCGATCAACCGGGCCAAGACCGTCGCGATCTTCGCCGGGGCCGGTGTCGCGGGTGCCCACGACGCGGTGATCGCCTTCGCCGACCTCGTCGCCGCGCCCGTCGGGCACAGCCTGCGGGGCAAGGAATGGATCCAGTACGACAACCCGTTCGACGTGGGCATGACCGGGCTGCTCGGCTACGGGGCCGCGCACGCCGGCATCCACGACGCCGACCTGGTGCTGCTTCTGGGCACCGACTTCCCCTATGAGCAGTTCCTGCCCGACGGCGACACGGTGGTCATCGCCCAGGTCGACACCGACCCGTCCCACCTGGGCCGTCGGGTCAGCGTCACCCATCCGGTACACGGCGACGTGGCGGCCACGCTCGCGGCCCTCACCGAGCTGGTGACGAAGAAGACCGACCGGGCTTTCCTCGAACGCACCCTCAAGAAGCACGGGAAACTGCTCAGCTCGGTCGTCGGCACCTACACGGATGTCGACCACGGCCGCCCGATCCACCCGGAGTTCGCGGCGGCCATGCTCGATGAGCTCGTCGCCGACGACGCCATCGTCACCGCCGACACCGGCATGGGCAACGTCTGGCAGGCCCGGTACCTCACCCCCAACGGGCGTCGCCGGCTGATCGGCTCGTACCTGCACGGGTCGATGGCCAACGCGGTGCCGCAGGCGATCGGCGCCCAGAGCGCCTACCCCGACCGCCAAGTGGTCACCATCAGCGGCGACGGTGGACTGGCGATGTTGCTCGGCGAGCTCATCACCATCGCCGCGCAGCAGCTGCCGGTGAAGGTCGTGGTGTTCAACAACTCCACTCTGGGCCTGGTGAAACTGGAGATGTTCGTCGACGGGTACCCCGACTTCGGTGTCGACGTGCCCGCCGTCGACTACGCTGCCGTGGCCACCGCGCTCGGCTTCCATGCCGTGCGGGTGGAGGACCCCGCGGCGCTGCGGTCCGCGCTCACGGCCGCCTTCGCCCACGAGGGGCCCGCCCTGGTCGACATCGTCACCGACCCGCTGGCGCTGTCCCTGCCGCCGAACGTGACCGCCAAGCAGGTGAAGGGCTTCGCGCTGGCGCTGTCGAAGACCGTGCTCAACGGTGGGGTGGGTGAGGCGGTGCAGATGGCGCGGTCCAACATCCGGCACCTACCCGGGCTCTGACGCCCGCCTAACTCCGCGGGCTCACCCGAAACGGGTGACGCCGCGGCGGGCTGCGGGGGAGGACACTGTGCCTGACGCGAACCGATGCGGAAGGGACCCCATGTGGCGACGCCGATCCAGGAACCGACCCCAGAGGGACGAGGCGCACCCCCCAGGCGTGGCCAGCGACGAGCCGGTGATCGTCGGTCCGCCGGTCTCGTCGCACCGCAGCACGTCGATCCTCGTCGGTCTGGGCGGTGCCACGGTGGCGGTCTTCGGCCTGGCCGCCCTAGCCGGGATCGCGGCGCCGATCCTCCTGGCGCTGGTGCTCACCATCTGCGCCCACCCGGTGCGCCGGAGCCTGGAACGGCGCGGCGTGCCGCGGGGTCTGGCCACGGGATCCGTTGTCGCGACGGTGTTCATCGTGCTGGCGGCCTTCGTGGCGGCGCTGGGCCTGGCCCTGGGCCAATTCGCCACCCTGCTGCCCCAGTTCTCCAGCCAGATCAGCGACATCGCCACCACCATCACCGACTGGCTCGCGAGCCTCGGATTCGGCTCGGCGCAGGTGCAGGCCGTCGAGGACAGCCTTGACCCGAGCAATCTGGCTTCGGTCGTCTCCGGACTCTTCGGCAGCATCACCAACATCACGGTCGCCCTCGTGATCGTGTTGACCATGCTGATCCTGATGGCGGCGGACGCCGGCTACCTGCCCACCCTGCTCACCCAACTGCGGCCGACCCGACCCACACTGGTGGAGGCCCTGACGAACTTCGCCTCCAGCGTGCGCCGCTACATGGTGGCCACCACCCTCCTCGGCATCGTCCAAGGTGTCTTGAACGCCGTGGCGCTCGTGCTGCTCGGGGTGCCGGGCGCGTTCCTCTGGGGGCTGCTGTCATTCCTGTGCAGCTTCATCCCCAATGTGGGCTACTTCATCGCCATCATCCCGCCCACGGTGTTCGCGTTCCTCACCGGCGGCTGGGAGCTCGCGCTGCCCGTGATCGTGATCTACGCGATCGTCAACGGGGTGGTGCAGTCGATCGTGCAGCCCCGGGTGGTCGGCAACGCCGTCGCCCTCAGCCAATCCCTCACCTTCGCCTCGGTGCTGTTCTGGGCGATCGTGCTCGGTGCCATCGGCGCGATCCTGGCGATTCCGCTCACCTTGCTGATCCGAACGATCCTGGTGGATGCCGACCCCGCGGCCGCCTGGTGGCGCCCCCTGATCGGCGACCTCGATGAAACCCGCACCCTGATGAAGGTCGAGGATGCCCGCCAGCGCGCCCTGCGCAAGGCCGGCCGGGCGGCCAAGTCCAGCCAGGGCAAGCCGACCAAGGGTGTGCCAGGCCCCGCCTAGCTGCCGGTCAGGGGCTTTTCTCAGGACCCGCTGGCAGAGTCGGTGCTCCGTTCTGTTGCCAGGAGGTTCCCATGCCCGCTGATCCCACTGTCTCCTCCCCGGCCGGCTCCGCCGCGGCCACCGCACCCCGCTCGCACTACGACGTGCTGGTGATCGGCGCCGGCCCCGCCGGCACGGCCGCTGCCCTCCGCGCGGCCGAGCTGGGGGCCGGGGTCGTGGTCGTCGAGGCCGATCGCACCGGGGGCACCTGTGTGAACACCGGCTGCGTGCCCACCCGGGCGCTCGCGAAGGCGGCCAGGCTGATGCGCGAGGTGCGCACCGCCGAGACCTACGGCATCGAGGCCGTCATCCAGCGATTCGACTGGCGCACCACGGCCGCCAGAGTCACCGAATCCGTCGACAGAGTACGGTCGATCAAACGCGAGGCCGAGCGGTTCAGCGCCGCCGGCATCGACCTCGTCCTCGAGGGACGGGCCCGGTTCGTCGACCCGCACACCGTGGAGCTCGACAGCGGCCGCCGCATCAGCGCCGATAACATCCTGATCTGCGTGGGCGGTCACTCACGCCGGCTGCCGATCCCCGGCGCCGACCTGGCGACGGTGCCCGAACACGTACTCACCCTGCCCGCCCTGCCCGAACGCCTCGCGGTGATCGGCGGCGGCAACACCGGCGCCCAGCTGGTGACCATTTTCAGTTCGTTCGGCTCGAGGGTGACGCTGCTCGATGTGGCACCGCGGATCCTGATGGCCTCGGACGCCGCCGTCTCCGCCGGGGTGACCACGGCGTTCCGCGAGCAGGGCACTCGGGTGGAGACCGGCATCGAGACCGTCGAGTCGCTGGTGAAGCAGCCGGATGGCTCGATCCTCCTGACCTGGCGTGCGGCCGGTGAACCGGTGTCAGGGCAGTTCGATGCCGTGATCATGGCGACCGGCTGGCCGGCGGATGTCGACGACCTGGGCCTCGCTAACGCGGGCGTGGCCACGGAGCGGTCCGCGATTCCCGTCGACCAGTACTTCCGCAGCGAGGTGTCGCACATCTTCGCCGTCGGCGACGCGAACGGCCGCGACATGCTCGTGCAGGCCGCCCAGTTCGAGGGTGAGGCCGCGGCCGAGAACGCGGTGCTGGGCACCAACCGTCGCACCCCGCACCACCTGCTGCCCGCGGGCGGGTTCACCGATCCCGACTATGCCGGGGTGGGGCTCACCGAGGAGCAGGCACGTGCCCGTGACCCGCTCTGCGTGGTGGCCACGGTGCCGTATGCGAGCCTGGACCGAGCGGTGATCGACGACAGGGAACGCGGGTTCCTGATGCTGATCTCCGACCGGCGCCGGGAGCTGATCCTCGGTGCACACGCCGTGGGCGAGAACGCCATCGAGGTGGTGCAGTCGGTGACCACGGCCATCGCCGCCGGCGTGGATGTGGCGACCCTCGCCCACGTGCGGTTCGCCTACCCCACCTACAGCGCCATCATCGGCCTCGCCGCCCGCACCCTCCTGGCTGAGGCTCCGCCCGCCCAGCGCCCCTGAGGCATGCCCCTAGGCCCAACCGTTGCCCATGCGGACAGGTGCGCCCGGTACGCCGGGCACAGTCGTCCGCACGGGCAACAGTTGCGGTGGTCGAGGGGTGCCGCCTACTTGGCCAGGAAGGCCAGCAGAACCTCGTTGACCTCGGCCGCGTGGGTCCACAGCATCCCGTGCGGGGCGCCGTCGATCTCGACGTACTCGGCCGCAGGCAGGGCCTTCGCGAAGAGCCGGCCGGTGGAGTCGATCGGCAGGATGTTGTCACTCGTGCCGTGCACGATCAGAGAGGGCACCGTGATCTTCGCCACGTCGGCACGGAAGTCGGTGATCCAGGTCAGCGGGGCCGCGGCCGCCGCGAACGATCCGGAGCCGGCGGCCACATTCCAGCTGTTCTGCAGGGCCTCGACGCTCAGTCGGCTGCCGAGGTTCTCGGCCGTGTTGTAGAAGTTCGTGTAGAACTCGGTGAAGTACGCGTAGCGGTCGGCCTTGACGGCATCGACGATGCCCTCGAAGAACTCCAGCGGCGCGGCGCCGCCCGGGTTCTCGTCGGTCTTGAGCAGGAACGGCTCGAGGGAGGCGAGGAAGACGGCCTTCGCCACCCGGTCGGACCCGTAGCTGCCCAGGTACCGACCGACCTCGCCGGTGCCCATCGAGAAGCCGACCAGGACGACGTCCCGCAGGTCGAGGGTCTCGAGCACGACGTTGAGGTCGGCGGCGAAGGTGTCGTAGTCGAACCCGACCGTGGGCTGGCTGGACTGGCCGAAGCCGCGGCGGTCGTAGGTGATCACGCGGTAGCCCGCGTCGAGGAGGGCCGCAGACTGCTTCTCCCAGGAGTGCCCGTCGAGCGGGAAGCCGTGGATCAGCACCACCGGCTGGCCGGTTCCGTGATCTTCGTAGTAGAGGTCGATGTTGGTGCTGTTCTCTGTGCCAACCGTGATGAACGACATGTCATGGTCTCCTTCGTCTGTCAGAGAACGTGCGTTCTCCGATCTGTTTGCTAGCCTAGAGAACGAACGTTCTCAATGCAAGTGAGGTTTGTGTGAACACTGTAAGTAGCCCGCGTGAAGTCGCGACCGCCGCCGCCGACCGGTTGTATTACAGCCGGGGCATCCAGGCCGTGTCGATGGACGAACTGCGCGCCGAGACCGGGCTGTCGCTGAAGAAGCTCTATGCCCTCTTCCCGTCGAAGGAGGCGATCGTGCTCGCCGTGCTGCACAGCAGGCACGAGCAGTGGTCCGCCGGCCTGGAACGCGCTGCCGCGACCGCGACGACCCCGCGCGAGCGGGTGCTGTCGATTTACGACTATCTGCTCGAGTGCTTCGTCAGCGACGACTACCGGGGCTGCGGATTCGTGAACGCCTTCGGTGAACTCGGTGCGACGGTGCCGGCCGTGGCCGAGGCCGCCCGGGCCCAGAAGGTCGGTTTCCAGGGCTACGTCGGGAAGCTGGTCGCGGCGGCCGGCGCCCCGGCCGAGCTGGCACCCATGCTGGTGTTGCTGGCCGAGGGCGCTCAGACCACCGCGGCCATCTGTGGCACCCCGGATGCCGCCAGATCGGCCCGCGCTGCCGCCGAGGCCCTGCTCGACGGGGCCCGCGCGGCCTGACCATCGTCGCGACCCGGGCGCGCACGTCCGTGCAGGGTGGGGCGTTCAGTATCTCCGAAGTTGACCCGGGTGCGGGCGTCGGCGCAAACTGATCCCGTGGACACTCAAGAACGTCAGCAGCACGAAGACCAGGCCGTCTCCCAAGTCATCGACAGGCTCGCCGAGAAGTTTCCCGATCGGCCGCGGTCGGTCATCGAAGGCGTCGTCACCGAGGAACGCCACCTGCTCGACGGCAAGCCGATCCGCGACTACGTCCCGGTGCTGATCGAGCACGGGGCCAAGGCGCGCTTGCGCGAACCCGCCCGACCCCGCACCATCGGCTGACCCCGGGTCAGCTCTTCTTCTTTTTCTTGGCCTTGGCCTCCGCGGCCAGCTCGGTGATGCGCGCCGCGTGATCGGGCACCGGGCGCGTGAGCTCGCGCGGTGGCCGCTCGTAGTCCGACGACGGCGGCCGGTGCGGGATGTGCACGGGCGGCGGCTCCATCTGCTCGTAGGGCACCATCGACAGGAAATGGCTGATCATGTTCAGGCGGGCGGCGCGCTTGTCTTCGCTTTCGACCACCCACCAGGGTGCCTCGGCGATGTCGGTGTGCACGAACATCTCGTCCTTGGCCTTCGAATAGTCCACCCACTTGGTGATCGAGAGCACATCGGTGTCCGAGAGCTTCCAGCGCCGCATCGGATCGTTCAGCCGTGACCGGAAGCGCAGTTCCTGCTCCCGATCGGACACCGAGAACCAGTACTTGAGCAGGATGATGCCGTCTTCGACGAGCATCCGTTCGAACAGGGGAGCCTGGTGCAGGAACCGGCGGTATTCATCTGGCGTGCAGTAGCCCATCACCTTCTCGACGCCCGCACGGTTGTACCAGGACCGGTCCATCAGTACGATCTCGCCCGCGGTGGGCAGATGCTCGATGTAGCGCTGGAAATACCACTGGCCGCGCTGGCGGTCGGTGGGCACCGGCAGCGCCACGATGCGCGCAATGCGCGGATTGAGGTACTCGGTGACCCGCTTGATGGCCGACCCCTTGCCGGCGGCATCACGACCCTCGAAGATCACCACGATCCGGGCGCCGGACTCGCGGACCCACTCCTGCATGGTCACGAGGTCGGACTGCAGCCGACGCAGCTCGCCCTCGTAGAGCTTCTTGTCCATGCGGGGTGTGGCGGATGCATCCTTCTTCGCCATGCGCGGGTCCTCCCTGATTCACGTGCGCTCAGCGTACTCGGTGGCGTGACGGCGCCGTGGCGTTTGGCGGCGCCCGGCCTAGGCTGGGGCCGAAGGGAGCCGGTGGGTTCCCCGCATTCGCTGACGAATGGAGACCCTGATGACCGACGGAACGCCTGCCGAGCCCTGGCAGCTCACGACCGCCCCCGGTACCTCGACGTACTCGATGTACCGCGAGGGCGACGAACTCGTCTGCCAGGTGGGCGCCACGACCCTGAAGTATCAGGCCAGGGCCATCGACGACCTGCACGCCTGGCTGGTCGAGCAGGGCGACTGGGTGCCGCTCGGCGCCAGCGACGAACAGAAGACCGCCCCGGAGGGCAGCGTCGAAGCGTGGGGCCGGTCCCCGGACAATCCGGTCGGCGGATGGTACGGCCTGCGCAAGGGCTACCGCGGTCGCTTCGGCATGTACCTGCCCCCGCTGCTCGAGCACCTGGGCCTGGCCGAGCTCACCCACGAGAAGCGCAACAATTCGATGCGGGCGCTCTGAGTCCGGCCGCGCTGAGCGCAGGCGCGCTGCATCCGGCTAGGCTGGCCGGGTCGACCGCAAGAAAGGGGCCCCGGATGCGCGTACGCACGTTGATGCCGCCGGCGTCGCCGACCGCCCGCTTGTCGGTGCTACTCGGCCTGAGCCTGGGCTCCGGGTTCGGCCTCGGTGCGCTCTCCCTCGGCGGCCGCGGCTTCGGCGAGCTGCTCGCCCTCGCGGCGCTGTTCACCCTGGCCGCCTCGGCCGTGGCCGTCACCGGCGCGGCCCAGCAGGTGCTCGCGATGCTGGTCATGGTGCTCACCGGCGCCCCCACCCCCGTCGCCCGGCCCTACCCCGAGCTGGCCTCCCAGGTCGGCCAAAGCGTTCCGGATGCGCCAGGCAAGCCTCAGCCGCGCGCCCCGGGCCGCGCCCTCCCGGTCGCCTAGGGAGCTCTCTCGCGCCGCACCCGCCGGGTGCCCCGCCGCCCTGTCGCGACCATACGGTTCCTCGTTTTCCGTATTCCGACCGGGAGTTTTCCATGGACATCTATGCCTTCGGCCCCATCGCGGCCGTGCTCGACGCGGCCTACGCCGTTCTGCACAACCTCACCCTGTTCCTCACACCGTTCGCCACCGCGAACGCGGCGGCCCTCGCCGTCATCGTGCTCACCCTCGCCCTGCGCCTGCTGCTCATCCCGGTGGGGGTGTCCCAAGCGCGCGCGCAGCAGGTGCGCCAACGCCTCGCCCCGCGGCTGACCGAGCTGCGGCGGCTGCACGGCACCAACCCGGAGCGGCTGCAACGCGAGACGGCCGCCCTCTACGCCGCCGAGAACGCCTCGCCGCTGGCCGGGTGCCTGCCCCTGCTGGTGCAGGCGCCGATCCTCTCGATCGTCTACGGCCTGTTTGTGTTGGGCACCATCAACGGGCACGACAACGCCCTTCTCGCCGGTGGCCTGTTCGGCAGTCCGCTGGGCACCAGCATCCTCACCGGTTGGGGTGCCGGACCCACCCCCACGGTGCTTCTGGTCGGCGGCGTGCTGCTCGGCGTGCTGCTGGTGGCCCAGCTGCTCAGCCGACGGCTGATGCTGGCCCAGGGAGCCGTATCCGCCGCCGCGCCCGCCCCTGGCGCGGCGTCGCCGGCCGCCCCGGGTGCGCTCTCGCCCGCCGCCCAGGCGACCATGACCGGTGTGCTCAGCTGGCTGCCGCTGATCAGCGTGGTCTTCGCGGCCTTCGTGCCGCTGGCCGCGGCGATCTACCTCACGGTGAGCGCGCTCTGGGGCGTAACCGAGCGAGCGCTGCTGTGGCGGATGCTGCGTCCGGCGCGCTAGTCCGCCGGACTAGCCCGCCGCGGTAGGGACAGTGGCGCGCCGCCGACTTGCCGCAAAACGCCCCATGCGCGCGCCCGAGGGGGCACTTTCCGGCAAGTCGAGCGCGGGTTATTCATCCACATGCCGCAAGATCCCGCTAGGGACGGTCGGATGGGGTATCTCGCGGCAACTCGACGTGTCCGGGCGCGAAAAAGCGGCAGGCGCTCCCAGTGCCGGGGGCGCCTGCCGCAGTCGAGGGCAGTGCGGGTCAGGCGACGCTGTTGGCGTGCGCCCTGGTGCCGGAGACGCTGACGCCGGGCTGGCTCTTCGAGCACAGCACGACGAGGATCACGGCGACGCCGACGACGATGTGCGGCAGCCAGGCGTTCGGCGCCTCGTCAGCGAAGCCGAACAGGAACGGCGACGCGATCAGGACGATCGATGCCAGCACGTCGAAGACGAGGTGGATCGGCATGCCGATGACCTTGATCAGGCCCAGCTCGTAGCGGGTGAACAGGCTGTAGAGGATCAGGCCGACGCCGAGGACGCGGGGGACGATGACCGCGGCGCCGCCGACCTCTTCGAACATGAAGATGGTGGGGGCGAGGATCAGGGCGATCGCAACGACGTAGTCGAGGACCGCGTGGACCTTGGTGGGAATGAATCGCATGGGGGAGCTCCTGAAGTGTGAACCGCAAGGCCCGTTGCCTCACGACACTGATTCGCCGCCGTCGGCCGGATGGTTTGGTCGCCCCACCGAACCCGGTCGGCGGAGCAGCCTCAGCAGCGTTGGTATACGTACCCCGGTGCACCGGTCACGACGAGATCGCGGTCGCGCAGGATCATCGACCGCGGCCGGTCAGGGACCGCGCAGACCGCGGCGAAGTCAACGCGCAGGTCGTCGGTGTATTCGATGGCCAGCACCCGATCGCCGTAGGCCGCCCGGTAGAGCCCGCACTCCTGCCAACGGTCGCATTCCTCGGCGACGGCGAAGTCGAACAGCTCGGCGAGGGGCTCCGCCAGGTCGGCGGCGTTCTTCTGGCCGATCGCCAGGCCCTCGTCGTGCGCGGCGGCGACCAGGATGCGTGCGAACGCGACATTGTCCTCGGCGGTGAGCAGACCGGCCGACCGGGTGTACGAGTCGAGGTTGTCGATCTCCACGGCGTCGAAGCCGGACGTCGCACAGTTCGTCAGTAGGGGGAGCAGCAGCGCGGCGAGTGCGGTGCGCTTCCCGGCGTTGCCGGTGTCGAATAGAAGCTCGTCCGGCCAATTCTCGTCGCGCACCGGCCCGCCGCCGGCTGTAAGGATCAGCTCGGGCGAATCCTCGAGTATCCGCTGGGAGTCTGCCGGCTGGGTCTGGAAACCGTTCAGGTAACACACCGAGTAGAGGCCGGCCGCGGGCTCATCGGTGCTGTCACGCACGACGATGTCCACTCCGGCTGGTGGGTCGTAGGCGCCGCCGAGCTGATAGTCGAGGCCACCGCCCACCGGCGGCGGCACCGGGCCGGATGCGGGCGACGGGCCGGACGCGCAGCCGGACAGCGCCAGGCCCACCAGCACCCCGACAACACAAACGCGCCGCCGGGCGGCAGCAGACAGGCTGCGCATCCGGCGACGCGTCAAGGTGATGAACTACAGAGGTGGTGAACTAGGCGACTTCGGCGACGCTGGCGTTCAGCACGTCGTCAAGGGTGACGAAGGCCTCTTCTTCGGTGGACTTCTGCGCGAGCGCGAGCTCGGAGACGAGAACCTGGCGGGCCTTGATGAGCATCCGCTTCTCGCCGGCGGAGACGCCGGAGATGCGGTCGCGGCGCCACAGGTCGCGAACGACCTCGCTGACGCGATAGACGCTGCCGCTGCCCATCTTCTCGGTGTTGGCCTTGTAGCGACGCGACCAGTTGCTGGGCTCTTCTTCGACATCGCTGCGGAGCACGTCGAAGACGGCCTCGACACCGGCGGCGTCGATGACGTCGCGCACGCCTACGAGCTCGGCGTTGTCGATGGGCAGGTTGATGGCCAGGTCACTCTGGTGGACGGTGAGCGTGATGTAACGCTTCTCGACACCCTTGATCGTGCGGGTCTCGACCGCGGTGATGGTTGCCGCGCCGTGGTGGGGATAGACGACGGTCTCGCCGACTTCGAAAATCATCTGATGCAGCCTCATAATTCGTTGAGCGTGGTTGACGTATCACCCGGACGGCGGCGCGGGGCGCCGGCCGTGCTCCGCCGCGGTGCTGCCACAGCCGATTCGACGCACCCAGGGCAACTCACTGGATACAACACGCGACTGAAAATGGCACAGCGGTTCGTTCAGGGTATTCGGAGAGTGTATCATTCCCGCCTCGCTGGCCCTATTCGAGTCCGCGGCCGGTTTTCGGCTACTTGTGGCGGTCCTCGAGCTCGGACACCCGCTGCACGATCCAGGACGAGAGGGTGGCCGTGAGGACACCCAGCACGGCCACGCCGCCGAGCATCAGCGCGGTGGCGATGGTGCGCCCGCGCAGGGTGACCGGAGTGAAATCGCCGTAGCCGACGGTGGTGATGGTCACGGCGGCCCACCAGAAGGAGTCACCGAACGAGGTGATGTTGGCGTCCGGGGTCGCTCGTTCGGCCTCGAGTACGGCGAGGGCGGCGATGTAGGTGACCAGGGTCGCGGCGCCGGCGAGGTAGACCAGCACCCTGGCGCGGAAGGCCGTGCCCGCAGACTGCTGGAAGACGTTGCTGTGCGCGACGACCCGCAGCAGCCGCAGTGGCCGCAGCAGCGGCAGCAACACGAAGAGCAGGTTCACCGGATGGTGCAGCACCCACTGCCAGGGGTGGTCGGCGAGGGCGATCTCCACGAGGTAGCTCACCGGGAACAGCGCCCAGCTGACCAGGATCAGCAGCCGCAGGAGGTCGGCGGTGGCGACATCCACATCGCCGATCACCGTGATCGAATAGGCGACCAGAAAGAGGATGGCTGCGATCGTGAGCGGCCAGTCCACCGCCTGTTGCCAGCGTGTCTGGCGCTGCCCGCCCCACGGGTTGGTACGGATGCCGGTCGCCATCATGCGGGCATCCTGCCACCGGCCGGTGACCCGGCCAATGGCGGCGGGGCCGCGCCGACGGTTCTACGTCGCCCGCGCGGCGATGAGGGCGCGGGTGAGCCGCTCGACCAGCGCGTAGGGCACCGGGCGTTTCAGCGGAAACCGCACGGTGTCCTTCTCGCGCCGACCGGGCAAGGCCGGCGGATGCCCGGGGCCGGATCGGTCGGATGGTGGCAGGATGTGCGCATCAATGACGGGAGTCTCGTGGCACAGGCGCGGCGTGACGATGACCCGTACGAGCGCGCCCTGACCGATCCGGACTTTCTGCGCGCCGTGACCGCGGCCCACCGGGGCCACTGGCCGGTGCTCGACGCGCTCTGGTGGTGCACGCATCCCGCCGAGGCGGCCCCGAGTGGCAGTCCCTCACCCGTCGCCCGGTTGAGCAGCCTGCAACGCCGGTTGTTCGCGGCGGATGGCGACGCGGCCGGCGACGGCGCCGTGGCCGATGCCGTGCGTGAGCTGGAAGAGGAGATCGGGGAAGAACGGGCGAACATCGGCGCGGCGCTCGCTGCAGCGCACGCGGGTCGCGAGCCGCCGGACACCGAGTCGACGGCCATCGAGCAGCCGGGCACCGAGTCGTCCGGCACCGAGCAGCCGGCCACCTGGACGCCGTTCGCCCCTCACGTCGTCGTCGGCAGCAGCAGCAGCATCGTCGGCAGCACGCCCCGGTGGGTACCTCCGCGCCGCCGCCTGCTGCTGCTGGCCGGCCTGGTCGGAGCGTTGCTGCTCGGAGCCCTCGTGGGCAGCCAGGTGACCAGCGCCAGTCGGTCCGGCGCCCCGGAACCCACCCCCACCGCAACCAGCACCCGCACCCCGACCGTGCCGGTGCTGGCGGCCCAGGTCTTCGCCCGGGTCCAGACCGGCCAAGACATCCCGCGGGTGCCGCTGCCGGGGGCCTACGACCCCGCCTCGTTCAGATATCTCGGCTCGGCGGGGTGGCGGGACGTCGATGCCAACGGCGTGACGGATTCGCCCTACTACGCCGCGCGCGGTGCGTCGAACACGATCTGCCTCGTGGCGATGCCCGAGGGCGCCGGCTATCTCACCACCTGTACCCTCGAGGCGGACTTTCCCCGGGGCGGCCTCCGCCTGTCCTGGCAGAGCAACGACGTTCTTCCGGTGGAAGAGAACGGCCGGACGGCGATGGTGATGGACATCACGGTGACTTGGATGCGGGACTCGACGATCGAGACGCGGGGCACGGGCCGGGCGCTGGTCCCCTGAAGCCGGCCGCGGGGTGTGACAGGCTGGGTGCAACAATGATGGGGGTTTCATTGGTTGAGAACGTCTACGACGACCCGTATGACCAGGCGCTGGCTGATCAGCGCTTCCTGGCGGCGGCGACCGCGGCCCATACCGGTCGGTGGAGCCTGCTCGATGCGCTCTGGTGGGAGTGGCACCCTGAAGACCCCGCCCCGAGCGGGAGCCCGTCGCCCATCCACCGGCTGCGGGAGCTGCAACGCCGGGTCTTCGCGGCGGATGGCGACGCTGCCGGCGACCACGCTGTGGCCCAGGTCGTGCGGGAGCTCGAGGCCGAGATCGTGGCCGAACGCTCGGCCGCGACGGACGCGATCACCGCCGCCCACGCTGACCTCAGGCGCCGCACGGCCGACCCGGGGCAGCCCGCCCCGACAGCCGACGGCCCGCCGCACCTTGACCCATCCGCCGACCCGACCGAGGGCACCGGCGACTCACCCGCACCGGCGACGCCCGCCGAGGTCCCGACCGGGCGCACCGCGCGCCGACGGTTGCTGCCTTCCGCGATCGTGGCCGCGGCCCTGGTCGCGGCAGCCGTGATCGGCGCGGTGTTGGGCAGCCGGCTCACCGAGGCGGCCTCGTCGCCGGCGCCGTCCGCGAGCGCCACCGCCGAGACACCCGGCAACCCGGCGGCGCTGTTCGCGCAGGAGCAGCGTCCGGAGGACATCCCCGCGCAGGCGATGTCCGCCAGCTTCGAGCCGGACTCCTTCAGATATCTGGGCTCGGCGGGGTGGGCGGAGGACCCGAACCTGGTGGGGCGGTCACCGTTCTACGCGGTGCGGGCGAGCGGCAGCCTGATCTGCCTCGTTGCGATTCCGGAGGGCAGCGGCTACCTGTCGACCTGCGCCCTCGAGTCCGAATATCCGTCGATCGGGTTGCGCCTGTCCTGGGAGAGCGCTGACTACCTCGCGCAGTTGCCGCCGGACTTCTACGTGGAGGACGAGATGGGCGACATGATCGGTGATGTCACCGTGATCTGGGGCCGCACGGGTGAGGTCACCTCGGAAATGACGCTCCGCTCGCCCACCGGCCCGTAGCCCCGCAGCGGGGTGAGCGCACCGCCGGCCCGTGTGTCAGGCTGTGCCCAGCGATGAGGGGGACCCAGTGGCACAGCACCACGACGACCTGTACGACCTGGCGCTGAACGACCCCGAATTCCTCGAGGCGGTGCGCTCTCACCACGCCGGGAGCTGGGACGTTCTCGACGCGTTGTGGTGGGCGTCGCATCCGCTCGACACGTCGCCGGGCGGCTTGCTCGCGCCGCTGGCCCGAGTGCGTGCTCTGCAACACCGGGTGTTCGCGGCGGACGCCGACGCCGCGGGCGATCATCGGGTGCACGAGGACCTGCGCAGGCTCGAGGCCGAGATCATTCGGGAGACCGGCGCCATCGATGCGGCCGTGATCGCTGCGCAGACAGGTGTCGGCGCGGCGCTCGCCGGAGCCGACAACCGGGCTGGCCCCGGAGACACCGCCGAACCCGACGCGGTCGGCGAAGCGGATGACTGGCCGGCGGCGGATGCGCCTCGTCCCGCCGCGGCGCGACGGCGGTTGTTGCTCATCGGCGGCCTCATCGCCGCGGTGCTGGTGGGCGTGATCGTCGGCGGACAGTTCTCCGCCGGCACCATGCCGGGCGGCGCGCCCGCGCCGACGCCCTCGCCCACCGCTGCCAGCACCTCACCACCCCTCGCGCTGTCGGCCTTCCAGCGGGAGCAGACGCCGGAGGACCTGCCCGCGATCCCGCTCCCCGAGGTGTTTGACCCGCCGACCCTGCGGCAACTGGGTTCGATGGGCTCGGTCGAGGCGGGATCCGTGCCGCAGCTGGTCTACTACGTCGCCCGCACGACCTCGAACATGGTCTGCCTGATTGTGGTTCCCCAGACCCTGGACTATCTGTCGACGTGCACCCTGGAGCAGGAGTTCCCGGCGACGGGGTTGCGGCTGTACTGGCGGGCGGAGGGGATCTTCTCGTCGCCGGTCGACGGCTCGCTGACGGGCCCGCTGAATACCTACCTCACCTGGCGCCCCGACGGGAGCGTGGAGGTGGGCTCAGAGGCAGCGGCCGGCTGAGGCGGCTACAGCCCCTGCTCCACCATGTCGATCACCCGGGTGATCAGGGTCTGCTTCACAGGGTCCGGCAGGGCCCGCAGCGGCCCGTCGATGAACAGTTCCGCCAGCCCGTGCACGGCAGACCAGGCCAGGAACTCCGCCGCCGGCCGGCGCTCGGCCGGCAGCAGACCCTCGGTCACCAGATCATCGAGCGCGACGGTGAGCAGCTGGAACGGGGTGAGGCCGCGCTCGCCGGCGCGCGCGGAGCTGGTGGCGCTCTCCAGGTCCGACGACGCCGAGAACGCGGTCTGGAACCGGCCGGGCTCCTCGAGGGCGAAACGCAGATACCCGGTGCCCACGGCGCGAAAGCGCAGCCGGGCCGACTCTGTCGCGTCCGTCGCGGGGATGCGCGCCTGATCGGCCTCGATGGCCCCCGCCACCAGCGCCTGGCAGCTCGAGCACACGGCATCCAACAGCGCTTGCCGGTCCGCGAAATGCCGGTACGCCGCGCTGGGGGTGACCCCGACCCGCCGGGTGGCCTCACGCAGCACCACAGCGGACGGCCCGCCCTCGCCGGCCAGGTCGACGCCGGCCTCGATGAGGGCGCGGCGCAGGTCGCCATGCCGGTACGAAGTTCGCGCCGGAGAATTGCCGAGACCCGTTGTCAACGCGCATCCGTTTCGTTACGATAAAAGCTCACATGTGCACAACGTACACATATCAGTGTAGCCATCCGACGGCAGGGGTATGGCATGACAATCATCGAAGCCTTCGGGCTTACCAAGACCTACAAATCCAAGTCCGGACCGGTGCACGCGCTCGCCGGACTCGACCTGACCGTGCCGCGCGGCACCGTCAAGGCAATCCTCGGGCCCAACGGCGCCGGCAAGACCACGGTGGTCAAAATCCTGACCACCCTCATCCGGCCCGACACCGGCACCGCTGTCGTGGACGGCATCAACGTGCTCGAGGACCCGAAGGCGGTGCGCAGCATCATCGGGGTCTCCGGCCAGTACGCGGCCGTCGACGAGAACCTCACCGGCTTCGAGAACCTCGAAATGGTGGGCCGGCTCTACCACCTCGGCGGCGCGGCCTCCCGGCGACGGGCGCAGGAGCTGATCGACCTGTTCGAGCTCACCGCGGCCGGTAACCGGCCGGTGAAGGGCTTCTCCGGCGGCATGCGGCGACGCATCGACCTGGCCGGCGCCCTGGTGTTCAACCCCAAGATCCTCTTCCTCGACGAACCGACCACCGGGCTCGACCCGCGCAGCCGGATCGCGCTGTGGGGCGTGATCAACAAGCTCGTCGACAACGGCACCACGGTGCTGCTCACCACCCAGTACCTCGAGGAGGCCGACCAGCTGGCCGACAGTATCGCGGTCATCGACTATGGCAAGGTCATCGCCGAGGGTACCTCCGACGAGCTCAAGGCGCAGATCGGCGGCCACCGGGTGGTGATAGCCCTGGTCGACGCGGCCGACGCCCCCGCCGCCCGCGAGGTGCTCGCCCGGTACGGAGCGGGTGAACCGCAGGTTTCCAGCGACGGACGCGGCCTCGACGTGGCCGTGACCGACGGCCCGCCGGCGCTGCAACATGTGCTCGCCGACCTGCGTACCGCCGGCATCGAACTGCACGACGCCGGCATGCGCCGGCCCACCCTCGATGACGTGTTCCTCAAACTCACCGGGCACAAGGCCGACATGGCGGCGGGCGAAAACGAAGACGACAAGATGGAGAAGGTGAAATGACCGCCACCGCCACCCGGCCCGCCCCGGCGCCGCCCACCTGGAACCCGCTGTCGCTGTGGTACTCGGACGGCTGGACGACCACCAAGCGCAACCTCATCAAGATCAAGCGCACCCCGGACATGCTGGTGTTCGCCGTCATCCAGCCGATCATGTTCGTGCTGCTGTTCAGCCAGGTGTACGCCGGCGCCATCGCGGTGCAGGGCACCGACTACGTGCAGTTCCTGATGGCCGGCATTTTCGCCCAGACGGTGGTGTTCGGCTCCACCTTCTCCGGGTCGGCCATGGCCCAGGACCTCAAGGACGGCATCATCGACAGGTTCCGCAGCCTGCCGATGAGCTCGTCGGCGGTGCTGGTCGGCCGCACCAACGGTGACCTGGTGCTCAACACCATCTCGATGATCATCATGATGGCCACCGGCTTCCTGGTCGGCTGGCGGGTGAACTCGTCGATGGGGGAGTTCTTCGCCGGGCTCGGGCTATTGCTGCTATTCAGCTATGCGTTCAGCTGGGTGATGGCGCTGCTGGGCATGAGCGTGCGCTCACCCGAGGTGATCAACAACGCCTCGTTCATCATCCTGTTCCCGATCACCTTCATCTCCAACGCGTTCGTGCCGATCGAGACCCTGCCCGACCCGTTGCGGGTCTTCGCGGAACTCAACCCGGTGTCAGCGCTCGTGCAGGCCGCCCGCGAGCTGTTCGGCAACGAGGGCAGCGCTCCGGTGCCGGATGTCTGGACGCTGCAGAATCCGGTGCTGACCGTGCTCATCGGGGTTGTTGTGCTGCTCGTGGTGTTCGTGCCATTGTGCATCCGTAAGTTCGCCTCGATCAGCTCCCGCTGACCGGGTTCGGAAAATCAACCAGAGGGAGCCGATCATGACAGCATCAGAACTGACCTACCTGCGTGGCTTCAGCGGGTTCGCCGTGCCGGACCTGGAGGCAGCCCGCGGCTTCTACCGGGATGTGCTCGGACTCGACGTCGTGGACAACCCGATGGGCCTGCTAGAAATCACCCTGCCGGGCGGCGCGATGGTGATCGTCTACCCCAAAGAGGACCACGAACCCGCGGTGTTCACCATCCTCAACCTCGCAGTGGCCGACATCGAGCTGTCGGTGGATGCTCTGGTGGAACGTGGTGTGGAAATGCTGCGCTACGACGGTTTCGAGCAGGACGAGCGGGGAATCGTACATGGCGGCGGGATGCCAACCGGCGGCTGGTTCGCCGACCCGGCCGGCAACGTCATCGCAGTGATGGAAGCCTGATTTTGGTGACCGAGGTCGCGACCGCGCCGTACGACGTGAAGCGAGAACTGCGCGCGGTGTACGCCCCGAAGAACCGGGACTGGGAGACGCTGGTGGTGCCGCCGCAACGCTTCCTCGCCGTGGACGGGTCGGGGAATCCGAACACGGCGCCGGCCTACGTTGAGGCCGTCGAGGCGCTCTACGCGGTGTCGTACACGGTGAAGTTCACCAGCAAGCGCGGTGGCGGCCGCGACCTGGTGGTGGGCCCGCTGGAGGGGCTCTGGTACGCCGACGACGCATCCGTGTTCAGTGCCCGCGACAAGGCCGCGTGGAGCTGGACCATGCTGATCAGCCAACCGGACTGGGTGAGCGACGGGGCGATCGAGGAGGCCATCACGGCGGCCCGCGGCAAGAAGAAGACGCTGCCCGCCCTCGACCGCGTGCGCATAGAGCGGCTCGACGAGGGACTCTGCGCGCAACTGCTGCACGTGGGCTCCTACGACGACGAGGCGCCGGCGCTGGCCCGGCTGCACGGCGAGGTGCTCCCGCAGGCGGGCCTCCGCGAGCGCGGCCGGCACCACGAGGTCTACCTGGGCGACCCGCGCCGCGTCGCGCCGGAGAAGCTCAAGACCGTGGTGCGGCAGCCGGTGTCGCCCGCATAGTTCCGCGAGTTACCCACCGGGGCAGCTCGGCTGCGGGTCAGCGACCGCCGCGGCGCTTGCCGGCCTGCGGGCTGGGGGAGTTGCGGGTGCGGCCGGCGCTCTGCGTCTTGCGCGCGGTGGCCGGTTTGGCCGCGGCCGCGGCGGCGCGCACCGCTTTGGCGGCAGCCTTGGCCTTGGCGGTCTTCTTTTCCTTCTTCACCGGCTCGCCGCCGGCCGCGACCGCGTTGGTGCGTGAGCTGTCCGGAGTGCGGCCGCGCACGATGCCGATGAACTCCTCCACGTCGGCCGTGGTGTCCACCGTGCGCCAGGCCAGTGCGATGCGGCTCTCGGCGGTGTCCTCCACCGGCTTGGAGACGACATCCTTGCGGCTGTGCAGGCGGGCCACCGAGTGCGGCAGGATGACGATGCCCACGCCGGCGGCGACCAGTTCCATGGTCTCGTCCATGTCGCGCATCGGCGGCAGCGGGCGGCGGCTGCCGTCGCGCACCTCTACGGCCGCGTCGCGCCACTCGGGGACGTCGTCGGGATCCTGCAGCAGGTGCTCGTCGACCAGGTCGGCCACGACCACGCTGTCGGCGTCGGCCAGGAAGTGATCCTTCGCCATCACCAGCACGGGGATCTCGTTGTACAGGTTGATCAGGCTCAGGCCGTCTTCATCGATGGGCAGGCGCACCAGGCTCACGTCGGCGCGGCCGTCGCGCAGGACGAGCTCCTGATCGGCGATGCTGGTGCGGAAGACCGAGAGCTCGACCTCCGGGCGCCGCTCGGCCCAGATGCGGGTCCATTTGGTGGGGGTGACCCCGGCGACGAAGGCAATGGAAAAGGTCACCGGCATCCTCTCGTGTGCAAAATCAGTGTGGGTGGTGGCTCCGCGGGCGCGTGCGACGTGCCGGCGGCGGGCCGTTTTGGTGGTGTCCGGGCGCAGGACACCGAAACCATAGTGCTCTCAGGCTATACGCTGGAACCATGAGCGAGAAGAAGCCCCAGACCATGAAGCCGGCCACGGCTGCCCAGAAGCTCGGGATTCTGCTCGAAGCAGCACCCGAGGAGTTCCAGTCCACGCCGGTGTCCCGCACCGAGCTGGCCGCCCTCGAGGCGAACCCGCCGGAGTGGCTCACCCAGCTGCGCGCCAACGGCCCGCACCCTAAGCAGGTCGTCGCCGCCAAGCTCGGCGTGTCGATCTCAGGCCTGGTGCGCGGTGAGGTCACCGAGCCGCTGACCAGCGCCGAGATCCAGGCACTGCTGCAGCAGCCGCCGGCCTGGCTCGTCACCGAGCGCGCCACCCAGTTCGAGGTGCGCGAGGAACAGATCCGCGTGAAGGACCGCGATGCTGAGAAGGCCCGCAAGAAGGCGCACGCCGAGCGTTTCGCCGCACAGAACGAGAAGGCCGCCCGCAAGAACTCCTAGGTCTCTGGTTTCACCGAGTTGCCCCGCCCCGGACGAGTTGCTCCGTTGGGACGGGGCAATTCGTCCGTTCGGGGGCACGTCGGGGCATCCGTGCCGGGGTGCGCCGGTCAGGCGGTCGGCACCGCCGGCGTCGCCGGAGCCGCGTACTGCTCGCGCAGGAACGCGACGATCTCGCCGAGTTCGGCCTGCGAGATGGAATGGCCCATTCCCTCGTAGATGCCCTCGGTGAGTGTGGAGTGCGCCGGCAGCCAGGCTTGGGTGCGGGCGACAGCGCCCTCGGGGATCACCGGGTCCAGAGTGCCGCGGCCCCAGAACACCGGCGGCGCGAGCTCTTTGAGCCGTGCGTCGCCCGGATGCGTGCCGCTGCCGATGAACCCGGACAGCTGCACCGCGAATGCGAACCGTTCCGGCGCGTGCCGCATCAGCTGCAGCGTCATGGCGCCGCCCTGCGAAAAGCCGAGCAGGCCGATGGACGTGGGCTGCTCGGGGAGGGCGTCGAGCCACTCGATGATGCCGAGCGCTGCCGCGTCGAGAGCGTCACCGACGGGATCGCCGGGCACCCCGATGGGAAACCACGACCAACCCTGACCGGCCGGCAGCGGAGCCCGCAGCGCCGCGATCGTCGGCTGCAGCGGCAAGTGCGGCGCCAGTGCGAACAGATCGCCCTCGGTCGACCCATAACCGTGCAGCACCAGCAGCAGCGGGCGCCCCACCCGGTCGGGTGCGGCGGCCGACCACAGCACGGCGGCCGGATCGATCGGCTCGGGGCGGATGCTGGTGGCCATGTGTCGGTTCCTCACGTCGGTGTCGACGCAGGTACAGCGCCGACTCCCTCAATCCTTCCACGCTCGCCCGAGACCCGCGGGGGTCTCGCGAACTGAGACCTAAGGCCCACGAAAGTGCCCTTTTCTCACAGCTCGCGGGGTCGGGGCGAGCGGACTCGCGGACCCCGGTGGTGCATCCGCGGCTCTCGTGAGTGAGAATGAACTATGAGCGTGCGCACCCCTGACCCCGATCCGGACTGGACGCCTGGCGGGGATGACGCACCGCCGCCCAACTCGAACCCGGGTTGGCTGAGCGATGTCGAGCTCGCCGAGATCCGCCAGCGGCTGCCGCTGCTGTACGTCGAGGCCGTGCCCGTGCGCGTCGACGGTCTGGGCCAGGTCGTCGAGGTCGGTGTGCTGCTGCGCGCCACCCCCGAGGGCAAAATGACCCGCACCCTGGTCTCCGGCCGGGTGCTCTACGGCGAGACCCTGCGCGACGCCCTGTTCCGGCACCTCGAGAAGGACCTCGGCCCGATGGCGTTTCCGCAGCTGCCGCCGAGCCCGGTGCCGTACTCGGTGGCCGAGTACTTCCCGATGCCCGGTATCACCGCGTTCACGGATGACCGTCAGCACGCCGTGTCGCTGGCCTACGTCGTGCCCGTCACCGGCACCTGCGACCCCCGCCAGGATGCACTCGAGCTCACCTGGATGACCCCGGAGGAGGCGGCCACCGACGCCGTCTCGGCCGAGATGGAAGGCGGCCGCGGTGGCCTCCTGCGCATGGCCCTGGCCTCGGTCGGCGCCCTGCGCTGACCCCCCGCATCCACCCGCATCCGCGAACTGTGACTTAAGCACCTTCGCGGGCGAGTTTTTGGGGCTTTTCTCTCAGTTCGCGAGGGGGGAGAGGCCCAGGGTGTCGAGGAACAGGCGGGCGAAGCGTGGGGCGTCCACGTCCAGGGCGACCTCCACGACCTCCCAGGCGCCCGCGGTGCCGTGCAGGATGTCTTCGCCCACCCGGCGACGCTGGTCCACGATGGTCTGGCCGCGACCGTACCCGGTGAGCTCCACCCGCACGGGCAGCAGCCGGGTGGTCAGCGCATCCGGGTCGACGAGCGCGCAAAGCGCCCCGGCGTCACCGATCAGCCCGGTGTACTCGGCCGCGCTGTTCTCGCTGCGGGCGACCCGGTTCGCCAGCAGCGCTCCGACCACCCGCCCGTAGCCGGAGTCGCCGGTCTCCAGCGCAGTTGCCAGGTCGCGGTCTACGCTCACCTGGTTGAAGACGTCCAGCCCGTACATGAAGGTGGGGATGCCCGCGTCGAGCACGATCGCCGCCGCCTCGGGGTCGTGCCACACGTTGAACTCGGCCACGGCAGTGGCGTTGCCCACGCTGGCCGAGCCGCCCATGAACACGATCCGTTCGATGTTCTCGGCCAGGTCGGGGTACTGGCGCAGCAGCAGCGCGAGGTTGGTCTGCGGGGCCAGGGCCACAACGGTCACCGGGCGGGGGCTTTCGGTGATGAGCCGGCGCATCAGCTCGACGGCGTTGACCGGCGCCGGCGTCCGCTCGCCCGGCGGCAGGTGCACGGTGCCCAGACCGCCCTCGCCGTGCACGTGCGACGCGCTGCGGGCCGGCGAGATCAACGGACGGCGGGCGCCGGCCGCGACCGGGATGTCGGGAGCTCCGGCGACATCGAGGATCCGCAGGGTGTTCTCCACGACCCGCTCGAGCGAGGCGTTGCCGGCGACACAGCTGATGCCGAGCACCTCGATGTCGGGGTGGGCGACGGCGAACAGGATGGCGAGGGCATCATCGACACCGGTGTCGACGTCGAGGATCACAGGAATCGTAGGCATCCCCTGATTTTACGGTGCCGGGCGTGGCTGGTGGGCGCGCGAAAGCCCGACCCCGCTGGGCGGGATCGGGCTCGGCTCAGGGCCTGGGTGGCCGGCTGCTAACGCTCGAGGCGCACCTCGCGGAATGGTTCGCCCAGCACCTCTTCGGTGCGCTCCTGGCCGTCGGGCAGGTAGCCGTTACGGGCGTAGAAGCGGTGCGCGCGAGGGTTGTCCGCGGCGACCCAGAGGTAGGTGGGGCCGGGATCGACGACGGCGTCGAAGAGGGCCTGGCCGATGCCGGTGCCCTGGTGGGCCTGCAGCAGGTAGACGAAGTAGAGCTCGTGCTCGGTGGGCTTGCCGGCGTCGCGGCCGGGGCCGCTGCCGGCGAAACCGACGATCTCGCCGTCGAGTTCGGCCACGACGTGGCGGTAGCCGGGGCCCTGCACCGAGAAGCGGCGCCACATTTGGGCAAGGCGTTCCGGGTGCAGCTGCGACAGTGCAGCCTGGCTGAGGATGTGGTCATAGGATTCGTGCCAGCAAGCCGCGTGGACGCGGCCCAGGCTGTCGGCATCCGTCTCAGTGACGGGCCGAACAACAACGGTGGTGTTCATACTTCGACCCTAACCCCGGCCACCGACCCCGCCGAACCATCCAACCGCCGGCCCCGCCCTGCCCCTCGCCGGCCCGGCCCGAGCGCAACTCCTGCACTTTCAACGGATGCGCCGGTGGCACCCCGGAATCACGCGGCGGAACCCCGGCCGGGCAGAGCTCTGCAGGAGTTATGCAGCCGGGGCCGGGGAACGACGAACGGGCCGGCCCCGTGAGGAGCCGGCCCGTTCGGGTCGTACAAGCAGTACGGGCTGACTAGCCCTGCGCGCGGCGTGGAGCCGAACGACGGGCGCCGCCGCCGGTGGAACCGGAGCCGCGCACCAGTCCGCCGACCTGAAGGCCACCGGAGCGGCCGGAGCCGCCGGTGCCCGAACCTGAACCACCCGTGCGGGGAGCGTGGCTGCGGCCGGAGGAGGCCGGACGCTCGGTGCGGTCTCGACGGGCGCCACCGGCGGCGACGGCATCGCCGCTGCGGCCGCCACGGCCACCGGCGTCGCGTGAACCGCGGCCGCCGTTGTCGCGCTCGTCACGGTTGACGCGCTTGCGCTGGGCGTTGGCGCCCTGCGAGCGGCCGCCCTGCGACTGGCCGTGCGGCTGCTCGACACGCGGCACCGGCTTGACGTACGCGGCCACGTCACCGGTGAGGGCGACAACGGCGGGCGACGACGCGTTCACGCGCTGCGGGGTCACCGTGATGGCGGCCTTGCGCAGCAGCTGGTCGGTGTCGCGCTTCTGCGCGGGCAGCACGATGGTGACGACGTCACCGGCGCTGCCGGCGCGGGCGGTACGGCCCGAGCGGTGCAGGTACGCCTTGTGCTCTGCGGGCGGGTCGACGTGGATGACGAGTTCGATGTCGTCAACGTGCACGCCTCGGGCGGCCACGTCGGTGGCGACGAGAACCTTCACGTCGCCGGCGCTGAACGCGGCGAGGTTGCGGTCACGGGCCACCTGCGACAGGTTGCCGTGCAGGTCGACGGAGGGGATGCCCGCATCCGTCAGCGCCTTGGCCAGCTTCTTGGCGTGGTGCTTGGTGCGCATGAAGAGGATGCGGCGACCGCTGCCCGAAGCGAGCTTCTCGATGAGCTCCTTCTTGCTGTCGGCGCCATCGACCTCGAACACGTGGTGGGTCATCGCGGAGACGTGGCTGGTGGCCTCGTCGACGGAGTGCAGAACCTCGTTGTGCAGGAACCGGCGCACGATCTTGTCCACGCCGTTGTCGAGCGTGGCCGAGAACAGCAGGCGCTGGCCGCTGGACGGGGTCTTGTCCAGGATGCGCGTGACGACGGGCAGGAAGCCCAGGTCGGCCATGTGGTCGGCCTCGTCGAGCACGGTGATCTCAACGGAGTCGAGGTTCACGAAGCCCTGCTTCATGAGGTCCTCGAGGCGGCCGGGGCAGGCCACGACGATGTCGACGCCGGCCTTGAGCGCGGCGACCTGACGGTTCTGCGAGACGCCGCCGAAGATGGTGGTGGTGTTCAGGCCGTAGGCCTCGGCGAGGGGGGTGAGCGCCGCGGTGATCTGGGTGGCCAGCTCGCGGGTCGGCGCGAGGATCAGGCCGAGCGGGCGGCCCGGGCGGCGCTTGCCGCCGGCGAGCTTGCCGCCGAGGCGGGACACCATCGGGATGGAGAAGGCCAGGGTCTTGCCAGAGCCGGTCTTACCGCGGCCGAGGACGTCGCGGCCCTTGAGGGTGTCGGGCAGGGTGTCGACCTGGATCGGGAACGGGCTGTCGATGCCCTGCGAGGTGAGCACGGCAACGAGGGGAGCGGGCACGCCAAGCGCGCCAAAGGAAGTTTCAGACAAAGTGGTGCCTTTCGGGGCATCAGTCTCCTCGCTCGAACCGGTGACGCACAGAGCGACGGCCGGAGCCAGGAGGATTCACATGGCGAAGGTGCCGATGGGCACATCCGTTCGCCGTAAGAAGGTTTCATTCGGAAATCGAGAGGGCCGCCAGCAACGAGTCATACTCGGGCGAGGCGGCCGTCGATAAGAAGAGGGCGTTCTACGACGCAGTGAGCGCAACTACGCACTCACAAGTACCCCTACTCTAGCGGATGCTGTCAAGCGCGAAGCCAGAATCCAGCCGTATCAGTGGCTGGCCGGGACTTTCGACTCTAGTCTCTGGGCAGGTACAGTTCGCCGACCGGCACCTCGGCGGTGACGATGTTGCCGGCCTGCGGCAACGGGCAGGCCCACATCGGGTCGTACGCGCAGGACGGGTTGTACGCGAAGTTGAAGTCCAGGATCAGGCTGTCGTCGCCGGTGCCCGGACCGAGGTCGGCGCCCTTGATGGTGTCCAGCAGGTAGCGGCCGCCGCCGTAGGTGCCGCCGGACTTGCCCGCGAGGGCGTCCTTGAGCGGCAGGAACAGGCCGCCGCCGTAGCTGGCGAGCCGCCAGAGGTCGAGGGAGCCGATGTAGGGCAGCCGCACGGAGCCGACCAGGTCGAACGGCACGACACCGTCGGTGCCGGTCTCCACCGTGATGCGCAGCGGCTCCGCTGCCCGGTGCACCTCCACCTCGAAGCGCCAGTCCGGGTCGTAAGCTGCGACGGTGAGCCCGGTGAACGCGGCCCTGTCGTCCGGCAGCAGCGGCGACGCCGGATGCCCGGCGAAGAGTTCATCGCGCCCGGAGCGCCAGAGTTCGTGGCCGGCGGCCGGCTTGCGCGCGCTCAGCTGCCGCACCCCGCCGTAAAGCCCGAACACGCGGCGGCGCCAGTCGGCGATCTGCAGGGCTCCGATGCTTGTGCTCATACCGTCAGGCTAACCCGTCGTTCCCGTCAGGGCCCTCGGCCGCGCCCGCGGCCACGAATGCGGGATCGTCGGCGCCCAGGTCGTACTGCCAGGTGGGCGCCAGGGCCTTGAGTCGACGCATCCGCAGCTGCCAGAACGCCCAGAGGCCGGGCCACACCGCCAGAGTGGCCGGACCGGCGGAGAAGATCAGCTGGTCGCGGTAGAGGGTCTTGCCGGTGCCGGCCGGGTCGGGGGAGATGGCCATGCGGTGGTCCCAGTGCGTGAGCGTCTTCATCGCGCCGGAGACGCCGTTGCCGGTGTCGTGCACGATGCGCACCCCGTCCTGGGTGGTGCGCATCTCCAGCCGGATCATCTGCTCGCCCAGTGGCACCAGGCCCAGACCGCTCATGGTCACCGGGTGCTCTCCCGGCGTCCAGCGGGTGGGGAAGCCTTCCGTTTCGAGGGAGGCGATGCTCATCAGCGGGCCGCTGACCTCGCGGAACACCGTGGGGCTCGCCAGGGCCCGCCAGGCGGCATCCGGGGTGCAGTCGAGGATCTCTTTCAGCAGTACGCGCATGCTCTCAGTCTGTGCTGTCAGAGCGATGCAGTACAACTGGTACGTGGCGATTCGGTACTGGCTCGGGGTGGTGCAGCAGGAGTATGTGCTGCGGAGCGTCGCCATGGGCCTGGCCCAGATGAACTTCGCCGCCCGCGAGATCCTCGAAAGCATGAACGAATCCGACGGGCTGGTCTACTACTCGCCCAAGACCGAATTCGAGGGCGAGCGACTGCGGCAGTTCACGGCGATCGGCTATGTCAGCGACAACGTGGTGGTGCAGGTGGGCGACTCCGGCAGCGAGTACCGGCCCTGGCGGCGACGGGTGCAATACGATCCGGCCGCCGAGCCCGCGTCCATCCGGCCGCTGCTGAAGGTGCTCGACCTCACCCGCGACGACCCCGACTGGGGCCGGCAGTTGCGCCGAGGGCTGCTGGAGATCAGCCGGCACGACTTCGAGCTGATCCGGGCGCAGATGCGTCGGCCCAGCGCCGACGACCGCCGCCGCTAGCAGCGCGGCCCCGCCGCCCGCCCGGCCTCGCGCCCGTGAGGCTTCGCTGCACCTCGTATGGCTGGCCGCGCCCGCTATAGCGGGCGCGCTGGGCCGCAGGAGGTGCAGTGAGCAGCTCGGGGTGGTCTCGGGGTGGTCCCGCTCCCTCCGGGCGCCGTCCGAAACGCGGCCGGGACCGGCCTGCCACCAGCCATTCCACCAGCTTCGCTCAATAGGATGGCCGCATGACTGATGCTTTGTGGTGGCTCCCGTCCGTCATCGTCCTCGGTGTGGTCGTGGGCGTCATCTGGCTGTTCGTGTCGGCGTCCCGGCGCAAGGCCCGCGGCATCCGTGCGGCCGAGAACGCCGAGATCGCCGAACGAGAGCGCGCCGCGGCGATCAGCCTGGTGCGGGCGGATGACCTCATCGAGGCCGCCACCGATGAGCTCGGTTTCGCGATCGCCCAGTTCGGTGAACGAGCCACAGCCGACTTCGCCGACGCCCTCACCGTGTCCAGGCGCCAGCTGCGCGAGGCCTTCGCGCTGAAACACCAGCTCGATGACAGCGACCCGGACACCGACGCGCAGGTCCGCCAGTGGACCGAGAAGATCACCCGCCTCGCCGACGAGGCCACCGCCCGCCTCGACGCGCAGACCCGCGATTTTGATACCAAACGGGTCGTCGAGCAGAACGCTCCGCTGCAACTCGAGCGGCTGCGACGCCGCCTCGACCGCGCGAACGACCGGCTGGCCGGCGGCGCCGCCACCCTCAACCGGCTCGCCACCAGCTACTCCGCGTCGGCGCTCGCCTCGATCAGCGGCAACGTCGAACGCGCCCGTACCGCCATTGATGTGGGCCTCAGGGCCGCGGATGCCGCCGACGCGCGCCTGGCCGCCGGGGCCACGGAACCGGTCGGTGAGCAGGTCAGCGCCGCTGAGCAGGCCCTGTTCACCGCCACGGCACTGCTGGACGCCATCGAAACCGGGGAGGACGAGCTGCACGTGGGTTTCGCCAGCCTGGGCACGGCCCTCGCCGCGGCCGAGACCGAACTCGCCGAGGCGCGGGCACTGCGCGACAGGCACGAGGAGTCCGACGCCAGCGCCGACCTCAACCGGGTGATCGCCGCCTCGGATGCGGTGGTCGCGGAGCTCCGTCGTCCCGGCCGGGTGAGTGACCCGTCCGCCGACCTTGCCCGGCTGCGCGAGGCCCTCGACGGCCTCGACGTCACCCGCTCCGAGGCCCGCAACCGGCAGCTGCGCCGCGACAACGCCCGCGAGGCCTACGTGGGCGCCCGGCTGGCCGCTCGCAGTCAAATCGGCATCACCCGCGACTTCATCACCGCCAACCGCGGCCGGGTCGGCGCCGGCGCCCGCACCCGCCTGGCCGAGGCCGAACGCCAGCTCGCCCTCGCCGAGGCCGAAGCCGACCCGGTGACCGCGCTCGACGCCGCCCGCCGGGCCATGACCCACGCCACCGACGCCGACGCCCTCGCGCACTACGACGCCCGCTAGCTCGCCGACTTGCCCACCTTGGGAGTGGTTCTGCCCGCCGACAGTGTCGCCCGGTGACGAGAATCCCGGCCGGGAGAGCACCGCGCCCGGTATTCTGAACCGGTGAGCGACGCCGAGCCCCAGATCAAGTACCAGGTCCGATTCGACTGGGGCGTCGCCGGCTTCCAGGCCCTCGCCGCCGAGGCCGACGTGGTCGTGCTCGCCGACGCCCTGCCCGCCGTGGATGTCGCGCGCGGCTTCCCCACGCCGCTCGGCGCACACACCGTGATCGCGGCCGACCTCGCCACGAGCACCCTCGTGGCCGACTGGGCGCTGGCCCGCCAGACCGAGAAGGGTGACCGTTTCTCAGTGGGGGTCGTCGCGGTGGGGGAGCGCCGTGCCGACGGCACCATCCGCTTCGCCATGGAAGACCTGCTCGTGGCCGGCGCCGTGATCGACGCCCTCGCCGAACGGGGCATCGACCACTGCTCGCCCGAAGCCGCCGCCGCGGCCGCGAGCTTCGTGGGCCTCAAGCGTGCCGTGAAGCACCTCGTGAATGCCTCCGAAACCGGTCAGGCCCTCGCTGAAACCGGCCGGACCGCAGCGGTCGCCGCCGCACTGGCCCCGGCCACGGATGCCGCGGTCGCTGTCGTCACCGACTTCACCTTCCCCGCCTGAGAGCAGCTACTGGCGCTCCGGAGCCGCGACGGCCAGCGGAGTCAGGGTCAGTGACCTGACCACCGTGCTGCCGTCAACGGATTCCACGCGAAGGCCGTTGGCGCCCGGCTCCCCGAAAGCCAGCGAGCTGAGGGTCTGCCGGCCGCCGTCGGCGAACACTTCCACGGAGGAATAGTCGACGAAGATGTCGAGGTCCACGGCGCCATCTCGCAGCGGGCTGGACACCCCGCGGACCGCCCGGTACAGCTCCGGCATGGTGGCTGCGGCCGCATCGGCATCCCGGGCGATGAACACGTTCTGCAGCGCGAAGTCATAGCCGACGGTGACAAAATGGCCGCCGCCGTCCTTGATCTTCAACCGCACTTCCCGCGCCGGGCCGGCCTCGTCGGGCGACAGGGTCACCTGCAGCCGATAGGAACCGGTCCCGGGCTGCGGCAGAGTATCCGAGTCGCCGGGCGGCAGGACAGTCGTTTCGGCGGTTATCGCCTCCCCGCCGAGTTCGGAAAGAGCATCCACCGGTTGCGAAACGAGGGTCGCGGCACCGTCGAGGTCCACCAGCCGGATGCTGCGCACAATCGAGAACATCCCGCCCTGCCAGTCCGTCGTGGGCAGGTCGCCGGCGTACCCCCAGTTGTTCAGCCAGCCGATCACGTAACGGCTTGCCAGTCTCTCCTCGGCGCTCTCGCGGGGGTCGTCCCAGGTCACCGCGGCATAGAAGTCCGCCCCGTCATCCAGCCAGCCCGGAGCCTCGCTGTCGGGCGTGAACGATGTGCCGTTCCAGTCTCCCGTCCAGTAAGCCAAACCGGTGGTTTTGTCGTACTTCGAGCCGTGGGCGCTGGCGGCCAGCACCCAGCGGGTGTTCGCCGGGTCCCCGTCCACGGACATCTGGAACAGGTCGGGGCACTCCAGTGTGCCCAAGTCGTCCCGCTCGAAACTCGACACGTAGGTCCACTCGGTGAGATCCGGCGAGGTGTAGAAGCCGACCTTGGCTCCCTCGGCGAGCACCATGACCCAGACCTGACCGGCCGCATCCCAGATCACCTTCGGGTCGCGAAAATCCGTCGTCCCAGGGTTCTCCATCACGGGGTTCGCCTCGTACGAGGTGAAGGTGTACCCGTCGTCCGTCGAATAGAACAGGGACTGACGCTGGATGCCGTCGGCCTGTTGGGTCATGATCGCGATGACCGCTCCGGCGCCGAAACCGGCGGTGTTGTCGACGTCGATGACCGTGCTTCCGGTCTCGATGTCACCGAGGCCGTTGCCGTATTTCTCGATCGCCACCCCCTCGTCCTTCCAGTGCACGAGGTCAGGGGAGGTGACGTGGTACCACTCGGTGCCGTTCCCGTTGGGGTAGTCGGCGTTGTAGAGATAGTAGTAATGCCACACATCGTCAAGGAGGAACGGGCGTTGCGGGTCGTTCATCCAGTTGTGCGCAGGCGTGAGGTGCAACGCCGGGCGGTAGTCGGACCAGTCAGTCGGTCGCTCGAATTGCCGGGCGTCGGTGGGCTGAGGCGCGGGCGTCTGCGACGACGTGACGGGTGGCTGGGCGGTAGGCCGCGCCAGCAGCGCCCACGTTAGGGCGCCGGCCACCGCGAGGACCACGACGGAGGCGATCACGATGAGGCGGGCACGCCGCTTCTTCCCATCGTTCTTTCCCGTCGGGGTCCCGGCAGTGGCCGGCGAGCTCTCCATGTCGTCAGCGACGCGAAGGGCTGGAGTAGAGCGACTTTGCCGCGAGCAGCAGAGTCGTGTCGAGTTGGCCGTCAAGGGTGTCGGCCACGGCGATCTTCACAGTGACCGGTGTGCCGGGCGTGACTCTCGCGTGGCACTGGAGCGGCTTGGTGAATCCGTTCATTTCCGTGGGCAGGGTGCCCGGCGTGCGGTCGGTGAAGTTGGGCACGTAGTGCTCTGGGTTGGCGGTCGGGTTGATGGTGCTGACTCCGGCGGGTTCCGAGGTGCGGGGAACGGTGGAACACAGCTGGCCGTTCACCCAGATGCCGAGCGCATCGTTGTATCCCTGGGCGGTCCAGTTCGCATATTCTTCGCTGCCGAATCCATATTCGAGGTAAAGATGCTTGTGCTTGGGCTTCACGGTGAGTGTCAGCACGGCGGCGTCGTAGCTGGAGACTCCCGCTTGCGCGGTGAGGTCAGCATCGCCGGCTCCACCGAAGTCGCCCGTTGTCGTCAGGCTCGTATTGGGTCCGATCAGCGAGGATCTGGTGAAGTCGACGTCGGCATCCGACTGTGGATCCGCGTTGATGAGGCTCCCTGTCGAGAGCGCGACGCCGGACGAATTCCGTTTTTCGAGCATCGGAGCCTTGTACAGTCCGGCCTGCACGTCGACGCCCGCGAACGTGGCGTCCTGCACTCTAAGCCCGCGGCCGGCGAGCGAATCGGCCAATTGCGCTGCGGAGACCTCGCGCAGTGTCGACACTGACACGGACGGGGCGGCGAGGGCGGGAGAGGCCGTCAGCAGTATGGCGGCAACGGCGGCCACGCCGGCGGTAAGGCCCCGTCCTAGGGTGCCCGCGCGCCGTGATGTTTTGGTATCCATGATTCTCCAGGTGTTGGGTCGTCGGGGGACGACCGCGATGGATGGTGCTTCTGGGGAGAGACGCCACCTGAGAGATCTCCGTGGAGGTTACGCCTGTGCCAGAACCACCGTCAAGAGCGCCATTTCGGTGCGAGAGTGCCCGGGGGGACCCCTGCCGCAGTATCACGCGCATCTCAAGCTTTGAAATTCTCTCAACATTGCCGAGAACCCGGACTGGAGTGTTGACTTTTTCTCAAGAACGCTTGACCTTTCGTGATGGGAGGCAGATGGTTGGCCCTGGGGTAAGCGTCATTGAGCGGTCGATCATCCAACTTTGATCGAAAGCGGACATCGTGAAAATTCAATACCGGCCAGCGCGGCGAGCGGCCATTGGCCTGCTCTCCGCCACCATGCTCATCGCGGGCACATTGGCCCTAGGCACACTTCCTGCCCAGGCGGCGGACTTCGTTCCCGTCAACCCGGGCTTTCCCAATCCCACACCGCACAGCCAACAGGCCTATGAGCCTGAGGCGGATTTCACCTCACGCTGGACGCGCGCTGACGCGCGGCAGCTGAAGGCAATGAGTGACCCCAGCGCACCACCGCGGGAGAACTCGATGCCCGAGGAATACACCATGCCGACCATCCCGCAGAGCTTCCCCGACATGAGCGGCGGGCAGGTGTGGGTCTGGGACACCTGGACCCTGACCAACGGTCAAGCCGATCAGCTCAGCTTCAAGGGGTGGGAGGTGATTTTCTCGCTGGTCGCTGATCGCAATCTGGGTTTTGATGAGCGACACACCTACGCCAAGCTCGGCTTCTTCTTCCGCAAGGCGGATGTTCCGATCGAGCAGAGGCCGGAAAACGGCGGTTGGACCTACGGCGGTCTGGTTTTCCCTGAGGGCGCCTCCGGGGCGATCTACGAGGACCAGTCGTTCAGCCATCAGACGGAATGGTCCGGTTCCACCCGGATCTTCGCCGGCAACAAGCTGCGTACGTTTTACACGGCGGTCGCCTTCTACCGCGACGCGGCCGGTCAGGACGTGAAGCCGGCCGATCCGCGTATCGTGCAGACCGAGGGTCGGATCTTCGCCGATGACACCGGCGTGTGGCTCACCGGTTTCCGCGACCAGCACCAGCTGCTGGTTCCAGACGGCACCCTGTACCAAACCAAGGACCAGAACTCGTCCGTGAACTTCCGTGACCCGTTCACCTTCGAGGATCCCGCTCACCCCGGCAAGACCTTCATGGTCTTCGAGGGCAACACGGCAGGAGACCGCGAGGCGGTCGAGTGCACGGCAGAGGACCTCGGTTACGATCCCGCCGATCCGCAACGTGAGGTGCCGGTCGGGGAGGGGGTTCCGGGCGGTCCGCCGGAGATCGCGTCTGACGCGAACCTGCGGATGGGTAACGTCGGCCTGGCGGTCGCGGACAACAAGGCGCTGACCCAGTGGCACTTCCTGCCACCGATCCTGTCAGCGAATTGTGTGACCGACCAGACGGAACGTCCTCAGATCTACATGAAGGACGGCAAGTACTACATCTTCACGATCAGTCACCGTTCGACGTTCGCGCCGGGCATCGACGGTCCCGAAGGTGTGTACGGCTTCGTCGGTAACGGCGTGCGCAGTGACTTCGAGCCGGTCAACCGGGGTTCGGGTCTTGCCCTGGGCAGCCCGTCCAACCTCAACTATGCGGCCGGGTTCCCCTTCGCGCCCGACTTCAACCAGCACCCGGGGCAGTTCCAGGCGTACTCGCACTACGTCATGCCCGACGGCCTGGTTCAGTCCTTCATCGACACCATCGGAACGTCGGATGACTTCCGTCGAGGCGGCACGCTGGCGCCGACGGTGAGGGTGGACATCAATGGAGCTGAGGTGCTCGTCGACCGCAGCTACGGCACCGACGGGCTGGGCGCATACGCCGACATCCCCGCGAACGAGATCGCGGATGTCCCGGACACGCCCGATCCCCGTCCCATCGGGTAGCACCAGAAGGCGCCCATCCCGGGCGTCGGCTGATTCCTCGATCCCCACCGCGGCTGCCGCGGCGGGGATCGAGGTGTGTCCCGCCCGTGGACGTCAGCGGGCGGCGGCGGCGGCCCGGCGTCGGGCGGCCGGGGTGATCTCGCGCCGGGTCCAGGTGATCACGTGCGCGGCCGTGAAGCCGCGGCCGCACAGCCCGCAGGCCAGCGGACGAGTGGGTTGGCGGTACCGGTAGTGAGTGTGGCCGGCGGAGCAGGTGCCCACCCACGGCGCCAGGTCGTCGGCGATCTCGCCGTCGTGGGTGCGCTTGCCGTCGTAGCCGAGCCCGAGGGCCACGCTCCGCCAGACGGGGCCGTGCCCGGCCCGGGCGCCGGCCAGGGCGTGCGCCACCTCGTGCAGCAGGATCTGGTGGATCTCGTCGTCGCCGTACCGGGCGGCCAGGTACCGGGACACGGTGATCTTCTTGGCGGTGAAGTTGCACAGCCCCGCGCGCTTCTTGGCGTTGTCGAAGTCGAAGGACCAGCTGGGGTCAAGGTGCAGGGTTATCAGCGCGTCCGCCCAGTGGCGCACCCGAACCAGGTCGGCCATCAGGGCCCTACCTGCACCTGGTAAAGACGGTCGTCGCCGGGGGAGGGGGCGCCGCGGCCATCCGTATTGTTGCTCACGAACCACAGTGTGCCATCCGGCCCGGACACCACATCGCGCAGGCGCCCGAAGCTGTTGACAAACCACCCGTCGACGGTGCCTGTGGAGGGATCGACGCGCCACAGCCGCTCGCCGCGGAGCGCGGCCAGAAACAGGGTGTCGTTCACCACGGCCAGGCCGCTCGGGCTCGCCTCATCGGTGGACCACTGCTGCACGGGGTCGATGAAGGCGCCGCCGCCGCCTGCACCCTCCGCCTCGGGCCAACCGTAGTTGCCGCCGGCGGTGATCAGGTTGAGCTCGTCCCAGGTGTTCTGACCGAATTCGCTGGCCCAGAGCTGCCAGGACGAGTCCCAGGCGAGGCCCTGCGGGTTACGGTGGCCGTACGAGTAGACCAGGCTGCCGAACGGGTTGTCGGCCGGGGCCTGCCCGGTTGGGGTCATGCGCAGGATCTTGCCGCCCAGCGACCCGAGGTCCTGCGCGTTGCCGGACTCGCCCGCGTCGCCGACGGTGGCGTAGAGCAGGCCGTCCGGGCCGAACCCGATGCGCCCGCCGTTGTGGTTGCTTGCCGAGGGGATGCCGCTGAGCACCGACTCCGGCTCGCCGAGACCGAGGCCGCCCGCGGTGCCGGTCAGGGGCATCCGCACGATGCGGTTGTCGGATGCGGCGGTGAAGTACGCGTAGACCCAGCCGGCATCGGGGGCGGCCGGGTCGGCCGCGCCGTCGCCCGCGGCCAGGAACGCCAGCCCGAGCAGCCCGCCCTCGCCCACCGGTTCGACCCCGGCGACGGTCCCGGCGTCCCGCAGGCCACCGTCCGGCAGCAGCTCGCGCAGGAGGGCCGTGTCACGTTCGCTGATCAGGGTGGCGCCGCTGGGCAACCGCAGGATCGACCACGGAGCGTCCAACCCCTCCGCGATCACGACGGGCTCACCCAGCGGACGCACCGGCACGGGCGTCGCGTCCGCCGCCGGGGCGGTCGCCGCCGGAGTGGGACGCGCCGGCGTGCTGGTGCTGGCGCTGGGCCGGGGAGCGCTCGCCGTGCAGGCGCACAGCACTGTCGCCATGCCCGCGGCGACCACGCCGGCCCAAACCCGTCTGTGATGCATATCTCCTGCAGAATGCCACGAAACTCTTGGAATTGGTCAGATCCATGCCCCGGCACCGGGAGCGGTGCGCGGTGGGGCGTCAGCGCAGGGCGCGGCGCTCGCCGATGAAGGACTCCACGACGGCCACGGCGATCAGGGCGCTCTCCAGCTCATCGGGCGAGGCCCCGGACTTGTCGCGCAGGAACACCGCGGCGGTGAAGTCGGCCAGGGCGCCGTCGAGGTCGTCCTGTTCGAAGTGCACCTTGCCGCGAGTCTCCCGGGCGAACGCGGCGGTGAGGTTCCACTCGTGCGTCTCCGACTCGAGCACGCACTGGGTCAGTTCGGACGCGGCCTCCTCGAGCTTGGCCTGAAACTGCATCACCTGGGCACGGCGGATACGGCACAGTACGAAGTCCTGCCGGTCACCGGTGAACCGGGCCTGGCGCAATGCCTGGTTGGCGATCTCGAACGCCTCGTCGAGGCGGTCGAGCAAGCGCAGCAGGGTGACCTTCTCGTTCAGCGCCGAGAGGCTGCGGAGTTGGCCGAGGTCGTCGAGACGTTCTGCGGCGGCAGGAAGGTCGACTTTTTCCCGGAGGGTGACGGCGTCGTAGCCAGTGATGATGGTCAGGATGATGTCCTTGACAGGGCGGCCGTGGGGTGCCGCGGGGAGGTCGGGTTCCCCTCCAGAGTAACCCCGGTGGCGAGGCGCTGACGCCCGATCGGGGGTATGTCCCGAGCTTTCATCTGCGCAAGAGGCATGAGGGATTCTCAGGTTGGGCGTATGGTGTGCCACCAGACGGGCATCGTCGTCAACGCCGACGCCGACTCGCTATCCGGCTTATGTCCCTGTGTTGAGGGGACCACACGAAAGGCCTCTCCAATGCAGATACAGTCTCGCGAGGGCCTAGCCCTGCGAGCGTTGGTCGTCATCATGACCGCCGCCCTCACCATCACCCTCGTCAATGTCGGTGACCCGACACACGCCACCGCCGCACCACAGACACCGAACCTACCGACCCTGAACATCACCCTCAGCGACCCAGACGCCTCGCGCAACACGCTGAGCTACGTGCACGCATCCAAAGACAATAAGGTCGCGACAACGATGACTGTCGAGGACCCTGCCGGGGTGAACAGCATCTCGGTGCCGGCTCTCGGCGAGATCAAGGGCCGTGGCAACTACACCTGGAACCTGGCCAAAAAGCCGTACCAGATCAAGTTCGAACAGAACACCGCTGTTCTGGGCATGGCCCCGTCGAAGACGTGGATTCTTCTCGCGAACGCAGCCGATGCGTCGCTGATGCGCAACAAGGCCGCCTTCGAGCTGGCCACGTCGATCGGGCTGGCCTACTCGCCGGAGTCCAGATGGGTCGACCTCAGGGTCAACGGCGCCTACCTCGGCAACTATCTGATCAGCGAGAAGACCGAGGTCAAGACGAACCGCGTGGACCTCACTGACCCGACGGGCGTGATGGTCGAGTTGGACAACAACTATGGCCTGGCCGAGCCCTACAACTTCCGAACCGCGACCAGTAGGTCACTGTTCGTCCTGAAGGACTCGAAGGCCGGCGTTCCGGACGGGGGTCCGCTTCCAGCCGAGACCCAGGCCGGCTGGAACGACATCCAGAACACCCTGAATAGGGTGGACGCGATCCTGGCGGCGCCGCAGGTCGACTGGGTGGCGCTGAGCGCCCTGATCGACGTTGACTCGTTCGTCAAGTTCTATTACGTGTTCGAACAGACAGCCAATCCTGAGATCACGCAGTCAAGCGTCTACTTCTACAAAAACGGACCTGCCAGCAAGCTGTTCGCCGGACCGGTGTGGGACTTCGATAGCGCATTGGGCAACTACGACCGCGCGCTGCATCTCGGCTCGGATCCGCAGGCCGACTACGCGAAGAATGCGCAGATTCTGCGGCAGCAGGGCAACGGCTTCTACTTCGACCTGTTCCGTTCCAAGGAGTTCGTCCAGCGCGCCAACGAGCTGTGGCAAGCGGGTATCTCCCACGAGGTCGGTCTGATGCCGGCCAAGATCACCCGCTGGGAGAGCGAAATCGCGGCCTCCGCCGCTGCGAACTTCGCCGTGTGGCCGATTTTGGGCACGCCGACGCTATTGATCGCCGGTTTCGGCAAGAACTACCACAGCACCTACGCCGGCGAGGTCGGCTACCTCCGCGACTGGCTGGCCACGCGCGCCACGATGCTGATCAAGGAACAGGGCGCCACACCGATGCTCCGGTACAAGGCCCACCTGCAGGATGTCGGCTGGCAGCGCAAAGTGAACACCGGCCAGGTAGGGGGCACCCTTGGCCAGTTCAGGCAGATGGAATCGCTCGTCGTCGAGACGCCGGGATCCCCTGCGGTCGCGAACATCGAGGCCAACGCCCACGTTCAGAACATCGGCTGGATGGGTTGGCGTCCTACCTCCAACATCGGGACGACCGGGCGAGCCCTGCAGATGGAGGGAATCCAGTTCCGCCTGACCGGGGAGCTGGCCTCCCAGTACGACATCTCGTACCGCACCCACGTGCAGGACGTCGGCTGGCAGCCGTGGGTGAGCAATGGTGCCTCTGCGGGCACGACCGGTCAGTCCAAGCAAATCGAGGCGATCCAGGTGCGCCTGCTGGCCAAGGCGACGCCCACCCTTCCGGCGCTGCCCTAGGGAGCGACGAAGTGTTGAGCCGAATTGGGGTCTGTCACACGTGAGGACTCGGAAGACGAGAGCAGTGGATGGCCGAAGCGCCCGCCGCACAGTGGCGGGCGTGGTCGCCTCCGCGGCTGCTGTTCTCGTCCTGGCCGGATGCGTATTCGTTCCCCCGGCCAATTCCGACCCGAGACCCTCCGAAAGCACCGAGCCGTCTCCGCCACCGCCGACCCGGTTGGCGCTGATCTCCGACTTCGGGACGTGCGACGCCGGAGAACAGTGGACGGCGGATCAGGTCGCCTCCTGGGGCGTGGACGCCATCGTGACCGCCGGAGACAACACCCAGAACGAAGTGGACTGCACTCCGTATGCCGAATCGGTCTGGGGCTACTTCGAGCAAGGCGAGGATGGGCGGGGCGCGCCACCTCTGTGGCCCACGCTCGGCAACCACGACTACTCCGATGTGGGTGCCGGCCTCGACGCCTATCGTGCGGCCTTCCCGTACCTCAGCACGGCCGCCGACGAGCAGCAGCGCTGGTACACACAGGATGTCGGCGACGTCACCCTGATCGTGCTGGACAGCGAGACCACCCCAGAGGAGTTGGAGATCCAGCGGGGCTGGTTGAAGGAAACGCTCGCTGACCAGCGTGCCGAGCGACCGGATGCCTGGAACGTGGTGCTGTTCCACCGCCCCGCCTACACCTCCGGCGTCCACGAAGACAACCGGGAGATGCGGCCCACCGCTGGCTGGGACTACGCCGGGTGGGGGGCCGATATTGTCATCGCGGGCCATCAGCACATCTATGAGGACGTCGTGGTCGATGGTCTGCACTACCTCACAGCCGGCATCGGGGGTACGGCCAACGCCCGCGTGTGTCCCGTCGAACTGCGAGAGGGAAGTCGGCTCTGCCTGGAGGGGACCGGGGCGAGCGTGATCGAGGCGACGGCCGATGAGTTCGTGCTCCAGTACTACCGGCCCGATGCGGAGGGCACGGCAACGCTGGGGGACACCATCCGGCTCAGCCGCTAGCGCGCTGGCCTGGTCCTGAGAACCGTGAGCGAGGGCGCTCAGTTGCCGATCTGGAACACGGTGCGGCCGGGCAGCGGCGACGGAGTGGCGGTAGCATCCGTGGACACCGACGCGGCCGACATGAACTGGGCCAGCTCGGCGCCCTCGACAACCTTGGCCGGATGCGGGCCGCCGGCCAGAAGCCGCGGCACCCAGTGCAGGTCGAGCGGGGTGTGCGCGGCCACGAAGACGATGTTGCCGAACCGGCGCCCCTTGAGTACCTGCGTCTCGGCGAGGCCGATGACGTGCCCGAACACGGCCGACAGCGTGGCGGCCTGGCTGCGGGCGAACGCGAGGCCCGGCCCATCCGCCACGTTCACCGCGAGCACGCCGCGCGGCGACAGCAGGGGAGCGGCGAGCTCGTAGAACTCTCGGCTGGTCACGTGCGCCGGGGTGCGGGCGCCCGAGAAGATGTCGATGACCACGAGGTCCACCGAGCCGTGCAGCCCGGCGGGCAACTTGCCCAGCACCTCGCGGGCGTCACCGTGCCGCACCCGCAGGTTGGCGCGCTTGTCCCAGGGCAGTTCGGCGCGTACGAAGTCGATGAGGTCGCTCTCGATCTCCACCACCTGCTGGCGGGAGCCGGGCCGGGTCGCCTCGACATAGCGGGGCAGGGTGAGCGCGCCGGCGCCCAGGTGCACGGCCGTGATGGCTTCGCCGGGGTCGCCGATCAAGTCGATGACGTGCCCGATCCGCTGGATGTACTCGAAGAACAACTCGTCGGGGTTGTCGATGTTCACGTGCGACTGCGGGGTGCCGTCCACCACCAGCTGGTAGCTGCCCGGCGTGAACCGGTCCGGCTCGATGACGGCCTGGTGCCCGCTCAGTTTCAGTGTGATCGTCGGATGTTCGTGCTCGCCCCTGCTCATCCCCCCAGTCTGACAGCCCCGCGCATCCGTGCGCCGACTTGCGCCAAATGCACCCTTAGCGGGCCCGGAAGGGGCACTTTGCGGCAAGTCGCGCAGAACCCGCCCGCCGACTTGCGCCGAAAGCACCCTTAGCGGGCGCTGAAGGGGTACTTTGCGGCAAATCGGGGGCCACGATGCGGCCGTCGTTGCGGTGAGGTGCCACTTGACGCCCCTTCAGGGCCCGCCACAGGGCGCCAACTGGCAAGTCGGCGGCCACACCCGGAGCGGATGGCTGCGCCATACAGACGACACGCGCTCGATGGCCGCAGCAGGACGCTGCCGGATGAGGCACAATGGAGCAACTCAACACCCCGCCCGCCGCTCCAGCCGGCCGGTGAAACCGGGTTATACCTGAGAATTTGGCGAAGGTCAACATTCCAGTAGACACGGGCGCAACAACGGCATATAGTTGACCTTTGCGCTCCCAGATTTAACTCTGCCTTCATATTGCGGTCGGCTTTGCGTGCTCAAGCCACCTTGCAGCACATTTCTGAGCCGGATGTCCTCATATCTAAGGATGGACATCCCTGCTCAGGATCTGCGGAGTCCATACCAAATTACTAACAGTGATTAGACCTGACGGGGTCCACGGAGGTTACTTCCTTGGCTGCTGCGCGCAACGCAACCACCAATTCACCCAAGAACGGACGAGCTGCTGGCCGTCTTTCGTTCGCAAAGATTTCTGACAACCTCACGGTTCCCGATCTGCTCGCCTTGCAGACCGAGAGCTTTGACTGGCTCGTCGGAAACGACATCTGGAAAGCTCGCCTCGCCGAGGCCCAGGCTGCCGGTCGTCACGACCTGAACGCTCGCACCGGTCTCGACGAGATCTTCGAGGAGATCTCTCCGATCGAGGACCTCAGCGAGACGATGCAGCTGTCCTTCACCAACCCGGAGCTCGAGCCGGAGAAGTACACCATCGACGAGTGCAAGGAAAAGGGCAAGACCTATTCCGCACCGCTGTATGTGAACGCTGAGTTCATGAACCACCTCACCGGTGAGATCAAGACCCAGACCGTGTTCATGGGCGACTTCCCGCTGATGACCCCCAAGGGCACCTTCGTGATCAACGGCACCGAGCGTGTCGTCGTGTCGCAGCTGGTGCGTTCGCCCGGTGTGTACTTCAACCGCGAACAGGAGAAGACCTCCGACAAGGACATCTACTCCGCCCGCGTCATCCCGAGCCGTGGTGCCTGGCTCGAATTCGAGATCGACAAGCGCGACCAGGTCGGCGTTCGCATCGACCGCAAGCGCAAGCAGTCCGTCACGGTGTTCCTCAAGGCCCTCGGACTCACCTCCGAAGAGATCCTCGAGGAGTTCAAGGGCTTCGCGTCCATCGAGCTCACCCTTGAGAAGGACAACATCCTCACCAAGGAAGAAGCCCTCAAGGACATCTACCGCAAGCTGCGCCCGGGAGAACAGGTCGCCGCCGAGGCCGCGCGTGCGCTGCTGGACAACTTCTTCTTCAACTCCAAGCGCTACGACCTGGCCAAGGTTGGTCGTTACAAGATCAACCGCAAGCTGGGCCTCGAGGCGCCGCTCACCGACTCCGTTCTCACGCTGCAGGACATCCTGGCCACGATCAAGTACCTGGTTGCGCTGCACGACAACCAGACCACGATCCGCGGCACCCGCGACGGCGTCGAGACCGACATCCGCATCGACATCGACGACATCGACCACTTCGGTAACCGTCGTATCCGCGCCGTCGGCGAGCTCATCCAGAACCAGGTCCGCACCGGTCTGTCCCGCATGGAGCGCGTCGTTCGCGAGCGCATGACCACGCAGGACATCGAAGCGATCACCCCGCAGACCCTGATCAACGTGCGCCCCGTCGTCGCCGCGATCAAGGAGTTCTTCGGTACGTCGCAGCTGTCGCAGTTCATGGACCAGAACAACCCGCTCGCCGGACTGACGCACAAGCGTCGCCTGTCCGCGCTGGGCCCGGGTGGTCTGTCCCGTGACCGCGCAGGTGTCGAGGTGCGAGACGTTCACCCGTCGCACTACGGCCGCATGTGCCCGATTGAGACCCCGGAAGGCCCGAACATCGGCCTGATCGGTTCGCTCGCCTCGTTCGCGCGGATCAACGCCTTCGGTTTCATCGAGACCCCGTACCGTCGAGTCATCGATGGTGTCGTCTCCACGACGATCGACTACCTCACCGCAAGTGAGGAAGACGAGTACATCGTCGCGCAGGCCAACGCCCCGCTGACCAAGGCCGCCCGCTTCGCCGAGACCCGTGTTCTCGCGCGTAAGAAGGGTGGAGAGGTTGACCTCTTCCCGGCAGAAGACATCGGCTACATGGATGTCTCGCCGCGCCAGATGGTTTCCGTCGCGACCTCGCTCATCCCCTTCCTCGAGCACGACGATGCTAACCGCGCGCTCATGGGTGCCAACATGCAGCGTCAGGCTGTGCCGCTGCTGCTCAGTGACAGCCCGCTGGTCGGAACCGGTATGGAGGGCTTCGCGGCCATCGACGCCGGCGACGTGCTCACTGCACAGAAGTCCGGTGTGGTCATGGAGGTGTCGGCTGACGTCGTCACCATCCAGCTCGACGAGGGCGGAACGCAGGACTACTACCTGCGCAAGTTCAGCCGCTCCAACCAGGGCACCAGCTACAACCACCGTGTCATCGTCAACGCCGGCGAGCGTATCGAGGCCGGCGAGGTCATCGCCGATGGTCCCGCTACCGACAACGGTGAGCTCGCACTCGGAAAGAACCTCCTCGTGGCATTCATGTCATGGGAGGGTCACAACTTCGAGGACGCCATCATCCTGAGCCAGAACCTGGTGAAGGACGACGTTCTCTCCTCGATTCACATCGAAGAGTACGAAGTGGATGCGCGCGACACCAAGCTGGGCAAGGAAGAGATCACTCGCGACCTGCCCAACGTCTCCCCGGACCTGCTTGCAGACCTGGACGAGCGTGGCATCATCCGCATCGGCGCCGAGGTTCGCCCCGGCGACATCCTCGTGGGCAAGGTCACGCCGAAGGGCGAGACCGAGCTGTCCGCCGAGGAGCGCCTGCTGCGCGCGATCTTCAACGAGAAGAGCCGCGAAGTTCGCGACACTTCCCTGAAGGTTCCCCACGGTGAGCGTGGCACCATCATCGGTGTCAAGGTCTTCGACTCGCAGGATGGCGACGACGAGCTCGGCTCGGGCGTCAACCAGCGTGTTGTCGTCTTCATCGCCCAGAAGCGCAAGATCACCGAGGGTGACAAGCTCGCCGGTCGTCACGGCAACAAGGGTGTCATCTCGAAGATCCTGCCGGTCGAGGACATGCCGTTCCTCGCCGACGGAACCCCGGTTGACATCATCCTGAACCCGCTGGGTATCCCGGGCCGCATGAACTTCGGTCAGGTGCTGGAGACCCACCTCGGGTGGATCGCCAAGCAGGGCTGGCAGGTCGAGGGTAAGCCCAAGTGGGCCGGCCGTCTTCCCGAAGCCGCGCACAGCGCCGCCCCGAACACCAAGGTCGCGACCCCGGTGTTCGACGGCGCGCTCGAGGAAGAAATCGCCGGTCTGCTCGACTCGACGACTCTGACTCGTGACGGGGACCGCCTGATCGACTCGACCGGAAAGACGCAGCTGTTCGATGGCCGCTCCGGCGAGCCGTACCCGATGCCCATCGCGGTCGGATACATGTACATCCTGAAGCTGCACCACCTCGTCGACGACAAGATCCACGCACGTTCGACGGGCCCGTACTCCATGATCACGCAGCAGCCGCTGGGTGGTAAGGCGCAGTTCGGTGGACAGCGTTTCGGTGAGATGGAGGTGTGGGCGCTCGAAGCATATGGAGCCGCTTACGCCCTGCAGGAACTCCTGACCATCAAGTCGGACGACATCCTCGGCCGCGTCAAGGTGTACGAAGCCATCGTCAAGGGCGAGAACATCCAGGAACCCGGTATCCCCGAGAGCTTCAAGGTTCTGATCAAGGAAATGCAGTCGCTGTGCCTGAACGTCGAGGTGCTCTCGGCCGATGGAACCGCAGTCAGCCTGCGCGACACGGATGACGAGGTCTTCCGCGCAGCGGAGGAACTGGGCATCAACATTTCCACCCGGTTTGAGTCGTCGTCAATCGACGACATCTAAACCAGGCCACTGACGAATACTCGAAAACTTTCCAAGGAGAGAAATTGCTCGACGTAACAACATTTGACGAGCTTCGCATTGGCCTGGCCACCGCTGACGACATCCGTCGTTGGTCGCACGGTGAGGTCAAGAAGCCCGAAACCATCAACTACCGCACACTCAAGCCGGAAAAGGACGGTCTCTTCGGAGAGCAGATCTTCGGACCGTCCCGCGACTGGGAGTGCTCGTGCGGCAAGTACAAGCGAGTGCGCTTCAAAGGCATCGTCTGTGAGCGCTGTGGCGTAGAGGTCACGAAGTCGTCGGTGCGCCGTGAGCGCATGGGCCACATCGAACTCGCCGCCCCGGTCACCCACATCTGGTACTTCAAGGGTGTTCCCTCGCGTCTCGGTTACCTGCTGGACATGGCTCCGAAGGACCTCGAAAAGGTCATCTACTTCGCTGCCTACATGGTCATCGAGGTTGACGAAGACGGTCGCCACCAGGACATGCCTGGGCTGGAGAACGAACTGCGTCTCGAGATCAAGACCCTCGAAGGCAGCCGCGACTCCCGCATCGCCGACCGCCTGCAGCGCCTCGAAACCGACCTCGCAGCACTGGAGGCCGAAGGCGCTAAGAGCGACCAGAAGAAGCGCACCAAGGACGCCGCCGAGAAGGAGATGTCGCAGGTCCGCAAGGCCCTCGACGAGCAGATCGCTCACCTCGAGCGTGTCTGGGAAGACTTCCGCACCCTCAAGGTCGGCGACCTGAAGCCGGAAGACTCCGTCTTCCACGAGCTCCAGGACCGCTTCGGCATGTACTTCGAGGCCTTCATGGGCGCCGAGGCCATCAAGAAGCGCCTTGAGGCCTTCGACCTGGTCACCGAGAGCGAAAACCTGCACCTGCAGATCGCCGAGGGCAAGGGTCAGAAGAAGATCCGCGCCATCAAGCGTCTGCGTGTCGTCAACGCCTTCATCATGACCGGCAACTCGCCGGCCGCGATGGTGCTCGACGTCGTGCCGGTCATCCCGCCGGAACTGCGCCCGATGGTGCAGCTCGACGGTGGCCGTTTCGCGACCTCCGACCTCAACGACCTCTACCGTCGTGTGATCAACCGCAACAACCGTCTGCGTCGTCTGCTTGACCTCGGTGCCCCCGAGATCATCGTGAACAACGAGAAGCGGATGCTGCAGGAGGCCGTTGACGCGCTCTTCGACAACGGTCGTCGTGGCCGTCCCGTCACGGGTACCGGTAACCGCGCCCTCAAGTCTCTGAGCGACATGCTCAAGGGTAAGCAGGGTCGGTTCCGTCAGAACCTGCTCGGTAAGCGCGTTGACTACTCTGGCCGTTCGGTCATCATTGTCGGCCCGCAGCTGAAGCTGCACCAGTGTGGTCTGCCCAAGCAGATGGCTCTGGAGCTCTTCAAGCCGTTCGTGATCAAGCGCCTGATCGACCTGAGCCACGCTCAGAACATCAAGGCCGCCAAGCGCATGGTCGAGCGCAGCCGCCCCCAGGTTTGGGACGTGCTCGAGGAGATCATCCGTGAGCGCCCGGTTCTGCTGAACCGTGCACCCACGCTGCACCGCCTCGGTATCCAGGCCTTCGAACCTCAGCTCGTGGAGGGTAAGGCCATCCAGCTGCACCCCCTCGTCTGTGCGGCGTTCAACGCCGACTTCGACGGTGACCAGATGGCTGTGCACCTGCCGCTGTCCATGGAGGCCCAGGCCGAAGCGCGCATCCTGATGCTCGCCTCGAACAACATCCTGAAGCCGTCTGACGGTCGCCCGGTGACCCTGCCCACCCAGGACATGATCATCGGTCTGCACCACCTGACCACGCTCAAGGACGGCGTCACCGGCGAAGGCCGCGCGTTCACCTCTGTCTCGGAGGCCATCCTGGCCCACGACCAGAAGTCGCTCGACCTGAACGCCAAGGTGCGCATCCGCATCAGCGACCTGTACTTCACCGAGGGCACTCAGCCCGATGGTGTTGAGCTGGTCGATGGTCAGGCCGTCGGAACCGTACTGGTGAACACCACGCTGGGCCGCGCCATCTTCAACGAGGCGCTGCCGGCTGACTACCCGTACTTCGAGAAGGTTGCCGACAAGGGCACCCTCTCGGCCATCGTGAATGACCTGGCGGAGCGGTACCCGAAGGTGGAAGTAGCGGCAACGCTGGACCGCATCAAGGACGCCGGCTTCTACTGGGCCACCCGCTCCGGTGTGACCGTCGCGCTCAGTGACATCCTGACGCCTCCGAACAAGAAGGAGATCGTCGGTACCTACGAGAAGATGGCCGCGAAGGTTCAGTCGCAGTTCGAGAAGGGTCTCACGACCGACCTCGAGCGTCGTCAGGAGCTCATCCAGATCTGGACCAAGGCGACCGAAGACGTCGCCGCGGCCATGCAGGCGAACTTCCCGGCCGACAACACGATCAACCGGATGGTTACCTCTGGTGCTCGTGGTAACTGGCTGCAGGTGCGAAACATCGCCGGTATGCGTGGTCTGGTTAACAACCCGAAGGGTGAGATCATCCCTCGCCCGATTATCTCGAGCTACCGCGAAGGCCTGTCCGTCGCCGAGTACTTCATTGCTACTCACGGTGCTCGTAAGGGTCTGGCCGACACCGCTCTGCGTACCGCAGACTCCGGGTACCTCACGCGTCGTCTCGTCGACGTCTCGCAGGATGTCATCATCCGCGAAGACGACTGCGGTACGACCAAGGGTCTGGAACTGCCGATCGCCACGGTCGACGCCGCCGGCGCTCTCTCACGTCACCCCAACGTGGAGAACGCGGTCTACGCCCGCAGCCTGGCCGCCCCCGCGGTCAACGCCAAGGGTGAGGTCGTTGCTGACGCCGGAGACGACGTCGGTGACGTGATGATCGAGAAGCTGGTTGCCGCCGGCGTCGAGAACATCAAGGTGCGCTCGGTGCTGACCTGCGAGTCTGCTGTCGGTGTGTGTGCGGTCTGCTACGGCCGTTCGCTCGCTACCGGCCTGCTCGTGGACATCGGAGAGGCCGTCGGCATCATCGCCGCACAGTCGATCGGTGAGCCCGGCACGCAGCTGACCATGCGTACCTTCCACACCGGTGGTTCCGCATCCGCAGACGACATCACCCAGGGTCTGCCCCGGGTGCAGGAGCTCTTCGAGGCGCGTACCCCCAAGGGTGCATCGCCGATCGTCGACGTTGCTGGCCGCATCACCATCGAGGACACGGATCGTAGCCGCAAGGTGATCCTGACCCCCGACAACGGTGACGAAGCAATCGCCTACCCGGTGCTCAAGCGCGCGACCCTCCTCGTTGAGGATGGCCAGCACGTGGAGCTCGGCACGCAGATCATCATCGGCGCCGTCGACCCGAAGGAAGTTCTTCGCGTCAAGGGTGTCCGTGCGGTGCAGAAGCACCTCGTTGGTGGCGTGCAGGATGTCTACCGTTCGCAGGGCGTGCCGATTCACGACAAGCACATCGAGGTCATCGTTCGTCAGATGCTTCGCAAGGTGACTGTCGTGGAGCACGGCGACACCGGCCTGCTTCCGGGCGAGCTCGTTGACCGGTTGAAGTACAACGAACTCAACCGCACCGCACTCACCGAGGGCAAGAAGACGGCTTCGGCTCGTCAGGAAGTCATGGGTATCACCAAGGCTTCGCTGGCAACCGAGTCGTGGCTGTCGGCCGCTTCCTTCCAGGAGACCACCCGGGTTCTGACCCAGGCGGCCATGGAAGGCAAGAGCGACCCGCTGATGGGCCTGAAGGAGAACGTGATCATCGGTAAGTTGATCCCGGCCGGCACCGGTCTTCCCCGTTACCGCGACGTCAACGTCGAGGCAACGGATGAAGCCAAGGCTGAGCGTTACCCGAACCGCATCTTCACCGATGATGCAGCGTTCACCGAGGGTGACCTGAGCTTCGTCGACTTCGACAGCTTCTCGTCGGACGACTTCACCCCCGGTACGTACAACTAACCGAGTGTGATTTCCGAGAATGGCCCCCTGCTTCGGCAGGGGGCCATTCCCCGTTAACGGTGACGCCGCTGGGCGGCCGGACTATGCTGGGCGGAAACCGCGAGGAAGTCACTCATGGGCGCTGCGCATTCATCGGCACCCTCTCCGGCGAATCGCCGGCTGTGGGTGATCATCGGGGTGTTCGCTGTATTGCTCGCGGCCGCGGCGATCCTCGCCGGTCTGTTCTGGCCGCGTGGCGAGGTCACCCCGGCCGCTACAGAGGCGGCCCGGCCCACGCCGTCAGCAACCGTGGCGCCGGCCACACCCACTCCGACCCCCACCCCGGGCAGCTCGGCCGCCCAGGGCACGCCTCGGCCGGAATCCTGCGACGACCTGTACAGCCCCGAGATGGTCGCCGCATTCGGCAGCATGGTGCTCAACCCGGCCTGGCTGAACGACCCCGAGCTGGAAATGCGGATCGGCGAGGACGACCCCGTGCAGCAGCAGGTCATCGAGGCGAATGACTCCCTCCTCTGCCAGTGGGGCATGCCAGAGGGGCCGTCCGGCGCCGGGGTCTCCACCGCAGTGGTGTGGGTGGATGCCGAGGACAGCGCCACCATCCAGGCCCTTCTGGCCGACCGCGGCTACAGTTGCTTCGAACAGCAGGGTGGGCTGCGGTGCACCACGGAGGGGTCCAACGACGAGGGCTACTTCGGTGAGTCGCACTTCCTGCGCGACGGCATCTGGGTGGCCACGGAGTACTCCAACGCTGGCCCAGAGGGCTACACGCTCGACATTGTGAACAACCTCTGGCCCATGGCGCCGGGGGACTGACCCGTTTGTGGCTTCGTGGTCGGTCGGGCCCCTCGTCGGCCGGGACCGTCTCGGCGGTCGAGCTTGTCGCTATCCTCCGCACCTCCGCTGAGACCGCGCACCCCCATTCCGGGCAAAAGGCGCCCACCACCAGCATGATTCCACCGTTGATACCAATCCTGTCCGCTACCTTTAGCCTCAACGCGGCCGGGGCGGGCGACGCTAATCCCACAGCGGGTCTGGCCCCGCGCCACCACACGGCGATGGCCGCGATCCAGGGGGACACCACGGATGAACATCGAAAAACGGGCTCCCGCAGCCCCGCTGGCGGCAGCTTCAACGCTCCATTCCTTCGCCGACTGGCTGCAGCAAGAAGCCGGACAATCATCGTGAGTCCCCGGGCCCGGGTGCGCCCCGGCGGCGGTTTCACTCAAATCGGCAACGACCCAGATAAGCGCGACGCCACGCTGATTGACACATCCGCTGGCGGAGGATTGATCACGCTTCGTCCGAAGCAGGCACGCACCTGGGCCGGCGTCGGCCTAACCGTGGTTGGGGCCGTGCCGGCCGTGGTTCTTCTCGTCCACCCGCCAGAGAACCCTTTCAGCTGGCTCGGACTGTTCTTCCTTGTTCCGGGACTCATCCTCACCGGCTACGCCCGGACGCGCAGTCGCTCCCTGACCATCGCGCCGGACCGCTACCTCGAGTATCGGGACCTGTTCGGTCGGCGGCGCCGCATCGAGCCCACGAACACCACCGAGATCATCTGGTACTGGGATGTCACGGGGTCGGGCGGCAGACCGTATCGGCCACTCCGAACGCCGATCGGTGTCGTCGATGAAAAGTGGGCGGTGTTGCGGAACGGCGACACAACGGTGCTGCGGCTGAGCATGTGGGTGTGGACGATGACCGACCTGCTCACGATCGCCGAGGCAATGCCCGCGACGCTGCGCGTCCCGGAGGGGGAGCTCAGCCCTTGGGCGCTCGCGAAACGCGAGCCGGACTATTTCACCTGGCTCGAGCTTCACCCGCTGACCAACCTGATGGTCTTCTATCTCGCGCTGTTTGGCGTGGTCGGTTCCGTGATGGCGGGCCTGTTGGCGGTCATCTTCGTGTTCGGTCCCGGCGGTGGCGGCGCGGGGTAACGCCGCCATGCGGCCCCGCGGCACTCGCTGATCGAGCTTGTCGAGACCCCCCCCCGCGTTGATCGAGCCTGTCGAGATCCCGTGACCCCGCCTCGCAACACAGGCATGGTCACCGGGTTTCGACAAGCTCACCCAACGGCGTGGGGTCCGAGGAACGGCAGCCCGGTAGAATCATCATGACGAGTGGCGCTCCTGCCAACGGGAGCAGAGGCACATCATGCGGTTGGCCAGTCTCACCGGAGCGGCCGTCGCCGGAGCGGTTGGTGTGCTCCTCCTGATCGGATGGTACGTCGGGCTGGGCGCTATACCCGGGGCCATCACCGGCCTGTGGACGATCAAGCCGATGACCGCCGTGGGCTTTATTCTCGTCTCTGTTGCCGTGGCAATGCTGGACCGGCGCCGAGTCACTCTGGGTCTGGGTCTCGCTGTTGCCATGATCGGTGCGCTCACCCTGGCCGAGTACGTCTTCGGGATATCACTCGGCATTGACGAGCTTGCGGGTATCGACTTCGACGGGCAGACCGCGCGCATGGCGCCGGCCACGGCGGTGTCGCTGCTGCTGCTCGGGGCATCCGTCGTCGCCAGCCGGCTCGCCCGCGCGAGCGTGATGCTCGGACTGGCCTTCGGGACGCTCATAATCAGCCTGATCGCGATTCTCGGCTACGCCTACGGGGTCTCCTCCCTCTACAGTGTCGGCGGGTTCGCGAGCATGGCGCTGCCCTCGGCGCTTGGACTGGCCGTTTTGTCGCTGTCGATCCTGCTGCAGCGTCCCGCCAACGGTCTGATCGCGCTGTTGGGCGACCCGGGCAGCGCGGGGCATCTGCTCCGCCCGGTCATTCCTGTCTTGTTCCTCGGCCCGTTCGTCCTGGGGCTGGCCGACCTGGCGGGCCGCCGCCTGGGCTGGTATGACACGGTGTTCGGCGTCGCCATCCTGATCGCGGTCATGACAGTTCTCGGCACCGGGCTCGCCTGGATCGCGGCGCGCCGGCTGCGCACCCTCGATCGCCAGCGGGACGCGGCCATGCAGGCCCTCGCCGAGGCCAACCACACCCTTGAGGAGACGGTCGACGCTCGCACCCGGCAGCTGGCGGAGACGGCGGACACGCTCCACACGCTGATCAAGATCGCACCGGTTGGCATCGTGCAACTGGATGCTGCCGGCGGAATCATTTCGGCCAACGACCAGTGGCTCGAGCTGAGCGGGCTCACGAAGCGCCAGTCGCGGCGCGACGGCTGGGTCGCGGCCATGCACCCCGACGACGCCGACCGAGTGCGTCAGGAATGGCAACAGTACGTCGACGCCGGGGAGGCGTACGAGACGACCATGCGATTCCGCACTCCCTCCGGGCAGGTCAACTGGGTGCAGGTGAGCACCGCCCCGATGACGGATGCGAACGATGTGTTCGGGCACCTTGCCAGCGTGACCGACGTGACCGCGTTGCGCGCTGCCGAACACGCGGCATCGGCGGCGAGTGCCCGCTTCGAGGCCGCCTTCGCCTCGTCGCCGCTCGGAACAGCCATCGTGTCGCTGGACGGAATAGTCGTCGAGGCGAACAAACGGCTCTTCGACCTGGCCGGATCATTGATCCCGGTGGTGAATCAGCCCATCGAGTCGATGTTCAGTCCGGCGAATGCCGGGGACGGCGCAGCATCCGCGACGGTCGGCGTCGACGGCCCGACGGGCCGCCGCATGGATCGTCGGATGCGACGCGACGACGGTGAGGAAACCTGGGTCAAGGTCAGCATCGCCGAGATCAACGAGGGTGAGCAGGCCGGCGGGTTCCTGTACCAACTCGAGGACATCACCGCCCGGCGCCTGGCCGAAGCCCGGGTCGAGCACCTCGCTTTCCACGATCCGCTGACGAACCTGCCCAATCGCCTGCTGCTCCTCGACCGGCTGAACCAGGCTCTCCTCCAGGCGTCGCGTCGCGGTTCCGGCGTCGCCGTGTTGTTCATCGACCTCGACCGATTCAAGTTCGTCAACGACAGCCTCGGCCATCACGCCGGCGACGCCGTCCTGATGCAGGTTGGGCTCCGGCTGCGCCAGCACGCCAGGGCGACCGACACGGTGTCCCGCATCGGCGGGGACGAATTCGTGGTCATCTGCCCGGATGTCGGCCGCAGCGGGGATGTCAACAAGATCGCCGAGGCGTTCCAGAAGGCCATCTCAGCGCCGATCCAGTTCGGTGACCAGATCGCATCCGTGGACGCCAGTATCGGCATAGCATTCGGGCTCGGTCATGACGACGCCGAGTCATTGCTGCGCAACGCTGATCAGGCGATGTATCTGGCCAAGGGACGGGGCCGCGCCCGATACGAAGTCTTCGACGACGACCTGCGCTACCGCATTCACCAGCGGCTCGACACCGAGCTGGCTCTGCGCGACGCCGTCGCTCAGGGCGAGATCGAGACGTGGTACCAGCCCATCGTGGACCTGCAGGAAAACCGAGTCGTGGCGACCGAGGCCCTCGCGCGCTGGCGGCGGCCCGAGCGTGGGCTGATCTCCCCGGCTGAGTTCATCGCGATTGCCGAAGAGGTCGGCCTGATCAAGGGCATCGGTGCCACGGTGCTGAGCCAGGCCTGCCACGCGGCGACCGCCCTGGAGCGCAACGTGGCCGTCAGCGTGAATGTGTCGGCCCGGCAGTTCGTGCAGGACGACTTCGGTGCGGTCGTCAAGCGCGCGCTCAGGGAGTCGGGTCTGGCCCCTGACCAGCTCTGGCTGGAGCTCACCGAGAGCGCCGTGCTCGAGGCGATCGACTCCGCCGCCCGAACCTTCCAGGAGCTGCGCGCCATCGGAGTGCGGCTCGCCATCGATGACTTCGGCACCGGCTACTCGTCGTTCACACATCTGCGCGAGTTCACTGTGGACCTGTTGAAGATCGACCTGTCGTTCATCCGCGACCTCGAACGGTCCGAACACGATCGAGCGATAGTGGAAGGAATCCTCCGTTTGGCGGACTCCCTCAATCTGGATGTGGTGGCCGAGGGCATCGAGACCACCAACCAGCGAGACCTGCTGCAGGCGATGGGCTGCCGCTACGGCCAGGGTTACCTCTTCTCGAAGCCGACTCCTAGCGCTTCCCCCGCGGTCGTCTTCGCCACCTGACGCGCTCGTCCTTAGGCTCGTCGCCGACAAGCGCCACCAGTGGATGCGAGGAGCCACCGTGTGACAGACAGTGCGGACTAGGTCGCGCAACAAGGAGTCATGAACACACGGTGGCTCGCGACCCATGATGCCCCGCATCCGGCCCGGAGGCAAACGGCTACTTAGGCCGGGCGAAATTCACTACGGAAGCGACAGCATGTGCAGGTCAGCCTTCTTCCAGAAGTGCTTCCCTGTGGCGGCCGAACCACATTGAGCGAAGGATCAGCACCTCCCAGGGGATGGTGATCGTCCCGACCAGCCAGGCCTCGTTGAGTCGATGTGATGAGTAGTCCGAGCGACTCTGGATATCTCGCACTACTGCGCTGGGCACACCCTGAGCCCGGAGCGAATCAGCTTGAGCCTCGCTCCACGACTTGATCGGCAGAGCTGAGTAGCTGAAAACGAGGCCGTCTATCGTCAGCTCGAATTCAAGGCTCGCCCACAGCAACCCACTTGAGGCGCCAGGCCCATCGGTGGACCAGCTATCCCAGTGAATGGAGCCGGGGTCGTTGCTCGTCAACGTCAGGCCGAAATTCCGCGTCGACCTCATGTTCGCACCGACCATGTCGAGATCGATTCCGTTGAACATGATGCGGGGGAATCTATTCGATGGCGTCATCAGACCGCACTCGTATCGATGCTCGACGCTCGGGGTGTCAATGTACAAGGAACTTTGCACATCCGTATGGGCGCTGTTGTAGATGCTGACCCATTTGTTGTCGGCGGTGATGCCCCAAAACGCTCCGTTGAATCCCAGAGGCGCCGCATCCAGGCGCATGGCGTCAAGAGACGTCCGTACGACGCGAGACGGTAGTGGCTCGCGCTTTTCGGAGAGGGCGTTCGAGATACCGCCGAAGCGCACGACAGCTGTCATCGCATCCAGCCAGAACTCGACACTCACTCTAGAGGTCGGGTCGGCATCTGCAGGCCATGGGTCATCAACCGGTCTGTGTACTGGAACCGGCAACACCGAGCGCAACGCCGCCGAGAGCTTCACCCTGAACCCAGTGTCGGCATAGGACACTGACCCACGCCAGTCGGACAGACCCTGACGGAACGCCTCATGTCCTGAATCGGCGTACATCATGCCCTCTTCGTCGAGCGCAAAAGTGAAGGGACTCAAGCGCGGAGTCGCTCGGATTGCCCGTGCCAGAATGCGCGCGAGGTCATCCGGTATTTGCACGCGAACTCTGACGGGTTCTGCCGTGAGGTAGCCGGTAATGGGATCCCGATGAGCCCGGCACGCTGAAAACTCGACGATACGAGACCCACGGAATCTAACGCGAACCATTCCGGCCTTGGGGCTGGTGAAGACCCCTGTGGGGTCGGGCGGGTAGGCGATCAGCCCGTCGCCGAACACGTTTCCCTCGTTGTCAATCATCGCATCGCGTAAATGCACGGTACCCCCCAAAAAAAGACGACTGGCTGTCGACGTATGGCTAGACCCTACCCAGCGCACAGGGATCGTATTCACGAACAACGCCCACATCCGGGGCAACCCACCGCGGCCAGCTAGGCTGGGAGAAAATCTCGAAGGGGGTCACCGCCATGGGCGCTGCAACGTTGCCGACTGGTTCACCGTCCCGGCGCCCGCTGTGGTTCGCCCTCGGCGCGGTGGGCGTGTTGCTGGTCGTGGCGCTGATCGTGGTGCTCGTCGTCTGGCGCGGGGGAGCGGGCACTCCCTCCGGCTCCGACGACTCCCTGCCGGGCACGCGCCCCACACCCACCGCAACCGCCGAGCCGCATGCCGTCGCCAGCGCCGCGCCCGCAGTGGCCGCCGGGCCGCGCCCCACCAGCTGCGAGGCGATCTACAGTCCCACCATGCTGGCCACCCTCAACGAGACTGGCAGCCTCAACCCCGAGTGGGCCGAGGAAGACGTCAACTCCGGCGTGCTGTTCGGCACCGATGACGAACAACTCATCGTCGTCATCGAGGGCGCAGAGCACCTCACCTGCGTATGGGGCAACCCAGACGGCGGCTCGGGCAGCGGCCTCACCTCCAACGTGGTCTTCGTCACGGCCGAGCAGTCCGAAGCGGTGCACCAGCGGCTGCTCGGCGACGGCCTGAACTGCTATGAAGAGCTCGGCGGCATCCGCTGCGTCGCCGAATCGACCGAGGGTGCCGAGGGCATCGCGGGCCAGTCGCACTTTCTGCGCGACGGCATCTGGCTGGCTACCCGCTACGTGAACGCGGGCCCGGATGGCTACACCCACGACATGGTCGCCACCGTCTGGGCCGGCGCCTAACCAGCACCTCCCTCGCCCGGTCGGGCTATGCTGTGCGCAAAATCCTCCGGGAGGATTGCGCTCAGGGAGGCGGAATGCCCGTTCATGGAACACCGACGATCACGGCCGGCGCACAGTGGGTGCTGCTGATCCTGGGCGGTATCGTGACCGTGTTCGTCGTGCTGGCCGCGGTGTGGGTGGTATTTTCACCCCGGCCCGTGCCCACCCCCGCAGCGGACCCCGACGCCCGGCCCGTGCCAGCAGCGCCGGCGGCGGCTGCCGCGGTCAGCGCCCCCACCGCCGTGCTCGAACCTGGCACTCCCAAGCCGGCCGCCTGCGAGCAGATCTACAGCCCAACGATGGTCGGTGCGTTCGGCGACCTGGTACTCAACCCGGCCTGGACCACCCAGCCCGGCGCCGATGTGCGCGACGGCGCCGACGACCCCGAGCTGCGCGCGATCATCAACGGAAGCGAGCACCTCAGCTGCCGGTGGGTCAGCCCCGCCGGGGCGTCCGACAGTGGCGTGTCCACCAGCGTGGTGTGGGTCACCGCCGAGCAGACCGCAGGCGTCGAGGGCCGCCTCCGCGCGCTGGGCATGGAGTGTTACGAGGAGCTGGACGGGCTGCGCTGCATCACCGAAACCACCACCGACGTCGGCCGCTACGGCCAGTCACACTTCCTGCGCGGCGGCATCTGGCTGGCAACCCTCTGGGTGAATGCCGGCCCAGATGGCTACACCCACGACATGGTCAACACGATCTGGGCCGGTGCCTGACCACGGCGCCGACGCGCCCACCCCCGATTAAGGGACTGGTGACACCGAAACGCCCGGAGATACCGTAATCTGTCACACAGGACGCCTCGGGCGCCGTCTTTCGCGCAGAATTTGTTCTCCCCGAGTTCCACCGCACAGCCACGATCCGGGGAGGGTCGAATGCCTACCCTGACCGAAATCCTGATTCTTCACGGCTCGTTGCCGATCGAATACCTCGACACGGTGATGAGTAACGATCCGGCCGACGAAGGTGCCGCCCGGGCCCTGGTGGAAAGCGGTGTTATCACGTCGCTGCAACTTGCCAAGGCCCGGGCCGCGCAGGCCAAACTGCCCTTTGTGGACCTGCTCGACTATCCGGTCGACCGCGCCGCCGTAGCCCTGGTTTCAGCCGCCGTTTGCAAACGCCACGAGGTGCTTCCGATCGCGGTCAGCATGAACCGCCTCGTGCTCGCGATGGTCAACCCCGGCAACGTCTTCGCACTCGATGACGTGATCGAGGCGGCGCGTATGCGCGTCAATCCGGTCGTCGTGGAGCGCGCCGACCTCTTGGCCGCCATCGAGCGCTACCACCGCGCCGACGACGAGCTGAGCAACCTCACCACTACCCTGCAGGAGGAACACGCCCCGGAGGAAAGCGCATTCGGAGTTTCGGACTCACTCGACGACGACGCTCCGATCGTGCGATTCGTGAACCTCCTGGTCAGCCAGGCCATTCAGGACAAGGCCTCCGACATCCACATCGAACCGGGCGAACACAGCCTGGGTGTGCGGTACCGCATCGACGGGGTGCTGCACGATATGCAGCGGGCGCCCAAGAGCATTCAAAACGGTGTCATCTCCCGGCTGAAGATTATGGCCGACATCGACATCGCCGAGCGACGCAAACCGCAGGACGGCCGCATGTCGGTCAGCCACGGCGGCCGGCATATCGACCTGCGGGTGGCCACGCTGCCCACTGTGTGGGGCGAAAAGGTCGTCATGCGAATCCTCGACAACTCCAGCACGTCGATGAGCCTGCAAGACCTCAACCTGCTGCCGGGCAACTTTGAGGCCTACCGAAGGTCCTATTCCAAGCCGTACGGCATGATCCTGGTCACTGGCCCCACAGGCTCGGGCAAGAGCACCACCCTGTACACGACCCTGCACACGGTGGCGCGGCCCGAGATCAACGTGATCACCGTCGAAGACCCGGTGGAATACCGGATGGCCGGCATCAACCAGGTTCAGGTGAACCCCAAGGCGGGACTCACCTTCGCCAGCGCGCTGCGCTCGATCCTGCGGTCCGACCCGGACGTGGTGCTGATCGGTGAGATCCGCGACCATGAGACCGCCCAGATCGCCATCGAAGCGTCCCTCACCGGTCACCTGGTGCTCTCCACCCTGCACACCAATGACGCGCCCAGCGCGGTCACCCGGCTCACCGAGATGGGTATCGAGCCGTTCCTCGTGGGCTCCGCCCTGGATTGTGTGGTCGCTCAGCGGCTCGCCCGGCGGCTCTGCGACCGCTGCAAAGCCCCGGATTCGCGCGATCCTGGCGAGCTGATGCACCTGCGTTTCAGTACCCCGCAAGACACCGAGGCGCCGGTACTGTTCAAACCGGTCGGCTGCCCGAGTTGCTCCAAGACCGGGTACCGCGGCAGGATCGCCGTGCACGAGGTGATGACTGTCTCCGAGGAGATCGAGCGGCTTACGGTGGCGCACGCCTCCAGCGCCGACATCGCCCAGGCCGCCCGCGATCAGGGCATGATCACCCTCCGCGAAGACGGCTGGACCAAAGTTCGGATGGGTTTGACCTCCATCGAAGAAGTTCTGCGAGTGGTCGCCTAGTGCCGAACGAGTGGATGCGTAGTGCCGAAGGGGAAATCAGTATGAGCCAGCCCATCTACGAGATTCCGGTGACGCCGCCGCAACGGCCGCAGAGCAGAGACGATCCCGACGCCGATCAGGCGACCGCCGTTCTTCCCGAGGCGCCGTTACCGTGGTACCTGCAGGACCCGGCGGATTCACCGCCCACCGAGCCGGTGGTGTTCAAGTCCATCTATGACCAGCCCACCAATACCGTGCCCGTCTACCCCACCCACGCGGAGCCTGCGCGCACAGTGGCCGACATCGATATCATCCCCGATTCGGCGCGACCCGACCTCACCCGCTCGGCTCTGGACCCCTCCAGCAACGAAGTGCTCCGACCCCGCGTAGATGTGCCTGCCGGAACTTCACGCCCCCGCCGGGCGCAGCGATTCGAGGATGTTGTCGAGGCCGACCAGGATATTCTGAACGCCCTCCAAGAGGTGCTCGACCTGGACGGCTCGGATCTGCATGTGACTGTCGGTGCACCACCGAACATCCGCGTGAACGGGTCGCTCCGCCCTCTCGACAACACCAACCGGTGGATGCGCGAGAAGGTGCAGTCCGCCCTGTATAGCCTGCTAACCCCTACGCAACGGGAGGAATTCGAGCGGGAGCTCGAACTAGACTTCGCGTACACCACGAGCGGTGCCCGGTTCCGGGTGAACTACTACCAGCAGCGCAACTCCATCGGTGGAGCCTTCCGGCTTATTCCGCGGGAGATCAAGCAGCTCAAGGACCTCGGCGTGCCGGAATCGGTGGGTCGTTTCGCCGCCATGGCCCGGGGTCTGGTCCTCGTCACGGGGCCCACCGGTTCGGGAAAATCCACCACACTTGCCGCGCTCGTAGACCAGGTCAACCGCACCCGCGCCGACCACATCGTCACCGTCGAAGACCCGATCGAGTTCTTGCACCGGCACCAGAAGTCGCTGGTGAACCAGCGCGAGGTCGGCGGCGACACGCACAGCTTCGCGGCCGCCCTCAAGCACGTGCTGCGGCAGGACCCCGACGTGATCCTGATCGGCGAGTTACGTGACCTTGAAACGATCTCGGTGGCGTTGACCGCCGCCGAGACCGGCCACCTCGTCTTCGCGACGCTGCACACCCAAAGCGCCGCCCAGACAATTGACCGCATCATCGACGTGTACCCGCCTCACCAACAGTCCCAGGTGCGTTCACAGCTCGCGGCGACGCTGCAGGGTGTGGTCTGCCAGACCCTGGTTAAACGGGTCGACGGCGGCCGTGTGGTGGCCACCGAGGTGCTGTTCGCGACTCCCGCCATCGCGAACCTCATTCGTGAGGGCAAGACCTACCAGATCTCCTCCGCCATGCAGGCCGGCAGGGAACAGGGGATGCACTCTTTGGATCAGCACCTTGCTGACTTGGTTAATTCGGGACTTATCAGCCGCAGGTCGGCGGAGGAAAAAGCACAGGATCCCGCGAGCCTCGCCCAGCTGATCAGACGCGTCGAGCTTGACCCGAGCGGTGGTGTCTCCGCTGGCAAATCAACGGGTGACACAGATTTCGGCGACGCATATTCTCCCGGAGCGTATTAAATGCCCAGCACCCAGGCCTACGCCTACAAGGGCCGCGATGCTGCTGGCCGCATCGTCAAGGGCCGCGTTGACGCCTCTTCTGAGCTAGCGGTCACCTCACGTCTGCGCACCATGGGACTCACTCCTATCTCGATCGCAGAGGCCTCGGCGGGCACTGGACTGAACCGAGAGATCAATATCGGCGGCTTCAGGAAGCGAGTGACGCTCGCTGATCTGGCGATCATGAGTCGGCAGATGGCGACCATGATCTCGTCGGGTCTGTCGTTGTTGCGTACCCTGAACATCTTGGCGGAACAAACAGAAAGCAAAGCTCTAGCTGACATTCTCGGCAAGGTGCGATCCGATGTCGAAACTGGGTCTGCCCTGTCTGACGCTATGCAGCAGCATGCGGAAGACTTCCCGCCGCTGATGATCAACATGGTTCGTGCAGGCGAGACCGGGGGATTCCTCGAAAACTCGCTGACCTCAATCGCGGACAGTTTTGAAGCAGATGTGAAACTTCGAGGCACTATCAAGTCGGCGCTCACTTATCCGGTGATCGTGCTGATCATGGCGATTGTCGCCGTGGCCGCCATGCTGATCTTCATCGTGCCGGTGTTCAAGGGAATGTTCGAAGGGCTCGGGGGCACGCTGCCGCTACCCACCCAGATGCTGGTATGGCTGTCGGAGATGATGATTTACATCGTGCCGGTGGTTGTCATTGGGTCGGTCTTCTTCACCGTCTGGTGGCATAAAAACCGACACACCGAACGCGTGCGCAAGGTCATTGACCCCTTGAAGCTCAAGTTGCCGGTTTTCGGGCCCTTGATGACCAAGATTGCGGTGGCGCGTTTTACCCGCAATTTCTCGGCGATGATCGGAGCGGGCGTTCCCATTCTCAAGGCGCTTCAAATCGTCGGTGAGACCAGCGGAAGCTGGGTAGTCGAAATGGCACTACGGAACGTGGCGGAGTCAGTGCGGCAAGGCAAGTCCATTGCTGGACCCCTTGCCAACGAGCCGATCTTCCCGGCCATGGTGACTCAGATGATCGCTGTCGGGGAGGACTCGGGATCGCTCGAGCAGATGCTCGGCAAGATCGCTGACTTCTATGACGCCGAGGTCGAGTCAACCACCGAGCAGCTCACCTCGCTGATCGAACCGCTCATGGTGGCCTTCATCGGTGTGGTGGTGGGTGGCATGATCGTGGCTCTCTACCTTCCTGTTTTCGACATTTTCAAGCTCATCGAGTAGCTCGTGCACACGCCCAGACTTGGGCGGCAACGGCGGCCCGAGGTGTTGCGAGAATGAGCTGATGAAATCTCATATTTGGGCTGTCGACGCTATACATTCAACCACCCCCCGTTTTGGGGGTCATATTCACAGCTTATCTTCAGCAATCGTGTCGTTCTGGGATGCGGCTAGGTCGTAACCTCAGGTGAGGCACCCGAAAGCCTGTTTACCCCTTCACCCCCACAGAACAGGACGACCCATGCTCTCCATCTCGAGTGCCCTCTCCCGCCAGCGTGCCAAACTCGCCGACAAGGACGACAAGGGCTTCACCCTTATCGAACTTCTCGTCGTCGTGATCATCATCGGAATCCTCGCTGCGATCGCTATCCCCGTGTTTCTGGGCATTCAGGACAGCTCGAAGGATGCCGCCATTAAGTCGGACCTGGCAAACGCCAAGTCCGCCATCGTGGCCTACTACACCGACTCAGTGAGCCCGTCAGCGCTCGTGACGGCTGACCTTGCTGGCACCTCGACGGCCGGCGTCAAGCTCAAGAACTACGGCCTGACAATCACCGAGGGAGTCACCCTCTCATTCGGCACCGCCCCGGCCACCGGATCGACTGACTTTTGCATCAACGGAACCCGCACCGGCGGTGGGCCCTTCCGCATCAAGGCCAGCGAAGGCGTCAAGAACGTCGTCTGCTAGGTAGCTCACTGGGGCTTGGGCCCCGCTGGAGTGGGACGTCCAGTTCTTGGGCGTCCCACTCAGTCTTACGAAGGCAAGTGCAGGTGCAATGAGGGGTGAACCGGTGTCCCGACACAATGACGTGATCCGCGATGACGCAGCCGTCCGACCAAGCTCGGACGATGGATTGGGACTCATTGAGATTGTCGTCTGCATCTTTCTTATCGGGATCCTTGCTATTTCTTTCCTTCCTCTTTTCGCGCAGGGCATGCAGCTAGCCGTTCGAAATGCCACCATTGCATCCGCAACGCAGATTGCCAACGAGCAGCTGGAGATCGCCCGCGGCACTGCAACCAGCTGTGCGGCATTCACTGGCACGGGTGGATACGGCCCTTCCACCCCGCCCGTCATGACCGACGCCCGCGGGACGAACTATCAGGCAACCCGTACCGTCAGCACGTGTCCGGCCACCTATCCGGGCATCGTGCAGGTCACCGTCTCGGTGGCGAAGGTCGGCGTTGCCGGTGCGCTTTCGTCGGCGACCACCTACGTCCGGCTGACGGCGGCATCCTGATGCGTCAGACACCGCAGACCAACCGCACGGCTGGCTTCACTCTTGTGGAACTCCTGATCTACTCCCTGCTTTTAGTGCTGGTCGTGTTCATCGGTGGCGGGCTGCTGGCCGGATCTTCACGCACGACCACCCTGGTGCGAAGCATGACGACCGCCACTTCCCTCGCACAGAAACTCACCTCAAGCGTGCAGGCTGGGGTGCGGGATGCGGTGGCGATTAAGACTCCGTACACGCCCACGGTCGCGGCAGTCGGTGTTGCCGGCACACAGTTACTCGTCGTCGAAACGACGACAGGGGGCGCGACCTCGTCGACTCAATGCCAGGCCTGGTTCTATGTGCCGAGCCATGGGGGCCAGCTTTTCGTGAGAACTGTCCCCCTGGCTGCCATCGTTCCGCCCAACGTGGCCTATCTGGCAAGCCTCCCGGCAAACACTCCCGCTGCGGCGCCGACAGGGTGGCAAATTTGGGGCGAGGGCGTAAACCAGTCGGGCGCGCTGCCTTTCACCAGAACCGGCAACCAGATCGGAATCTCACTGTCGATTGATGCGGGCACCTCCCCGGATGTCAAGGTCGTCAGCAGCGCTCTCGATCGTCAACCAACGGTAGGAGCGACGTCGACGTGCTTCTAGTTCGCGTGAAACGAAGGGTTCGGGAACTCCGCGAGGATGGCACTCGAGGCAGCGGCTTGATCCTGGTGATCTCGGTGATGGCTGTGCTGATCGTCCTGTCAACCCTCGTCGCTGGCATGACCACGCAATCCCTCGGTCAAACCTCCTCAGTGCGGGCTTCGGTGCAGTCCCTCGCGGCGGCGGAGGCTGGGGTTGATTATGTGGCTGCGCAGCTGACTGGCACCAACGCCTGCCAGGCAAGCTATTCCAACCCGGCAGTGGCCAACGCGCCGGTATTCACAGCTACGGTGCAGTATTCCCTCAGCGCATCGGGAAACACCTGGGCCTCCTGCCCCATCGGATCGGCTGCGGCGGTGCGGATAAAAATCGTTTCACAAGGCTCAGCCATCAATCGAGGCGTTGCCACACAATCCGCCCGTGACACCCGCAAGGTGGAAGTCATCTACGGCTACACCCCGTCGTCTCCGATCACGGCCAGCGGGGGCGCCATGTACTCCTACAACGCTGGCACATTCAACAGCTTCCGGGTGTTGTCCTCGACGTCCGTGGGCGACGTCATGATCAAGAAAGGCACCCTGAGCTGCACGGAATCCAGCTTGGTACAGGGAAAGGTGTACGTGGCGGAGGGCGACGCCATCCTCAACAACGCATGCCAGGTCACGGGCGACATTTGGGCAGCCGGCAAACTAACCCTGCAAAGCGGCCTCATCGGTGGCAACGCACTTTCGGCAAGCACTGGGGAAAGCACCTTCGGTCCCAACACCCGGGTCGGAGGCTTCGTCGATTTGGCGGGAACCGCCTTCACCAGCGCTAGCCGGTGCCCATCGCCGAACAACGGGTGGGATGAAAATGGTTACAAGTGCGCGATCAAGCAGTCCATCGCCACCGGCACTGTGACCTTTCGAGACCCCACGGTGCAAGCCCCAGTCGTGCCTGACTGGCTCGACTACGGATTCGTACCCTCGACCTGGACCTCGGCTGGATTTCAGATTCTCTCGTGGCCGACCAGCGTTAACAACGCTGCAAACGTCTGTAATGTCGACGTCTCTTTCCAGGCCTCCACCTTCTTCACCGGCACCTTCGTCCCAATGAGTGTGCCCACGGTCTGGGACACCCGGACGGCCTGCCCCGGGGGACTCACCCTTGTTTCGGGCACCCTGGACTGGCAGATGAAGACCGATATCGCCTTCATCGAGAACAAGGTGACGATCCAGGGATTGAACGTCACCTCAAGTGATTCCGCAGCCAAGCGCCTCTGGTTTATCACCCCCGATTCAAACCTCACTAACCACGTTCCCGATTGCCCGGCAGGTGGAGGGGCGAGCGCGGTGAACACCACAACCGTAATCAACGCACCCGTCGTAGCCATGGTCTACACACCGTGCGGGATGTCCAACTCGAGCAATGCATGGCGAGGGCAGATCTATGGCAGCAAGGTGGATTTCAACAGCAACAGCAGTCTTACATTCGTGCCGGTGGGGATGCCCGGGGCTAACTTGAGTACCGGAACTTCCGGGAGCACTGGCGGCAGCGGCGGCGTACTCGGCTCGGAGCTGTCATCAAGAGACCTCAACGGGTGAGCCCGCTCGACGGCGTGGACGCTGCATTCATCGCTGTGGCGGGAATCTTCGGGATATTGATCGGCTCCTTCCTCAACGTTGTTGTCTACAGGGTGCCCAATGGGCGGTCGATAGTGAGTCCGCCGAGCGCATGCCCCGGTTGTGGAGCCTTAATCCGCCCGGTCGACAACATTCCGGTGATCTCGTGGTTGAAGCTACGGGGCCGGTGCCGCCAATGCCGAACTAGCATCTCGGTTCGCTACCCCGTTGTTGAGTTCGGAACGGGTGTGTTCTTTTCGGCTACCGTCGGCTGGGCACTCCTCGACAAGCCCTTGGCCGCACCAGCCGGCTCCGGCGTGGGACTTGCCCTGGCGGTGGTCGCGTACCTCTACCTGGCCGCCGTAAGCGTTGCCCTTGCACTCATCGACCTTGACACCCATACTCTGCCCGACCGCATCGTTTTGCCGTCCTATATCGTCGGGGCGTCGCTTTTTGGCACAATCAGTGTCGTCACTGGCGACTATGGGTCGCTACTCGGAGCCTGTGTCGGTATGGGCGCATTGTGGCTTTTCTATTTCCTGCTCGCTGTGGTCTACCCCGGTGGCATGGGCTTCGGCGATGTGAAACTCGCCGGAGTGCTAGGGCTATTTCTCGGCTGGCTAGGCTGGGGACCGCTCGTGGTGGGAGCCTTCGCTGCTTTCCTTCTCGGAGGTATGTACGCCATCGTCCTGGTCGTCACTCGTCAAGCCAGTCGCAAGTCAGGCATTCCTTTCGGCCCTTGGATGCTCATCGGCGCGTGGGTGGGCATTTTCGGTGGGCAGCAACTGTGGACCGCATACCTGGGCGCCTTCGGGCTGAGCTAGCTCGTGGACCAATACCTCTATTCAGCACCAAGCTCGGCAGGAAAGGACGTGTGGCCATGGTCGCAAGCGTCGTAGGAATTGACATCGGCAGCACCGGTATACGGGCGGTCGAATTGACCGGGGCGAGTAAACCGCAGCCTACAATCACTCGGTACCACAGCGTCCCCCTTCCAGAGGGTGCCGTTGCCCGTGGCGAGGTGCAGGAAGTCAACACCGTGGCAGAGGCCCTCAAGCTACTGTGGTCGAGCGGAGGGTTTGCCACCAAGGACGTTGTGATCGGTATGGGCAATCACCGCGTGCTCGTGCGTGACCTCGCGCTCCCGAAGGCCTCAAAGGCGCGTATCCGTGAATCCCTGCCGTTTCACGTTCAGGACATGCTGTCAGTACCCGTGTCAGATGCTCTTCTCGATTTCTATCCCATCGCCGAGGTGGACGAGGGAGAGGGCCCGCAGGTCCGGGGACTCCTAGTTGCCGCCGTCAAAGCGTCCGTGGAGGGCAACGTGAAGGCCGTCCAGCTCGCTGGGCTTCGTCCCGTCGAGGTCGATCTCATTCCGTTTGCCCTGAGCCGGGTCATCTACCGCGGCCAATCCGATCCCGGGGTCGTCGTGCAGATCGACGTCGGTGCGCGTACGACCAGTGTGGTCGTTACGATCCTCGGAGTTCCCCAGTTCGTGCGCATCATCCCGGCAGGCAGTGATGACCTCACACAGGCGATCGCCACCCGGCTGCCGACGGCCATTGAGGACGCCGATGTGATCAAGCGGTCCCACGGGCTGGCCCCGAGTGGGGTCGAGCCAGGATATGAACATGCCGTCACCATCATTCGTGAGGTGGCAACCGAAATTCTCAACAGCCTGAGGAATACCATCACCTATTTCGTGAACACACGCCCTGGACTCACCGTCGACCGTCTGGTTCTCACGGGCGGCGGCAGCGAACTTATCGGATTCGGTCCGGCGCTGGGGGAACTCACGCGGCTACCGGTGGTGCGACCGGAGCCCCTCGGGGCCGTCACCTTCGCTCGAGGACTCAGCGCTGAAGACTTCAGCCGTACCCGTGGAGAGTACCTTGTGGCACTCGGCCTCGCTCTGGGTAGCGCAGCATGATCGGGACAACGCACGACAGCGAATTGGTCCTCGGCGGTGAGCCTCGCGTCAGCCTGTTGCCACCTGAAGTGGCGGCAGAAGCGAGGGGCCGGTCCCTGCGTCGTGGCCTGGCACTAGTCACAGGCGGAATCATGCTCATCGTGGCCGTCGGCGTCGCCGCCGCGGCCTGGCATTCGGCACAGAGCGTTGTGCGCTTAGCCGATGCCCAGTCGGTCTCGGCCGAGTTGCTGAGCGAGCAGCAGACGTACATATCGGTGCGTGAGGTTCAGGGGCACGTTGACCTCGCCCATGCGGCGCGAGAGGTCGGTTCCGCCACCGAAATCGACTGGAAGGCGTTCCTTCTTGACGTGCGGTCACTCTTGCCGGCGGATGTCTCGATCGATGGGGTGGACATAACCTCGTCGTCACCGCTCGAGCTCTATCCACAGGCCACGTCGCCCCTGCAGCCTGCACGCGTAGCCACACTCGACCTCACCCTGAGCGCGCCCGGTCTCCCCGCGGTGCCAGAGTGGCTCGACGCGCTCGAATCGCTGCCGGGTTTCGCGGACGCCTCCCCTGGATCCATAGCTCTGGGGGACAACGGCGGCTACAAGGTTGGCGTCAAGGTTCATGTCAACGAGGAGGCGTTCTCCGGTCGGTTTAGTTCGACAGCTGCTGATGCCGCTGACGCCACGTCAACAGATGAGACGGAGTAGAGATGTCCACGCAACGATGGTGGGTCATCGGATCCGCACTGGTGATCGCCGCAACCCTTATTTTCGGATGGATGTTAGGGGTGGGGCCGCTGCTGAGCAGCGCTCGTGCCGCCGATCAGGAGCGGCTGAGCGTCGAGTCTCAAAATCAGGCGTATGAGCAACAGCTTTCAGCTCTGAAGGAGCAGTACAGGGGTATGGAGGGGCTGGCCGAACAACTTGACGAGCTGCGCAGTGAGCTCCCGCCTGGGGCCGAGCTGCCTACGTTCGTCAGGCAGCTCAACACAATCGCGCAGGAGAGCTCAGTCACCTTCACCTCAATCAGCGTGAGTGACGCCGTTTCGTACGCGCCAGTCGTAGTTGAAGGCACGGAAGTCGCGGCGCCGGCTGACGATGAGGCCGCGAGTGCGGAAGCAGCAACGGACGATACTGAGGCGGAGGCGCCCGTTGCCGTCCCGGGGGTGCCTTTTTCGAACCCGCTGATCACCGCAGAGAACTTCGTAGCCATCCCCGTCGATCTCGTCCTTACCGGCGGCTACGGAAACGTCTTGAACTTCCTGGAGGGTCTCCAGACAGGCACACGGCTTGTCACCGTGACGAAGTTCAATACAATCCCGTCAGCGGCCGGCGCAACGACGTTGCCCGAAGGTGGCGAATCCGTGTCTGTGCCTGCTGCCGGTTCGACCGTGACCGGTACTATCTCGGCCCTCATCTACGTGCTGCTCGACCCCACCGCGCAGGCCGAAGCAGGTTAACCGCCGCGCGCCCCGAGCTTCCGTCGACTTGTCGCCCCTGATTGCTACAGTGGCAGCACAGAGCTACGGCCGCGAGGCTCACGAGGAGTGCAGCATGACCGACACCACGCCCCCCGAGGGCAACAAGAACCACAACCCGGATGCGCCCACCGAGCACATCTACGACGATGCGAACCCGGAACCCACCACCGTGGCCGACCCGAGCAAGACCGTCGACGAGCCTGTGCGCGAACCGGTGGCCGAGACCTCGACGCCGGAGCCTGCCTACGTTCCCGGCGAGCCGATCGACTACGAGCCGGCCACCCCGGTGACGGTCAACGCGTCGGAGGCGCAGACCGAGAAGGTCGAACGCCTCACCGCCGAGCCCACTCCGGCCGAGGTCGCCCGCGATGAAGCAGTTGCGGAGCAGAAGAACTACACGCCCACCTACGTGCCCACCCCGGCAGCCGCGACGGTCCCCGCCGCAGCCGCGCAGCCCACCGTGCAGCCGCCGGTGCAGCAGCAGACCCAGCAGTTCTCGCAGAGCCCGGTGTACGTCACCGCTCCCACCCCGCCCAAGACCCTGGGCAACCGGGCCGCCGGCATCCTCATCGGCCTGATCGCCACCGCGGTCTTCGCCCTGGTCTACGCGGTGATCGCGTTCTTCATCTCCGCGGCCAACGCCGCCAACGTCGCCGACGCGACCGCCCGGTTCACCGACTTCCTGGTGCTGCCGGTCTACTACGTGCCGGTGATCTTCTTCTTCCTGGCCTTCGCGCTGCTGGTCGCGGTGCTCAACCGTGCCGGCTGGTGGGCCTACGTGCTCGGCGGCTTCCTTGTCGCCGTGGTCGTGTACTTCTCCTACATCGGCGGCGCCCTGCTCGCCGTGCAGGCGTGGAACCTGACGCCCGCCGAAGCTGCCCGCTTCGTGAGCACTCAGTGGTTGAACCCCGGCGCCATCGCCGCGGCCGTCGTGGCCCGCGAGGTGCCCATCTGGTTCGGCGCCTGGATCGCCCGCCGCGGCCGCAGCATCACCGCGAAGAACATCGCCGCCAAGGCCGAATACGAGCGTCAGCTCGCCGAAGGACCGCAGCTCGCCCGTCCGGTCTAACCGCTGGCAGTGCGGGGGGAGCACAGAATGCGCGATTACCAGAAATACGCGACCGTCGTCGCGGTTTTCGCGACCGTGCTTTACGCCGCACTGCTCGTGGCCGCGTTCGGCCTGATCAGCCTGGCCACCAACCTCGAGGTCATCGCTGACAGGTCGGCCGGCACCCTGGTGGGCCCCACCATGACGGCCGTCGCCGTGCTGCTGGTGCTGCTCATGCTGATCGTTCTCGGCGTCAACACCCCACCCGACAAGCAACGCGTCGTGGTGGGGTTTGCTGTTGCCACCGGCATCGCCGCGTACGGCCTGTTCATCGTCACCGGAGCCATCCTCGTGGCCGCCGGCAATGGCCAACCCTTGGGCGTGCTGCTGTTCGCCGGCAGCATGCTCGCCAGCCCGTTCGCCCTCACCGTTGGTGCGCTGGCCTTTCTCGTTGCGCTCGTCTACTCGATCCTGCTGGCCTCGCACTACGGCGAGCACGGCCGGCCGCTCTGGCCGTGGGAGCGCCGCGGCGAATAGCACGTCACCCCGCACCGCCAGCTCTACTGACATAGGAACTGAATGCGCCTCAAGCTCACCCTGGTTCGCCCCAACGGCGCCGCCAGCGACATCATCGTCACCGCGGATGCGGCAGCCACGATCTCCGAAATCGCCGGCACCATCAGCCGGGTCGACGCGCAGACCACGCACTCACCGGACCGGTTCCTCACCCTGCGGGCAACGCTGCCCGGCCAGAGCGTGCCACTGACCCTGCCGCCGGACGGCCCGGTGGGGGAGGCCTGGATCGGCTCCGGCGCATCCGTGAGCCTCGCCGACGCCGGTGTGCTCTACCAGGCCCCGTCAACGCTGACGGCGCAGCCGGTAGCTCAGCTCAAGGTGCTCTCCGGGCCGGATGAAGGCCGCGAGTTCCCGCTGGCGCCCGGCAGCCTGCTGGTGGGCCGCGACGCCGCCTGCGACATCGTGCTGCACGACAGCCTGGTGTCGAAGAAGCACGTGCGGCTGGAGATCGGCGAGGCCGTGGAGGTCATCGACCTCGGCAGCGCTAACGGGGTCGTCGTGGACGGCGGCATCGTGGGCCGGCTGCGCATCGCCAAGACCGAACGGATGCTGCTCGGCGACTCCGAGGTCGAAATCAGCCTGGTCGCCGGCGCCGCGCCCGAAAGCGCGCCCAAGCCCGGCCCGATCTTCTTCAACCGGTCGCCCAAGGTGGAGAAACGCTACATCGGCCAGGAGTTCGTCTCCCCGGAGGTGCCCACCGAGAAGGAGGACGCACCGTTTCCGCTGCTGGCGATGATCACCCCGCTGCTGCTGGGCGGGGCGATGTTCGCGCTGACCAAGAGCCCCACCACCCTGCTGTTCTGTCTACTCTCCCCGGTCATGCTGATCGGCAACTTCTTCACCACCAAGGGCCGTGACAAACGCCGGATGGCCAAGGCCGTGGCCAAGTTCAGCGCCCGGCTCGAGGTACTCACCAATCGGCTGGCCACCGAACGGGTCATCGAGCACGAGCTACGGCTCAAGGAGTCGCCCTCCACTCTGGAGGCACACGAACACGCCATGAACCGGGGGCCGATGCTCTGGACCCGCCGTCCCGAACACTGGTCGTTCCTGAACGTGCGGCTCGGCTGCGGCACCATGAACTCGCGCAACACCATCGCCGACTCCAGCCGCGGCGACATGCTGCCGGAGTTCGAGGAGAAGCTCACCGAAGTCATCAACGCCAACCGCACCCTCGACGGCGTGCCGCTGATCGACAACCTCTACGACTCCGGCGCACTCGGAATCGCCGGCTCACCCGCCCAGGCGATGGGCTCGATCAACTCGATCCTGGTGCAGCTCACCGCACTGCACTCACCGGCCGAACTTGTCGTCGCCTCCCTGGTCACGCCCCGCTGGTCCCGTGAGCTGGAATGGCTCAAGTGGATGCCCCACACTTCCTCCCCGCACAGCCCCATTGAAGGAAGCCACCTCGCCGACAGCGCCGCCAGTGCCAGCGCGGTGCTTTCCGGCATCGAGGGTGTTGTGGAGCAGCGCCTCGCCCAGGCCAAGGCCAGCCGCCGCGGCGCCATGGTGCAAACGGATGCCGCGCTCGAGCGCGGCGGCGAGGTCGGCGCATCCGGCACCAAGGAGGGAACCAAGTCGGCCATCCCCGCGATTGTGCTGCTGATCTCGGACGACGTGGCCATCGACCGGGCCCGGCTCGTGCAGCTTGCCGAGATCGCCGCCGACGCCGGCGTGTACCCCATCTGGATCGGCCCGACCGTGGCGGCACTGCCCGCTGTCTGTCGCACCTACCTGCACCTCGGCGACGAACCCGGCATCGCCACCGTCGGTTTCGTGCGCCTGGGCGAGACCATCGACAACGTCGTCACCGAACAGGTCGACTCCGCCGCCGCCCTCGAATTCGCCAAGCGGATGGCCCCGGTCATCGACGCCGGCGCCCTCGTCGCCGACGCCAGCGACCTGCCCCGCACCGTGTCGCTGGTCACCCTGCTCGGCCATGACATGGTCGAGACCAGCGCCGCGGTCATCGACCGGTGGCAGCAGAACACCTCCATCCATGACCGAAGCGGCGGCACCCCGAAACCGCGCCGGGCCGGCAAGTTGCGCGCCATCATCGGCTCCGCCGGCGTCGACGCCATGCACCTGGACCTCCGCACCCAGGGCCCGCACGCCCTCGTGGGCGGCACCACCGGCGCCGGCAAGAGCGAGTTCCTGCAGGCCTGGGTGCTTGGCATGGCCGCCGAGTACAGCCCCGACCGGGTCACCTTCCTGTTCGTGGACTACAAGGGCGGCTCGGCCTTCGCCGACTGCGTCACCCTGCCGCACTGCGTGGGACTGGTCACCGACCTCAGCCCGCACCTGGTGCGCCGCGCGCTCACCAGCCTGCGCGCCGAACTGCACCACCGCGAGCACCTGCTCAACCGCAAGAAGGCCAAGGACCTGCTCGAGCTGGAGAAGCGCGGCGACCCCGACAGCCCGCCCGCCCTGGTGCTGGTGATCGACGAGTTCGCGGCCCTGGCCACCGAGGTGCCCGAGTTCGTCGACGGTGTCGTCGACATCGCCCAGCGCGGCCGGTCGCTCGGCATCCACCTGATCATGGCCACCCAGCGTCCCGCCGGCGTGATCAAAGACAACCTGCGCGCCAACACCCCGCTGCGCATCGCCCTGCGGATGGCAGACGAGTCCGACAGCACCGACGTGATCGGCACCAAGGAATCCGCCCACTTCGACCCGGCCATCCCCGGCCGCGGCGTCGCCAAGACCGGCCCCGGCCGGCTCGCCCAGTTCCAGTCCGCCTACGCCGGCGGCTGGACCAGCCGCGAACCCGAGCGGGCCGGCATCGACGTGCACGAACTGCGGTTCGGCGCGGAAAGCCGTTGGGAGGAGCCCCGAGCGGTCGACTACGTCGACGAAGACCGCGACCTCGGCCCCACCGACCAGCAACGCCTGGTCACCACCATCATCGGCGCCAACGCCGTCACCGGCATCCCCGCGCCCCGGCGGCCGTGGCTCGACGAACTCGCCGGTGCCTACGACCTCAGCTTGCTGCGGCAGCGCACGGATGCCGAACTCCTGCTCGGCGTCTCCGACATCGCCGAGCAGCAGCAGCAGGTTTCCGCGTACTTCCGGCCCGACATCGACGGTCACATCTCCATCTTCGGCACCGGTGGCTCCGGCAAGTCCGCGGTGCTGCGCACCCTCGCCTGCGCGGCCGCGATCACCCCGCGCGGTGGCCCGGTGCACGTATACGGGCTCGACTTCGGTGCCGGCAGCCTGCGCATGCTCGAGCAGCTGCCGCACGTCGGTTCGATCATCATGGGTGAGGACGTCGAACGGGTCGTGCGGTTGTTCCGCACCCTGCAGGGTGAAATCGACCGCCGCAAGGCGCTGTACGCCGAGGCGAACGCGTCGAACATCACCGAATACCGTCAGCTGGCCAACCAGCCGGCCGAGCCGCGCATCCTGCTGCTCATCGACGGGTTCCCCAACTTCCGCAACGACTTCGAGATCGCGGCCGGCCGCGCGCAGTGGTTCGACGTGTTCAAGGACATCCTCTCCGACGGCCGCCAGCTGGGCATGCACGTGGCGATCACCGCCGACCGGGCCGGCGCGGTGCCCGCGTCGATCTCCTCGGCGATCCAGCGCAAGGTGGTACTGCGCCTGGCCGACGACGGTTACGGCATGCTCGACGTGCCCGGCGACATCCTGAGCATCAAGTCGCCGGCCGGCCGCGCCATTGTGGACGGCTTCGAAACCCAGATCGCCATCCTCGGCGGCTTGTCGGCGCAGTCCGCGCAGTCAGCCGCCACCAAGCGGCTCGCCGACGCCATGCGCCGTGCCGGCGTGGCCGAGGCGCCGTCGATCGGGGCGCTGCCCAAGGAGTTCCCGCAGGCGCAGTTGCCCGCCCGGATCGGCGACCGGGTGGTGCTCGGCCTTGGCGACATCGACCTGGGCCCGGCCGGCTTCGAGCCCAGCGGCACCCTGCTGCTGGCGGGCCCGCCGGCCAGCGGCCGCAGCACCGCCATCGAATCGATCGCGCTGGCGTTCAAACGGTTCGAACCGGATGCGCGCCTGTACTACTTCGGCAACGCCCGCTCGCCGATCTCCCGGCTGGGTTTGTGGACCGAGGCCGCGACCACGGTGGACGCCATCGCGGCGTTGGCCAAGGACCTTGCGGCGGCGGTCGCCGACCCCGACACCGAGGGCCGCATCGCGGTGTTCGTCGAGAGTCTGGGTGACTTCCTCCAGACGCCCGCCGACGGCGGCATCCTCGAACTCACCCGGGCGGTCAAGCGCAGCGATCACTTTTTGCTCGCTGAGGCCGAGACCAGCGCCTGGAACTCGTCCTGGCCGCTGTTCGGCGAGATCAAGAACGCCCGCCGCGGACTGCTGCTGCAGCCCGAATCGGTCGAGGGCGACATCCTGCTGAAGACCGCTCTGCCGCGGATGAACCGGGCGGAGTTCCCGCCCGGCCGTGGCGTACTGATCGCCAAGGGCAACTTCGTGCGGGTGCAGCTGCCGCTGCTCTCGTGACGTCGAGTCGCGGGACCTCGATGGGGACCGCTGCCCATCGAACCCGTTCACCGGGTTCGGTACTGTTCTAACAGGCAGCCGGCCCACGCGCATCCGTCGCAACGAGGCCGGTCAAGCCGAACACTTAGGGGGAACCGATCATGAGTGATCTCATCATCAACCTGGAGCTGCTTCATCAGCTGCGGGACGACCTGGACGCCGTCGTGAAGGAGTTCGCCAACGCCGACGACTTCAGCGACGACGTGGCCATTGCCACCGGTCACGAGAACCTCGGCGACCACGTCAGCGATTTCGCACACAAGTGGAACGACAAGCGCAAGACCATGACCGAGGCGGTCGAGGGTCTGCGCAAGAAGATCGAGGGCATCACCGATGGGTTCACCCAGGTGGATGACGGCCTCGCGAAAGCCCTGACCGACGCTGCTCCGCCGCTGCAGACCGCCACCCCACTGTGACCCACCCCATGCCGTCCGCCCGCCCGGCCACCCCGAGATCTTCCCGCAGCCTGCCGAAGGAATCATCATGACCGACACCGAATTCCGTGCCCTCGAGGGTGACCCCGACCTGGTGCGCTCCAAGGCGCAGCACTACGCCGAGATCGCCAACGCCATCGCCCGGTCGGTGACCACCCTCAACTCGATCAAGTCGGTGGAGGGCATGACGTCCAAAGCCATCGACGCGATCCGCGAAGAGGCGGGCAACGTCGCCGACGACATCGGCAAGGCCAAGGACAGGTACGCCGGCACCGCTCAGGCCCTGATCACCTACTCGGCGCAGCTGCGCCTGGCGCAGGATGCCGCGACCACCGCCATCGCGCACATCGGCGACAAGGAAACCGCCGCGGACACCGCCGGTCGCACGGCCACCCGCACCGCCGCCACGGCCGAGAGCGCCACCCCGGAGTCCAGCGCCACCGACACCGCCGCCGCCGACAAGGCCGAGGAGGCCGCCGAGGCGGCCGGCCAGGCGCTGCAGGCGGCCCAGGCGGAATGGCACTCGGCCCTCGCGATCAAGAACCAGGCGGCCGAGTCGGCGATCACGGCCATCCTCGAGGTCGTCGAGGGCAAGAAGAGCCAGGACCTCAACGACACCTGGTGGGACGACTGGGGCGCGAAGGCGCTCGACATCCTCAAGACCATCTGCGACTGGGCCGGCGTGTTCGCCGTCTTCCTGGCCTGGGTGCCCATCCTCGGGCAGGTGCTGATGGTGCTCGCCGCCGTCGGCGCGGTGCTCACACTCATCGAGGCCACCATCGCGGCCGTGAACGGCGACGGCAGCTGGTGGGCAGTCGCCGGCGCCGCGGTCGGTGCGGTGATGTCGATCTTCGGTGGCAAGATCTTCTCCGTGGGCGCGAAGTACGTGCGTGCCTCGATGATCACCAAGGCCGCCGCCAGGCTCGACGGCGCCCCGGCGTTGACCCGCCAGCTCAGTGGGGTCGGCCGGCACAGCAAGGCGTTCATGAGCATCGACGACGCCGCGAAGGTGGTCAGCAAGCCGTTCAAGGATTCGGTGCTCGGGGCCTTCAAGAAGGACCTGGTTCCCGATGGCGCGCCCGTCAAAGCGATGGAGATGTTCAAGGAGGCGGCGAAGAAAGCCCTGCCGACCCTCGACGATTTCACGCCCTCCAGTCTGCTGAGCCTGAACGACGACCTGATGGACTTCTACCGGATGGCCGGCAAGGCGCCGCAGATCCTCGATACGCCGCTCGTCGTGCAGGGTGTCTCCCTCACGGTGGTGCAGATGCACACCTCGGTCACGGCCGTGCAGAGCCTGATGGAAAACCCGATCGACCCGTTCCTCGGCGAGTACGCGCCTCTGGTGCACCAGGTCGAGAAGACCTTCGGGAGAGACTAGACCGATGACATTTCGCAATTCGCCTTCCACCAGGGACATTGTCGACCTCAGCGTTGATGCAGAGGCCACCTGGTATCCAGTTCCGCTCGACCGGTCTGAACAGCTGCTCTGGGGTGAGACCCTGGCCGCCGAGGTGACCGGGGCCGGAAGCAGCCGGCGCACGCTCGGCAGTCAGCTCGAAGCGCTGCAGATCCGGCTCATCGGCAGCGGCAACCCGCGGATGAGCTGTGCCGTCTGGATCCCGTACCCCGAAACGGGCCGGGCGTCCAGCGCGCTGGCCTTCCAGCTCACCGACCTGCCCGCCGGCACCGCGGAAGCGGCCGCTGACAGCTACCTCGCCGAGCTTCGCGCCGACGAGGGCCGCCGTACACCCGGCATCGAATACCTGAGCGTCACCACCTGGCAGGGTGAGGTCGCGGCCGGTCCGTTCGTCGCCGCGCACAACCTCATCGCCCTGCGCAACCCGGGCGACGACGAAGCCGTCATTGAGGAACGCACGGTCTTCGCCGTCTTCCCGCCCGGTGCCGCGCAGATGGTGCAGCTGGTCTTCTCCGCCGAGAGTGTCGGCGCGTTCGTCAACATGCCCCGACAGACCGAAGAGGTTGTCGCGGCCCTGCGCATCGAACTGGAGGCGACCGCGTGACCCGCAAGGTAGTCAGCCCTGACCAGACCTTTTCGATCATCCTGCCCGGGACCTGGGCGGTCATCCCGTTGCAAGACGAAGTGGCCATGACCAAGCGCATCGTGGCCCTGGTGAAGAAACAGGTCGGCGGCGGTGACCGTGCGGCCCGACTGCGCCGGCAGACCCGCGACGAGTTCGTGAAGACGGCCCAGCAGGCCCGGGATGCCGGCGCCATTTCGTTCGCTCTGTCGATGGAACTTTTGCCCGGCGTGCCGTTTCCCGCCGCGATGATCACCACTGTGGAGACCTGGCCGATATCGGCATCCGCAGATTTGGACCCGGCCGACCGTCTGCGGGCCATGGTGCCCGATGCTGTGGTGCTCGAGCAGCGCAGCGGCCTGGTGGCCCGGCAGGCCGAAAGCGCCCGGCAGCGGGTGGGCGAGGAAACGGTGCCGTCGCTGCGGGCCACCTATTGGCTGCCGAGGCCGCAGACCGACGATTTGCTGCGCATCACGATCTCCGCGCCCATGGTCGACGATGCCGACCTCTTCACCGAACTGTTCGACGCGATCGTTGATTCGATCACCTGGAAGGCCGAGACCCTATGACCCAGAGCACCACCACGCCCGAAGCCACGACCGGTCGCAACGCCCGCGGACTGTTCCTGCTCTCGACCGGGGTGGTGTTCGCCATCGCGGCGGTGGTGATGCTCCTCATCACCGTGGTCGGTATCTCCACCTTGCAGTCCGACGCGTTAGCCCGAATCAACGAGCAGAACCTGTCGTACCGGGCCGAGTTCGGTTTCGTCGAGCGGGAGCTCTCGGTGCTCTCCGCCATGACCGCGGTCCCGGCCATGCTGCTGATCGTCGCCGTGTGCTTCCTCATTCCGGGTTACCTGCGCCGACGCGGCGTGATCGCCGAACGCGACACCACCTTTTGGCGGGGCGGCTCCCACACCGCCAAGTACAAACCGCTGCCGCTGGGCCTGCACGCGGCGTGGGCACTGCTGCCGTTGGCCGCGTGGGTGCTGCTCGTGGTGATTCCGCTGCGCAACCTCATCGGCGGTACCGCCTGGCCGGCGGGTCTGAAGGATGAGAACTCCTCGGCGGTATGGATGCTGTTGGCCGCGTACGGCGGTCTGGCCGCGGCGCTGTTCGCGGCGATCGTGGTGTCGCTGATCAAGAAGGTCGTCTACACCGCGCGTGTTGCGCGGCACCCGGAGGCCGTTGATGGCAGCGCCGGTAAGGGTCTCTGGCGCTGGGTCACCTTCCGCTGGCGCTTCGACCTGTGGCTGGCCGGACTCGGCGGGGCCTTCGTGGGGCTGTGCTGGATCGCCCTCGGCTTCGACGACACCCCGTTCTTCATCGCCACCCTGGCTATCGGCCTGGCCCTGCTGGCGGCCGGCCTGCTGCTCGCGGTGAACTACTGGCGTGCCGGCGAGCCCCTGGGCGCGGGCGAGTCCTACTCCTAACCCGGGTCTTCACCTCGCGCCGTCCGTTGGCCGTCGAACGTAAAGGCGGAGATCCTCGGCCGGGGTCGGCGTGTCGTGGCGCACAGCACGGCGCTTCCCGAAAAACTCCGCCTTTACCGACGGATGCGTCTCACCTCGTTCGACCCGGTCGGCCAGCGGCGGGGGAGAGCATGGGGAGTGCTGCCCATTCCGCATTGCGACCTGGGTTCGTTAGGTTGTACGTAGTCGGTCGGCCTTTGGGGGTTGGCCCCGAACTACTAATAAGAGGAGCAGTAACTCATGGCGAATATGAACGTAACTTACGGCGAAATGAACGATGCGTCGCGCAGCCTGATCGCTGGCAAGGACGACCTCACCGCCAAGCTGTCCCAGCTGCAGAGCCTGGTCAACAACCTCGTCGCCGGTGGCTTCGTCACCGACGCCGCGTCGGGCGCCTTCCACACCTCGTACGAGCAGTTCACCAAGGGCACCACCGAGGCCGTCAACGGCCTCCAGGGCATGTCGGAGTTCCTCACCCGGGCGGCCACCGCCCTGGAGAACGTCGACAGCGAGCTCGCCCGCGGCATCGGCGGCTAATTCCGCTTCTTCAGAGCAAAGGCGTGACCGGATTCCGGTCACGCCTTTGGTCAATCCGCACCACCCCAAGCCACAAGCCCCACACCGAGCAGCCAACCCCAGGGAGACCGCATGTACGGCGATATGGCGGCACTCGGCCGGCAGTCCACCGAGCTGCGCGCCCTGGCGGAGGACACCCGCACCCGCGCCACCACGCTGCGCTCGGCCGTGGGAACCACCTGGGTATCGTCCGCCGCGGCGACCTTCATCGAACAGCTCGGTCAGCGGGCCAACAACCTCGACGCCTCCGCCACATCGCTCGACGAGGCGGCTGACGCGATCGACGCCCACATCCGCTCGGTCGAAGCCGTGAAACAGGCCATCGTCGAAGCGGAACAGTGGATTTCCGAGCGCTGGAACGACGCCGCCCGGCTGGTGGGAAACACCGTCGAGGTGATCACCGAGGGCGCCGAGAACGTCTTCGAGTTCTTTGGCACCGAGGTGCCCCGCGCGCTCGTGAGCGAAGCCGACGAACTCATCCGCACGGTGCGGGAACTGCCGACACCGGGCTCGCCCGGCTGGCTCGACCTGGCCGACACCTTCCACCGACGGGGCTGGTAACAATGGCTTTCTCCACCGCGCCCATCTCCCCGACCACGCCTGCACGGTTCGGCCTCACCGCCGACCAGCTGCACCTGCTGCAGAGCCGCTGCCCCGACCTCACTCTGCCGGCCGAGTTCTACTCCGATTGGGCCGCCGAGGTGCCCGAGATCGAACGCGCCGAACGGATGCTCGTCGCCGAACTCGGTCTCATCGACCAGGGCCTGCTGCGGGCGGCGCCCACCGACACCCCCACCGCAGCACCCATCGACACCCACTCCGACACCTTCGCGGCCCGGGTGCACCCGGCCGTGCTCGGCTTCCTCGGCCTGTTCACCGAACCCGCCCTGCTCCTGGCCGTGCACTCCTGGGGCGGCGGCCGCACCATCGTGCAAACCATCGCCGTGCGCGCCGGCTTCGCCGCCTCCCTGGTGCGCGGCCAACGACTGGACGACCACGGCGGCCATCCCGCCAACGAGGATGCCGTGGAACTTTCCGCGTTCCCCGTTTCGGCCCTGATCGGCGAAACGCTGCGCTCGCTCGTGCGCCTCGAACCGAAAAAGAGGCCAAGACCCCCGCACGGCAGGTCCGCCGCCGCCGTCGTGCTGCCGCTCACCCTGGCGCAGGGCATGATCGGCGCCATCCGCACCGGCAACCCCGAGATCATCCACGCCGCCGCGCTCACGGTGGGGCTGCCGCAGGCCGAACAAGTCCTCGAAGGGCCCGCGTTCGGCATCGACGCCGGCTACAGCGTCGCGGCGACCTCCCTCACCGGCGACAGCCTCGCCGTGCACTGGTTCCGCAGCGCGGCCGGCTGGTTCCAGATGAGCGCGGACACCCCACTGGTGGGTCGCATCGAGTCCACCGTCGACTTCGTCGACTCCAGCCGGGTGCGCATCGAGACCACCGGCCCGGCCGCGATCACCGGCCAGGTCACCACCGCCATCGGCTCGCTGCTCGGGGTGCTCCGTGGCTGAGCCCACGTTCACCGTGTCCGGGGGAGCGGGCGGCATCGGCGCGAACCTCGACGACATGCGCACCGAATCCGGGCACCTCGCCGCGATGGCCCAGCAGCTCGTGGACCAGGCCCTCACCGCGGCCGGCATCGCAGTGGACGGCGACCTGCTGGCCTCCGCCGTCCTCTCGCCGATCACCGCGGCGGCCGCCGAGCAGCAGATCGTGTTCGCCACCGGCCAGATGCTGCTCTTCGCCACCGAGGCCGGCGTCACCGCGGTGTTCCTGGCCGGCGCCGTGGATGCCTACGAAGCCGTTGACCGTAGCCTGTCGATCCTGGCCGACGCGGCCGCGAACACCACGACCTTCTTCATCGGGGTGATGGCCGTGCCGCTGGCCGTGGGCCTCGCCGCCGTGGCCGCCGCCGATGTGGCCCTGGTCTACGTGGCCGGGTACGGCGGCGAAGCGCTCGAGTCGCTCGGTGAGGGCCTAAACGAGACCCTGGCCGACCCGTGGAAACTCGCCCTGCCCGGCGTCTTCCTGGGCAGCCTGGCAGTGAACACCGTCGACGCCTACGACTCCGACGAGGCTCAGGAGACCGTGGCCGGCACTCTCGCCGACCAGCTGGCCCAGCTCAACGAGCTGGCGGGGGAGAACGCCTGGGCGGTCGACCTGATCGCACAGGGCGCCCCGGGGCTCCTCGCCGGTCTTACCCTGCCGCTCGCACTGGTCCTCGGTCCGGTTCGCACCCGGCTGGCGTTGACGGCACTCACCGGGGTGCCGTGGCCGCCCACCAGCTACGAACAGGCCCTGCAGGCCATCATCGGCGGCGGCAACAAGGCCGGCCTCTTCGAGGACGGCCCGCTGCTCACCCGCGACGACCTGATCAACCCGCCGGAAATCATCGGTCCGGATGTCGCCACCCCCACCAGCCTCGAGGGACTGTTCGCCGGGTCGGCGCAGATCGACAAGTACGACACCTCCGCCACGGGCGACGAGGACGCGCTGGCGCGCATCCGAATCACCGAGGTGCCCGGCAACCCGCCGAGTTTCATCGTGCAGGTGCCCAGCACCCAGGTGTGGGACCCGGCCGCCGGCAGCACCCCGAACGACGTCACCGCAGACACCCACGCCATGCTGGCCCAGCAGACGGCGCTCTCCAGCGCCGTGGATGCGGCGATGCGGGAGGCCGGCATCACCAACGAGAATCCCGTGATGATCCAGGGCTTCAGCCTGGGCGGCATCGTCGCCGGGCAGATGGCGGCCGACCCGAGCCTGAACTACAACTTCACCCATGTCGTCACCGGGGGCTCACCCGTCGCCAACTTCGACATCCCCAGCGACGTGCAGGTGCTCTCGCTCGAATTCGACGAAGACCCGGTGGCCAAGCTCGACGGCCACAACAACCCGGACGCCGCGAACTGGACCACCGTGCAGGCGCCTGCCCCGTCGCTGCCGGGCGACAACGGTGTGCCGGTCGGTATCGCCGGCGAACAGGGCGCCCACAACGCCGAACGGTACGCGATCACGGCCGGCGAGGTCGAGGGCTCCTCCGATCCCAGCATCGCCGCGTGGACCGACTCCGCGGCGGGGTACTTCCCGGACGCGGGCGACAAGCTCGAAGTGACAATGATCACCGACCCCGAAACCCACATCACCACGACCACCACAACCAACACCGAAACCGGTGCGGTCGTATCCGAAACCACCGACTACGGAGCGCAACGCCAACCATGAACGGCCAGCACCGATCGTTGACGACCCGCCGAACGGCTCTGCTCGTCGTCGCAACCCTGACTGCGGTAACGCTGGGCGGATGCGTCGCCGTCGGCCGGTCCGGCCAGCCCGCGTCCACGTCACCGAACGACCCGGCATCCGACAGCCGGACGACGGCGCAGGTCACCGACGAGCTGGGCCAGCTGCCCGGAGTGAGCGCCGCGTTTGTGTCGACCGGGCCGGTGGGGCTGCCCAACCAACTGGAACTGACCGTCGGGCTCAACCTCGAGGCCGGTTACCCGGGGGACGTGCCCGCCCTGCTGGACTACACGCTCGCCATGGCCTGGTCCGCAACCGTTGAGCAACCCACCACCACGGCGGCCGTGGCGTTCCGGGACGGGGATTCGGCACTGGACCTGGCTCCGGCCGCAGCTGCCCTCGGCTGGACGGGCATGACCGGCCCCACCCTCGCCGTTTCCATGGACGAGATGGCCGACCGGTACGGTCCCTGGCCCGGCCCGGTGCCGGAGAAGCCGGCCGCGCTGGGCTGACCCCACGGCTCGATACCATGGCGTAATGACTTGTGCCATTTTCACCCCCGAGCCGCGCGCGTGACGCGCACCGGTTCTGTACCCATCGTCGACCCGTCCGAGCGTCCGCAGCGGGTGCCGCACTCCCGGTTCGAGAACGTGGTGGCGCTGTTCATCGGCACCTTCGCCGTCTCGTTCGGGCTGTACCTGCTCAAAGAGGTCGGGGTGGCCACCGGCGGCACCGCCGGTATCGCGCTGCTGGCCAGCTACGTCACCAGCTGGTCGTTCGGTGTGTGGTTCGTACTGGTCAACCTGCCATTCTTCGCGCTGGCGATCTGGCGGATGGGCTGGCGCTTCACAGTGAAGACCCTCGTCGCCGTGGTGCTGGTCTCGGTCTTCTCCGAGGTGCACCCGCTGCTGCTGGAGATTCGGCACATTGAGCCGATCTACGCCACGCTGCTGGGCAGTCTGTTGGCCGGCATCGGTCTCATCGTGTTGTTCAGGCACCAGGCCAGCCTGGGCGGGGTCAACATCCTCGCGTTGTACCTGCAGAAGAGCCGCGGATGGCGCGCCGGCTACGTGCAGCTCGTCGTCGACGTGCTCATCGTGCTCGCCGCTTTCGCGACGCTGCCGTTGCCGATGGTGCTGCTCTCGGTGGTGGGTGCGGTCATCCTCAACATGATCATCGCCATGAACCACCGCCCCGACCGCTACTTCGGCTAATCAGCCCGCCGGGCCCGGTCCGCTGGTTGAGCTTGTCGAAACCTGGTGACTCCGGGGCCGGCAGCGACTAAACTTGACAGCCATGGATGCATCCATCGAGTCGCGGGTCGACCGCGAGGTCGAGGCCTGGTTGCGTTGGGTTCCGCGGTGGAGGCCCGGCACGCACCGGGCACGCTCCAGACTCTGCCAACACTGCTTCGGCTCCCCGGTGCTGCGCGCCGCCGGACTCGACACCGATGTGCCTCACGCCGTGCAGCATCCGCTCTCAATGCGTATGAAGACGCTCGTCGACGACGAGGTGGAGACGTACACCGCGCAAAGCCTGCCGCTCCTCAACCGCGAGCTTGGCCTTATCGAACTGCGCCGTGCCGCGCAGGCGTACCGGCCACTAGAGGGCCTCGAGCCGGAGTTCGACGGCATCGACCTCGACCCGCCCGCCGAGCCGGGCTCTCCGTACCTGTTCACCTTCGAAGAGTTCGTACAGCCCCTCACCGCCGACGATCCCGAGCTCGTGCCGCCGCCGCTGAGCATCGAGGAAAAGGCGGGCCTGCGGGTGGAGATGCGGCTGGCGGATGACTACGCCACCCTGGTGGGCAAGCGGGTCTGCGCCGACCTGCGCGGGCACCGCGCCGAGCTGCAGCAGGCCATCGCCGCGTTCGTGGAACCGCAGGTGCAGGCGCTGCTGGCCGATCTGGGCAGCACGCTGGACCCGCACAGTACGTGAGCAGATCGGCTTGCGGGGTCGCGACAGGCTCGACCGACGGGGCTCGCTTGACCCACCACCCCGGCGGGGTTTAGAATTATCCGGTGTGCGCTTTGTCGTGCGCTTCAGTTATGCCGCTTCGTTGTCTGACATCGGGTTGCACTTCAGACGCCCCGACACTCCACGCAAACAGGGTTTGCTCTCCGAGCGGCCCCCACGGCATACCCACCAGAACGACCGGAAGTAATTCCGTGATGTCCGGAGGGTCCAGATGAACTCGATGAGTACTGAGAAGTGCGATTCGAATGCTTTGACATCAGTCAGCTGTCACCGTGCAGCAAAAACAAGGAGTTATTAGTGCCCACCATTCAGCAGTTGGTGCGAAAGGGACGCAGCCCCAAGGTCACCAAGACCAAGGCTCCCGCCCTGAAGTCCAACCCCCAGCAGCGCGGCGTTTGCACGCGTGTGTACACGACCACCCCGAAGAAGCCGAACTCGGCTCTCCGCAAGGTTGCTCGCGTCAAGCTGTCCAACGGTACCGAGGTCACCGCCTACATCCCCGGTGAAGGCCACAACCTGCAGGAGCACTCGATGGTGCTCGTTCGCGGTGGTCGTGTTAAGGACCTCCCCGGTGTTCGTTACAAGATCGTTCGTGGCGCCCTGGACACCCAGGCAGTCAAGAACCGCAAGCAGGCTCGTAGCCGCTACGGCGCCAAGATGGAGAAGAAGTAATGCCTCGTAAAGGCCCAGCGCCCAAGCGTCCCGTTATCGCTGACCCGGTATACGGCGCCCCCATTGTTAGCCAGCTGGTCAACAAGATCCTCCTCGACGGCAAAAAGGGCCTCGCCGAGCGCATCGTCTACGATGCACTCGAAGGCGTCGTTGCCAAGAACGGTGCGGATGCTGTTGTCACGCTGAAGAAGGCACTCGACAACGTGCGCCCGACCCTCGAGGTGCGTTCGCGCCGCGTCGGTGGTTCCACCTACCAGGTGCCCGTCGAAGTCAAGCCGCACCGTGCGAACACTCTCGCGCTGCGTTGGTTGACCAGCTACGCCAAGGCGCGTCGCGAGAAGACCATGACCGAGCGTCTCACCAACGAGATCCTCGACGCGTCCAACGGCCTCGGCGCCGCTGTGAAGCGTCGTGAGGACACTCACAAGATGGCTGAAGCGAACAAGGCTTTCGCTCACTACCGCTGGTAGTCGTCCACGCCGGTCGAGCCTGCCGGGACCACGGTCTCGGCAAGCTCGACCGGCGCAAGGCCTGTTCAACCTCATCTATCACAAAACTTCCGGAGGACACCCGTGGCACTTGACGTGCTCACCGACCTGAGCAAGGTCCGCAACATCGGCATCATGGCCCACATTGATGCCGGCAAGACCACCACGACCGAGCGCATCCTGTTTTACACGGGTGTGAACCACAAGATCGGTGAGACGCACGATGGCGCCTCCACGATGGACTGGATGGCACAGGAGCAGGAACGAGGCATCACGATCACGTCCGCTGCTACGACGTGCTTCTGGGCCGGCAACCAGATCAACATCATCGACACCCCCGGCCACGTGGACTTCACCGTCGAGGTGGAGCGTTCGCTCCGCGTCCTCGATGGCGCTGTCGCCGTGTTCGACGGCAAGGAGGGCGTTGAGCCCCAGTCCGAAACCGTCTGGCGCCAGGCCGACAAGTACGACGTGCCCCGCATTTGTTTCGTCAACAAGATGGACAAGCTCGGCGCCGACTTCTACTACACCGTCGACACCATCATCAAGCGCCTCGGCGCCAAGCCGCTGGTCATCCAGCTGCCGATCGGTGAAGAGTCGAACTTCGAAGGGGTCGTTGACCTCGTCGAGATGCGCGCGCTGACCTGGCGCGGCGACTCCAAGGGTGACGTCGAGATGGGCTCCAAGTACGCCATCGAAGAGATCCCCGCCGACCTCGTCGAGAAGGCTGCGGAATACCGCAAGCTGCTCCTCGAGACCGTCGCCGAGACCGACGACGAGCTCATGGAGAAGTACTTCTCCGGCGAAGAGCTCACCGTGTCCGAGATCAAGCACGCGATCCGCAAGCTCACGGTCGCCAGCGAGATCTACCCGGTCCTCTGCGGTTCCGCGTTCAAGAACCGTGGTGTGCAGCCGATGCTGGATGCCGTTGTCGACTACCTGCCGACGCCGCTCGACGTTCCCGCCATTGAGGCGCACGACGCACGCGACGAAGAAAAGGTTGTCATGCTGCACCCGAACGCGGACGAGCCCTTCGCGGCTCTGGCGTTCAAGGTTGCGGTGCACCCGTTCTTCGGTCGCCTCACCTACGTGCGCGTCTACTCCGGTCGCATCGAATCCGGCGCCCAGATCATTAACTCCACCAAGGGCAAGAAGGAGCGCATCGGGAAGATCTTCCAGATGCACGCCAACAAGGAGAACCCGGTCGGTTTCGTTACCGCTGGTCACATCTACGCGGTCATCGGCCTCAAGGACACGACCACCGGCGACACCCTGTGCGACCCTGCCCAGCAGGTCGTACTCGAGTCGATGACGTTCCCCGACCCGGTTATCGAAGTTGCCATCGAGCCGAAGACCAAGCAGGACCAGGAAAAGCTGGGTCTCGCGATCCAGAAGCTGGCCGAAGAAGACCCCACTTTCCGTACCGAGCAGAACCAGGAAACTGGTCAGACGGTCATCAAGGGAATGGGCGAGCTTCACCTGGACATCCTCGTCGACCGCATGAAGCGTGAATTCAACGTTGAGGCGAACGTCGGCAAGCCCCAGGTTGCTTACCGCGAGACGATCAAGAAGGCCGTCGAGCGTCACGACTACACGCACAAGAAGCAGACCGGTGGATCCGGCCAGTTCGCGAAGATTCAGTTCGCGATCGAGCCGCTTGAAATCACTGCCGACAAGTCGTACGAGTTCGTGAACAAGGTCACCGGTGGCCGTATCCCGCGTGAGTACATCCCTTCGGTTGACGCCGGAATCCAGGATGCCCTCAACGTGGGTGTGCTCGCCGGCTACCCGATGGTCGGCGTCAAGGCGAGCCTGCTTGACGGTGCCGCTCACGACGTCGACTCCTCGGAGATGGCGTTCAAGATTGCCGGATCGATGGGCTTCAAGGAAGCCGTTCGTAAGGCAAACCCGGTTCTTCTCGAGCCGTTGATGGCCGTCGAGGTGCGCACCCCTGAGGAATACATGGGTGACGTCATCGGAGACCTCAACTCTCGCCGTGGCCAGATCCAGACCATGGAGGACGCACAGGGCGTGAAGGTTATCCGCGCACACGTTCCGCTTTCGGAGATGTTCGGTTACATCGGCGACCTGAGGTCCAAGACCTCGGGCCGCGCGGTGTACTCGATGACTTTCGAGAGCTACCAGGAGGTCCCGAAGGCTGTTGCCGACGAGATCATCCAGAAGAACAAGGGCGAATAACCCACCGGCCTTCGGGCCGAATCGCTTAGGCCTCCTGGCCCGAGTAACATAAGTACACAAATCCAGCAGTTCCACCGGGCGTAAACCAACGTCCGGTGGAGCCGAGAGTCCTGAGGAGGACCCACAGTGGCCAAGGCCAAGTTCGAGCGGACCAAGCCGCACGTAAACATCGGAACGATCGGTCACGTTGACCACGGAAAGACCACGCTGACGGCAGCTATCTCGAAGGTCCTTGCCGACACGTTCCCTTCCAAGACCAACGTTCAGCGCGACTTCGCGTCGATCGACTCCGCTCCCGAAGAGCGCCAGCGTGGCATCACGATCAACATCTCGCATGTTGAGTACGAGACCGAGAAGCGTCACTACGCACACGTTGACGCTCCGGGCCACGCTGACTACATCAAGAACATGATCACCGGTGCTGCTCAGATGGACGGCGCGATCCTCGTGGTTGCCGCTACTGACGGCCCGATGGCTCAGACCCGTGAGCACGTTCTTCTCGCCAAGCAGGTCGGCGTGCCGTCCCTGCTCGTCGCGCTGAACAAGTCCGACGCGGTCGACGACGAAGAGATCCTTGAGCTCGTTGAGCTCGAGGTTCGTGAACTGCTCTCCAGCCAGGGCTTCGATGGCGACAACGCCCCCGTCGTTCAGGTTTCCGCCCTCAAGGCGCTCGAGGGTGACCCCAAGTGGGTTGCAAAGATCCTCGAGCTCATGCAGGCAGTGGATGACTACTTCCCGGAGCCCGTCCGCGACAAGGACAAGCCCTTCCTGATGCCGATCGAGGACGTCTTCACGATCACCGGTCGTGGAACCGTTGTCACCGGCCGCGCCGAGCGTGGAACCCTCAAGATCAACTCCGAGGTCGAGGTTGTCGGCATCCGCCCGACCATCAAGACCACGGTCACTGGTATCGAGATGTTCCACAAGCAGCTCGACGAGGCATGGGCCGGCGAGAACTGTGGTCTTCTTCTTCGTGGCACCAAGCGCGAAGACGTTGAGCGCGGTCAGGTTGTCGTCAAGCCGGGTTCGGTTACGCCGCACACCGACTTCGAGGGCACCGCGTACATCCTGTCAAAGGATGAGGGTGGGCGTCACAACCCGTTCTACGCGAACTACCGCCCGCAGTTCTACTTCCGCACCACGGACGTCACCGGCGTCATCACGCTGCCCGAGGGCACCGAGATGGTCATGCCTGGCGACACCGTGGAAATGACTGTCGCGCTGATTCAGCCGATCGCCATGGAAGAGGGCCTCGGCTTCGCTATTCGTGAAGGTGGCCGCACCGTCGGCGCCGGAACCGTCATCAAGGTTCTCAAGTAATTCAGTAGACCTGCTCACTCGCTGAGCTAGTCAACAACAACAGGGTCGGTCCTTCGGGACCGGCCCTTTTGTCGTCCCCGGCCGCCGCAGGTCGAGCGCGTTGCCCTGGTTGAGCGCGTTCCGTTGGTCGAGCTTGTCGAGACCCCGCACCCCGAACTAACCTCGTAACCACACCCAAGGATCGGAGACCCACATGAACCTCAACGACATCACCCGCAAGGCCCAGGACTTCCTCAAGAGCGACAAGGGCGAGGAGATGTCCGACAAGGTCATCGATGGCGCAGCTGCCGCGGCCAACAAGGTCACCGGAAACAAGCACGCCGACAAGATCCAGGGTGCCCGCGACGCGGCCGACAAGCACATCGGCCGCAACGACGGCACCGCCGGCCGCGACAGCACTCCCGACCCGAAGTAGCGGCCCCGGCCGTAACATCTACCTCAGCGTCGACTCTGTAAGGCCGCACACCGACTTTGTCGTTGGCATCACGCCCAGAACATGGCCGACATACGGATTCTGTGCCGCACGGTGCGTGCCGTGGTGACTCCCAAAGGAGCGGCTTAGGCGGCTGGAGATTGCCTCAATTTCCGGGGTCTCAAGCAGCTCGAGCAGCGGAGGGGCGTAGCTGAACTCCCGCGGAACGACGCGGATCGCGCGACACGCCCAACGCGACACGCCCGGGTTGCACAATGACCTATTCCTGTGGCAGACTCTTCTAGTTCAACACTTTCGGATCGCGCTGCACGCGAGACCGGAATCACTACCAGGCAGTGCATAGCTCGCCCCTTGAGGGTCGGAGTTAGGCCGCGGGTAGCAGAACGAAGCTTAAATTAACTTCTTGGATGCTTGGGTAAAACCATGTCATCCGCCAGGCCCCGGCCTGGGGGAGTTGGCTCGAGATGGTCGGATTCCCGGCCGGATCGAAATTGACAGATGAACAGTGGTGCGATAGCAGCAGTGCTACTACGGCGTCCAATGCAGCCCTCGGGATGTAAGAAGCCTTGACAAGAAAGAGAGTTCGACATGGCGGGACAGAAAATCCGCATTCGACTTAAGTCGTATGACCACGAGGTCATCGACATCTCGGCGCGCAAGATCGTCGACACCGTCACCCGTGCGGGTGCAACCGTTGTCGGCCCCGTGCCGCTTCCGACCGAGAAGAACGTGGTGTGTGTCATCCGTTCCCCTCACAAGTACAAGGACAGCCGGGAGCACTTTGAAATGCGCACCCACAAGCGTCTGATCGACATCATTGACCCGACGCCGAAGGCCGTCGACTCGCTCATGCGTCTCGACCTCCCGGCAGACGTCAACATCGAGATCAAGCTCTAGGGCCCGCGATGTCGTACGCAGATACCAAGACCACCAAGGGCCTCCTCGGCAAGAAGCTCGGCATGACTCAGGTGTGGGACGAGAACAACAAGCTTGTTCCCGTTACCGTCGTCGAGATCTCGCCGAACGTCGTCACCCAGATCCGCACGAAGGACATCGACGGCTACGCCGGCGTCCAGATTGCCTCTGGCGCCATCGACCCCCGCAAGGTGAACAAGCCGTCCGCAGGACACTTCGAGAAGGCCGGCGTCACGCCGCGCCGCCACGTTACCGAGCTCCGCACCGCGGATGCCGCTGACTACACCCTGGGCCAGGAGCTCACCGTTGACGGTGTGTTCGTCGCCGGCACCAAGGTTGACGTCATGGGCACTTCCAAGGGCAAGGGCTTCGCCGGCGTTATGAAGCGTCACAACTTCAAGGGTGTTTCCGCTTCGCACGGTTCGCACCGCAACCACCGCAAGCCCGGTTCCATCGGTGCCTCCTCGACCCCCAGCCGTGTCTTCAAGGGCATGCGCATGGCCGGTCGTATGGGTGGCGAGCGCGTGACCGTGCTGAACCTCAAGGTTCACGCGATCGACGCCGACAAGGGCCTCATTCTGGTCAAGGGTGCCGTTCCCGGCGCCAAGGGCCGCCTCGTATTCGTCCGCACCGCAGTGAAGGGAGCGTAGTCCTATGGCTACCGCACTCGACCTCATCGATGCCAACGGCAAGAAGGCCGGCTCCGTTGAGCTGCCCGCCGAAATCTTCGACGTCCAGACCAACATCCCGCTGATTCACCAGGTTGTTGTCGCGCAGCTCGCTGCCGCACGCCAGGGAACGCACAAGGTAAAGAGCCGCGGAGAAGTTTCCGGTGCCGGCCGCAAGCCGTTCAAGCAGAAGGGAACCGGTCGCGCTCGTCAGGGCTCGATCCGCGCCCCTCAGATGACCGGTGGTGGCATCGTCCACGGACCGACCCCGCGCAGCTACGACCAGCGCACCCCGAAGAAGATGATTGCCGCCGCGCTCAAGGGTTCACTCTCTGACCGCGCCCGTGGTGACCGTCTGCACGTGGTGACCGCGCTGTTCTCGTCCGAGACGCCCAGCACCAAGGGCGCCATCACGCTGCTCACCCAGATCGCCAGCAGCAAGCACGTGCTGGTCGTTCTCGAGCGCACCGACGAGATGACTCTCCGCAGCATCCGCAACCTCCCGACGGTGCACGTGCTGTCGTGGGACCAGCTGAATGCCTACGACGTTCTCGTCTCTGACGACATCGTCTTCACCAAGGGCGCGTTTGACGCGTTCGTGGCGCACAAGACCAAGAAGGAAGAGGTGTCCGCATAATGGCTACCCCGATTCAAAAGGACCCCCGCGACGTCATCATCGCTCCGGTCGTCTCTGAAAAGAGCTACGGCCTGATCGACGAGGGCAAGTACACCTTCATCGTGGACCCGCGTTCGAACAAGACCGAAATCAAGCTGGCGATCGAGAAGATCTTCAAGGTTGAGGTTGCGTCGATCAACACCATGAACCGCATCGGCAAGACTCGCCGTACCAAGTTCGGCATGGGTAAGCGCAAGGACACCAAGCGTGCCATCGTCACGCTCAAGTCCGGTTCCATCGACATCTTCACGGCCGTCGGCTAAGCGGCCAGGACTAGAGGAATAAGAAATGGCTATTCGTAAGTACAAGCCCACGACCCCCGGTCGTCGCGGTTCATCTGTTGCGGACTTCGCAGAGATCACCCGTTCGACGCCCGAGAAGTCGCTGCTTCGTCCGCTGTCCAAGACCGGTGGTCGTAACAACCAGGGTCGCATCACGACGCGTCACATCGGTGGTGGCCACAAGCGTCAGTACCGCGTGATCGACTTCCGTCGTAACGACAAAGACGGTGTCAACGCCAAGGTCGCTCACATCGAGTACGACCCCAACCGCACGGCGCGCATCGCGCTGCTGCACTTCATGGACGGCTCCAAGCGCTACATCATTGCGCCGAACAAGCTGAACCAGGGCGACATCGTCGAGTCGGGTGCCGGTGCTGACATCAAGCCCGGCAACAACCTGCCGCTGAAGAACATCCCCACCGGTACCATCATTCACGCCATCGAGATCCGTCCGGGTGGTGGCGCCAAGCTGGCCCGCTCCGCCGGAGTGTCGGTTCGCCTGGTCGCGAAGGATGGCATCTACGCCCAGCTGCGCCTGCCGTCCGGAGAAATCCGTAACGTCGACGCTCGCTGCCGCGCCACGATCGGTGAGGTCGGCAACGCCGAGCAGTCGAACATCAACTGGGGCAAGGCCGGCCGGATGCGCTGGAAAGGCGTTCGCCCGACCGTTCGTGGTGTTGCCATGAACCCGGTCGACCACCCGCACGGTGGTGGTGAGGGTAAGACGTCCGGTGGACGTCACCCCGTCAGCCCCTGGGGCCAGAAGGAAGGGCGCACCCGCCACCCGAACAAGGAAAGCGACAAGCTCATTGTTCGTCGCCGTACCGTCGGCAAGAAGCGTAAGTAGGAGTAGACGATGCCAAGAAGTCTTAAGAAGGGCCCCTTCGTTGACGACCACCTGCTTCGCAAGGTTGTCAAGGCGAATGAAGCCTCAAGCAAGAACGTAATCAAGACCTGGTCGCGCCGTTCGATGATCATCCCCGACATGCTCGGGCACACCATCGCGGTTCACGACGGTCGCAAGCACATCCCGGTGTTCGTCACCGAGAGCATGGTTGGGCACAAACTCGGCGAGTTTGCTCCCACCCGCACCTTCCGTGGTCACGTGAAGGATGACAAGAAGGGTCGTCGCCGCTAACGCGGTGACGTGAAGGAGGAGAAATGGTGGAGTCGATCGCACGCGTGCGTCACATCCGCGTTACCGCCCAGAAGGCCCGTCGCGTTGTCAACCTGATTCGTGGCAAGCAGGCGCACGAAGCGCTGGGAATTCTCAAGTTCGCGCCGCAGGGCGCGTCCGACCCCGTGTACAAGCTGGTCGAATCGGCCATCGCGAACGCACGGGTCAAGGCCGATGCTGCGAACGAGTTCCTGGACGAACAGGATCTGTTCATCTCCCAGGCATTCGTCGACGAGGGCACGACGCTCAAGCGTTTCCAGGCCCGCGCACAGGGTCGCGCATTCCAGATCAAGAAGCGTACGAGCCACATCACTGTTGTGCTCGCCACTCCTGAGGAGGGTACGAAGTAATGGGTCAGAAAGTAAACCCGTATGGCTTCCGTCTGGGAATCACGACCGACCACGTGTCGCGTTGGTTCTCTGACAGCACGAAGCCGGGCCAGCGTTACAGCGACTTCGTCGCTGAAGACGTCAAGATCCGCCGCCTGTTGAGCACCAGCCTCGACCGCGCCGGCGTGTCCCGCATCGAGATCGAGCGCACCCGCGATCGTGTCCGTGTCGACATTCACACCGCCCGTCCGGGCATCGTGATCGGTCGTCGCGGCGCGGAAGCAGAGCGCATCCGGTCCGACCTTGAAAAGCTCACCGCCAAGCAGATCCAGCTGAACATCCTCGAGGTCAAGAACCCCGAGCAGGATGCACAGCTCGTCGCGCAGGGCATTGCAGAGCAGCTCTCCGCTCGTGTGGCTTTCCGCCGCGCGATGCGTAAGGGCCTGCAGGGCGCCCAGCGCGCCGGCGCCAAGGGGGTTCGCATCCAGGTGTCCGGTCGTCTCGGTGGCGCTGAGATGAGCCGTTCGGAGTTCTACCGCGAAGGCCGTGTGCCGCTGCACACCCTGCGCGCGAACATCGACTACGGCTTCTACGAAGCCAAGACCACCTTCGGCCGCATCGGCGTGAAGGTCTGGATCTACAAGGGCGACATCACCAACAAGGAACTCGCTCGTGAGCAGGCCAACGCTAAGTCGTCCCGCCCCGAGCGTCGTGACGACCGTCCCCGCCGTGCGCCTCGCGCAGAGGGCGCGGCTCCGGTTGCAGCAGGAGTTGAGGCTAAATAATGTTGATTCCCCGCAGAGTTAAGCACCGCAAGCAGCACCACCCCGGCCGTACCGGCCACGCAACCGGTGGTACCACTGTTTCGTTCGGCGAGTATGGCATTCAGGCCCTCACCCCCGCGTACGTGACCAACCGTCAGATCGAGTCCGCTCGTATCGCCATGACGCGTCACATCAAGCGTGGCGGCAAGGTCTGGATCAACATCTACCCGGACCGCCCGCTCACCAAGAAGCCTGCCGAAACCCGCATGGGTTCCGGTAAGGGTTCGGTCGAGTGGTGGGTCGCGAACGTCAAGCCGGGCCGCGTGCTCTTCGAGCTTTCCGGTGTCTCTGACACCGTTGCTCGCGAAGCGCTCACCCGTGCAATTCACAAGCTGCCCCTCAAGGCACGCATCATCAAGCGCGAGGAGGGCGACGCATAATGGCGATCGGATCCAAGGAGCTCGCCTCAGTCGAGCTCGACACCTTTGAAAACGAACGACTGTTCGACGAGCTGAAGAAGGCCAAGGAAGAGCTGTTCAACCTGCGCTTCCAGTCGGCCACCGGCCAGCTCGAAAGCCACGGCCGCCTTCGCGCGGTCAAGCGGGACATTGCACGCATCTACACGGTTCTCCGTGAGCGCGAGCTGGGCATTCGTGCCACTCCCGTCGCAGTCGAGGCTCCGGCCAAGGCTGAGAAGAAGACGACCAAGAAGGCCAAGGCCAAGGACGCATCCACGGATGCTCCCGAGGCTGACGCCGTCGAGACGAAGGAGGCCTAATCATGGCGAAGACTGACGAAACGGTCGTCCCCGCCGAGGCTCTCGTGCGCGGCTACCGCAAGACGATGCGTGGTTACGTGACCAGCGACAAGATGGATAAGACCATCGTTGTCGAGGTCGAAGACCGCGTGAAGCACCCCCTGTACGGCAAGGTCATCCGCCGTACGTCCAAGCTGAAGGTTCACGACGAGGCGAACACCGCCGGCGTCGGCGACCTGGTCCTGATCAGCGAAACTCGCCCGCTGAGCGCTACCAAGCGCTTCCGCCTGGTCGAGATTCTCGAGAAGGCCAAGTAAGCCTCGCGCTTACTTGATAGAAGGAGTTAGAAAGTGCTTCAGCAAGAATCACGACTCAAAGTTGCCGACAACACCGGTGCCAAGGTCCTGTTGACGATCCGCGTTCTCGGTGGCTCCGGCCGTCGTTACGCCGGACTGGGTGACGTTATCGTCGCCACCGTCAAGGACGCCATCCCGGGCGGCAACGTCAAGAAGGGTGACGTCGTCAAAGCCGTCATCGTTCGCGTCAAAAAGCAGACCCGTCGTCCAGACGGCTCGTACATCAAGTTCGATGAGAACGCCGCAGTGATCTTGAAGGCTGACGGAGACCCCCGTGGTACCCGTATCTTCGGACCGGTCGGTCGCGAACTCCGCGACAAGAAGTTCATGAAGATCATTTCGTTGGCACCGGAGGTTATCTAAATCATGGCCAGAATCAAGAAGGGTGACCTCGTAGAGGTCATCACCGGCCGCACCCAGGCTCGCGGCGGAGACCGTGGCAAGCAGGGTCGTGTGCTCGAGGTACAGGTCGAGAAGAACCGCGTCCTGATCGAAGGAATCAACTTCGTCAAGAAGCACGTTCGCGTCGGCCAGACCCAGCGCGGCTCCAAGACCGGCGGCATCGAGACTGTGGAAGCATCGATTCACGCTTCCAACGTCGCGCTCGTCGACCCGGAGACCAAGAAGCCGACCAAGGTCGGGTTCCGTCTCGAAGAGGTAACGAAGGACGGCGTCACCAAGACGGTCCGCGTTCGTTACGCCAAGAAGTCAGGTAAGGACCTCTAATGACTGACATCGCAACCGAGGGCGCAAAGCCCGTCGTTCTGCCGCGTCTCAAGCAGAAGTATCGCGAAGAGATCTCCCTGCAGCTCGCCAAGGACCTGGGTTTCACCAACGTCCACCAGGTACCCAACCTGACGAAGATCATCGTCAACATGGGTGTCGGCGAAGCAGCACGCGACGGCAAGATCATGGATGGCGCCGTCGCCGACCTCACCAAGATCACCGGCCAGAAGCCGCAGGTCACCAAGGCACGCAAGTCCATCGCGCAGTTCAAACTGCGTGAAGGACAGCCCATTGGCACGCACGTCACACTTCGTGGCGACCGCATGTGGGAGTTCCTCGACCGGCTGCTCAGCCTCGCCCTGCCCCGTATCCGCGACTTCCGCGGCCTCTCGGACAAGCAGTTCGACGGCGCCGGCAACTACACGTTCGGTCTCACGGAGCAGGTCATGTTCCACGAGATCGACCAGGACCGGATCGACCGTGTTCGCGGTATGGACATCACTGTTGTGACGACCGCCAAGAACAACGACGAGGGTCGCGCGCTGCTCAAGGCGCTCGGCTTCCCGTTCAAGACGGCCGAGAACTCCTAAACTAGCTTTACCCCGGGGGCCGGACAACCGTTCGGCCCCCTCCACCACCACAGGTCGTCATCCGTGTAACGGGTGCACGAAACCAGGCGAGAAAGGCACCACAAATGACAATGACAGATCCGGTCGCAGATATGCTGACCAGACTGCGCAACGCTAACTCGGCGTACCACGACACAGTGTCGATGCCGCACAGCAAGCTCAAGGCGCACATCGCAGACATCCTCAAGGCACAGGGTTACATCTCTGCCTGGGATGTCAAGGATGCAGAGGTCGGAAAGACCCTCACGCTGAACCTCAAGTTCGGCCCCAACCGCGAGCGTTCCATCGTCGGCATCAAGCGGGTTTCCAAGCCCGGCCTGCGCGTGTACGCAAAGTCGACTGAGATCCCCACGGTTCTCGGCGGCCTCGGCGTTGCCATCCTGTCCACCTCCAGCGGTCTGCTCACCGACCGCCAGGCTGAGAAGAAGGGCGTAGGCGGAGAAGTTCTCGCCTACGTGTGGTAGCCGACAATGTCACGTATTGGAAGACTTCCGATCGAGATCCCCGCGGGTGTCACGGTCGAAGCTAACGGCCAGGCCGTTAGCGTCAAGGGTCCGAAGGGTGAGCTCGCGCTCACCGTCGCCAACCCCATCGAGGTTCAGGTCACCGATGGCCAGGTTCTGGTCACCCGTCCCGACGACGAGCGCGCTTCGCGTTCGCTGCACGGACTGACCCGTACCCTGATCGCCAACCAGATCATCGGCGTCACCGTGGGTTACACCAAGGGACTCGAGATCGTCGGTACCGGTTACCGCGTTGCGCAGAAGGGCACCTCCGTTGAGTTCGCCCTTGGCTTCTCGCACCCGGTCCTCATTGAGCCGCCCGTTGGTATCTCCCTGACCGTCGAGGGCGTTAACAAGCTCACGGTCAGCGGTATCGACAAGCAGGCCGTCGGTGAGGTTGCCGCAAACATCCGTAAGATTCGCAAGCCTGAGCCCTACAAGGGTAAGGGTGTGCGTTACGCCGGCGAGATTGTTCGCCGCAAGGCCGGAAAGAGTGGTAAGTAACCATGGGTCTCGGAACTAGAGGAAAAAGCAAGTCGGCTGCCCGCGGACGCAGGCACGCACGTCTTCGCAAGAAGATCGAGGGGACCGCGCTTCGTCCGCGTCTCGTCGTCACCCGCTCGGCTCGCCACGTATTCGTGCAGGTCGTTGACGACAGCAAGGGTTTCACCCTCGCGTCGGCGTCGACTCTCGAAACCGGTCTGCGCACCTTCGATGGTGACAAGACCGCCAAGGCGCACAAGGTCGGCGAGCTCGTCGCCGAGCGCGCCAAAGCCGCCGGTATCGAAGCCGTCGTATTTGACCGTGGTGGCAGCAAGTACGCAGGACGCGTCGCAGCCATCGCCGAAGGAGCCCGAAAGGGAGGGTTGGACCTGTGAGCACTGAATCCAGTAGCACCGCAGCAGCGAAGGAAGCTGACGTCGTCACTGAAGTTCCGGTGGAAACCGCAGCTTCGACTACGCCGCCGCAGAACGAGCCTCGTGAGGCTCGCCGTGGTGGCCGTGAGCGCAGCCCGAACCGTGAGCGCGGAAGCCGTGACGCCGAGAAGAGCCAGTTCCTCGAGCGCGTCGTCACGATCAACCGTGTTTCCAAGGTCGTCAAGGGTGGTCGTCGCTTCAGCTTCACCGCTCTGGTCGTCGTCGGAGACGGTAACGGCCTGGTAGGCGTTGGTTACGGTAAGGCCCGCGAGGTCCCGACCGCAATCAGCAAGGGCGTCGAGGAAGCGAAGAAGAACTTCTTCCGCGTTCCCCGCGTCGGCCTGACCATCCCGCACCCCGTTCAGGGTGAAGCAGCTGCCGGAGTCGTTCTTCTCCGTCCGGCCGCAGCAGGTACCGGCGTTATCGCCGGTGGCCCGGTGCGCGCCGTACTCGAATGCGCCGGCATCCACGACGTTCTGAGCAAGTCGCTCGGTTCGTCGAACACCATCAACATCGTGCACGCCACGGTGGAGGCCCTGCACCAGCTCGAAGAGCCTCGTGCAGTCGCGGCTCGCCGTGGCCTTCCCTACGAAGACGTGGCTCCGGCCCGTTTTCTGCGTGCCGACGCGGCTGCAGCAGCAGCCGCCGCAAGCGCGAAGGCAGGTGCCTAATGGCTCAGCTGAAGATTACGCAGATCAAGTCCAAAATTAGTGAGAAGCAGAACCAGCGCGACACACTGCGCAGCCTGGGCCTGCGTCGCATTGGCGCCGTCACGATCCGCGAGGACAACTCGCAGAACCGTGGCTACGTCAACACCGTTGCTCACCTTGTGAAGGTCGAGGAGATTGACTAATGGCTGACGAGAAGGAAGCTACCGAGAAGGTAGCAACCAAGCCCGCCGCTAAGAAGGCCGCCGCCCCCAAGGCGACGACCACGAAGGCTGCTGCAGCCAAGGCCCCGGCCAAGACTGTTGCCGCCAAGAAGGCCGCCGCGCCGACTGAGCCCACTGAGGTCCGTCCGCAGGTACTGAAGGTGCACCACCTTCGTCCCGCGCCCGGATCGAAGAAGGACAAGCAGCGCGTTGGCCGTGGTGAAGGATCCAAGGGTAAGACCGCGGGTCGTGGAACCAAGGGCACCAAGGCGCGCTACACCGTGCGTATCGGCTTCGAGGGTGGGCAGATGCCGCTGCACATGCGCACCCCGAAGCTGCGCGGGTTCAAGAACCCGTTCCGCGTCGAGTACCAGGTTGTAAACCTGGAGCGCCTCGCCGAGCTGTACCCGACCGGCGGCGATGTAACCATCGCTTCACTGGTCGCCAAGGGTGCCGTTCGCGACAACGAGAAGGTCAAGGTTCTCGGCAATGGTGACATTGCGGTTAAGCTGACTGTTGCAGTCGATAAGGTCTCCCGCTCAGCAGAGCAGAAGATCGTCGCAGCAGGTGGCTCGATCAAGTAGTAAGACCCGTAGACGAGATCGAGCTTGTCGAGCCTGCCCAGCGATTAAAGCGCTGGTGCTGACTCGGCAAGCTCGTTCTTTGTTACTAACTGGAGGCCTTTTTTGTTTAGCGCCATTGCGCGGATATTCCGCACGCCGGACCTTCGTAAGAAGATCGGGTTCACCCTGGGCATTGTCGCCCTGTTCCGTCTGGGCTCGTTCATCCCCGCCCCGTTCGTGGACTTCGGCAACGTGCAAGCCTGTCTTGCAGCGAACCAGGGAACGAGCGGCCTCTACGAGCTCGTGAACCTGTTCAGTGGTGGCGCCCTGCTGCAGCTGTCAGTCTTCGCGCTGGGGATCATGCCGTACATCACGGCCTCCATCATCGTGCAGCTGCTGCGCGTGGTGATCCCACACTTCGAGACCCTCTACAAGGAGGGTGCGGCGGGCCAGTCCAAGCTCACGCAGTACACCCGGTACCTCACTATCGCCCTGGGCATCCTGCAGTCGACCACGTTGATCACGGTGGCCCGCAGCGGCGCCCTGTTCGGCACCTCGGCCTCCTCCGAGTGCTCCCAGCTGCTCACCAACGACGCCTGGTACGCCATCATGCTGATGGTCATCACCATGACCGCCGGTACCGGCGTGATCATGTGGATGGGTGAGATGATCACCGAGCGCGGCATCGGCAACGGAATGTCGCTGCTGATCTTCACGTCGATCGCTGCCCAGTTCCCCAACTCGCTGATCTCCATCGCCCAGCAGAAGGGCATCGAGATCTTCCTGGTCGTCCTCGCGATCGGCCTCGTGGTCGTAGCGGGTGTGGTCTTCGTCGAACAGTCGCAGCGCCGCATCCCGGTGCAGTACGCCAAGCGCATGGTGGGTCGCCGCACCTACGGCGGCAACAACACCTACATCCCGATCAAGGTGAACATGGCCGGCGTTGTGCCCGTCATCTTCGCGTCGTCGCTGCTGTACCTGCCGGCCCTGATCGCCCAGTTCAACCAGCCCGCCGCCGGCGAGACGCCGCAGGCCTGGGTCACCTGGGTCACCAACAACCTCACACAGGGCAGCCACCCGCTGTACATGGCGTTCTACTTCCTGCTCATCGTGGGCTTCACCTACTTCTACGTCGCGATCACCTTCAACCCCGAAGAGGTCGCCGACAACATGAAGAAGTACGGCGGCTTCATCCCCGGCATCCGTGCCGGCCGGCCCACCGCCGAGTACCTCGACTACGTGCTCACCCGCGTGACTCTGCCCGGTGCTCTCTACCTCGGCCTCATCGCGCTGATCCCGCTGATCGCGTTCTCGCTGATCGGCGCCGACCAGAACTTCCCGTTCGGTGGCGCCAGCCTCCTGATCATCGTCGGCGTCGGCCTGGAGACGGTCAAGCAGATCGACTCCCAGCTGCAACAGCGCCACTACGAAGGGCTCCTGCGATGACCCGTCTTCTCGTGATCGGACCCCCCGGGGCCGGCAAGGGCACTCAGGCCGTGCGCCTGGCCGAAGCGTTCGGCATTCCCGCCATCTCCACCGGCGACATCTTCCGTCACAACGTGAAGACCGAAACCGAGTTGGGCCTGAAGGTCAAGGCGTTCATCGAGGCCGGCAAGTATGTGCCCGACTCCCTGACCAACGAGATCGTCGCCGACCGCCTTCAGGAGCCGGATGCCCGTGGCGGCTTCCTGCTCGACGGCTACCCGCGCACCACCGACCAGGTGCTCGAGCTCGACCGCCTGCTCGACGCCGAAGGTACCTCGCTCGACGCCGTGGTGCAGATCGTCGCGGACACCGACGAGGTCGTCGCCCGGCTGCTCAAGCGGGCCGCCGAGCAGGGCCGCGCGGATGACACCGCCGAGGTCATCCGGCACCGTCTCGACGTCTACGAAGAGCAGACCGCACCGCTCATCGACCTGTACGACAAGCGCGGCGTCGTGGTCACCATCGACGGCCTCGGTGCCGTCGACCAGGTCACCGACCGCATCGTGGCCGCGCTGGCCGAACGCGGTCTGCACGCCGTCGGTCCCACCGACGCCGTGGCGGCATCCGTCTAGATTTGCTGTGATGGGGCGTCGGCTTCGGTCGGCGCCCTTTCGTTTTTCACCCGGGCGCTTTCCGGCGCCGGCTCCGCACGACGACTTAGTTTGCAGGTATGACCGTGGCCCTTCGCCGCTCCATCTACAAGTCCCCGGCGCAGATGCGCCTGATGCTGGCCCCCGGCCTGGCGACCGCTGCGTCGCTCGTGGCGGCGCGGGAAGCCATGCAGGTGGGAGTCACTACCCTCGAGCTGGATGCCGCCGCTGAGGCGGCCATCGTGGCGCTGGGCGGCCAGCCCAACTTCAAGCTCGAGCAGGGCTACTTCCACACGGTGTGCGCCTCGGTGAACGACGACGTGGTGCACGGCATCCCCAATGGTCGGGTGCTCGGTGCCGGCGATATCGTGTCAATCGACAGTGGCGCGATCATCGACGGCTGGAACGGCGACGCGGCATTCACCTTCGTGCTGCCGGACCCGTCGCGGCCCGAGCTCGTCGCCGAGCGCGAGGAACTCTCGCGGGTGACCGAGCAGTCGCTCTGGCACGGCATCGCCCGCCTGGCCGAGGCGCGGCACCTCAACGAGGTCGGCGAGGCCATCGAGGACTACATCGAATCGCAAGGCAGCTACGGGATCCTCACCGACTACGTGGGCCACGGCATCGGCAAGTCGATGCACGAGGCACCGCCGGTGTTCAACTACCGGGTGCGCCAGAAGGGCCCGGACGTGAAGCCCGGCCTGGTCGTGGCGATCGAGCCGATGGTGGTGCTCGGCGACATCGAGACCTTCACCCGCGACGACGACTGGACCGTCGCGACCAGCGACGGCAAGGCCGCCGCGCACTGGGAGCACAGCGTCGCCGTGCACAAAGACGGCATCTGGGTGCTCACCGCCGAAGACGGCGGTGCGGCGGGCCTGGCCCAGTTCGGCATCACCCCGACGCCCCTGGCGTAAGCGGCTGTCGCCCGCCCGGCCGCAACAGTTGCCTGTGCGGACGATTGCGCCCGGTGTGCCGGGACCATTCGTCCGATTTGGGACCAGTTGGGTGCGGGAGCGGGATGCGCCGGGCTAGGCGTCCATGACGTGGACCAGCTCGTCGATGAAGGACGCGAAGTCGACGGAGCGTTTGATCAGGCGCTGCACCTCGAGGCGGTCGGAGAAGACCTCCACGAACTGGTCGAAGACCGCCTGGAAGGTGCTGCGGCCGGCGGCACTGAAGGCGATCAGCGCGACCACGTTCACCCGGTTGTCGCCCCAGTCCATCGGGGCGTCGTTGATCACGATGGCGATCGAGGTCTGCTGGGCGCTCATCGCCATGGCGTGCGGCACGGCGAGGTTGTCGGTGAACGCGGTGGATGACATCAGCTCCCGCTCGATGGCGCCGTCCACGTAGCTCTGATCGATGATGCCCCGCGCCATCATGCGCTCGCCCAGCGCGGTGATCATCGCGGTCTCGTCGGGGGCGTAGAAGTTGCGCGAGAACAAAGACTCGTCGAAGAACTGCAGCAGGTCGTCCTTCAGTCGCGCGCGCCGGCGCATCCGTCGCACCCGGCTGGCCTGCTGGCGGATGCGGTCGATGTCGTTCTGAGTGAGGAACGGCTGGATCACGATGACCCCGTCGGCGTGCAACTGCGGGTCGATGGTGGTGAGCACCAGATCGGCGTCGAGAGCGTCCCAGTCCACATCGGAACGGGTGATCACCGCGACGACCTCGAGGTCGTCGCCGAGCACCCGTTCGATGCGTTCGCGCAGCAGCACGTGCATGTCGTAGTAGTTGGGGCACACTATCGCGCAGGTCACCAGCTCCACCCGGCGCACCTGCTGCTCGAGATGCGCGCCCACGTGCATGGCGATGTAGGCGATCTCGTCGTCGTTGATCACGATCTGCTCGGCGCGCTGCAGTTGGCTGGCGATGTACACGGCCAGCTCGTAGATCAGCGGGTACGAGGTCTTGATCGACCGGGTGAGCGGGTTGCGGGAGTAGGACTTGTCGTGTGCCCGGTTGATCAGGTTGCGCACGTGCAGGGTCAGCCGCACGATGAAGTCGTCGTCGTCGAGGTCGACGAGGTACTCCCGGCTGGCCCGGTCCACGATGGCGCGCATCATCGCGAGCTCCTCCGGCCGCACGTAGCTTTCGATGAGGGTCTCGGCCGGCTGGTCGTGGCCGGGGGTGATCACCCGGGTGGTCAGCAGGAACGCCAGATAGGCGAGGTCACCGCTGCCCAGGCGCACGTCGAAGTGCTTCGTGATCAGGCCGGACAACGAGGTGGCGAGCTCCGACGGCGGTTCGGCGACGGCGGGAGCGGGGGAGAGGTGCTTGGTGACCCTGTCGATCGCGATGGCCACGTGCAGCAACACGTTGTTGATGCCGTACTCGTTGACGAAATATCCCTGGCCGTCGAGCAGCTCGATGAGGTCGGTCTTGAACGCGCCCAGGCTGTCGGCGCCGGCCTGCCCGGAGGTGAACTCGCGCTGGATGGTCTCCAGGTCGATCATGCCGCGGGCGCTCTCCTCGCGGAACATCCGGCTGAGCAGCCGGCGCCGGTCGGTCTCCGATCCGGTGAGGGTGACCACGCTGCCGTGCCGCACCAGGGTCAGGCCACTGTCGGGCAGCATCAGCCGCACCCGGGCCAGGTCGGCTTCCACCGTGGAGTCGCTGACGAAGTTCTCGGCGGCCAGCTCGTAGACGTCCAGCCCGTCGGGCGATTCGGTGAGCCGACGCACCAGGCTGGACAGCCGTTGCTGCGGGGTGTCCGCGTCCGTTTCGCGCGGCTTGGACCGGTGCTGGGCGGTGAAGCTGGCGAACTCGTCGCGGTTGAGCCTGTAGCCGGCGGTGCCGGATTCGATGACGGTGAGCGGATGCGCGGCCGCCTTCACCGCCGTGACATAGCTGCGCACACTGCGCGGGGTAACGCCCAGGCGGTCAGCAAGTTCGCCTGCCGTGATCCAGCTGGATGTCTGGGACAGGAAGTCCAGCATCCGCGTCTGTTTATCACTCATCGTGCGCAACTCCATCGTCTCAAGAGTAGTCAAGCAGAGTGCGAGCCCGGCACGGTAGGACCCCGACGTGTTTCCGCACCCTGCGGAAAAGGGTCTGGTGGCGCCGCAAGTCCGAAGAGAGGACAGTAAGTGTTGAATTCAAAGATCGATGAAAGGAAAGAATCAATGAAGATTCTCATCGTGTGTGGTGCCGGAGCGTCCAGCGCATTCGTGGCGCACAGGCTGCGGGTCACCGGCAAGGAACGCGGGCTCACCCTCGCGGTCGTCGCCGGTAGCGAAGGGGACCTACCGTCCTCGCTCGACACCATTGACGTACTCCTGGTCGGTCCCCACCTCGCACCCCGCTTCGAGCGCATCAGCGCCCAGGCGAAAGAGCGCGGCGTGGGCGTGGCACTGCTGCCCGACTCGGTGTTCTCGGCGCGTGACGGCGTCGTGGCACTTGATCTGGCCGTAGATGCCGAACACGAGCGGTCGTGGGTCTGACTTCGCAGGTCACCCGCACCGTTCCATCCGTTTTTTGTTGTGCCGGCCGCCGCCGGCTGCCCGCACGAAGCCGGGACCTCGACTGAGGCCCCGGTGACACTCCCGCACGTTGGAAAGGCAGGCGCGACACATGGTCGAACGCACCGTACAGATCGGATCGACGCACGGGCTGCACGCGCGCCCCGCGAAACTCTTCACGAAGGCCGCCGCCGCCGCGGGAGCCCCGGTCACCCTGCAGAAGGGCGACGGCAAGCCGGTCAATGCCGCCAGCATCCTCGGCGTCATCTCGCTGGGCATCAACCACGGTGACAGCGTCACCCTCGCCACCGACGGCGACAACGCCGACACCGTGCTCGACGGCCTCGTCGAGCTCCTCCTCACCGACCACGACGCCTAGGCGGGACGCGCACATGATTGAGCTGCAGGGCATCGGGATCGGCCAGGGCGTCGCCATCGGCCGGGTCCTGCGCATGCCCGCACCGTTGCCGGAGCCTGTCAGCACCCGCAGCACCCTCGACCCGGATGCCGAACTGGCCCGGGCGACCGCGTCGATGCGCACCGTCGCCGAAGACCTCGAAGCCCGGGGCGAACGCGCCGGCGGCACCGCCCAGGAGGTGCTCGAGGCCCAGGCCATGATGGCCGAGGACCCCACCCTCCTCGAGGAGGTCACCGTCCGGCTGCACAAGCACCAGACCGCCGAACGCGCCGTGTTCGAGGCCTTCGCCGTCTTCCGCGACCAGATGCTGGCCCTCGGCGGCTACCTCGGTGAGCGCGCCGCCGACCTCGACGACGTGGCCCAGCGGGTCATCGCGGACCTCGGCGGCCTGCCCGCACCGGGTGTGCCGGACCCCGAAGACCCCTTTGTACTCGTCGCCCACGACCTCGCCCCCGCCGACACGGCCCTGCTCGACCTCGACAAGGTGCTCGGCCTGATCACCATCGACGGTGGACCCACCTCGCACACCGCCATCCTGGCCCGGGAGAAGTCGATCACCGCGATCGTGGGCACCCACGCCGCCGCGCAGCTCGCCGACGGCGACGAGGTCATCATCGACGCCGCCAACGGCATCGTGCTCGTGGCCCCCACCGCGAAGCAGCTCGCAGAGGCCCGCGCCCGCATCGCCGCCCGCGAAGCCCGCGCGCTGGCCCCGATCGGCCCCGGCCGGCTCAAGGACGGCACGCCGGTGCCGCTGCTGGCCAACCTCGGTTCGGCGGATGGCGCCGCCAAGGCTGTCGCCCTCGGCGCCGAAGGTGTGGGCCTGTTCCGCACCGAGTTCCTCTTCCTCGACTCCACCTCCGCGCCCACAGTGACGCAACAGCGTGAGCAGTACGAGCGGATGCTGCGCGCCTTCCCCGGCCAGAAGGTCGTGGTGCGGGCGCTCGACGCCGGCGCCGACAAGCCCCTGGCGTTCCTCAACGACGCCGCCGAGGAGAACCCCGCCCTGGGCCTGCGCGGCCTGCGTGCCCTTCGTGCCAGCGAGGACATCCTGCGGGAGCAGCTCACCGCCCTCGCCGAAGCCGACGCGGCCACCGACGCGGACCTCTGGGTGATGGCGCCGATGGTGTCCACCGTGGAAGAGACCGTGTACTTCACCGCCCTCGCCCACGAGCTGGGCCTGAAGACCGCCGGGGTCATGGTCGAGGTGCCGAGCGCGGCACTGCTGGCCAACCACATCCTGGCGCACGCCGACTTTGCCTCCATCGGCACCAATGACCTGACCCAGTACACGCTGGCGGCGGACCGGATGCTCGGCAGCGTCGCCGCGTTCCAGGACCCGTGGCACCCCGCGGTGCTTCGCCTGGTGGGCGAGGTCGGCGCCGCCGGCGCGAGCCTGGGCAAGCCCGTCGGTGTCTGCGGCGAGGCCGCGGCCGACCCGCTGCTGGCCGTGGTGCTCGTGGGCCTCGGCGCCACCACCCTGTCGATGTCGGCGTCAGCTCTCGCCGACGTTCGGTCCTCCCTGGCCGACTTCACACTCGAGCAGGCCCGGCACCTCGCCGACGCCGCTCTGTCCGCCGATGGCGCAGCATCCGCTCGCGCCGCGGCAACCGCAATCGCACACAGCTACACCAGCACCGCCCCCACCGGCACGGGCCCTACCGTGCTTGCAACCCCCGAGAGAGGTACACAGAAATGACAACGACGTCTGTCACCGAGAAGAAGGGCGCGAGGGTCCACGTACAGGCCTTCGGCACCTTCCTGAGCGGCATGATCATGCCCAACATCGCGGCGTTCATCGCGTGGGGCATCATCACCGCCTTCTTCATCCCCACCGGCTGGACCCCGAACGAGACCCTGGTCACGCTCGTGGACCCGATGATCTTGTACCTACTGCCGTTGCTGATCGCCAACACCGGTGGCCGGATGGTCTACGGCACCCGCGGTGGAGTGATCGCCTCGATCGCCACCATGGGTGTCATCGTGGGCAGCTCGATCCCGATGTTCATCGGCGCCATGATCGTCGGCCCGCTGTCCGCATGGATCCTGATGAAGGTCGACAAGATCTGGGCCGGCAAGATCCGCCCCGGCTTCGAGATGCTGGTGGACAACTTCTCCGCCGGTATCCTCGGCTTCGCCCTGGCGCTGGGTGCGTTCTTCGGAATCGCCCCGCTGGTCACCGGCCTGAGCGCCTTCCTCGAGACCATCGTGGACTGGCTCATCGTCAACGGCCTGCTGCCGATCGCGTCGATCTTCATCGAACCGGGCAAGATCCTCTTCCTCAACAACGCCATCAACCACGGTGTGCTCACCCCCATCGGTGTGCAGCAGGTCCAGGAGTCCGGCAAGTCCATCCTGTTCCTGCTCGAGGCGAACCCCGGCCCGGGCCTCGGCATCCTGCTCGCGTTCTCGTTCTTCGGCGTCGGCCTGGCCCGCGCGAGTGCACCCGGCGCGATCATCATCCAGTTCCTCGGTGGCATCCACGAGATCTACTTCCCGTATGTGCTGATGAAGCCGATGATGGTGCTCGCCGCCATCGGTGGCGGCATGACCGGTGTTGCCGTGAACGTCGCTTTCCAGACCGGCCTCCGCGCCCCCGCCTCGCCCGGCAGCATCATCGCCGTGCTGGCGCAGACCCCGGCAACCGACTTCATCGGCGTCATCCTCTCGGTCATCGCCTCAGCCGGTGTCTCGTTCGCGATCGGTGGTGTCATCCTCCGCGCCAGCCGCAAGAAGGACCTCGCCGCTGAGAACGACAACGAACTGGCCGCCGCTATCGCCAAGACCGAAGCCAACAAGGGCAAGTCCAGCTCGATCCTGGGCAACCTCGGCGCCACGGCCACGACCGGCACCGCAGTGAAGAACATCGTCTTCGCCTGCGACGCCGGCATGGGCTCCAGCGCCATGGGCGCCTCGGTGCTGCGCAACAAGATCAAGAAGGCCGGCATCGAAGGGGTCACGGTGACCAACCAGGCCATCGCGAACCTCGACGGCACCGCCGACCTCGTGATCACCCACCAGGACCTGACGGACCGGGCCCGCGGCAAGAGCCCCAAGTCGGTTCACGTGTCGGTGGACAACTTCATGAACAGCCCGAAGTACGACGAGGTCGTGCAGTCCCTGCAGGGCAGCGACAAAGGAGTGACCAAGTAATGACCCAGAGCATTCTGGAACCGCAGAACGTGGTGGCCGCGGGTGCGGCCACCACGCGGGACGAGGCCATCCGTGAGGCCGGTGCCCTGTTGGTCGCCGCCGGAGCGGTGAAGCAGGAGTACGTCGACTCGATGTTCGAGCGCGAAAACTCCGTCTCGACCTACATGGGCAACTTCCTGGCGATCCCGCACGGCACCAACGACGCGAAGGAGTCGATCGTGCGATCGGCACTCTCGCTGGTGCGGTACGCGGAGCCGATCGATTGGGACGGCCAGCCCGTCAAGTTCGCGGTCGGCATCGCCGGCCTGAACAACGAACACCTGGAGATCCTCTCCAAGATCGCCGTCGTCTTCTCCGACGAGGACGAAGTACAGAAACTGATCGACGCTGGTTCGCAGGACGAGATCTTCGCCCTGCTCGAGGAGGTAAACGCAGAATGAAAGCCATTCACTTCGGCGCGGGCAACATCGGCCGCGGCTTCGTAGGTCTCCTGCTCCATGAGGCCGGTTATGAGGTTGTCTTCGCCGATGTGAATGGCCCTCTCATCGAGGCGCTGCAGCAGGCGCCGTCCTACACCGTGCACGAGGCGGGGGAGACTCCCACCGACAAGGTGGTCGACAACTTCCGCGCCCTCAACAGCGCCACTTCGGAGGCCGATCTCATCAACGAGATCGCCACGGCGGATGCTGTCACCACCGCTGTGGGTCCCACCGTGCTGCGGTTCGTGGCCCCGGTCATCGCGGCGGGCCTGGCCCGCCGCGAGGCCGGGTTGCCCCCGCTGGCCGTGATGGCCTGCGAGAACGCGATCAACGCCACCGATGTGCTCGCCGAGCAGGTCTGGGCGAACGTGCCAGAGGGTGACCGCGCGGCCCTGAAAGGCCGGGTGGCCTTCGCCAACACCGCCGTGGACCGCATCGTCCCCGGCCAATCGAAGGATGCCGGCATCGACGTCACCGTCGAGGCCTTCTACGAGTGGGTCATCGAAAGCCCCGCGTTCGGCTCCGCCCCGCCATCGATTCCCGGCGCCACGTTCGTGGAGGACCTCGCGCCCTACATTGAGCGCAAACTCTTCACCGTGAACACCGGACACGCCACCGTCGCCTACCTCGGCACCCAGGCCGGCGTCTCCAAGCTCTCTGACGCGCTTCTGGTGCCGTCGGTCGCGGATGGTGCCCGCCGGGTGCTCGAGGAGACCAGCGCCCTCCTGGTGGCCAAGCACGGCCTCGACGAGGCCACCCAGCGCGCCTACCGCCAGAAGATCCTCGGCCGGTTCGCGAACCCGTCGCTGCCGGACACCGTCGAACGAGTCGGCCGTCAGCCGCTGCGCAAGCTCAGCCGGCACGAGCGTTTCATCGGCCCGGCCGCCGAGATCGCCGAACGGGGCACCCGTCCCGTGGCGCTGCTGGAGGCGATTGCCGCGGCCCTCCGCTTCGACGTCGCAGACGACGAGCAGAGTGTTGAGCTGCAGCGGATGCTCGCCACCGACTCCGCCGAGACCATCGTGGCGAACGTGTGCGGGCTTGAGGCCACGCATCCGCTCTACGCCGATGTGCTCGCGGTCGTGGCAGCGGCGACCAGATTATAGGGATGAATTGCCAAAGGGCAATCGCATAGCATAGGATAAATCCTTGGTGTCTAGCACTGCCTTTACTGGCGTGTCTGGAGGCCACAATCCCGCAAGACCAGCAACCAATACTTTAGCGATAGTGAGTTATGGCCAAAAAAGACGGTGTCATCGAGATCGAGGGCGCAGTAGTCGAAGCTCTTCCCAACGCGATGTTTCGCGTTGAGTTGACCAACGGCCACAAAGTTCTTGCCCACATTTCGGGCAAGATGCGTCAGCACTACATCCGCATCCTTCCTGAGGACCGTGTGATCGTGGAACTGAGCCCTTACGACCTGACCCGCGGTCGGATCGTATACCGCTACAAGTAAGCGTTGCTGTAAGTAACGGCCTGCGGCATTCCGTGGGTACGAAGACAGCGATTACAAGGACACACCCATGAAGGTCAAGCCCAGCGTCAAGAAGATCTGTGACAAGTGCAAGGTCATCCGCCGTAACGGCAACGTGATGGTCATCTGCGAGAACCCGCGTCACAAGCAGCGTCAGGGCTAGGTCTCGACACGCTCGACCAGCGATGGTCGTTCTCGAGATCCACGCACGACACAACTAAATACATAGCAGTGCCGGGAACCCTTCGGGGGGACACCATCGGTTGGAGGCCGATGCACAGGTGCTGCTACAGACCTCCACTCATCCCACAGGAGAAGCCACAATGGCACGTCTAGCCGGCGTAGACATTCCGCGCGATAAGCGCGTGGAAGTTGCACTTACTTACATTTTCGGTGTTGGCCGTACGAGGGCACTCAAGACCCTCGCCGACGTCGAGATCGATGGAAACATTCGCGTCAAGGACCTGACTGACGAGCAGCTCGTCCAGCTCCGCGACTACATCGAAGGAACCTTCAAGATCGAGGGTGACCTTCGCCGTGAGATCGCCGCTGACATCCGCCGCAAGGTCGAGATCGGTAGCTACGAAGGTATTCGTCACCGCAAGGGCCTGCCCGTTCGCGGCCAGCGCACCAAGACCAACGCTCGTACCCGCAAGGGCCCGAAGCGCACCGTAGCCGGCAAGAAGAAGGCGCGCTAGGCCTCGCCTAGCCCGTCACGCCTCTAGGATTCAGGAGAAATCATGGCAGCACCAAAGTCGGCCGTACGGAAGCCGCGTAAGAAAGAAAAGAAGAACATTGCTGTGGGCCAGGCCCACATCAAGAGCACCTTCAACAACACCATCGTCTCGATCACCGACACCACCGGTGCGGTCATCAGCTGGGCGTCCTCAGGTGGAGTTGGCTTCAAGGGTTCGCGCAAGTCGACCCCGTTCGCCGCTCAGCTGGCTGCAGAGTCTGCAGCTCGCCAGGCCCAGGAGCACGGCATGAAGAAGGTTGACGTCTTCGTCAAGGGACCGGGTTCAGGCCGCGAAACGGCTATCCGTTCGCTGCAGGCCGCTGGCCTCGAAGTTGGCTCGATCAACGACGTGACGCCCCAGGCCCACAACGGTTGCCGTCCCCCGAAGCGCCGCCGCGTTTAATTCCTTTCAGTGACTGGCGATTGGGCTTGTCTGGGTCGAAAGATCCGGGCAGGCTCACTCGCCGTTCACCGCGACAGGGCCGCTTCTCGCGGGCCCGTCGAGACTCACAATTTCACAACTCGCCACTAAGTGTCATATAGCGGACACTTCGCCGAAAGGAATCAATAGTGCTTATTGCACAGCGCCCCACGCTCACCGAAGAGAACATCTCGGAGTTCCGGTCCCGGTTCGTCATCGAACCCCTCGAGCCCGGCTTCGGCTACACCCTCGGTAACTCGATGCGCCGCACCCTGCTTTCCTCGATTCCCGGCGCTGCTGTCACCAGCATCCGTATCGATGGAGTGCTTCACGAATTCAGCACCGTTCCCGGGGTCAAGGAAGATGTCACCGAGATCATCCTGAACATCAAGGGCCTGGTCATCTCCAGCGAGCACGACGAGCCGATCACCGCGTACCTGCGCAAGCAGGGCTCCGGCCAGGTCACGGCCGCCGACATCTCGGCTCCGGCCGGCGTCGAGGTTCACAACCCCGAGCTCGTCATCGCGACCCTGAACGACAAGGCCAAGTTCGAACTCGAACTGACCATCGAGCGTGGCCGTGGTTACGTGTCGGCTACCCAGAACCGCAACGAGTACTCCGAGGCCGGCCAGATTCCGGTCGACTCGATCTACTCGCCGGTTCTCAAGGTGACCTACCGTGTCGAGGCAACTCGTGCCGGTGAGCGCACTGACTTCGACCGCCTCGTCGTTGACGTGGAGACCAAGTCGGCTATCTCGCCCCGCGACGCCATCGCATCCGCCGGTCGCACGCTGACCGAGCTGTTCGGTCTGGCCCGCGAGCTGAACACCGCTGCTGAGGGCATTGAGATCGGCCCCGCGCCGGTCGACGCCGTCCTCTCCACCGAGCTGTCCGTGCCGATCGAAGACCTCGATCTGTCCGTGCGCTCGTACAACTGCCTCAAGCGCGAAGGCATCAACAACGTCAGCGAACTGGTCGCCCTCTCGGAGACCCAGCTGATGAACATCCGCAACTTCGGTCAGAAGTCGGTGGATGAGGTCAAGGACAAGCTCGTAGAGCTCGGCCTGTCGCTGAAGGATTCTGTGCCCGGCTTTGACGGTGCGCACTTCTACAGCGGTTACGACGAAGAAACCATCTAAGGCTCGTCGTTCCTCGACGCCTTTCGACTTTGATACTGGAGATTACCGATAATGCCTAAGCCCACTAAGGGAGCCCGTCTCGGTGGCGGACCGGCGCACGAGCGCCTCATGCTCGCGAACCTGGCTGCCGCCCTGTTCACCCACAAGTCCATCAAGACGACCGAGACGCGCGCCAAGCGCCTGCGTCCGGTTGCCGAGCGCCTGGTGACTTTCGCCAAGCGTGGCGACCTGCACGCTCGTCGTCGCGTTCTCGCGACGATCGGCGACAAGACCGTCGTGCACGAGCTCTTCACCGAGATCGCGCCCCAGGTTGCGCTGCGCGATGGCGGCTACACCCGCATCACGAAGCTCGGCTTCCGCAAGGGCGACAACGCCTCCATGGTGCAGATGGAGCTCGTTCTCGAGCCCGTTTCGCCCAAGGTGAAGTCGAACAAGGCCTCCGCAGCGAAGGCGTCCGCGCCCGTCGCCGAGGAGACCCCGGTTGAGGCTGAGACCGTTGAAGCTGAGACCGTTGAAGCCGAGACCGTTGAGGCCGACGCTGCTGACGCATCCGCTGAGGAAGCCAAGTAACACCAGCTTCACCCGCAGTACCTGAAAGGGCCCGACTTCGGTCGGGCCCTTTTTGTGTGCCCGAGGATGGTGCTGGAGGCGCCCGCTTCGGCTCGATGCACCCCCTGCGGCTGGATGCGCCCGCTATAGCGGGCGCGCTCGGCCACACGAGGTGCAGTGTGGGCGTGCCGGCGGGGCACGCAGAGGTCGATGGCGGTGTGGGTGGCTCCGCCGGCGGTACGCGGGTCAGGCGCCGCTATGCGCCTGGCGCGCCACCCGCATGGCGGCGCCTTGCCCGCATACCTCGAGAGGTCCCGCCCGCATGATTCGAGACCCCGCCCGCATGCCTCGAGGTGCGTCGCCCACATGCCTCGGATACCCGGTCGGCGCATCCGCCGCACGGCCCAACCGCCGCGGCGGGTGGGTCAGCGCACGCGGAAAGCCTGCAGAGTGTCGGCGCCGGGCGCGCGGCTCGGTGCGGCACCGGGCAGCCGTTCGAGGGCGACCGCCACCGAGTCGGCGTAGATCGCCCCGCCGGTGGGGCCGGGGTGGATGCCGTCATCGGCGAGCACGTCGACGTGCGGGGCGATCGCGGCGCTCCAGTCGGCGAGGACCACCTGGCTACGGCGCGCCGAGAACTCCGCCAGCTCCGTGTTGACCCCCGCGGTCCAGTCCCGGTCCGCGAACGCGTTCACCACGATCAGTTCGCGGGAGGGACCGATCACCCGCATGACGGCGGCGAGGTCGGCCTGGTCGACGGGACCGTTCGTGCCCAGGCCCAGCAGAACCACGGGGCGCAGGGTGCCCGCGGCACGTTGTGCGGCCAGGATTTCCGGGGCGGCGTCCATGCCGCGGGACACGGCGGCGTCGATCGTGATGCCGGGGAACTCGGCCTGCAACTCGGCCGCGGAGGCGAGCATCACGGAGTCCCCGACGGCGGTGATGTTGGACCCCCTGGTGGTTTCCGTGACCACACCTGCGGCCTGGGCGGCGGCATCCTTGGCGGCTTGTGCCTGTGCCGCCTGAGCGGCTTGGGCCAGCGCCTGCTGGCCGCGGAGCACCTCCGCCTGGGCCGTCGTGACGGTGGGCGCCGTGACCACGGATGCGCCGGTGCCCACCAGCAACATCAGCACGACGGCCGCGGCGAGAACGAGTGCCGCACGGGAGCGGTAGCGGCGACGGGTGCCCGGCGCAGACACCCGCATGACCTTGGCGCGCAGCTGTCCGACCGCGCCACGGAGGCCCTGGCAGCGGATCGGCATCTCGAGCCACCGGTACGAGGTCGCAGCGGCCGCCACGGCCAGCACCAGGGTGAGCAATCCGGTCGCCGCGACACTCGCCGGGCCGCGGCCGAACGGCGCCACGAGCTGCACCAGCACCAGCAGCGGCCAGTGCCAGAGGTACAGGCCGTACGAGCGTTCACCGAGGTAACGCAGCGGAGCGGTGTCGAGCATCCGCCCGAACCGGTCGCCGGCCACGCCCGCCCAGATCGCCACGGCGGTGAGCGCGCTCACCAGCAGGAGGCCGCCGCGGTAGGCGGCGGCGGCGTCTGCCGGTAGCCAGATCGCGGCGGCGATCAGGCCGGCCACCGCTGCCGCGCCCCACCAGGGCCGCATCATGGTGAGGGTCCGGCGCGCGGCCGGGGCCGCCACCGTGCCGCCCGCAGTCGCGGGCCCGAGCGGACGCAGCAGCAGGGACAGTCCGGCGCCGATCAGCAGGCCGAAACTGTGGGTGTCCGAGCCGTAGTACACCCGGGTGGGGTCGCTGCCCGGGGAGAAGCCGACGCCCATCCATACTGCCGACGCGAGGGCGAGCGCCACGACGAGGGCCAGGCGCAGGCCCGGCCGGCGGACCCTAAGCAGTAGGAGGAGCAGCAGCGGCCAGAGCAGGTAGAACTGTTCCTCCACGGCCAGCGACCAGAGGTTGCGGAGCAGCTCGGGCTGGCCGGAGCCGAAGTAGCTGGTGTTCGTGGCCATCGACACCCAGTTGTAGCTGAACGTCGCGGCGCCCAGCAGCTTCCAGCCCAGGCCAACGAGCACATCGCCGCCGAGCAGCCAGGCCGCCGTGCAGGCCACCAGCACCACCGGCACCAGCGCCGGCACCAGGCGCCGGGCCCGACGCAGCCAGAACCGCCGCGGCGAGAACCGGCCGGTGCGGTCGTGTTCGGCCACGATCAGGCCGGTGATCAGGAAACCGCTGATCACGAAGAAGATGTCGACGCCGATGAAACCGCCCTGCAGCACCGGCGGAAACAGGTGGTAGACAACGACGAGGATGACGGCGATGCCCCGGAGGCCGTCGAGGCCGCTGAGCCGGCGGCCGGCCGGAACGTCCGGGTGGCGAACGGCGACAGCTGTGGCGGGGGAGCGGGGCGCGGTGCGAAGGAGACTGGTCATAACTGTGCGGCCTGAGACGGGCCCGTCCAACGATAACCCGGCCCGGCCTCTACACTGACCTCTGTGAGTTTTCCCGAGCCCGTCGACGGCGCCCTTCCGCTGGTGCTGGCCGAGCTCAACCCGGATGGTGCCCTGGCGGCACCGTCCGATTCGATGCCACCAGCAGGCGCCAAACGCATCCGCCTCGACGTGGGCTACGACGGAACCGACTTCTTCGGCTGGGCCAGCCAGCCCGGGTACCGCACCGTGCAGGGCCAGATCGAGGAGGGCCTCGGCGCCATCCTCAAGCGCCACCAGCCCACCCCCACCCTCGTGGTCGCCGGGCGCACGGACTCCGGTGTGCACGCGCTGGGCCAGGTGGCCCACTTCGATCTCAACCCCGATCAGGTCAACGCCCTCGTGCGGGTCAAACGGGGCAAGGCCGCACCCACGTACCCCAACGAGCTGGCCACGATGGTGCAGCGTCGCCTCGGCGGCATCCTGGTCACCCAGCCCGAAATCGTGATCCACCGCGCCAGCCTGGCCCCGGCCGGTTTCGACGCCCGCTTCTCCGCACTGTGGCGCCGCTACGAGTACCGCATCTCCGACACCGGCGCTCTGCGCGACCCGTTGCAGCGGCTGCGCACCACCTGGCACGGCTTCGCGCTCGACCTCGCCTCGATGCAGGAGGCCGCGGCCACCCTGATCGGGCTGCACGACTTCGCGACCTATTGCAAACCGCGGCCCGGCGCCACCACCATCCGTACCCTGCAGTCCTTCGAGTGGCGGCGGGACCCCGACGGGGTGCTTGTGGCCACCCTGCAGGCGGATGCGTTCTGCCATTCGATGGTGCGCGCCCTGGTGGGCGCCTGCGTGTCGGTGGGGGAGGGCAAGCTGGTGGGAACTCGACTCGTGGACCTGCGCATCGAGCGGGCCCGCACCAGCGAGTTCAAGGTGATGCAGGCGCACGGCCTGACCCTGATGGAGGTGGGCTACCCCGAGGACGCGGGGATGGCCATCCGTGCCGCGCAGACCCGCGCCCGTCGCGAGCTGCCCGAAGACGAGTGAGCTAGCACGCCCGGTTTACCCGCCCGAGTTGTGCCGGGGCGTGTCGTGAACTAGTGTTGTTCCTTGGTGTCTTAGGCGTTGCAGCCAGGCACACGAACGTGAGCCCTCCATCGATCGTGTTCTCTTCGAGAACACACCCGGAGCGGGATTCACGAACACCTCCGTTCGAAAACAAGAAAGCAGCACAACAGTGACGCGCACTTACACCCCCAAGGCAAGCGAACTCCAGCACGACTGGGTCGTTATTGATGCCACCGACATCGTTCTGGGTCGGCTCGCCAGCCACGCCGCGATTCTTCTTCGCGGCAAGCACAAGGCGACCTTCTCCCCCCACATGGATGGTGGCGACTTCGTCATCATCATCAACGCCGAGAAGATTGCCCTGACCGGCAAGAAGCTCGACCTCAAGATGGCGTACCGCCACTCCGGTTACCCGGGCGGCCTCACGGCCACGAACTACTCGGAGATGCTCGAGAAGCACCCCACCCGTGCGGTAGAAAAGGCGATTCGCGGCATGCTGCCGAAGAACTCGCTCGGCCGTGCACAGCTGCTGAAGCTCAAGGTCTACGCAGGCCCCGAGCACCCGCACGCTGCGCAGCAGCCCAAGCCGTACACCCTCAGCCAGGTCGCTCAGTAGCGTCGGCCCCAGACTTCTCGATATCTAAGAAAAAAGGATTCACACCATCGTGGCGAAGATCGCAGACCAGATTGACGCAACTCCCGAGAGCTACTCCACCGAGACTCCCGCTGAAGTTGCAACCAAGGCGCCCCGCGCCGTCCTCAACGTTCCCGGCGCAGCCGTGGGCCGTCGCAAGCAGGCCATCGCCCGCGTGCGCATCGTCCCCGGCGCCGGCAAGATTGTCGTCAACGGGCGCGAGCTCGACGACTACTTCCCGAACAAGCTGCACCAGCAGCTGATCAACGACCCGTTCAAGGTCCTCGACCTCATCGGCAGCTACGACGTCATCGCCCGCATCACCGGTGGTGGCCCGTCCGGCCAGGCCGGCGCGCTGCGCCTCGGCATCGCCCGCTCGCTGAACCAGATCGACGAAGAGAACAACCGCGCCATCCTCAAGAAGGCCGGCTTCCTCAACCGTGACGCTCGCGTCAAGGAGCGCAAGAAGGCCGGACTCAAGAAGGCCCGTAAGGCGCCGCAGTTCTCGAAGCGCTAACCCGTTAGTCGAGTACACACTCATATGGCTCGACTTTTCGGCACGGACGGCGTCCGGGGCCTGGCTAACCGTGATCTCACGGCTGGCCTGGCCCTGGGCCTCGCCCAGGCGAGCGCCGTTGTGCTCACCAGCGGCCGCCGCGCAGAGGAACGACGTGCCCAAGGCCGTCGTCCCGTCGCCGTGGTCGCCCGAGACCCCCGCATTTCCGGTGAATTCATCACCTCCGCCGTTGCAGCAGGCTTGGCCAGCTCCGGCGTAGACGTGTTGGATGCCGGCGTCATCCCGACGCCCGCCGCCGCCTTCCTCATCGCCGACATCGGCGCAGACTTCGGCGTGATGATCTCCGCTTCGCACAACCCGGCGCCCGACAACGGCATCAAATTCTTCAACTTCGGCGGCACCAAGCTTCCCGATGACGTCGAAGACCGCATCGAAGCGGTGCTCGACGCGGGCGATCAGCTCCTCACCCCGATTGCCGGTGACGTCGGACGCATCCGTCGCTTCGCCGACGCCGAGGACCGTTACGTCGTGCACCTGCTCGGCACCCTGCCGCACCGGCTCGACGGCATTCACGTGGTGCTCGACTGCGCCCACGGCGCGGCCGCCGGCGTGTCCCCGCAGGTCTTCACGGATGCCGGTGCCCGGGTCACCGTGATCGGCGCCGACCCCGACGGCCTCAACATCAACGACGGCGTGGGCTCCACCCACCTGGACAACCTCGCCAGAGCGGTGCTCGAGCACGGCGCCGACGTGGGCATCGCCCACGATGGTGACGCCGACCGCTGCCTGGCCGTCGACCGCGACGGCAACATCGTCGACGGCGACCAGATCATGGCGATCCTGGCCGTGTCGATGGCCGAACGCGGCGTGCTCAAGGACCGCACCCTCGTGGCGACGGTCATGAGCAACCTGGGCCTGAAGAAGGCCATGGCCGCCAACGGCATCAACATGATCGAGTCCAAGGTGGGCGACCGGTACGTGCTCGAGGAGCTCGACGCGCACGGGCTGTCGCTCGGCGGCGAGCAGAGCGGTCACGTCATCATGACCAAGTTCGCCACCACCGGCGACGGCATCCTCACCGGTCTGCACATCGTGGCCGAAATGGCCCGCACCGGAAAAACCCTCGCCGAGCTGGCCAGCGTGATGAAGGTGTTCCCGCAGATCCTCGTGAACGTTCGCGGCGTCGACCACCACGCCCTCGCCGGCGACGAGGTCATCGCGCAGGCCGTGCGCGACGCGGAAACCGAACTCGGTGATACCGGCCGGGTGCTCCTGCGCCCCTCCGGCACCGAGCCGATGGTGCGGGTCATGGTGGAAGCCGCCGACCAGCCCACCGCCGACCGTCTGGCGCACGCCCTGGCCGACGTCGTGCAGTCCCGCCTGGCGCTGCAGCCCAGCTAGTACCGCCTGTCCCGACTCTCCCGGTCGGTATCCGCATTTCGCACCCACGGCCATCCGTCGTGGCCCGTCTTGCGTCTCGCGGCACGGGTCGTGTGTCGTGGCACGGGATAAAACACGTGCCGCGAACACTAGTGCGTGCCGTGAGAACTACCGCGTGCCGCGGCGAAGGTTCGAACAGGTACCACGAAGTACAAAGTTCGCCAGGAAGCGAACGAAGCGCGGCCCAGGTAGCCGGCCCTGGGCGGTGCCCGGCCGAGGCCCGGTGGCGCTCACCATGCTCCCGCCGCTCGGATCGGTCGCGTGGCTTCGGTCGTCCGTGCGTGGTCAACTGTTCCCCGTCCAGACAATTGCGTCCGGCACACCGGCCGCAATTGTCCGTTGCGGCAACAGTTCCTGCCGCATTCCGGGCCTAGCCGGGAGCGGCGATCAGGTAGCGCACGTGACGGAGCAGGGGCGAGTCCTCGGGTAGCCGCGGGTGATCGAACTCACCCGCGATGTGCATGCCGAGCCGTTCCATCACCTTGCGCGAACGGATGTTGATGCCCGCCGTGATCGAGTTCACCTCCGCCAGGCCGAGGGTCTCGAAGCCGAACTGCAGGGCGGCAGTCGCCGCCTCGGTCGCGAGACCCTGACCCCAGGCGGATCGGGCCAGCCGCCAGCCCACCTCCACGCCGCCGGAACCCGGGACGCCCTCGAGCATCGGCGCGAGGCCGGTGAAGCCGATGAACTCGCCGGTGTCCAGGCGTTCCAGCGTCCACAGCCCGTAGCCGTGCAGGTCGAACATCGCGTCCGCCCGGCCGGCGAGGGCATCACTTTCGGCACGTCTCAGTGGAGCGGGGAAGTAGCGCATCACCTCCGCATCCGCCGTGAGCCGGGCGAACGGCTCGAGGTCGGTCTCGCGCCAGCGCCGCAGTAGAAGCCGGTCGGTGCGCACGTCGAGGTCCATCGCTCCACCGTAGCCGTGCCGCTGCCGCCCGCCGCATCCCAGCCGCGCCGTAACTGTTGCCCATCCGGACTTCTGCGTCCGGCACGCGGGACGCACCTGTCCGCTGCGGCAACAGTTCGGGCGGATGCGTGCCGACCGGGCCCAACCCGGGCTCAAACCGGGGGAGGCGCGGGCTCGTGGACACCCCCACGGCCGCGCCTACGTCGCCGCCGCCGCGGCGCCCACGCGCCGACGCCGCCGCGAATGAGCGGTCAGCGGCCTCCCGGACACAACTGTTGCCGATGCGGACTTTCGCGCCGGGTGTGCCGGGACCATTTGTCCGGACGGGGCCCAGTTGCCGGTGGGGCCGGCTGCCGAGCGCGACGGGCGCGGGGCTACGGGCAGCCGAGCACAATCTGCGCGACGCTACGGGCGGCCGAGCGCATGGGCGACAACGCCCCATGGCCGCCCACCGCGACGGCTCAGACCTTGCGGAGCAGCACCTTGTCGACGGTGTGGTCGGAGTCCTTGCGCAGCACCAGGGTGGCGCGGGAGCGGGTGGGGCGGATGTTCTGCAACAGGTTGGGTTCGTTGATGCTGCCCCAGATGGTGCGGGCGCGGGCCCGGGCCTCGTCCTCGCTGAGGGAGGCGAACCTGTGGAAGAACGACTTGGGGTTCGTGAACGCGCCGCGCTGGAGCCGCAGGAACCGCTCCTCGTACCACCGGGAGATGTCGGAGGTGCGGGCATCCACGTAGATGGTGAAGTCGAATAGGTCGCTCACCGCGAGCCCGTGGCCCGGGGCGGGCGGCTGCAACACGTTCAAGCCCTCGACGATGAGGATGTCGGGCTGACGCACGACGACCTGCGCGTCGGGCACGATGTCGTAGTTCAGGTGCGAGTAGAACGGGGCGCGCACCTCGGCGGCGCCGCTCTTGATGGCGCTGACGAAACGCAGCAGTGTGCGCCGGTCGTACGACTCCGGGAAGCCCTTGCGTTCCATCAGGCCGCGACGTGCCAGTTCGGCGTTGGGGAAGAGGAACCCGTCAGTGGTGACCAGTTCCACCCGGGGAGTGTCTTCCCAGCGGGCCAGGAGCTCCCGCAGCAGCCGGGCGATGGTGGACTTGCCCACGGCGACGGACCCGGCCACGCCGATCACGAACGGGGTGCGCTGGGCGCGTTCCCCGAGGAAGTCGCTGGTGTCGCGGTGCAGCTTGCGGGCTCCCGCGGCGTAGAGGTTGAGCAGCCGGCTCAACGGCAGGTAGACATCCGACACCTCGTTGATGTCGAGCGGTTCGCCCAGGCCGCGCAGCTGCACGACCTCGGTTTCCCGCAACGGCAACCGGGTCGAGGGTGCGAGGGATGCCCACACAGCACGGTCGAGCTCCACAAAGGGGGTGCTGTGACCGTTATTACTGGGGCTCACCACCGGCTCGGACATCTAGGCAAGCATAGTGCGACTAAAATCAGGGCCATGTGCGGAATCGTAGGATATGTCGGAGACAACAAAAGCGTCGAGGTCCTCATGGGAGGTCTCCGTCGACTCGAGTACCGGGGGTATGACTCCGCGGGGATAGCGGTGATCGACGACGCGGGTGTGCTCAACACCGCGAAGCGCGCCGGCAAGCTCGCCGTGCTCGCCGCCGAGCTCGAGGCGCACCCGATCAACAACGGGCGCACCGGAATCGGGCACACCCGGTGGGCCACCCACGGTGGTCCGACCGACCAGAACGCGCACCCGCACCTGGGTGACGACGGCAAGCTCGCCCTCATCCACAACGGCATCATCGAGAACTTCTCGCCGCTCAAGGACGAACTCCTCGCCGAGGGTTACGTCTTCGAAAGCGAAACCGACACCGAGGTGGCCGCCGTGCTGCTCGGCCGCGAATACCGCCGCCTGGGTGACCTGGGCGAAGCGTTCCGCACCGTCGTCGCGCGCCTGGACGGCGCGTTCACGCTGCTGGCCGTGCACCAGGACCAGCCCGGCGTCGTGGTCGGCGCCCGCCGTAACTCGCCGCTGGTGATCGGCCTGGGCGACGGCGAGAACTTCCTCGGCTCCGACGTCGCGGCGTTCGTGGAGTACACCCGTCGTGCCGTCGCGATCGGCCAGGACCAGATCGTGACCATCACCCCCGACCTCGTCACCGTCACCGACTTCTTCGGCGCCCCCGTCGAGGTCGAAGAATTCGACATCGCCTGGGACGCCTCCGCCAGTGAAAAGGGCGGCTGGTCCAGCTTCATGGCCAAGGAGATCTCCGAGCAGCCGGATGCCGTCACCAACACCCTGCGCGGCCGCATCCACGACGGCCAGGCCGTGGTGCCCGAGCTCGAGGCCTTCGGCGATGACGTGCTCGCCGGCATCCGCCGCATCGTGATTGTGGCCTGCGGCACGGCCGCGTACGCCGGCCAGACCGCCAAGTACGCCATCGAGAAGTGGGCGCAGGTGCCGGTGGATGTCGAACTCAGCCACGAGTTCCGCTACCGCGACCCGGTGCTCACCTCGGACACCCTGGTGATCTCGATCAGCCAGTCCGGCGAGACCATGGACACCCTGATGGCCGTGAAGTACGCCCGCGAGGCCGGCGCCAAGGCCATCTCGATCTGCAACACCCAGGGCGCCACGATTCCCCGCGAATCCGACGCCGTGATCTACACGCACGCCGGACCCGAGGTCGCCGTCGCGTCGACGAAGGGGTTCACCGGCCAGATCGCCGCGCTGTACCTCTTCGCGCTGCACCTGGCCCGGGTGCGCAACACCATGTCCCTGGAGGAGCTGGCCGCGCAGGTCGTCGAGCTGCAGGCCATCCCGGAGAAGATCGCCACCACCCTGTTGCAGGAAGACGCCGTGCGTCAGCTCGCCGTGTGGATGACCGACTCGCGCGCCGTGCTCTTCCTCGGTCGCCACGTGGGCTTCCCGATCGCGCTCGAGGGTGCGCTCAAGCTCAAGGAGCTCGCCTACATCCACGCCGAGGGCTTCGCCGCCGGTGAGCTCAAGCACGGCCCGATCGCGCTGATCGAGCCCGGCCAGCCGGTCTTCGTCGTGGTGCCGAGCCCCCGCGGGTCCGCGCACCTGCACCCCAAGGTGGTCTCCAACATCCAGGAGATCCGCGCTCGCGGCGCCCGGATCATCGCGATCGCCGAGCAGGGTGACGCCGCGGTGCTGCCGTTCGCCGACACCGTGTTCCACATCCCGCTCGCCGGCCCGCTGTTCGAGCCGCTGCTCGCCGTGGTGCCGCTGCAGATGTTCGCCATCGAGCTGGCCACCGCCAAGGGCCTCGACGTCGACCAGCCGCGCAACCTGGCGAAGTCGGTCACGGTCGAATAAGGCCGGTCGAGCAAGCCGGCCGAATAGGCCACGGATGCCCAGGGCTCGCCGCGTCATCGCCTCGCGATGGCACCGGGTCCTGGGCATTTCGCTGAGAACAGCACACGAGGATTGAGCAGAGCATGATCAAGGGCATCGGCGTCGACATCGTCGACCTGGCACGCTTCGACCGGCAGGTGGCCCGCACGCCCGGGCTGGTGCCGAGGCTGTTCGCGCCGGCCGAGCGCACCCTGCCGACACACTCGCTGGCCGCCCGGTTCGCCGCCAAGGAAGCTCTGATCAAGGCCCTCGGCGACAGTGTGGGCGCCAGCTGGCAGGAGATGGAAGTGGTCTCCGACCCGCACGGCAACCCGTCCTTCGCGCTGACCGGAGCGGTGCAGGCCGCCTTCACCGCCCGCGGCATCACGAGCGCGCACCTGAGCCTGACCCACGACGCCGGGGTGGCCTGCGCGTTCGTGGTCCTGGAGGGGAACTCATGACCGACTTCCGTGAGGCCGTCATCGATCTCGGTGCCGTGCAGGCCAACGTGGAACACCTGCGCAGCCTGATCGGCACCCGGCACACCATGGCCGTGGTCAAGGCCAACGGCTACGGTCACGGCGCCGTGCCGGTGGCCCGCGCCGCGCTCGCCGGCGGCGCCGACTGGCTCGGTGTCGCCGATATCGACGAGGCCCTCGCCCTCCGCGCCGCCGGCATCGACGCCCCGCTGCTGGCCTGGCTGCACGGCCCGGATGCCGACTTCGCCGCCGCCATCGCCGCGGACATCGACCTCGGACTGTCGTCGGCGCGGCAGGTGCGCGAGGTCGCGGCGGCCGCCAACGCACTGGGCCGGCCCGCATCCGTGCAGATCAAACTCGAGACCGGCCTCAACCGCAACGGCGTCGACGAATCGGACTGGGCCGAGGTGCTGGGCCTCGCTGCCGCGTTCGAGCGCGTCGACCGGCTGCGGGTGCGCGGCCTGTTCAGCCACCTGGCCAACACCTCACCCGACGACGACCTCGCCGCCATCGCCAGCTTCGGCCGCGGGCTGGAGGCCGCTACCGCCGCCGGACTCACCATCGACCTCGCCCATCTGGCGTCCACGGCCGCCGCCCTGCGCCTGCCCGCCGCCCGCTACTCGATGGTGCGGTTGGGCATCGGTATTTACGGGCAGTCGCCCTTCGCCGACGCGGATGCCGCCGACCTCGGCCTGACCGCGGCCATGACTCTGCGCGGCCGGGTCGCCGCCGTGCGCCGGGTCGCCGCCGGCGCGGGCGTCTCCTACGACTACCTGTGGCGCGCCACCGCCGACACCACCCTCGCCCTGGTGCCGCTGGGTTACGCCGACGGGGTACCCCGGCAGGCCATGAACGCCGCCAGGGTGGCCATCAACGGAACCCAGTACCCCGTGGTGGGCCGCGTCGCGATGGACCAGTTCCTTGTAGACGTGGGCACCGACCCTGTCGCCGTCGGCGACGTGGTGGTGCTGTTCGGCGACGCTGCGGCCGGGGTGCCCACCGCCGCCGAGTGGGGCGCCGCCGCGGGAACCATCAACTACGACATCGTCACCCGGGTGGGTGCCCGGGTGCCGCGTCGGTATGTGGGATCTGGGTCCCTGACCGACGCCGACAGCACCGAAACCACGAGGTCGTAGCCCGATGCGCCGCACGATCGCCGACCCCGAAACCATGCACGCCTTCGGCCTGGAAATGGCCGGGCTGCTGCGCGCCGGTGATCTGATGGTGCTCACCGGCCCGCTCGGCGCCGGTAAGACCACCTTCACCCGCGGCCTCGGCGAGGGCTTGCGCGTGCGCGGCGCGGTCACCAGCCCCACCTTCGTTCTCGCCCGCACGCATCCGAGCACGATCGGCGGACCGCCGCTGGTGCACGTGGATGCCTACAGGTTGAGCAGCGCGATGGAGCTGGACGACCTCGACATCGACTTCGCCCGCTCGATCGTGGTGGTGGAGTGGGGCCGCGGCCTGCTCGAGGGGATCACCGAATCGTGGCTGGACATGGAGATCGAGCGTCCGCTCGGCGCCTCGCAGGCCGACCCGGACGCCGACATCGACGATGCCGTCGCCCTGGACCTGCCCGAACCGCGCACCGTCACGGTGACCGGCCACGGACCGCGCTGGCAGGACGGCCTCGGCTTCCGCTCCGACCCGGCCGGCCCGGATGAGCCGGTGCACGCATGACCGCCGCCCGGCCGACCGGCGCCTGGTACTGGAGCGCCCTCGTCCTCACCGGCGTCATCGGTGGACTGCTCTCCGGACTGTTCGGTGTCGGCGGCGGCATCGTGATGGTGCCCCTGCTCATCTCGCTGGTGCGCATGGACCAGCGCCGGGCGGCCACCACGTCGCTGGCCGCGATCGTGCCCACTTCCATCGTGGGGTCGCTCACCTACCTGGCCAACGGCCACATCGACCTGATCGCCGGCGCGATCATCGCCGCCGGCGCCGTGGTCGGCGCCCTGATCGGCAGCAACCTGCTGCAGCGCATCCCGCTGTTCTGGCTGCGCTGGCTCTTCATCGCGCTGCTCATCGTGGTGGCCGCGCGCATGCTTGTCGTGGAGCCGGAACGCGGAGCCGCCCTCGAGCTGAGCTGGGTCGTGGTGCTGGGCTACCTCGCTCTGGGGCTGACGATGGGCATCGCATCCGGTCTGTTCGGCATCGGCGGGGGAGTGATCGCGGTGCCGGCCCTCGTGGCGGTGTTCGGCGTGAGCGACCTCATCGCCAAGGGCACCTCGTTGCTGGTGTTGGTGCCCACGAGCCTCGTCGGCACCATCGCCAACCTGCGCGCCGGGCTCGTCGATCTGCCCGCCGGCCTCGTGGTCGGCGCCGCTGCCACCGTCGCGGCGGTGCCCGGGGTGGCCCTGGCCGTGCTGATCCCGCCGCGCCTGTCGAGCATCCTGTTCGCCGTGCTGCTGATTCTCGCCGCCGGGCAGCTCACGGTGAAGGCCCTCCGCACCAAGCGCGCCTGACGCCCACCCGCCCCGCACCCAACTGTTACCCGTGCGGACGAATGGTCCCGGTGTGCCGGACGCAAATGTCCGATTCGGCAACAGTTGCCCGGGAACGAGCCGGCGAGGCACCCGGCGGGCGGAGGCGCCCGGGCCGCATAGGCTGGACGGGTGCTCCTCGCCATCGATACCTCCGCCGGCACCAGCGTCGCCGTCGTCGACCTGACCCAAGGCGTGATCGCCGAACGCGGTGTCCCCGACACCATGCGGCACGCCGAGGTGGTCGGCCGCCTCATCCAGGAGTGCCTCACCGAGGCCGCCATCCCCGTCTCGGCGCTCTCCGGCGTCGTCGGCGGCATGGGCCCCGGACCGTTCACCGGCCTCCGCGTCGGCATCGCCGCCGCCCGGGTCTTCGCGCTGGGCATCGGGCGCCCTCTCGTTCCCGTGGTCAGCCACGACGCCATCGCCTACGGCCACTACCGCACCGGCCACACCGGCCCGCTGCTCGTGGTCACCGACGCCCGGCGCCGCGAGGTCTACTGGTCCGCGTACAGCGGGGCGGATGCCGAGCACCTCCCGGTGCGTCTCGGCGCCCCGGCCCTGGCCAAACCGGCCGAGCTGCTCGAGGCCGACTTCGTGCACGCCGGCCTGCCCCGCCTCGACGCCGCCACCATCTCGGCCGGCGACCTCGGGATGGTCGCCGAACTCGCCTTCGCGGCCGGCCGACCGTTTGCCGCCGACGAGGCGCTCTACCTGCGCTCACCCGACGTGACGGTGTCCAAAAACGGTCCCAAGCGGGTGAGCTGATGACCTGGCAGCTGCGCCGCGCCCAGCCCGCCGACGTCGAGGCGATCATGGCCCTGGAGACGCACATCTTCGAAAACGACGCCTGGTCCACCGAGATGATGGCCCGGGATGTCGCCGACCCGGGCTGCTACTACCTGGTCGCCTTCCCGCCGGACTCGCCGGAGCACATCGTCGCGTACGCCGGACTGCAGGCGGCGTTGCGCTCGCCGGAGAGCGACATCCAGACCATCGCCGTGGCCGAAGAGGCCCGCGGCCGCGGGCTCGGCCGGGTTCTCATGCTCAGCCTGATCACCGAGGCCCGCAAGCGCGGAGCCCGCGAGACCTTCCTCGAGGTGCGCGCCGACAACCCCGGCGCCCAGCACCTGTACCGCTCGCTCGGCTTCGAAGACCTCGGCGTTCGCCGGGGCTACTACCAACCAGACAACGTGGATGCGATCGTGATGCGCCTGCCCATTCCGCCCGCCGAGATGCAGTTCACGGATGCCGCCGCCGCGCGGCCCGCCGCCGACCCGGCCGCACCCGCCGCCGCCCCTGCAGCATCAGCCGCCCCGGCCCGCCCGCTCAACCGCACCAACCCGCTGGTGCTCGGCATCGAAACCTCCTGCGACGAGACCGGCATCGGCATTGTGCGCGGCACCACCTTGCTCTCCAACACCATCGCCTCGTCGATGGACGAGCATGCCCGCTACGGCGGCGTCGTGCCGGAGGTTGCCGCTCGCGCCCACCTCGAAGAGATGGTGCCCGCCATCCACGCGGCCGTCGCTGAAGCCGGCATCCGGCTCGACGAGATCGACGCCATCGCCGTCACCAGCGGACCCGGCCTCGCCGGTGCACTCATGGTCGGTGTCGGCGCTGCCAAATCGCTCGCGGTGGCGCTGGACGTGCCGATCTACGCCGTCAACCACCTCGTCGGCCACGTGGGCGCCGACCTGCTGCGCGGCGAGGGCGTCGACACAGATGCGCCGCTGGAGTACCCCACCATCGCCCTGCTGGTCTCCGGGGGGCACACCTCGCTGCTGCTGGTGCGCGACCTGGTTTCCGACGTGGAGCTGCTCGGCGAGACCATCGACGATGCCGCCGGCGAGGCCTTCGACAAGGTCGCCAGGGTGCTCGGCCTGCCCTACCCCGGCGGGCCGCAGATCGACAGGGTCGCGGCCACCGGCGACCCTGCCGCCATCCGTTTCCCGCGCGGCCTCAGCCACCAGAAGGATGTCGCCAAGCATCGCTATGACTTCTCCTTCTCCGGCCTGAAGACCTCGGTGGCCCGGTGGGTGGAACAGAAGCGTGACGCCGGCGAAACCGTGCCGATCAATGACGTTGCGGCGAGCTTCCGCGAGGCCGTCGTCGACGTGCTGCTCACCAAAGCCGTCGCGGCCTGCACCGACCTCGGGGTGCCCAGGCTGCTGCTCGGCGGCGGGGTGATCGCCAATGCGCGGTTGCGCCAGGTGGCCCAGGAGCGCACGGATGCGGCCGGTATCGCGCTGCGCATCCCGCCCCTGTCGCTCTGCACCGACAACGGCGCCATGATCGCGGCGCTCGGCGCGCAGCTGATCATGGCCGGGCACGCGCCCTCCAACCTCGATTTCGGGGCGGACTCCACCCTCCCGGTGGGCCTCATCCAGGCCTGAAACCGCATCTCACCAAGAGTTTCTCGCGCGGACGCGATACTGTCATGGTGGGGGTTTTACGCAGAGCCAGCACGTTGACACCCCCACGGCGCGGGTGCCACTATGGCACCCATCGCACCCAGTGCCCTTGCATTCCCTACGCTGCACCACGTGAAGGAGTCACCCATGACCGACCCGAACCAGCCCCCCGTGAACAAGCCGGACTCGAACGAGCCCACTCCGCCGCCGGCGTACGCCCCGCCCGCGCCGCCGGCCTACGGTGCAACCCCGGCCGCCCCGGCCTACGGCGCCGCACCCGCCGCCCCGCAGGCCTACGCACCGCAGGGCTACGGGCAGCCGGCCGCCGGCGATAAGTGGAACGTTCTCGCGATCATCTCCCTGGTCAGCGCGTTCTTCGTGTCCCTCGCCGCCGTGATCTGCGGCCACATTGCGCTCAGCCAGATCAAGCGCACCGGCGAAAAGGGTCGGGGCCTCGCCATCGCCGGCCTCGTGCTCGGCTACGTCGGCCTGATCAGCGGACTCATCTTCCTCATCGTCACGATCGGCGTGATCATGGCGGGCATCAGCGAAGGCTCGTACACCACCTACTAGAAGGCTCGGCAGACCGCGCTCGCCGGCCACCCCGGCCGCCCGATCGGGCGGCCGGGCGGCCTGGATCAGACCAGGCGTTCACAGGAAAGGAATGACGATCATGACCGATCCGAACACACCACATCCCGAGGTTCCCCAGGTTCCCAGCGTGCCGCAGGTCCCCGACGTGCCGCAGGTGCCCGACTTCCCGCAGGACAGCGCGGCCGGCGACCCGCCGGATCGCCGGAGCGACCCCGCCGGCGATGCCGAATCCACCCCGTCGGGCGCCCAGCAGCCGCCGCCGGTTCCGCCGGTGAGTCCGACCGGCCAGCCGACGCCGCCGCCCGCCTACGGCCCGCCCGCCCCGAGCGAGGGCACCCCGCCGCCGCCCTACGGTTCGCCGCCGCCGGGCTACACCCCGCCGGGCTCCGGTTACGGCACCCCGCCGCCCTCTGGTGGCCCCGCCGCCGGCTACTACGCCGGCCAGCCCGGGATGCCGTCGGCCACCAAGCAGCCGATCCTGAGCATCCTGTCGATGATCGCCGGTGTCATCGGCATCCTCGGGTCCCCGGTCGCGTTCTTCCCGATTTTCGGTGGCATCCTCGCCATCATCTTGCCGGCCGCCGGCGTGGTACTGGGTTTCATCGCCCGCAACAAGGAACCGAACGGCAAGGGCTTCTGGCTGACCGGGATCATCACAGGCTTCGTGGGTATCGCCCTGGCGCTGCTGAGCATTCTGCTCTGGGCGCTGGTGTTCGCGACCGTGCCGATGAACAATTACAACTACTAGCCGCACAGCGAGTAGTCGAGAATCGAGTCCACACGCATGTCGCAGTCCGGGCAGCCCAAAACCCGGGCGGAGCGGGAGCAGTCAGTTCCGCCCGCCGGGACGCCGGCGTTGTCGCGCGCACAGGCGCGGGCTGCCGAGGCCAGGGCCGCTGAGCTGCGGGCACCCGCCGGGCGTTCGCCCGACCTGACCCGGCCGCCGGTCGCCGGCGAGCTCGCCTACGAGTCCACCATCACCGCGCCCACCGAGTGGGTGCCCTACGTGTACACCACCGCCGAGATCCAGACCCATGCGGCCCGCCGTGGTCTCAGCGTCGCTGCCGCGGTCTGCGGGGTGCTCGGGGTACTGGCCGGCATATTCGTGATCTGGGGGGCGCCCCTGAGCATCGCCGCGGTCGTGCTCGCTCTGGTGGCCAGGTACGTGGAGCGCCGCTCCGGCGGCCTCTGGCTCCTCGGCCTGCTCAGCGGTCTGCTGGGCATCCTGATGGCGGTGCTGTGGTTCGTCGTGATCACCCGGATGCTGCCCGCCTACTTCGGCTGAGCCGAACCCGCGAGCCGGCTGACGCCGGTCAGACCCGTTCCACCAGCAGCGCCACCTTGTGCCCGGCCGCGCGGGTCACCACCAGGGTGGCCGACTCCGGACCCTTGAGCTTCAACCGGGTGCGCAGGGTCGCCGGATCCACATCCACGCCGCGCTTCTTGATCTCCAGGGTGCCGATCTTCCGTTCAGCCAGCGCCAGCCGCAGCTTCTTCTCGTCGGTGGGCAGCACCTCGAGCACCCGGAACGCCGTGGCGAACGGGGTGCGGGTCAGCGTCGGGCTGGTCAGGTAGGCCAAGCCCTCGCTGAGCATCGACGCCTCCATCGATCTGGCGAGGTCACCGATCAGCCGGGCGCGGATGATGGCGCCGTCGGGTTCGTACACGTAGTCGCCGAGCTCGCCGACAGCCACATCCTCGCTGTCGGCAGCCGCGGTCAGCTCCGCGACTCCGTCCTTGCTGAGCAGCAGCGCCGACCGGCGGATGCCCGGTCGCGCGAGCGCACCGAACCACAGACCCATCTCCACCAGCTTGCCGTCCACCGACACCCACTGGGCCTCCGCGGTCTCGGGGATCTGGTCGCGGTCGTGGCCGGGACCGAGCTTGACGCCGACGGGCATCCGTTTGCTCAGCGCGTAGACGTCATCGAGGTTGGGGGAGTAGTCCTCTGACCGGGTGAGCCGGCTGGTGTTGCCGTGCCCGGCCGTGCGGCGGGCCGGGTCGAACCAGAGCGCGTCGAACTCGGTGGGGTCGATGTCGGCCGCGTCGGCGCAGCGCACTGAAGAGGTCGGGAAGGGGGCGAGGTTGAAGCTGGCGACCGTGGCGGTGACCTCGTCGACGTCGATCGCGGTCACCGTCAGCTCCATCGCGGCCATCGCCATGGCGTCGCCGCCGATGCCGCAGCCCACGTCGGCGACCCGGGTGAGGCCGGCCTCCACGAACCGGCCGGCGTGCAGGGCGGCGACCCGCAACCGGGTGGCCTGCTCCAGGCCGGCCTCGGTGAACAGCATCCGGCTGGCAAAGTCGCCGAACTTGCCCGTCGCCTTCGCCCGCAGCCGGGACTGGTAGAGCACCGCGTTGACCAGGGCGGGGGAGTGCCCGGCCTTGCGTAGGGCACTGACCGTGCGCACGACGTCGGCACCGGCCTCGTAGACGGGCAGGGAGTCCAGCAGGCGCAGGCCTTCGGGTGAGAGCAGCTCAACGAGCTCGGCGCGTTCCATCCCGCAAACCTATCAAGCCAAACCGGGCCGCACCCCGAGCACTCTGGCACTCACGTTGCGTGAGTGCCAGTTGCGCCCTAAACTCGACTTAGCACTCTCGCTGTGAGTCTGCTAACTACGTCTTAGCTAAGAAAGAGGTCAACCGTGTCGGTCTCCATCAAGCCGCTCGAAGATCGCATCGTCATCAAGCAGGTGGATGCAGAACAGACCACCGCTTCCGGACTTGTGATCCCGGACACCGCCAAAGAGAAGCCCCAGGAAGGCGAAGTTGTCGCCGTCGGCCCCGGCCGCATTGACGACAACGGCAACCGCATCCCGCTCGACGTCGCCGTCGGCGACAAGGTGATCTACTCCAAGTACGGTGGAACCGAAGTCAAGTTCGGTGGCGAGGACCTCCTCGTTCTGTCGGCTCGCGACGTTCTCGCGGTCGTCGTTCGCTAGTCACACCGCATATCGTTGAATCCCGGATGGCCTCGGCCATCCGGGATTTTTCGCGTCCAGAGGGGTAACAACGTGCACGAGAATCCGACAGATCCCACCGGGGCCGCCGAGCCGACCGAGCCGGTGGATGCCGCCCGGAGCGGGATGCGCCCGGTCCGCAGTTCCGCGAGCACGGGCCTGATCTTCGCGATCTGCGCCTACGGCATGTGGGGATTCCTGCCGCTGTATTTCCTTTTCCTGGCCCCGACCGGAGCGTTCGAGATCGTGGCCTGGCGGGTGCTGTTCTCGCTGGTGTTCTGCGCGGTCCTGATCCTGGCCACCCGGGCCTGGCGGCCGCTCGTGGCCGCACTGCGTTCGCCGCGCATCGTGTGGACGATGGGGCTGGCCGGGGTGCTGATCTTCATCAACTGGCAGACCTTCATCCTCGGCACCCTGAGCGGCCGCGTCGTCGAAACGGCGCTGGGCTATTTCATCAACCCGATCATCACGGTGCTGCTGGGCGTCCTGGTGCTGCACGAGAAGCTGCGCAGGGCCCAGTGGGCTGCCGTGGTGATCAGCTTCATCGCCGTGATCGTGCTCAGCGTCGGCTACGGCACCGTGCCCTGGATCTCCCTGATCCTGGCGTTCTCCTTCGGCTTCTACGGCCTGATCAAGAAGCGGGTCGGCGGTCACATCGACGCGCTCTCCGGGCTGACCCTGGAAACTCTCTGGCTCACGCCGATCGCGATCATCCAACTGGTCGTGGTTTCGCTGATCTCCGGCCTCACCTTCGGCACCGTCTCGACGGTGCACACCATCGCGCTGATCGGCACCGGTGTGCTCACCGCGGTGCCGCTGCTCTTCTTCGCGGCCGCGTCCCGGCGCCTGCCGTTGACCACGATGGGACTCGTGCAGTACCTCGCACCGGTGCTGCAATTCATCGCCGGCGTGGTCATCCTGCACGAGCCGATGCCGCCGGAACGGTGGCTCGGATTCGGGTTGGTCTGGCTCGCGCTGATCGTGCTGACCGTCGATATGGTGCGCGCGGGGCGGGCGCAGCGCCGGCCGGTTATCGACCCGATTTAGGGGCTCAGAGCCAAGCATCCTGATCAGGGGGCCGTTCGTAACGATTTGGTCGCGTTACACGGCTGTAACACGACCGCCTTGTTTGATGTCGTTCGGGTGAATACCTTTGCAGCACGGCAACGATCGTTTGCCGTGCTCTAACCTTCGATTCCCCTTACCCTAGGAGCAACATGAGCGTATTCGCGAAGGCCTCGGCCTCCCGCTCGGCCCGCGCCGTCGTCACCGGCGTCGCCATCTTCGGCGTCAGCGCCCTTCTGCTCACCGGATGCAGCACCGACGCAGCCGAGCCGGCCGCTTCGGACGCACCCGCGGCGGAAAGCACTGTCGCTGAGATCACCGCCGGCGACCGCGCCCTGGACCTGAAGGTCGGCACGATCCTCCCCCAGAGTGGTGGACTCGCCTTCCTCGGCCCGCCCGAAGAAGCCGGTGTTCAGCTCGCCGTCGAGGAGATCAACGCTGCCGGCCTGGGCATCGACATCGAAGCCATCCTCCGCGACTCGGGCGACACCACGACCGATACCGCCACCGTCTCCGTGACCGACCTGCTCTCGCAGGATGTCTCGGCGATCGTCGGTGCGGCGTCCTCGGGTGTCTCCAAGACCGTCATCGACCAGATCACCGGCGCCGGCGTCGTGCAGTTCTCGCCGGCCAACACCTCGGCCGACTTCACGGACTACGACGACAAGGGGCTCTTCTGGCGCACCGCTCCGTCCGACATCCTGCAGGGTGAAGTCCTGGGCAACCTGATCGCCGAAGACGGCAACAGCACCCTGGGCCTGATCGTGCTCAACGACGCCTACGGAACCGGCCTGGCCGAGTTCACCACCACGGCCTTCGAGGCTGCCGGCGGAGAGGTCGTCGCCAGCGCGAGCTTCAACGAAGGCGACGCCAACTTCTCGGCCCAGATCGCCGAAGTCACCGCGGCCAACCCCGACGCGATCGCTCTGATCACGTTCGACCAGGCCAAGGTCATCACCCCGGACCTCGTGGCGAGCGGCTTCCCCGGTGACAAGCTGTACTTCGTCGACGGCAACCTGGCCGACTACAGCGAGGACTTCGCTGCCGGCCTGATCGAGGGCTCGAAGGGCACGCTGCCCGGCCTGGACACCGCGACCCTCGGTGACTTCACCGGCCGTCTGCTCGAGATCGACCCGGCCCTGACGGACTTCAGCTACGCGGCTGAATCCTACGACGCCGTCATCCTGATCGCCCTGGCTGCGTTCGCAGCCAACGACGTGTCGGGTGAGTCGATCGCCAAGTACCTCCAGCAGGTATCCGGTGGCTCCGGTGAGGGCGAGAAGGTCACCGACTTCGCGTCGGGCGCCGCGCTCCTCGCCGAGGGCAAGCAGATCGACTACGACGGTTACTCCGGCACGATCACGTTCGACGAGAACGGCGACCCGACCGACGCAACCATCGGCATCTTCGAATTCGGTGCAGACAACAAGTACAGCCGCATCAACTAGTCACCCCCGCTGACTCGCGGTACACCACAGCAGACGTACCGCGACACGCACAGAAGGGCCCCGGCTTCGGCCGGGGCCCTTTCGCGTGCCCGGTGGCCGGTCACCGCCGAGTGACGGGGCGCCGGCTGCCGGCCAGGGGGAGCGGCAGCCGTGGGCGGCGGCAGGGCGGCGGCAGTGGACGGCGGCGAGGAGATGGGCGCAGTGTGGATGGCGGCCGCCACGGGCCCGCTGCTGGTCTTTAGACGGCGGAGGCGCGGAAGCTGCGCGGCTGGGGCGGCCAACGGCGTCAGAACGGCTCCTGGCGCCGCCGGTGAAACGCGAAATGCCCCGCTGCGGACCAGTTGCCCCGGTAGACCGGGGTAACTCGTCCGCAACGGGGCAAGTCGGTGGTGCGGATGCTGCGGGGAGGGCTAGTCGTCCTGACCCAGGGTGCCCAGGTACAGGCCGATCACCTTGGGGTCGTTCAGCAGCTCCCGCCCGGTGCCGGTGTAGGCATCCCGCCCCTGATCGAGCACGTAGCCTCGGTCGCAGATCTGCAGGCAGCGGCGGGCGTTCTGCTCCACCATGATCGTGGTCACGCCGGCCTTGTTGATCTCCTTCACCCGCAGGAACGCCTCGTCCTGACGCACCGGGGACAAACCGGCCGAAGGCTCGTCGAGCAGCAGCACGTGCGGGCCCATCATCAGCGCCCGCGACATCGCCACCATCTGGCGCTCGCCGCCGGATAGCGACCCGGCCCGCTGGCCGAGGCGCTTGCGCAGCTCCGGGAAGATCTCGGTGACGAACTCGAGCCGCTCGGCCAGGCCCTTGGGCCTCTGGTACATGCCCATCTCCAGGTTCTCCTGGATCGTCAGCGTCGGGAAGACGTTGTTGGTCTGCGGCACGAAGCCCACGCCCTTGGCGACCAGCTTGTTGGCCTTGAGGTTCGTGATGTCGTCACCGCGCAACCGGATCTCGCCCTCGCGCACCTTGACCAGGCCGAAAATCGACTTGAGCAGGGTCGACTTGCCGGCCCCGTTCGGGCCGATGATGCCGATCAGTTCGCCGTCGTAGGCGGTGAGCGAGCATTCGTTGAGGATGTTGACGCCGGGCACGTACCCGGCCGTCACGTTCTTGACCTCGACGACCGCCTTCCGCACCGGGGCCGGGGTGGCGTCGATCAGCGGGCTAGAGTTCGTCATCGAGCAGCTCCTTAATGGCTCCGACATGTTCCTTCTCGGCGTCGGGATCCTCGCCGAGGTCCTCGTCGTGGTGCTGGCCCAGGTACGCGTCGATGACAGCCTGGTTGCGCATCACCTCGTGCGGGTCGCCCTCGGCGACCACCTTGCCCTCGGCCATCACGATCACCCAGTCGGCGATGTGCCGCACCATGTGCATGTCGTGCTCAACGAAGAGCACGCTCATGCCTTCGGCCTTGAGGTTGAGGATGTGGTCGAGCAGCGACTGGGTCAACGCCGGGTTGACCCCGGCCATGGGCTCGTCGAGCATCACCAGGGTCGGGTCGCTCATCAGCGCCCGCGCCATTTCGAGGAGCTTGCGCTGCCCGCCGGAGAGGCTGGCCGCGTAGTCGTCCTTCTTGGTGTCGAGCTTGAACCGGGTGAGCAGGTCCAGCGCCTTGACCTTGTTGTCGGCCTCCTGCTGACGCCAGAGGAACGGCAGGATGGCGCGGAACAGGTTCTCGCCGACCTGTGCCTTCGCGCCGAGCAGCATGTTGTCCATCACCGTGAGCAGGCCGAGGGCCTTGGTGAGCTGGAACGTGCGGACCTGTCCCATTCTGGCGACCTTGAAAGCGGCCATGCCGCCGATGGGGGTGCCCTCGAAGGTCCACGAGCCGGTGTCGGGCTTGTCGAACCCGGTGAGCAGGTTGAACAGGGTGGTCTTGCCGGCCCCGTTCGGCCCGATCAGAGCGGTGATGGCGCCGCGGGGAATCTCGAGGTGCTCGACATCCACCGCCTTGAGGCCGCCGAAGGTGCGGCTGACGTCGTCGACCACGAGGATCGGGTCCTTCTTCTTGCAGCCGGGGACGGCCTCGCCGATGTGCATGTCAACTGTCTTGACGGGCTTGCCGGTGGGAACACTGTTACTTGACAAAAGCCAGCTCCTTCTTGTTTCCGAAGATGCCCTGGGGTCTGTAGATCACAATGAGCATGATCGCGACGCCCACCAGGATGAAACGCAGCTGTCCGGCCTGGATGCTCGTCAGGAACGGGATCCAGCCGGCCTCCACGGCCCGGGCGATGAACCCGGAGAAGAACGACAGCAGCACCCAGAAGACCATCGAGCCGATGACCGGACCGAGGATGGTCGCCGCTCCACCGAGCAGCAGGATGGCGTAGACGAAGAACGTCAGCGAGGTCTGGTAGTTCGACGGCACCACGGCACGCGGCAGCACGAAGATCATGCCCGCGATGGTGCCGAAGACGCCACCGAGGATCAGTGACTGCATCTTGTAGAAGTACACGTTCTTGCCTAGGGCGCGAACGGCGTCTTCGTCCTCGCGGATGCCCTTGATCACGCGGCCCCACGGGCTGCGCATGATCTGCCAGGTGAACAGGCAGGCGAGGATCACGATGGTCCAGGCCACGATGCGCAGCCACCAGTCGTAGGCGTTGTACTCGAACGGACCGAACCCGTAGGTGCCGTCGGGGATCGGGTTGAGGGCAGCGAATCCGCCCTTGTACCCGCTGAGCCCGTTGGCCGAACCGGTGATCGGTTCGAAGGTGTTGGTCGTGAACAGCAGGCGCACGATCTCCGCGGCCGCGATGGTGACGATGGCCAGGTAGTCCGCCCGCAACCGCAGGGTCGGGATACCCAGAACCAACGCGAAGATCACGGATGCGCCGATCCCGACGAGCACCGCCGCCCAGACCGGGAAGCCGAAGCTGAGGGTCGAGATGGCGTACCCATAGGCGCCGAGGGCCATGAAGCCGGCCTGGCCGAAGTTGAGCAGGCCGGTATAGCCGAAGTGAATTGCCAGTCCCAACGCCGCGAGGGCGTAGGCGGCGGTGGTCGGGCTGATCAGCTCGACGGCCGCGTTGCTAAAGATTGCTCCCCAGTCGATCATCGTCAGCCCCTAGCCAATTCTCTCTTTGCGACCCAAGATGCCTTGCGGCCGAAGCAGCAGCACCAGGATCAAAACGACAAGTGCACCGACGTATTTCAGGTCGGACGGAATCCACAGCGTCGACAGCTCGACGAACAGGCCCACGATGATCGATCCCACGAGGGCGCCGAACGCCGTTCCGAGACCGCCGAGGGTGGTGGCAGCGAAGACCAGCAGCAGGATCTGGAAGCCCATGTCCCAACTGACCCCCGGCCGGAAGTAGGCCCAGAGCACACCGGAGAGGCCGGCGAGCGACCCGCCGACGATCCAGACGATGCGGATGACACCATCCACGTCGATGCCGCTGGCGGAGGCGAGGCTGGGGTTGTCGGAAACGGCCCTGGTGGCCTTGCCGATCCGGGTGCGCAGCAGGAAGTAGGAGACCGCGAGAAGCACGACGATGCTGATACCCATGCTGGCGAGGTCGATCGGCGACAGCGAGATCGGGCCGAACTTGAGGTCGGTCATGCCGGAGCCGGGCAGCTGGCTGGTGCCGCCGCCGTAGAACAGCTGGAAGGTGTACCGCAGCGCCAGCGAGAGGCCGATGCTGACGATCATCAGCGGGATCAACCCGACGCCCTTCTTCCGCAGGGGTTTCCAGATGGTGGCGTCGAGCCCGAAGCCCAACAGGCCGCTGAGGGCGATCGCCAACAGGATCGCCAGCCAGATCGGCAGCCCGAGCGTCGTGCTGAGGGTGAGGGTGGCCAACGCGCCGAAGGTGATCATCTCCGCGTGCGCGAAGTTGCTCAGGCCCGTGGTGCCGAAGATCAGCGACATGCCGATCGCGGCCAAGGCCAGCAGCAAACCGAAGTTCAGGCCGTTGACGAAGCGGTTCACGAACTGGTCGAAGAAGCTGACCGTCGTGCGTTCGCCCTCGCCGAGGAAGAAGTTCACCGACTTCGACGCGGTGAGGCCGAACTCGGCTTCGATCTCGGCACCGCCCTTGGCGACGACCACACCTTTAGGGAGAGTGTCCTCGTCGAGGGTGACCGTGTAGGTCTCCTTCTCCGGAACGCCGATGCGCCACTTGCCCTCGGCATCCGTGACGACCTCGGCCTCGTAGCCGGAGCCTTCAACGGAGATGAGCACGTCTTCGATGGGTTCGCCACCGAATTGCACATTTCCCGAGAGCACATATTCGTACTGGTCAGTGTTGATCTCGTCGGCATGAGCCGCGCTCGCCGCGAACGTTGAAAACGTCAGGGCGGCCAGGAGTAGGCCGAAAAGCAGCACCATCATCCTGGGCGTGAATCTGCGGACAGCGTGTGTATTGCTCACTGCACCTCCATGGCGGCACCGTCGGTGCGTATTCGAACTGGCACGGACTTGCCTGCCAGCGACCTTGCTGACAGTACGTGCCGATTATGTCGCATATGTTTCGTACGCCGAATTTAGGGCAATCGATTTTGGATCGCGGAATGCGCCAAGCGCATCGTCGCTTAACATTGAGTACCGGTTGCATCCCAGGGATTTCCGGACTTTTTTCCATATCCGCGAATGCAAAAGGGGTTTCATGGATCAGCCAGATCCGTTCGGTTTCACCGGACTCACCTACGACGACGTCCTTCTCCTGCCGGGTCACACCGACGTAATTCCGAGCGAGGCCGAGACAAAGTCCCGGCTAACCCGCAGAATCAGCGTCGCGACCCCGCTGTTGTCCAGCGCGATGGACACCGTCACCGAGACCCGCATGGCCATCGCCATGGCTCGTGAAGGCGGCCTGGGCATCCTGCACCGCAACCTGTCGATCGCCGACCAGGCCGAGCAGGTGGACCTGGTCAAGCGCAGCGAATCCGGCATGATTACCAATCCGGTAACGACTTCGCCCGACGCCACCGTGGCCGAGGTGGATGCCCTCTGCGGGCAGTTCCGCATCAGCGGCCTGCCGGTCGTCGACAACGACGGTGTGCTCGTGGGCATCATCACCAACCGCGACATGCGCTTCGTCTCCGCCGTGGCCAAGCACACCACCCGGGTGCGCGAGGTCATGACCACGTCGCCGCTGATCACCGGCAAGGTGGGCATGGCCCCCATGGACGCCGTGGCCATCTTCGCCACCCACAAGATCGAGAAGCTGCCGCTCGTCGACGACGCCGGCCGGTTGACCGGCCTGATCACCGTCAAGGACTTCGACAAGAGCGAGGAATACCCCAACGCCACCAAGGACGACGCCGGGCGCCTGCGCGTCGGCGCGGCCATCGGCTTCTTCGGTGACGCCTGGCGCCGGGCATCCGCCCTGCTCGAGGCGGGCGTGGACGTTCTCGTGGTCGACACCGCCAACGGCGACAGTGCCGGCGTGCTCGAGATCATCCGCAAGCTGAAGTCCGACTCGGCCTTCGCCGACGTCGACGTCATCGGCGGCAACGTCGCCACCCGCTCCGGCGCGCAGGCGCTCATCGACGCGGGCGCGGATGCCATCAAGGTGGGCGTGGGCCCCGGCTCGATCTGCACCACCCGCATTGTCGCCGGCGTGGGCGTGCCTCAGATCACCGCGGTCTACCAGGCTTCCCTGGCCGCACGGGAGACCGGCGTGCCGGTCATCGCCGACGGCGGACTGCAGTACTCCGGTGACATCGCCAAGGCGCTCGTCGCCGGCGCCGACACAGTGATGCTCGGCTCCCTGCTGGCCGGCTGCGACGAAAGCCCCGGCGAGCTCGTCTTCGTCAACGGCAAGCAGTTCAAGACCTACCGCGGCATGGGATCGCTGGGCGCGCTGCAGACCCGTGGCAACAAGACCTCCTACTCCAAGGACCGTTACTTCCAGTCGGATGTGCCCAGCGACGACAAGCTCATCCCCGAGGGCATCGAGGGCCAGGTGCCCTACCGTGGCCCGGTGTCGAACGTGGCGTACCAGCTCATCGGCGGGCTGCGCCAGTCGATGTTCTACGTGGGTGCGCGCACCATTGACGAGCTCAAGCAGAAGGGCAAGTTCGTGCGCATCACCGCCGCGGGCCTGAAGGAGAGCCACCCCCACGACGTGCAGATCGTGGTTGAGGCGCCCAACTACCGCCGCTAACATCTCGCAACTGTTGCCCTAACGGACATGTGCGCCCGGTACGCCGGGCGCACATGTCCGTTTTGGCAACAGAAGGGTCGGGGGCGGGGCTGAGTGCGGGCTGCGACTAAACTGAGCGGGTGAGTATGGAAATCGAAATCGGCCGGTCCAAGCGCGCACGCCGCGTATACGCCTTCGACGACATCGCGGTGGTGCCCAGTCGGCGCACCCGTGACCCCGAGGATGTGTCGGTCGGCTGGTCCATCGACGCGTACCAGTTCGACATCCCGTTCCTTGCCGCCCCGATGGACTCCGTCGTCTCCCCGACGACGGCGATCATGATGGGCCAGCTGGGCGGCCTCGGTGTCCTGGACCTCGAGGGACTCTGGACCCGGTACGAGAACCCGGAGCCGCTGCTGGCCGAGATCCGTGAGCTGCCCGCCGACAAGACCACGGCGCGCATGCAGGAGATCTACGCCGAGCCGATCAAGCCGGCCCTGGTCACCGAGCGTCTCGCCGAGATCCGCGCCGCCGGCGTCACCGTCGCGGCCGCCCTGTCGCCGCAGCGCACCCAGGAGCTCTATGAGACCGTCGTCGCCGCCGGCGTCGACCTCTTCGTCATCCGCGGCACCACGGTCAGCGCCGAGCACGTCTCGCGCAACCAGGAGCCGCTGAATCTCAAGAAGTTCATCTACGACCTCGACGTGCCCGTCATCGTCGGCGGCGCCGCCACCTACACCGCGGCGCTGCACCTGATGCGCACCGGCGCGGCCGGCGTGCTCGTCGGCTTCGGCGGCGGCGCGGCGTCCACCACCCGCACCAGCCTCGGTATCCACGCCCCCATGGCCACCGCCGTGGCCGACGTCGCCGGCGCCCGACGCGACTACATGGACGAATCCGGCGGCCGCTACGTGCACGTCATCGCCGACGGCGGGCTGAGCACCTCCGGCGACATCGTCAAGGCCATCGCCTGCGGTGCGGATGCCGTGATGCTCGGTACCGCCCTGGCCCGCGCCACCGACGCCCCCGGCGGCGGTTTCCACTGGGGTGCCGAAGCGCACCACTCGCAGCTGCCCCGCGGCAAGCGCGTGGAGGTCGGCACCGTCGCCCCGCTCGAGGCGATCCTCTACGGACCGGCACCGGTCGCCGACGGCACCGCTAACCTGGTCGGCGCCCTGCGCCGCTCGATGGCGACCACCGGCTACAGCGGAATCAAGGAATTTCAGCGGGTTGAGGTAGTTGTCGCGCCGTACTGAGTGAACTAGCGTCGAAGCAAGCACCACCGATGGCGATGGGAGTTTGCAGATGACGCACGATAACTCGGTGACCAGGTCCACGAAGCTCGGACCTGAGGAACGCGCGGCGGCGATCGAACGCCTCAAATCCAAGGAACTCGACATTCTCGTGGTCGGCGGCGGCATCGTCGGCACCGGCAGCGCGCTGGATGCCGTCACCCGCGGGCTGAGCGTGGGCATGCTCGAGGCCAGAGACTGGGCGTCGGGTACCTCCAGCCGCTCGTCGAAGCTCGTGCACGGCGGCATCCGCTACCTGGAACAGCTCGACTTTCGGCTGGTGCGGGAGGCCCTCACCGAACGCGGTCTGCTGCTCAAGCGCATCGCCCCGCACCTGGTCAAGCCGGTGCGCTTTCTCTACCCGTTGCAGAAGCGGGTCGTCGAACGCGGCTATGTGGGCGCCGGGATGCTGCTCTACGACGTGCTCTCCTATATCGGCGGTCGGCCCGGCGTGCCGCACCACCGCCACCTCAGCCGCAGCCAGGTGGCGAAGCTGGTGCCCAGCCTCAGCCACGGCGCCCTCGTCGGCGGCATCACCTACTACGACGCTCAGGTCGATGACGCACTCTACGTGGCGTCGCTGGCGCGCACGGCATCGGCCTACGGCGCCCACGTGGCCAGCCGGGTGCGGGTGGAGGGTTTCCTCAAGGTGGGCGAACGGGTCGTCGGCGTGCAGGCGCACGACCTGCAGACCGGGGAGCGCTTCGAGGTGCGGGCCAAGCAGGTCGTCAACGCCACCGGCGTCTGGACCGACGACACCCAGCGGATGGTCGGCGAACGCGGCACCTTCAAGGTGCGCGCGTCCAAGGGCATCCACCTCGTCGTGCCGCGGGACAGGTTCCAGTCGTCGATGGGCCTGCTGCTGCGCACCGAGAAGAGCGTGCTCTTCGTGATCCCGTGGGGCCGGCACTGGCTGATCGGCACCACCGACACCGACTGGCACCTGGACAAGGCGCATCCGGCCGCCACGGCCGCGGACATCGACTACCTGCTCGAACACGTCAACGCCGTGCTGCAGGTGCCGCTGACCCGGGAAGACGTGGAGGGTGTCTACGCCGGCCTCCGGCCGCTGCTGGCGGGGGAGTCCGAGCAGACCTCCAAGCTCTCCCGCGAGCACCTCGTCGGGCACTCGGTGCCCGGCCTGGTCGTGATCGCCGGCGGCAAGTGGACCACCTACAGGGTGATGGCCAAGGACGCGATCGACGCCGCGGTGGATGCCCTCGACGGGCTGGTTCCGCCGTCCACGACCAAGGAGATCCCGCTGCTCGGCGCCGAGGGCTACCGGGCGGCGTGGAACAAGCGCGGCAAGATCGCCCATGCGTTCAACCTGCACACCGTGCGCATCGAGCACCTGCTCAACCGCTACGGCACCCTCACCGACGAACTACTCGACCTGATCAAGGAGAAGCCGGAGCTGGCCGACCCGTTGCCCGGCGCCGACGACTACATCCAGGCCGAGGTTGTGTACGCCGCCACCCACATGGGCGCGCTGCACCTCGAGGACGTGCTCGCCCGACGCACCCGCATCTCCATCGAGGCCTGGGACCGCGGGGTGTCCGCGGCACCCGTCGCCGCCCGGCTGTTGGCCGAGGTGCTCGGCTGGGACACCGAGCGTGAGGAGCGGGAGGTGTCGATCTACCTCAAGCGGGTCGCCGCCGAGCGGGCCTCGCAGACCCAGCCTGACGACGAATCCGCCGACCGGGTGCGGTTGGAGGCGCCGGACATCGTGACGAGCTGAGCCCGCGGCCGTGGATCGGGCGACGCGGACGCCGCGTTCGCCGCATCCGCTGCGGCGCGCCGCACCTCCTGTGGCCGGGCGCACCCGCTGTAGCGGGGGCGCCGCGCCACACGGGGTGCGGCGACGCCGTATTGGGCGCGCGGCGATGGGCTCGGGGGGCGCGGGGGGCGCGGGGGATCCCGTTGCGGGTGAGGAGGTCGCCCAAGGCCTCGAGGGATGTGGCGATCGGCCAGTCCCACCGGAACACGCCCAGGCCCAACGCGCGCAGTCGGTCTTCCCTGACCTTCTCGGCGATGACGATGTCGGCAGCGGTACGCCCGTGGGTGAACTCGTCGCGCAGATACTTGCCGTGGCCGTCGAATTCGCCGACCCTGCCGATGCCCCGCCAGAAGAAGTCGCTGAACCCGATCAGTCCGTCCCGATCCCAGTGCGGTGTCTGCAGCTCCGGGAGGAGAAAACCGAGCAGGAAGATGCCCGCGCGACTGATCGATTCGCCCGTTGAGCCGGAGAGCGGCGAGGCGAACTCCAGCGCGCGGCCCGCCGCGGCGCGGCCGGGAACACGGCCGAGTTGCGCGAACGCTCGGTCAAGGTCGTGTCTGGTGGCCAACGCGTCACCGTCGCGCGGTTCGTGGATAGCCTTGTCCATCACCGCCACTGCCTGGCCGAAGCGGAGCACCCTGGCCAGCGCGACCGCGGTGGTCGGAACGGAGGTGACACGCAGCCCCGCATGCTCGATGACCTCGAGGTTGTGCTCCTGAGGATGACGGACTATGCCGCGCCGGGACCGTCCGCCGGTCGCTGCCGGAGTGGCCAGGTGAATCTCCGTGGGCCGGGCCCCGACCACAGGCAAGCCCCAGATCGCGGCAGCGGAGTAGTGCGAGTAGACGGCCGGCGTCTCCGCGACGGCGGCGTGGGCATGGATCCGGCGGAGGTAGCGCTCATCCGCACCCAGGGCATCCCACTCTGCGGTGAGCACGTACACCCCTCGGCGGAGACGGATGACGGTGTGTCTGTCGAACTCCTGCCGGAGCTCCCGTTGAAGGCCGACTCGCGACGCGTCGCTCGCGAGGATCAGTCCGCTGTGGCTGGACAGCGCGGCCAGAATGTCCAGGGTGCCCGATGGCGTGGTGGTCATGCAGCCAGGCTCGTGGAGCGTGGTGCCCGCCTGTGTCGGAGGGCGACATCTGTGCACTTTTCCGGGTCATCCCGAGCTGTGCACTAGGCCTCCTCAGTGCGATCCCGCGCGCCATAGACGGTACGGGGTGCGCCGAATGGCCCGTCCCCTGGTCACCGCACCTCCTGTTGCCGCTCGCGCCCGCTACAGCGGGCGCGCCACGCCGCAGGGGGCGCGCTGACCGTGGGGAGGGCATCCGCCGGGCGCGGCGCCGAACCCAGCCACGAGCCGAGCGGATGCGCCGTTGCCGCGGCCCGCCCGACCGGCGAACACGCTCCGGTAGAATGACTAGACCGCCCTCAAGCCTTCAGGAGTCGCACCATGGTTGACGTTCGACGGGTCAAGCTCCCCGGTGTGGGTGTACTGCACACCTTCATCACCGACGACGGCGGCAAGGTCGGTGTCATCGCGCACCGCTCCGGTCACAGCGATCTGATCACCTTCGCCGACGACGAGGGTGGCCCCGACGCCAGCAAGGTGTCGCTGCGCCTGAGCGAGGACGAGGCGCACACCCTCGCCGAACTGCTCGGCGGCACCCAGATCACCGAGTCGCTCACCGCGCTCGACCAGATCCCCGGGCTCAGCATCGACTGGTTCACCGTGGACTACGAAGACCACATCGCCGGCCAGCCGCTGGGCAACCCCGCCGAGCGCGGCATCGCCGGGCTCACGGTGGTGGCCGTGGTGCGCGGCGAATCCGCCAACCCGGCGCCCGCGCCCGACTTCAAGGTCTTCCCCGGCGACACCCTCGTCGTGGCCGGCTCTCCCGAGAAGGTGGCGAAGGCCTTCGCCTTCTTCCGCACCGGTGCGATCACGTCCAAGCCCGTCGACGCGCCGCCAGGAGGGTAGCCGATGCACCTCGGTGAAGATCTCCTCACCCTGGGCATCCTGCTCGTGGTGGCCTACGTGCTCGGCCGGTTGGGCAAACTGATCGGCCTGCCGTCGATCCCGATCTACATGATCGTGGGCCTGCTGGCCAGCCCGTACACCGGATGGTTCCCGCTGGACTTCAATTCGGCCGACATCGAACTGATCGCGGTCTTCGGGCTCATCCTGCTCCTGTTCAGCCTGGGGCTCGAGTTCGACCAGGAGGCCTTCTTCGGCGACGCCGGAAAACTGCTGATCTCCGGCGGCTCGTGGATCCTGATCAACATGGGCGCCGGGTTCGCGTTCGGCCTGATGACAGGCTGGGGGGCCAGGGAAGCCCTGGTCATCGCGGGCATGACCGGCACCTCGTCCAGTGCGATCATCACCAAACTGCTCATCGAACTGCGACGGCTGGCCAACAAGGAAACCCCGATGATCCTCGGGGTGACCGTCGTCGGTGACATCTTCATCGCCGTGTACCTGGCCATCGTGTCCGTGGTGCTCAGCGGCAAGACCGAGATCTGGCCGATCGTGCTGCAACTGGGCATCGCGTTCCTGTTCCTCGTGGTGATGTTCTCCGTCGCCCGGTGGGGCGGCCGGGTCGTGTCCAGACTGATGCGCACCAAGGACGACGAACTCTTCACCATCCTGTTCTTCGGCCTGGCCGTGCTCTTCGCCGGCATCGGCGAGATCATCGGCGTCACCGACGCCATCGGCGCATTCCTCATCGGCGTGGTCCTGGGCGCGAGCACCTACCGGGGCCGCATCGAACGGGTGGCGGTGCCGCTGCGTGACGTCTTCGGGGCGTTCTTCTTCCTCAACTTCGGCCTGGCGCTGAACGTGGCCGAATTCGGCTCGGTCATCGTCCTGGTGGGCATCGCCATCGTGATGACCTTCGCGCTCAGCCTGGCCTCGGGCGCGCTGCTGGCCCGGATGCACCAGATGGGGCTGCGCGAAGGACTGAACACCGCCGCGATCTTCGTCAACCGCGGCGAGTTCACCCTGATCCTGGCAACCCTGTCGGTCAGCGCCGGCCTTGACCCGCGGCTGCAACCCTTCGCGGGCCTCTACGTGCTGACCATGGCGATCCTCGGCCCCCTGTTCACCGCCAACTCGGAGAAGATCGGCGCCGCCCTCAGCCGGCGCTCCCGAGCGGCGCATCCGCCCACCCGCACCCCGGAGCGAGACGCCATGCGCGCCGAAGAGATCGCTCTGGTTGAGGCGGTCACCCACGACCAGAAATCCGGCGACCCGATGGTGGACTTCATCTCCGACACGTACCCGACCCCCAAGAAAAAGACCGACCAGGCCGGCCAGGACGACCAGACGGGTGATTACTCATGATTCGCATGATGGTGCGTCCCCGGTGGATCGCCGCGCTGCTGCTGGCGTTGGCCATCGCCGGCGCCTTCGCTGCCCTCGGCCAGTGGCAGCTGGCCCGCGCCATCTCGTCCGGCGAGGTCATCGAGCGCACCACCGAGACCGTGCAACCTCTCAAAGACACGGTGTCACCGGATGGGCCGCCCGCGAAGGTCGCGGAGGGCCAGATGATCGAGACGATCGGCTCGTTCGTGGCCGGTGACGAGCAGATCATCAGCGGCCGACACAACGGCGGCGAATCCGGTTTCTGGATAGTCAGCCACTTCGTCACCGATGAGGGTGCCAGCATCGCGGTGGCCCGCGGCTGGACCGCCGACGCCGACCAAGCGGCCGCGGTCCGCGAACGGCTCGCCACACAGATGTCGATCCTGTCCCTGCAGCCGCTCACCGGCCGGTTCCTCTCGTCCGAGGCGCCCGCGCTGCCCGACGAAGACGCCGACCCGCACACGATGACCACGGTGTCCACCGCGGCGCTGATCAACCTCTGGGCCAACTGGTCCGACCAGTCCGTCTACCAGGGCTACATCGTCGACACCGTCGCCCCCGACGGTCTGACGGTCATCGATTCCCCGGAGCCCGAAGTGGAGGTTCCGCTGAACTGGCTGAACATCTTCTACGCCCTCGAGTGGGTCGTCTTCGCCGGCTTCGCCGTGTTCCTCTGGTACCGCCTGGTGCGGGATGCCTGGGAGCGCGAAACCGAGGAGGCCGAGGTCGCCGCTGCCGATGCGGCCGAGGACGCCGCCGGTACGCCGGACGAGGCAGCCGGCCCGGCCGCTGGCACCGACCGGTCGCACGCCAACGCCCCGTAGAATTAGCCCATGCCACTTGAACCCAAGCCCGCCGACCTGCCCAGAATCCCCGGTGCGCTTCGGCTGTACCAGGTCTCGTCGATCATCACCGGTGTTCTGCTGCTACTGCTCTGCGCCGAGGTGATCGCCAAGTACCTCTTCGGCACCGAGCTTGAAGCCGGCGGCCCGAACGGTTTCCTGGCCCTGGTGCCGGATGGCACCGTGACGGCCGTCAATCTGAGCACCGGACTGCTGATGGTGCACGGCTGGTTCTACGTTCTGTATCTGTTCGCCGATTTCCGCATCTGGAGCATCATGCGCTGGCCTTTCCCCACCTTCCTACTCATCGCACTCGGAGGCATCATCCCATTCCTGTCCTTCTTCCTCGAAGCTAAGGTCGGCCAGCGGGTCAAGGCATATCTCGCCGCGCACCCCGTCGCCGCCGTCGAAAGCGGGGTCCGCGCATGAGCGCCGTGAACCCGATGGACGTCGTGGGCGCCGACGGCGCCGAGGGCGCTGAGGGCCTGGAGAACCTGATCGGAACCGAGGAAGGCGCCGCTTCCGTTGCCACCTCCGGCATCAGCCGCCCGGTGCTCGTGGTGGACTTCGGCGCGCAGTACGCGCAGTTGATCGCCCGGCGCGTGCGCGAGGCATCCGTGTACTCGGAGATCGTGGCGCACTCGATCACCGCCGCGGAGGTCGCCGAGAAGAACCCGATCGGCATCGTGCTCTCCGGCGGACCGTCCAGCGTCTACGCCGAGGGTGCCCCCGCCTTCGACCCGGCGATCTTCGACCTCGGCATCCCGGTGCTGGGCATCTGCTACGGCTTCCAGGTGATGGCCACCGCCCTCGGCGGCGAGGTCTCGCACACCGGCCAGCGCGAATACGGTTCCACCCCGGTGGTTGTCTCCGACAGCACCAACGCGCTGCTCGCCGACCAGCCCGCCGAGCAGACCGTGTGGATGAGCCACGGCGACTCGGTGTCCAAGGCCCCCGACGGCTTCACGGTGCTCGCCTCCACGGTGTCGACCCCTGTGGCCGCGTTCGCCAATGACGAACGCCAGCTCTACGGCGTGCAGTGGCACCCCGAGGTCAAGCACTCCGCGCACGGCCAGCACGTGCTGGAGAACTTCCTGCACCGCGCCGCCGGCATCCCCGCCGACTGGAACAGCGGCAACGTCATCGCGGAGCAGGTCGCGCTGATTCAGGCTCAGGTGGGCACGGGCAAGGTCATCTGCGGTCTCTCCGGCGGGGTCGATTCCGCCGTCGCCGCCGCCCTGGTGCACAAGGCCATCGGCGACCAGCTGGTTTGTGTGTTCGTGGACCACGGCCTGCTGCGCGAGGATGAGCGCCGCCAGGTCGAAGAAGACTACGTCAAGGCCACCGGCATCCGCCTGGTCACGGTGGATGTGCGCGAGCAGTTCATCAACGCGCTGGCCGGCGTCAGCGACCCGGAGACCAAGCGCAAGATCATCGGCCGCGAGTTCATCCGCACCTTCGAGCAGGCTCAGGCCGAGCTCATCAAGGAGGCCGCGGAGATCGACGGCGACCCGATCCGCTTCCTCGTGCAGGGCACCCTGTACCCCGACGTCGTCGAGTCCGGCGGCGGCAGCGGCACCGCCAACATCAAGAGTCACCACAACGTGGGCGGCCTGCCAGAGGACCTGCAGTTCGAGCTGGTCGAGCCGCTGCGCGCCCTGTTCAAGGACGAGGTGCGGGCCATCGGCGCCGAGCTGGGTCTGCCCGCCGAGATCGTGCAACGCCAGCCGTTCCCCGGACCCGGCCTGGGCATCCGCATCGTCGGCGAGGTAACCCAGGAGCGTCTGGACCTGCTGCGCCAGGCCGATGCGATCGTGCGCGCCGAACTGACCGCCGCGGGCCTTGACCGGGAGATCTGGCAGTGCCCCGTGGTGCTGCTCGCCGACGTGCGTTCGGTGGGCGTGCAGGGCGACGGTCGCACCTACGGTCACCCGATCGTGCTGCGCCCGGTGTCCTCCGAGGACGCCATGACGGCCGACTGGACCCGCCTGCCGTACGACCTGCTCGCGAAGATCTCCAACCGCATCACCAACGAGGTCGACGGGGTCAACCGCGTGGTTCTCGACGTCACGTCGAAGCCGCCGGGGACCATCGAATGGGAGTAGGCGTTCCGCCGCTCCCGTAGTTGTGCCGGAAGCACCCTCGCCTTGCGCGAGGGTGCTTCCGTCGTTAGGGGGCCACGGGCGCGGTATGCGGGTCAGGCGCCGCTCTGCGGGTGGCGCGCCACCCGCATAACGGTGCCTTGCCCGCTTGGCCCAAACTGGGCGCTGGCGCCTGCGAGACGACGAAAGGGCCGGCCCGAGGTGGGCCGGCCCTTTCGGGGTGTGCGGGGGAGTACTACTCGCGGGCGATCATGAAGATGCGCAGCAGCTCGATGTAGAGCCAGACGACCGTGACCATGATGCCGAACGCGCCACTCCAGCCGTACTTGCGGGGAGCGCGGTTGTTGACGCCCTTCTGGATGAAGTCGAAGTCGAGCACGAGGGAGTACGCCGCCATCAGCACGGCCAGCACACCGATGAGCAGGCCCAGCTTGATCTCGAAACCGGCGATCGCGATGGTGCCGCTGCGCATGCCGAACGCACCGTCGACGGCGCCGAACATCATCATGCCGAAGTTGACCAGGGAGAAGACCGCGTAGCCGACCATCGCGACGAGGAACACCTTGGTGGCCCGCTTCGAGGCGCGGATCTTGCCGCTGGAGAACAGCGCCAGGGTGACACCGACAACCACGAGGGTGGCGATGACGGCCTGCACGACGACCCCGGGGGCGATCTGCTCGAAGATGCGGGAGATGCCACCGACGAACAGTCCCTCAAGCGCGGCGTAGGCGAGGATCAGGGGCGGCGACGGCTCTTTCTTGAAGGCGTTGACCAGGCCGAGCACGAGCCCGCCGATCCCACCGAGGATGACCAGGAACGGCATCACCGGGGTGAGCACCCACGCTGTCGCCGCGGCGGCCAGCAGGATCGCGAAGGCCAGGACGGTCTTCCCGATGGTGTCCTCGTAGGTCATCCGGTCGGTGTCCTGCGAACCGGCGGAGGGCGAGTTGTAGAGCGCCTGCAGGTCGTTGTCGGAGAGCACCTTGGACGTAGCAACGGCGCCGGGAGCGCCGAACGCGGCGTTTCTAAATGCGGGGTTGGAGGTAGCCATGGTTTCCTGCCTAACAATCAGCTGGTGAGGGGTGCGCGCCGGTGTCCGACGCGCGAGTCTGTGCCACAAATCTACCGGATCAACCCGTAGTTTGCTGAGAGTCTACTCAGCCTTGACCGGGTCGTGAACGGTGGCTGCGGCGGGCCCGGCGGCCATCTCGCGTTGACGCCAGAGCGCCAGCGCCCAGCCCAACCAGGCGCAGGCCACACTGGCCAGAGAACCGCTCAGCAGCCCGATCCAGTGCTGGCTGTACTCGTTAAGGGCGCCCTTGAGCACGAAGCTCAGGACGATCACCGGGATCAGGGCCAGATAGCTGCGCCCCGGCCGGTGCCGGGCGAACAGCCATCCGGCCAGCAACACCGCGAATGCTCCCGCAAAATCCGGGCCGGCGATGAGCACGAGCGCGGCCAGCAGGCACGGCAGGATCACGACCAGCCGGCGCCAGAGGGCACCGGGCAGGATCAGCCAGCCGAGCAGCTGCGCGCAGGGCCCGACCAGGACGAACCACAGACTGTAGGTGCTGACCATGTTGGTCAGGGCCGCGCCGAGCAGGATCATCAGGAGGCCCACCGCATACCGCCATCGGGGGTCGCCCCAGCGCACGCGGGGTGTCGGGTCGATCCAGGTGGTCACAACACAAGATTCTGGCAGGCCTTGGCTAACCTTGGGACATGCCACCCCTCGTGATCGCTCACCGCGGTGCCAGCGGCTACCGCCCGGAGCACACCGAAGCCGCCTACAGGCTCGCGTTCGCCCTGGGCGCCGACGCCGTCGAGCCCGACATCGTCGCCACCAAGGACGGCGTGCTGGTAGTGCGGCACGAGAACGAGATCTCCGGCACGACGGATGTGGCCTCCCACCCCGAATTCGCCGGCCGCCGCACGGAGAAGGTGATCGACGGTGTCGCCATGACCGGCTGGTTCACCGAGGACTTCACCTGGGCGGAGCTGCGCACCCTGCGCGCCCGCGAGCGGCTGCCCGCCCTGCGCGGCCTGAGCGCCAGCTTCGACGGACTCTTCCCGATCCTGCGGCTGCGCGACGTGTTCCGTCTGGTCGATCGGGTGGAGGCGCCGTTGGATCGGGAGCTCGGCGTTGTCGCCGAGATCAAGCACGCCAGCTACTTCGAGTCCATCGGGCTGCCGCTGGACGAACTGTTCGCCGCCGAGGTCAACGAGGCCGGCTGGAACACCGGGGAGGGCCGGCTCACCATCGAGAGCTTCGAACGCACGGTGCTGGCCCAGGTGCAGGCGCGCGGCGTCTTCGGCCGTCGGGTGTTCCTGCTCGAGGCCAGCGGAGCACCCGCCGATCTCGTTGCCAGGTTCGGCGACCGGGCCACCACCTACGCGGATTACCTCACCGACCTGGCGCTGTACCAGCTCGGCCACCAGCTCGACGGCATCAGCGTGCCCAAATCCCTCATCCTGCACACCGGCGCCGACGGCAACATCGACGGCGCCTCAGACCTGGTGGACGCCGCCCACGCCGCCGGCCTGGCGATCTACACCTGGACGCTGCGACCGGAGAACCGGTTCCTGGCCCCCAGCTTCAGGGTCGGCACCCGCAAGGCCGACTTCGGCAACTGGCAGGCCGAGTTCCGCACCATCATGGACACCGGCATCGACGGGGTCTTCGCCGACCAGCCCGACCTGGCGGTACACGTGCGCGACGGGCTGCCCGCCGGGCTGCCGCATCCGCTCTCACCCGCCTGATCCCCTACCCGCCGCGGGGCGGATGTCGGCGGCTGCGCTTAGAATTGGCTGGCCATGACTTTGTCTCCAGACCTGCCCAACGCCCCCGCGACCAGGTCGTCCGCGACCCCGATCATCCTCGACGGACGAGCGGGCCCCGACGCCGGTTCCGAGCAGCAGAGCCCGCTCTTCGACGGCCTCAACCCGCAGCAGCTCGAGGCCGTCAAGTACCGCGGCCCGGCCCTGCTGATCGTCGCGGGCGCCGGCTCGGGCAAGACCAGCGTGCTCACCCGCCGGGTCGCCGGCCTGATCGAGACCCGCGAGGCGTGGCCCAGCCAGATCCTGGCGATCACGTTCACCAACAAGGCCGCCGCCGAGATGCGCGAACGAGTGAAGGCCCTGCTCGGTCAGGCATCCGACGGCATGTGGATCAGCACCTTCCACTCCTCCTGCGTGCGCATCCTGCGCCGCGAGGCCGAGAGCGCGGGGCTGTCGGCGAACTTCAGCATCTACGATTCGGCCGACTCCAAGGTCACCATCAAGCGCATCATCAAACAGCTCGACGCGGACACCCTCGGCTTCACACCCGGCAACGTGGCGTCCAAGATCTCCAAGCTCAAGAACGAGCTGGCGGATGTCGATTCCTACGCCCGCAACGCGAACATGAGCGACCCGCAGGAGGTCATGTTCGTCGAGATCTTCCGCCAGTACACGCGGCGGCTGCGCGCGGCCAGCGCCCTCGACTTCGACGACCTGATCGGCGAGACCGTGTTCCTGTTCCGGGCCTTCCCCAAGGTCGCGGCACTGTACCGGCGCCGGTTCCGGCACATCCTGGTCGACGAATACCAGGACACCAACCACGCCCAGTACGCGCTGGTGCGTGAGCTCACCCGCCCTGTCGACGCCGAACTGGCCGACGACATGGAGGATGCGGGCCTGCACGTCAAGAACCTGCAGGACGCCTCCGGCCAGATCCCCGGTGCGTCGCTGACCGTCGTCGGCGACTCCGACCAGTCCATCTACGCGTTCCGCGGCGCCTCCAGCCGCAACATCACCGAGTTCGAACGGGACTTTCCCGGCACCAAGGTGATCCTGCTCGAGCAGAACTACCGCTCCACCCAGAACATCCTCTCGGCCGCGAACGCCGTGATCGGCAACAACTTCGACCGCCGCGAGAAGCGGCTCTGGAGCGCCGGCGGCGACGGCGAGAAGATCGTGGGCTACACCGCGTACAACGGGCACGACGAGGCCCAGTTCGTGGCCGACGAGATCGAGGTGCTGCACCGCGCCGGTATGGCCTACCGCGACATGGCGGTGTTCTACCGCACCAACGCGCAGACCCGTGCGCTGGAAGAAATCCTGGTGCGCGCCGCAGTGCCGTACCGCGTCGTCGGCGGCACCAAGTTCTACGAACGCGCCGAGATCAAGGATGCGCTGGCCTACCTCGTCGCCGTCGCCAACCCGCTGGACGAACTGGCGCTCCGCCGCATCCTGAACACCCCCAAGCGCGGCATCGGCCCGGCCACCGAAACCCAGCTGGCCAGCTTCGCCGAGACCAACGGCATCTCCTTCCGCCAGGCCATGCGCGACTCCGGCGGGCTGGGCCTGGGGCCCAAGGTGACCGGCGCGATTCTGCAGCTGGCAACCCTGCTCGATTCGGCCGCCCTCATGATGGACCCGGAGAACCCGGCCGGAGCCGCCAACGTCAGCGACCTGCTCACCTTCCTGCTCGACGGCAGCGGTCTGCTCGCCGTGCTGCGCGCCAGCCGCGATGCGCAGGACGAGGTGCGGGCGGAGAACATCGAGGAGCTCGTCGCCCAGACCAAGGACTTCAACCGGGCGAACCCCGACGCCGGCCTGGTCGACTTCCTCACCCAGGTGTCCCTCGTCGCGGCCGCCGACGACCTCGACGACGCCTCCGGTACCGTGTCGCTGATGACGCTGCACACCGCCAAGGGCCTCGAATACGAGGCCGTGTTCCTCACCGGCGTCGAGGAGGGGCTGCTGCCGCACCAGATGTCGGCCGGTGAACCCGGCGGGCCCGCCGAGGAACGGCGTCTCTTCTACGTGGGCATCACCCGGGCCCGGCAGCGGCTCTACCTGTCGCTGGCGATGACCCGCGCCCAGTTCGGCGAGGTCAACGTGGCCATGCCCAGCCGCTACCTGCAGGAGATCCCGGCCACGCTGATCGACTGGAAACAGTCGCCCGGCATGGCCAATTCCCGCGGCGGCACCCAGCCCCGGGCGCTCAACGCGCGCCGCGACGGCGGCGGCTTCGGCAGCCGCAGCGGCACCCCGGGCCAGCTGCCGCCGGCACCAAAGCCGAAGACCGAGTGGGCCAACCGGGTTACCGCGCAGGTGCGCGACAACGGTGACCTCAGCCTGAACGCGGGAGACCGCATCCGTCACGTCGACTTCGGTGACGGCAAGGTCAACCAGGTCACCGGCGAAGGCACCAAACGCATCGCGCACGTGCAGTTCGACACCAGCGGGGCGAAGAAGCTCTTGATCAAGATCGCCCCGATCGAGAAGATCGAGTGACGGCGCCACACCACGACGATTCAGCGGGTGCCCGCTCCCGGCCCGAGACACTGAGGCAGTGGGCGCGGTCCCTGCGCGCCCTCGACCTGGAGGTCGCCACCCGGGCGACGCTGGCTATGGTGATTCCGCTCATCGTGCTGGTGCTCGCCGGGCGCATCGACTGGGCCGTGTACGCCTCGTTCGGCGGCATGACGGCCCTGTTCGGACGCAGCGAACCGTACCGGCTGCGGGCCAGGTCGGTGAGCGTGGCGGCCGTGGGGATGGTCGGCAGCATCGGTTTCGGGTTGCTGTTGGCGGCGCTCGGGGCGCCGCTCGGCCTGCTGACGCTGGGCCTGATCGTGGTGTTGGTTCTCGGAGTGCTGCTGGTCAACACGATGGGACTGTTCCCCGGCACACCGCTGTTCTTCGTGTTCGCCTACACGGTGTGCGCCCAGGTGCCCACCGAGCCCGACCAGGTGCTGACCCGGCTGCTCGTTGGCGTGGCCGGTGCCGCCTTCGCTTGGCTGGTGACGATGTCGGGCGCTCTGCTGCGCAGGGCCGCGCCGGAGCGGTCGGCCCCGCTGTTCAAGCAGCTGCCGAGGCAGCCCCGCCTCAACCCGACCGCGTACCGTGACGGCCGGGTCTGGCTGTCGATCGGGCAGATGGTGGTGGGCAGCCTGGTCGCCGGTGGCCTGGCCATTCTCGTGGGCGTCGGTCATCCGTACTGGGCCGTGGTGAGCGTGGTCGCAGTCTTGCCGCCGCCCGGCGCCAGGCACTCCACCTCCCGCGCGTTCCACCGTATTTTCGGCACCGCGCTCGGGGTCCTGGTGACGGGGTTGGTGCTGTTGCCGGGTCCGCCCGTCTGGGTGCTGATCCTGGTGATCGCGATCGGCCAGTTCGGCGCCGAGATCCTGGTGGGCAAACACTACGGTGCCGCGCTGCTGTTCATCACCCCGCTGGCGCTGACGGTGGCCCACCTGGGCAGCCCGGTGCCGGTGTCGGACCTTCTGGTCGACAGGGTCGTGGAAACGGTTCTGGGCGGCGCCGTCGCCCTGGTGATCGTGGTCGCCACCCGCGCGGGCCTGGCCCGGCGCGCCGGCGCGCCACTCTGACCCGTGCCGTGTGGGCGGCCACCGACGCCTTGTCGCCGACCACCGACGACGGTACGGTGTCCTGCACCGGGACCCGCGCGCTGCAGCCGTCCCGGTCACCCGATACCCGCAACGTTCAGCGTCGGCGCGCGTCCGAAGGAGGTTCGATCATGACCCAGGATTCCGACGGCCTGTGGCCGCACGACCCCGAGGCGCTCGACGATAACCGCGTCGTCGACGACCTTGAGATCCCCGCGGACGAAGAGCTGCTTCCCGACGCCGAGGACATCGCGCCGACCGACGTGGAGACCACCGACGAGTGGGGCGACGACGCCGACAACCGGCTCGTCGACCTCGGCGACGACATTGACGATGACGAGTCCGTGGACCGCTGACCCTGGTGGGACGGTTCGGCAGCGTCGCGCCTGGGCGACTTGCTCGTGCGGGGCCTCGTGCGGCTGACGGCCGTTTATCAGGACATCCGTCTAAAAAAAGGGATGCTGCGTCCGATCCCGTCCTGGTAAAGTCACCTTTTCCTTACCTCAAGCCGGGTGACCGCCGGGGGCACCCAGGCGCCGTCGAGCACCTCGCGGCGAGGGCCGTACAGGCGCATCGTCACCCCGAGCGGCCCCAGCGGCGCCGGCAGCCAGTTGGCGATCAAGTCATCCGCCGGTCGCTCGTGCTGCAGGATCAGGTCGAGGGACCCGTCGGCGTTGTAGTGCAGCGCATCCCTGTCGCCGATCGCGTACCTGTCGATCGGGTTGGCGGCCGGGAAACCGTCCGCGTCGTACATGGTCAGGGACCAGAACGCGTCGACGGGCGGCAGCTCGTGCCTCTCGAAATGCAGCCGATAGCGGTTCCCGCCGTCGAGGGGCCGGCCGTCGGCATCCGTCATGAGGATCGGGTAGACCGCGTCCTCCGGCGGGTTCGCGCCGAGGCCCACCAGCGCGACCACGGCGCGCTTGAGGTAGTCGTTGCCGTAGTTGCCCATGGTCTCCACGTTGAGCAACCAGCCGTTCACGCGCCGGCCCAGCAGCGGCAGGGTGGCCAGCATGGTCGCCCTGGCCTCGGCCACCCCGTCCTCCAACAACGCGGTGTCCGCCGCATCCAGCCGCGCGCTGTCGAAGGACAGACCCGGCACGATGCCGAGGTGCCGGATCCGGGCCAGGACCGAGAAGTCGGTCCCGTGCACCGGCACGGTCCGCAACGCCGAGGCGGCGCGGCGGAAGAACTCCACGCCGCTCAGCTGGGCCACCGTGCGCAACGGCGGAGTGGTTGAGTCCACCGTCGGGTCGAGCGGAAACTCCACGTATTCCGGCGGCAGGGTGAGCGACAGCTGGTCTTGCAGCGCCCGCACCACCGGGTAGTCGTCGACACCGTTGGTCTGGAACCGGCCCACGACCCAGACGTGCGGGGTGGGCGCCTGGATGAGCGCGTGGCCGTCCGGCGGCTCGCCCGACCAGCCGGGCGGCACCACGAGGATGTCCAGCGCCGCGGTCCCCGTGGTGCGCTTGCCCGGGTTGGCGAAGACCTCGGTCCACATGTCGATCAGGGGCAACAGGTAGTAGCGGTCGGCTGTGTCGGGCAGGTGGATCACGACAGGGCCCGCGCCGAGCTCGAGCCAGGCGATCGAATACAGGGTGTCGAAGTTGGGCCGCACGACGTCGCGGAACTCGGCCGCCGGGAAGCTGCGGGTATGCACGAAGGTGTTCTCGGGACCCCGGCCGAAGATCCGTCCCGGCGCCGTGTTGATGCTCTGCTGCCGGGTGACCTCCATCAACACCAGCGGGTACAGGTAGAGGTAGGCCTCCTCGGCCAGGGTCTTCGGGTCGATCGACAGGGTGCTCATGAGTGATCCTCCTGCGGGGTCGGGCCACCCGGGGATGCCCGGGCGAGCGAACCGTTCGCAGATATTGTGGCCCAGCCCGGCGGCCGGGCACAGGGCATCGGCGGGGTCGGGGCGCGCGAGCGGGCCGGGTATCGCAGGCACGTCACCGGGTTTCGACAAGCTCAACCCGCGAGGGCAGGCTCAACCGGCGACGCGGGAGCCCTCTACGGATGCGCCGCGGCGGCGCTGGCGTTGCACCAGCAGCGCGATGGCGCGCCAACCGAGCAGGAACACCCCGAGGACGAGGAAGGTCACAATCACAAAGCTGAGCTGCACGCCCTGACCGCTGACGACTCGTAGCAGCATCGCCACGACTACGGTGATCAGCCACACGCCCACCCCGGTCCAGACGATCCGCAGCGGTGTGCGCCGGGCCGTCAGAACCAGCCAGGCAACGACCAGACCGGCCAGGAACGGCCACAAGGTGCCCAGCACGCCCCAGAGGCCCTCACCGTGGCTGGCCCGACCGATCACCACGAAGAGCAGCAGCATGGCCGCATCCAGACCTGCCGCAAGCGAAACGAGGGCGAGGCTGGCATTGCGATACGGCATGGGCCCAGAATACCGGCGCTCGACCAGCGGGCACGGCCGCTCATCTGAGAAGGTAGAGTTTGAGATGGTCAGTATCTCTCGACGTCGAGCTAGTTTCGCGCCGGGAGCCAGACCACACCTACCCCATGCACGGAACGCTATGACGCGGATTGGAAGAGCAGCGTGGATCTTTACGAATACCAGGCCAGAGACCTGTTTGAGCAGTATGGAGTCCCGGTTCTGCCGGGCATCATCGCAGACACGCCCGAGGAGGTGCGCGCCGCAGCCGAGAAGCTCGGCGGTGTCGTCGTCGTCAAGGCGCAGGTCAAGGTCGGCGGCCGCGGCAAGGCCGGCGGCGTGAAGGTCGCCAAGACCCCGGATGAAGCCGAAGCCGCCGGGCGCGCCATCCTGGGCCTGGACATCAAGGGGCACACCGTGCACCGGGTGATGGTCGCCGGGGGAGCCCGCATCAAGCAGGAGTTCTACTTCTCCGTGCTGCTGGACCGCTCCAACCGCTCCTACCTCTCGCTCGCCAGCTACGAAGGCGGCGTGGAGATCGAGGTTCTCGCGGTGGAGAAGCCCGAGGCTCTCGCCTACGTGGCCATCGACCCCACCGCCGGCATCGACCTGGCCAAGGCCAAGGAAATCGCCGTCCAGGCGAAGTTCCCGGCCGAGCTGGTTGACAAGGTCGCCCCGGTCTTCGTGCAGCTGTACAGCGTGTTCGCGGGCGAAGACGCCACCCTCGTCGAGGTCAACCCGCTGGTGCTCACCGAAGAGGGCGACATCATCGCCCTGGACGGCAAGGTCACCATCGACGAGAACGCCGGCTTCCGCCACCCGGGCCACGCCGCGCTCGAGGACAAGGCCGCCGCCGACCCGCTCGAGGCCAAGGCCAAGCAGAACGACCTCAACTACGTGAAGCTCGACGGCGAGGTCGGCATCATCGGCAACGGCGCCGGGCTGGTCATGTCCACCCTCGACGTTGTCGCCTACGCCGGCGAGGAGCACGGCGGCGTCAAGCCGGCCAACTTCCTCGACATCGGCGGCGGAGCATCGGCTGCCGTCATGGCCGCCGGCCTCGACGTGATTCTCGGTGACCCGCAGGTCAAGAGCGTCTTCGTCAACGTCTTCGGCGGCATCACCGCCTGCGACGCCGTGGCCCACGGCATCGTCGGCGCGCTCGCCACCCTCGGCGACGCCGCGAACAAGCCCCTCGTGGTGCGCCTCGACGGCAACAACGTCGAAGAAGGCCGCCGCATCCTCAACGAGGCCAACCACCCGCTGGTCACCCTGGCCGCCACCATGGACGAGGGCGCCGCCAAGGCCGCCGAACTCGCCAACGCCGCGAAGTAAGGGAACAGAATGTCAATCTTCCTCAACAAGGACTCCAAGGTCATCGTTCAGGGCATCACCGGCGGCGAGGGCACCAAGCACACCGCCCTGATGCTCAAGGCCGGTACCCAGATCGTCGGCGGCGTCAACGCCCGCAAGGCCGGCACCACCGTCACCCACGGCGACGTCGAACTGCCCGTCTTCGGCACGGTTGCCGAAGCCATGGAGAAGACCGGCGCGGATGTCTCCATCGCGTTCGTGCCGCCGGCCTTCACCAAGGACGCTGTTCTCGAAGCGATCGACGCCGAAATCGGCCTGCTCGTGATCATCACCGAGGGCGTGCCCGTGCAGGACTCCGCCGAGTTCTGGGCCTACGCCCAGGAGAAGGGCAACAAGACCCGGATCATCGGGCCGAACTGCCCCGGCATCATCACGCCCGGTGAGGCGCTCGTGGGCATCACGCCGGCGAACATCACCGGCAAGGGACCGGTCGGCCTGGTCTCCAAGTCGGGCACCCTGACCTACCAGATGATGTACGAGCTGCGCGACCTGGGCTTCTCCACCGCCATCGGCATCGGCGGCGACCCGATCATCGGCACCACCCACATCGACGCGCTCGCCGCGTTCGAGGCCGACCCGGAGACCCTCGCGATCGTCATGATCGGCGAGATCGGCGGCGACGCCGAGGAGAAGGCCGCCGAGTACATCAAGGCACACGTCACCAAGCCCGTCGTGGGCTACGTGGCCGGCTTCACCGCACCGGAGGGCAAGACCATGGGCCACGCCGGCGCCATCGTCTCCGACGGGGCAGGAACCGCGCAGGGAAAGAAGGAGGCCCTCGAGGCCGCCGGGGTCAAGGTCGGCAAGACGCCGAGCGAGACCGCGACCCTGCTGCGCGAGGTCCTCGCCGCGCTGTAGACCGCACCGAACGACAAAGGGCCCGCCGATCCGGCGGGCCCTTTGTCGCGCGCGGGGCGGCGAGTACTATGCACGCACGCGTGTACCCGCACAAGCGGATGCCGCGGCCTTCGATCGGAGGACCATGTCCCGCAACGACGCCACGGCCCCGGTCCGGCCCGAGCCCGCCCCCGCCTCGGGCAAGGGCCTGGCCGCCGGAACACTGGGCCTATTCGGCTCCACGGTCATCGGGCTCGCCTCGACGGCCCCGGTGTACTCCCTGGCCGCCACGCTGGGTTTTGTGGTGCTCGCCGTGGGTGCGCAGGCCCCCGTGGTGTTCGTCATCGCGTTCATCCCGATGCTGCTGGTGGCGTTCGCCTACCGGGAGCTGAACCGGGACATCCCCGACTGCGGCACGACGTTCACCTGGGCGACCAAGGCGTTCGGCCCGTGGGTGGGCTGGATGGGCGGCTGGGGTGTGGCGGTGGCCGGCATCGTGGTGCTCGGCAACCTCGCCCAGATCGGCGGCATCTACTTCTGGTTGCTGGTGGCGCCGGACCTGGCCGAGAACGCGCTTCTCGTGACCCTCACCGGCGTAGTGTTCATCGCGCTGATGGTGTGGGTGAGCTACCGGGGCATCGAGATCGGCGAAAAGCTGCAGAACGTGCTGCTGGGCTTCCAGTACCTGGCGCTGATCCTCTTCACGGTGTTCACCCTGTGGGCGGTGTTCGACGGCTCTGCCCCGGCCGGCTCGACCACCCCGCAGGCGGAGTGGTTCAACCCGTTCGCCCTCACCTCGTTCTCCGGCCTTGTCGAGGGCGTGCTGCTGGCCCTGTTCATCTACTGGGGCTGGGACACCTGCCTGTCGCTGAACGAGGAGACCAAGGATCCCAAACGGATCCCGGGCCAGGCGGCGGTGCTGACCACGATCATCCTGCTGGTCACCTACGTGGGCGTCGCCGTCGCGGCGATGGCCTACGCCGGCCTCGGCACCGAGGGATTCGGCCTCGGCAACGAGGGCAACGCCGATGACGTCTTCTTTGCTCTCAAGGACGCCGTGTTCGGGCCGTGGGCCTGGCTGCTCGTGGCCGCCGTGATGATCTCGGCGATCTCGTCGACCCAGACCACCATCCTGCCCACCGCCCGGGGAACCCTCGCGATGGCCGTCTACAAGGCCCTGCCGAGCCGGTTCACCCAGGTGCACCCGCGCTTCCACACCCCGTCGTTCTCCACCCTGATCATGGGCATCGTGGCGGTGGCCTTCTACGTGGGAATGACCCTGGTCAGCTCCAACATCCTCAACGACATCATCCTCTCCCTGGGCCTGGCGATCGCGTTCTACTACGCCATCACCGGCTACGCCTGCGTCTGGTACTTCCGGCACGACCTGTTCACCAGCTGGCGCAACGCCTGGATGCGCTTCGTTTTCCCGCTGCTCGGGTCGCTGCTGCTCACCGCGGCGTTCGGGTTCTCGGTGTGGGACATGCTCGACCCCGACTACGGTTACACGGTCCTGTTCGGCGTCGGCGGTGTCTTCGTGGTCGGCGTCGGGTCGCTGTTGTTCGGGGTGCTGCTGATGGTCGTCTGGTCGTTCTTCGCCGGCGCCAAGCCGTTCTTCCGCGGCGAGTCGCTCAACCGGGACACCGCGGTGCTGGTGCCCGACGAGGATCTGCCGGTGATCCGGTCGGTGGACGGCGGGATCTAAGGCGGATTCGCCTTGGATTCGGCCCGAGCCCGGCGGGGTACGTCGAACCCGAAGCCGCGCCAGGATAAGCTCCCTCTCGGATATGAACCGTATAACGACTGCCCTGCTCGCCGCGCTCGAGGCGCTCATTATCGTCGCCATCGGAGTGGGCATCGCCCTGGTACCGCTCACGATCCTGTGGGGCACCCACTACGGTCTGGGCATCGACTGGTTCGTCTTCTGGCGTGCCGCCGTGGACGTCTGGCTGCTCGGCAACGGCGTCGACCTCGCGGTGCAGCTGCCCGTCGACGTCTCGGCCTCGCTGGGCCTGGCCGGCGCAGAACTGCCGTTCACCCTGAGCATCGCGCTGCTCGGTTTCGCCCTGCTCGCGGTGCTGTTGGGTGTGCGCACCGGCCGCCGCGCCGCCGGCACCGAGTACAGCCTCACCGCGGCAGGTGTGGCCGTGCTCAGTTATGGGCTGCTCGCCGCGCTGCTCACCTTCTCCGCCGGAACCGCCGTCGTCACACCGGTGCCGGTGCAGGGCATCCTGCTGCCCACCCTGGTCTTCGCCACCGGTGTGCTGATCGGCCTGGCCGGCGCGAACCGCACGGCCGGGACGGTGCTGCCGGACCGGGTGAGACGACCGGTCGCCAACCAGCTGGCCCGGATCCCCGCCGAACTGCGCAGCCAGCTCGGCACCGCGCTCCGCGGTGGCACCGCCGTCGTCGCCGGCATCATGGTCGTCTCCGCCGTGGCCGTGTGCGTGTCGGTGCTGGCCAATTTCGCCACCGTGATCGGGCTCTACGAGACTCTGCAGGCCGGGGTGATGGGCGGCATCACCCTCACGATCGGGCAGCTCGCTTTCATCCCGAACGTCGTCGTCTGGGCGGCCAGCTGGTTCGTCGGCCCCGGGATCGCCCTCGGCACCGGCAACAGCGTCTCCCCGCTCGGCACGACGCTCGGCTCCGTGCCCGGCCTGCCGCTGTTCGGCGCGCTGCCGAACGGCACCCTGGAGTTCGGTTTCCTGGGCCTGCTCGTTCCGGTGCTGATCGGCTTCGTGGTGGCGGTGCTCGTGCGGCAAAGCGTCGACAAGCGCGCCAACGCCCCGCACGGCACGGCGCGGATGCTCGGCACCGGTGCCCTGATGGGCATTGTCGCCGGCATCCTGCTTGGCCTGCTCGCCTGGTGGTCGGCCGGGGCGATGGGACCGGGGCGGCTCGCCGAAGTCGGTCCCAACCCGCTGCTCGTCGGGGCGTTGACCGCCCTGGAGGTGGGCATCGCCGCCGCACTCGGTATGCTCGTCGGTGGCCGACGGGCACGGAGCACGGACTCCGGTGCCGAGGAACTCTCAACGAAACGGTAGGCTCGGATGGTGCTGTCACTGGTCGTATTGATCTCCGGCGGAGGCTCGAACCTGCGCGCGCTTCTCGAGGCGTCCGCCGATGCGGAGTTCCCCGCCCGGGTGATCGCCATCGGTGCAGACCGCGACGCCGAGGGGCTCGCTCTCGGCGAGGAATTCGGCATCCCGACCTTCACGGTGCCGTTCGCCTCCTACGCCGACCGTGACGCGTGGGGCGACGCGCTGCTCGAGCAGATCCAGCAATGGGAGCCCGACCTCACCGTGCTCAGCGGCTTCATGCGGCTGCTGCCGCCGCGGGTCGTCGGCGCACTGTCGCCGCACCTGATCAACACCCATCCCGCCTACCTGCCCGAGTTCCCCGGCGCCCACGGGGTGCGCGACGCGCTCGCCGCCGGGGCGACCCAGACGGGCGCCAGCATCATTGTTGTCGACAACGGCGTGGACGACGGACCGATCGTGAGCCAGGAAAGGGTGCCGGTGTTGACCGACGACACCCAGGACTCGCTGCACGACCGCATCAAACTCGTCGAACGCCGCCTGCTCGTGCAGGCCGTGCTCGACATCGCCAACGGACACGTCGATCTCAAGGAGCATTCCCCCATATGAGCGGTCACACCAACGCCCGGAGCCTCTACCGCGACCGGGACGTCATTCCCGTGCAGCGCGCGCTGATCTCGGTTTCAGACAAGACCGGCCTGGTCGAACTGGCCAACTCCCTGGCCGCCGCCGGGGTCGAGATGGTCTCCACCGGTTCCACCGCCGCCACCATCCGTGACGCCGGCCACGACGTGACGGATGTCGCCGCCGTCACCGGGTTCCCGGAGTCGCTCGACGGCCGGGTGAAGACCCTGCACCCGAGCGTGCACGCCGGCATCCTCGCCGACCTGCGCCTCGAGGCGCACGAGAACCAGCTCGCCGACCTGTCGATCGCCCCGTTCCAGCTCGTGGTGGTGAACCTGTACCCGTTCGTCGAAACCGTCGAGTCCGGTGCGGAACCCGCCGACGTGATCGAGCAGATCGACATCGGCGGACCGGCGCTGGTGCGTGCCTCCGCCAAGAACCACCCCAACGTGGCCATCGTCGTGGACCCGGAGAACTACCCGGAGATCATCACGGCCGTCGGCGCCGGCGGCAGCACCCTTCGGCTGCGGCAGAAGCTGGCCTCGCTCGCGTTCGAACACACCGCCAACTACGACCTGAGTGTGTCGGCCTGGTTCACCGAGAACGTCTACGACCAGTGGCAGGACGACGCGGAGTCGCTCGGCGAGGAGATCCTCGAGGCGTTCGACTCCATCGTCGGCGCCGACAGCGACGACCCCACCGACCTGCTGTTCCCGGAGACCCTCGCGATCGAAGCCAGCCGCGGCGCCGTGCTGCGCTACGGCGAGAACTCACACCAGGCCGCAGCTCTCTACCTCGGCGAGGGCGGCCAGGGCATCGCCCAGGCCGTGCAGCTGCACGGTAAGGAAATGTCCTACAACAACTACGTCGACGCGGATGCCGCCGTGCGCGCCGCGTTCGACTTCAGCGAACCGGCCGTGGCGATCATCAAGCACGCCAACCCGTGCGGCATCGCCGTGGCGAACCCCAAGGCCCCCGACGCCATCGCGTCTGCGCACCACCGTGCGCACGATTGCGACCCGGTCTCCGCGTTCGGCGGGGTCATCGCCGCCAACCGCGTCGTCACGCTGGGCATGGCCGAGACGGTCAGCCAGATTTTCACCGAGGTGCTCGTTGCTCCCGGCTTCGAGCCGGCCGCGTTCGAGCTGCTCAGCGCGAAGAAGAACATCCGTCTGCTCGAGCTGCCGGCCGACTACCGTCGTTCGTCGCTGGAGCTGCGCCAGATCTCCGGCGGCCTGCTCGTGCAGGAGACCGACACCTTCGACACCCTGGACACCTCCGAGTGGCGCCTGGTGTCGGGCCCCGAGGTCGACGACGCCACGCGCGCCGACCTCGAGTTCGCCTGGAAGGCCTGCCGTGCGGTGAAGTCCAACGCGATCCTGCTCGCGCACGCCGGCGCATCCGTGGGTGTGGGCATGGGCCAGGTCAACCGGGTCGATTCGTGCCACCTGGCCGTGAGCCGGGCGGGGGAACGGGCCGAAGGCGCCGTGGCCGCGTCCGACGCGTTCTTCCCGTTCGCCGACGGCCTCGAGGTGCTGCTGGAGGCCGGCGTGACCGCGGTCGTGCAGCCCGGCGGTTCGGTGCGCGACGAGGAGGTCATCGCCGCGGCGACGGCCGCCGGTGTGTCGATGTACTTCACCGGGGAGCGCCACTTCTTCCACTGACCGTGAGGCAGTGACCTGACGCCGGGCGCGGCATCCGTATCTCTCGGATGTCGCCCCGGCCTTCGTCGTTGTGTGGCTCTTCTCAGTCTGGGCTGACATGATGGGAGGTCCACGTGACACCGCCGTTGCAGTCCTCCTCAGACCTGACACGGAAAGGTCCCTTGTGATCGAAGTTTTCGGGCTGTCCCTGCCCGCTTTCCCGGTTGCCGTTGTCGCGGCGATCGTTCTCGCCCTCGCGATCACCGCGATCGCCGCCTTCTCCTTCCGCATGGTCGGCAAGCGCAGGTCCTGGGCGCGGGTGCTCGTGAAGCTGATCCGGGTGCCGTTCCGCATGACCGTGCTGATCGGCGCGCTGTGGCTGGCCGTCGCCGGCTACCTCGATGTGCCCGAAGCTTGGGAGGCCACGGTGGGCTTCGTCTTCCGGGCCCTGTTCATCGGCAGCGCCACCTGGCTGCTGTGCGCGCTGCTGTATTACGCCGAGGAAATCACCGCCAACAAGTACCGCATCGACGTGCGCGACAACCGGGTGGCCCGCCGGGTACGCACCCAGTTGCGGATGCTGCGCCGCATCGGCGTTGTGATCATCATCATCTGCGCCATCGGCACGGTGTTGCTGAGCATTCCCGGCGCCGCGACCGTGGGTGCGAGCCTGTTCGCCTCCGCCGGCCTGCTCAGTGTCGTGGCAGGCCTGGCCGCCCAGTCCACCCTGGCGAACATCTTCGCCGGCATGCAGCTGGCGTTCAACAACGCGCTGCGGGTCGACGATGTCGTGATCGTCGAGAGCGAGTGGGGCAAGATCGAGGAAATCACCCTCACCTACATCGTCGTGCACATCTGGGACGACCGGCGGATGGTGCTGCCGTCCACCTACTTCACCACCACCCCGTTCCAGAACTGGACCCGGCACAACAGCGAACTGCTGGGCCAGATTGACTTCGACCTGGACTGGCGTGTCAACCCCGCCGCGATGCGCGACGAGCTCAACCGGGTCGTCGCCCAGACCGACCTGTGGGACGGCCGGGCTGTCGTTCTTCAGGTGACGGACGCCGTGGGCGGCTTCGTGCGCGTGCGGGTGCTCGTGACGGCGCAGGACGCACCCACCCTGTTCGACCTGCGCTGCTTCGTGCGGGAGAACCTGATCGACTGGGTCAACGCAGAGAACCCCGATGCCCTGCCGCTGAACCGCGTCGAGGTGCGCCAGCAGCCGGAGACCCCGCCGGTGCGCCCGTCGAGCCACTCGCGCAAGCCCGCGCGCCCGGTGATCGAGGCGCCGGGACTGTTCTCCGGCGACGAGGGTGGCAAGGAACGCGCCCAGCACTTCACTGAGTCCATCACCGTGCAGGACTGGGAAGACGCCCCCGAGACCCTGCCCGCGCCGCGCTAGTCTCGCGCCCTCCGTCGGGCGGCCGATGTGCCGCATCCTGCCTCGTCGCGGCGCGTTTAGGCGAGGTTTGCGGCAACTGACAGAGGTGGCGTTCGCCGACTCGCGGCATCCGGCCCCTTCGCGCCGCACGAAAGGGCACTTTGCGGCAACTCGGGAGCGGCCGCGTCGGCGGTGCGGGGCGGCGCCGAGGCTGGGCAAGGGTGCGGGTCAGGCGAGCGCGCCCATCACGACGGTCTCGAAGATCGGCCGGGGATCGGTGCTGTCGTGCCGGGCGATGCGGTGCAGGAGGAGGCCCTCGAAACAGGCGGCAATGGCCTCCGTCGCGGCCTGCGGATCACGGGCGCCCATCTCGGCGAGAGCGGACACGATGCCCTCGCCCAGGGCCGCCCGGCCCCGGGACAGCGCCTCTCGAAGCTCGGCGTTGTGGTTGGCTTCCATGAACAGCACAAGCCTCGCCGTGGTCAGGTCCCTGTTCTCGTGGGTCGTCACCTCGAGCAGGGTGCACATCGCGTCGATGAGCTCGGCCGGCGAACGCGGCGAGAACGCCACTCGCACTGGACGAAGCTCCTGCTCCACGATCCACTCGGAGACGCCGATCAGCAGGGCGGCCCGGGTGCGGAAGTAGTTGGAGGTGGACCCCTTCGGCAGGTCGGCGCGTTCGTCGATACGAACGTGGGTGAGCGCACGCAACCCGCCCGTCGCGAGGAGGTCGATCGCGGCTTCCAGGACGCGCACTCGAATCGGGGTCATCCTTTCACTATAGACATAGTGGACGAGGCACTATGTCCGTAGTATGATGGCGGCATGAGTGCGATGAAGCCCTCGGGCAAATTCAGTCATGGAACAAGCCGCCTCGATGGCACGGGCTCGTGGCCGGAGTTGGCCGGGGTCCGACATCGGTTCCTCGATCTTCCGGGGCTGCGGATGCACGTGGCCGAGGCCGGTAGCGGCCCGCCGCTCGTGCTGCTGCACGGGTTCCCGCAGCACTGGTGGGCCTGGCGCAAGGTCATCCCGGCCCTCGCCGCGAACTACCGGGTGATCTGCCCGGACCTGCGCGGTGCCGGCTGGACCGAGGCCCCGCCCGACGGATACACGAGCGAGCAGCTGGTAGCGGATGTCGTTGCGCTGCTCGACGCGTTGCACCTCGACAAGGTGAATATTCTCGGCTACGACTGGGGCGGCATCGTCGGGTTTCGGGTGTGCCTGGCTCATCCCGAGAGAGTCGAGAGATTCGTCGCACTTGCCACCCCGCACCCGTACCCCGAATTCCACCCCCGGGCGCTGTTGTACGTCTGGCGGATCTGGTCGATGTTCGCCATCGCAATACCGGGTCTGGGACCCTGGCTCCTCCGCACCGGACGACAACGGCTGCCGCGCCGGCTGATGACCGGTGACACGAGCGACCCGTCGGTCTTCGCACCCGAAGACATCGACGCCTTTGTGTCCCGGCTAAAGGACCCGGCGCGAGCGGATGCCGGATCGGCACTGTACCGGCACTTCATTCTGAGCGAGGCCAAACGCAGCAGCACAGGCGCCTACCGCGGCACACGTCTGACCACTCCGACTCTGTCGCTCTACGGGACCGTCCTCTACGGCAACAACGACCCGAACCGGGAGCACCCGGAGATACTCGGCGGCTACGAAGGGGACGCCGACGACTTCACGCTCGAGCACGTTCCGGGCACCGGCTACTACATCGCCGAGGAACAACCCGAGGTCGTCGTCGCGCGTACCCTCGAGTTCCTGTCCGCCCAATAGCTTCGCTCGCCGACTTGCCGCATCCTCCCCTTTCGGGGCGTGTGAGAGGTTGCTTTGCGGCAAGTGGCGGATGTGGCGTTGTCCGCACGGGGAACAATTCGTCTGCGATTAGGCTGTGCGCATGACAATCTCCGGCGACTCGGCCCTCCCTGGCGATGTGACTCTGCCGGGCACCGCTCGGCGCGTGCTGGTCCGCCGGCCCGTCGACATCCTCGCCGAGGGCGAGATCACCCACATCGATCGTGTGCCGATCGACCTCGGGCTGGCCCGGGCGCAGTGGGACGGCTACGTGGCGGCGCTGCAGTCGGAGGGCTGGGCCATCACCGAGGTGGATCCGGCACCCGACCAGCCGGACTCCGTCTTCATCGAGGATGCCGTGATCCTCTTCGGCGACACTGCCGTGCTCGCCAGCCCTGGTGCGCCCAGCCGACGCGGCGAGACGGCCGGTGCCGAGGCGGCCGTGCGCGCCCTGGGACTCACGGTGCGTCGGATCGACCTGCCCGGCACCCTTGACGGCGGTGACGTGCTCAAGGTGGGCGCCACCGTTTACGTGGGGCAGAGCCTGCGCACCAACGCTGAGGGTGCGGCGCAGCTTGCCGCCATCGTCGAACCCCTCGGCTACACCGTGGTCCCGGTTCCGGTGACCCGCGCCCTGCACCTCAAGACCGCTATCACCGCTCTGCCGGACGGCACCATCATCGGCTACCCGCCGCTCGTGGACGACCCGGGACTGTTCGAGAGGTTCGTGCCGGTACCCGAAGCGGAGGGTACCGCCGTGGTTGTGCTCGACGCGCACACCCTGCTGATGTCGGCCGCCGCGCCGCGCACCACCGAGCTGCTCACCGGGCTCGGCTATCGGGCCGTGACCGTGGACATCACCGAGTTCGAGAAGCTCGAGGGCTGTGTCACCTGCCTGAGCGTGCGCGTTCGCTGAGCGAAAATTCTGCTTGCGCCGGAGTCGTCCGTGGCCCTATCCTGAAAGGCTGCCTGAACAAGGGGGGCACAAGACGATGACACGAAACGCTCAGGAGGCCGACATGACCAAGACAGCTCGCACCAGGTACGCATCGATTGCGACCGGCGCTGCCTTCGTCCCGGCGCTCCGACTCGCCTCGGTCTAAGGTCCCGGCCAGAGAACTCCACCCGCCCGCGTCTGCGCGGGCCGCACATTTCAGCGGGCGTCACCGCCCGCTTCCTCTTCCGGACGTGGTCATTCCGCGCCGGCACCGGGCACCACCGCACGCCGCCAGGAGCACCGTCGGTACCGCCGCCAGCACCAACGGCTTCGTCGCGGCTCCCGCACCCACCCAGCCCCGCATCATCCAGCCCACCGGCGCTTCAGCGCCGGAGCCGGCCCAGCCAGGAACCTCTCTCATGACCACCACCGCTCCACAGCATCCGCCGCACACTGCGCCCACGCCCGCTGCGCGCTCCAACACCTTCCGCACCCTGCTGCGGCTCTATCCCTATGCCAAGCCCGCGCTGCCACGGCTGGGCCTGGGCATGCTCGCGGCACTGCTGGCCTCGCTGGTGGCCCTGGCCATCCCGCAGGTGCTGCAGCAACTCGTCGACGGCGCCCTCAGCCAGGGAGACACTGCACCGATCTGGCCCGCCGTACTCATCGTGCTCGGCCTCGGCGTGCTCGAGGCCGGCATGATCGCGCTGCGCCGCTGGTTCGTGCTCGTTCCCGGTACCCACATCGAATCCCGGATGCGCAACGCCCTGTATGCCCGGCTGCAGGACCTGCCCGTGACCTTCCACGACCGCTGGCCGAGCGGGCAGCTGCTCTCGCGCGCCGTCAGTGACCTCAACATGATCCGCCGTTGGATCTCGTTCGGTCTGGTGCTGCTCGTGGTGAACTTCCTCACCATCATCGCCGGCGTGGTGATCCTCCTGTCGATGAACTGGATCCTCGGCGTGATCTTCCTGGTCTGCTCGATCCCGATCTGGATCTACGGCTACGTCTTCGAGGAGAAGTACTCCGTGATCGCGAGGCGCAGCCAGGACCAGTCCGGCGACCTGGCGACCGCCGTCGAGGAGTCGGTGCACGGCATCCGAGTGCTCAAGGCGTTCGGCCGTGGCAGCTTCGCGCTCAAGAGCTTCGCCAGCCAGGCGGAGGAGCTGCGCGGCACCGAGATCGAGAAGGCCCGCGCCATCGCCGGGATCTGGCTCTGGCTGCTGCTGGTGCCCGACGTCGCGTTCGCGCTCTGTCTGGTCTCCGGCGTCTGGCTGACCAGCCAGGGCCAGCTCAGCGTCGGCGAGCTGGTGGCGTTCTTCGCCACCGCCACCGTGCTGCGCTTCCCGGTGGAGTCGATCGGCTTCCTGCTGTCGATGACCTTTGACACCCGCACCGCCACCGACAGGTTCTTCGACATCCTGGACACGCCAAACACCATCACCGACCCGCCCCGCCCGGTCACGATCACCAGCCCGCGCGGCCGGCTCGCGTTCGAGAACGTGCACTTCCGCTACGCGGACTCACCCGAACGGTTTCCCGACCTGCTCGACGGGGTGAACCTGGTGCTCGAACCCGGCGAGACCATGGCGCTGGTCGGTCTCACCGGCTCCGGCAAGTCCACCCTGACGGCGCTCACCACCCGGCTGTACGACGTGACGGATGGCTCGGTGACCCTCGACGGGGTCGATGTGCGGGCCCTCCGCCGCGACGAGCTGCGCCGGCACATCGCCATGGCGTTCGAGGACGCAACCCTGTTCTCGGCATCCGTGCGTGACAACGTGCTGCTGGGCCGCCCGGAGTTCGCCGAGCGCAGCCCGGAGGCCGACGCGGCCCTGGCCGAGGCGCTGCAGATCGCGCAGGCGGCGTTTGTGCACGACCTGCCCAACGGTGTCGACACCCTCGTCGGCGAGGAGGGCATGAGCCTTTCCGGCGGGCAGCGACAGCGCGTGGCACTTGCCCGCGCCGTGGCCGCGGCACCCGCCGTCCTGGTGCTCGACGACCCGCTCTCCGCGCTGGACGTGAACACCGAGTCGCTGGTCGAGGCCGCCCTGCGCCGGGTGCTCGCGTCCACGACCGCGCTGATCGTGGCGCATCGCCCGTCCACGGTGATGCTCGCCGACCGGGTGGCGCTGCTCGAGGCGGGCAAGATCACCGCCGTCGGCACGCACTCCGAGCTGCTGGCCTCGAGCCCGCACTACAAGTTCGTCATCTCCAGCCTGGAGGACGAAGAACGACGAGAGTCCGAGCGAGCGGGAGAAGCACTGTGAGTGTCATCGGTGTCGAAGGCGAAGAACGCCTCGACTACACCAAGGCCGAAAGCGCGCAGATCCGGCGCCGGTCGTTGCGCCTGCTCGGCTCGCTGTTGTTCCCGGTGCGCTGGTCGGTGGTCATGGCGATGCTCGTCGTCGTCGTGTCCACCGCCGCGCAGGTCGCCGGCCCGGCCCTGATCGCGTTCGGCATCGACAAGGGCCTGCCCGCCCTGCTCGAACAGGACTGGGTGCCGCTGGCGGCGACCGGGGCGATCTACCTGATCACCGGCATCACCGGGGCGCTACTGATCGCCTGGTACACCGTGCTCTCCGCCCGGATCAGCCAGGCCGTGCTCATCGACCTGCGGAAGCGCGTGTTCCTGCAGACCCAACGGCTGAGCCTTGAATTCCACGAGTCGTACACCTCCGGACGCATCATTTCCCGGCAGACCAGCGACCTGGATGCGATCAGGGAGCTGCTGGACTCCGGCATCAACCAGCTCGTGCAGGGCCTGCTCTACATGGCCTTCACCGGCATCGCCCTCTTCGCCCTCGACGGGGTCAGCGGGCTGGTGCTGCTCGTTGCACTCGTGCCACTGCTCGCGCTGACCCGCTGGTTCCAGGTGCGCTCGCAGCACCTGTTCCGCCAGTCCCGCACCGCGTCCGCGAGCCTGATCGTGCAGTTCGTCGAGACCATGACCGGCATCCGCGCGGTCAAGGCGTTCCGCACCGAGAAGCGCAACGAGGGTGTCTTCGGCAAGCTCGTCGAGTCGTACCGGCTGGTCAACGCCCGGGTTATCCAACTGTTCGGCGTGTTCGATCCCGGGCTGATCCTGATCGGCAACGTCACCGTCGCCGCGGTGCTGCTGGTCGGCGGCTTCCGCGTGGCCGACGGGCAGCTGGCCATCGGTGCGCTGCTCGCCGCGCTGCTGTACACCCGCCGGTTCTTCGACCCGATGGAGGAGATGGCGATGTTCTACAACTCCTACCAGTCGGCCGCAGCCGCGCTGGAGAAGATCTCCGGGGTGCTCGAGGAGCAGCCCGGTGTGCCCGACCCCGTCACGCCGGTGGACCTGTGGACCTCGAAGGGTGCCGTGCACTTCGACAACGTACAGTTCGAGTACCAGGCCGACCGGGTCATCCTGCCGCACTTCAGCCTCACCCTGGAACCCGGGCAGACCATCGCCCTGGTCGGCTCGACGGGCGCCGGCAAATCGACCCTGGCGAAGCTGATCTCCAGGTTCTATGACCCGTCGCACGGCCGGGTGCTGCTGGACGGCGTCGACCTGCGCGACCTGCACCCCAAGGACCTGCGCCGGGCCATCGTGATGGTGACTCAGGAGGCGTACCTGTTCAGTGGCAGCGTCGCCGACAACATCGCGATCGGCAAACCGGATGCGACGCGGTCGGAGATCGAGGCGGCCGCGCGGGCCGTCGGCGCGCACGACTTCATCGTGGGCCTGCCCGGCGGGTACGACACCGACGTTAACAAGCGCGGCGGCAGGGTCTCCGCCGGCCAGCGCCAGCTGATCTCGTTCGCGCGGGCCTTCCTGGCCGACCCGGCGGTGCTGATTCTCGACGAGGCCACCAGCTCGCTGGACATCCCCAGCGAACGGCTGGTGCAGGAGGCTTTGCAGACGCTGCTCAGCGACCGCACCGCGGTGATCATCGCGCACCGCCTGTCGACCGTGGCGATCGCCGACCGGGTGCTGGTGATGGAGAACGGCGTCATCGTCGAGGACGGCACCCCCGACATGCTCATCTCGGGAACCGGCCGGTTCTCCCGGCTGCACGCCGCCTGGTGCGAGTCCCTCGTCTGACCACTCGCGAACTGTCAGCCAAGCACCCGAAACTTGAGGCTTTCGGTGCTTGGGTCGCGGTTCGCGGGTGGTTTGAGTCGGGGGTGTTTCGGGGATGTTGAGGGTCGGGAACCACTTGCCGGGAACCGGCCCGACGCGCTTGACACTCCCTGGGCTGGCAGCGAATCTGGTGCCAGAGAACACAACCGCCGTGAACGAGCAGCCTCGTTCCCGAGCCGGCGCCGCGCGGTCATCCGTTGGTGTCGGCCTGACTGATCGGGGGATCACCCAGCATGGACTCAGTCACCATCGTGGGTGCGGGAGTGGTGGGCCACGCCAGTGCCGTCGCCCTCCGCGCCCACGGCTACACCGGCCGCATCACCGTGCTCGGCAGCGAACGCCACCGGCCCTACGACCGGCCGCCGCTCGGCCGCGGCTTCCTCACCGGGCAGACCACGATCGATGAACTGGCGCTCGAGGCCCCTCACGACGACCTCGACGCCGACTGGCGCCTGGGGGTCGCGGCCGTCGCGCTCGACGCGGCCACGCACCGGGTGACGCTGGCCAACGGCCGCACCGTCGACTCCGACGCCGTGGTGATCGCCACCGGCTCCGCCGCCCGCCGCATGTCGACCATGCCCCGCGGGGTGCACACGCTGCGCACCGTGGAGGACGCCCTGGCGCTCCGCGAAGAACTGCTGCCCGGCGCCCACCTGGTCGTGGTCGGCTCCGGGGTCGTCGGCCTCGAAGTGGCGTCGACCGCCCGTGACCTGGGTCTGCGGGTGACGGTGCTCGGCAGTAGCACGGATGCGCTCCACACGGCCTTCGGCGCCACCGTCGCCGGCGCCGTGTTCGGGCTGCACGAGCGCCGGGGCATCACCGTGCGCACCGACCTGCGGGTGACCGAGCTGATCGGCCCCGGCTGGGTGTCCGGGGTGCGGCTGAGCAGCGGGGAAGAGATCGGAGCCGACCTGGTGCTGCTGGACATCGGCGCGGTGCCGCTGGTCGGCTGGCTCGGCGGCTCCGCACTCGACCCGGGTGGCCGGGACCTGCACGGCGGGGTGGTCGCCGACTCGGCTGGCGCCACCGGCGTGCCCGGGATCGTCGCGGTCGGCGATTGTGCGGCCTGGCTTGACCCGGCAACCGGGGCGCACCGCCGCATCGCGCACTTCAGCGACACCCGCAACCGACCGTCGATCGCCATGGCCGCGCTGCTCGGGGTCGACCCGGGCGCGGCGGCGGCGCCCGCCACGCTGACCTCGGAGCAGGCCGGCGCCCTGGTGCAGTTCGCCGGCCGGTTACACGGTGGCGAGTCGATGACGATCGAGGCGGGCGGGGTCGACACCGGCGACCTGCTGGCCGTCTACCGCCGTGGCGAGACGCCGGTGGCGGTGCTGGGCATCGACCAGCCCGGGCGGGTCGAGGAGTGGCGGACCCGGTTGCTCGAGCTCAGCCTGAGCCCCACCGACACCGACGCCCACGTTGACACTGCCGGGCCGGCCGGCCCTGTCAGGGACGCCAGCGCGCTCGGCTGAGGTCCACCCTGTAGCCGGACTCCGGCCCGGGACCGGGCAGCAACGGTGTCTGCTCGGCCCGGTAGTGCACCAGCGCCCGGCTCTCGTGGCCGATCGGCGGATGCCCACCGGCGCGGATCACCCGCCACCACGGCGCATCCGACCCGAATTGCGCCATCGTCTGGCCGACCACCCGGGCGGCGCGGGAGCCGAGGGCGGCGGCGACGTCGCCATAGGTCATCACCCGGCCGGGTGGGATCGCATCGACGATGTCGAGCACGGCCTCCACGAACGGGCTGGCCGGGTTGAGGCGCACCGGCTAGAGGGTGAGCGCGCCGATGACCTCACCGAACTCGGTTTCGCCGATGTCGACGAAGCCGATGCGGTGGAAGAAGGCCTCAGGGCCGTCCTCGCCGGGCTCCCAGATCACCGTGATGCGGTCGAAACCGCGGTGACGGGCCTCTTCGGCGAGGGCATCGGCGGCGAACTTGCCCACACCCATGCCCTGGGCCTCGGCGTCGACGTTGATCCGCCAGATGCAGGCGCGGAATTCCTCCTGGGCGGATTCGGGGTCGAAATTACCGTGGATGAACCCGGCGACCTCGCCGTCGAGCAATACGACACGCTGCCAGGCGGTGGCCGGGTTGATCACGGATGCGGCGACCGAATACGAGACCGGCGCGATGAATTGCTCCTGACCAGGCTTGAGGCTCAGGTTATTGGCCGCGACGATGTTGCGCGCGGACAGTTCTTCAAGTCGGAGTTCAGGCATACACCCAAGGCTATCGCCCGGCCACGGCGGCAGGTAGTCGGGTTTGTGGGGGACTCGGCGACCGTCACCGAGACGCCGGCCAACTGTCTCGATGTCGAGACAGTTACCGCCCTCGGCTAGGATTGTTGACGGCCACCACGCCCCGACTCACTGAGGAGAATCCATTGTCGAAGATCAAGGTTGCAGGTACTGTCGTCGAGCTTGACGGGGACGAGATGACCCGCATCATCTGGCAGGCCATCAAGGACTCCCTGATTCACCCGTACCTCGACATCGACCTCGAGTACTACGACCTCTCGATCCAGAAGCGTGACGAGACCGACGACCAGATCACCGTCGACGCGGCTCACGCCATCCAGAAGCACGGCGTCGGCGTCAAGTGCGCCACCATCACCCCGGACGAGGCCCGGGTCGAAGAATTCGGCCTGAAGAAGATGTGGGCGTCGCCCAACGGCACCATCCGCAACATCCTCGGCGGCACCATCTTCCGTGAGCCGATCATCATCTCCAACATCCCGCGCCTGGTGCCGGGCTGGAACAAGCCGATCATCATCGGCCGCCACGCGTTCGGCGACCAGTACCGCGCCACCAACTTCCGTTTCGAGGGCGAAGGCACCCTCACCATGACCTTCACCCCGAAGGACGGCGGCGACCCGCAGCAGTTCGAGGTCTTCCAGGCGCCGGGCAGCGGTGTGGCCATGGGCATGTACAACCTCGACAAGTCGATCATCGACTTCGCCCGCGCCTCGCTCAACTACGGCCTGGAGCGCAACTACCCGGTCTACCTGTCGACCAAGAACACCATCCTCAAGGCGTACGACGGCCGGTTCAAGGACATCTTCCAGGAGATCTTCGACACCGAGTTCAAGGACCGCTTCGAGGCCGCCGGCCTCACCTATGAGCACCGCCTGATCGACGACATGGTCGCATCGGCGATGAAGTGGGAGGGCGGTTACGTCTGGGCCTGCAAGAACTACGACGGCGACGTGCAGTCCGACACCGTCGCGCAGGGCTTCGGCTCGCTCGGCCTGATGACCAGTGTGCTCTCCACCCCCGACGGCAGCGTCGTCGAGGCCGAGGCCGCGCACGGCACCGTGACCCGGCACTACCGCCAGCACCAGCAGGGCAAGCCCACCTCGACCAACCCGATCGCGTCGATCTACGCCTGGACCCGCGGCCTGTCGCACCGCGCCAAGCTCGACGGCAACCCGGCGCTCGCCGAGTTCGCGCACACCCTCGAGGACGTGGTCGTGAAGACCGTCGAGAGCGGCAAGATGACCAAGGACCTTGCGCTGTTGGTCGGCCCGGACCAGGGCTACCTCACCACCGAGGAGTTCCTGGCCGCGATCGCCGAGAACCTGCAGACACGCCTGGCCTAGCCCGCCCGCCCGCACCCGAAAAGGCCCCGTCGATCCGGCGGGGCCTTTTCTGCGCCCAACTGTGGCCGAAACGGACAAATGTGCCCGGTGCGCCGGGCGCAATTGTCCGCACCGGGAACAGTTCGCCCGACGGGTACGGCGACAAGCGGAGGCTCTCTTTGCTGGTGCCTACGGGCATCCGAGGTGACAATGGAGCCATGTCCACGCTCACGGGAGCATTCCGCCGGTATCCGGTTGTGGCGGCAACCATCCTCATCGGCCTGCTCGGACTGCTGCTGTGGGCCGCCGGGCTGACGGTCGCCGTGCAGTGGCTGTTCTCCGCCCTCGGCCTGGTCGTGGTCGGCATCCAGGGCGTCGGCATGATCAAACGGATGCGCCAGGGCTCGTTTGGCGTGGACCTGCTGGCGATCATGGCCATCATCGCGACCATCCTGGTGGGCGAGTACGTGGCCACCCTGCTGATCGTGCTGATGCTCTCCGGCGGCGCCGCGCTCGAGGACTACGCCGCGGGGCGGGCCCAGCGGGAGCTGAACGCCCTGCTCGACCGGGTGCCGCAGATCGCGCACCTGCTGCGGGGCGGTTCCTCCGACGTTGACGACGTGCCCGCCACCCTGGTGCAGATCGGCGACCTGCTGCTGGTGCGGCCCGCCGAGATCGTACCCGTGGACGCCGACCTGGTCTCCGCCTCGGCCGCGTTCGACGAGTCCTCGCTGACCGGCGAGAGCCTGCCCGTTGAGCGGCACGCGGGCGACCCTGTGCTCAGCGGTTCCATCAACGGGCAGGCCGCAGCGACAGTGCGCGCCACCGCCCTGGCCGCCGACAGCCAGTACCAGCAGATCGTGGCGCTGGTGGCGGAGGCCGCCGCGAGCAAGGCCCCGGTCGTGCGCCTCGCCGACAGGTACGCGGTGCCGTTCACCGCGGGGGCGCTGCTGATCGCCGGCCTGGCCTGGTTCGTCTCCGGTGACCCGGTGCGTTTCGCCGAGGTGCTCGTGGTCGCCACCCCGTGCCCGCTGCTGCTCGCCGCCCCGGTGGCGTTCATGGGCGGGATGAGCCGGGCGGCCCGCAACGGCATCATCGTCAAGGGCGGGGGAGTGCTCGAGAAACTCGCCCGCGCCAAGACCGTGGTGTTCGACAAAACCGGCACCCTCACCTACGGCACGCCGGCCATCGCCCGGGTCTGCCCGGAGGACCCGTTCAGCGAGGACGAGCTGCTCAGCCTGGCCGCGTCGGCCGAGCAGTACTCGTCGCACGTGCTCGCCGCATCCGTCATCACCGCCGCCGAAACGCGCGGCCTCGTGATGCAGCGCACCGAGTCGGCCGTGGAGGTGCCCGCGCACGGCGTCACGGCCCGGTTCGGCGACCAGGAGGTGGTCGTAGGAAAGCTGTCGTTTGTGGCCGAGCACGCCCCGGATGCCTACCCGGCCGACCTGTCCGGCGGCGAACTGGCCATCTACCTGGCCGTGGACGGCCGGTACGCGGGCTGCATCGTCGCCAGCGACCAGGTGCGCGACAACGCCCGCGCCACCATCGCGGCGCTCGAACGGCTGGGCGTGCGCGAATCGGTGATGCTCACCGGCGACACCCGGCCGACCGCGAACCACATTGCCCGGCTGGTGGGCATCACCAGGGTACGGGCGGACTGCCTGCCGGCCGACAAGGTCGACGCCGTGCGGGCCATCCGGGAGCGGCCGGTGATCATGGTCGGCGACGGCGTCAACGACGCGCCCGTGCTCGCCGTGGCCGACGTGGGCATCGCGATGGGCGCCAAAGGGTCCACCGCGGCCAGCGAATCGGCGGATGCCGTGATCCTGCTCGACGACCTGTCCCGCGCCGCCCGGGCCGTCGCGATCGGCCGGGACACCGTGCGGATCGCCCTGCAGTGCATCTGGCTCGGCATCGCACTCAGCATCGGCCTGATGATCGCCGCCGCGTTCGGGCTGATCCCCGCCACCGTGGGCGCGTTGCTGCAGGAGCTGGTGGACCTGGCCACCATCCTCAACGCGCTGCGGGCCATCGGCGGGCGCCGCGACGTGCGCGCCCGCGGGGTGGCCGCCCGAATTCCCGCGGCCACACAGCCGGTGCCCACCCGCTGACCCTGGCGATCTTCCAGGGGCCCGCGAGCGCCTAATCTGGAGGGATGCGACGCATCCGTTTGCCGTTCGGGCCCACCACCAGCCGAACGGCTAACGAACCCCGCCTCGGCCGGGATGTCTACGTGCTCGGTGTGATCGCGTTCTTCGTCATGGTGGGCTTCGGCGTCGTGGTGCCGGTACTGCCGGTGTACGTGAAGAGCTTCGGCGTGGGCAACCTCGAGATCGGCGCGGTGGTGTCGGCGTTCGCCCTGATGCGCTTCGTCGCCAGCCCGGTCTGCGGCAAGCTCATCGACTGGGCCGGCGAACGCACCATCCTCGCCGTGGGCATCGGCATCGTGGCGATCTCCAGCGGCCTGGTCGGCATCGCCGGCAGCTACCCGCAACTGCTGCTGCTGCGGGGCGTGGGCGGCATCGGCTCGGCGATGTTCACCGTCGCGGCGATGACCCTGCTGCTGCGCACCACCGCGCCGGGCATCCGCGGCCGCGCCGTGGGTTTCTACCAGGGCGGCTTCCTCATCGGCGGAATGGCCGGGCCGGCGCTCGGCGGCCTGCTCGCCACCATCTCGCTGACCGCGCCGTTCTTCTTCTACGCCGGCACCCTCGCCGTGGCCGGGGTGATCGGGCTGGTTCTGTTGCAGCCGGCCACGCGCGCCGGCGCCGGCTTGACGGGCGCTCCGACACCGATGATGCCGCTCCGCAGCGTGCTCCGCGACCCCCGGTTCCGCGCCGCCTGCCTGGCCAACTTCTCCCAGGGCTGGTCGTCGTTCGGGGTGCGCGGCGCCCTGGTGCCGGTGCTCGTCGTCGAGGTACTCAAAGGACCGAGCGCCTGGACCGGAATCGCGTTCGCCGTCGCCGCGGTCGCGCAGACCCTTGCTCTGGCGCCCGCGTCCAGGTTCGTCGACACCGTCGGACGGAAACCTGCCATCATCGGCGCTTTCCTGGTGGCGGCCGTGACGATCACGGCGATCCCATTCGCCCCGAACATTTGGCTGCTCACCGCGCTGCTCTGTGTCTACGGCGTCGCCGCGGCATTCATGGGCACCGCGCCGGCGGCATCCGTCGGCGACGCGGCCGGCACCGCGGGCGGCCGCCCGGTGGCGATCTTCTCGATGTTCTCCGACTTCGGCGCCATCGTCGGCCCCCTCGTGGCGGGCCTGCTCGCCGACACCGTCTCGTACCCGGCCGCGTTCCTGCTCGGCGGGCTGCTCTTCGTCGCCACCTCCCTCTACGCCCTGCGGATGCCCGCCGGCCTGCCCGCGCACCCCGCCGCCGAGCCGCCGGTCACCGACGCCGTCGACCGCTGAGCCGCACAACTCCTGCAGACCCTGCCCGGTCGAGTAGCCAGCGGCAGCCGTCGGTCCTACGGTGGGGGCATGGCCTACCTCGAGGTGCCCGTGCCGGCCGATCTGGCCCCGGACGTGTTGCGGCTGTGGTACCTCGAGCAGCCCGCGGAGCAACGCTACGAGCGCATCTTCCCGCAGCCCGCCCTGCACCTGATCCTTAACCTGTCCGACCCGTATCGGGTATTCGACCTGGAGACCGGCGCGGCGCGCACGCTCGGGGCGGGCTTCCTGTCCGGGCTGCAGCCACGGTTCCTGATGACCCAGAGCCCGTCGGCGATCCGGCACGTCGCCGCCGAGCTGGCGCCGTTCGCCGCCGCCAGGTTCCTCGACCTGCCCGCCGACGAGCTGACCGGCACCGTGCGGGAGAGCCAGGGGTTGCTCGGTGACACCGACGCGCTGCGGCAGACCGCGCGGCGGGCCCCCGACCCGGCGGCGGCGGTGGCGCTGCTGATCGACCACCTGCGCGCCCGGCGACGGCCAGGCTCGGCGCCGCCGGCGGTGCTGCGGGCCTGGGCCGGCATCCACCAGAACCCGGATGCGCCGGTGCCGGAGATCGCGGCGGCCGCCGGGCTCAGCCACCACCGCCTGATCGACGACTTCAAGTCCTGGTGCGGGGTCACCCCCAAGGCCTACGCGGACATCGTCCGGTTCCGCCAGTTCATCCAGGCACTCCCGTTGCAGGGGCCGATGCCCAGCTGGGCCGATCTGGTGGCCACGTCCGGGTACTACGACCAGCCCCATTTCATCAGGGTCTTCCGGGCGTTCACGGGCTTCTCGCCCAGCCGGTACCTCGACATCGTCACCCGCTTCGGTGTCGACTACGCCGCCTTCGTGCCGCTGGATGAGCCGGAGGGTGTGCCGTCGCCGACGGTGCCGGAATTTTCTACAAGACGCACCGCGCCCTGATGGTTAGCGTGACAGTGTCCCGGAGTGGCCGGGACCAGGTATCCCGGGAGTAGACATGGACGTGTCATTCAACTGGCTGGCGGTCGCGCTGGCCGCACTCTCGTCGTTCGTGATCGGCGGGCTCTGGTACTCGGTGGTGTTCGCCCGCCCGTGGCAGCGCGCGGCGGGCGTCACCGACGAACAGCTGAAGCACGGCACCGCGCGGGTCTTCATCGGTTCGGCGATCCTGGCGATCGTCATGGCGATCAGCTTGGCCGCGTTCATCGGCTCGAACGGGCCGGGCTTCGGCACGTTCGCCGGATTCGCCACCGGCTCGACGTTCGTGGCCGCAGCCTTCGGCGTGAACTATCTGTTCGAACGGAGAAGCCTCGTGCTGTTCGCGATCAACGGGTCGTACAACGTGGTGTCCTTCACCGTGATGGGCGCCATCATCGGTCTGCTGCAGTAATGCTCAGGCGCCGAGCTCCTTGCGGCCGGAGAGCACACCGCTGACGGTGGCCACCACCGCGAAGACGCCGGCAACAATCGGCTGGCCCAGGTCCCACCAGGCCAACGCCGCGGCGCCGAACACGAAGATCTCCACGATCGCCTTGCCGAACGGGTCGAGCCGGAACACGGCCTTGGGCGAGCGGAACAGCGCCCAGACCAGGATCGCGAAGGCCGGCGCGAGGATGCCCACCAGGATGCCCGGCCACGGCAGCGGCCAGGCCAGGAACCCCCAGAGCGCCAGGCTCACGAAGGCGAACAGTTCAAGCACAAAACGCAGGATGTCGTTGGCGCCGATGGTCGGGGTGGGGCGGGTGTCGTTCACCCGCCAATCCTACCGACCGGGCTACTTGAAGATGATGGTGCGTGCTCCGTCGAGCAGCACCCGGTTCTCGGCGAACCACTTCACCGCCTGGGTGAGGGTGCGGCTCTCCTCGTCCTGACCGATCGCGACGAGCTCGGCGGGGGTGCGGGAGTGATCCACGCGCACCACGTTCTGCTCGATGATCGGACCCTCGTCCAGGTCGCTGGTGACGAAGTGCGCCGTGGCGCCGATGAGCTTCACACCGCGGGCGTGGGCCTGCTTGTACGGGTTGGCCCCCTTGAAGCCGGGCAGGAACGAGTGGTGGATGTTGATCGCGCGGCCCTCGAGATACGCGCACAGCTCGGGGGAGAGGATCTGCATATACCGGGCCAGCACCACCAGTTCGATGTCGTTCGCCTCGACGGCGTCGACCACGCGAGCCTCGAACGCGGCCTTGCTGGCCGCATCCGTGATCGGCAGCGATTCGAACGGCACGCCATAGAACCCGACCAGGTCGCGCAGGGTGCCGTGGTTGCTGAGCACCAGCGGCACCTCGACGGCCAGCTGGCCACCGCGCTGGCGGAAGAGCAGGTCGTTGACGCAGTGCCCGGCGGTGGAGGCCAGCACCAGGGTGCGCAGCGGCCGCCCGACAACGTCGATGACGGACGCCATGGCGTACCGCTCGATGATCGGCGCGAGCGCGGCCTGCAGTTCGTCGCGGTTCGCGGGGGACTCCACCTGCAGACGGATGAAGAACCGGCCGGTGTCGGCGCTGGAGAACTGCTGGCTCTCGGTGATGTTGCCACGGGCCTGAACGATCGCGCCGCTGACGGCGTGCACGATACCGGGCTGGTCGGGGCAGACGAGGGTGACGACCAGGTGGTGGTGCACGGGAGCCGGAAGACTGGTGTTCATCGAACCAGATTACCGGGACTGCCGGTGCACACCGGCATCAGCGGCCGGCCGGCCGGTTACGCCGGGCGACCCTGTCGCTTGCGGGCTCACTCGGCTAAGCTAGTCCGTGGTCGGCGGAATCTCACCGGCCCCGGGCGCGCACGTCGGCGCGCACCGCTTGAAGAACCCCGCGCAGCCAGCCGTGACAGCCGCTGGCCTCGGGCAAGCGGCATCCTGTCTGTGAGCCACAGCACCCATGTCATTCACCGCGCCCATCACGCTGCCATCGACCGGCGTTCCCGGTCCGAACGAAAAAGCCCCCACCGGACCGTTCCCCTGGATCGGCCTGATCGCCCTCTCCGCCGCTGTGTTCCTCTCGGTCACCTCGGAGATGCTGCCCACCGGCCTGCTGCCGGAAATGAGCAGCTCGCTGGGCGTGAGCCAGTCCCAGGTCGGGCTGCTCGTGTCCTGGTTCGCCTTCACCGTCGTGATCACCAGCACACCGCTGGCGTTGCTGACCCGCCGGATGCCCAGGCACGGGCTGATCCTGATGGTCCTGGTCGTGTTCGCGCTGAGCAACGTGCTCACCGCGATCGCCCCCGACTACACCTTCGTGGTGATCTCCCGGGTGATCGGCGGGCTGGCGCACGGCCTGTTCTGGGGCGTGGTCGGCGCGTACTCCGCGCACCTCGTGCCCAGGGACCAGATCGCCCGCGCGGTTTCGATCACCATCGCCGGCGGCACACTGGCGTTCGTCTTCGGGGTGCCGCTGGGCACCTTCCTCGGCCACCTGCTCGGCTGGCGGCTCTCGTTCGTGGTGCTCGCCGGGCTGATGCTCGTGGGCGCCGTGGTGATCTGGAGGTTCCTGCCCAAGGTCGACCACTACAACGCCAAGCCGGCACAGCCCGTGACGACGGCCACCGGCACGGTCACGCTGCCCGCGAAGCTGCCGCGGGATGCCACGATCGGCGCCGTCGCGCTGGTCTGCGTGATCACGGCGCTGACCATGATCGGGCACTACACCTTCTACACCTACATCGCCCCGTTCCTCAGCGACACCCTCGGCGTGGGCAGCGACGCCGTGGCACCCCTGCTCTTCGCCTACGGCATCGCCGGGGCGATCGGCCTGTTCATCAGCGGGGTGGTGTTCAGCAAGCGCCCGCAGCTGGGCCTGGTGCTCGGCCTGGCGGTCACCGCCGTCAGCGTGAGCGTGCTGGCACTGTCCACCGAGGTGCTGCCCGTGGCGATCATCGCGTTCCTGGTCTGGGGCCTGGCGTTCGGCTCATTCCCGCCGCTGCTGCAGACCCGGCTGCTGCACACCGCGTCGGTGCGCATCCGCGACACCGCCAGCGCCGTGTACACCACGGCGTTCAACATCGGCATCGGCCTGGGCGCGTTCGTGGGAGCGTTCCTGCTGGACCGGGTGGGGCTCGGCACGGTGCCGTTCGTGTACGTGGCCATCATCCTGCTGTCCCTGGCCCTGGTGCTGTTCAGCGACATCGTCATCCGCCGACGCCGCGCCGTCTGAGCCCAGCCGCAACTGGTGCCGAAACGGACAAGTGCGCCCGGCGTACCGGGTGCACTTGTCCGCACGGGCAACAGTTGGCGGGGCAGACCGGCCTAGCGTTTGGCGGTGGGCAGCGGCGGCCGAGCTGCCGCGATCTCGAGGATCCGGCCACGGCAGGCGAACCAGCCCAGGATCAGCGCCGGGATGATCAGGCCGAGCGAGCTGATGGTGAGGGTGCCGACCGGCCAGTCGAACGCCATCAGCACGAGCACCGTCGCGAGGAAGGCCAGCGTGAGGTACCCGGTGAACGGGGCTCCGGGCATCCGGAACGCCGGCCGGGTGAGGATGCCCGCCTTCGCCCACGCCTGCAACCGCAGCTGGCAGAGCACGATCATGCCCCAGGCGCTGATGATGCCGATCGCGGCCATGTTCAGCACGATCTCGAACGCCTCGTCGGGAACAAGCGCGTTCAGGGCCACGCCGAGCAGGGTGACGACACCGGTGAGCAGGATGCCGCCGAACGGCACCCCATTGCGGCTCACCTTGTCGGCGAACCGGGGGGCCGACCCGGCCAGGGACATCGACCGGAGGATGCGTCCGGTGGAATACAGGCCGGCATTCAGCGAGGACAGCGCTGCGGTGAGGACAACGAGGTTCATGATCACGTCGACGCCCTCGACACCGATCGAACCGAAGAACGTTACGAAGGGGCTCACGCCGGCCTCGTATGCCGTGTACGGCAACAACAGCGAGAGCAACAGGACCGACCCGACGTAGAAGACCGCGATGCGCACGATCACCGTGTTGATGGCCTTGGGCATCACCTTCTCCGGGTTCTCGGTCTCGCCGGCGGCCGTGCCGATCAGTTCGATCGAGGCGTAGGCGAAGACCACGCCCTGCACCACGAGCACCGACGCGAGCAGGCCGTTGGGCAGCCAGCCGCCGTTGTCGGCGATCAGGGAGAAGCCCACCGTCGCGCCCTCCACCGGGGTGCCGAAGATGACCATCCAGGTGCCCACGATCAGGAACACCACGATGGCGACGACCTTGATCAGGGCGAACCAGAACTCCAGCTCACCGAACACCTTCACCGAGAGCAGGTTGAGGCCCAGCACCACGGCGAGGGCCAGCAGCGCGAACAGCCACTGCGGCACGTCGCCGAACGGGGCCCAGTACTTGCCGAAGAAGTTCATGTACAGCGCCACCGCGGTCACGTCCACAATCGCGGTCATCACCCAGTTCAGCCAGTACAGCCAGCCGGTCACGAACGCGGTCTTCTCCCCGAAGAACTCCCGCGCATACGACACGAAGGAGCCGGAGGTCGGCCGGTGCAGCACCAGCTCGCCGAGCGCCCGCAGGATCAGGAACGCAAAAAAGCCGCAGATCGCGTACACGAACACCAGGGCGGGACCGGCGATGGCCAGCCGGCCGCCCGCGCCGAGGAACAGGCCGGTGCCGATGGCGCCACCGATCGCGATCATCTGCACGTGCCTGGCCTTGAGGCCCTTGTGCAGGCCCTGGTCCTCGTGCACGCTCAGGGCGTCATCGATGTGCTCGAGCGGGGTTTCCTCGTGGCCGGAGCGGTGCGGGGTGGCGCTGGTGCGTGCGGGCGAGTTCTCGGGGCGGTCTGGCCCTGTGGTGCGAGTGGTCACGTGGAGCATCCGATCTGGGGTTTGCGGCAACACTAGTCGACGGATGCTCACCGGTCAGGGTCGAAAGACCCCTCCTGTAGACTGGGCAGCGACACTCTGACCGTAGAGACGACACTCTTTTACAGAGAGCCGGGAGGCCCCATGGCGACAATCCTCCTGGTCTTCCTGCTCGTTTCCGTTCTCACTCCCACGCTCACCCGCCTGATCGGGTTGCGCGTTTTTTATGTCGTGGCCATCCTGCCCACTGTGGCGTTCGGCTACACCCTCACCCAGACGGGCGTGATCACCGCCGGCGGCGCCGTCACCCAGAGCCTGCCGTGGATCCCGCAGCTGGGCATCAGTCTGTCCTTCCGGGTGGATGCACTCGCCTGGCTGCTGGCCCTCGTCGTCACCGGTGTCGGTGCGCTGGTGCTCATCTACTGCGCTCGCTACTTCGACGCCGACGAGCCCAGTCTGGGCCGGTTCGCCGCGCTGCTGCTCGCCTTCGCCGGAACCATGTACGGTCTGGTCACCGCTGACGACATCCTGGTGATGTTCATGTTCTGGGAGATCACCAGCGTGCTTTCCTACCTGCTGATCGGGCACTACACGACCAAACGGGAGAGCCGCGGTGCCGCCCTACAGGCCCTGCTGGTGACCACCTTCGGCGGCCTGGTGATGCTCATCGGCGTTGTGATGATCTCCGTCGACGCCGGCACCACCTCGCTGGCCGCGATCGTCGCCGAACCCAGGGGGAGCCCGATCGCGATCTGGGCGGTGCTGCTGATCCTGGTCGGTGCGCTGTCGAAGTCGGCTCTGATCCCGTTCCACTTCTGGCTTCCCGCCGCGATGGCCGCGCCCACCCCGGTGAGCGCCTACCTGCACGCCGCCGCGATGGTTAAGGCCGGCATCTACCTCACCGCCCGGTTCGCGCCCGGCTACGCGGACTCGCCGGGCTGGTTGCCGGTGCTGGTCACCATCGGCATCTGGACCATGCTCGTCGGCGCCTGGCGGTCGCTGCGCCAACACGACATCAAGCTGATGCTCGCCTACGGCACCGTCAGCCAGCTCGGCTTCCTCATGGTCGTCGTCGGCTTCGGCACCCGCGACGCTGCCCTCGCCGGGGCGGCGCTGCTGCTCGCCCACGCGTTGTACAAGGCCACCCTGTTCCTCGTGGTCGGCATCATCGACCACCGCGCCGGTACCCGCGACTGGCGCAAGCTCTCGGGGATCGGCCGCCGCGAACCGGCGCTCGCCGCCATCGCCCTCATCGCCGTCGCGTCGATGGCCGGCCTTCCGCCGCTCCTGGGTTTCGTCGCCAAGGAGTCGGTGTTCACCGCGTTCCTCGAGGCCGGCCTGGCCGGCGACGGCTGGGGCTGGATCGCCCTGGCCGGTACCGCGCTCGGTTCGGTGCTCACCGTCGCCTACAGCGCCAAGTTCTTCTGGGGCGCGTTCGGCACCCGCCCGGTGATCAGCGACACCCCCCTGCACGCCAGTCGGTGGGACTTCGCTCTGGCCCCCGGCATCCTCTCGGTCGCCACCGTGCTGCTGGGCCCATTCGTGATGCTGCTCGACCCGATGCTGGCCGCGTACGCCGACACCGTGCCCGGCGGCGGCGATTACCACCTGGCGCTCTGGCACGGGTTCGAACCGGCCCTGTTGCTCAGCACGATCGTGGTGCTGCTGGGCCTGGTCATTTTCGCCCAGCGCAAGAGGGTGGCCCGCTGGCAGGCCGCCGTGCCCGCCTGGGTGGACGCCGGCCACGGCTATGGCCACACCGTGCGATTCATCGACAGGATCGCCGCCCGGACCACCCACCTCGCCCAGCGAGGCGGTCTGCCGCAGTACCTGTCCACCATCCTCGTGGTGTTCGTGCTCGCGCTGGGCGCGGCGTCCTTCGTCAACCGCACCTGGCCCGACGCCATCGTGCTCTGGGACTACCCGGGGCAGGTGATCATCGGCCTGGTCATGATCATCGCCACCGTGATGGCCGCCAGGGTCGGGCAGCGGATGACCGCGGTGCTGCTGGCCGGCGTCACCGGCTACGGCCTGGTCGCCCTGTTCGCCTTCCACGGCGCCCCCGACCTGGCGCTCACCCAGGCGCTCGTCGAATCGATCACCCTCGTGGTCTTCGTGCTCGTGCTCCGCCGGCTGCCCAGCCGCATCGCCGAGCACAACCGCCCGATGCACCGTCGCCGGCGGGCGATCATCGGCGCCCTCGTTGGCATCGTGATGGGCACCATCGCGGTCATCTCTCTCGGCGCCCGCCAGGCGCAGAGCATCGCCGCGGAACTGCCCAGGCTGGCCGTCGAAGAGGGCCACGGCAACAACATCGTCAACGTGATGCTCGTCGACATCCGGGCCTGGGACACCATGGGCGAGATCTCAGTGCTCATCGTGGTGGCCACCGGCGTCGCCAGCCTGCTGTTCGTGTCCGGTCGCAGCACAGAAATGCCCAGGCTCCGCGAGTCCCGCAAACGCCGCGAGCCGAAGAACCGCCGCCGCGTCGTGGCCGACCCGCACGCCAGCTCCGCCGGCCACGCCGTGACCCGCCAGTCCTGGCTGCTCGGCGGTCGCACCCAGTCGGCCGAGAACCGGTCGATCATCATCGAGGTGCTGGTGCGGCTGCTGTTCCACCCGGCCATCATCGTGTCGATCTACCTGCTCTTCGCCGGCCACAACCTGCCCGGCGGCGGCTTCGCCGGCGGCCTGCTGGCGGGCTTGGCCCTGGTGGCCAGGTACCTGGCCGGCGGCCGGTACGAATTGGGCGAAGCCGCCCCGATCGACCCGGGCAAAATCCTGGGACTCGGCGTGGTGCTCGCCGTCGGCACGGCCGTGGGATCGCTGTTCGTCACCGGGATCCCGCTGGAGTCGGCGTACTTCGAGGCGGACCTGCCGGTGCTCGGCCACCTCTCCTTCGGCACCTCCAGCATCTTCGACATCGGCGTGTACCTCGTGGTCATCGGCCTGGTCCTCGACATCCTCCGCAGCCTCGGCAGCGAGATCGACCGGCAGAGCGAACTCGACGAACCCGGCGACGACGGAGAAGACCACTCCACCGTGCCGCCGATCGGCAACGCCTCCAGCGACGCCGGCGACGCTCTCGGCTTCGACGCGTCGTCGGAGTGGACCCCCGCCGAGGCGCCCGCGCCCGGCACCGGACCTGACACGGCCCCGATCACTCAGCCGGCCGGCGAGAGCCGTAACGCACCGGAAGGAGACCCGCGATGAGCGCCTCCCTGACCCTGGTGATCGTCATGGCGGTGATGTACGCCGCGGGCATCTACATCATGCTCGAGCGCAGCCTCACCCGGGTGCTGATCGGGTTCCTGCTCGTGGGCAACGCCACCAACCTGCTCATCTTCATCATGAGCGGCCGGCCCGGCAGCTCACCGATCGTCACCGGCACGTCCCTGGACGACACCATGGCAGACCCGGTGCCGCAGGTGCTGATGCTCACCGCGATCGTGATCAACTTCGGCATCACCGCACTGCTGCTCGCGTTGATCTACCGGTCCTGGTGGCTGGCCCAGCTCGGGGACGAGGGCGACACCCTCACCGACGAGCACGCCGCGGAGACCTCCGGGGATTCCGAGGTCACCTTCCGCTCCTCCACCGACGACGAGGCCGCCGTGCAGGCGTCGCTCGACGCCAGCGAGGACGGCAGCGACGACGACAGCAGCGGAGCCGACAACACCGGCAACAGCGACCGGGAGGCCGGCACCTGATGAACATACTCGTGCCCCTCGTGGTCGCCATCCCGCTGCTCGGCGCCGCGCTCACCCTTGCCCTCGGCCGCCGCTCGCGCTACCAGGTGGCGGTGAGCGTGCTCTCGCTGGCGGCCGTCGTGGTGATCAGCGCCATCCTGCTGGTGCTCGTCGACCAGCAGGGCCCCGCCGTGGTGCACGTGGGCGACTGGCAGGCGCCGTGGGGCATCGTGCTCGTCGTCGACAGGTTGTCGGCGATCATGCTGATAGTCTCGGCGCTGATGCTGCTGGGCGTGCTGCTCTTCGCCGTCGGCCAGGGCATCGTGGAGGGCGACCAAGAGACCCCGGTGTCGATCTTCCACCCCACCTACCTGGTCCTGGCGGCGGGGCTGTTCAACGCGTTCATCGCCGGTGACCTGTTCAACATGTACGTGGGCTTCGAAATGCTGCTCTCGGCCAGCTACGTGCTGCTCACCCTCGGCGGCACCGGTGCACGCATCCGCGCCGGCGTGACCTACATCGTCGTCAGCCTGGTCTCCTCGATCCTGTTCCTCTCCGCCATCGCCCTGATCTACGGCGCCACCGGCACCGTCACGCTGGCGCTGCTGGCCGAACGCATCCCGGAGCTGCCCGGCGACGTGCAGCTGATCCTCGGGCTGATGCTGCTCATCGCCTTCAGCGTCAAGGCGGCGGTGTTCCCGCTCTCGTTCTGGTTGCCGGACTCCTACCCGACGGCGCCGGCCCCGGTCACGGCGGTGTTCGCCGGACTGCTCACCAAGGTGGGTGTCTACGCGATCCTGCGCACCCAGACTCTGCTCTTCCCCGACAACCGGCTGCAGGTGCCGCTGATGATCGTGGCCCTGCTCACCATGGTCATCGGCATCCTCGGCGCTCTGGCCCAGGCCGATATCAAACGACTGCTCTCGTTCACCCTGGTCAGCCACATCGGCTACATGATCTTCGGCATCGCCATCGGCACCGAGGCGGCGATCGCGGCCACCATCTATTACGTCGTGCACCACATCATGATCCAGACGACACTGTTCCTGTGCGCCGGGCTCGTCGAGCGCATCGGCGGCACCACCTCGCTGGCCAGACTCGGCGGGATGCTCAAGGCCGCCCCGTTCGTCGCCATCCTCTTCTTCATCGGGGCACTGAACCTGGGCGGCATTCCGCCCTTCTCCGGGTTCCTCGGCAAGGTCGCCCTGTTCGACGCCGGCGTGCAGGTCGGCGGGGGACTGAACTACCTGCTGCTGGCCGGCGGTGCGGCCACATCGCTGCTGACCCTGTACGCGCTGGCCCGCGCCTGGAACATGGCGTTCTGGCGGCCGCGTCGCGACGTGGAGAACTACGACTCCGCCATGCTCAACGCCCTGCAGGACGACCCGCACGACGAGGGCACCGTGTTGACCAAGACCACATCACCGCTGATGACCGCGGCCACCGCCACCATGCTGGCGCTCACGGTGTGCCTCACCGTCTTCGCCGGCCCCGCCTTCGACCTCGCCGCCCGCGCCGCCGCGAACATCGAAGAGCCGTCGACCTACATCGACGCCGTCTTCCCCGGCGGTGCCCCGTGAGCGCGCGCCGGGAGCGCCTCGCCGCCGCCCTGAACCAATTGCCGCTGTTCCTCGGCCTGGTGCTGCTCTGGGCGCTGCTATGGGGCAAATTCTCCTGGCTGAACCTGCTCACCGGGGTGATCTTCGCCGCTGTCGTGTCCATCGTCTTCTACCTGCCGGCCGTGCAATTGAGCGGCAGAATCAACCTCTGGCGCAGCGCCTGGCTGTTCGGCAAGCTGCTCTTCGACATCGTGCGCGCCTCCGTCGACGTGTCCTGGCTCGCCCTGGGCCCCAGCTACACCCCGAGCAACGCCATCGTCGCGGTGCACCTGCGCACCCGCAGCGACCTCATCCTCACCTGGACCGCCGTGGCCACCTCCATCGTGCCCGGCTCCATCGTGGTCGACATCGAACGGCTCGACTCCACCCTGTACCTGCACGTGATCAATATGCACGACGTGGCGGCGACCCAGAAGTTCCGGGCGCGGGTGCTGGCCACCGAGCGACGCATCGTGCTGGCGTTCGGCTCCGCCGAGGACGTCGAGCGGGTCTCCAGGGTGCGCGCCGAAGAAGACCTGCGCCACGGCCTCGACCGGTCGGCCGGGCCGCACACCCCCACAGACCCCCAGAACGGAGCCCAGGCATGACCCCCATGGATATCGTCGCGATCGTCGCCGGCCTCATGTTCGGCGCCGGCGCCCTCGCCGCCGTCTACCGCATCATCCGCGGACCATCGGTGCTGGACAGGGTGATCGCCTCCGACGTGCTCGTCGCCACCATCATCTGCGCGCTGGGCGCCGAGATGGCGTTCAACCGGCACACCGACAATCTGCCGGTGCTGCTGGTGCTGGCCCTGTTCGCCGTGCTCGGCTCGCTCAGCGTCGCCCGTTTCCTGCCCGGCCGGAACCGCGCATGAACGCCCTCTGGAGCGACGTGGTCACCGCGGTCCTGGTGCTTCTCGCCGCCCTGATGTGCCTCGCGGCCGGCGTCGGCCTGTTGCGCTTCCCCGATGTGCTCACGCGGCTGCACTCCGCAACCAAGCCGCAGATCCTCGGCCTCATGGCGGTCACCCTGGACATCGCGGTGACCAATTTCAGTGTCGGCACCGTGACCCTGGTGGTCGCGATCGTGCTCTTCCAGGCGCTCACCGCTCCGATGGCCGCGCACCTCGTGGCCCGCGCCTCCTACCAGACCGACCACCTGCGGCCCGATCTGCTCGTGATCGACGAGCTTCGCAACGCACGCGGCTGATAGTATTGCCGGGTCGCGACTGGCGTAGCACGAAAGATGGGTCACCATCGGGGAGCGACTGACACGGTTAGTGACCGCACGCCTGGGCCACGACACATCCATCGATAGTCTCAAGGAGTTTTCCCGTGTCCGACAGTGTGCTTACCAGTTCCGTACCCTCCACCTTCAACGAGCCCCTCGAGGTCGTCGACCCCGAGATCGCCGCGATCCTCGAGCAGGAGCTCGGTCGCCAACGCGACTACCTCGAGATGATCGCCAGCGAGAACTTCGTGCCCCGCGCCATCCTGCAGTCGCAGGGTTCGGTGCTCACCAACAAGTACGCCGAGGGCTACCCCGGCCGTCGCTACTACGGCGGCTGCGAGTACGTCGACGTGGCCGAGCAGCTCGCCATCGACCGGGCCAAGAGCCTGTTCGGCGCCGAATACGCGAACGTGCAGCCGCACTCCGGTGCCACCGCCAACGCCGCGGTGCTCTCCGCGATCGCCACCCCCGGCGACACCATCCTGGGTCTGGAGCTGGCGCACGGCGGCCACCTCACCCACGGCATGAAGCTCAACTTCTCCGGCAAGCTCTACAACCCGGTCGCCTACGGCGTCGACCCGGAGACCTTCCGAGTGGACATGGACGTCGTGCGCGACAAGGCGCTCGAGCACAAGCCGCAGGTCATCATCGCCGGCTGGTCGGCCTACCCCCGCCAGCTCGACTTCGCCGCGTTCCGCGCCATCGCCGACGAGGTGGGCGCCAAGCTCTGGGTCGACATGGCCCACTTCGCCGGACTCGTCGCCGCCGGACTCCACCCGTCGCCGGTGCCGTACGCCGACGTCGTCTCCAGCACCGTGCACAAGACCCTCGCCGGTCCGCGCTCGGGCTTCATCCTCTCCCGCGACACCGCGCTGGCGAAGAAGCTCAACTCCAACGTGTTCCCCGGCCAGCAGGGCGGCCCGCTCATGCACGTGATCGCCGCTAAGGCCACCGCGTTCAAGCTCGCCGCGCTGCCCGAGTTCAAGGAACGCCAGGAGCGCACCCTCCGCGGCGCCCGCATCCTGGCCGACCGGCTCACCGCCGACGACTCCCGCGCGGCGGGCATCGACGTGCTCACCGGCGGCACCGACGTGCACCTGGTGCTCGCCGATCTCCGCAACTCAGAGATCAACGGTCAGCAGGCCGAAGACGCCCTGCACGAGGTGGGCATCACCGTCAACCGCAACTCGGTGCCCTTCGACCCGCGCCCGCCGATGGTGACCTCGGGCCTGCGCATCGGCACGCCGGCCCTGGCCACGCGTGGTTTCGGCGACGCCGAGTTCACGGTCGTGTCCGACGTCATCGCCGAAGCGCTCAAGCCCGGCGCCGACATCCCCGCGCTCCGCGCTCGGGTGAAGGGCCTCACCGACGCGTTCCCGCTCTACCCCGGCCTGTCCCAGTAGGTCCGTCGGGTCGTGACGGATGCGGCCACTAGCGTCAGCGCATCCGTCACCGCCCGCACCCGGCAGCACTTGGCCGCCCCCGCGTCGGGGGCCGGCAGGGCCGCTGCCCGATTGGCGCGTGGCTCCAGGCTGGGGCCGGCGCGCAGTACTACCAACAGATCGGATGTCGCATGACCGCACTCACCCTCGACGGCGTCGCCACCGCGACCCAGGTCAAGCTTGAACTCACAGAGCGCGTACGCGCGTTGGCCGCGCTGGGCATCGTGCCCGGCCTCGGCACCCTGCTCGTCGGCGACGACCCTGGCTCGCGCTCCTACGTGGCCGGCAAGCACCGGGACTGCGCCGAGGTGGGCATCGAGTCGATCCGCGTCGACCTGCCCGGCTCCGCCACGTCGGCGGATGTGCGCGCCGCGATTGCCGACCTCAACGCCGCCCGTGAGGTCACCGGCTACATCATCCAGCTGCCGCTTCCGGTGGGCCACAACGAGAACGCCATGCTCGAGCTGATGGACCCGGCCAAGGACGCCGACGGCCTGCACCCCACCAACCTCGGACGTCTGGTACTCGGCATCGAGGGGGAGCTCAGCTCGCCGCTGCCCTGCACCCCGGCCGGCATCGTGGAGCTGCTGCGCCGCTATGACGTACCGATCGCGGGCAAGAACGTGGTCGTCATCGGCCGCGGCCTCACCGTGGGTCGCCCGCTGGGCCTGCTGTTCACCCGCAAGGGCCTGGACGCCACCGTCACCCTCACCCACTCCCGCACCGTCGATCTGGCCGCCGAGGTGCGCCGCGCCGACATCGTCGTGGCAGCCGTGGGTGTGCCGCACCTGGTGCAGGCCGACTGGATCAAGCCCGGAGCGGCGGTGCTCGACGTGGGCATCACCAGGGTGGAGAACCCGGAGACCGGGAAGGGCATCCTCACCGGAGACGTGCACCCCGACGTCGCGTCAGTCGCCGGTTACCTCTCGCCGAACCCCCGTGGCGTGGGTCCGATGACCCGCGCGATGCTGCTGGCCAACGTGGTCAAGGCGTCCGAGCGCCTGCTCAAGCCCTAGTTTCGTTCCGCGAACCGTGAGGTAGGCCCCAGAATCCCGCCGATTCTGGGGCTCTCAGTTCGCGAGGCGATGCAGCGCAGCGTGGCCCAGGTAGGCCACGGCGTTGTGCCGGATGCCCTCGATTTCCTCTGGCGTGAGGGTGCGGCGCACCTTGGCCGGCACGCCGGCCACGAGGGAGCCCGGCGGGACGATGGTGCCCTCGAGCACCACGGCGCCCGCGGCCACGAGCGAGCCGGCGCCGATCACGGCACCGTTGAGCACCGTGGCGGCCATGCCGATCAGGGCGCCGTCCTCCACAGTGCAGCCGTGCAGCACGGCACCGTGGCCCACCGAGACGTCGCGGCCCACGGTCAGCGGGAACCCGCCGTCGACGTGGCAGGAGACGTTGTCCTGCAGGTTCGAGCGTGCGCCGATGCTGATGGGCTCGGCCTCGGCGCGCAGGACCGCGTTGTACCAGACGCTCGCGTGCTCCGCCAGGCTCACGGTGCCCACCAGCACGGCGCCGGCGGCGACGAATGCGCTCTCGGCCACCCGGGGCCCCGGACGGTCGGGCAGAGTGATGAGGCGGGCGGCACTGTCGGCGGTCATGGCTCCACCCTAGTAATCCGACGCCATGTCGCGCCGAACCTAGGCAAAAGTGAGTTTATGAGGACGGGATTGCCCAGAGCATCCTATTTATCGGCCTATGTCCTTCTACCCGTTCGACCAGGTGGGCGGAGGGGGGCTCTAGGATGCAGGAATGGTGAACACCGCGCATCCCGCCGTCGACAGAGTGCGCCTGGCGCTGAACGCCCAGGGTCTCGACCCCGAGATCCGTTGGTTCGACGACGCCGCCACAACCGCTGTCGCGGCAGCCGCCGCGCTGGGCATCGAAGTGGGCGCCATCGCGAACTCACTGGTCTTCACCCTCGACGGCGCCCCGCTGCTGGTGCTCACCTCCGGCGCGCACCGGGTGGACACGGCCTGGCTGGGGGAGCGGCTTGACGGCACCATCGGCCGGGCGTCGAAAGACCTGGTGAAAGAGGCCACCGGGCAGGTCATCGGCGGGGTCGCGCCCGTCGGGCATCCGTCGCCGATTCGCACCATGGTTGACGAGGACCTGGCCGATTACCCCGTGGTCTGGGCCGCGGCGGGGCACGCGCACACGGTCTTCCCCACCACGTTCGCCGAGCTGCTCCGCCTCACCGGCGGCGAGGCGACCCCCGTCGTTCCGGCGAAATAGGCGTCCGCCACCCGCCTTCGGCACACTGGAACCGTCCGCGGCCGCTCGGGCAGGTCGTCGAGGCGGATCTCCGGAGCCTCACTCACTCGAAGCTGGGGTGGATCGTCGACTGCCTGCCCTCGATCTCGGGGCCGGTCGACGATGGGTGATCCGTGACGCGGCCGATCACGCGCTCCATGTGCTCGCGGTCCTGCACGGACATCTTGGCCAAGACTCTCTCGGCCGCCTGCGCGCGGCGCGCAGGTCCTGTTCGACCTGCTGCACGCGGCGGCGCCTGATGCCCGTGCTCTCGTCGAAGGCGCCGCCAAAGACGGTGTGGATGACGTCGTGGATGGTGGGGGTCGGCTCGTTCATGTGGACAGCGTGAGCCGAGCCACCGACACTCGGGCCGCCCTGAGACTCAATTGCGGACTTCCCGCCTTTCGCTGGTGAAACGGAGGCGGGAAGTCCGCAATTCGATCGCGGACGGTGTCTCGTTAGGCGAGGCGGGCGGCCCCGGCCGCGGCGCGCACCACGAACATGTCGGGCGCGGTGAAGCCCGCGGCGGCGAACGCAGAAGACACGGCCTGCTGCACCGCGGGGATCAGTGCGTGCGGGGTGAGCGCGATGGCCGAGCCGCCGAAGCCGCCGCCGGTCATGCGGGCCCCGAGGGCGCCGGCGGTGCGGGCGGTCTCCACGGCGAGGTCGAGCTCGGCGACCGAGATCTCGAAGTCGTCGCGCATGGAGGCGTGCGACGCATCCAGCAATGCACCGATGGCGCTGGGACCCTCTTCGCGCAGCACCCGCACGGTGTCGAGCACCCGCTGGTTCTCGGTGAGGATGTGCCGCACCCGGCGGTATGTCTCCTCGTCGAGAACCGACGCGGCCCGCGGCAGGTCGTACACGGTGAGGTCGCGCAGCGATCCGACGCCCATCAGAGCCGCGCCCTTTTCGCAGGAGGCACGTCGGTCGGCGTAGCCGCCGGTGGCGTGCGCGTGGCTGACCTTGGTGTCGATCACCAGCAGCTCGAGGCCCGCGGCGTCGAAGCCGAGCGGGATGACCTCGGACTCGAAGCTGCGGCAGTCCAGGAACACGGCGGCATCCGTCTGGCCCAGTAGCGACGCCGACTGATCCAGGATGCCGGTGGGCGCGCCAACGACCCGGTTCTCGGCCAGCTGCCCCACCCGCACGAGCACGCGCTTGTCGAAGCCGAGGTTCCAGACCTCGTCGAGGGCCACGGCGGTGGCGCACTCGATTGCCGCGGAAGACGACAGCCCGGCGCCGATCGGCACGTCGGAGTCGATGTAGGCGTCAAACCCGGTCACCGCTTCGAGGTCCGCGCCGTGTTCGCCGAGGGCCCAGGCCACGCCGAGCGGATACGCCGACCAGCCCGACACCGTCTCGGGGGAGAGATCATCGAGCGAGATCTCGACGACCTCGTCGGTGAAGGAGCTGGCGACCCGCAGCATCCGGTCGTCTCGCACCGCGAGGGCCACGACGGCGCGGCGGTTGATCGCGAACGGAAAGACGAAGCCGTCGTTGTAGTCGGTGTGCTCGCCGATCAGGTTGACCCGGCCGGGGCCGAACCACAGGCCGTCGGCGTCGCGGCCGAACCGGCCCTGGAAGCCGCTGAGAATGCTCTGGTGGTCGCTCACGAGTGGGCCTTTCCGGTGGTGCTGTCGGTGGCTGCGGCATCGGCGGCGTCCGACCGCGCGATCGCTGCACGGATGTTGTCGGCCGCCTGCTCGGGCGTCACGTCGCCGATCCAGGCGCCCATGGCGGCCTCGGAGCCGGCCAGGAACTTCAGTTTGTCCTCGGCGCGGCGCGGGCTGGTGAGCTGCAGCATCAGCCGGATGTCGTCCCGGTGCACGTTCACCGGCGCCTGGTGCCAGGCACCGATGTACGGGGTGGGCGTGGAGTAGAGCTGGTCGATGCCGCGCAGCAGCCGGCGGTACAGCACCGCGAGCTCGTCGCGCTCGGCCAGGGTGGTGCCGGCGAAGTCGGCCACCTGCCGGTGCGGCAGCATGTGCACCTCGACGGGCCAGCGGGCGGCGAACGGCACGAAGGCCGTCCAGTGCTCGCCCTGCAGGATGACCCGCTCGCCGGCTTGTTCGCTTTCCAGGATGTCGGCGAACAGGGTGGGGCCGTAGCTCTCGATCGAGTCGATCAGCCGCTGGGTGCGCGGGGTCACGTACGGGTAGGAGTAGATCTGGCCGTGCGGGTGGTGCAGCGTGACACCGATGGCCTCGCCACGGTTCTCGAACGGGAACACCTGCTCGATGCCGGGCATCTGGGAGAGCGCGTGGGTGCGCTCGGCCCAGGCTTCGATCACCGTGCGGGCGCGGGTGACTGAGAGGCTGCCGAACGAGCCTTCGGTGGCGGGGCTGAAGCAGACGACCTCGCAGCGGCCGACCGAGGTGCGGATGCGCCCCAGCCCGATCGTGCGCAGATCGTCCAGGCCGGTGGGCGCGTCGTCGTCGGTGAGCAGCGGGCCGAACGAGGGCGACTTGTTCTCGAACACGGCCACGTCGTAGTTGCTGGGCACCTCTGAGGGGTTCTCCGGGGTGGACGGCGCGAGCGGGTCCAGGTGCGCCGGCGGCAGGAACACCCGGTTCTGCCGGGCCGCGGCGATGGATACCCATTCGCCGCTGAGCGGGTCCTGGCGCATGCGCGCGTTCGCCGGACGCGGACCGAGGTCGCGCAGGTCGGGCGCCCGGTCGGGCGACAGGGTGGTGTCGGGGTCATCGAAGTAGATGAGCTCGCGGCCGTCGGCCAGGGTGTGCGCCTGGCGTGCGATGGCGGTGTCTGCGACGAATTCTGGGGTGGGAGTCATGATGGCATCAACGCTAGCCGATTTGCGCAATCGAAACCACTACTTGCGTATTGAAAAGCGACACAAAATAAGTGAAGATTGCGGTATGGCCTCAGCGGAACATCCGACCGACCGGGATTTGTTGCCCGCCCACCAGCGCCGGGAACAGATCCAGCGGCTTGTCGACGAACGCGGCTTCGTGCGCGTCAGTGAGCTCAGCGACACCTTCGGCGTCTCCGGCGTCACCGCCCGCGCCGATCTCGACCAGTTGGAGAGCGCCGGCACGCTCACCCGCATCCACGGCGGCGCGGTGCCCGCCGGGATCGCCACCACGAGCCGTCCCGATCGGGAGTTCTCCTTCGAGGAAGCGCTCGTCTCTTCCGTGATCCCCAAGCAGCAGATCGGCGAGCTCGCCGCATCGCTGGTGGCCAGCGGCCAGAGCGTGATCCTCGACGTGGGCACCACGACTCTCGCGATCGCCCGGGCCCTCGTGGCCCGCACCGACCTCACCGACATCGTCGTGATCACCAACGGACTGAGCATCGCCCTGGCCCTGGAAAGCGCCATCCCACGGTTCACCGTGATCGTCACCGGCGGGTCGCTGCGCCCGCTGCAGCACTCGCTGGTCGACCCGCTCGCCGCGACCGTGCTCAGCCAGGTGCACGCCGACCTCGCCTTCATCGGCTGCAACGGCGTCGACGCCGACGGCGGCGTCACCAACATCAACCTGCCGGAGGCCGGCGTGAAGACCCTGATGCTCGCCGCTGCGGCGCGCGCGATCATCGTCGCCGACGGTGCCAAACTAGGGCAGGTGCACCTGGGCCGGATCGGCCCGCTTGCCGCCTTCGACACCCTGGTGACGGATGCGGCCGCCGACCCGCTCACCCTGGCCCCGCTCCGCGAGGCCGGCCTCGCCGTGCTCCAACCGAGCTGATCCGAAAGTCCACCATGTCGTTTGCTGCCGCCACCGGAACCCAATACAGCCTCACCCTGCAGACCCCGCAGGGCCCGGCCACGGCGACCATCACCGAGGTCGCCGCCGGCATCCGTGAATATGCGCTCAACGGCACAGACCTGGTGGAGGGCTTCGCGGCGAGGTCCGTACCGCCGCTCGGCGCCGGGACCGTGCTGGTGCCCTGGCCCAACCGCATCCGCGACGCGATCTGGACCCAGCACGGCGTGCGGCACCTGCTGGCCATCACCGAGCCGACCCAGCTGAACGCCATCCACGGGCTGCTCGCCGTCACGGCTTATCGGCTGGTCGCCCAGAGCGACGCCGAGGTGACCCTTGCCGCCACGGTCTACCCGCAGGCCGGCTACCCGTACCAGCTGGACACCACCGTCAGCTATGCGCTCACGGCCGACGGCCTGGCCGTCACCCACACCATCCGCAACGTCGGCAGCGAGAGTGCCCCGGTCGCCCTGGGCACCCACCCCTACCTCAAGATCGGTGACGTGCCCACCGGCGACCTCGTGTTGCGCCTGAACGCGACCAGCCACATCGACGTTGACCACCGGCTCAACCCCATCGGCGTCAGCCCCGTCGACGGCACCGCGTTCGACCTGCGCGCAGGCGCCCGGGTGGACGACCTCGACCTTGACGACGGGTTCGGCGGTGTGATCGTTCGGGACGGACGCGGGGAGCACTCCCTCACCGCTCCGGACGGCCGCCGGGTCACGCTCTGGGGCGACGAGAACATGGCCTACGTGCAGGCGTTCACACCGCGCAACTTCCCGGTGCGCACCGGCACCGCGGACGGCGGCGACACCACCGAGCTCGGCCAGGCCGTGGCGATCGAGCCGATGACCGCACCGGCGGATGCCTTCAACTCCGGCCACGGCCTCCGCTGGCTGGCTCCCGGCGAGGACTGGGTCGTTCGCTGGGGAATCACCCCGACGGGTTTCGCAGCCTGAGCAACCCGGCCTAGGGTGGCGGGAGCGCTGCGCACACCGCGCTCCCGGACCGACGAGGAACGACCAGACCCATGGCAACACCCTCCCTGAGTACATCCGCCCCCACCGCTCCCGGCGGCCGAGCCCCACTCAGCGCCTCCGACGAGGCCCGCCGGGTCGCACTCGTGGGCATGAAGCGGCTGGCCCTGGGTCTGCTCGTGGCCATGGCCGTGGTCTTCGCGGTGTCGTTCGCGCTGCAGGACCGCTACCCGTGGCTCGAGTACGTGCGTGCCGCCGCCGAGGGCGGCATGGTGGGCGCGATCGCCGACTGGTTCGCCGTCACCGCGCTGTTCCGCTACCCGCTGGGGCTGCGCATCCCGCACACCAACATCATCGCCAACCGCAAGGACGAGATCGGCGAGAGCCTCGGCGAATTCGTGGAGTCGAACTTCCTCTCCGATGCCGTGGTGCGCGGCAAGCTCGAGTCCATCGGCATCTCCCGCCGCCTCGGCGCCTGGCTGGTGCAGCCCGCCAACGCCGAACGGCTCACCGACGAACTCGCGCACGCCGGCACCGGGCTGCTCGACCTGCTCAGCGACGACGACATCAAGGACCTGCTCGAGGGCGTCGCCCGCGAGCACCTGCTCGAACCATCGTGGGCGCCGAGCCTGGGCCGGTTGGGCGAGAACCTGGTGGTCTCCGGCCGGCACCACGCCGCGGTGGACCTGCTGGTGGACAAGGCCCAGAGCTGGCTGCAGACCCACCCCGAGGCCTTCGGCACCTCGGTGTCGACCCGGCTGCCCCGCTGGGTGCCCGGTTTCGTCGGCGAAATGGTCGACGACAAGGCCTATCGCGAGGTGCTCGGTTTTGTGGCAACGGTGCAGGCCGACCCTGAGCATCCGCTGCGCGCAGCCATCGACCGCTACCTGGCCGAGCTGATGGACGACTTGCAGCACGATGACACCATGATCGAGAGGGTCGAGCTGCTCAAGCTCGAGTTGGTCGACAACGCCAAGCTGCGCGAGTTCGCCGGCGACGCGTGGGAGTCCGTCAAGCAGTCGCTGCTGAGCGCCCTGGCCGATCCGGCCAGCGCCGTGCGCACCGGCATCACCTCGACGGTGCTGGATGTGGGCGGCCGGCTGGTGCGCGACGCATCGCTGGGCGCCCGCATCGACCGCTGGCTGGCGGATGCGGCCGGCTACCTGCTGCAGAAGTACCGGCACGAGATCGCCGGCGTGATCACCGAAACCGTGGAGCGTTGGGACCCGGCCGAGACCACCGAGAAGATCGAGTTGCAGGTGGGCAAGGACCTGCAGTTCATCCGCATCAACGGAACCGTCGTCGGTGCGCTGGCCGGCCTCGTGATCTTCTCGCTCGCCCAGGGGGCGGTGCTCGTGTTCGGCCTGTGACCGTCTGGCACCTGGCGGATCCGGCCGATGCGGATACCCGGACACTCTGACGGCGCCCACCGCGGTGAGCCATACTGAAACGGTGGAGAACGGTTCGCACAACACCCAGGGCAGCGCCGCCCCGGGCCCGGCCACGCCCTCCACCGGCAGGATCGTCGACGAGGGCATGCTCATCGCCCTCGCCGCCGTGCGGATGGCCCTGAAGAACCGCATCATCGTCGGCGCCCTCCGCGACCACAGCGACTATGACCCTGCACAGTATGCCGCGCTCGCCAGGCAGGAACTGCTCGAGGTGGCCCGGCAGAACGACGAGGACTCCACCCGCGTCGAACGCCTCGGCGCCCACCTCTCGCGCACCACCGGTGCGGGCAAGAGCCGGGAGTTGGAGAACAAGCGCAGGGACGTCGTGCGGCTGGGTCGGCGACGCACCCTGCACGACCACGTCGCCGAACGGTTGCGGGAGATTGCCGACGACGACGAACAGGTCGCCGCTCTCGTGCAGAAGGCCCGAGCGGATGCGCTCCAGGAGATCAACGACGCGCTCGCGGCCCGTCTCCTGGCCCAGCGCGTCGACCCGAACCAGCCCGGCTACGAGGCCGCCCGCGCCGCCAGTATGCGGGCCGTCGGCAAGATCGACCTCGCCGCCCTGGCCAAGAAGTCCCGGCACCGCGGCTGATCGCCGAGCGCCGGGGCGGGCGGGGCGGCCGGCACCGGCCCAGCCGTCGGCACGAAAGCCGTCGCCGTTCGCTACGCTCGAAGGGTGGATACCCAGGCAATACAGACTTTTCTCGATGACAGCGATTTCTCCGGCGTGGTGTTGGTGCGTGACGGCGACCGCACCATTTTTGAGGCGGCCCGCGGGTTCGCCACCCCGCGTTGGCAGGTGCCCAACACCCTGGACACGCGCTTCGACACGGCGTCGATCACCAAGCTCTTCACCAGTGTGGCCGTGCTGCAGCAAGTGGATGCCGGCCGGCTCGACCTCGAGACGTCGATCCACGAGTACGTGGACCTGGGTGGCAGCGCGATCGGCACCGACGTCACCCTGCTGCACCTGCTCACCCACACCAGCGGCATCGCCGATGACGTCGACGAGGAGGCCGGCGAGGACTACGACGAGTACTGGGCTGTGACCCCCAACTACTCGCTGATCGAAACGATCGACTTCCTGCCGTTGTTCGCCGACAAGCCGCGCTTGGCCCCGCCTGGGGTGCAGGTCGAGGACTGCAACGTCGGCTATATCCTCGCCGGGCTGGCCGTGGAGAGGGCCTCCGGCCTGTCCTACCGCGACTATGTGCGCGAAGAGGTCTTTGCCCGCTCGGGCATGGCCGACTCCGGTTTCTTCGACCGCCGCGACGCTGTGGAGCGGGTCGCCGAGGGCTGGGACCGCCGCGAGGACGGCAGCTGGGTCTCGAACATCTACAGCTCCCCGGCGATCGGCTCGCCCGATAGCGGCGCCCACACCACCGCCGGTGACCTGATGAACTTCCTCAACGCCGTCCGCGGCGGCCAGCTGCTCTCCAAGGAGTACACCGACGAGTTCTTCACCCCGCAGGTGGACTACGACGACGACGTGAAGTACGGCTTCGGCCTCGAGTTCGACCTCGACGACAACGGCAAGGTGCGCTCGTACTACAAGGACGGCGTCAACGCCGGCGCCAGCGGCATCCTGAGGCACTACCCCAAGAGCGGTCTCGACGTGGTCGTGCTCAGCAACGCCGAAGAGGGCGCTTGGGACCTCGTGGTGGAGATCGACGCCCAGTTCTAGGCGGATGGCGGCGTACGCACACCTAACCGCGTGCGCTCCGGCGACGGGTTGCTGCGCAGAGTACTACTCGGCGGCCGTGGGCTGCGGGCAGCGCAGCTGGGTGCGCTCGCCGCTCCGGTCGATGTCGTGCGCGGTCATCGGCTCCCCGCAGAGCGGGCACCGGGCCACCGGGCGCTCTTGCGCGGGCACCTCGTCGTCGTACGGGCCCAGCGGCGGCGGGCCGATGAAGGGCAACAATCGACCGTTCAACCACGCCGTGAAGCCGCCGGCCTCCTTGATGGTCGGTTTGCGTTTCTTGGCAGAGGTCATAATAGTTAGTGTACTAACTAAATGGAGGGGTGGCCACGGGTGCCAGACGACGGATGCCCGGCCCCGGATGCCCGCTCAGGAGACGCGATGACCGAACCGAACGTGCTCGCCCTGGAGAACCAGGTCTGCTTCGCCCTCACCGTGGCGGCACGCACGACTGTGGCCCTGTACAAGCCGATCCTGGAGCCGCTGGGCCTCACCCATCCGCAGTACCTGGTGATGCTGGCGCTGTGGGAGCAGCATCCGCGCACCCTTCGCAGCCTGGCCGAGGTGCTGCGGTTGGAGCCGGCCACCCTGTCACCGTTGCTCAAGCGGCTGGAGGCGACCGGCCACATCCGCCGGGAGCGGTCGGCGACCGATGAGCGTGCGCTGCAGGTGACGTTGACCGAGCACGGCCGCGAGCTGCGCCACATCGCCGAGACCATCCCGGAACGGGTGGCCGGCACCCTGGAGATGTCGCCCGAGACCCTGATCGCCCTGCGGGACACCCTTAACGAGGTCATTCGCGCCACCAGCGCGACCCGGTAACCCGAACCGGCGGCGGAGTCGTACGCTGGCGGCATGCAGAAGATCTCGATCGACGCCCTCGCCCGCCAGCAACTCGCCGCGGCCACCACCGCCAGCAGCGGCCGGGCGGCCGACACCGTGTACGGCGGCCACGAGAAGGTGCTGCGCCAGACCGTCATCGGCATGGTCAAGGGCACCGTCCTGGCCGAGCACGAGAACCCGGGCGACGCGACCGTCTTCGTGGTGAGCGGGCGGGTGCGCCTGATCGTGGGGGAGGACTCCTGGCAGGCGCGCACCGGCGACCTGCTCATCGTGCCCGACGCCAGGCACAGCCTCGAGGCCGAAGAGGATGCGGCGATCCTGCTGACCGTCGCGAAGCGGCCGTAGGGAACGCCGAGGTGCCCTGTTCCGGACGAGATGCCCCGGTGTGCCGGGGCAACTCGTTTGCGCGGGGGCTACTTCGGTGGGAGAGCCGTTACTCGGGCGGGGCGGGCCAGCCCAGAGCGAGCTCGGTCGCAGCGGCGCTCGCCGCGGTGATGTCCTCGGCGCTGCCGCCGTTCTGCGCGGCAGCCAGCCCCACCAGGAACAGGCTCAGCGGCGCCGCCGGCCGGGCCACATTGTGCGCCACGTCCCGGGCCACGTCCAGAAGCAGTCCGGTGGGGACCACGTCGGCGTCGAGGCCGAGCCGGGTCGCGAGGGCGGCCAGCCACTCGTCGAGGGCTTCGGGAGGGAGCGGGATGTTAGTGCTCATGGTGTCACTCCTCGGTGGCGGTGGCGGTGGCGGTAATGGTGGCACCGGGCGCGGATTCCGCGCCGTCGGTCTCGATCCTGGCACCGGAGGCGGCAGGCTGAGCCACCGGCAGCTGAGCGGCGTCGAACCGGCCGGACTCGGCATCGATGGTGAGCACCCGGCCGATCAGCGGCTCGCCGGTGCCGGTGATCAGGCGGACGGCCTCCGCCGCCAGGATCGCGCCGGCCTGGCCGCGCAACGCACCGAGCACGCCGGGGTCGGCGGGGGCAGCGGCCGCGCCGGTCGCATCCGTGCCGAAGAAGTCGCGCAACCGGGTCGAGCGCTGGCCGCTGCGTCGTGGTGGGCTCGACCAGAACACCGACACCTCGGCGTTGCCGCGCGCCACGGAGCCCCACACCAGCGGCAGGCCGAGGCTGGCGCAGGTGTCGCCAACGAGGAACGGCTGCGGGGTGAGGTCGCTGCCGTCGATCACCAGGTCGTAGCCGCCGAGGATGCGGGTAGCCGACTCGGCCGTGAGGTCCTCGTCGTGCGCCGTCACGGCGGTGTCGGGGGAGAGGGTCAGGATGGTGGTGGTGGCGAGCACCAGGGCGTCGACGTCGAGCGGGCCCACGTCGGCCAGCCCAATGGTGCCCACCCCGGCCGCGGCGAGGGAACGCACGGCGGGCGCGCTGAGGCCCGTGGTGCCCAGCACCAGCACGCGGGCGGCCGCGAGGCGGCGGTGCCCGAGGTCATCGATCGGGGGCAGTCGCAGCTGGGGCAGGTTGCGCACCTGCTGCAGACGCGCGGTTTCGGTGGGGCTGAGCGGGCCGGTGGGCTCGACGAGAGGGGGAAGTGCCATGACACCACGGTACGCGGCAATCGTCCCCGGCATGCCCACGCCGCCCCGACCATCGAAGCAGCCACGGTCCCGCTCTCGCGTGTCGTCCCTTCCGCGAGAGCGGCCGGATGGCTACTTCGCGGCGCTCCAAGCAGCCATAAGAACGCTTTCGCGAACGGCCCGGTCCCTCCCACCATTCGAATCCGAGGATTAGGCTCGAAGGAGGTTCCGGTGATCCCGCACGGCACACCTGACGCACTCCCGAGGAGGGCACCCATGAGTAGAGTCACGGCACGGCGCAAGATCACCCGGCTTACGGTGGGCCAGCCGCCGATCCGCCGGGAGGACGTGCTCGCGGTCGAGGAGCCGCTCGAGATGCGGGTCAACGGCCGTTCCCTGGCCGTGACCATGCGCACCCCCGGCCACGACGTTGATCTGGCCGCCGGTTTCCTGGTCTCCGAGGGCATCCTCACCCGGGCGGAGCACCTCGCCACCGCCCGGTACTGCGCCGGCGCCACCGCGGAGGGCGTGAACACCTACAACGTGCTCGACCTGCGCCTGGCGCCCGGCGTCGCCGGGCCCACCCCCGGCATGGAGCGGAACTTCCTCACCACCAGTTCCTGCGGGCTGTGCGGCAAGGAAAGCATCGACGCCGTGCGCACCAAGTCCACCTGGGACGTGCGGGCGGATGCCGTCCGCGTCGACGCCGGATTGCTCACGACGTTCCCCGACACGTTGCGCCAGGCGCAGGCGGTGTTCGAGAAGACCGGGGGCCTGCACGCGGCCGCCCTGTTCGACGGGGCCACGGGCGAGATGCTGGTGCTGCGGGAAGACGTGGGCCGGCACAACGCCGTCGACAAGGTGATCGGCTGGGCGGTCAAAGAGAACCTGCTCCCTTTGCGCGGGACCGTGCTGATGGTCTCCAGCCGGGCCAGCTTCGAACTCGCCCAGAAGGCGCTGATGGCCGGCATCCCGGTGCTCGCCGCGGTGTCGGCGCCGTCGTCGCTCTCCGCCGAGTTCGCGCACGAGGTGGGCCTGACGTTGGTCGGCTTCCTCCGCGGCGACTCGATGGTGATCTACGCCGGCGAGGAGCGCATCGTGCAGGGCGCGCTCGCCGCGGTCTGACCCGGCCGCAACAGCTGCCCGCCTCAGCGGCCCGGCGTCAGCTCAGAACCGGCAGCCCGGCCTCGTGCGGGATGAACCGCACGCACATGGCCTTGTAGCCGGGGGTGTTCGATTCCCGGGCCACCAACTCCCGGTGCATCAGCTGGTTCGCCTCGGGGAAGTACGCCGCCGCGCAGCCGCGCGGGGTGGGGTACACCACGAGCCTGAACTTGTCGGCCCGGCGTTCCTGCCCGCCGAAGGTGCTGATCACGTCGACCAGATCGCGGTCCGCAAAGCCCAGCTCGGTGACGTCGTCAGCGTGGATGAGGATCACCCGGCGGCCGTCCTTGATGCCGCGATAGCGGTCATCCAGCCCGTAGAAGGTGGTGTTGTACTGGTCGTGGCTGCGCATGGTCTGCAGAATCAGGTGCCCGGGCGGTGGGGTGAGGTACTCCAGCGGGCTCACCGTGAACCGGGCACGGCCGATGTCGGTGGCGAAGCTGCGGGTGTCGCGCGGCGGGTTGGGCAGCACAAAGCCGTTCTTGTCGCGCAGCCGCTTATTGAAGTCCTCAAAACCCGGCAGCACCCGGGCGATGTGGTCGCGGATGACGTCGTAGTCCTCCGCCATCGCCTTCCAGTCCACCGGGTGGTCGTCGCCGAGCGTGGCCCTGGCCATCCGCGCCACGATCACCGGTTCGGCCAGCAGGTGCTCGGAGACCGGGGCGAGCCTGCCCTGGGTGGAGTGCACCATCGACATCGAGTCCTCTACCGACAGAACCTGCCGGCCCGACGGATGCTTGTCATCGGTGTCGGTGCGGCCCAGCGTCGGCAGAATGAGCGAGGTGACCCCGTGCATCACATGCGACCGGTTCGGCTTGGTGGAGATGTGCACGGTCAGGCCCACCCGCTGCATCGCGGCCTCGAGCAGGTCGGTGTCGCTGCAGGCGAGCGCGAAGTTGCCGCCCATCGACACGAAAACGTCGACGTCGTCGTTCTCGAACGCCTCGACGGTGTTCACCGAATCGAGGCCGTGCTCGCGGGGTGAGACGATGCCGAACTCGGCGTCGAGCGCGGCGAGCATGGCCTCCTTGGGCTTCTCCCACACCCCCATGGTGCGGTCGCCCTGCACGTTGGAATGCCCGCGTACCGGGCAGGCGCCGGCGCCGGGCTTGCCGAAGTTACCCTGCAGCAACAGCAGGTTGATGATCTCCTTGAGAGTGTTCACCGAGTGCGGCTGCTGGGTCAGGCCCAGCGCCCAGCAGATGATGGTGGCCTTCGACGCGGCGAGCATCTTCGCGACCACGCTGATCTCCAGACGCGACAGGCCGGTGGCCTTCTCGGTTTCGACCCAGTCGATCTCGGTGCGGGCGGCCCGGTAGGCCTCGATGCCGTCGGTGTTCAGGTCGATGAACTCCTGGTCCACCACGGAACCGGGTACCCGGGCCTCCTCCTCGAGCAGCAGGTGGCCGAGCGCCTGGAACAGGGCCAGGTCACCGCCGACCTTGATCTGCAGGTACTCGTCGGCCAACGGCACCCCGTGGCCCACCAGACCGGTGGGGGTCTGCGGGTCCTTGAAGTTGAACAGCCCGGCCTCGGGCAGCGGGTTCACGGCGACGACCTTGCCGCCGTTGGCCTTGCAGTCGGCCAGGGCGGACAGCATCCGTGGGTGGTTGGTGCCCGGGTTCTGGCCCACCACCAGAATCAGTTCGGCCACGTGGATGTCCTCCAGCGAGACGGTGCCCTTGCCGATGCCGATCGTGGGGTTCAGCGCCGACCCGGAGGATTCGTGGCACATGTTCGAGCAGTCCGGCAGGTTGTTGGTGCCGATCGACCGGGCGAACAGTTGGTACAGGAACGCGGTCTCGTTGGCGGTGCGGCCCGAGGTGTAAAACACGGTGCGGTCCGCGGTGGTGGCGCGGATCTTCTCGCCGATCAGCGCGAAGGCGTCTTCCCAGGCGATGGGGGAGTAGTGGGTGTCGCCGGGGCGCACCACCACGGGCTGCGAGATACGGCCCTGGTTGCCCAGCCAGTACTCGGTCTTGTCGGCCAGGTCGGCGAGCGAGTGCTCGGCCCAGAATCCCGGTCCGACGGTGCGGAGGGTGTTCTCCTCGGCCACGGCCTTGGCGCCGTTCTCGCAGAACTCGGCGGTTTTGCGATGCCCGGTCGACTCCGGCCAGGCGCAGCCCGGGCAGTCGGTGCCGTTTCGCTGGTTGAGCCGCAGCAGCGCCCGGGCGGTGCGACCGACCCCGGCCTGCGCGATGCCGCGGTCCAGCGCCACCACCACCGCCTCGAGGCCGGCGGCGGCCTTCTTGGGGGTGCCGATAACGAGGTCGTCTTCGTTGATGTCCTTGACCGGTGCGCGACGTGTCATGACCCCATCCTGCTCCTGTCGGAGCCGGATGCGTGCACCGGGTGCTCGCGGGTTTTGCGCTTTTACCGGGCCAAACGGATGCTCACGCGGCCAGCCCGTGTGAGCGGCGACCGTCCGCGCCCACGTTGCCCGCGGCCACGTCGGTGCCGTCGGGCACCCGGGTGTCCCGGTCCAGGCGTACACCGGCGGCGATCCGCACGTTGCGGCCGATGCGCACATGGCTGCCCAGGTGGGCACCGCCCGAGACGAGGCTGCCCTCGCCGATGTGCACGTTTTGGCCGACGAACACCTTGTCGCCGATGACGACGTCGTGGTCGATCCAGCTGCCCGGCCCGACCCACGACTCCCGGCCCACCTGCGCGCCTGACTCGATGTAGGCGGACTCGGAGATGAACGCGCTCGGTTGCACGGTCGACTTGCCGGACACCCACCCATTGCCGTTGGGGTGTCGGCGGTACTTCTCGATCACGCCGGTCTCCACCTCGACGTCGATGTTCTTGCGCACTGGGCTCCTCTCCTGACGCGCGGTATGTGCGCCGTCCTGCGCCGAAGCGCCGATTACGCGCCCGCGGCCGGACTACAGCACACCAGAATGCGCGTCTACGGAGGGGGAAACACTGAAGACTCGCAGGACATTCCGTGCGCGTGCCCAGTCTCGGCCGGCCGTTGTGGGATTGCGGTGACGATCCTAGGGTGGGGCCATGGCCAGAGGTGAGCTGTTCCCGGTCGTCAATTGTGTCGATCTCGCGACCACCTGGAGATGGTACGCGAGAGTGCTGTCCGGCGTTGTCGACTACCGGTTTCCCGAGCGCGGTGAGCCGGACTACCTCACCCTGCGCATCGGTGCCGGTCAGGTCGCCCTCGGTCGGGGCACGGCGCCGGCCCTCTACGGCGAGACCCCCCGCCCGGCGACCGGGCACGCCGTGGACCTGTGTCTGTACGTGCCCGATCTGGCGGCCGTGGTCGAGGCCGCGGCCGACGCTGTCGTGGTGCCGCCGGCCGACATGCCGTGGGGTGAACGGGTCGCGTACCTGCTCGATCCCGAGGGCATCATGCTCCTGGTGATCCAGGATGCCGACAGCAACGAATCGGGGCCGTCGTGAGCAGCCAGGCGCGGCACGATCGACCGGCCGGGTCCCGGCACCCGAGAACACCCCCGGCGTTAAGAAAGTGGGCCCCGTCGGGCTCGAACCGACGACCCAAGGATTAAAAGTCCTTTGCTCTACCAACTGAGCTAGAGGCCCGCGGTTAATAACTTAGCGTGGATTGGCGGACGGTTTTTGTGACTAGCGTGGATGCATCCGCCACAGACGTCGGCCGGCAACACCCACACCATCCGGCGACGTACCCGACTACGCTGCCCTGAAAGCCAGGAGGAGAGCGATGGCCGACGATTTCCACAAGCCCACCCAGTTCTCGGGCGCCAAGTTCGAATCGATGATGGGCGGCGAAGATCCCGCGCAGATCAGCCGGGTCGCCCACGAGACCGCCCAGGCGTTGATCGCCAGGGTGCGTGACAGCCCCGACCCCGAGGTCGTGGAGCGCCTGGTGGCGTACACCGACGAGCACGGCATCGACGCGGTGGCGGAGCTGTGGTCGCGGGCCACGCCGCGCAGCCTGCCGGGCGCGCTCTGGCGCATCTACCTGGTGCGGCTGCTGATCCGGCAGGATGCCGATGGCACGGCGTTCCTTTACCAGCGCGGTATCGACGTGGCCGTCACCATCGACCCCCTCGTCGCCGGTGCGGCGGTGCCGACCGGTCCGGCCGAGATCATCCTGCTCGCCGACGAGATCCTCCGGGGTGTGTTCACCGGCGACTTCGCCGTCGCCCTGGACCGGGCAGCCGCCTTCTGCCGGGTGATCGGAGCCGGCTGCGCGAGTGTCGCCGACGACCTGGACAGCACCGAACCTGGCCGGTCCTCGGAGCTGACCACCCGGGCCCTGCGGTTCTCCACCACCGCGCAGGAGTTCACCTCCTGCGCCCGGCTGTGGCGCAGCGACTCCCTCGAATAATTTCCCGGGCATCCCGGAATGAACTCTCAGCCGATGTCGTTTACACTTGATGCTGGCCGGACCGTAGTAACCCCGGGCTCCAATATTCGCCGTCTAGAACGGCCTCACGCCGAGAGGCGTTCTGCGGTCCGGCCTTCACTTTGCCCGGCGGCCACCCGGGCGGATCTTTTTCGCTCCAGACCAATCCAGCAGGGACTCGGTACCGAACCCTAAGCATGGGAGGGGACTGGACCTGACATGCTGGATCTCATGACTGCTGAGTTCGACCTCGACGCCTCGTCGACAGCGCCTTCGAAAGAAGAGCTGCTCGCTCGGGTAGCCGAAGGCGACCAATCGGCTTTCGGTGAGCTTTACGACCAGATCGCTCCACGGGTGCTTGGCCTTGTCAAGCGCGTACTGATCGATCACGCACAGTCGGAGGAAGTGACACAGGAGATTTTCTTGGAGATCTGGCAGACGGCATCGCGGTACGAGTCGCAGCGTGGCGGGGCCTCGACCTGGATCATGACCATGGCGCACCGACGTGCGATCGACCGGATTCGGTCGTCGCAGGCCGGCCGCGACCGGGACACCAAAATCGGAATCCGCGACCTCGCGGTTCCCTATGACCACGTCGCCGAAACCGTCGAGGTCAAAATCGAGCATGAAAGGGTGGAGAAGGCGATGTCCAGACTGACCGAACTGCAACGCCAGGCCGTGAGCCTGTCGTACTTCAGCGGTTTCAGTCACCGTGAGGTCGCCGACCACCTGCACATCCCGCTCGGCACCGTGAAAACCCGGCTGCGCGACGGGTTAATTCGTCTGCGAGATGAACTGGGGGTGGGCGCATGAGCGACACCGACAAGCCCGACACCGATCTGACCGGCAACGGTCCCACCAACAACCCGGCCGACCTGGCCGGCGCATACGCCCTGCACGCCCTCAGCGCCGACGAGGCCGCCGAATACGAGCGGTACCTGGCTCAGTCGGAGCAGGCCCGCATCGAGGCCGCCGAACTCAGCGACACCGCCGTGGCCCTCGGCCTGTCGGTAGCGCCCGTGCAGCCCTCCAGCGCGCTCAAGGCCGGCCTGATGGCACAGCTGGCCTCCACCCCGCAGCTCTCCCCGCTCCCGCCCGCAGCCGACTCGGTGACTCCTGACGAACCCACCGCCACGACGGATGCGCCGCCCGCGGCCATCCCGATCGGTTCCGGGTCCGCTCGTGCCGTTCCCGGCGCCGCCTCGACTTCGGCGTCCTCGGCCGACAAGTTCGCCGCCGGCAAGGGATCCGCCGCCGCCCCGGGCTCTGCCGCCGAACGAGCCCAGCGCCGCTGGTTCCAGCGTCCCGCCGGGTACCTCGTCGCGGCAGCGGCCGCCGCCGCCCTCTTCGTCGGCGGCACGTTCGCCGGCCAAGCCCTCTACGGCGATCCCAGCCAGGACTTCGCCCAAGAGCAGGCCGCCAGCCTCGCCGAGATCAACGCGGCCTCCGACAGCCAGCGGGCGTCGACCAAGACCGCCGACGGCCAGGATGCCACGCTGGTGTGGTCCGGAGAGCTCGGCCTGTCCGCGATCATCGTCGACGACCTGCCCGCCCTCGGCGACGACCAGGACTACCAGCTCTGGTACATCGGAACCGCAGGGCCCGTCCCGGCCGGCACCTTCGACTCCGACGGCTCCGGCACCGCCTGGCGGGTGCTCGACGGCACCATGTCCGCCGGTGACGCCGTCGGTGTCACGGTGGAACCCTCGGGTGGATCCGAGCAGCCCACCAGCGACCCGATCGTCGCCATCCAGAGCTAGCTCGCTCGCCAACGGCCCCGCGCCCGGTGCCGGCACCTGCCGGTCCGGACCGGGCCGGCCCGTACCTGCCCGTGCCGGTCGGCGCCGGCCCGCGTGGCGCGAGGCCAGCATCCCGACGATCCCGACTTGCCGCAAAGTTCCCCGTCCGGGGCCCTGAAGCGGTACCTTGACCGAAGTCACTGGCCGGCAGCATCCTTACTGCCGCAAAGTCCCCCGCCGAGACGCCGGAGGGGTTCTCTTCCGCAGCGCCAAGAGCCACGCGACAATGAGTTGCCGGTTCAGGCCCCTTCACGGAGCCGGAAGGGGCGCCACATGGCAACTCGCTGGCGCAGGCTCGCTGTGGGCCCCAGAGCTGGAAGCCAGCCGCGCCTGGTGGGTAGGCTCGAGACATGACCCTGCCTTTCACGCTGCTCATCGACCCGGAGCCGGCCGACTCCACCCGCACCGACTTCGTGGACACGTTCCACGAGATCGACTCCGGCGCCCCGGCACTGCGGGTCGCCGAGCTGAGCACCCAACGCGGCGACGGCATCTTCGAGACCCTCAGCGTGGTCAACGGGCATCCGCAAGAGGTTGAGCCGCACATCAGCCGGCTCATCAACTCCGCCCAGATCTGCGACCTGCCGGTGCCCAACCCCGCCCAGTGGCGCGCCGCGATCGCCTATGCAGTGGCCCGGATCCCCGGCGAGGGCGAACTGGCGCTCAAGTTCGTGCTCAGCCGCGGCGTCGAGCACGGACCCGCGCCCACCGCCTGGCTGCACGCCACCCGCGCCGCCGACTTCACCGCGGTGCGCGAGAACGGCATCAGGGTGATCACCCTCGACCGCGGCTACCCGCGCGGGGTCGCCGAGCAGGCACCCTGGCTGCTGATGGGCGCCAAGACCCTCAGCTACGCCATCAATATGGCTGCCCTGCGCGAGGCCAAGCGCCGTGGCGCCGATGACACCATCTTCCTCACCCACGACGGCTATGTCATGGAGGGCCCCACGTCGAGCGTGATTCTGCGCATCGACGGCCGCTACGTCACTCCGGCGCCGAGCGGCGCCATCCTGCACGGCACCACCCAGCAGAGCGTGTTCGAATACCTCACCGCGCACGGGGAGAGCGTCGAGTACCGCGATGTCACCGTCGATGAGCTGCGGGCGGCGGATGCGGCATGGCTGGTCTCCAGCGTGCGTCTTGCGGTCGCTGTGTCCGCCCTGGACGGCGTGGAGTTCCCCCACGACACCGAGCTCACCCGCGCCCTAAACGCGTCCCTGCTGGCCCGCACCGGGGCCTAGCGCAGCCACCCGTCGCGCGAGAGCGGCCGCGTGGCTGCTTCGCGGGTGACGAGGTGACCGTTTGGCCGCTCTCGCGACACGATGGTTCCGCGAGAGCGGCCGCGTGGCTGCTTCGCGGGGCACGAGGTGACCGTTTGGCCGCTCTCGCGACACGACGGTGGTACACGGGGAACACGCACGGCGGGAACGAAAAACCGCCCGGGCGACCTTGGGGTCGACCGGGCGGCTGGAGCAACGGGTGCGTGGTTAGCCGAAGCGGCCGGAGACGTAGTCCTCGGTGGCCTGCACGGTGGGGTTGGAGAAGATCGTGGTGGTGTCGTCGTACTCGATGAGCTTGCCCGGCTTGCCGGTGCCCGCGATGTTGAAGAACGCGGTGCGGTCCGAAACCCGCGAGGCCTGCTGCATGTTGTGCGTCACGATGACGATCGTGTAGTCGGTCTTCATCTCTTCGATGAGGTCCTCGATCGCGAGGGTGGAGATCGGGTCGAGCGCGGAGCAGGGCTCGTCCATCAGGATCACGTCGGGCTGCACGGCGATGGCGCGGGCGATGCAGAGACGCTGCTGCTGGCCGCCGGAGAGGCTCGAGCCGGGCTTGTCCAGGCGGTCCTTCACCTCGTTCCAAAGGTTCGCGCCGCTCAGCGAGCGTTCGATCAGCGCGTCGGCGTCGCTCTTGGCCATCCGACGGTTGTTCAGCTTGACGCCGGCCAGAACGTTGTCACCGATCGACATGGTGGGGAACGGGTTGGGCCGCTGGAACACCATGCCGACCTGACGGCGCACGAGCACCGGGTCGACGCCGGGGCCGTAGAGGTTGTTGCCGTCGATGAGCACTTCACCGTCGACGTGAGCGCCGGGGATGACCTCGTGCATGCGGTTGAGGGTGCGCAGGAACGTGGACTTGCCGCAGCCGGAGGGGCCGATCAGCGCGGTCACCGTGCGCGGTTCAATGGTCAGCGACACGCCCTCCACGGCGAGGAATTTGCTGTAGTAGACGTCGAGGTCGTTGACTTCAATGCGCTTGGACATGTGTTCCTTCGAATCTGTTGAAGCTGGAGTCTGGGCGGCGGCTGCGTCAGCGGCCGAGTTTGGGGGAGAAGGTGCGCGCGACCAGCCGGGCCACGAGGTTGAGCAGCATGACGATCACGATCAGGGTGAGCGCACCGGCCCAGGCCCGGTCGATGTAGGCCTGCGAATCGGCGCCCTGGCTGGCGTACTGGTTGTACACGAACACCGGCAGGGTCATCATCCGCTCGTTGAACAGGTCGTAGTTCATGCTGGCGGTGAAGCCGGCGACGATCAGCAACGGCGCGGTCTCGCCGATCACGCGGGAGATCGAGATCATGATGCCCGTGACGATGCCGGCCAGTGACGTCGGCAGCACCACCTTCACGATGGTCAGCCACTTGGGCACACCGAGTGCGTAGGCGGCCTCGCGCAGCTCGTTGGGCACCAGCTTGAGCATCTCTTCGCTGGAGCGCACCACCACCGGGATCATCAGCACCGACAGAGCCACCGAGCCGCCGAAGCCGAACCGGATGCCGGGGTCGTTGAACAGCAGCGAGAACAGGGCGTAGGCGAACAGGCCGGCCACGATCGAGGGGATGCCGGTCATCACGTCGACGAAGAAGGTGATGCCGCGGGCGAGCCGGCCGCGACCGTATTCGGTGAGGTAGATGGCCGTGAGCAGCCCGATCGGCACCGAGATGAGGGTGGCCAACCCGGTGACGAAGAGGGTTCCGACGATGGCGTGCAGGGCCCCGCCGCCGGCGCCCACGACGTTCCGCTGGGACTCGGTGAAGAAGGTGGGGGTCATGAAGGCGGGCAGCCCGTTGACGATGGTCGTGCCGACCAGGGAGATCAACGGGATCAGCGCCACCACGAACGCGATGGTGACCAGGGCGGTGACCAGGCGGTCTTTGGCCCGGCGGGTGCCCTCGACGAAGTAGGAGAACAGGAACAGGGCGATGCAGTACAGGACGGTTCCGAAGAACAGCGTGCCGGCCCAGTTGAAGCTCTCGGTCGCGCCGGAGAGGAAGATCACCGCGAAGATGGCGCCCACGACCAGCCAGCTGGCGGCGAGCACCATCATGGGGGCGTTCTTGGGCAGTTTGCCGGCGGTGAGGGAGTTCGTCACGGGAGAGGAGGCGGTCATGGTGATGCTCATCAATTCGCTCCTGAGAAGGCCTTGCGGCGGTTGATGATCACGCGGGCGATCATGTTCACGATCAGCGTGATGACAAAGAGTACGAGGCCGGTGGCCAGCAGGATGTTGACCCCCACGCCGTGTGCCTCGGGGAAGTTCAGCGCGATGTTGGCCGCGATGGTGTTGGAGTTCTGCGAGGTGAGCAGCTGGAAGATCACCTCGGGGTTGGGGGAGAGCACCATGGCCACGGCCATGGTCTCGCCGAGCGCGCGGCCCAGGCCCAGCATGGCGGCGGAGATGATGCCGGCGCGGCCGAAGGGCAGCACGGCCATGGTGATCATTTCCCAGCGGGTGGCGCCGAGGGCCAGCGAGGCTTCCTCGTAGAGCACCGGGGTCTGCAGGAAGATCTCCCGGCAGATGGCGGTGATGATCGGCAGCACCATCACGGCGAGCACGATGGCCACGGTGAGGATCGTGCGGCCGGTGCCGGACACGGGGCCGGCGAACAGCGGGAACCAGCCGAACCAGTCGACGAGGTTGGCGTAGAACGGCTGCACCATCGGGGCCAGTACTCCGATGCCCCAGAGGCCGAAGACCACGGAGGGAACGGCGGCGAGGAGGTCGATGAGGTAGCCCAGGCCCTGCGCGAGTTTGCGCGGGGCGTAGTGCGAGATGAAGAGGGCCACGGCGATGGCGACGGGCACGGCCATCAGCAGGGCCAGGAAGGCCGACCAGACCGTACCGAAGGCCAGCGGGGCCACGTAGGACCAGAAGTTGCTGAAGTCGCCCTTGAAGGCGTCAGCCGGCGCCACGAAGGCGGGGATGCTCTGCACGAAGAGGAACAGGGCCACGGCGGCCAACATGGCCAGGATCAGGCTGCCTGCTACCACCGTTGCGGTGGAGAAGATGCGGTCGCCCGGTCGTTCCTTGGCCTTGATCGCAATACGGTCAACTGCGGTCGTCATTCCGAGCGTCTCCCTGGAGGGGTGAGGTGTTACCGGTAAGGGTGGATCTTGAGCCGGACCCCAAGCCTCAGTGTGCCCGACAGGGCGACCGCGTGCAACGCGATCGCCCTGCCGGGCGGTGTAACTGAAGCCGGAAGCTCAGCGGATGTTGAGTTACTTGACGGTCTCGAGGACAGCGGCAACCTTGGCCTGCAGGTCAGCGGACAGCGGTGCGGCGCCGGCGGATGCCGCAGCCTCAGCCTGGCCGTCCTCGCTGGCCATGTAGCTGACGTACTCCTTGACGAGGGCGCCCTGTTCGGCGTCCGCGTACTCGGTGCAGACCAGCGCGTAGCTCACCAGAACGAGCGGGTAGTGCGTCGCGTCGGTGGTGAGGCGGTCCAGCTTGACGGCCAGATCGTTGTCGGCGCGGCCTTCGACGAGCGGCGAACCGTCGACGACTGCTGCGGCGGCCTCGGCCGTGTACTCGACGAACTCGTCGCCGACCTTGATCTTGGCGACACCGAGGTCACCGGCGCGGGAAGCGTCGGCGTAGCCGATGGTGCCGGTGCCGTTGGTGACGGCGTCGACGACACCGGAGGTGCCCTGGGCGCCCTCACCGGTGGCGTACGGGAACGGGTCGGCCGGCTTTTCGGTCCACACGTCGGGTGCGGCCTGGAAGAGGTAGTCCGCGAAGTTCTTGGTGGTACCCGAGTCGTCCGAGCGGTGCACGGCGGTGATCGCGGTGGCCGGCAGGTCGGCGTCGGCGTTCAGCGCGACGATGGCCGGGTCGTTCCAGGTGGTGATGGCGCCGGTGAAGATCTTGGCGAGCGTGTCAGCATCCAGGTTGAGGTCGGTGACGCCCTCAACGTTGAAGATGACGGCGATCGGGGAGATGTAGACCGGCAGGTCGACGGCGAGGGTGTCGGGGGCGCAAGCGGCGAACGTGCCGGCCAGCTCCTCGTCGCTCAGGTAGGAGTCAGAACCGGCGAAGTCGGTGCCGCCGGCGATGAAGGTCTCGCGGCCGGCGCCGGAGCCCGACGGGTCGTAGTTGATGGTGACGTCCGGGTTGGCCGTCTGGAAAGCGGAGATCCACGCTTCCTGGGCCGAGCCCTGCGAGGAGGCGCCCGCGGCGTTGATCGTGCCGGTGAGGGTGCTGTCCGCGGCGTCGTCGGTAGCCGTGCTGCCGGCTTCGTTCGAGGCGCAGGAGGAAAGAACGAGGGCTGCGGCAATAGCAATGACCGCGGGGCGGCCAAAACGCATGAGATTCACAAGGATCCTTTTCAGGTTGACTACAGGGAATGCGATCACAGGAGAATCCTGCGAACTTCGGGCCGGTGCTGGCCCTCGGTAGACGCTAATCCGTGTGGTTAACGACACTCCCCCTCCTTGGTGAACGGGAGGTAAACGACATCCGTCGAGTGGACCTCGTGCCACCTGCACTGCGCACATCAGCGCCCGCAGTCCCGGTCGGATCTGTGAGCGCTGGGAGAACCTTGTTAGAGGCGCGGCGGGTGGGTCTCGATGGCGAGGATGCCCGCGCTCGGGTTGTCGCTGGAGAGGTGCACGACCGAGAACCCGCTGGGCGACAACGCCGCGGCGTTGCCCAGCTGCTGGGTCATCGGGGAGCCCGTCGCCAGGGCGATCTCGCGCAGGATGTCTGGCAGGACCGGGCCGTGGCTGCAGAGCACCGCGGTCTTGCGGGCGCGGATGCGCTTGCCTACGTTGTGGCGCACATCGGAGGTGCCCTGCTCCCAAGCATCCTGGCTGATCAGGTCGGTGCGCTTGAACGGCACCCCTGTCGCGGCCGACAGCGGTGCCACGGTGGTCACGCAGCGGGTGGCGGTGCTGGTGAAGATACGCTGCGGCTGCCAGGCGCTCACCGTGGGGACCAGGGCGGCGGCCTGGGTCACTCCGCGTTCGCTGAGCGGGCGGGTGGCGTCCGGGCCCGACCAGTCGTGCGGCGCGGTGGCCTTGGCGTGGCGCAGCGCGATGATCGCGAAGGTGCTCGTGATGCCCTGGGCCACCAGGCGGGCGAACGCGTCGATGATCTCCACGTCCGGGGCGTAGCTGAGGTAGGTCCTGGCCTTCTTGATGGTCACCCATTCCAGGGCGGCGACCTCACCGTTGGGCACAAAGGTGGAGCGCAGAATGTGCTCCGGCAGCACCTCGGCGGCCCAGTAGTGCACGATCTTGGCCTTGCCGTTGGGCATCGGGTACTCCGACACGCCCAGCGGGACGCCCAGGGCGATGGCCAGCCCGGTCTCTTCCTCGATCTCCCGCACGGCTGTGACCGGCAGCGTCTCGCCGGGGTCGACCTTGCCCTTGGGGATGGTGATGTCGCCGTGCACGGTGCGGTGGATCAGCAGCACGTGCATCCGGCCGTCTATGAGGCGCCAGCAGACGGCTCCGGCCGCGAACACGGGGGCGAGGTCGCTCATCGGCGGCTCACGGGTCGCTTGCGCTGGCCGATCTGCTGCATCAACCGGTTCTGCATGTCGTCCAGCGGCTTCCCGTCGGCGTCCTGGTGGTGCCGGGTCCACTCACCGTTCTCGTCGAGCCACCACGACGAGGTGCGCTCGTCCATCGCCCGGGTGAACAGGGCATCCACCTCGCCCAGGTGCCGCGGGTCGACCAGGCGCACCAGCGCCTCCACCCGACGGTCGAGGTTGCGGTGCATCATGTCCGCGCTGCCGATGTAGACCTGGGTCTCGCCCAGGGTGTGGAAGGAGAAGATCCGCGAGTGCTCGAGGTAGCGGCCCAGGATCGACCGCACCCGGATGTTCTCGCTCATGCCGGGCACGCCGGGCTTGAGGCTGCAGATGCCGCGTACCCACACGTCAACGGGCACACCGGCCTGGCTGGCGCGGTACAGCGCGTCGATGATGTCCTCGTCCACCATCGAGTTGACCTTGATGCGGATGCCGGCGGGCTTGCCGGCCAGCGCGTTCGCGGTTTCATCGGCGATGCGCTTGAGCAGGGCCTTGCGCAGGTGCAGGGGAGCAACCAGCAGGCGCTTGAACTTCTTCTCGATCGCGTAGCCGGAGAGCTCGTTGAACAGCCGGGTCAGGTCCTTGCCGACCTGGTCATCCGCGGTCAGCAGCCCCATGTCTTCGTAGATGCGGCTGGTCTTGGGGTTGTAGTTGCCGGTGCCGATGTGGCTGTAGTGCCGCAGCACGCCCTTCTCATAACGCACCACCAGGGCCAGCTTGCAGTGGGTTTTCAGGCCCACGAGGCCGTAGACCACGTGCACGCCGGCCTTCTCCAGCTTGCGCGCCCAGGAGATGTTCGCCTGCTCGTCGAAGCGGGCCTTGATCTCCACCAGGGCGAGAACCTGCTTGCCCGATTCCGCGGCGGCAATCAACGCCTCCACGATCGGGCTGTCGCCGGAGGTACGGTACAGGGTCTGCTTGATGGCCAGCACGTTCGGGTCCGCGGCGGCCTGCTCGAGGAACGCCTGCACGCTGGTCGCGAAGGATTCGTACGGGTGGTGCAGCAGCACGTCGCCGCGGCTGATGGCGCGGAAGATGTCGGGTTCGTCGTTGGGTTCGCCGGTGAGCAGCTGCGCGGCCGTGGTGGGCACGTGCTTCGTGTAGTGCAGGTCGGGACGGTCGATGCGCAGGTCGAACAGCCCGCCGAGGTCCAGGGGCGCCGGCAGCCTGTACACCTCCTGCTCGGTCACGTCGAGTTCACGCACGAGCAGGCCCAGGGTCACCTCGTCCATGTCCTCGGTGACCTCAAGGCGAATGGGCGGGCCGAACCGGCGGCGCAGCAGCTCCTTCTCAAGGGCCTTGATCAGGTTCTCGGTGTCGTCTTCCTCGATGACGACGTCCTCGTTGCGGGTGACCCTGAACACGTGGTGTTCGAGGATGTCCATGCCGGGGAAGAGGTCCTCGAGGTGGTTGGCGATGAGGTCCTCGAGGGTGATGAAGCGCACCTTGTCGACGGACTCGGTGCGGTCCACCCGCACGAAGCGCGGCAGCATGGAGGGCACCTTGAGGCGGGCGAACTCCTGCTTGCCGGTCTTGGAGCTGTGCAGGCGCACGGCCAGGTTCAGCGACAAACCGGAAATATAGGGGAACGGGTGCGCGGGGTCGACGGCCAGCGGCATCAGCACCGGGAAGATCTGATTGCCGAAGTAGCCGCGCAACGACCGGCGGTCCACGTCGCTCAGGCTGTCCCAGGTGACGATGTCCACGCCGTGTTCGGCCAGCGCCGGGCGCACCAGCTCCTGGAACGCGTGAGCGTGCCGGTCCTGCAGCACGTGAGCGGCGGCGGCGATGTCGGAGAGCACATCCTGCGGGGCTCGGCCCACATTGGTGGGCACGGCCAGCCCGGTGAGGATGCGGCGCTTGAGGCCGGCGACCCGCACCATGAAAAACTCGTCGAGGTTGTTGGCGAAGATGGCCAGGAAGTTCGCCCGTTCGAGCACCGGCAGGGCCGGGTCCTCGGCGAGTTCGAGTACCCGCTGGTTGAAGGCCAGCCAGCTCAGCTCCCGGTCGAGGTACCGCTCGCTCGGTAGCGCCGGATCGTTTTTGCCGATCTGGGGGTCAAAATCGTCGTCGAGTTCGCTCTCGAGCCCTGAGGTGCCTGGGATGTTGTCGCCGTCCATCTGTCCATCTTGACACCCGGCGCCGAGCGGGCGCGACGTTCACGGTGAACGGAACGTTAACGAGGCGAACGGTGGTACTGCACATCCACCGTGCGGTCGGTGAATCCGAGGCTGCGGTACAGGCGAACCGGCCCGGCGCTCTCGGCCTCCACATACAGTTCCACGCTCGAGCAGCCGCGCCGCCGGAGGCGGGCCAGGCCCGCCAGCATGAGGGCGCGACCGAGGCCTGCGCCGGCGGCATCCGGATGCACGCCGAGCACGTAGATTTCGCCGAGCGGGGCGCCCGGTTCGATCTTGACCCAGTTGTAACCCAGGATGCGTCCGGGCGCGGCGTCATCCGTGCTCGCCCGGGCCAGCAGCAGGTCGCCGGCGTCGAACCAGGGCTCGGCCATGCGGGCGGCCAGATCGGCCTCGGTGACGGCGCCCTGCTCGGGATGCGTGGCGAAGACCAGCGCGTTCAGGCTCACCCAGTCGGCGTTGTCGCCGGGCTCGTCGGCGGTGGCCGCCCGGAACCCGGTGATGGCGACACCGTCGGGCAGCACGGGGGAGGCCTCGGTGTCGGCGTCGGTCAGCGGACGTTCCAGCTGCAGCAGGGTGCGCACGGCGCTGAAGCCGAACCTGTCGGCCAGGGTGCGGGCGCCGGGCAGGTCGCCGTGGGCCCAGGCGGTGAGGTCGCCGGACATGCCGCCCTCATCCTCGAACAGGCGGCGGAGCGCGGCGGTGGCGTGGCCGCGCCGGCGATAGCGCGGATGCACGACGAGGGCGATCTGCCCCTCCCCGACGATCGCGGCGCCGACAGCGTCTTCGCCCTCGAGCAGCAGCTGCGGGCTGCGCCGCCCCGACCGGGCATCGAGCAGGGCCTGTTCATTGAACGGGCGGTAGCCATCCGTGTGCGCAGCCGCATCGGCCACGTCGTGGAAGCGCGCCGCGAAAGCGGCGTCGGACAGGTCAGGCGCCGACAGAGTGCGGGACACGATCTCCTTCTTCCTCGTACACGTTGAACCTGTAGCCGACGTTCCGCACCGTTCCGATCAGGGACTCCTGGTCGCCGAGCTTGGCGCGCAGCCGCCGCACGTGCACGTCGACGGTGCGCGTGCCGCCGAAGTAGTCGTAGCCCCACACCTCGCTGAGCAGCTGCTCCCGGGTGAACACCCGCGACGGGTGCGCGGCGAGGAAGCGGAGCAGCTCGAATTCCTTATAGGTGAGGTCGAGCGGTTTGCCGTGCACCTTGGCGGAGTAACTGGCCTCGTCGATGACGACACCGGCGGCGCGGATGGTGGGGGAGGGCGAGTTGTGCGGGGTGCGGCCGGCGGCGAGCCGGATGCGAGCATCGACCTCGGCGGGGCCGGCGGTGTCCAGCACCACGTCATCGACACCCCAGTCCGGACTGACCGCGGTCAGACCGCCCTCGGTGATCACCAGGAGCAGCGGCACGCTGCTTCCCGTGGTGCGCAGAATCTGGCAGAGCGACTTGGCGGCCATCAGATTGGACCGGGCGTCGACCAGAATCAGGTCGGAATCGGGCGCTGTGATGAGCTGATCGGCCTGGGCCGGAATGAGTCGTGTGCTGTGGGACAGCAACGCCAGGGCCGGTAGAACGTCGTTATTCAGGGCCGAGGTCAGGATCAACAGCTGCGCCACGCAGGTCCTCCAAGTATCGTGCGGCCCATACTAGCGTGCCACGGAATGCGACTCGGGCGTGCAGAATGGGACAGTGAGCTGGAAGCGTTTGAGTGTAGTGATGATTTGGTTGGTCGCCGTCGTCTGTGCGGTGCTGACCGGCGTCCTTGTCGCCCCCGCGGACCGGCTGGTGTGGGTCAGCCTGTCCCTGGCCGGTTGTACCATCCTCACCCTCGCCGCCCAACTGTCCACGGGGCAGAAGGAAGGCTACGTGCACAGAGTCACGCTCAGCCTGGTGGGTGCCGTGCTCGTTCTCGGTGCCGCGACGGGGTTGTTCGCCCTGATCGGCCTCGTATAACACTTCGCCTCACCTGGCGGCTTCCGGCCGGCCAACGGCTAGAGTTGGGGCATGTCAACGCTCGCACTCGAAATCCTGTTCCTGGGCCTCCTCGCGCTGGCCAGCCTGTCGATCGCCTGGGTATCCGGCATCGTGCTGTTCAAGCTGTTCCGGGGCCAGCGGTAACCCAGCGTGTACGAACTTCCGGTCGGCCTCCCGTCCGAACTCGTTCCGCTGTCGTGGCTGATCGGCGTCTGGGAGGGGTCGGGGATCCTCGACTACACAGTCGACGGCAAGAAGGTCACCCGTGAGTTCGGGCACCGGATCAGTTTCAGCCACGACGGTCTGCCGCACCTGAACTACAGCTCGTATACCTGGCTCGAGCCCGAACCGGCCGACCCGGATGCCGACGGCACCGTCGCCCCGACCGGTGCACCGGTCCCGCTGATGACCGAAACCGGCTACTGGCGGCTCAGCCGCCCCCAAGAGGCCGGCGACCCCGGCCCCGGCCTGTTGCCCGGTGTCGGGCCGGCGCCGTTCCAGACCGCGGAAGCCGTGGAGACGCTGCGGAACACCGACGGGGGTTTCGACATCGAGGTGAGCCTGGTGCATCCTGGCGGCATCATCGAGCTCTACCTCGGCCAGGTGAAGGGTCCGCGCATCGATCTCGCCACCGATGCCATCGTGCAGACCAGCGGTGCCAAGCCGTACGCGGCCGCCACCCGGCTCTACGGCCTCGTCGACAGCCATCTGCTCTGGGCATGGGATATCGCCGCGCTCGGCCAGGACCTGCAATCGCACGCGTCCGGCCGGCTCAGCCGCGCGTCCTGACCGGCTCGCTGCGCACCGTGACCGGGCGCAGCCTGCTGAGCCCGAACACCGCCGCGCCGGCCGTGATGACGGCCACGGCGATCAGCAGCACGTAGAGCAGCACCGAGCCGTACCCGGTCACCGGGTTCAGGAACGGGTACGGCACCCAGCCGTCCGTCGCGCCGCGCACCAGGACAACCGCGCACCAGAGCACCGGATAGACCAGCACCACCCACAGGCGGCGCCACGGTAGCGGCCCCCGGTCGGCCACGAGCGCCCAATCGAGCAGGCAATACACCGGGAAGACAACGTGCAGCACGGTATTCGCCCAGGGCAGCTCCACGCCACCGGGCAGGCCGACAAGCAGGGTGTTGTAGACCAGGCCGACGACGATCATGTATGCCGTGGTCGCCGCCCTGGCCAGGACCAGCCAGGCCGGCGCCGTCCGGCCGAGCAGCACCAACACCGCGGTGGCGCTCAGCGCGGCGGCCGCCAGGAGGTTGGACTGGATGGTGAAGAACCCGAAGAAGTTGAACGGGTTGATGGTGGCCCGCGACGCCGTGGAGAAGAACGTGGCGCCGACGGCGATCAGGGTCAGTGCCGCCGCGCTGAGGCGGAGTACGGCGATCGAACGGGCGGGAAGACGCATCATTAGCTCCTTGCCGGGTGACGGCCGGGACGTGAGGGGAATACGGGGGACCGCTCAGACCGTTGGGCTAGCATATGGGCCGGAGTTCGCCCCTGTCGACAGCGCTCAGGCGGTCTCGTCGGCAGGGCGCCCGGAGCATTCACCGAAGGAGAGCTCGATGACCACCACCGCCGAACCGCTCGCAGCCGCCGCAGGGTCGCCGCTTCTCGAACTCGACGGCGCCGTGCAAGCCGACGGCATCGACGTCGGCGTCGCCGCGCACTACGGGAGCCCGAACACCGAACAACGCAAGCTGCTCGCCGGGACGGCCATCGTGGACCTGTCCCACCGCGGGGTGCTCTCCATCGCCGGCCCCGACCGGCTCACCTGGCTCAACTCGATGTCCAGCCAGGAGCTGCGCGGCCTCACCCCCGGCCAGTCCACCGAGACCCTGCTGCTCGACCCCGCCGGCCACCTCGAATACGCCATCGCCCTGATCGACGACGGAGTCGAGAGCTGGCTGCTCGTCGAGGCCGCCGAACTGCCCGGCCTGCAGGCCTGGCTCGACCGGATGCGGTTCACCCTGCGTGTGCAGGTGGTGGACCACACCCTCGCCTACGCCACCATCGGCACCATGGCCGCAGACCCCGCGGCGCTCCCGCTCGGCCCGGCGAGCCCGAACGGGGTGCCCGTGGTCTGGCACGACCCGTGGTCAGAGGTTGCTCCGGGCGGCTGGCAGTACGCCGCCGACACCGACCACCCCGGCGCCGCCTGGCACTGGACTGAGGTCCTGATCCCGCGGTCGGCGTTGCCGGCCCTGCGTGACGCCATCGCCGCCGGCACCGTGCAGGCCGCGGGGCTCCTGGCCCTGGAGGCGCTGCGCATTGCTGCCTGGCGCCCCCGCGGAGCCCTGGACGCCGACGAGCGCACGATCCCGCACGAACTGGACTGGCTGCGCAGCGCCGTGCACCTGAACAAGGGCTGCTACCGCGGTCAGGAGACCGTCGCGAAGGTGCACAACCTCGGCCACCCGCCGCGCCGGCTGGTGCTGCTGCACCTGGACGGTTCCGATTCGGTGTTGCCCGCGCACGGCGACGAGGTGCAGGGCGACAGGTTCGTCGCCAACGCCGCACCCGAGCGCCGCACCGTGGGCGCCATCACCTCCAGCGCCATCCACTACGAGCTCGGACCGATCGCCCTCGCCGTCATCAAGCGCACGGTGCCGGGAACGGTGACCCTGCACGTGCTCTCCCAGGGCCTCTCGATCACCGCCAGCCAGGAGGTCATCGTGCCGGAGTCGGCCGGGTCCGTGGCGGAGATCCCTCGGTTGCCGCGGTTGGGCGTGCGGGTTCCCCGCGGCTGAATGCGGGGTATCCGGCGGGACTTTCGTCACGCAGACGGGTACGGTGTGTCCGCGTGCGCCTCGCTAGAGTTGGATCATGTCTGCTCCCTATACCCTCATCCTCCTCCGCCACGGCAACAGCACCTGGAATCAGCAAAACCTCTTCACCGGTTGGGTGGATGTGCGTCTGAGCGACCAGGGCCGGGCCGAGGCTCTGCGCGCCGGCGAGCTGCTGGCCGAGTCCGGTCTGCTGCCGGACATCCTGCACACCTCCGTGCTCACCCGCGCGATCCAGACCGCGAACATCGCCCTCGAAGAGGCCGACCGCCTCTGGATCGACGTCAAGCGCTCCTGGCGCCTCAACGAACGCCACTACGGCGCTCTGCAGGGCCTGGACAAGGCCGAGACCCTCGCCACCTACGGTCCGGAGCAGTTCCAGACCTGGCGTCGTTCGTTCGACGTGCCGCCGCCCGTGCTCGACGACTCCTCCGAGTGGTCCCAGGCCAACGACGCCCGTTACGCGGACCTCGGTGACGACCTGCCCCGCACCGAAAGCCTCAAGGACGTCATCGCCCGGATGCTGCCGTACTGGGAGTCCGACATCGCCGCGGACCTCCGCACCGGCAAGACCGTGCTCGTCACCGCGCACGGCAACTCGCTGCGCGCCCTGGTGAAGCACCTCGACGGTGTCTCCGACGCCGACATCGCCGAGCTGAACATCCCCACCGGCATCCCGCTCGTCTACCGCCTCGACGAAGACCTCAAGCCGATCGGCGCCGGCGAGTACCTCGACCCCGCCGCTGCCGCAGCCGGCGCCGCCGCCGTCGCGGCCCAGGGTAAGAAGTAACCCACAGCCCAACAAAAAGCCCCCGTCACTGACGGGGGCTTTTTCGTGTGCGGATGCGACCTATTCGGTCGGCGTCGGCTGGTGCCAGTCGCCGGTGCCCAGGTACTGCACCTTCTTGGCGATCGACACCGCGTGGTCGGCGAACCGCTCGTGGTAACGGCTGGCGAGGGTGGCGTCGACGGTGTCGGCGGCCTGGCCCTTCCAGGTCTCGCCGAGCACGGCGTCGAACACGCTCAGGTGCAACGCATCCACCTTGTCGTCCTCGTTGCGGATGTCCTCGGCCAGCTGCATGTCCTCGGTGGTGAGCAGCTCGGCGAGCATCTTCGCGATCTTCACGTCGAGAGCGCCCATCTCGGCGAACGTCGGGCGCAGGCTCTTGGGGATCACCTTGTCGGGGAACCGGTACCTGGCCAGCTGCGAGATGTGCGTTGACATGTCGCCCATCCGCTCGAGCGATGCACTGATGCGCAGCGCGCTCACGACGATCCGCAGGTCCCGGGCCACCGGCTGCTGCCGGGCCAGGATGGTGATGGCCAGCTCATCGAGCTCAACGGTAAGGGCGTCGATCTTGTCGTCGTCGGCGATGACCTCTTCGGCCAGCGCCACGTCGGACTTGTTGAAAGCCTTGGTGGCCTTCTCGATGGAGATGGCCACGAGGCGCGCGATCTCGGCGAGGCGGTCCTGCACCTCGGCGAGCTCTTGCTGAAATACTTCACGCATTGTGTCTGTGGTCCTTCCTGGTCGCGCCAAAGCGCGCGAACGCATGAGACCCGCCTGGCCCCCGAACAATATTGGCGAACGAGGGTTAACGGCAGGTGCCGTGCGACTGAACAATAACCAAAGTAGCGTGTGCCCACCCTTGCCGTCGCGATCGACCCGTGCAAGAGTCACTAATCTGGTGAAATGGAATCGACCTGGCTTGTGTTGCTGTCTCTGGCACTGGGCCTCACCGTCGGCGCGGGGTTCGTGACCTTGCTGTATGTCGCGGAACGGCACGGCAAGCGGGCCGCCGAGGTGGTCAACCCGGCGGTTCCGGACGGCATCGACCAGGTTCTCGACGCGTTGGAGAGCGCCGGGGTGGTGCTGGACCCGTCGAACAACGTCATCAAGTCCTCGCCGGGGGCGTTGAGCATGGGGCTGGTGGTGAACCAACAGCTGGCCCATCCGGAGCTGCTGGACCTGGCCCGCGGCGTGCGCCGCACCGGAGAGGCCGTGTCGGAGGAGCTGGTGCTCTCCAGGGGCCCGTTCGGCGACGCGAGCATGCACCTGCGGGTGCGGCTGGCCCGATTGGGCTCCCGCTACGTGCTGCTGCTCGCGGAGGACCGCACCGAGGCGTTCAGGCTTGACGAGGTGCGCCGGGACTTCGTCGCCAACATCAGCCACGAACTGAAGACCCCGATCGCCGCCGTCGGGCTGCTCGCCGAGGCCCTCGGCCACGCCGCCGACGAGCCCGTGCAGGTGCGGCGCTTCGCCGACCGCCTCACCACCGAGGCCGGCCGGCTGGCCCGGCTCACCCAGGAGATCATCGAACTCTCCAGGCTGCAGGCCCAAGACGCCCTCCGGGAACCTGAACTGCTCGACATCGACGACATCGTGGCCGCCGGCATCGACCAGAACCGGGTCGTGGCAGATGCCGACCGCATCACCATCGCGTTGGGCAAGAAGTCCCGCGCCAAGGTCTACGGCGACGAGAGACTGCTGGTGATGGCCGTGCACAACCTGGTCGCCAATGCCGTGCACTACTCGGCGCCGGGCTCCAGGGTCGGCGTGGGGGCACGAGTGTCGGACGGGGTGATCCAGGTCACCGTCACCGACCAGGGCGTCGGCATCCCGGAGAGCGACCTGGACCGGATCTTCGAGAGGTTCTTCCGCGTCGACCAGGCCCGGTCCCGCAACACCGGCGGCACCGGCCTCGGCCTGGCCATCGTCAAGCACGTCGTGCAGATCCATGGCGGCGACATCCGGGTCTGGTCACAGCCCGGCCATGGTTCGACCTTCACCATTCGCCTGCCAGAGGCGACCCACCCCGCACCAGCGGCGACAGGAGACACCCCATGACCCGAATCCTTCTTGTTGAAGACGAGCAGGCGCTGAGCGAGCCGCTGAGCTTCCTGCTGGAACGGGAGGGCTACGAGGTGACGGTGGCCGAGGACGGCCCGAGCGCCCTCGCTGAATTCGACAAGGCAGGTGCCGATTTGGTGCTGCTGGACCTCATGCTCCCCGGCCTCCCCGGCACCGAGGTGTGCCGGGAGATCCGCACCCGCTCCGCGGTGCCGATCATCATGCTGACCGCCAAGGACTCCGAGGTGGACATCGTGGTGGGGCTCGAGCTGGGCGCCGACGACTACGTCACCAAGCCGTACTCGACCCGGGAGCTACTCGCGCGCATCCGGGCCGTGTCGCGCCGGCACACCGATCCGGCCGAAGAGGATGACGGCGTCCTCGCCGCCGGCACCGTGCGGATGGACATCGAACGGCACACGGTGTCGGTGTCCGGCGCCGTGGTGAACATGCCGCTGAAGGAATTCGAGCTGCTCGAGTTCCTGCTGCGCAACGCCGGCCGGGTGCTCACCCGCGGGCAGCTGATCGACCGCGTCTGGGGCACCGACTACTTCGGTGACACCAAGACCCTCGACGTGCACATCAAGCGCATCCGCTCGCGCATCGAGGCGACGCCGTCGGAGCCCACGATGCTCGTCACCGTGCGTGGGCTCGGCTACCGCTTCGAGGCCTGACCCGCCGGGCGGCCATCCGCCCCTGAAACATCACAATGCCCCGTGACCCAAGGTCACGGGGCATTGTGATGCGGTTCGCGGAGTTACGGGGCCGTGGTGGCTTCCGGGGTCGCCGCGGGCGCCGGGACCTCGGCGGCGGGCTCCGTCGGTGTCACCGTGGGAACCGGAGGTTCGGTGGGCACCAGGGTGGAGTACTCCGCCAGGGTGCCGTCGAGCACCGGCACGAGAAGCTCGACGCCGGTCAGGTCGCCGTACTGGAAGTACACCGGGAACAGCGAACCCGCTGTTGCGTTGAGGTTCTGGACGGCGACACTCTCGCCACCGGGGATCCCGATCTCGGTGGTCGCGTTGGCATCGATCGTCAGGGTCCTGTCGACCTTTTCGTCGACACCCTCGTACTGCACGAGCAGCTCGATGTCTTCGTCGGCGCTGTTCACCACGTGCACGACGAGGTTGGCGTTCTCACCGTCCTCGGTGATCAGCATCGCGTTGCGGATGGCCAAGTCGCCCAGGTCCCCGCTGACGCCGTCGCTGGCGTCGTACTGGATGGTCGTCGCCTGGGGGGCGAACAGATTGCATCCGCTGGTGCCCAACAGGATGCCGGCCGCCACTACGACGGTTGCCATGGTTCGCGCTCTCACAAGACCTCCACAAGAGTTCAGCGTTCAGCCCAAGTGGCGTGAACGCTGCAGATTTGGCTCGAGTTTACCTTACGGAATCGTGCCGGGCAGGGCGGGTCCTGATGAGCCGCGAATATCCCCTCAAAAGGGTGCCGGGGAGGGGTGGTATCATAGACGTTGCTGAAGGGATATCAATACATGTTATTTGAAGTCGGCGAAACAGTCGTTTATCCCCACCACGGCGCTGCGACGATCACCGAGGTGAAAACTCGCATCATCAAGGGTGAAGAAAAACTGTATTTGAAACTCAACGTCACCCAGGGGGACCTCACCATCGAGGTGCCCGCCGAGAACGTCGATCTTGTCGGTGTGCGCGACGTGATCGGTCAGGACGGCCTCGACCGGGTCTTCGAGGTCCTGCGCGCTCCGTTCACCGAAGAACCCACCAACTGGTCACGCCGGTACAAGGCCAACCTGGAGAAACTTGCCAGCGGCGACGTCATCAAGGTGTCCGAGGTCGTGCGCGACCTGTGGCGCCGGGATCAGGACCGCGGCCTGTCGGCCGGGGAGAAGCGGATGCTCGCGAAGGCGCGGCAGATCCTCATCTCCGAACTGGCCCTGGCCGAGAAGACCGACGAGGACCAGGCGTCAACCGTGCTCGATGAGGTGCTCGCCTCGTAGAAGATCCTGTTCCAACGACAGGCGGCACCCCGCGGTGCCGCCTTTCGCACGTTCAGCCCCAGCCTCACCCAGCCCTTTCCACCCTGCGTCACCGCGCCCCACCAGATAGCCTCCAGACATGACTGAATTCCCGGTAACCGCCGTCGCGGTCATCGTCGTCGCCGCCGGCAGCGGCAGCCGGCTCGGCCGAGACCAGCCCAAGGCGTTCGTGCCGCTGGGGGACCGCAGCATCCTCGAGCACGCCCTCGCCGGCGTGTTCGGCCTGAACGAACCGGCCCAGGTCATCGTGGTGGCGCCCGAGACGCACCTGGCCGAGACCAGGACCATCGCCGGCCGCGTCGCCGGCCCCGCCGCCGGGTACCTCGAGGTCGTCGCCGGCGGCGACACCCGGCAGGCATCCGTGGCCCGCGGGCTCGCCGTGGTGCGGTCCGGTGCCACCGTGGTGCTCGTGCACGACGCCGCCAGAGCGCTGACCCCCGCCGCCCTGATCGACGCCGTGGTGGCCGCCGTCCGCAGCACCGGCCATGGAATTGTGCCCGGCCTTCCCGTGGTGGACACCATCAAGAGCGTCGACGCGGCTGCCACCATCCTGGGCACCGTCGACAGGTCACAGCTCTCCGCCGTGCAGACCCCGCAGGGCTTTCCCCGCGCCATGCTCGACGCCGCCTTCGCCTGGGCCGCCACCCTGCCGTCCGCGGATGCGCAGGATCTCACCGACGACGCGGCGCTGGTCGCCGCATCCGGCAACACCGTCAGCGTCATCCCCGGTGACCCGTTGGCATTCAAGGTCACGACCGCCTGGGACCTGCGCCGCGCCGAACTCCTGCTCCGCGACGACGTCGGTGCACCGGCATCCACCGACCCGCGGGTGGGTACGGGGCTGGACGTGCACGCCTTCGATGACACCAGCGACCTGTGGCTGGCCGGCCTGCACTGGCCGGGGGAGCGAGGCCTGTCCGGGCACAGCGACGGTGACGCCGCCGTGCACGCCATCTGCGACGCCATGCTCGCCGCCGCGGGGCTGGGCGACATCGGCCAGGTCTTCGGCACCGCAGACCCCCGCCTCACAGACGCACACGGCGAGGTGTTCCTCACCGAGACCCTGCGCCTGGTCACCGAGGCCGGCTACAGGGTCGGCAACGTGACGGTGCAGATCATCGGCAACCGCCCCAAGCTCGCCCCTCGCCGGATCGAAGCCCAGGAACTGCTCACCGGCATCCTGCACGCCCCGGTGTCGGTATCGGCGACCACCACCGACGCTCTGGGCTTCACCGGACGCGGCGAGGGCATCGCCGCCCTGGCCACCGCACTGCTTCACCCGATCAGCCCCACCCGAGCATCCGACCGACCCTCGCCTAAACTGAACCAGTGAGCATGCGACTATACGACTCGAAGGCCCAGACCCTTCGCGATTTCCTGCCGATCGTTCCGGGCAAGGTGGGAATCTACGTCTGCGGACCCACCGTGCAGTCGTCGCCGCACATCGGTCACCTGCGCAGCGCCCTGGTCTATGACCAGCTGCGCCGCTGGCTCAGCTACCGCGGCAACGATGTCACCTTCATCCGCAACGTCACCGACATCGACGACAAGATCCTCCTGAACGCTGCGGGCACCACCGAGCAGTGGTGGGCGCTCGCCTACCGTTTCGAGCTCGAGTTCACCGCCGGTTACCAGAAGCTGGGCATCCTGGCGCCCACCTACGAACCCCGCGCCACCGCGAGTGTGCAGGAGATGCAGGACATCATCGGCCGCCTCATCGACAACGGGCACGCCTACCCGGCCGCCGACGACTCCGGCGACGTGTACTTCGACACCCGCAGCTGGCCCGCGTACGGCGAGCTGACCCGGCAGAACCCCGACAACATGGAAGCGGCCACCGACGCCGACCCGCGCGGCAAGCGCGACGCGCGCGACTTCGCCCTCTGGAAGGGTCACAAGGCCGACGAACCTGCCTCGGCGGGCTGGGTCTCCCCGTGGGGAACCGGCCGGCCCGGCTGGCACATCGAATGCTCCGCCATGGCCGCTCGTTACCTCGGCCCGCAGTTCGACATCCACGGCGGCGGCCTCGACCTGCGCTTCCCGCACCACGAGAACGAGCTGGCCCAGTCCAATGCGGCCGGTGACGGTTTCGCGAATTTCTGGGTGCACAACGGCCTGGTCAACACCAACGGCCAGAAGATGTCCAAGTCGCTGGGCAACTCGGTCTACGCGGCCGAGCTGCTCGATCAGGCCCGCGCCATCGTGGTGCGCTACTACCTCGGCGCCGCGCACTACAGGTCCACCCTCGACTTCCACGAGGGGTCGCTGGCCGAGGCCGAGGCCGCCCTCGAACGCATCGAGAGCTTCCTCGACCGCGCCGACCGGCGCCTGGCCGACACCCGCTTCGCCGGCTCCGGCGTCGAGATCGTGCCGGATGACTTCGCCACGGCCATGGACGACGACCTCGCGGTTCCGCAGGCGCTCGGCGTGCTGCACGACACCGTGCGCGCCGGCAACGCGGCCCTCGACGCCGAGGACCTGCACGCGGCCGCGGCCGCGCGCGGTCAGGTTCTCGCGATGAGCGAAGTCCTCGGCATCAACCCCCTGTCGCCCGGCTGGGCCGTCGCGACAGATGAACCCGCCATGGTGGCCCTCACCGCCCTCGTCGAGCGCCTGCTCGACGACCGGGAGACCGCCAGGCAGAGCCGCGATTACGCGGCCGCAGACCGTATCCGGGACGAGCTCGTCGCCGCCGGCATTACCATCGAAGACACCCCGTCGGGTGCACATTGGAGTTTTGACTGATGAAGAACACAGATCGCAAGTCGCGCACCGGCGCGGTGCGCAAGGGCAGCAGGGGACCGCAGGTCGGTTCCGGCGGCCAGGGCCGTCAGGCTCTCGAGGGCAAGAAGCCCACCCCCAAGGCCGAAGACCGTCCGTACCACCCCGCCGGTAAGGCCAAGGCCGCCAAGGACCGCTTCGCCGCGGCCGGCGGCGGCCGCAGCCGGGCCCCGGGCGGCTCCGGTGCCCCGCGCAACGGCCGCAACACCGGAACCGGCAACACCGGCGGCGGCGGTTCGTCCACCCGCAAGGCGAAGTCGGATGCCGAGTTCGAGGTCGTCACCGGCCGCAACTCGGTGCTCGAGGCGCTGCGCGCCAAGATCCCCGCGTCGGCGCTGTACGTGGCCACCCGCATCGAAATGGATGACCGGGTCAAGGAAGTCCTCAAGCTCGCGACGACCCGCAACATCCCGGTGCTCGAGGTCATGCGCCCCGAAATCGACCGGCTCTCCGGTAAGGACGCCGTGCACCAGGGCCTCGCGCTCAAGGTGCCCGCGTACGAGTACGCGCACCCGATCGAGCTGCTCGACCTCACCATCAGCCGCGGCCACAAGCCGCTGTTCGTGGCGCTGGACGGCATCACCGACCCGCGCAACCTGGGTGCGATCATCCGCTCCACCGCGGCGTTCGGCGGCCACGGCGTCATCGTGCCGCAGCGCCGTTCCGTCGGCGTGACCGCGTCGGCCTGGAAGACCTCGGCCGGTGCGGCCGCCCGTCTGCCCGTGGCCATGGCTCCCAACCTCACCCAGACGCTCAAGGCTCTCAAGGAGCGCGGCATGCTCGTGATCGGCCTCGACGGCGGCGGCGACACCGAGCTGCCCGAGCTGGGCCTCGGCTATGCCGAGCGTCCCATCGTCGTGGTCGTCGGCAGCGAGGGCAAGGGCCTGTCCCGCCTCGTCACCGAGACCTGCGACGCCATCGTGTCGATCCCGATCAACGCGAACACCGAATCGCTGAACGCCGGAATCGCCGCCGGTGTCACCCTGTACGAGATCTCCAAGCTGCGCGCCGAGGCCCTCGCGGCCAAGGTCGCCAAGGCTGCCGCGGCGGCGGAGGCCTAACCCGCCAGGTTGCTCGCCTGAGAACGGCGTAGATCGTCCCTTCGGGGTCGGTCTGCGCCGTTTCTTGTTGGTGGTGGAGGTGCTGTGGCCCGGTTCAGGGCGTGCTGATTATGGATGCGGGTGCTTCGGTGGGTGCCGCGCGTCCCGTCCCGGAGACCCTGCGGGCGCCACTTCGTGGGCCCAGATGCGTGAGTTGCCGCAAAGTGTCCCTAGGGAGCATCCGAAGGGGTCTTTGGGCGCAAGTCGGCGCATCCAAGTGTCGCCAGAACGCGCAAAATGCCCCTTCGGACCTGCCGAAGGGGCATTCTGGCGCAACTCATGGGGCTGTGTTAAACGTTCAGGCGCCAATCGTCGGCGTCGGCGCCGACCTCGTCAGACTCGAGGTCGTCGTCGTCGCCTTCCTGCACCTCGATCGGCGTGGTGGGCGGGTCGATGACGGTGGCTTCGTCGCGGCGGTGACGCAGCACATCCTGAACGTACGAGGTGACGGCCTCGGCCAGCGGAATGTCCCGGTTCGCGTTCTGCGCCATGTACCAGCGGTGGTCCAGCAGCTGGTGGAACACCTCGGCGGGCTCGAGCTTGCCCTTGAGCTCACGCGGGATGGCGCGCACGACGGGCTCGAAGACCCGCACCAGCCACTCGTGCGCCATCATCTCCTCGTCGGCATCGGGGTTGCCGTAGGCGACCCCGTAGGAGTCGAGGTCGTTGAGCAGGCGGCGGGCCTGGTTCTCCTCGGCGTCGAGGCCGGTCAGGCGCAGCAGCCGGCGCTGGTGGTGGCCGGCGTCGACGACCTTGGGCTGGATGCGCACTGTCGTGCCGTTCTCGTCGGTCTTGATCGCGAGTTCCTCGATGTCGAAACCGAGGTGGTTGAGGCGTTCCACGCGCTCGGTGATGCGCCAGCGCTCGCTGCTGGCGAAGGACTCGGATCCGGTGAGTTCCTTCCACAGCAGCCGGTAGGCCGCGACGATGCCGTTGCTCACGTTCACAGGGTCGAGCTCGTCGGCCACGCGGCCGCCGGCCTCGAGGTCCATCAGTTCGCCGGCGATGTTCACCCGAGCGATTTCGAGGTCGTTCTCGCGCTGCCCGTTCGACAGGCCGCCGGGGTAGAGCTGCCCGGTCTCGGCGTCGACGAGGTAGGCCGCGAACGCCCCGGCGTCCCGGCGGAAGAGGGTGTTGGACAGCGACACGTCACCCCAGAACAGGCCAACCATGTGCACGCGCACCAGCAGCAGGGCGAGGGCATCGACGAGGCGGGTGGCCGTATCCGGGCGCAGGGCCTGGGAGTACAGCGCCCGGTAGGGCAGCGAGAACTTGAGGTGCCGGGTCACCAGCACCGAGTTGAGCGGGTCACCGTCTTCGTCGGTGCGGTTGGTGATCACCGCGAGCGGTTCGACGCAGGGAATTTCCAGGCTCTGCAGGGTGCGGAGCATCTCGTACTCGCGCTTGGCCATCTCACTGGTGGTCTCCTTGATGGCCACGACACGGCCACTGAGGTGGGCGAAGCGCACCAGGTGCCGGGAGAGGCCCTTGGGCAGCGAGGCGATGTTCTCGTTCGGCCAGGCATCCAGCGGAACGTTCCAGGGGAGATCGAGCAGGGCCGGATCGGCCGTGGCGGAGGTGATGTTGAGAGAACCGCTCATGAGGAGCCTAACTATCGAAAAGGCCCGTCAGGGCCGCAAGCCGCCCCGGCCGGAATCGGCACGAAGACGAGGAAAAGGCGCCGGGGAACCCGGGCGCCGATATGACAAACTCGACCGCCGAAACTGCCGGCGGTCGAGTTTGTCGATCAGTGCTTAGTCGGTGACGGCGCCGCCGAGACGGAGACCGGACTCTGCGTTGAACACGTGCAGGTGGTTCGGCGTCGTGGTCAGGTAGACGGTGTCGCCGGCCGACGGGTGCGAACGGCCATCGACGCGGGCGACGATGTCGGTGCGCTTGCCCTCGACGGTGGAGTGGCCGTACAGGTAACCGTCGGCGCCGAGCTCCTCGACCAGGTCGACGTCAACGGCGAGGCCTTCGCCCATCGTGGTCGACAGCTGGATGTCCTCGGGGCGCACTCCGATGGTGACCTTGGGGCCGTTGGCTCCGGACAGCGTCTCGCGGGATACGGGGACCGTCGCGGTGCCGAACTTGATGCCGCCGTCGACGGCGTCGGCCAGGAACAGGTTCATGGCCGGGCTGCCGATGAAGCCGGCAACGAAGACGTTGTTCGGCTTGGCGTACAGGTCGCGCGGGGTGCCGACCTGCTGCAGGACGCCATCCTTGAGGACAGCGATGCGGTCACCCATGGTGAGCGCCTCGGTCTGGTCGTGGGTGACGTAGACGGTGGTGACGCCCAGGCGACGCTGCAGCGACGCGATCTGGGTGCGGGTCTGCACGCGCAGCTTGGCGTCGAGGTTCGACAGCGGCTCGTCCATGAGGAACACCTGAGGCTGACGCACGATGGCGCGACCCATGGCAACACGCTGACGCTGGCCACCGGAGAGGGCCTTCGGCTTGCGGCTGAGGTAAGGCTCGAGGTCGAGCAGCTTGGCGGCTTCGAGAACGCGGGTGGCGCGCTCGTCCTTGTTGACGCCGGCGATCTTGAGCGCGAAGCCCATGTTCTCTGCGACGGTCATGTGCGGGTACAGGGCGTAGTTCTGGAAGACCATGGCGATGTCACGGTCCTTCGGGGGAACGTCGGTGACGTTGCGCTCGCCGATGAAGATGTCGCCGTCGTTGACCTCTTCGAGGCCGGCGAGCATGCGCAGCGAGGTGGACTTTCCACAGCCGGACGGGCCGACCAGGACGAGGAACTCACCATCGGCGACCGACAGGTCGAGGTGATCGACCGCGGGGCGGGTGGAACCCGGGTACAGACGGGTGGCCTTGTCAAAGGTTACTGAAGCCATTATTTCGTTATTCTCCTTCACCGGCAGGTACGTGCCGGACGATCCGTTGTGATGGGATTTATGTCCGGCCGACGTAGCGCCAGCGCAAGACCTCTCTAGTATGGCATGCCCGGGATGGGTGACCGCTGAATTGACAGCTCACCGCGAGCCGGAGGGACCCGGTGAGCCCGCAGTGAGCCCGCTGTGAGCTGCCGGTTGGTTATTTCCCAGACTGGGGTCCTACTATTTGGAGTGCTACCGCGCACAACCGCGAGCGCACCCCCTCAACTCGGAGCGATCATCCATGACAACTGGCGGCCCAGGCGACCCCCGTCCCTCGAAGAATCAGCGACGCGACGCAGCGCGCACGAAGGCAGCACAGATTCGAGTCGAGCAGAAGAAGCGGGATCGCCGCAACCGGGTGTTCCTGCAGGGCGGTATCGCCCTGGCCGCCATCGCCGTCGTGACGGCCATCGTCCTGATCATCGTCAACTCCGTTCAGCCCGCCGGACCGGGCCCGCGCAACATGGCCAGTGACGGTCTCCTGGTCGGCGAGGGCCTGACCGCGGTGACCACCCCCGCGCTGCAGCCGGATGCCGAGCCGGTGCCGTCCACCCCGGACGCCACCGGGACCATCGCCGACATCCGCGTCTACGTCGACTACCTCTGCCCGTTCTGCGGCACCTTCGAGACCACCAACGCCGAGCAGATCTCTCAGTGGGTCGACTCCGGCGCCGCCACCGTCGAGATCCACCCGATCTCGATCCTGACCAGCAAGTCTGCCGGAACGCAGTACTCACTGCGTGCCGCGAACGCGGCCGCGTGCGTGGCGGATTCCGCGCCGGACGACTTCCTAGCGTTCAACTCGGCGCTCTTTGCGGCCCAGCCCGTCGAAGGCACCGCCGGCCTCAGTGACGACGAGATCAAGGAGATCGTGAAGAGCTCGGGTGTGTCGGAGAACCTCACCGCAATCAACGAGTGCATCGACGAGACCACCTTCAAGTCCTGGGTTCTCGCCTCCACGGATCGGGCTCTGAGCGGACCGATCCCGAACTCGTCCTCCCTCGAAGCGATCACCGGAACCCCGACGGTGCTGGTGAACGGCAAACAGTACGTCGGCGCCCTCGACGACGCCAAGGAGTTCGCGGCCTTCGTGCTGCAGGCCGCCAGCGAGGCGTACTCCACCGCGACGCCGACGCCCACTCCGACGCCGGCCGGGTAACCGGTCGTTTCCCGGGCCGGATGCCGCGCCGATGCACGATTGCGTCGGCATCCGGTCGCCGGGTGATTTAGGATGAATGCTCGAGGCAGTTCGATCGCCTCATGCCGGCCTGGCGCAATTGGTAGCGCACCACTCTTGTAAAGTGGGGGTTACGGGTTCAAGTCCCGTGGCCGGCCCCATCTTTCGGCACTTCTCGACGGCACTGCCCGGGCTACGATGTCCGCGTGCCGGCCAGCCTCAGTGCCGGCGGAATCGAGGATTCCCATGTTCACCCTGCACATCGAACACTCCGTCGGGGACTACGACGCGTGGAAGCAGATGTTCGACTCTGATCCGCTCGGCCGCAAGACCGCCGGCGTCAGCAGCTTCCGGGTCATGCGCCCGGTCGACGACCGTTCGGCGGTCCGGATCGATCTTGACTTCGGCTCCCGCACCGATGCCGAGAAGATGAAGGTCGCGCTCGAGGAACTCTGGAAGGGTCCGGGGGCTGCTCTGATGCGCAATCCGCGCGCCCTGCTCACCGAGACCGTGGAGGACGTCGCCCTGTGATCGGATTCCGTCCGGACAGCGAGACCGTCGCCGACCCGACCCTGATCTCGGCAGCCGACGAGACGCACCTCGCCCGGGCCATCGACGTGGCTCGTCTGGCGCGCGCGAACGGTAATCACCCGTTCGGCGCCATCCTGGTGGCCCGTGACGGCACGATCATCGAGGGCCAGAACAGCGTGGTCACCGCGGGCGACCCGACCGGCCATGCCGAGACCAACCTCGTTCGCCTGGCCAGTGCCCGGCTCTCGAAGGACGACCTGCGCGCGAGCACGCTCTATACGAGCACCGAACCGTGCGTGATGTGTTCCGGCGCCATCTACTGGGCCGGAATCGGCCGGGTCGCCTACGCGCTGCCCGAGCAGATGCTCGGCGAGATGGTGCCGGAACAAGGCGGCGAAGCGACGCTCGACCTGCCCTGCCGGGAGGTGTTCGCCCGCGGCGGCAACACCGTGATCGTCGCCGGCCCCGCCTTGATCGACGCAGCGGCCTCAGTACACGCGGGATTCTGGGACGCCGCACCCTGACGGCGGGCAGGCCGGGTCAGACCGTCGACGGGCTGGCGGAGGGGAGCGCGCCGCTCAGCCGCCGGCCCGGCGGCTCGGGTAACCGGCCGGTGATCACGTGCGCGACGACCACCGCCACGATCACCAGCGGCATCACGGCATACGCGTCGCTGCTGAGCAACACCGTGGCCAGCAGCACACTGGTCAGCGGCAGGCGCAGCATCGACACGCACATGGCGCCGATGCCCACCCCCACCGCCGGCACCAGCGCCATGCCGGGCAGGTGCGAGGCCGCGATCCCCAAAGCGGCACCGACGAACATGGCCGGGAACACCGGACCGCCGCGGAACGCGCTCAGCGACAGGCCGTAGGCGAGCGCTTTGCACAGGATCAGCAGCCCGACGGCGCCGAGCGGCCAGGAGGCCCCGTCATTGATCAGCGACGGCAAGGCCGACTGGCCGGAGAAGAGCACTTCGCCGGTGTTCTCCCCGGTCACCTGCGCGAACAGCACTGCCAGGCCCGCGATCGCCAGGCCGAGCACCGGGGTCACCAGGAGCCGATGGGCGTGCACGTACGGGCGCACGATGCGGGCCAGGGCCCGGATGCCCCACGCCAACAGCGGGCAGGCGAACCCGATCCCCAGCGCCCAGAGGAACATGGCCGCGGTGGGGGTGGAAAACGACGGCAGGTCGGGGAGTGCGAGGGAGAACGTGCCCAGGCCGGTCCAGGAGTCCAGGCCCACGAAGACCAGGGAGCCGATGCCGGAGGCGAGCAGACCGGGCAGCAGGCCCACCCCCAGCATCGCGCCGGCCAGCCCGGATGCCTCCATCAAGAGGAAGGCGCCGAGCAGCGGCGAGCCGAGGAGGGTGCTCACCGCCGCGAAACTGCCCGCGGAGGCGACCACCGCCACGGCCGACGGCGGTGAGTCTTTCTTGATCAGCCGAATCGCCAGGGCGCCCAAGCCGCCCCCGAGCGCGATCAGCGGCGCCTCCGGACCGAGCACGGCGCCGAGAGCCAGGGTGGCCAGAGCAGCAAGCACCACTCCGGGCAGCTCCCGGGGTTGCGGGAAGCCGCCGGCCTTGAACCCCTCAGACGGCGGATGCCCGCTGGTGCCCGGCAGTCGCTGGATGCACAGACCCACCAACAGTCCCGACAGGGCCAACAGGGGAAACGGCCACCAGAGCGGCACGTCGGCGAAGCCCAGAACACCGGGCAGTTCGGTGAACAGGTACTCCTGCAGCCAGTCGACCAGCGCGAGGAAGCCGTAGGCGGCGATCGACACCGGCACCCCGATGAGCCCGGCCAGCAACAGGATGCGCAGGTAGCCGCGGGAGCGGATCACCGCCAGTGGGTCGGGCGATGGTTTCGCCGGCGCCGACGGGTCGGGGTGCGCGTCCATGTCGCGGTCCTCCTCGATCGGGTGCGGGCGTGCCGGCGTCCCAGTCCACGCTGGCCCGGACGAATCGACAACGCAAGGCCCCACGGACCCGGCCGGGGGCGGGTTTGACCGGTCGCAGCATCCGGCCGTAAATGGGGGCTGGTCGGTCGAGCGCCCCGTTCACTAGGCTGACCGGCATGTATGCGCTGTTCTCCGCTGTGCTCCTGGTTCTCATCGTCTCCGCCCTCGTGGACATCATCACCCGGCAGGACGGTCAGGTGAAACACCTGCCCAAGGTCCTGTGGGTGCTGTTGGTGATCTTTCTCCCGGTGATCGGCAGCCTGCTCTGGTTCGCGATCGGCCGGGAGTATCCCGCCCCGGCCGCGCGGTCGAGCAGAAGCGCGCCGCGCCGGGGGCCCGCATCGGCCGGGGCATCCGCTGTGCTGCCCGCACGCCGGGTGTCGAGCACCGAGGAGGAACTGGCCGCTCTCGACCGCGAGATCGACTTCCACGCCGAACAGGCCCGCATCCGTCGCCTTGAGGCCGAGCTGGCCGAACGACGCCGGCTGGCGGAGGGGCGTGAGTCGTCGGTCTGACGCCGACCCGGCGACGGGCTACGCTTGGGTTTGTGGTTACAGACAACAAAACACCCCAGGATTCTGCTCGCTCCGAATTCGACAAGATGGTGGCGGGGGACTGGTACCGGTATCGCTCCGGTCCCGAACTCGCCGAGATGACGACAAGCACTCAACGCACCTGCCGGCAGATCACCGCGCTCTACGACGACGACCAGCCCGCGGCGCATGCGCTGTTCACTGAGCTGCTCGGCAGCGTGGGAGCCGGCGCGGACTTCCGGCCGCCGCTGTACCTCGACTACGGGTCCCGGCTGCACGTGGGCGCCAACACCTTCATCAATGCGGACTTCCTCGCTTTGGGCGGTGGCGAGATCACCATCGGCGCCAACGTGCTGGTCGGACCCAGCGCCCGCCTGTACACCCCGACTCACGCCGTGGACGTTGCGGAACGCCGCGCCGGCTTCGAGCGTGTCTCGCCGATCACCATCGAAGACGACGTCTGGCTGGGCGGCAACGTCGTGGTCTGCCCAGGCGTGACCATCGGCGCGGGCAGCATCATCGGCGCCGGCTCCGTCGTCACCAAGGACGTGCCGGCCGGGGTCATCGCCGCCGGCAACCCGGCCCGCGTGGTCCGCGAGATCGGGCCGGGCGACCGGGTCGGCCTTGGCGTGGCCTGACCTACGGCGTCGACCGGGAGCGTATGCGGGACCGCAGTACCCGGCGCGTCAGAGCCGCCCGAGGATATCCTGGCGCTTAGTTGCGTATTCGGCGTCGGACAACAGTCCCTTGGCATGCAACTGCTCCAGCTGCGCCAACCGGTCAGCGTGATCGCCCACCTGCCGACGGCGCGCCACGTGAATGGCCAAGAACACGATCGCGAGGGCGACCAGGACCATCGCGCTGAGCGCGCCCAGGATGATGAGCGCGTGCCAACCAGTCAGATTGCTGAGCATCAGTTCCCCCCAATGCCGGCCTTCCCGGCCGGTCGGGGGAAGTCTATCCGTGCCGGCCGGCCCCGGTCTGCTGACCTCGCAGGATCCCGCAGTGGGCGAGCGTACGCTGGAGCGATGACCCTCACGCCCCAGCACGCCCTGTCCACCGGATTCACCGCCCAGTCCACCGCGACCGAGGTGCTCGCGGGTGTCGACCTGAGCGGTAAGACGGCGATCGTCACCGGCGGCTACTCCGGCCTCGGCATCGAAACCGTCGCCGCGCTCGCCGCGGCCGGCGCCCAGGTGATCGTGCCGGCCCGGCGTCCGGAGGTGGCCTGGGCCGCCCTGGCTGCGCGCGGCCTGAACGCCGTGGCGGTCGAGGCCCTCGACCTGGCCGATCTGGTCAGCGTGCGCGCGTTCGCCGAACGGTTCGTGGCCACCGGACGCAGCCTCGACATCCTGATCAACAACGCCGCCATCATGGCGTCCGCCGAGGCCAGGGTCGGAGACGACTGGGAATCCCAGTTCGCCACCAACCACCTCGGCCACTACGTGCTCACCAACCTGCTCTGGCCCGCGCTTACGGCCGAGGGTGGTGCTCGGGTCGTTGCCCTCTCCTCGACGGGCCACAAGCTCAGCGGCATCCGCTTCGACGACCCCGACTTCAGCACCGGCTACGACAAGTGGCAGGCGTACGGACAGGCGAAGACCGCCAACAGCCTCTTCGCGGTGCACCTGGATGCTCTCGGCGCCACCCGTGGCGTGCGCGCGTTCGCGGTGCACCCCGGCGGCATCATGACCGAGTTGCAGCGGCACCTGCCCCGGGAGGAGATGGTCGCCGCGGGTTGGATGACCGAGAATGGTACCGTCAATCCGCTGTTCAAATCACCGGAGCAGGGTGCCGCCACCTCCACCTGGGCGGCCACGTCGCCGATGCTCGACGGGATGGGCGGTGTTTACTGCGAAGACTGTGACATCGCCGAACCCACCGAGCCCGACAGCTCCACGGCCCGGATCAGCGGGGTCGACTCCCACGCTATCGATCCGGATGCGGCGGCCCGGCTCTGGGCGTTCTCGGCCGAGCTCACCGGAGTGAATGCCTTCGCCTGAGCTCTGCACCGTACGGGTAACAGTTGTGGCTCCGGAACCCGAATCATAGGTTGGAGACATGGCTCAGGACGGTTCTGGCAGTGCGGATGCGGATGAGGCGGTCTGGCTGGCTCAGGGGATCCCTGCTCCAGCGCGGCGCGCGCTCGTGGCCGCCGGCATCCTGACCGTCGACGACCTGCGTGCGACGGACCTTGACGTCCTCGTCCGACTGCACGGGATGGGCCCGAAGGCGCTGGCGCGGCTGCGTCCGCTGCGCGAAGGCTGAGGTGCCCGGTGACCACGCAACTGGTCCCGCTACGGACAAGTGCACCCGGTGTGCCGGGTGCCTTTGTCCGCACGGGTAACAGTCGCGGCCGCGGAGGCCGGCGCCGGACTAGTCGACGGGGGTGAAGTTGAGCGAGATCGAGTTCATGCAGTACCGGTCTCCGGTGGGGGTGCCGAAACCATCGTCGAACACGTGGCCCAGGTGCGAACCGCACGCTGCGCAGCGCACCTCGGTGCGCACCACGCCGAGCGACCGGTCTTCGATGAGCTCCACGGCCTCTGGCCGCACGGACTCGTAGAAGCTCGGCCAGCCGCAGCCGGAGTCGAACTTCGTGCCGCTCTTGAACAGCTCGGCATTGCAGGCGCCGCAGGTGTAGACGCCCGAACGGCCCTCGTCGAGGAGCTCACCGGTCCAGGCGCGTTCGGTGGCCGCCCCGCGCAACACGGCGTACTGCTCGGCGGTGAGCTCCGCCTTCCATTCGGCGTCAGACTTGGTGACCTCGTAGTCCATGGTGCGTCCTTTCGATCCAGTCTCGGCAGAGAACTGCCTCCAGCGTAAACTCGGCCGGGGTCCCCGGCATTCCCGCAAGCGGCGCACCCGGTGATTCCCCAGCCGATTCCCACCCTCGACGCTAGCGGGTCCGTGTTGCGCGACAGGCGGGACCGGTCAGCGAAAACCCAGTCCGTGCCAAATAGGATGACGCGTATGGCGACCAGCGGGCACGACGAGAGCACGCGGGGCGCTGAGGGCTCCGTCGGGCTCAGCCTTCGTGACGAAAACCTGCTCGCGTTCGAGCGGCGACTGTGGTCACACCCCGGTGCCAAGGAACAGGCCATTCGCTCCGAATTCGGTCTGTCGGCCGCCCGGTACTATCAATTGTTGGGTGCCCTGCTCGACTCCCCGCTTGCCCTCGCCCACGATCCCATGCTGGTCAACCGACTGCAACGGATGCGTGACGCACGGTCGCAGGCGCGGTCGGCCCGAGCCATCCGCCCCATCGAGTAGGGAACCTCCTACCGTGTGTTCAGCCAAACGAGGATCGAACCAGACAGACGATGCCCACTTCGTACCCGAAAGACCGCTTCGATGACCTCCCGCACAAGCTCGACCGCGTGGGGGCGCACCGCGCACCAGCCAAGAAGGGGCGTCGCTGGGTTGCCGTCTGGTGGGCCCTCGCCGCGACCGCCCTCCTCATCGGGGTCGGCGCGATCGGTCTGACGGTCCTGAACAACCGGCTGAATATCACCATCCCCGGCATCGAGGCCGAGACCACGCCCGCGGAGCCCACGCCGGAGCCGGTGCCCACCGCCGAGCCAACCACTGACCCCAGTGCGAGTGTCACGGTGCTCAATGGGACTCCGACGAGCGGGGTGGCCCGGTCGGTTGGCGACCTGCTCACGACCGGCGGCTGGACCGTCGGCAGCACCAGCGACGCCGACACCGAGGACGTCGTCACGACGACCGTCTACTATGCGGACGCGGCCCTGGAGGGCGCTGCACGCGGTGTGGCGGCTCTGCTGCCCGGTTCCGAGGTGCTGCTGGCGGATGACTTCGCGGGCTCGGATGCCACCCTCACCGTCGTCGTGGGCAGCGACTACGCGATGCCCGCCGGCTGACCCGGCCTGACGACTCCCTGCCCTACTGGGGTTGCCCTTCCCAGTCAACCCCCTATTGAGTTTCACTCCCGTCACTAGTGTCTGCAGTGGTCGCTCATTTTCTCGGCTGAGCGCTCTCTACCCGAGAGTGCTCGTTTCGAGACGGTGGACGCAGCTTCTGCGCCAGGCCCGGTAGCACCAACGGGTGAGTGCCGAAACACAACACTGCAACAGGGGAGTTTCACATGGCGAACGGAACCGTCAAATGGTTCAACGCTGAAAAGGGTTTCGGCTTCATCACCGTCGATGGAGGTGGGCAGGACGTCTTCGTTCACTACTCCGCCATAGACATGCACGGCTACAAGGTTCTCGAGGAAGGCCAGCACGTCATCTTCGAACTCGGTACCGGAGCCAAGGGTCCGCAGGCCGAGTCGGTTCGCCCGGCCTAACCGCCCGGCGTCGAACGCAGCCAGCCTCAACCAGCTGAGAACACGACGCACGTGCTCGACCACTGATCATCGGATGATCGGTCGACCACCGAGTGTCAGTCACGCCACCACCGTGACCGCCGGGCAGACATACCGGGCGGGCTAGGGTGTGTGGCGTGACTGCGTTTCGGATGTTCCCTGCTGCTGCCCGTCGAATCCGATCCGGACGGCGGACGCCTGGCGGCGCGGCCCTGATCGGCGCGGGTCTGTGCTTGGGGCTGGGCTTGGGACTGAGCTTGGGGCTGGTCGGCTGCTCTGCGCCGGTGCCCGAAGCGACGGCGTCGGCGGACCCGACACCGCAACCGGGCATCATGCCGCTGCGCGGCACACCGGTGGACCCGTCCCGTGCCGAGCATCCGTCCCTGGCCGTGAAGATCGACAACCACCCGGCCGCGAGGCCGCAACTCGGTCTCGAGCGCGCCGACCTGGTCTTTGAAGAGCTGGTCGAGGGCGGCCTCACCCGCTACGTCGCCCTCTGGCACTCCGACGTGCCGGATGCTGTCGGCCCGGTGCGTTCCATCCGTCCGATGGACCCGGAGATCCTGAGCTCGTTCGGCGGCATCGTGGCGTATTCCGGCGGCCAGCCGCAGTTCGTCGCCGCGATGAGGGCCTCTCCGCTGCTGAACGTGGTCTTCGACGACGACGCCGGAGGCCTGTTCGTCCGGGCCGACGACCGGGATTCGCCGCACGACGTGGTGCTCGCCGCGGACGAGACCGTCACCCTGCACTCCGACCTCGCGCCGCCGACCGGCCAGTTCGACTACGCCGACAGCGCCGCGGAGGCCACAGCGTCCCTCGCCGGCGATCCGACCACCACCATCGTCACCCGGTTCTCCGAATCCGGCGGGAGGGCCTGGGCCTGGGACCCGGCGGCCACCGGGTACCTGCGCAGCCAGGACGGCGCTGCCGACCTGGACAGCACCGGTGCCCAGCTCAACGCCACCAACGTCGTGGTGCTTCGGGTGGAGGTCGATCGCGGCAGCGACGTGCCCCGCACCATCTTGACCGGGTCGGGCACGGCGTGGGTGTCGACCGGCGGTTCGACGATGCCCGCCACCTGGTTCAAGGATGCCGCGGCCGCGCCGATCCGGCTGGCCGACGCTGTCGGGGCCACGATCGAGCTCGCTCCGGGCAACACCTGGATCGAACTGGTACCCACCGACGACGGCAGCGTGGAACTGGTGCCGTAGGTGGGCCGGAACCCGGCACCGGCCCCCGCCGTTCACTTGCACTCTCGACCCCAGAGTGCCAGAATCGGTTTAGCACTCTGCTGTTCGGAGTGCTAACCCATCATCGTTTTGGTAACGTCCGGGAGGGACGAGAAACACATATGGCAAAGATCATTGCTTTCAATGAAGAGGCCCGTCGCGGCCTTGAGCGCGGCCTCAACATCCTCGCTGACACGGTCAAGGTGACCCTCGGCCCGCGCGGACGCAACGTCGTGCTGGAGAAGAAGTGGGGCGCCCCCACGATCACCAACGACGGCGTGTCCATCGCCAAGGAGATCGAGCTCGACGACCCGTACGAGAAGATCGGTGCGGAGCTCGTCAAGGAGGTCGCCAAGAAGACCGACGACGTCGCCGGCGACGGTACCACCACCGCCACCGTCCTCGCTCAGGCCCTGGTTCGCGAAGGCCTGCGCAACGTCGCGGCCGGCGCCGACCCGATCAGCCTCAAGCGTGGCATCGAGAAGGCGACCGCTGCGGTCATCGCCGAGCTCATCGCCAGCGCCAAGGAGATCGAGACCAAGGAAGAGATCGCGGCCACGGCCTCCATCTCTGCCGGTGACGCCGAAATCGGCGCGATCATCGCCGAGGCCATCGACAAGGTCGGCAAGGAAGGTGTTGTCACCGTTGAGGAGTCGAACACCTTCGGCACCGAGCTGGAGCTCACCGAGGGCATGCGCTTCGACAAGGGCTTCCTGTCGGCGTACTTCGTCACCGACCCCGACCGTCAGGAAGCGGTCTTCGAAGACCCGTACATCCTGATCGTCAACTCCAAGGTCTCCAACATCAAGGACCTGCTGCCGATCGTCGACAAGGTCATCCAGAGCGGCAAGCAGCTGCTCATCATTGCCGAGGACGTCGACGGCGAGGCCCTGGCCACGCTCGTCGTGAACAAGATCCGTGGCATCTTCAAGTCGGTTGCCGTCAAGGCCCCCGGATTCGGCGACCGCCGCAAGGCGCAGCTGCAGGACATCGCCATCCTCACCGGTGGCCAGGTCATCTCCGAGGAGGTCGGCCTCAAGCTCGAGAACGTCACCCTCGACCTGCTCGGTAACGCCCGCAAGGTCGTCATCACCAAGGACGAGACCACCATCGTCGAGGGTGCCGGCGACGCCGAGGCCATCGCCGGTCGTGTTCAGCAGATCCGCAACGAGATCGAGAACACCGACTCGGACTACGACCGTGAGAAGCTGCAGGAGCGCCTGGCCAAGCTCGCCGGTGGCGTTGCCGTCATCAAGGCCGGCGCCGCGACGGAGGTTGAGCTCAAGGAGCGCAAGCACCGCATCGAGGACGCCGTTCGTAACGCGAAGGCAGCCGTCGAAGAGGGCATCGTCGCCGGTGGTGGCGTTGCGCTGATCCAGGCCGGCAAGACCGCATTCGAGGGCAAGGCAATTCTTGACCTCGTCGGCGACGAGGCAACCGGCGCGAACATCGTGCGCGTTGCCATCGACGCTCCGCTCAAGCAGATCGCGCTCAACGCCGGCATGGAGCCGGGCGTTGTCGCCGACAAGGTACGCAACCTGCCCGTCGGATTCGGCCTCAACGCCGCAACCGGTGAGTACGTCGACATGATCGCTGCCGGCATCAATGACCCGGTGAAGGTCACCCGCTCCGCGCTGCTGAACGCATCGTCGATCGCCGGACTGTTCCTCACCACCGAGGCCGTTGTCGCCGACAAGCCCGAGAAGAACTCGGCTCCGGCCGGCGACCCCTCTGGTGGCATGGACTTCTAAGTCCCGCAGCCCCTGCACAAACGCACCACCTCAGGCTGGGCGTCTCCTTCGGGAGGCGCCCAGCCTTTGTCGTATCCGGTGTCGGGCTACCGGGCGAACAGCCGGGCGTTGGCCTGCTCCACCTCGGCGTACTGCTGGCCGGCCTGCCCGAGCGCCTGATTGAGCGCATCCGCGCTCTGCTCGACGTGCAGCTGCGTGGTGCGCCACGCCGCGACGGCCCCCTGGAACTGGGCCGACGCCTGCCCGGTCCAGGAACCCTCCAGCCCGGTGAGTTGACCGAGTAGCGCCGCCACCTCGGCCTGGATGCGGGCCATGGTGGCGCGTGCCGCGCCGGTGGTGGTGATCAATGCATCGCTGTCGACCTGGAACTGGGTCATCAAGAGGCTCCGTCCGCTCGTGTGGGCGTCGGGGTGACGCCCGCGGGCGACGCTACGGCGTGCGGGAAGCCGCCGCAGGGCCCGAGGCGGCCCTGAGGACAACCCGTCGCCCCACCGGGCTGGGGAGGAGCGGGCCCGGCCGCCGGCGCCGGTCAGTCCAGGGTCGGCGACGTGAGCGCCTGCGGGGCGGCGGGCGACTCGGCCAGCGGGAACCAGACCCTGAAGGTGGCTCCGCCGCCCGGGGTCTCGACGACCTCGATCGAGCCGTTGTGGCTGGCCACGATGGACGCCACGATCGCCAGGCCGAGTCCGCTGCCGCCCGTTTCCCTGGCGCGGGAGGTGTCGGCCCGCCAGAAGCGCTGGAAGATCTTGTCGCGGATCTGTGGCGGGATGCCCTCGCCGTGGTCGATGATCGAGATAGAGGCCCGCTGGTTGCGGCGGTCGACGGAGACCTCGAGTTCCACCGGGCTGTCGGCCGGGCTGAACCGGAGGGCGTTGCCCATCAGGTTGGTGATGACCTGGCGCACCTTGTTCTCTTCGGCCATGATCACCGCGTCCAGCTCAGGTGGGGCCTCCACGACCTCGGGGGTCTCGGCGGCGGGTGTAGCCGCATCCGTGCGCCTGGGCCTGCGCGTGCGGAGGCGGGCGAGGGTGGCGCCGGCGAACGAGATGGTGCCGGTGCCTGACGTTTCGCCCTTGGCGGCCGCACCCTTGGTCGCGGCGGCTTTGACTGCCGCGGGCTTGGCCGGTGTCCCCTCGGCGGCAGGGGTCGGCGAAGGCGTCAGCGGGGCTGGTGCGACCTCGCCGGTGGAGTGCGCCAAATCGATGGACGACGCCGGGGCTTCCGCGTCGAACTCGGTGGGATGGCTGGTCAGTACCGTGACCTGACGGCCGGGGGAGGAGGCCATCGCGTCCAGCGCGGCGTCGTGGGCGAGGGGCAGCAGGTCCACTCGGGTGAGGACGAGGGGTTTGGTCTCATCCAGCCTGGCGAGCTCGAGCAGGTCCTCGACGAGACCGCCCATGCGGATCGCCTCCTTCTCGATGCGCTCCATGGCCTGGGCCACGTCTTCGGGGGTCTGCAGTGCGCCCATCCGGTAGAGCTCGGCGTAGCCGCGTACCGAGACCAGTGGTGTGCGCAGCTCGTGGCTCGCGTCGCCGACGAAGCGGCGCATCTGGTCGATCGTGCGGGCCCGGTCCTTGAAGGCCCGGTCGATACGGCTGAGCATGGTGTTGAGGGACCGGTTGAGCCGGCCGACCTCGGTATTGGGGGTGGCCCCGCCCAGCCGTTGGCTGAAGTCGCCGTCGGCGATGGCCGCCGCCGTACGCTCGGCCTCGCGCAGCGGCGCGAAGGTCGTGGTGACGAGCAGCCGGGTGAGCATGGCGCCCACCAGCACCACCCCCACACCGAAGCCGAGGAAGATGCTGAGGTACGTGTTGACGGTGTTCTGCGCTGATTGCAGGGACACGGCCATCAGCAGGGTGCCGTAGGTGCCGGTGGAGTTGATCACGAACGGCACCGCCACCGCGTGGAACTCGGTGGAGCCTTCCGCGTCGGACAGCTTCTGCACGGCGCCGTTCATGGCGATCACGCTGGGCAGGTCCAACGCCATGGTCACCGCGGGCAGGCTGGAGCGCGGGCGGTCCCGCCAGGTGCGGTCCTTCAGAACACCGTTCTGGTCATAGATCGCGACAAAGTAGTCGGAGTCCACCCCGGCGGCGCTGCCGTTGGCCATCGAGTTGCGATAGTCCATCAGGGTGGTCTGCGCCTCGGTCTGCAGGCTGGCATCCACCTGCTGCACGACGTAGTTGCGCAGGATGACCATGGTGCCCACCCCGGAGACGAGCAGGCCAAGGGTCAGCATCAGCACGGTCACACCGGTGATCTTGGAGCGGAGCGAAATCCGGCTCCAACGGTCCATCAGGGCCACATGCATGGTTCCAGTCTAAGGAGGGGAAACTGGGTCTATGCCTTGGCGGCCTTGAGCATGTAGCCGAAGCCGCGCTTGGTCTGGATCAGCGGCTCGCTGGAGTGCATGTCCACCTTGCGGCGCAGGTAGGAGATGTAGGACTCCACGATGCCCGCATCGCCGTTGAAGTCGTATTCCCAGACGTGGTCGAGGATCTGCGCCTTGGAGAGCACCCGGTTCGGGTTGAGCATCAGGTAGCGCAGCAGCTTGAACTCGGTGGGGCTGAGCTCGATGGGCTGGTCGCCGACGAGGACTTCGTGGGTGTCCTGGTCCATGGTGAGCTCGCCGGCACGGATGACCGCGTCTTCGTCGGCGTGCATGGTGCGGCGCAGAATGGCCTTGATCCGTGCCACGATCTCGTCGAGGCTGAACGGCTTGGTGACGTAGTCGTCGCCGCCGACGGTGAGGCCGGTGATCTTGTCTTCGGTGTCGTCCTTGGCCGTGAGGAAGAGGATCGGCGCGGTGTAACCGGCCGAACGGAGGCGTTTGGTGACGCCGAAGCCGTTCATGTCGGGCAGCATCACGTCGAGGATGATCAGATCGGGCTCTTCCTCAAGCACGGCGGAAATCGCCTGGGCACCGTTTCCCACGGCGCGCACGGCGAACCCGGCGAAGCGGAGGCTGGTGGTGAGGAGATCCCGGATATTGGGTTCGTCGTCAACGATAAGGATGCGGGGGCCGTCAGTCATGCCCCTAGTATCTGCGCGTTAGCTGGCGCTTTCCTGTGAGTGGGCGGTATGTGCGCGGATGATCCGGTGACAACGCTTTCGGCATGTCGAGGTTGTCTTCCGCGGCGCGTCAGGGTGGACCAGCGCCGACTGGCGGATGAGAGCATAGCCTGGGAAGACCTGCTCGATCCGTCACCGGGCGCCGCCTGAACGCACACCCGTCGCCGTCGCACCGCGGCCCAGCACCACAAGGAGTCAGATGGTCAGCTCGACCGACCCGATCGGGGTCATCCGGCCCCGGCTGGACGTGCCCCGGCGCCGCATCAACGGGCGTGACTTCGACTTCGCGCGTGAGGTGGCGGTAATGGCGGTGATCAACCGCACGCCGGACTCCTTCTATGATCAGGGCGCCACCTTCGCGCTCGATCAGGCCGTGGCGGCGGCACATCGGGCCATCGACGACGGTGCCGACTGGGTCGACATCGGCGGGGCCAAGTTCGCCCCGGGTCCGGCCGTTCCGGTCGCGGAGGAGATCGACCGGGTGGTACCCGTCGTCGCCGCCCTGCGGGGCACCGGCGTCGTGATCTCCGTCGACACCTTCGACCCCGACGTGGCCAGGGCCAGCATCAACGCCGGCGCGCACGTGATCAACGACACCACCGGTGTGCACGACCCGCGGATGGCCGAGGTCGTCGCGGACAGCGACGCCACTCTGGTGATCACGCACAGCCTGGCCCGGCCCCGCACGCCGTACCCGGCGCCGCAGTACACCGACGTCGCCGCCGAGGTGTCCGCCTTCCTGCAGGCCAGGGTGCAGCGCGCCCTCGACCACGGGATGCCGGCGGACCGGCTGGTGATCGATCCCGGGCACGACCTGAACAAGAACACCCGGCACTCCCTCGAGCTGACCCGCCGGTTGGCGGAGATCACCACGCTCGGCCTGCCCACGCTGGTGGCGGTCTCGAACAAGGACTTCATCGGAGAGACCCTCAACCGTGGCCGCGACCAGCGGGTGGAGGGCACCCTCGCCGCCGTCGTCTACTGCATCATGCAGGGCGCCCGCATCGTGCGGGTGCACAACGTGTCGGCCGCGGTGGACGCCGTGCGGATGACCGAAGCTATTCTCGGCTGGCGAGAACCGGCGTACCTGCGCCACAACCTCACCTGATGAGCGCCATCGATCCCGGCGACGTGCTGGCCCGTTACACGGTGCACGACAGGTCCGCCCCGCACCTGCGGGTGAACTTCATCAGCAGCCTGGACGGCGCCGCCACCCACGACGGCCTGAGCGGCGGGCTCGGCGACGACGCCGACAAGTTGGTTTTCGACACCGTGCGGATGCTCTCCGACGTGATCCTCGTCGGTGCGGGCACCGTGCGCGCCGAGGGCTATGGCGGCATCCGGTTCACCGACGAGGCGGTGGCCTGGCGAGTTGCCCACGCGCTGCCGGAGCACCCGCCGGTGGCGTTGGTGTCCGGCCGTCTCGACCTGGACCCGGCGCACCCGGTGTTCACCGCCGCCGCCACCCGGCCGATCGTGATCACCCACGCCCAGGCCCCCGCCCAACGCCGGGCGGCGCTCGCCGCGGTGGCCGACGTGTGGGTCTGCGGGGAGGCATCCGTCGACCATGCGTTGATGGTGCGCACCCTCACCGCGCGGGGCTACCCGCAGGTGCTCTGCGAGGGCGGCCCGAGCCTGTTCGGCTCACTCCTGGCCGCGGATGCCGTGGACGAGCTCTGCCTCACCCTGGCCCCGCTGCTGGAGTCCGGCCGGGCAGCGCGCATCGCCGGCGCGCCGGACGCATCGCCGCGCCGGATGCGCCTGGCCCACGCCCTCCCGGCCGGCGACACCCTGCTGCTGCGCTACGTTCGCGCCCGCGAACTGTGAGCTGAGCCCCTAAAACTCGCGCGTTCTGGGGCTTTTCTCTCAGTTCGCGGCCACGGTGGGACGGGTGAGGGAGTGCGCGTCGAGGATCGTGTACGAGTAGCCCTGCTCGGCCAGGAAGCGTTGGCGGTTCTGGGCGAAGTCCTGATCGACGGTGTCGCGGGCGACGAGAGTGTAGAAGCTGGCGGTGAGGCCGGACTCCTTCGGGCGCAGCAGCCGGCCGAGGCGTTGGGCCTCCTCCTGCCGGGACCCGTAGGATCCGGATACCTGGATGGCGACGGAGGCCTCGGGCAGGTCGATCGAGAAGTTGGCCACCTTCGACACCACGAGCAGGTTCTCCTCTCCCACCCTGAACGCCTGGTACAGCCGTTCGCGTTCATCCACCGGCGTGGCCCCGGTGAGCTTGGGCGCCTGCAGGGCCTCGGCGAGCTCGTCGATCTGGTCGAGGTACTGGCCGATCACAAGGATGCGTTCGCCGGGGTGCATAGCCACCAGCTCCTTGACGATGTCCAGCTTCGCCGGCGCGGTGGCGGCCATCCGGTAGCGCTCGTCGTCGGGCGCAGCGGCGTAACGGAGCCGCTCGCTGTGGGGCAGGTCGATACGTACCTCGAAGCAGGCGGCGGGGGAGATGAAGCCCTGGGCCTCGATCTCCTTCCACGGGGCGTCGAACCGCTTGGGCCCGATCAGGCTGAAGACGTCGCCCTCGCGGCCGTCCTCGCGTACCAGGGTGGCGGTCAGGCCGAGCCGGCGCCGGGCCTGCAACTCGGCGGTGAGCTTGAACACCGGGGCGGGCAGCAGGTGTACCTCGTCGTAGATCACCAGGCCCCAGTCCATGGCGTCGAGCAGCTCGAGGTGCGCGTACTCGCCCTTCCGCTTGGCGGTGAGGATTTGGTAGGTCGCGATGGTGACGGGCTTGACCTCCTTGACCTGGCCGGAGTACTCGCCGATCTCCTCCGCCGTGAGGGTGGTGCGCTTCTGCAACTCGTCGCGCCACTGCCGGGCAGAGACCGTGTTGGTGACCAGGATCAGGGTGTTGGTCTTGGCGGTGGCCATCGCGCCGGCGCCCACGAGGGTCTTGCCCGCGCCGCAGGGCAGCACCACGACGCCGGAGCCGGCCTCGAAGAAGTTCGCCACGGCCTTGTGCTGGTAGTCACGCAGCGCCCAACCGTCTTCCAGCAGCGCGATGTCGTGCGGGGTGCCCGGGGTATAGCCGGCGAGGTCCTCGGCGGGCCAGCCGAGCTTCACCAGCTCCTGCTTGAGCTGCCCGCGCGCCCACGGCGCCACCAGGAACGAGTCCGGGGTGGGCTGGCCGATCAGCAGCGGGGCGATGCGCCGCGCACCGGCCACCTCGGTGAGCACCGGCGCGTCAAGACTGCGCAGCACCAGCTGGCCCTCGGGGTCCCGGTCGATGACCAGGCGGCCGTAGCGGCCCACGGTCTCTTCAAGGTCGACCGTGACGGTCTGCGGAATCGCGAACTTGGAGTATTTCTCGAGCGTGGCCAGCATGTTGGCCGCGTCATGCCCGGCGGCGCGGGCGTTCCAGAGGCCGAGCCGGGTGATGCGGTAGGTGTGGATGTGTTCCGGCGCGCGTTCCAGTTCGGCGAACACGGCCAGGTCGTGCCGGGCATCCTCGGCCAGAGGGTGCGCGACTTCGAGCAGAACCGTGCGGTCACTTTGGACGATCAGCGGGCCATCGGACATAAGCAACAATGCTACGCCCGTGGGCTGTGACCGTGCCTACCCGCGTACGGGGGTGCGCCCGACCGGCCCCGCCGGGTCAGGGAGCGGGGACGATGCTGACGACGCTGGAGAGTGGCAGTGTGCGCTCGATATCGGCCCGACGGTCCCGGGCGCGGAACCGGCCGCCGCCGACGCTGGCCGGTTCGAGGAGGTAGTCCACCACGTCGCCGCCGGGCATCTGCACGCTCACCAGCACCGTCTGCCGGTGCTTGATGGCGGAATCCAATTGCCGGGCCAGCCAGGCGTGCGCGGCCTTCGCCTCGCCGCCGTCGGTGGCGCGCAACTCCTCGACGAGCGCGACCGTGGGGTCCGGTATCTCCACCCGGCTCGAACGGAGGACGGGGTGCCGGCGCGGATGCACCACCTCACCTGCCGCGTTCTCGGCGGCGACGGGGTAGCGGGCATCGGTGAGCGCCCAGAACACAGTGTCGGCGGGATGGGGGCTGGTGAGGCGGCTGGGGGAGACCATTGTCAGCGCGAGCGCCGTGAACGTCTGGTCGACGGCGATGGCGCCGAGCACCGCGGTGTCCTCGGACGCGATGTAGCTGGGCCCGGCCGGGTCCTCCGGGTCGATGCGGCCCACCCGCACCGTCCCATACCGGCTGGCGGCGTCACGGATGAGGTAGTCCACCGGCTGCGGGACACCGGTGAGCGAGATCGTGGCCAGGAAGTGCAGGATGGAGTCTGCGTCGTCGCCGGTCGCGAGGGCGCGGTTGACCGACGCACCGCTCAACCGGTAGCTGGACGCCAGCTCGCGGCTCTCGACATCCGCGAAGGTGCGCAACCGGGCGTCGATCGAGGCTGACAACGGGCCGGGCGCCACGATCGAGAGATCGTGCTGAAGGTAGACGGTACCCACCTCGGCGGGCAGCGACGCGGCGATGGTGGCGATGGCGGCGTCGATGTCGCCGCGGAGCACTGAGGCGCCGGCCGGGCTGGTGGACTGGCGAGCGGTGATGCCGATCAGCTCGCCCTCGTGGGCGAAGTCGGCGATGCGGTCATCCATCCAGGTGCCGCCGGCCGGGTACAGCCAGGCCACAAAACGGTGCAGGGCATCGCCCCAGGCCACGCCGGGCCGCTCGGCGACGATCTGGCGGACGTCGGCGGGCAGGGCAGCCAGCCAGGATGCGGCCAGCACGCCCCAGCGGGCCGGTGCGTTCTCGAGCAGCCAGGCCACTCCCTCGGCGGACTCCGACCAGTAACCGGAGCCCAGGGTGACCAGTTCGGCGCGGGCGGCGATGCCCACAAGCGGGGCAACGGCGTCCAGGTCGACCCGCATGGCGACGGAAAGACGTTTGGTGTCAGGCAGGCCGAGGCCGCCCCGACTGAGTTCGCGGGCCGGCTCCTGGCTGAGTTCGGTGAGGAGTTCGGCGATCGAGGAGACGGCGGTGAAGGCACGCTCGGCGGCCAGTCGCTCGGTGAAACGGCTGTCGGTGGCCGAGAGCGGGGCCAGTGGGGTGGGGGCGGGCACCCCGGCCAGCTCGGCGGCGCTGGGCAGACCCTCCTCCGGCCAGGACCGAAGCCGTTCGGCGACGGCTGCATACGGCCGCACGGTGTCGTCGGTGCGCACCAGGAGCATCAGCTCGTCGAGGCGGTCGACGCGAGCGGAGATGTCGTCGGCGTTCAGGGTGTCGTGCCCGAGGTCGGCCAGTCGTTCGACAAGTTCGCCCATCGGGGCGGCGCCCAGTTCGCCGGCCACGGCCAGAACGGCGAGGGTGCTGCGGTCCAGGTGCGCGAGCGTCGACTGGATCGCTGCGGGCTCGAGGAGCGCTTCGGCGAGGTCGAAGAAGTCGTGGATGCCGTGCGGGGGAATCGATCGGAGCACGATAGTGCGGCGCAGTGCTGCGTCGTTCAGTGCGCGGAGGCGTGAGGCGAGCGTCAGCATGTCGGTTACTCCAGTTTCTGTCGAGCCTCGCGAGCACGGCGGACTCCGCTGACGACCATCAGGGCGATGATCAACAGGAAGCCGAGGGGAAGACCGAAGAGGGGCAGAGTGAGCACGGCGGGCCAGACGCCCTTGCTGAATCCGTCGTTGTCGCCGGCCCCGGCCGCGGTGCCGAGAATCACGGCGAGGAAGGCCAGGATGGACAGCCCGACCACACCCGCAACCATGTAGGCCAGGATCTTCTCGAGCCGGCCGGGGTCGTGGGGAGTTTGAGTGGTCACAGACCTAAGGATACGGGGCATAGTCAGCTACAACGGAATATGCTGAGTGAAGCGGCGCGTATTCTGCGCGCCTCAAAATCACAGCGAGGTTCAGATGCCCACCGGCAAAGTCAAGTTCTACGACGAGGAGAAGGGCTTTGGCTTCATCACGTCCGATGAAGGCCACGAGGTCTTCCTGCACGCTTCCGCAGTGCCCGCCGGAGTGACGGTGAAGGCCGGGATGAAGCTCGAGTTCGGCATCGCCGACGGCAAGCGCGGCGCTCAGGCGCTGTCCGTGCGCGTGATCGAGGCTCCGCCGAGCCTGGCCAAGCTCAGCCGCAAGCCGGCTGACGACATGGCCATCATCGTCGAGGACCTGGTGAAGTTGCTCGACGGTATCGGCTCGAGCCTCCGCCGCGGTCGGTACCCCGACTCCGCGCACAGCAAGAAGATCGCGGCCGTGCTGCGCAAGGTCGCCGAGGAACTGGATGCTTAATCCTTTCGACCCCACCCCGCCCCAGGCCCCGCCGGTCGTTCCGACCGACACCCCGGCGGCTGAGGCTCCCGTCAACGAACCCACGGCCGACGAGACCACTGTCGTCGACGACGGCCGGGCGGGTGTGACAGGGGACGGTCCCGCCGAGGACGCCGACGAGGTTGCCGACGACGAGGTCTTCGAGGCCGATGAGGTGCTCGTGGCCGCCGTCGACCAGGCCAGGTCCGCTCTCGAACTGATCACCCCGGCCGACACGATCGGTGAACCGCTCGGTTACATCGTCGAGGGTGAGCACGTGCTGTCGCTGCTCTTCGACTGCCTGATGACCGGTTACCCGGGCTGGCGCTGGACGGTCAGCCTGTCCCGCGTCGACGGCGACTCCGAGCCGCAGGTGCTGGAAACCGAACTCATGCCCGGCGACGATGCCCTGCTCGCTCCGGAATGGGTGCCGTGGAGCGACCGGCTCGCTGACTCCAAGGTCGCCGAGGAGCTGGCTGCCGCCGGGCTCGCCGAGTCCGAGGACGACGACGACAGCGACGACGACGACGATCATGATGATGACGACGACGACAGTGACGACGACGACGACAGTGACGACGACGACGAGAGCGCAGAGTCCGACGACGCCGTCGACAACGGCGTCGACGTTCTCGACGGGATCGACGTGGACGAGGCGCTAGCGGCGTCTGAACAGCACGAAGCCGAGTCCGCAGAGGCCGAGGCCCAGACCGATGACGGCGCACCACAGCCACCAGCCCAGGCCGGCGTCGTTCAGTTCAGCTCGGAAGACGACGGCCAGCACCAGCAGCACTAACCAGCCGACCGAACCCGCTGCCACCGCTTTCCGCGCATTCGCGCGGGCGGGCAGCGGGTCGGGCCGCCGTTCGCTGTCTCTGAGCCAGAAACGCATGGGCGACTAACCCAGGTTGGCCACTACGTATTCGATCGACGAGACGAGCTTGCGCACGTCCGCCGGGTCGATGGCCGTGAAGGTGGCGACACGCAACTGGTTGCGACCGAGCTTGCGGTACGGCTCGGTGTCGACGATGCCGTTGGCACGCAGGATTTTGGCAATGGCCGCGGCATCGATCGCGTCGTCGAAGTCGATCGTGGCGACGACCTGTGAGCGGTGGCTCGGGTCGGTCACGAACGGCGTCGCGTAGTCCACGGTCGCGGCCCAGTCGTAGAGCACCGAGGAGGACTCCGCGGTGCGCGCCGACGCCCAGGCCAAGCCGCCGTTGCCGTTGATCCAGTCGAGCTGGTTCTCCATCAGCAGCAGCGTCGACACGGCGGGCGTGTTGAGCGTCTGCTTGAGACGGGAGTTGTCGATGGCGTTCTTGAGGCTGAGGAATTCGGGGATGTACCGCCCGCTGGCGGCGATGCGTTCGACGCGCTCAATGGCCGCGGGGGAAAACAGCGCCAGCCAGATGCCGCCGTCAGAGGCGAGGTTCTTCTGCGGAGCGAAGTAGTAGACATCGGCCTGGTCGGCTTCGAAGTCGATGCCGGCGGCGGCGCTGGTGGCGTCGATGACGGTCAGGGCACCAGCGTCTCCGTGCACCCGGGTGACCGGGGCCATCACGCCGGTAGACGTTTCGTTCTGCGGCCAGGCGTACACGTCGATGCCCTCGGTGGGTACGGCGGTGGCGCGCGAGCCGGGGGCGGCCTTGATGACGTCGGGAGCCGTGAGGAACGGCGCGGCGGCGGCGGCGGCGAACTTGCCACCGAACTCACCGAAAACGAGGTTCTGGGCGCGGGTCTCGATGAGCGAGAACGCGGCGGCGTCCCAGAACGCGGTCGAGCCGCCGTTGCCCATGACGAGCTCGTAGCCCTCCGGGGCGCGGAACAGGTCGGTGAGGCCGGTGCGGACGCGCCCGACCAGGTTCTTCACCGGTGCCTGGCGGTGGGAGGTACCCAGGATGCTCGCGCCGGCGCCGGACAGGTAGTCCAGCTGCTCCTGACGGATCTTGGACGGGCCGCAGCCAAAACGTCCATCGGCGGGCAGCAATTCTGTGGGGATCTGTAGGTCCGGCATAACAGGATTCTAGTTGCCCGCCTCGCACGGGTAGTGTTGTGGCGTTGCACATATGGCCGAGCGGGAGGCTGCGGATGACTGACCTTATCGACACGACCGAAATGTATCTCCGCACCATCCTCGACCTCGAGGAGGAAAACATCGTTCCCCTCCGAGCCCGCATCTCCGAGCGGTTGGGTCACTCCGGACCCACGGTGTCCCAGACCGTCGCCCGGATGGAGCGCGATGGTCTCGTCGTCGTCTCCGGCGACCGGCACCTCGAGCTCACTCTCACCGGCCGCACCAAGGCCGTGCATGTGATGCGCAAGCACCGCCTCGCGGAACGCCTGCTCAGCGACGTCATCGGTCTCGAGTGGGAGTTCGTCCACGACGAAGCCTGCCGCTGGGAGCACGTGATGAGCGAACAGGTCGAGCGCAAGATCCTCGAAATCCTCGGTCACCCCACCGAATCCCCGTACGGAAACCCGATTCCCGGCCTCGACGAACTGGGCGACTCCCCGGCCGTGGCGTTCATGGCGGGCGTCACCAACCTGCTCGACGTCGTCGCGGCGTCGGAGGCCCCCGTGACCGCCGTCATCCGTCGGCTGGGGGAGCCCGTGCAGTTCGACCCGGTTCTCCTCGCTCAGCTCAAGCAGTCCGGTGTTCTGCCCGGCAACACCGGTGTGTTCTCCGCCGTGGGCTCCTACGTTCTGGTGCAGGTGGAGGGCTTCGGCGCTGGCCTGGAGCTACCAAACGAGGTCGCCGGTCACATCTTCGTGACCACCCCCGTCACGGGCTCCTAGCCGGACCGGATTTCCGGCGACATTCACCGTCCTGTTACCAATTCGTTAGAAATCGTCCATTTTGGGTGACAAACCGGATTCGGTCACGTAGCCTCGACCTGCCCACAGATCAGAGACCGATCGACGGGCCCGCGCAAGACGTCTCTACCCTTCCCGTCGCTTGCTGCGGAAATTCACGCGTTCACTCGCACCTGGACGGGGCAACTTCCTAGTGTTGTCGAGGCGCCGGAGGTCCGAATTGACTCTGTTAAAAAGAAGACTGTCCAGGCGCGGTCGACGTGCCACTGCTGTGGCCATCCGCCCCGCTCCCGCCGATCCGATGCGCGCGACACAATCCGAGGTGGGGCCGCGCATCGTCATGAGGCCGGGGGCGCCCGTCAGGCGATCCAGACTCCGCAGCACAGTGGGTCCGGTCGTGATGATGACCCTGGCAACCGGCCTCGTCGCCACCATGGCGCTGCCGGCCTACGCGTTCGCCCCGGCGGACCCCGCGGGTAACTTTGCGGCCACGGATGCCACCGAGCTGACCCAGGCGGGCGCCCAGGGGGTGGCCGTCGATGACGGTGCCGCTTCGGTCTCGGTCGCCCAGGACGCCTTCGCGGCCACGCCGCAGGCTGAGATCGACGCCGCCGAAGCCGCCGAAGCCGCCGAAGCCGCCGAAGCCGCCGAGGCCGCGCGAGCGGCCGCGGCGACCTCAATGACCACCTATGCGGAGTCGTTCACCGGCCCGTCGGCGGCCGACTACCTGGCCAGCTCGGCCTACCCGAGTTTCAGCCTCTCGTCGGTCTACAGCGTTGCGTTGCAATATCAGGGCGTTCCCTACGTTTACGGGGGCGCCACCCCGGCCGGGTTCGACTGCTCCGGCTTCGTGATGTACGTATATGCGCAGTTCGGCATCTCCCTGCCGCACTCTTCCACCGGACAGGGCGCGGCCGGCACCCGGATCGACCTGGCGGATGCCCAGCCGGGCGACCTGGTGATCATGGACGGCCACGACGGGTTCTACGCCGGCAACGGCAACATCCTGCACGCGCCGTACGAAGGGGCGGCGGTGCGGGTGCAGCCGATCTGGACCGCTGACTATTACATCGTGCGATTGGGCATCTGAGCCGTTTGATCTGGCCGCTCCTGAGACCGCCCGGGTAAACACTGGGTTACGCATAGCACAAATGGTGCGACACGTTTTCGTAGCGCACCATTTGTGGGTTAACCTGATGCCCTGATGTTCTGCGGGATTTTGGGAGAGCCAATGCGCAAGCTACGCACGATCCACACCATGGATGTGCGCGGACACTTCGCGCTGCGGCACAGCAGTCAAATCTGTCTGGGTGTCGTGTGCCCCGAGCACACCGAAGCCCATGGGGCGTTGTCATGATGACGACGCCCCTTTTGTTTGCCCGCATCTCCTCCCCGTCGACGCCAGACAGCAGTTCGAATGGCTGGAAGCCGTCCAGCCTTTTTCGAAAGGGAGCGCATGCGCACACTGGTCCTCAACGCGGGATATGAACCTCTCGCGGTCGTGTCGTTCAAGCGGGCACTCGTGCTCGTCATGAACCAGAAGGCAACAATCATTCAGGCGGACCAGGGACACCCGGTCTGGGCGGCGACGGAGTCGTGGGAGCGGCCCAGCGTCATCCTGCTCACCCGTTACGTGCGCCTGCCGCGGTCGCGGGCCGTGCCGGTCAGCAGGCGCGGAGTGCTGCGGCGCGACGACCACCGCTGCGGCTACTGCGGCAAAAACGCCAGCACCATTGACCACGTGCAGCCGCGGTCACGCGGCGGCCGCGACACCTGGGACAACCTCGTGGCCTGCTGCCTGCGCTGCAACAACCTCAAGAGCGACCGCACACCCGCCGAAATGGGCTGGGACCTGCGCTTCGACCCCCGGATGCCGCAGGGCACCACCTGGGTGGTCAGTGGCGTGGAACGACCGTTGCCGCAGTGGGACGAGTTCCTCGCACCGGCCGCCGCGTAGTCTCATCGCTCGGCTCGACTTTGTGGATGTGCACCCCTTTATAGTGCCATTGTCACGAAAACGTAACGCTCAACGTGACAGCCGACCACGCATCGCCTACAGTTGAAAAGTCCCCCTTCCGGTAGTGGCTGTTTAGAGGATTATCTGTGACTCATTCCGGCCCCGCCGGCTCGCCTGAGGGCGTCGGCGCGTTATCCACGCGCCGCGAGGCCCGGGCCCAGCGCGCAGCCGCTGAGGCATCCGGCACCTCCGCCATCGTCGTTTCTTCCGAGGCCGTTGTCGTGCCCGCCGAGGCCGTCATCGTTTCCGCCGAGTCGGTTGTGGTTTCCGCTGAGTCCGTCGACGTCACCGCCGAGTCCGCTGTCGTTTCCGCCGAGACGATCGCCGTCACCGCGGTTCCCGTACCGCCGGTTTCGATCCGGTCGGTGTCAGCGGACCTCGCTGTCATCGTCGGCAGCGCGAGCACCTCGGCCGACGAGTCGTCAGCGCAGGACGACACCGTTCCGCCGCGTGCGGTCCGCCCGGCCCGGTTCCGGCCGTTCTCCGCACCGTCCACGGCACCCGCCGGCGCCCGCACCGGTCCCGCCCGGCGGCCCGTCAAGCGCCGCAAGCAGTTCGCCAAGATGGTTACCCTGCTGGCGATCCCGGCCATTTTCCTCACTGCCGCGCTGCCCGCCTACGCGTTCACCCCGCAGGGCGGCTCGACCGCTCTCAGTGCCAAGGCCTCCGGGGACACCCAGGCCGTCACCGTGGGCGCCGCCGCTGCCGCCGTGACTATTTCGGCCGACAGCTTCACCGCCACGAGCCAGGCCGAACTCGACGAGATCGAGGCGAACATCGCGGCGGACCTCGAGCAGCAGCAGGTTGCCGAAGAGACCCGCAGCTCCGCGGCCGAATACGCCGTGGTCGGCATCCGGGCCGAGGGTGACGACTACCCCTGGCGGGACGCCGCCACCGAATCCCAGGGCGGCGGGTTCTCCCCGCTCGGCTACTACTACCGCGAGTGCGTGGACTTCGTGGCCTGGCGGCTCAACCGCGACGCCGGCGCCACCGGCCCGTTCAAGTGGACCTGGTCGACGATGACTCCCGGCGGCGGCAACGCATCCGCCTGGGCCAATGCCTGGGCGAACAAGGGTTGGGCCAGCAGCAAGGCGCCCGTCGTGGGTGCCGTGGCCTGGTTCACCTACAACCACGTCGCCTATGTGCAGTCGGTGCCGGGGGACGGCACCGTTGTGCTCGAGGAATACAACTGGAACGGCTCGCACGCGTATCACACGCGTACAGTGCCGATCAGCGAGGTTCCGGTCTACCTCTACCCGCCGACCTAGTTCCTGTCGCGGCGTGCCCGCCTCCGAACGAGGGCAGCCCGGCGTACCTGCGCTCAACCGGCGCGGATAACGGCTAAACTTTCCCGGTCAGCCTCTGTAGCTCAATGGAAGAGCAGTTCCGTCCTAAGGAAAGGGTTGGGGGTTCGAGTCCCTCCAGGGGCACCCCGCACCGCCGCAACAGATTCAGCTCCCTCACCGGGAAAAGTTCGTCGCCGAAGGTTGGTACCTTCGAGGAATGAAGACTACGCGGTGGGCAATCCTAGGACCTGGCGATATCGGCGGCTGGTTCGCCCGGGCTCTGCCCGGCTCGGCGCACGGCACTCTGCACGCAGTCGGTAGCACCAACGCCGAGCGGGCGGCCGCGTTCGCGGCCACGTACGGGGCGCCCGTCACCGGAACCTACGAGGAACTCCTCTCCCGGGACGACATCGACGCCGTGTACATCTCCACGGTCAACACGACCCACGCGGACCTCGCCGTGGCCGCGCTGCGGGCCGGCAAGGCGGTGCTGTGCGAGAAGCCGGTAGCGCCGACCGTGGCGGAGGTCGAACGGGTCCTGGACCAGGCCGCGGCCTCCGGACTGCCGTTCGTCGAGGCGTACAAGCACCGGTTCGGACCGTTCGCGCGGGCCCTGGACGCCGCCGTCGCCAACCGGGAGGTCGGCACTTCGTTGCAGCTGGTCGCCTCGTTCGGCTTCGCGGCGGGGCAGCGATCGGGACGCCTGTTCGATCCGGAGCTGGCCGGCGGGGCGATCCTCGACGTGGGCGGCTACCCCGTATCGCTCGCGGTGGCACTCGCCGCTGCTGCCGGCGTTGACCCGGCAGACCTGACGGTCACCGTCGCCACGGGCGAGGTCGGCGACACCGGCGTGGACGAACACGCCAGCGCGACCATTGCCGCGGCGGGATTCTCCGCGGAGGCGGAGTGCTCCATCGTCGCCGAGCTGCCGCGGTCGGCGAGGCTCAGCGGGAGCGCCGGGGTCATCGAGCTGGCCGATGTGTTCGGCAGCCGCAGCGACTCGGCCGCGTCGTTCCTCGTGCGGGCGGATGGCCGTGACCGACTGGTGGAGGTGCCGACGGTGGACCCGTTCGCGACAGAGGCCGATGCCGTGTCGCTGGCCCTGCTGGACGGGCGGACCGAGGCGCCCGAGGTGCCGTGGGCGCACAGCCGCAGCGTCGCGCGCCTGCTCGCGCAGTGGCGGGCTGGACTGGACGCGGCACCGCGCGGCTGAGCGCATCCGAAGCCGGTACCGACGCGTGAGCCTGACCCGCATAACGCGGTCGGGGTGCGACGTGGGGGCACCGGTCACCGGAACTGGGTCAGCTTCAGGACCAGATGCTCGTCTCGAACCCGGTCCAATTCCCGGCGGGCTGCGATCGACTCGGGAGCGAGAGCGGGACGTTCCCGGCGACGAGCCCTGACGGGCCGGCGACCCCAGCGGATCAGCGCGACACCGAGGTGCATGGCAGCGCGATCGATCAGGCCTACGCGGCGCACCGGGTGCGCCTCGGGCGAACGAACGGGTTGGGGTGGGTGATCGTGGCGGCCCGGATCGGGCGCCAGTTGGGTATTCATGATGATGCGTTCCTTAACGAGGACGGTTCGCGAATCCGGGCGCTCTGGAAGAGCGTTCGGGGTCGCCGAATGAAGGGTGGCCGCGCACGGCGGCACGAGGGCGACGCGCGAAGTGCGCGCCGCTCACGGGGTGAGTGACCCGGGCAGACGGATGCAGAGGGTGCGGGATGCACCGAGTGCGGATGCTGCCTGGTCGGGCTTCGAGAGCGTCACCACCGTCTGGACCGGTGGGTTACCTACTGGCCGATCAGGCGGTGAAGACGCCGACGAAGCCGGCGGTGGTACGGAATGCGAATGCAATCTTCTGAGTAATCACGCGAGGCTCCTTTCGTCGTATGGCGTAGGCATCACCGTAGTGGGCAATCCGCTCTTCGCGCAACACTTTCTCGCACTTCCGTGGCCGGGCCCGGCTGGGTACCCTCGAAGTATGTGTCGGAACATTCATCAGCTTCACAATTTTGAACCTGCCGCCACCGACGACGAGGTGTATGCGGCGTCGCTGCAGTTCGTGCGCAAGATCAGCGGGTCGACCAAGCCGTCGAAGGCCAACGAGGAGGCCTTCAACCGGGCGGTCGCGGAAATCGCCCACATCTCGCGGCATCTGCTCGAAGACCTGGTCACGACCGCTCCGCCCAAGAACCGCGAGGTGGAGGCGGACAAGGCCAGGGCTCGCTCGGCGAAGCGGTTCGCCGCGGCCTGATCGACCGGCAGTGTTGGGCCGGGTCAGGACTCCGGGAGTTCCCGCGGCACGGTGATCGCGTCGACCAGGGCGCCGTTTCGCCAGACCGTGATCTCGATGGGTGTGTCGATCGCGGCCTCGACCATCAGCTGCTGCACTGCCGTGGCCGTGACCACCGGCTGCCCGGCGAGTTCGACCACGATGTCGCCGCGGTGCAACCCGGCCTCCTCTGCCGGGCTGCCCGGGGACACTGCCGCCACCCGTAGGCCGGTCGGCGAGCCGATCCGGGCCGCCAGGGTCGGTGGCAGCGGCACCTGGGCGCCGGCGATGCCCAGCCAGGCCCGCCGCATCCGCCCGGTGGTCATCAGCGCCGTGATGATCGCCCGGGTGCTCACATTGATCGGCACCGCCAGCCCCACGCCGATGCCCGCCACCGCGGTGTTGACCCCGACCATGCGCCCGGTGCTGTCGGCCAGCACCCCGCCGCTGTTGCCCGGGTTGAGGGCTGCGTCGGTCTGGATCACCTCGTCGATCACCCGCCCGGACCGGGTGGGGAGCGACCGGCCGAGCGCCGAGACGATGCCGGCGGTGACGCTGCCGGCCAGACCCAGCGGATTGCCCAGGGCCACCACCACCTGGCCGACGCGCAACCGCGCGGCGTCGCCGAACCGCACCGGCGGCGGGGTGGCATCGCGTGCGTGCAGCACGGCCAGATCGGAGAGGGTGTCGCGGCCGACGACGTCGACCCGGCTCCCGGTGCCGTCGGCGAACCCGACGTCAGCGGTGCCGGCGCCCGCGACGACATGTGCGCTGGTGAGGAGGAATCCGTCGTCGGTGATGACACTCGCGCTGCCCGCTCCCGCTCCCTGGGAACTGCGCACCGAGACACTGGCCACGCTGGGCAGCACCCGCGTGGCCACGGCCGTGACGGTTCTCGAGTAGGCGTCGAGCAGCCCGTCGTCATCCATCGCCGGGATATCGTTCATGGCACCAGAGCGTACGTCCGTCGGATTGGACTGTGGGCGCCGTTCGCTGCCAGCAGACTGTGGCGTTCGGGACGGCCGGACGACGGCGTGCCGCGAGGGTCGGCGTGCCGGCGGCGAGTGCCGAAGACACCGATGGGTTCGCCGGGTGCCGCCGGCCGGATCAGTCGCCCTCCTCGAGGGAGTCGGCGACCTCGCGTGCGTCGCGGGCGCGGGTTCTGGAGTCCTCCCCAGCGGTGTGCGCCTCGGCGCGGGCGTCGGCCAGGGCGCTCTCGTCGGCGACGACGGAGGCGAGCGCCGCGGAGGCCGTATCCAGCTGTTCCCGAAGCTCCGCAATCTCCGCTTCGAGGCTGGTCCGGCGAAGCGTGAGCCGGTGGGCGCGACGGTCCAGGGCGTCGACTTCCGCCTCGGCGACGTCCGCGTCGCGCTCCAGACGTTCCGCTTCCCGCCTGGCCTCCTTCCGGCGGCGGACGTCGGCGAGTTGAACGGGATCCGGCAGTGCCGCGCCGCGGGAGCGGCCCCGAGGCTCCGGCCACGACTCCGGATCAGACACGGCCACGGCACCGTCCAGGTCGACGGGCTCATAACCGACCGCCCGCAACGGCTTGACCAGAAGTCCGCTGGCGATCGCCGCGGCGGCCGAAGGATCGGACGTTGCGGCCTGCAGGGTCTGCTCGACCTCGCCGACGACGCTCGCAGTAGGCCGGTGACCGAGGCCGGCGGCGAGGTCGGCGCCCGCAGCGGCGAGGGCGGCGATGGCGACTCGGCGCTCGCCGCCGAGCCGCCTGAGCGCGTCACGCTCGAGATGCTCCTGCGCTGTGCGCATCTGTTCGCCGAGGTCGAGGAGCGCAGTAAGTTCGTCGACGTTCTCCCGGGCGAGGAGGTTGACCACCCAGGCCGCAGGAGAGGGTTTCTTCAAAACCGCGACCTGCTTGGCGAGAGCGGCATCCGATGATTTCAGCTCCTGTGCCCTGGCATTGCGCGCGGCCGTGAAGTCCTGGGGCCGAAGGCCGTACAGTTCCCGAGCGACATCCGTGAGAATTGCGACCATGGGACCATCCTCGCTCGCACCGGCGGCAGCCGCCAGCACCACGCGGTACCGGGCACGGATGGTGCCTCAGCGGATGCGCACCCCCGAGGCCTTGAGCTCCAGCGCGGCGAGTGAGCGCATCACCTCGGGGTCGCCCCGACGCCACGCGGACACGGGGTCGGCGTCGACCGCCGCAAACACCGACAGCTTCTGATTCGTCAGGGCCCGCAGCGCGAGCAGGTCCACGGTGATGCCTGCCCGAACCAGCCGCCGTGTCGTGGCCGCCCGGCGCGTGAACCGCAGGCGGGGTACGAGCCAGAACAGCAGGATCGTCGCGACAGGCACGACGGCGATTCCCCACCCCAGGCCGACGGCGAGATTCAGCACGGCCTCCTGCTGGCTGCGGCCGGCCGCCTCCAGGCTCTGGCCCGCGCCGCTGGCGGCCTCGAACGGTGCCCGGATGCCGCCGCCGATGAGCGGCATACCGCCGAACCTGTCGCCGATGTCAGTCATCGTGGTCGAGAAGTCGGAGCCGGCGGACTCCATCTGCTCGCCGAACCGGGCGAGGTCGATCACCAGCGAGTAGACGAAAGCGCCGAGCCCGATCCAAGCGGCGATGGCGGCGACGGCGATCACGTCGACCGCGACCTGACGGGAGCGATGGGCGGCGTAGTCGGAGTAGATCTGCATCCCCTCACTATCGCGTAAACGCCGATGTCGTCGTGCGGGCTCCCTGCTCGCCGATGCCGTTCGCTGACGATCGGATCGGACCCGACGGCCGCTCTGCGGCGGTATCGCTTCGCGGTCAGCGCGGTTACCCTGTGTGCCATCGGGTAGTCAGGGAGTTCTCACGGGAGCGGAGGATCTGATGGCATCGGACGGTCGTGGCAACGTGACGGTGGGAGACGGGGGGTGGGGGTTCTTCTTCCTTCTGGCTTACGTCGGAGCGGCCATCTACTTCGTCTCCACGTCGGACGGATCGTTCTGGGGCTTCATCCTGGGCCTGTTCCAGGCCATCGTCTGGCCGGTCTATCTGACCTATGAGGTGTTACTTCTGCTGGTCGGGCCCTGATCGGGGAGCCCGACGGTCCTTCCTGCGGTGGTCTACGCCGCGCGGTCGATCCCGGCCGGCTGGGCCGCCCACAGTGCAATCCGGTCGAGGGAGTGGGCAGGCACCCGGTCGACGGCCACGGGCGGGCCGGCGGGCAGGTCGGCGGGACCGTGGGTGCCGGCCGACACCATGACCAGGGTCGCCGTCATGACGATGGGGCGCAGGGACCGGTGGGCGGGACGGGTGTGCAGGATCGTGGTCATGGGGTTCCTCTCGACGGGCGGCTGCCGATCGGGTGAACGGGATCGGTACCTCCATCGTCGCGAATTACGGGTACGCAGACATCCCCTGGACGGATGAACCCGGGTACTACCGGCGATGTAGTCGGCGTACCGTGCTGGTTAGCCGCGGGACTGTAGGAAGACCATGACGAGGGTGCCCGCGCCGTAGAGCAGCAGCTTGCCCTTGTAGCCGGCCCACCACTGACGCGGTGCCGGCTCGGTGTCCTCGAGGTCCTCGGGGAGATCGGCATCCGAGTCGCCGTCAACAGTCGTGTTGCCGTCCGACCGGTCTCTGGGGGTGGGCCGGATGGGCGTGCCGACGCCCGGTCCGCCGGCAAGGCGCTCGAAAGGCCGGGCCAGAAACTCGGGTATCTTGATACGGTCGAACTCGTCGCGCGGTTCGTCGCTCTTGTTCTTGCTCATCCGAAAATGCCCCCTTCGCTCTCAGTCTAGGGACTCCGCGCGGCCATCACATCGCCCGGGGTGCCCGGCGTCGGACCTGGCAGAAGACACCCAGTATTGTCGTGCCGAGCACAGGAGTCCCGATGACCGAACACGAAACCTTCACACGCACCCGGGTCTGGGCGGCCGAGCCCGTGCAGACCGACGACGCGATCCTCGAGAACACCGGGCATGCGTGGGAGGAGTGGGTCGATCTCATCGACGACGGCCCCGGCCGCCAGGCCGGGCACACCGCCATCGCCGCCTGGGTGCACGCCGCGCACGGTGTGGACGGCTGGTGGGCGCAGGGCGTGACCGTGGGTTACGAACGCATCACCGGCCTGAGGCTGCCCGGCCAGATGCCCGACGGCAGCTTCAGCGTGAGCCGCACGCGGGTGCTGGCCCTGGACCGCGACGTGCTGCGCGAACTGCTGCTCGACGAGGGTGGCCGCGCCGATCTGTTTCCCGGTCTCGACCTGGTGCTGCGCTCGAAGCCGGCGTCGAAGGCACTGCGATTCACCCTCGCGCGTGCGGACGAGCCGCTGGGGTCGATCCTGTTCTCCACCGACCTGCTGCCCGACGGGCGGCTGCGGCTGGGCGTGACGCACGACAAGGTGGCGTCGTTCGACGAGGCCGAGCGGTGGAAACTGTTCTGGGCCGAGTGGCTCGCCGCCGTCGAGCGGCTGGCCTAGGGCAGCAGTCCGGCGATGGTCGCCACGGCGGCCTCGAAGAGCTCTGGGCGGGCGCGGGAGTAGTTCAGCCTGAAGAAGGAACCGGTCGGTTCGGCCGGGAACCAGTCGCCGCCGGGGGAGAACAGCACCCCCTCGGCGCGACTGCGCCGGGCCAGGTCGGCCACGTCCACCCCGTCGGCAGCGCGCACCCACAGGTTCAGCCCGCCCCTGGGCACCAGCTCAAGGGCGTCAGCGCCCAACTGTCCGCGCACCTGCCGGGCCAGCTCGTCGCGGCGGCCGCGCAACGACCCACGCAACCGGGTGAGGTGGCTGCGCCAGCCCGGGTCGGTGAGCACATCGACCGCCGCCGCCTGCAGGATCCCGCTGACGTACAGGTCGTCCACGGTGCGGTCCACCTGGATCCGGGCCAGGGCGGGGCCGCGGGCCACGACCGCCGCCACCCGGATGGCGGGGGAGAGACTCTTGGTGAGCGAGCGCACGTAGACGATGTGGCCGTCGGCGTCGTCGGCGGCGAGGGTGGCCACATCCGCTTCGATGCCGAAATCATGCGCCCAGTCGTCCTCGATCAGGTACGCCCCGCGGGCGCGGAGGACCGCGGTGATGGCACTGCGATCGGCGCTGCTCCACAACGCCCCGGTGGGATTGGCGAAGTGCGGCTGCGCGTAGAACAGGCGGGCCCCGCTGGCGCCCAGGGCGTCGTCGAGGTCGGCAGCCGCGGGGGCGCCGGCGCCGCGGGAGATGGGCACGATGCGCAACCCGGCCTGCCGGGCGGCGGCCATGGCGCCCCAGTAGGTAGGGGACTCCATCACGATCGCGTCGCCCGGAACGGCCAGCGCCCGGAAGATCGACGACAGCGCGCTCTGGCCGCCCGGGGTGATGACGACGTCGTCGGCGGCCGGCGGGGCGGCGGCGGAGGCGCCGACAGGTGCCAGCTCCGCCGCAAACCAGCTGCGGAGCTCCGGCAACCCCGAAATCGGGGCCCGGTCGACGGCGGTGCCGGTACGAGCCGCGCGGACCAGGGCGGTGCGCACCAGCCGGGTGGGCAGCAGCTCCTCGGCCGGGTACCCGGAGTGCAGGGCGATCATGCCCGGTCCGGCGCTCGTCATGGCGGTGCCGATCGCGTCGGCACCGGTGCGGGCCGCGCCGAGCGCCGTGGTCTGCCAGCCGAAGTCGGCCCGGTGCACGGCATGCGGCCGCGCCACGAAGCTACCCGCGCCCGGTCGGGTCTCCACCAGGCCCTCGAGCACCAGCCGCTGCAGCGCGCGCTGCACAGTGAGCGGGCTGGCGGCATGGTCGAGCACCAGGGTGCGGGTGGAGGGCAGCTGGTCGCCGGCCGGCCGGCTGGCGACCAGGGCACGCAGACGGCGTTCGATGGCGAGGTGCGCCGATTCGTTGTCCGCGGAACCCGCTCGGGTGCTATCCTCTTTCATGAAAATACAGAATAGCGCTATCGACGCGTCGCCACCAGCGCTATCGCCACCGGAAGCGTCGCCCGCCGCCGGCCTGGTCTTCGGGCTGCTGGGCGTGCTGGCCTTCTCGTTCACCCTGCCGCTCACCCGGGTGGCCGTGGCCCAGCTCGACCCGCTGTTCGTCGGTGCCGGCCGCGCCGTCGGAGCCGGCATTCTCGCCATCGTTGTGCTCGCCGGGCTCCGGCAGCGTCTTCCCAGGGGCAGCCAATGGGGGCGGCTGGCCGTGGTGGGGGCCGGCGTCATCGCGGGCTTCCCCATTCTCACCTCCTTCGCCCTGCAGAGCGTGCCGGCCGCGCACGGCGCCGTTGTGATCGGCCTGCTCCCCGCCGCCACCGCGGTGGTCGCTGTCGTGCGGGCCAGGGAACGGCCCACTCCGCGCTTTTGGCTGGCCAGCGGACTCGGCGTGGTGGCCGTGGTCGGATTCGTGGCGCTCACCGCGGGCGGGCTCAGCAGCCTGCAGCCGGCCGACCTGTTGTTGGTGGCGGCCGTGGTGCTCGCGGCGATCGGCTACGGAGAGGGCGCGCTGCTGGCCCGCGAGCTGGGTTCCTGGCAGACCATCTGCTGGGCGCTGATCGTGGCGCTGCCGGTGATGGTGCCGCTGATGCTGGCCGGACTCGCTTCCGGCCGGCCCGCTGCTGATGCGTCGGCCTGGCTGGCCTTCGCCTATCTTGCCGGGGTGAGCATGTTCCTGGGCTTCTTCGCCTGGTACCGGGGCCTGGCCATCGGGCCGATCGCCCGGGTGAGCCAGATCCAGCTTCTGCAACCGGTGCTCACCATCGCGTGGGCGGCGCTGCTCCTCGGCGAAGACCTGGACCCTCTCGTGCTGATCGGCGCGCTCGCGGTCATCCTCTGCGCGGCCGGCGCCGTGCGTGCCCGCATCCGCTGACCGGCCGTCGTGCGGGGCACGGTCGGGCCGGCGTGGGGTCACCCCTCGCGGGCGGCCCGGCGCACAGAGGCGTCGTGTTCGAGGTGAGCCCGGCGGAGCAGATCGGCGAGCTCCGCGTCGTCCTGGACCGCCTGCCGGTACTTCGGGCCGAGTTTATGGATGGACTCTTCCTCTTCCCGCAGCGCCGTGTACACCCGGATGCGTTCGGTGTGGTCCTCGGTGTAGCCGAGGTCCAGGTAGTCGGTTGCGTACCGCCGGGCGTTGGCGGTGGCCGCTTGTGCCCGGCCCGCCGGGCTGAACAGCGACGCCAGCACGGTGACCAGGAGCACACCGATGATGACCGTCAGAGAGACACCCGTGCTGATCTCGAACACCGGCACCGGCTCGCCGCCGTTGATGAACGGAAGGTTGTTCTCGTGCAGGGCGTGCAGGATCAGCTTCACGCCGATGAAGGCGAGGATCGCCGCCAGCCCGAAGGAGAGGTAGATCAGCCGGTCCAGCAGGCCGTCGAGCAGGAAGTACAGCTGACGCAGGCCGAGGAGCGAGAACGCCGTCGCCGTGAACACGATGTAGACATCCTGGGTGAGGCCGAAGATGGCGGGGATCGAATCGAGCGCGAAGAGGAGGTCGGTGCCGCCGATCGCGACCATCACCAGGAGCATCGGGGTCAGTGCGCGCCTGCCGTCGTGGATGGTGAAGAGTTTGTCGCCGTCGTACTCGGGGCTGGTGTGGAAGATCTTGCGCGCGACCCGCACGATGAAGTTGTCCGCGGACTTGGACTCCGAGCTCTCCGGTTTGAGCATGTTGCCCGCCGTCATCAACAGGATCAGGCCGAAGAAATAGAACACCCAGGCGAAGGTGTTGATCAGGGCGGCGCCGAGGAAGATGAAGCCGGTGCGCGCGATGAGCGAGAACGTGATGCCGAACAAAAGCACCTTCTGCTGGTCCTCCCGGGGCACGCGGAAGCTTGTCATGATGATGAGGAAGACGAACAGGTTGTCGACCGAGAGCGCCTTTTCGGTGATGTACCCCGCGAAGTACTCAGAACCCGGGGTGCTGCCGCCGATGATCAGGACGCCAATGCCGAACAGTATGGCGATCCCGACGTAGATCGACGACCAGATTGCCGCTTCCTTCAGCGTGGGGGCATGGGCCTTCCGCACGTGAAAGACGTAGTCGAAGGCGAGGAGCCCGACGATTCCGAGGACAGTCAGAGTCCAGACGAGAGGTGAGGTATCCATTCGGTCGGCTTTCGGTCGAAGACGTGAGGCGCATCCGGTATCAAAAGGCTACGCGGGAAGGCCGCCGGGGGAACAGGGGCGGCGGAGAAAAACCCGCCGGAGACGGGAACGCGCCCGAAGAATGTACTCATGTGACGCGTGTTCACCCGCCGGTCACCCGGTCGTTCTAGGCTGTCGCCATCGCGGATTCTCGCGAGCCCGGACAGGAGTATGCGTGACCTCGTTCCACCCCGATCCCAGCACCCGGTCCGCCGGCTCGACCGTCGCACCGGCAATCGTGCGTCCGCTGCCGGCCGCGCCGACGCCCGGCCACGAGCAGGGCGTGCTGGATGCCGGTCATCTGGTGCACCCCGAGCGCACCCTGATCGACATCCTGCTGGCCACCGCGGAGGAACACCCCACCGCCCTGGCCCTCGAGGACGCCGCCGGGGCCCTGAGCTACCGGCGGCTGGTGCGGCTGGTCAACGACCAGGCCGTGCGGCTGAGCCGGGCCGGGGTGCGCCGCGGTGACACGGTCGGCATCCGCATCCCGTCCGGCACCCGGGACCTCTACCTGTCGATTCTCGCCACCCTCACCGTCGGCGCCGCCTACGTGCCCGTCGACGCCGACGACCCTGAGGAACGGGCCCGGCTGGTCTTCGGCGAGGCCCGGGTCGTGGGTGTCATCGGCGACGGTGGTCTGTTCACGGTGCGCGACGGCCTGGACGCCGGGGTGCTCACCGAGCGGCCCCTGGCCGCCGAGGAGGACCCGTCGCTGGCGCACTGGGGCGAGCCGATGCCCGGCCCGCACGACGACGCCTGGATCATCTTCACCTCCGGCTCCACCGGGGTGCCCAAGGGTGTCGCCGTGACGCACCGCTCGGCGGCGGCGTTCGTCGACGCCGAGGCCGGCCTGTTCCTGGCCGGCGAACCCATCGGCCCCGGCGACCGGGTGCTGGCCGGCCTGTCGGTGGCGTTCGACGCCTCCTGCGAGGAGATGTGGCTGGCCTGGCGGAACGGCGCCTGCCTGGTGCCGGCCCCGCGCTCGCTCGTGCGGAGCGGCGCGGACCTCGGCCCCTGGCTCATCGCGCACGGCATCACCGTTGTCTCCACGGTGCCCACCCTCGCCGCACTCTGGCCCGAGGAGGCGCTGGAGAATGTGCGCCTGGTGATCTTCGGCGGCGAGGCATGCCCGCCCGAGCTGGCCGCCCGCATCAGCGCCCGCGGCCGTGAGGTGTGGAACACCTACGGCCCGACCGAGGCGACGGTCGTGGCCTGCGGCGCCCTGCTCGACGGCAGCGACCCCGTGCGCATCGGCCTGCCGCTGGACGGCTGGAGCCTGGCCGTGGTGGATCCGGCCGGCCAGCGGGTGCGGGCCGGCGAGACCGGCGAACTGATCATCGGCGGCGTCGGCCTGGCCCGGTACCTCGACGCGACCCAGGATGCGGTGAAGTACGCCCCGCACGCCGGGCTCGGCTGGGAGCGCGCGTACCGCAGCGGCGACCTCGTGCGCTTCGACCCCGCCGGGCTGGTGTTCGTGGGCCGGGCCGACGACCAGATCAAGCTCGGCGGCCGGCGCATCGAACTCGGCGAGATCGACGCCGCCCTGCAGGCGCTGTCCGGCGTGGCCGGCGCGGCCGCTGTCGTGCAGACCACCCCGGCCGGCAACCAGGTGCTGGTGGGTTACCTCGCGCTCGCCGATGAGGCGGCCGGATCCTTCGACTTGCCCGCGGCCACCGCGGCCCTCCGGGTGGCGTTGCCCGCCGCCCTCGTGCCGCTGCTCACCGTCGTGGAGTCCATCCCCACCCGCACCTCCGGCAAGGTCGACCGTGCCGCACTGCCCTGGCCGCTGCCCGGCCTGGCCGGCGCCGAGACGGCCGGCGCGGATGCGCTCAGCCCGACCGCCGCTTGGCTCGCCGGGCATTGGGCCGCGATCCTCGGTGTGCCCGTCGCCGACGCCGACAGCGACTTCTTCGCCTACGGCGGCGGCTCCCTCTCGGCCGCCCAATTCGTGTCCGCGATTCGGGAGCGCCACCCGAACACCCGTATCAGCGACATCTACGACCACCCGCGGATCGGCTCCCTCGCCGACGAACTCGACGGTCGCACTCCGACGGTGGCCCGCGCCACGCGGCAGGTGCTGCCCACCCCGGCCCGCACCGGGCTGCTGCAGGGCCTCCTCAGCGTGCCGTTGCACCTGCTCGTGGGTGCCAAGTGGCTGGTGTACCTGGCCGCGGCCAACAATCTGCTCGCCGCCGCCGGCGCATCCTTCGCCCCCACGGTGTCATGGTGGGCGGTGCTGGCCGGATTTGTGCTGCTGGTCACCCCACTGGGCAAGATGGGCATCTCCGTTGCCGCCGCCCGGCTGCTGCTCAAGGGCGTGAAACCGGGCAACTACCCGCGCGGCGGCTCGGTGCACCTGCGACTCTGGCTGGCCGAACAGGTGGCCACCTTCGTCGACGCGGCCAGCCTGGCCGGGGCGCCGTGGATCAGCTACTACGCCCGGCTGCTCGGCGCCACCATCGCCCCCGGCGTCGACCTGCACTCGGTGCCGCCGGTCACCGGGCTGCTCAGCATCGGCGAGCGCGCCGCGATCGAACCCGAGGTGGACCTGGCCGGCTACTGGCTCGACGGCGACACCCTGCGGATCGGCCGGGTGCGCATCGGCGCGGAGGCCGTGATCGGCTCCCGCAGCACCTTGCTCGGCGGCGCCAAGATCGGCGACGGCGCCGAGATCGAACCGGGCTCCGCCGTCTTCGGCCGGGTGCCACGAGGCGAGCGCTGGGCCGGCTCACCGGCCACCCGGGTCGGCTCGGCCCGCCGCGCCTGGCCCGCGGAACGGCCGGCGAACGCCCGCCGCTGGCTGCTCGCCTACGGCGCCGGCTCGGTGGGACTCACCGCCATTCCCACCGTGGCGGTGCTGCTCGGCGTGCTCATCGTGGGCGTGGTGATCGGCGACGCCGGCACCCTCGGCGCCGCGGCCGCCCGCGCCGCGCTGGCCGTGCCGCCGGCCGTGCTCGCCGCCGGAGCGCTCTACGCCGGCACCGTGATCGGAGCCGTGCGCCTGCTGGGCCTGGGCCTGACCGAGGGCCACCACCCGGTGCGCAGCCGGGTGGGCTGGCAGGTGTGGATGACCGAACGACTGCTCGACGGCGCCCGCACCCTGCTGTTCCCGCTTTACGCCAGCCTGCTCACCCCGGTCTGGTTGCGGCTGCTCGGCGCGAAGGTCGGTCCGGGCGTCGAGGCGTCCACGGTACTGCTGGTGCCCTCCCTCACCACCATTGCGCCCGGCGCGTTCCTCGCCGACGACACCATGGTCGCCTGCTACGAACTCGGCGGCGGCTGGATGCGCATCGGCCGCGCCAAGATCGGCCGCCGGGCGTTCCTGGGCAACAGCGGCATCGCCGGCCCCGGCCGCACGGTGCCGAGGGACGGCCTCGTGGCCGTGCTGTCGTCCACCCCGCGCAAGGCCAAGCGCGGCTCCTCCTGGCTGGGCAACCCGCCGACGCGGCTGCGCCGCCGGGTGACCGACATCGACGAGGCCCGCACCTTCCACCCGCCGGCGCGGCTGGTGTTGGCCCGGTCGCTCTGGGAGGTGCTGCGCCTGGTGCCGGTGTTCGCCTCCGCGTGGATCGCCCTCAGCTTGCTCGTGGTCCTCGAGGTCCTCTGGCTTTTCGGCGGTCCCGGCCTGGCGCTGCTGCTCTCCGGCTTCGTGCTGATCGGCGCCGGCGCCGTCGCGGCGGCGCTGACCACCGCCGCGAAGTGGTTGCTGGTGGGGCGCATCCGCGCCTCCGAGCATCCGCTCTGGTCGTCGTTCATCTGGCGCAACGAGGTGTCGGACACCTTCGTGGAGATGGTGGCGCGGCCCTGGTTCGCGCAGAACGCCGCCGGCACGCCCTGGCTGGCGCTCTGGCTGCGCTCGCTGGGCGCCACGATCGGGCGCGGTGTGTGGTGCGAGTCGTACTGGCTGCCGGAGGCGGACCTGGTCACCCTGGCCGCCGGCAGCAGTGTCAACCGCGGCTGTGTCGTGCAGACCCACCTGTTCCACGATCGCATCATGCAGCTGGACACCGTGCACATCGGCGCCGGCGGCACCCTCGGGCCCAACAGCGTCATCCTGCCGGCGGCTCGCATCGACGATCACGCCACCGTTGGACCGGGTTCGCTGGTGATGCGCGGGGAGCGGGTGCCCACCGACTCGCTCTGGTCCGGCAACCCGATTGCGCCGTGGCACCGGCCGCCATGGAAGACTTGATCCATATGTTGCAGCCCACACCCACCATTCTGGGGTCCGCGTCCGCGGGCGACCCCTACCTTCCCGCGAGTGGCAATGGCGGCTACACGGTGGCGCACTACGACCTCGAACTGGACTACCGGGTCGCCACGAACCGGCTGACGGCGACCGCCACGATCACGGCGCGGGCCCTCACCGCCCTCGGCCGGTTCAGCCTCGACCTGGCGGGCTTGAGCGTCGACAAGGTCACGGTCAACGGTGTTGCGCCGGTGAAGACGGTGCACGCCGCCCGCAAGCTCGTGATCACTCCCGCCGTGCCGCTGGCCGCGGCGGAGACGTTCGAGGTGGTGGTGCGCTACCGCGGGGCGCCGCATCCGGTGCGCAGCCACTGGGGCGAGCTGGGCTGGGAGGAACTCACCGACGGTGTGCTCGTGGCCGGTCAGCCTAGCGGGGCGCCGTCGTGGTTTCCCTGCAACGATCACCCGAGCGACAAGGCCACCTTCCGCATCCTTCTCACCTGCGAGGCGCCGTACACGGTGGTCAGCAACGGCCCGCTGGTGGCCAAGAGCACCCGGTCCGGTCGCACCTCCTGGACCTTCGACGTGCGGGAACCGATGGCCGCATACCTGGCCAGCGTTCAGATCGGTCGCTATCGCCGGCACGATATCGCCGCCACCCCGGTGGCGCACAGCCTGTTCTTCCCTCCCGCGCTGGCCCGGCCGGTGGCGGTGGACTTCGCCAGGCTCGGCGAGATGATCACGGTGTTCAGCGAGGTCTTCGGCCCGTATCCGTTCCCCGCGTTCTCCGTGATCGTCACCGCCGACGACCTTGAGATCCCGCTCGAGGCGCACGGCCTGGCCGTGTTCGGCCGTAACCACGTGGACGGCCTGCACGGCAGCGACCGGCTGATCGCGCACGAACTGGCGCACCAGTGGTTCGGCAACAGCCTCACGCTCACCCGCTGGGCCGACATCTGGCTGCACGAGGGCTTCGCCTGTTACGCCGAGTGGATCTGGGCCGAGGCCAGCGGCGGACTGACCGCCCACGCGAACGCCCTGCTGCACCGCGCCGAGCTGGACCTGCTGCCCAAGAACATCGTGGTGGCCGACCCCGGCCCGCACGACATGTTCGACGACAGAGTCTACAAGCGCGGGGCCCTGGCCCTGCACGCCGTGCGTCAGGCGATCGGCGACGAGGCCTTCTTCACCGCCCTGCGCGCCTACACCCGCACCCACCGGCACGGCAGCGTCACCACCGACGACCTGCTCGGCTGCTTCCGCATCGCCTCCGGCACCGGGGTCGCCGACAAGATCCTCGCCCGCTGGGTGTCGGCGAAGAGTCTGCCGCGGCTGCAGCCCGCCGCGCCGCTCAAACCCGCCTCCTGATCTCTCGCGCGTCACTCACTGAGTTGCGATTGCGGCACGGCGGGGACGCTCTGAGCGGCGGGGACACCTCGAGGGGATCGTCACCGATCGAGGTACAACCGCGGGCGCCTGGCGCACACCACGGCGACTGTAGCGACGAGACCCTCGGGAGCCGCCACGGACATGAGGTGCGCCTGGTTCAGCGGAAACGGCGCAGCCTGCCAGCCGACCAGGGCCGGGCCGGGGGAGTGTTCGGCGGGCACTTCGTCGGGCGCACGAGCGATGGTGAGGTCACGAGGATCGACCCTGAGGCCCACGCCGGCGGCCTTGAGGACCGCCTCCTTGGCGGTCCAGATGGCGGTCACCGCGGCCGTGGCCGATCGCGGATGCAGGGCGGCCACGGCATCCGCTTCGGCCGTGGAGAGCAGCACGTCATCCAAGGGTGCCCGGGCGAGCGCACCGACGGATTCGAGGTCGATGCCCACCGGGCCGGCCGCAGTGACGGCCAGAGCGAGCCGGCCGTCGGCCCGGGCCAGGCTCACTTGCACGGTGGGGGAGTCCACCGCCGCGCCGCCGAGTTCGACCCGGAGGGGGCCGTGACCGGACCGTCCGCAGTTCGGGCAGACCTGGCTGAGAGTGATGGATGCGCCGGCGACGCCGGTCAGCCGACCCACCAGCTCTGCCAGCGCCCGGTGGTCGCCGTCCTGGGCCGCCGCTCGGGTGCCCAGCGCCACCACCACGGTGGTGGACAGGTCCACGCCCCGCACACCGTCGAGGTCGCGGGGGGAAGAGGCATCGGGCACGCCATCACCCTAGCGCCGGCGACCCTTCTGCCCGAGGTGGCCGTTGCGGCCCTTGTCCCGCCACCCGGCCGGTGCGAGAATCGTCGGGACCAGCCCAATCGATGGAGTGCGGGGCTGTCGAGGCTCCAGGCGCGGTGGGTGAGGTTCCAGTGAAGAGGTTCGAAGGTCTGGCGAAGCCATCCACTCTCGCCGCCGGGGCCGCATTCCTGATCGGCGGCATCCTGGACCAGGCGATGCGCCTCACCGGCGAACCGGTCAGTGAACTCGTGCAGACCCCGCTGTATGCCCTGCGGTCTCTGGCCCTGCTCGGCGGAGCACTGCTGCTGATCCTCTCGTTGGTGGCGATCTACGAGCGCCACGCCAAGCAGATCGGCCCGTTCGGCTTCTCCGCCGCGATCATGGCCGGCACCGGCACCATCCTGATCAGTGGCCAGTTCTGGGCGGAGGCCTTTCTCTATCCCACCCTGGGCCGGGTCGCACCTGACCTACTCGACGGCGCCGAACGGCCCGGCTCCTATGCGTTCGGCCTGCTGTTGACCGCCGCGGTGTTCGGGGTCGGCTGGATGCTGCTGGGCGCCGCCATCCTGCGTGCCCGCGTCTACAGGGTGCTGCCGGCCGTCTTCATCCTGGCCGGCGGCGCCGTCTCGCTGCTGCCCGGCCAGGCGCTCGGCCAGCTGGTTCTCGGAGTCGGCCTGGTGCTTCTCTCCTTCAGCCCCACCTACCGCAAGCACGAGGGTCCAAAGCGACAGGGCAGCCAACCGCACTGACGCCGGTGCACCGCACCCCGTCGCCGGTGCCACACTTGTACGGCGAGTGAGGAGCAGCCGTGGCGCTGATTGATGACGCGATCTATGTGGATGGCCTTCGGGTGGCAACCCCGGAAACGTTGCAGGACGTCTTTGAGGTACTCAAGGAGAAGGCCGGGTTCGCCTGGATCGGACTGTACCGGCCGACCGATGACGAGGTCAGGAGCGTGGCCGATGAGTTCACCCTGCACCACCTCGCCATCGAGGATGCGCTCAAGGGACATCAGCGAGCCAAGATCGAACGATACGCCGACACCCTGTTCCTGGTGCTGCGCCCGGCCAGATACCTCGACGACGTCGAGCGAGTCGAGTTCGGCGAGCTGCACGTCTTCGTGGGTCCCGACTTCGTCGTGACCATCCGGCACGCCGAGTCGCCCGACCTCGCCTCGGTGCGCCGCCGGCTGGAAAGCACCCCGGACCTCCTCGCCTTCGGGCCGCAGGCGGTGCTCTACGCGATCCTCGATCAGGTGATCGACGAGTACGCGCCGGTGGTCGCCGGCCTGGAGAACGACATCGACGAGATCGAGGACCAGCTCTTCGACGGTGACCAGGCGGTGTCCAGACGCATTTACGACCTCTCCCGCGAGGTCATCGAGTTCCAACGGGCCACCCAGCCGCTGATCGGCATGCTCGAGTCGCTGCAGGAGGGCTTCGAGAAGCACGGCGTGGACGTGGAACTGCACAGGCACCTGCGCGACGTGCTCGACCACACCATCCGGGTCGTCGAACGTGTCGACGCGTTCCGGGAACTCCTGCAGAACGCCCTCACGGTGCACAGCACCCTCGTCGCCCAACGGCAGAACGACGAAACCCGCCGGTTGAGCGAAACCGGGCTGGCGCAGAGCGAGGAAGTGAAGAAGATCTCCAGCTGGGCGGCGATCCTGTTCGCCCCCACCCTGGTGGGCACCATCTACGGCATGAACTTCACCCACATGCCTGAGCTAAAATGGCAGTTCGGTTACCCGTTCGCGATCACCCTGATGGTGGCGATGGGGTTCGGGCTCTACGCCGTGTTCAAACGCAAGGACTGGCTATAGCGCCTGCGAAAACGGCTGTATCCGCAGAGAATCCTGCGAATGCGGGAAATAACCGGGTGGCCTAACCGAGAACCGGCCGGTGGAGAAATAGGGTGTGGGTGTGTGGCGCCTCGATAGAAAACCAGAAGATGACGACTTCGCGTCGGATTACTCCGACGCGCCGTCTGCCGACTCGCGTCTCGCGACCTCCCCGGACTCGGTGAGCCTGGGAGACCCGGCGCTGGTCGCCGGGAACATCGCCGAACCCACCTGGCAACGCTGGCGTGACGAACTCGCCGCCGTCGGCGGCCACTCGCCGCTGCTGCACTTCGGTGACAGCCCGCGCTCCCGCATCGAGCTGTCCGCCACCCACCCCGGCGGTCTGCCGCAGTTCATCACCGGCAAGACCACCCTGCTCTCCAACCTCATCCGCGACGAGCTGGCGCTACGCAACGCCCGCCTGGCCGCCAACGAGATCACCCAGAAGGGCATCGAGCTGCGGTCGATGCGGGGCATCGAATCGGTGCACCTCGCGATCGGGCTGGCCCAGTGGCGCTACGGCGACGTGGACTTCACCGCACCGGTGCTGCTGCGCCCCCTGGCCATCCGCCGCTACGGTCGCGACTTCGAGCTCAAGCTCAAGGGAGCACCGTTCCTCAACCCCGAACTGGCGCGGGCGTTGCACGACCAGTTCCAGATCACCCTCGACGCCGACGCGTTCGTGGCGCTCGCCGTGACCAACGGAGCGTTCAAACCGCAACCGGTGATCGACCGGCTGCGCGGCCTCACCTCGCACCTGCCCTGGTTCAACGTGGTGCCCCGCCTGGTGGCGTCGTCCTTCGCCGACGTCGGCCGGGCCATGGCCACCGACGCGCAGAAGCTCACCCATCCGGTGCTCGACGCCGTCGCCGGCAACCCCACCGCCAAGCGCGCCATCGAAATGGCCTACAACCCGGTGCTGCCGATCGCTCAAGACGTGCGCCCGCCCGGCACCGACACGCTGCTGCTGGATGCCGACGCCGAGCAGGAGAACGTCGTCGCCCAGATCAGCGCCGGCAACTCCCTCGTCGTGAAGACCCTGCCCGGCACCGGTGGCACCCAGACCATCGTCAACGCCATCGGCTCGCTCATCGCCCAGCACAAGCGCGTGCTCGTGGTCAGCGCCCGCCGCTCCAGCCTCGACGGCATCGCCCACCGCCTCGTGCAGGTGGGTCTGCCCGGCGTCGCCGTCACCCCGCGCACCCTGCGCCGCGACCTGATCCAGTCGATCACCCGCAACGAGAAGAGCACCCAGCCGCGCGTCGGCGACGTCGACGACGCCCTCGTGCGTCTGCGCAAGGTGCTGCTGGACTACAGGTCGGCGCTCACCCGGAAGGATGCCGCGCTCGGCGTGTCGGTGCTCGACGCCCTCGGTGAGCTCGCCAGGCTTGCCCAGCTGCCGGCACCGCCGTCGACGACCGCCCGGCTCGACAGGGTCGCCCTGGAGCGTCTCGCCCACGACCGGGCCAGCGCCGCCGCGGTCCTGATCAAGGCCGCCGTCCTCGGCCAGTTCCGCTACGGCCCCGGCGACTCGCCCTGGTACGGAGCCTCCTTCACCTCCACCGCCGACGCCGGCGCATCCCACGAGCTGGCCAAGCGGCTGAGCAAGACCGACCTGCCCCGACTGCTGGAACGCGCCGGACACCTCATCGGCCAGACCCGGTTGCGCCCGTTCGAGACCGTGCACGAGCTGGGCATCTACCTGCGCCTGCTGCTGGACATCCGCGAGACGCTGGACAAGTTCCAGCCCGCCGTGTTCGACCGCTCCCTCACCGAACTGATCGCCGCCACCTCCGCCCGCCGTGACTCACCCGAGATGACCAGCGCCAACCGGCGCCGGCTGCGCAAGCTCGCCGACGAGTACCTGCGACCCGGCGTGCACGTGAGTGACATGAACGAGAGCCTGCGGCGCATCCAGCAGCAGCGCACTCTGTGGCAGCGCTACGCCGCCGCCGGCGTCACCCCGGAGGTGCCGGTCGGCATCAACGACGTGCACGTCGCCTATCAGCGCGTCGCCGAGGACCTCGGCAAGCTCGACGTGCCGCTGGGCAACACCGGGACCCCGCGTCAGCTGGTCTCGCGGCCGCTGCGTGAACTCGTCTCCACGATGACCGGACTGGCCGCCGAGAGTGAGGTGCTCGCCAACCTGCACGAGCGCACCGCCCTGCTCGCCACCCTGCGCGAGCACAACCTCGACCCGCTGATGACCGACCTGTCCCAGCGCCACGTGTCCGAGAAGGATGTCGCCGCCGAGCTCGAACTCGCCTGGTGGCAGTCCGTGCTCGAGGTGATGTTGGGCGGCGACAAGGCCCTGCTCAACGCCAACACCCAGGTGCTCGACAGGCTCGAAGCCGACTTCAAGCTCGTCGACGAGGCGCACGCCTCCACCACCGGGCAGATCCTTGCCTGGCTGCTCGCCGAGACCTGGAAGATCGGTGTGGTCGACTGGCCCGACGAAGCCGACCAGCTGCGCCGGCTGCTGCGCGCCGACCGGGCCACCCCGGCCCGCATCAACGAGGTCTCCCCGCACCTGGGCCGGGTGCTCGCCCCGGTCTGGCTGGCCTCGCCGTACGAGGTCGCCGCGCTCGACGACAGAATGACCTTCGACGCCGTGCTCCTGGTCGACGCCGGCGCCACCACCCTCGCCGAGAACGTCGGCGCCATCCGCCGTGCCAAGCAGGTCGTGGCGTTCGGCGACCCGGTCACCCAGACGCCGTCCGGCTTCGAGACCGGCATCGTCGAACCCTCAGAGGTGCCGAGCCCGCAGGAAACCAACGTCGACGCCCTGCACGCCGACTCCGCGCTGGCCCGGCTGGGTGAACTGCTGCCCACCCTCACCCTGACCCGCAGTTACCGGGCCGGCGGCGAGGACCTCGCCGAACTGGTCAACCACCGCTTCTACGGCGGCCGCATCGACTCGCTGCCCTGGGCGGGCAGCTTCCTCGGCCACGGCAGCCTCACCCTCAACTACGTCAAGGGCGGCCACGGCATGCCCGACGTCGACAGCGGCGCGGTGGAGAGCGTTGACGCCGAGGTGGCGAAGGTCGTCGACCTGGTCATGGACCATGCCGTCAAGCGGCCCCGCGAATCCCTCATGGTCATCACCGCCAGCGCCCGCCACGCCGTGCGGGTACACCAGGCCGTGCTGGCGGCGTTCTCCAAGCGCACCGACCTGAGCGACTTCATCCTCAAGGACCGTGCCGAACCGTTCACGGTGCTCACGCTCGAGCAGGCCGTGGCGCAGAGCCGCGACCGGGTGATCTTCTCGATCGGCTACGGCCGCACCCCGCACGGACGGCTGCTGAGCAACTTCGGCTCGCTCGGCGAACCCGGTGGCGAACGCCTGCTCGCGATCGGCATGACCCGCGCCCGCCGGGCCATGGACATCGTCTCCTGCTTCCGACCGATCGACATCGACGCCGACCGGCAACGGCACGGCATCCTGGCCCTGTCGCAGGTGCTCACCGAGACCGAAGCCCGCCGCAACGAGGTGGCCGTGCCGGATGCCCGCGAGGCCATGCTCGTCGACCTGGGCCGCCGCCTGGAACGCAAGGGGCTCACCGTCTCCCTCGGGCACCGCGGAAAGCTGGCGCTGGCGGCCTCGCACGCCGGCCGCGCCGTGGTCGTGGAAACCGACGCCGTGGTCAACCGGGCCAGCCTCCGCGAGTCCCTGCGGCTGCGCCCCGAGGTGCTACGCCGTCTGGGCTGGCACTACCTGCGCGTGCACAGCTTTGAACTGTTCAGCAACCCGGATGCCGTCGCCGCCCGCGTCGCCGCCCTCGCGGGTCTCACGCCGACCGAAGGGTCGGACGGTCCGGCGCACCGTGCCTGACCCGGCGGCGCCCGACGGCGCCGTCGGGTCCGCGGGCGCGACAGCGCCCGAGACAGCACCCGCGGCATCCGTCGGCGACACCGGAGCTGCTGAACCGCGTCAGTCGGTGGTCAAGTCGGCCGGCGCACGCCGGGCGCGCCTGACGCCCGCGCCGGACACCGACACCAGCCCCGAGCCGCCCTCCCGCGAAGAAGGCGGGCAGACCACGGGCGACGGCTCCTCGACGAGCGCGAACGACGCCCGGCTGCGCCAGGACAAACCGCCGCACTGGTAGCCCGCCGCCGCTCCGCCCGGGTTCTCGACCGGAGTGTCCCGTCGAGATGCCGCAAAGCATCCCGTCACGAGCGCCGAAGGGGCAGTATGCGGCAAGTCGGTGACCCGCGCATCCCCGAGATGCCGCAAAAGACCCCTTGGAGCGCATCCAAGGGGCCATTCGCCGCAAGTCGGCGGGGTCGTGCCGTACGTGCGAAGGAGTTAGAGGGTGTGCTTGGCGGCCGCGGCGGCCGCGCTGGAGGACACCGTCTGGGCCCCGGTCGATGCGGCGAGCAGGTCGCGGATCTCGGTGAGCAGGTCGAGGTCGGTGACCGGGTTCTTCTTCGGGTCCAGCGGCACTCCGGCCTGACGGCGACGGGCCTGGTTCTCCTTGAGCTTGTTCAGCGGCATCACGAACGCGAAGTACACCACGGCCGCGACCAGGAGGAACTGGATCAAGGCCGCGAGAACCAGGCCGAAGGACAGCTCGGCATCGCCCAGCGGAACCGTCAGGGAGTTCTTCAGGGTGTCCGCGTTGAAGATCGCGGCGATCAACGGGTTGAAGATCCCCGTGACGATCGCGTTGACCAGGCCGGTGAATGCGGCACCGATCACGACGGCTACGGCCAGTTCGATGACGTTGCCGCGCATGATGAATTCTTTGAAACCGTTGATCATGGCTGGGATCTTTCTGGTGCGGTACTGCGAGGAAAAGTGGAGGGGGGGGGTCAGGACGCCTTCGGCGCCGCCGTGGTCGTCGAGCCGGACGAAGAGCCCGAGCCGCTCGAGGACGACCCGCTGGTCGACGCGGCCGGGGTGCTGCTCTTCTCGGCGGGCTTGGCCGAGGACGATTCAGACGAGGAGTCCGTCTTCTTGGCGCCCTTCTCGGCGGAGAGCGACGACTTACCGCCGGACTCGGCGCGCGAGTCGTTGCGGTAGAAGCCGGAGCCTGAAAAGCTCACGCCGATCGACGAGTAGACCTTGCGCAGCTTGCCGCCGCAGGCGGGGCACTCCGTGAGCGTGTTGTCGGTGAACGCCTGCTGGATGTCGAAGGCGGTGTCGCACTCGGTGCAACGGTATGAATAGGTAGGCACTGCGTCTTTTCGGTTCGGGTGTGCGGAGCTGACCGGCAGGTGCCGGAGGGGAAAGTCTAGAAGACGACGATGCGAGTGGGAGTGACGAGGCCGTTCACCGGCTGGTCGTGCACCTCCCGGGGAACATCGTCGACATACTCATTGTCGTAGACCACGGCGTACACGGGCGGGCATTTCTCCATCGACCCGAGGGTCTTGTCGAAGTAGCCGCGGCCCCACCCCATCCGCAGACCGGTCTTGTCGACGGCCGCCGCGGGCACGATGATCAGGTCAACGTCGTTGATCGCGATCGGGCCGAGCAGCTCGCCCTGGGGCTCCGGGGCACCCGAGAGGCCCTGCACCTCGGTCTCCTCCTCGCCCACGGTCCAGTCGAGCAGGCCGTCGTCCCGCGACACCGGGAACAGCACCCGGATGCCCCTGGCTTCGGCCCAGTTGACGAACGGGCGGGTGTTCGGCTCGGTGGGGCTGGAGAGATAGCAGGTGATCGACCGGGCGGACAGGTCGGTGACGATGCTCTGCAGGTTCTCGGTGAACCCCGCGGTGGCGGCTTCGCGCTCGGCTGCGGGCATGTTGTGGCGGCGCTCCCGGAGGTCTGCGCGGAGCGCCCGCTTGCGGTGCTCGATGTCAGAATCCATACAAGTCATCCTAGGTGCGTAACCAATACAGGTTGCCGCTAACCTAATGCCATGGTTACTCACATTACAAAGGCCGTTATTCCCGCTGCCGGTATGGGAACCCGGTTTCTGCCGGCGACCAAGGCGATGCCCAAGGAAATGCTGCCCGTCGTCGACAAGCCTGCCATCCAGTATGTGGTGGAAGAGGCCGTGGCCGCCGGCCTGACCGATGTGCTCATGATCACCGGCCGTAACAAGAACGCCCTGGAGAACCATTTCGACCGGGTCACCGAGCTCGAGGCGGTGCTCATCCAGAAGGGTGACCGCGACCGCCTGGCCAAGGTGAACGAGTCCACCGACCTCGCCGACATGCACTATGTGCGCCAGGGTGACCCGCTGGGCCTCGGCCACGCGGTGCTCCGCGCCAAGATGCACGTGGGCCGCGAACCGTTCGCCGTGCTGCTCGGTGACGACATCATCGACGCCCGCGACCCGCTGCTGGACAAGATGCTCTCCGAGCAGATCACCCGCAACACCAGCGTCGTGGCCCTGCTCGAGGTCGACCCGTCGCAGATCCACCTGTACGGTGCGGCCGCGATTGAGAAGACCGACGACCCCGACGTGGTGCGCATCACCGGTCTGGTCGAGAAGCCCGCGGCAGAGGATGCCCCGTCGAACCTGGCCATCATCGGCCGGTACGTGCTGCGCCCCGAGGTCTTCGACGTGCTCGAACACACCAAGCCGGGCAAGGGCAACGAGATCCAGCTCACCGACGCCCTGCAGGAGATGGCCGTCAACCCCGAGACCACCGGCGGCGTCTACGGCGTCATCTTCCGCGGCCGCCGCTACGACACCGGCGACCGGCTCGACTACATCAAGGCGATCATCCAGCTGGCCGTCGACCGCGACGACCTCGGCGTGGAACTGCGCCCCTGGCTCAAGGAATTCACCTCCACTCTCGAGTAGCGTGCAGGTTGATCAGGTCGGCACCGGACTAAGATTCGGTCATCATCGGGCTTCGGCCCCCAAGTAGACGGGTTCATCGTGCCGACCGCGATTCCTACGCTCCGTGAGGGGGCCGTGACCCTGCGCCCGATCCGGTTACGTGACGCCAGGGCCCTCGAGCGTGAGCTGATGGAGAACCGGTCCTGGCTGCGCACCTGGGAGGCCACCAGCCCGTACGCGCCGATGTCCTTCGACACCCGGGCCAGCATCCGCAGCCTGCTCGCGCACTCACGCACCGGTAGCGGATTGCCGTTCCTGGTCGAGTACAACGGCGAACTGGCCGGCCAGCTGAACGTGTCGTCGATCACCTGGGGGTCGCTCTCCAGCGCGTCGATCGGCTACTGGGTCGGCGAGGAGTTCGCGGGCCGGTCGATCACCCCGATCGCGGTGGCCCTGGCCACCGACTATTGCTTCAGCCAACTCGGCCTGCACCGGATGGACATCTGCATCCGGCCGGAGAACGCGCCGTCGTTGAGGGTCGTCGAGAAGCTCGGCTTCCGGTACGAGGGTCTGCGCCGCCGGTTCATCCACATCAACGGCGCCTGGCGCGACCACTTCGCGTTCGGCATGGTGGCCGAGGAGGTGCGCGGTGGCGTGCTGCGCCGCTGGCAGGACGGCCTGGTGCCGCCGGGTCTGGCGTCCGTGAACGAGTTCGATACGGCCGCCGCCGCGCATCCACTCGAGGTGGCCGACAAGTGACACACCCCCCGGTAATCAGGCACGGAAGGCCCCGCGACTCATACGTTAGGGAGCATGAGTAGCGAAGTCCTGGGTGGGGGAGTGATGGTGGCCGTTGCCGCCGCGCTCTGGGTGACGTATCTCATGCCGACATGGGCGAGACGCCGGCAATATCTCGCCACCGAACGCAATGCCGTGCGTCTGCAGCAGACCCTGCGGATCCTCGCCGAGACGTCGGAAATTCCCCAGGAGGTACGCGTGGAAACCAACGCACGCGGAGTGTCCGCCCAACGCAGACTCCTCGCCCAGGCCGAGGAAGACGCCCGGATTGCCTCGAAGGCCGCCGGCGATGCCGCCACGGCCGCCCGGCGCGCCGCGGTACTGCGCGCCGCCGCCGCCCGACCCAAAGCGCTCACCCCGGCCGGCAAGGCCAAACGCCTGCGCACCATGCGTGCCCTCTCCACCCTGCTGCTACTCATCGGCCTGGTGTTCACCGTCGTGGGCGCCACCCTGCTCTCAGCGGGCGTGTGGACGCTCCTGGCCGGCGGCCTGGTCGCCGCGGCGACCGCCGTCGCCACCCTCGGCCGGCTCGCCACCGTCAGCCGCTCCGCCCGCGCCCCGCGCGCTGCAGCGGACGCCGATGCCGCTGCCGCCGGCCGTC